>NZ_JBVOQE010000001.1:0-1312827 GCF_055668065.1 Streptomyces sp. NPDC097129 | reverse complement strand
GGCTGAGACCTGATGCCGAGCCGATTGTGGTGAAGTGGATGATCCTATGCTGTCGAGAAAAGCCTCTAGCGAGTTTCATGGCGGCCCGTACCCTAAACCGACTCAGGTGGTCAGGTAGAGAATACCGAGGCGTTCGGGTGAACTATGGTTAAGGAACTCGGCAAAATGCCCCCGTAACTTCGGGAGAAGGGGGGCCACGCTTGGTGAGAGGACTTGCTCCTCGAGCTGGGGGTGGCCGCAGAGACCAGCGAGAAGCGACTGTTTACTAAAAACACAGGTCCGTGCGAAGCCGTAAGGCGATGTATACGGACTGACGCCTGCCCGGTGCTGGAACGTTAAGGGGACCGGTTAGTCACTCTTCGGGGTGGCGAAGCTGAGAACTTAAGCGCCAGTAAACGGCGGTGGTAACTATAACCATCCTAAGGTAGCGAAATTCCTTGTCGGGTAAGTTCCGACCTGCACGAATGGCGTAACGACTTCTCGACTGTCTCAACCATAGGCCCGGTGAAATTGCACTACGAGTAAAGATGCTCGTTTCGCGCAGCAGGACGGAAAGACCCCGGGACCTTTACTACAGTTTGATATTGGTGTTCGGTTCGGCTTGTGTAGGATAGCTGGGAGACTTTGAAGCTCATACGCCAGTATGGGTGGAGTCGTCGTTGAAATACCAGTCTGGTCGTGCTGGATGTCTAACCTGGGTCCGTGATCCGGATCAGGGACAGTGTCTGATGGGTAGTTTAACTGGGGCGGTTGCCTCCTAAAGAGTAACGGAGGCGCCCAAAGGTTCCCTCAGCCTGGTTGGCAATCAGGTGTTGAGTGTAAGTGCACAAGGGAGCTTGACTGTGAGACCGACGGGTCGAGCAGGGACGAAAGTCGGGACTAGTGATCCGGCGGTGGCTTGTGGAAGCGCCGTCGCTCAACGGATAAAAGGTACCCCGGGGATAACAGGCTGATCTTCCCCAAGAGTCCATATCGACGGGATGGTTTGGCACCTCGATGTCGGCTCGTCGCATCCTGGGGCTGGAGTCGGTCCCAAGGGTTGGGCTGTTCGCCCATTAAAGCGGTACGCGAGCTGGGTTTAGAACGTCGTGAGACAGTTCGGTCCCTATCCGCTGTGCGCGTAGGAATATTGAGAAGGGCTGTCCCTAGTACGAGAGGACCGGGACGGACGAACCTCTGGTGTGCCAGTTGTTCTGCCAAGGGCATGGCTGGTTGGCTACGTTCGGGAGGGATAACCGCTGAAAGCATCTAAGCGGGAAGCCTGCTTCGAGATGAGTATTCCCACCTCCTTGAGAGGGTAAGGCTCCCAGTAGACGACTGGGTTGATAGGCCGGATATGGAAGCACGGTAACGTGTGGAGTTGACCGGTACTAATAGGCCGAGGGCTTGTCCTCAGTTGCTCGCGTCCACTGTGTTGGTTCTGAAACCACGAACGGCCCCACGTTTCACAGAGCGTGGTGCGGCATTGTTCGACAGTTTCATAGTGTTTCGGTGGTCATAGCGTAGGGGAAACGCCCGGTTACATTCCGAACCCGGAAGCTAAGCCTTACAGCGCCGATGGTACTGCAGGGGGGACCCTGTGGGAGAGTAGGACGCCGCCGAACAATTCTTGAAGAAAACCCCGCACCTTATGGTGCGGGGTTTTCTGCGTTTCCAGGCCTTTTCGCTCCCCCGGAGGGGAGCGAGGGCCGGCATCAGAGTCGGCCCGCTGCCTTCAACGCCAGATACGCGTCCGCGAGCGCCGGCGGCAATTCGTCGGGCGTCGCGTCGACGACCGTAACGCCTTGGCGGCGGAGCTTTTCCGCTGTGCGGTTGCGTTCTGCCTGGGCCTGGGCGGCTGCCGCGGCCTCGTAGACCGCGTCGGTGGTGCCGCGGGCCGCAGCCATCCGGGCGATGTGCGGATCGGACACCGAGGCGACCAGAACCGTATGACGCTGGGTCAGTTGCGGGAGGACGGGGAGGAGCCCTTCCTCCACGGGGCCCGCGTCCAGCGTCGTCAGCAGGACGACGAGGGAGCGACGAGGAGCCGTACGCAGGGCCGTGGCGGTCAGGCCGCGGGCGTCAGTTTCGACGAGTTCCGGTTCGAGCGTCGCCATGGCGTTGACCAGGGACGGCAGGAGGTCGCCGGCTGTGCGGCCCTGGACGAGGGCGCGGACGCGGCGGTCGTAGGCGAGCAGGTCCACGCGGTCGCCGGCGCGGGAGGCGAGGGCGGCCAGGAGGAGAGCGGCGTCCATGGAGGCGTCGAGGCGCGGGGCGTCGCCGACGCGGCCGGCCGAGGTGCGGCCGGTGTCCAGGACCAGAAGGATGTGACGGTCGCGTTCGGGACGCCAGGTGCGCACGGCGACCGTGGTCTGGCGGGCGGTGGCACGCCAGTCGATGGAGCGGGTGTCGTCGCCGGGGACGTACTCGCGGAGGCTGTCGAACTCCGTTCCTTCGCCGCGTTGCAGCACGCTGGTGCGGCCGTCCAGTTCGCGCAGGCGGGCCAGTTTCGACGGCAGGTGCTTGCGGCTGGTGAAGGGCGGCAGGACGCGGACCGTCCAGGGGACCTTGTGGGTGCCCTGGCGGGAGAACAGGCCGAGGGGGCCGTAGGAGCGGATGGTGACGCGGTCGGCCCGGCGGTCGCCGCGGCGGGTGGGGCGCAGGCGTGTGGTGACGCGGCGGCGTTCGCCCGCCGGGACCGTCAGATGGTGGCGGGACGCTTCGATCTCCGTGCCGGTGCGCCAGCTGCTGGGCGGCCATGCGTCGCGCAGGTGGGCGCGGAGCGGACGGTCCGTGGGATTGGTGACCGTCAGGGTGACGTCGGCGGCGTCACCCAGACGTACCGAGGTGTCGCCCGAGCGGGTGAGGCCGAGGCGGCGCACGGGGGCGGCGAGGGCGTAGTCGCAGGCGCATGCCAGGGCCAGGGTGCCGTTGACCGCGAGGATGCCCGTCCAGCCGGGTTCCAGGATGCCGACGGGGAGGGAGCCGAGTGCCGCGAGGAGCGCGGCGCGTCCGGTGAGTGCCATCAGCGCGGGACGGGGACGTGGGTGAGGATCGCGGTGATGACGGAGTCGGCGGTCACGCCCTCCATCTCGGCCTCCGGGCGCAGCTGGACGCGGTGGCGCAGGGTGGGCAGGGCGAGGGCCTTCACGTCGTCGGGGATGACGTAGTCGCGGCCGGTCAGCCAGGCCCAGGCGCGTGCCGTGGACAGCAGGGCGGTGGCGCCGCGGGGGGAGACGCCCAGGGTGAGGGAGGGCGACTCGCGGGTGGCGCGGCAGATGTCGACGACGTACGCGGCGATCTCGGGGGAGACGGTCGTCTTGGCGACGGCGGCGCGGGCGGCTTCCAGGTCGGCGGCGTTCGCGACGGGGCGTACGCCGGCGGCGCGCAGGTCGCGCGGGTTGAAACCGGAGGCGTGGCGGGTGAGGACGTCGATCTCGTCCTGGCGGGAGGGCAGCGGGACCGTGAGCTTGAGGAGGAAGCGGTCCAGCTGGGCCTCGGGGAGGGGGTAGGTGCCCTCGTACTCGACGGGGTTCTGGGTGGCGGCTACGAGGAAGGGGTCGGGGAGCGCGCGGGGCGTGCCGTCGACGGTGACCTGGCGTTCCTCCATGGCCTCCAGCAGGGAGGACTGGGTCTTCGGGGGCGTGCGGTTGATCTCGTCGGCGAGGAGGAGGTTGGTGAAGACCGGGCCGGGCTGGAAGGAGAACTCGGCGGTGCGGGCGTCGTAGACCAGGGAGCCGGTGATGTCGCCGGGCATCAGGTCGGGGGTGAACTGCACGCGTTTGGTGTCGAGTTCGAGGGCCGCGGCGAGGGCGCGGACGAGGAGGGTCTTGGCGACGCCGGGGACGCCTTCGAGCAGGACGTGGCCGCGGCACAGCAGTGCGACGACGAGGCCGGTCACGGCGGGGTCCTGACCGACCACGGCCTTGGCGATCTCGGCGCGCAGGGCTTCGAGGGCGGCGCGGGGGTCGCCCGGCTGTCCGGTCTGCCCGGCGTTGTCAGTGGTCGGGTCCATCATGGACGGCGTACCTCTCTTTCGAGGGCGTCGAGTCGGTCGGTGAGTGTGATCAGGGCTGCGTCGTCGCTGGGAGACGGCCCGAAGAGGAGGGTGTGCAGGGCTTGTTGTCCGTCGCCGTGCAGGCGGGCGGACAGGGCCGGGAGCAGGGTTTCGGGCGTGTGCGCCTGGGTGGTGGGCACGCCGACGAGGGGGGCGAGTCGGGTGCGTGTGGTGGAGCGTAGAGCGGCGGCGGCGCGGTCGCGGGCGTTCGCCTTGCGGTAGAGGCGGGCGCGGCCTTCGGCGGTTTCGGAGGCGCGGATCGCGACGGGGAGTTTTTCGGGGACGAGCGGGCCGAGCCGACGGGACCGCCACAGGGCGGCGAGGGCTGCCGCGACGAAGAGTTGCAGGGTGCCCCAGAGCCAGCCGGAGGGGAGCAGGTCGACGAAGGGCTTCTGGTCGCCGGGTGTGGTGGCCGAGGTGTCGGCGAGCGAGGGGAGGTACCAGACGAGATGGGGTCGGGAGCCGAGGAGTTGGAGGGCGAGCGAGGCGTTGCCCTGCTCGTCGAGGTGGTCGTTGACGAGGATGTCGGGCGCGCCGAGGAGGACGGTGTCGCCGCGTCCGGTGGCGTCCGGGACGCGTACGAGGGTGGCCAGGCCGTCGCTGGGGTAGCACTCGTCGGCGTCGACGTGGGTGGTGCTGTAGCGGATGCCGCCGGTGTCGGCGGTGCCCGCGCGCCGGGCGGCGGGCAGGGCGCAGCCGGGTTCGAGGAGGGAGTCGGCGCTGGTGACGGAGTCGGCGGTGACGCCCGGGGCGAGCCGTTCGACGGAGGTGCGGCCGGCGACGAGGACGGTACGGCCGCCCGATTCGGCGGTGGCGGTGCGCAGTTGCCGTTGCTGACCGGGCGTCAGCAGGTCGGGGACGGCGATCAGGAGGGTGGTGTCGGGGCCGGCGGCGGTGCGGGCCTGGTCCAGGGTGGTGACCACGCGCGTGTGCACGCCGTGGCCGGCGAGGAGTTGGGCGACGGCGCGGCTGCCGGAGGGGTCGGCGGACCGCGGGTCCAGGGAGCCGTGCCGGGTGGTGGAGCGGACCAGGGCGATCGCGACGGCCGCCGCCAGGAGCACGACGAGCGCGAGGGTGATGCCTCGGGCGCGGGTGAGGACCTGACGGGTGGTGGGCGAGGCCGAGGTGGCGGGGAGCGTGGCCTCGGTGGTCATCCGGCGGCTCCCTGGCGGTCGTCGGGGGTTGTGCCGGCGGTGCTGGCCGCGAGGTGGGGTTTGGTGCGGTCCAGGTCGCGGTCGAGTTCGGCGAGGCGGTGGTACGACTGCTCGCTCGCGCTGCGGCCGCCGTATGTGACGTCGTCGAACTCGTGGGCGGCGGCGCGCAGTCGGTCCAGGTGCGCGGGCAGGGCGCGGCCCGCCTCGGCGGCGGCCTCGTCGGCGGTGCGGCCGGGGCGTACGTCGAGCAGGGCGCGCTCTTCCAGGGCGCGGACGATGGCGCGCATGCGTTCCTGGACGGCCTGGTTCCAGTGGCCCTGGGCGGCGTGTGCGTCGGCGGTCGCGCGGTGTTCGGCGGCGCTGCGGGGGCGGTCGTCGAACAGGGCGGCGGCGGAGGTGGGGGGGCGGCGCGGCGACCCCAGGCGCCACCAGAGGGCGGCGAGGACCGCGAGGACGGCGACGACGATGACGACGAGGCCGACGGTGCCGCCGGGGGTCGCGGTGGTGGCGGCGCTGAAGAGGCGGTCCAGCCAGTCCCAGAAGGCGTTCAGGGCGCGCTGGAGCGGGCCGGGGTCGTCCTGGTGGTACATCCGCTTGGACAGTTCACGGCGGGCGGCCTCCCGCGCGGGGTCGCGCGGTGTGGTCACCGGGGGCTCCCCGTCTGAGCCCGCGCGCGTGAACGCGGCTGTGCCGTGCAGGCGCAGCAGTGCGTGGACGGCGGTGTCGGTGGCATGGGCCAGTGCGGTCGCGGCGGTGTCGGCGGCGCGTGCCGGCGTCGTGCCGGTCGTGTCCGCCGCGTGGGCCAGCGTCGCCGCGGCCGTGCCGGTGGTGTGCGGCCAGGCCGCCGCGGCGATGCCGGCGGTGTGCGGCGGTGCCGTTGCCGCCGTGACGATTCCCCCCGTCAGGCTCACGGCATCAGCTCCTCGTCGTGCTGCCGGCCGGGCCGGTGCTGTGGTCCGGGAGGCCGGCGGCGCGGGCGAGTTCGAGGTCGAGGGCCTCGCGGCGGATGCGCTGGTCGATGTAGAGCAGCACGGTCACGCCGGCGCTGATCGGGAAGGTGATCATGGCGCCGATCACCGAGCCGATGCCGCTGATGATGAGGAACGTCCAGCCGCGTTCACCGTCCATGAGGCCGGAGACGCCGCCCCCGTTCGCGGCGGCGGCGATGAAGGTGAAGGGGAGGACGACGAGCGCCGCGACGATGTTCGCGATGATCCCGGCGAGCAGCTGGATGCCGAAGACCCGCCACCAGGAGCCGCGGACGAGCTTGGCGGAGCGGCCCATCGACTTGCGGATGCCCTGCTTCTCCAGCATCAGGGCCGGGGAAGCCAGGGAGAAGCGGATCATCAGCCACAGGACGACGACGAACGCGGCGAAGCCGCCGAGGGCGGCGAGACCCAGTCCGGCATTGGCGTTGCCGGCGACGGCCACGAGGACGCCGGGGGCGACGCCCACGCCGGCGATGACGGCACCGATGAGGATCAGCAGTCCGATCAGGCCGAAGAGCCTGGCCAGCTGGGTGCGGGCGTCGCGCCAGGCCTCGGTGAAGGTCACCGGGCGGCCGAGCACGGCCCGGCTGGTCACCGTGGTGAGCAGGGCGGTCGCCGTGACCGTGCCGATCAGGGAGATCAGGAAGATGACCGCCGAGTTGAGCAACGAGTCGCCCAGGGCACGGCTCACCTCGCTGAGGCTGGCGTGGGGGTCGTCGAGGGTGTCGCTGCCCGTGGTGTCGAGGGCGAGGCCCTGCAGGAGGACAGAGAGGACCTGGGTGACGACGGCGACGGACAGCGTGATGCCGAGCACCGTGCGCCAGTAGGTGCGCATGGTGGACACCGCGCCGTCGAGAATCTCCCCGACGCCGAGCGGGCGCAGCGGGATCACGCCGGGCTTGGCCGCGGGCGGGGGGCCGCCCCAGCCGGCGCCCCAGGGGCCGGGGGCGCCGTAGCCGTAACCGCCGGGGCCGCCGTAGCCGTATCGGCCGGGAGCTCCGTTGCCTCCGGCCGGGCCGCCGGGGCCCGCGTGGCCGCCGGGGCCGGGCGGGGGCGGGGTGCCCCAGCCGGGGCCCGGCGGCGGGGGCGGCGGGGCCTGGCCGGGGCTCTGCGGGCCGGTCGGCGCCGACCACTGGCCTGCGGGGGGCTGCACCTTGGACCACTTCGCGCCGGGGCTCTGCGGGTCCTGAACCGGCTGGTCGGCGGGCTGTTCCGGCTCGGCGGGGCGGGACGCGCCGGGCTCGTGCCCGTCGGACGGGGCGGATCCGGGCGAGGCCCAGCCCGGAGTGTCGTTCATCGTCGCTCCTTCACGGTGCCCGTCCGCGGGTCGCGGCGGCAGGTTGGCAGCCATCGTGCCATGGGGTGGTCATCCGGGTACCGGCCGAGGTCGGGCCCGCGCATCTTCAATTGTCCGCCGGATACGGGGAAGACTGACGGCATGGCTGATCAGTACGCGCACGCCGACGAGGACAGGCAGCTCACCGGGATCCCCGCGATCCGCTGGGAGGAGCCGCCCGAAGGACCCGTTCTGGTCCTGCTGGACCAGACGAGGCTGCCGACCGAGGAAGTCGAACTGGTCTGCACGGACGCGTCCGCGCTGGTGGAGGCGATCCGTTCGCTCGCCGTGCGCGGGGCGCCGCTGCTGGGCGTCGCGGGGGCGTACGGGGTCGCGCTCGCCGCCGCGCGCGGGTTCGACGTGGACGAGGCCGCTACCGCGCTGGCCGGGGCCCGGCCGACGGCGGTGAACCTGTCGGTCGGAGTGCGCCGCGCTGTCGAGGCGCACCGGACGGCGTGCGAGAAGGGCGCCACGCCGGGGCAGGCCGCGCAGGCGGCGCTGGCCGCGGCGCGGACGCTGCACCGGGAGGACGCCGAGGCCAGCGTCCGCATGGCCGAGCACGGGACGGCGCTGCTCGAGGAGCTGCTGCCCGCCGGGGGGCACCGGATCCTCACGCACTGCAACACCGGGGCGCTGGTGTCCGGCGGTGAGGGCACCGCGTTCGCGGTGGCGCTCGCGGCGCACCGGGCGGGGCGGCTGCGGCGCCTGTGGGTGGACGAGACGCGGCCGCTGCTGCAGGGGGCGCGGCTCACGGCGTACGAGGCGGCCCGGCACGGCATGGCGTACACGCTGCTCACGGACAACGCGGCGGGGTCGCTGTTCGCGGCCGGTGAGGTGGACGCGGTGCTCGTCGGGGCGGACCGGATCGCGGCCGACGGGTCGGTGGCGAACAAGGTGGGCAGTTATCCGCTCGCGGTGCTCGCCCGCTACCACCACGTGCCGTTCATCGTGGTCGCGCCGGTGACGACCGTGGACCTGGACACCCCGGACGGGGCGGCCATCGAGGTGGAGCAGCGTGCCGGGTTCGAGGTCACGGAGATTCAGGTGCCGCAGGTGCAGGCGAGCGGTCCGGGCGGCGGGGTGCCGGTGGCGCCGCTGGGCACGCAGGCGTACAACCCGGCGTTCGATGTGACGCCGCCGGAGCTGATCACGGCGATCGTCACGGAAGGGGGCGCGCTGTCGCCGGTGACGGGCAAGGGGCTCGCGGAGCTGTGCGCGCGGTCCCGGGAGGGGGCCGCCGGGTAGGCAGCGGCCGGTGCGGTGCTCGCGCCCGCGAAGGCCGTGGGCAGACAGTGACCGGTGAGTACGACTATCGTCACGGGCCAGTGACGTGCCTCACCAGGCGCCCCGGTCACTGTTACGAGAATGGGATGATGTCGTTTATGAAGGGACGAGTCCTTGTCGTCGACGACGACACCGCACTGGCCGAGATGCTCGGCATTGTGCTGCGTGGTGAGGGTTTTGAGCCGTCTTTCGTAGCCGACGGCGACAAGGCGCTGGCTGCGTTCCGGGAGGCCAAGCCCGACCTGGTGCTGCTGGACCTGATGCTGCCTGGTCGGGACGGTATCGAGGTGTGCCGTCTGATCAGGGCGGAGTCCGGGGTGCCGATCGTGATGCTCACGGCCAAGAGCGACACCGTCGACGTCGTGGTGGGTCTGGAGTCGGGTGCTGACGACTACATCGTCAAGCCGTTCAAGCCCAAGGAGCTGGTGGCCCGGATCCGGGCTCGCCTGCGCAGGTCCGAGGAGCCGGCCCCGGAGCAGCTGGCCATCGGGGACCTGGTCATCGACGTGGCCGGGCACTCCGTGAAGCGGGACGGGCAGTCGATCGCGCTGACCCCGCTGGAGTTCGACCTGCTGGTCGCGCTGGCCCGCAAACCGTGGCAGGTGTTCACCCGTGAGGTGCTGCTGGAGCAGGTGTGGGGCTACCGCCACGCGGCGGACACCCGCCTGGTCAACGTGCATGTGCAGCGGCTGCGCTCCAAGGTCGAGAAGGACCCGGAGAAGCCGGAGATCGTGGTGACCGTCCGTGGTGTCGGTTACAAGGCCGGGCCGAGCTGACATGTCCAGGGACAGTGCCGCCTCGGCTCCCGGCCGGTCCGGGGTCCGCGCCGGGCGGCCTGTCGGCCGAAAGCTCCTCGGCTCGCGTTGGGCCCGGCTGGTGGAGGGCGGGCTTCTGCAGGGCGGGGTGCACGGCAGCCCCGTGGTCCGCCTTTTCATGCGCTGGATACGCCGTCCGCTGCTGCCGGTGATGCGGCTGTGGCGGCGCAACATCCAGCTCAAGGTCGTCGCCACCACGCTGCTGATGTCGCTCGGCGTGGTGCTGCTGCTCGGCTTCGTCGTCATCGGGCAGGTGCGCAACGGCCTGCTGGAGGCGAAGGTGAAGGCCTCGCAGAGCCAGGCCGCGGGCGGGTTCGCCGTGGCCAAGCAGAAGGCCGACGAGGCGGCTGCGGGCACCGACGACGGCACAGGGGTCGACACGCGTCCCTCGCAGAACGTCATCGAGTGGATGAGCAACCTCGTCTCGTCCCTCGCCAGCGGCGGCCAGGGCGCCTTCGACGTGGTCACGCTGCCCGCGGGCGCCGGCAGCGCGGGCGGCCTCGGCCCGCGCGCGTCCGGGTTCGTCAGCCCGTCGGAGAGCGTCCCGGTCGCCCTGCGCGAGCGGGTCGACTCCAGCACCGGCGCGGCGCAGAGCTACACCCGGATCATCTACAGCAACGGCCGCCCCTCACAGCCGGCGCTGGTCATCGGCAAGCAGGTCAACGACCCCAACAGCGACCCGTACCAGCTGTACTACCTCTTCCCGCTCACGCAGGAGGAGAAGTCGCTCAGCCTGGTCAAGGGCACGCTGGCGACCGCCGGGCTGTTCGTCGTCGTCCTGCTCGGGGCGATCGCGTGGCTCGTGGTGCGGCAGGTCGTCACACCGGTGCGGATGGCGGCCGGGATCGCCGAGCGGCTGTCGGCCGGGCGGCTGCAGGAACGCATGAAGGTCACCGGCGAGGACGACATCGCGCGACTCGGTGAGGCCTTCAACAAGATGGCGCAGAACCTCCAGCAGAAGATCAGCCAGCTGGAGGACCTGTCGCGGATGCAGCGCCGGTTCGTCTCCGACGTCTCGCACGAGCTGCGTACGCCGCTGACGACCGTGCGGATGGCCGCCGACGTCATCCATGAGGCGCGCGAGGACTTCGACCCGGTGACCGCGCGGTCGGCGGAACTGCTCGCCGACCAGCTCGACCGGTTCGAGTCGCTGCTCGCCGACCTGCTGGAGATCAGCCGCTTCGACGCGGGCGCCGCGGCGCTGGAGGCGGAGCCGATCGACCTGCGCGAGGTGGTGCGGCGCGTGGTCAGCGGGGCCGAGCCGCTCGCCGAGCGCAAGGGCACGCACATCCGGGTGGTCGGCGACCAGCAGCCCGTGGTCGCCGAGGCCGATGCCCGGCGCGTGGAGCGCGTGCTGCGCAACCTCGTCGTCAACGCGGTCGAGCACGGCGAGGGCAAGGACGTGGTGGTCAAGCTGGCCGCGGCGGGCGGAGCGGTCGCGGTCGCGGTGCGCGACTACGGCGTCGGGCTCAAGCCCGGTGAGGCGACCCGCG
Organism: Streptomyces sp. NPDC097129; assembly: GCF_055668065.1. Classification (NCBI taxonomy): domain Bacteria; kingdom Bacillati; phylum Actinomycetota; class Actinomycetes; order Kitasatosporales; family Streptomycetaceae; genus Streptomyces; species Streptomyces sp. NPDC097129. The sequence goes on along the minus strand of NZ_JBVOQE010000001.1, from coordinate 1,301,720 downwards.
TGTTCAGCCGCTTCTGGCGCGCCGACCCGGCACGCGCGCGTACGACGGGCGGTACGGGCCTCGGGCTGTCCATCGCCCTGGAGGACGCGCGGCTGCACGGCGGCTGGCTGCAGGCGTGGGGTGAGCCGGGCGGCGGCTCGCAGTTCCGGCTGACGCTGCCCAGGACCGCCGACGAGCCGCTGCGGGGCTCTCCGATACCGCTGGAGCCCAAGGACTCGCGGCGCAACCGCGGGCTGAACGGCGCCGGGCAGGCGCGACAGGACACGGAGAAGTCGGCCACCGTGCCGGCCCAGCCGGCCGGCGAGCAGCGGCCCGGGCTGCCGTGCCGGGCGCAGTTGCCGCCGCGGCCGGCCGGGTCCGCGGCCACCGCCGACCCGACGGCGCTGCCCGGCAACGGCGCGCGCGTGGTGCCCCGGCCCGGTGGCGCGACGCCCCGCCAGGACGGCGCGGCGGGTGGGGAGCCCGCCCAGGGCCGGGCGGACGCCGCCGTGGCCCGGCCCGACGACTCGGACACACAAGGGGAGGCCTTCCGTGGGCGCTGACCGCGAGGGGGGCGCCCGGCGCACGCCGGCGCGCGCGATGGCGTACGCCGCCTGTGGTGTCGTACTGCTGGCGGGGTGTGCGTCGATGCCCGACAGCGGGGATCTGCGGGGCGTGGAGTCCACGCCGCGACCGGACTCCCAGGTGCGGGTGTTCGCGATGCCGCCCGCGGAGGGCGCACCGCCGGCGGACATCCTGCAGGGTTTCCTGGAAGCGCTGACCAGTGACGATCCCGGTTATGCGACGGCACGGCAGTATCTGACGCCGGGGGCTGCGCGGGCCTGGCAGCCGGGGCGGGCGATCACGGTGCTTCAGGACGGGCCGAGCATGCAGGCCGCCCGCTCCGCCAGCCGGGAGGACGCCGACGACGCCGCCTTCACGCTGAGCGGCACCCGGGTCGCGACGGTGGACGCGCAGCAGTCGTACCGGCCCACTGACGGGCCCTACCGGCAGACGGTGCATCTGACGCGGGACGACACGACGCAGCAGTGGCGCATCGACGGGCTGCCGCAGGGCGTCGTGATGGGCAAGTCGGACTTCCAGCGCAACTACATGTCCGTCAACAAGTACTACTTCGCGTCGAACGTGGCCGCCGCGAACGGGGAGACCACGGCTGTCGCCGACCCGGTCTACGTGCGCGAGCGGGTGGATCCGATGACGCAGGTCGTGCGCTCGGTGCTGCAGGGCCCCACGTCGTGGCTGCGGCCGGTGGTCCGCTCCAGCTTCCCCACGGGTACGGACCTGGCGCGCGGCACGGCCGCCCTGACCCCGGACGACCAGAACAAGCTGACCGTGCCGCTCAACGGCAAAGCCGCGCGGGTCGGCCGGGCCCGGTGCGACGAGATGGCGGCGCAGCTGCTGTTCACCCTGCAGTACGTCACGCCCACGGTGAACGAGGTCGAGCTGCGCTCCGGCGACACGCACCTGTGCTCCCTCACCACCGACCAGGCGGACGCGGTCGCCGCCCGCGGCTCGACCGCGCACCCCGACTACGTGTACTTCATCGACGACAAGAGCCGGCTGGTACGGCTGGCCACCGGCGCCGACGGCACCAAGGCCGAGCCGGTCCCCGGCGCCCTGGGCCAGGGCGTACGGCCGCTGCGGGCGGCCGCCGTGTCACGGGACGAGCGGGAGGCGGCCGGCGTCAGCAGCGACGCGAGCGCCCTGTACGTCGCCTCGCTGGTCTCCAGCAGCTCGCTCGGCGGCGCGGTGCTGACCAGCCACGGCGCGACGCCCGCGGACCGGCTGACGACGCCCAGCTGGGACGCGCACGGAGACCTGTGGGTGGCCGACCGCGACCGTGCCCATCCGCACCTGTGGCTGCTGCAGCAGGGCGGGGGCACACCGGTGGACGTGGCCGTTCCGGGGCTGGACGGGCGCATCCGGGAGGTCCGGGTGGCCGCGGACGGGGTGCGGATCGCGCTCGTCGTGGAGAAGGACGGCAACCAGTCGCTGTTCGTGGGGCGGATCCAGCGCTCGGACGACAACGACACGAGGGGGGCCGACGGGGCTCGGCCCGCGGTGTCCGTGCTGGAGCTGCGCCCTGCCACGCCCGGCCTGGAGGAGATCAAGGCCATGTCCTGGTCCGGCGACAGCAGGCTCGTCGTGGTCGGGCGCGAGGCGGGTGGCGTGCAGCAGATGCGGTACGCCCAGGTCGACGGCTCGATACCGGAGGGGCCGCCGCCGGCCGCGCTGTCCGGCGTGGAGGACATCGCCGCCTCCGAGGACGACCGGGTGCCGCTGGTGGCGTACTCCGGTGAGGACGGCATCGTGCGGCTGCCGGCCGGGGCGCAGTGGCAGAAGCTCGTCAAGAGCGGTACGGCGCCGGTGTATCCGGGCTGATCCCGCGGGATCGCGGAAGCCCTCCGGTGGAGTCCGGGAGTTTTCCACAGGGCGCCACAGGGTGCCACAGGGGGTTGTCCACAGGGGTGGCCGGGACCTCGTGGTCTTGGCACAGTGGTCCTATGCGGGGGTGGTGGCAGGACCTCACCGACCTGGTGCTGCCGGCCGAGTGCGCCGGCTGCGGACGGGCTCGTGCGGTGCTGTGCCCCGAGTGCCGTACGGCGCTGAGCGGGGCCGTGCCGTGCCGGGTGCGGCCCGTGCCGCAGCCGCCGGGCCTGCCGGCCGTGCACGCCGCGGCGCGCTACGCGGACGAGGTGCGGGCGCTGCTGCTCGCGCACAAGGAGCGGGGCGTGCTGGCGCTGGCCCGGCCGCTGGGCGAGGCGCTGGCGGCGGCGGTGCGGGCCGGGCTCCGGCCGAGCGGGGTGTCCGGTGAGGCGATGGCGGACGGGTGCGTGCTGCTGGTGCCGGTGCCGTCGGCGCGTACGGCGGTGCGGGCGCGCGGGCACGACCCGGCGCGGCGGATCGCGCTGGCGGCGGCCGGAGAGCTGCGCCGGGGCGGGATGCCGGTCCGGGTGGCCGCGGTGCTGCGGCAGCGGCGGGCGGTGGCCGACCAGGCGGGGCTGGACTCGCGGCAGCGGCTGGCCAACCTCGAGGGCGCGCTGAGCGTCGTGCCCGGCGGCGGGCGGCTGCTCGCGCAGGGCCCGGTGGTGCTCGTCGACGATCTGATGACGACCGGTGCCTCGCTCGGTGAGGCGGCGCGAGCGGTGCGTGATACCGGCGTGTCGCCTGTGTACCGGCGGGCCGGTGGGGAAGGACGGAAGGAACACGAAGCCGCGGGGCCGGAAGGGAGACCGGATCGGGCGCACGGGAGGTGGGGAATGCCCAACGACAACCGTGCCGGTCGCGTGGTCTGCGCGGCGGTGGTCGCGGCATCTCCGGATGCTTTCGAATTAAACCGGAACTGATCGAGAACTTGAGTCGTTGCAGGTAATGAGGCGTCAATTCACCTGAAGGGAGGTACACGTCAAGAGAGGGTGACGACATCCGGCCGGGCGAGATATGTTCGGTTGTGAGGGAAAGCCGCAGGCCATGCCCCTCGTTTGCGAATGCCGTGCCGCGGGTTTTGAGTAATCATCCGCAGCACAGGGGGTGTAGATCTTGCGCATGGGGGAGGAGGAGGTGAAAGTCACCGAGTCCGAGGTTCCGGAGCACACCGGAGCCTGGTGCAAAAGGGAGATGCTCCGCCGGTGAAGCGGGGCGATCCGGGAACGGAGTTCTGCGTGGACATCGTCGTCAAGGGCCGCAAGACCGAGGTGCCCGAGCGGTTCCGGAAGCACGTGGCCGAGAAGCTGAAGCTGGACAAGATCCAGAAGCTCGATGCCAAGGTGATCAGCCTCGACGTCGAGGTGTCCAAGGAGCCCAACCCCCGACAGGCCGACCGATGCGACCGAGTGGAGATCACGCTCCGCTCCCGCGGCCCGGTGATCCGGGCGGAGGCGGCGGCCAACGATCCGTACGCGGCACTCGACCTGGCGGCGGAGAAGCTGGAAGCCCGGCTGCGCAAGCAGCACGACAAGAGGTTCACCCGCCGCGGAGCCAAGCGGATCAGCGCGGCGGAGGTCCCCGACCACGTCCCGGGTGTCGCGACGCTCAACGGGAACGGCCATCCCGTCCCGGCGGAAGAGTCGGACAGCGTGCCCACCAAGAAGATCGGCTCGCTCGAGGTGCAGGGCGACGGCCCCCTCGTCGTACGCGAGAAGACCCACGTCGCCGCCCCCATGACCCTCGACCAGGCCCTCTACGAGATGGAACTGGTCGGCCACGACTTCTACCTCTTCGTCGACTCCGAGACGAAGGAGCCCGCCGTCGTCTACCGGCGCCACGCCTACGACTACGGCGTGATCCACCTCAGGACCGACACGATGGTCACCGAGGCGTCCTCCCTGGACGCGGGCGGTTCGCTGGGCGGTTGACCCTCCGTACGACAGCCGGGCCGGTGCCCCTGGAGCGCTGCGTGCGCCCCCAGGGGCACCGGCGTGCGCCCCTTCGCCCACCGCTGCGTCACCGTGTGGTCGCCGAGGCATGGAATCATGGCCGCAACGGCTCAACCGGTGGGTCGTTGCCTTGGGTTGGCGATGGCACAGGACCACAGGCCACAGCCTTCAGGGGGAGGAACGATGGCGGACACCTTCGGACCGATGCGGGACGGGGACGCCGATGACGGCGTCGGCATGAGCCCGGGCGCAGCCGGCTCCGCACGCAGCGAGCCGATCAGAGTCCTGGTCGTGGACGACCATGCCCTGTTCCGCCGTGGTCTGGAGATCGTGCTCGCCGCCGAGGAGGACATCCAGGTCGTCGGCGAGGCCGGGGACGGCGCCGAGGCCGTGGAGAAGGCCGCCGACCTGCTGCCCGACATCGTGCTCATGGACGTACGCATGCCCAAGCGCGGCGGCATCGAGGCGTGTACCTCCATCAAGGAGGTCGCTCCCAGCGCGAAGATCATCATGCTGACGATCAGCGACGAGGAGGCCGACCTCTACGACGCGATCAAGGCGGGCGCGACCGGCTATCTGCTCAAGGAGATCTCCACCGACGAGGTGGCCACCGCCATTCGCGCGGTGGCCGACGGCCAGTCGCAGATCAGCCCCTCCATGGCCTCCAAGCTGCTCACCGAGTTCAAGTCGATGATCCAGCGCACCGACGAGCGCCGGCTGGTGCCCGCGCCGCGGCTGACGGACCGTGAGCTGGAAGTGCTCAAGCTCGTCGCCACCGGGATGAACAACCGCGACATCGCCAAGGAACTGTTCATCTCTGAGAACACCGTGAAGAACCACGTGCGCAACATCCTGGAGAAGCTTCAGCTGCACTCCCGGATGGAGGCCGTGGTCTACGCGATGCGGGAGAAGATCCTCGAGATCCGCTGAGCGTCAGGCCGTCAGCCGGGCCAGTTCGGCGACCAGCGGCTCACGCAGCTCCGGGGCCTCGACGCGCTCCACGCGTACGTCCGTGCAATCGACCCAGGAGGCCGCCTCGACCAGGGCCTGGGCGACGGCCGGGACGGCCTTCCTCCCGTCCACGCCGACCTGCTTGGCGACCAGCGTGCGGCCCTCGCGCGCCGGGTCGACACGGCCCACGAGGCGGCCACCGGCCAGGACGGGCATCGCGAAGTAGCCGTGGATCCGCTTGGGCCGGGGGACATAGGCCTCCAGGCGGTGCGTGAAACCGAAGATCCGCTCCGTGCGCGCCCGCTCCCAGACCAGGGAGTCGAACGGGGACAGCAGCGTGGTGCGGTGCCTGCCGCGCGGCGGGGTCCGCAGGGCCGCCGGATCGGCCCAGGCGGGGCGGCCCCAGCCCTCCACCGTCACCGGCACCAGGCCCGAGTCGGCGATCACCGCGTCCACCTGCTCGCCCTTGAGCCGGTGGTAGTCGGCGATGTCCGCGCGCGTCCCCACGCCGAGCGCCTCGCCGGCCTGGCGGACCAGGCGGCGCACGCACTCCGTGTCGTCCAGCTCGTCGTGCAGCAGCTCCGCCGGGATCACGCGCTCGGCCAGGTCGTAGACGCGCTTCCAGCCGCGGCGGGTCACGCAGACCACCTCGCCGTACATCAGCGCGCGCTCGACGGCGACCTTGGTGCCGGACCAGTCCCACCAGTCGTTCGTCTTCTTCGCACCGCCCAGCTCCGTCGCGGTCAGGGGACCGTCGGTGCGGAGCTGCTTGATGACCTGGTCGTAGGCGCCGTCGGGCAGCTCGTGGTTCCAGTGCGGGCGGTTGCGGTAGGCGCGGCGGCGGAAGGCGAAGTGGGGCCACTCCTCGACGGGGAGGATGCACGCGGCGTGCGACCAGTACTCGAACGAGTGCGAGTCCGTCCAGTAGGCCTGCTCGACAGCCGTGCGGCCGACCGCGCCGAGGCGGGCGTAGGGGATGAGCTCGTGCGAGCGGGCCAGGACGGAGATGGTGTCGAGCTGGACCGCGCCGAGGTGGCGGAGAACACCGCGGACGGCCGCGCCGGGTTGCGTGCGGCGGGCGTACGGCGCCGCGCCGAGGAGGCCCTGGGCGCGGAGGGTGATGCGGCGGGCCTCGTCTGCGGTGAGCTCTGCGGTCGGCTCTGCGGTGGGGCGCGGGGTGGTCATGTCCGGCACGATAGGGGTGGGGACTGACAGGGCGGGAGTGAGCTGGGGATTCTCGCCGAGCGGGGTGGGGTGCTCCAGCTGCTCGCGGCTGCTCGCGGCTGCTCGCGGCTATTCGGGCTGTGCGGGCGCCGGCAAGTAGGGCGCTGTCGAGGGCAGGCCGAGGTCCGAGGGGAGCAGGGAGCCCACCCAGCAGTCCCGGCGTACGCCCTTGTTGTTGAGCGCGGAGCGCAGGGTGCCCTCGACGGTGAAGCCCGCCCGGTGCGCCACCGCGCGGGAGGCGTGGTTGCCGACCTCCGCCCGCCATTCGACGCGGTCGACGGACAGGTGGGTGAAGGCCCAGCGAGTGGCGGCGACGGTGGCCTCGGTGAGGTAGCCGTGGCCGCGGTGTTCCTTCGCCGCCCAGTAGCCGATCTCCGTCATGCCCAGGGAGCGCATGGTCAGGGCGAGCATGCCGGCCAGTTCGCCGCCGGGCAGGAACACGCCGAAGGTGCACATCGAGGCGTCGGCCCAGCCCTCGGGGACCGTCTGCTCGGTGAAGGCACGCGCGTGTTCCGGGAGGTAGGGCGAGGGGATGGTGGTCCAGCGCTGGATGTCCGGGTCCTGCACGGCGGCGTACACCGCGTCGGTGTCCTGCGGGCCCACCGTGCGCAGAACGAGGCGGTCGGTGGCCAGTGTGACGGGTTCCATCGGCCGATTCTGCTCGGGTCGGGCCGTGGACCGCCATCCTTTTGCCCTGCGTGAGCGGGCGATCACAATTCGCGCAATTCGTCGGCGGCTTGCGGCACCATCGCCGCGGCTCGGCCGTTGTCCCCTGTGAAGCGGATTTGAAGCAGAGCGAGAAGGAGCGACGGTCCTCGCGATGGCAGGCCTCCCGGCGTGGCGGGGTCCTCGCATACGATGGCCGTTGCTCAGTAAGCCAAGTGGTAACCGACCGTCCCAGGCCCGACCGGCAAGGAGACCAACCCCCGTGTCCGTCCTCTCGAAGATCATGCGTGCAGGCGAAGGCAAGATCCTGCGCAAGCTGCACCGCATCGCGGACCAGGTCAACTCCATCGAAGAGGACTTCGTCGACCTCTCCGACGCCGAGCTGCGGGCCCTCACCGATGAGTACAAGCAGCGGTACGCCGACGGCGAGAGCCTGGACGACCTCCTGCCCGAGGCGTTCGCCACGGTCCGCGAGGCCGCCAAGCGCGTCCTCGGCCAGCGCCACTACGACGTGCAGATGATGGGCGGCGCCGCCCTGCACCTGGGTTATGTGGCCGAGATGAAGACCGGTGAGGGCAAGACGCTCGTCGGCACCCTGCCCGCGTACCTGAACGCCCTGTCCGGCGAGGGCGTGCACATCGTCACGGTCAACGACTACCTGGCCGAGCGCGACTCCGAGATGATGGGACGCGTCCACCGGTTCCTCGGGCTGTCCGTCGGCTGCATCCTGGCGAACATGACGCCGGCCCAGCGCCGCGAGCAGTACGCGTGCGACATCACCTACGGCACGAACAACGAGTTCGGTTTCGACTACCTGCGCGACAACATGGCGTGGTCGCAGGACGAACTGGTCCAGCGCGGGCACAACTTCGCCATCGTCGACGAGGTCGACTCCATCCTCATCGACGAGGCCCGTACGCCGCTGATCATCTCCGGCCCCGCCGACCAGGCCACCAAGTGGTACGGCGACTTCGCCAAGCTGGTCACGCGCCTCAAGCGCGGCGAGGCCGGCAACCCGCTCAAGGGCCTCGAGGAGACCGGCGACTACGACGTCGACGAGAAGAAGCGCACGGTCGCGATCCACGAGTCCGGTGTCAGCAAGGTCGAGGACTGGCTGGGCATCGACAACCTCTACGAGTCGGTGAACACCCCGCTGGTCGGCTACCTCAACAACGCCATCAAGGCCAAGGAGCTGTTCAAGCGCGACAAGGACTACGTCGTCATCGACGGCGAGGTCATGATCGTCGACGAGCACACGGGCCGTATCCTCGCCGGCCGCCGCTACAACGAGGGCATGCACCAGGCGATCGAGGCGAAGGAAGGGGTGGACATCAAGGACGAGAACCAGACGCTCGCCACGATCACCCTGCAGAACTTCTTCCGCCTCTACGGCAAGCTGTCCGGCATGACCGGTACGGCCATGACCGAGGCCGCGGAGTTCCACCAGATCTATAAGCTCGGCGTGGTCCCGATCCCGACCAACCGCCCCATGGTGCGCAAGGACCAGTCGGACCTCATCTACCGCACCGAGGTCGCGAAGTTCGAGGCGGTCGTCGACGACATCGCCGAGAAGCACGAGAAGGGCCAGCCGATCCTCGTCGGCACGACCTCCGTCGAGAAGTCCGAGTACCTCTCGCAGCAGCTCAGCAAGCGCGGCGTCCAGCACGAGGTGCTCAACGCCAAGCACCACGAGCGCGAGGCGCAGATCGTCGCCCAGGCCGGCCGCAAGGGCGCCGTGACGGTGGCCACCAACATGGCCGGCCGTGGTACGGACATCAAGCTCGGCGGCAACCCCGAGGACCTCGCCGAGGCCGAGCTGCGCCAGCGCGGACTCGACCCCGAGGAGCACATCGAGGAGTGGGCCGCGGCCCTGCCCGAGGCGCTCAAGCGCGCCGAGGGCGCCGTCAAGGCCGAGAAGGACGAGGTCGAGAAGCTGGGCGGTCTCTACGTGCTCGGTACCGAGCGGCACGAGTCGCGGCGGATCGACAACCAGCTGCGCGGTCGTTCCGGCCGGCAGGGCGACCCGGGCGAGTCCCGCTTCTACCTGTCGCTCGGCGACGACCTGATGCGGCTGTTCAAGGCACAGATGGTCGAGCGCGTGATGTCGATGGCGAACGTCCCCGACGACGTGCCGATCGAGAACAAGATGGTCACGCGCGCGATCGCGTCCGCGCAGGCGCAGGTGGAGACGCAGAACTTCGAGACGCGCAAGAACGTCCTGAAGTACGACGAGGTGCTCAACCGCCAGCGTGAGGTCATCTACGGCGAGCGCCGCCGCGTCCTGGAGGGCGAGGACCTGCACGAGCAGATCCAGCACTTCATGGACGACACCATCGACGCGTACGTGCAGGCCGAGACCGCCGAGGGCTTCCCGGAGGACTGGGACCTGGACCGGCTGTGGGGCGCGTTCAAGCAGCTCTACCCGGTCAAGGTGACCATCGAGGAGCTCGAGGAGGCGGCCGGCGACCGCGCCGGGCTCACCGCCGAGTTCATCGCGGAGTCCATCAAGGACGACATCCACGACCAGTACACGGCGCGTGAGGAGCAGCTCGGCTCCGAGATCATGCGGGAGCTGGAGCGCCGCGTCGTGCTGTCGGTGCTGGACCGCAAGTGGCGTGAGCACCTGTACGAGATGGACTACCTCCAGGAGGGCATCGGCCTGCGCGCGATGGCCCAGAAGGACCCGCTGGTCGAGTACCAGCGCGAGGGCTTCGACATGTTCACCGCGATGATGGACGGCATCAAGGAGGAGTCCGTCGGCTACCTGTTCAACCTGGAGGTCCAGGTCGAGCAGCAGGTCGAGGAGGTCCCGGTCGAGGACGTCGTCCCGGCGGCGGGCGTCCAGGACGCGGTGCCGGCGCAGGCGGGCGCCTCGCGTCCGGAGATCCGGGCGAAGGGGCTGGACGCGCCGCAGCAGCGGAACCTGCACTTCTCCGCGCCGACCGTGGACGGTGAGGGCGGGGTCATCGAGGGTGACCTGGCGACCGACGAGGACGGAGTGCGTTCCGAGGCGGACGGGCTGACGCGGGCGGAGCGGCGGAAGCAGCGGGGCGGGCGGCGCCGTAAGAAGTGACGGTGCGCTGCGCGGGCTTGACCGTGACGTGAGCTGAGGGGCCGGGTACCTGGGAGGTGCCCGGCCCCTTGGTGTTTGGTCAGGCGCGTTGTTCGGGTGCGGGGTGCGTTGTGGCTCGGGGCCGGTGCCTGCGGCGGCCTGTGCGGGTTCGTTGTGGTTGGTCGCCTGTGCCTGCGGCGCTGGGTGGTCTTTCGTCTGGCGGTTGCGTTGTGGCTGGTCGCGCAGTTCCCCGCGCCCCTTAGATGCCTGCGGCGGCCCGTTGCTGTCCGGTGGGTGGCTGGTGTCGCGCCTGCGGTTGTCTGTGGGTCGGGGCCGCGGCGGGGGATGTCCGTCCTCGGTCCGGCCGCCCGTTTCCGACGAGGGGCACCGTTGCCCGGTGCCGGACGCTGCGGGCGGACACCCCCCGCCACGTCCCCTTGCCGCCGTGGGCGGCTGCGGGGCGTCGCGGTGGGTCAGTCCGTTTCCGGGCGGCGGGGGCCGCCCGCGTCGACTGCTGTGCAGCGCCAGCGGTGGTCCTGGCCGCGTTCCAGGCGGAACGCGAGGGCGCTCAGGCGGTTGCCCGTGGTGATGCGGGCGAAGACCTCCAGGGCGCCGGGGTGGACCTCGTAGTAGCCGAGGTCGTGGACGATCGGCTGGGGGCCGCGGGCGGTGCGCAGGGGGCCGCACTCGGCAAGCCAGGCCAGTTCGTCGTAGGCGCGGCCGCGGGTGTGGCCCAGCATGAAGTGGACGGGGCGCCGGCCGGTGAGGACGGCGAGGAGGCGTTCGGCGAAGAAGTCCGTGGGGACGGGCGCCGGCGGGCGGGTCGTGGGGTTGGCCGGGGTGGTCGGTGGGCGGGTGTCCGTCGGCCTCGTGCGGGTGCGGGGGGCGCGGCCCGGGCCGGCCGGCGGGCGGGCGCCCGATGCGGTGCGCGGTGGGGTGCCGCCCGGGGTGCGCGGGGGTGTGCCGCCCGGCCGGGTCGTGTCGCGGCGGCCGGCGGGGCGGGTGCCGGCACGGCGCTGCAGCCTGGTCATGACCTTGTTCATGGGGTTCCCCGTTTCACGCGAAGCCGGTCGGTACCGGTCGGTAACTTCTCGTCACGGATCTTGTACGGCGTGCGTTCGCCGGGCAAGGCAGACGCGGCTCGGCGGGGAGCGGCGGGAAATTCACCTATCCGAGTGACGCGGGCGGCGCCGGGCCCGCAGCGTGCGGGTGGACGGGGGTGAGAAGGCGGACCGCGGTGGACGACTCCGAGCGGGGTGACAGGAACCCGAAAGGGGACCGCCCACGTATCCTGAAGTCCCTTCGACCACGAGAAAGCGGCCGGCCATGCGCGTCTACGTCCCTTTGACCCTCCCCGCGCTCGCCGAGGCGTACAAGTCGGGTGAGCTGGGGGCCGACGGCGCGGTGACGGCCTACGCGGTCACGCCCGGGCTGCGGGAGTGGTACGTCTCCGACGACATCGAGGAGCTGGAGTACGCGGCGCTGAGCCGGGCCGCGCTGGCTTCGCTGCGGCTGCTCGCGGCGGACCCGGGCGCGGCGCGCCGGCGGGTGGTCGTCGCCCTGGATGTGTCCGACGGCGCGGCGAGCGCGGACCCCGACCGGGCGCTGGACCCCGCGGCGCTCGGCGAGGTGCGGGTGAGCGGGGCCGTGCGGCTGGCCAAGGCCGCCGCGGTGCATGTCGACGCGGACGACGCCGAGGCGGACGTGACGGCCGCCGCGCAGGCGCTGGCGGCGGCGGACGGCGGGGACGACGACGCGCAGTTCGTGGTGGACGGCGCCGAGGACCATGAGCTGCTGTGGTACGCCACGCAGGAGATCCCGAACCTGGTGCAGGGCCTCTGACCTGCGGTGATCACCGACCGTTCCCGATTGTCAGTGGGGGCGGGTACCTTTTTGGCATGGGGATGCGAGGAGCGTCGCACATTGTCTGGGACTGGAACGGCACGCTGTTCCACGACAATGAGGCGATCATCGGGGCGACGAACGCGGCGTTCGGCGAGCTGGGGCTCGAGCCGATCACGCTGGAGCAGTATCGCGCGCTGTACTGCGTGCCGGTGCCGAAGTTCTACGAGCGGCTGCTCGGGCGGCTGCCCACGGACGCCGAGTGGGAGCTGATGGACGGCGTCTTCCACCGGCACTACACCGAGCACCGCATACGGTGCGAGCTGACCGTGGGCGCGGCGGAGCTGCTGGCCGGATGGCGGTCGGCGGGGCACAGCCAGTCGATCCTGAGCATGTACGGGCACGACGACCTGCTCCCGCTGGTGCGCACCTTCGGGATCGAGGAGCACTTCCTGCGGGTGGACGGGCGTACGGGGCCGTCCGGCGGCAGCAAGGCCGAGCACATGGTGCGGCATCTGAGTCTGCTGACGGGTGTGGACCCGGCGCGCACGGTGGTGATCGGGGACGCCGCCGACGACGCGGTGGCCGCGCGGCACGCCGGGGCGCAGGCGGTGCTGTACACCGGCGGGTCGCACAGCCGGGCCAGCCTCGAAGGGGTCGGGGTGCCGGTGGTGGACACGCTCGAGGAGGCCGTCGAGGAGGCCCGGCGCATAGCGGCGTGAGGGTCAGGTCACGGGGGCCTTCGCACGCAGCACCGTGAGGAACTCGCGCATCCAGGTCGGGTGGTCCGGCCAGGCGCGGGAGGAGACCAGGGTGCCGTCGACGACCGCCTCCGTGTCCTGGAAGGTGGCGCCGGCGGACTGCATGTCCAGCTCCAGGGCCGGGTACGCGGTGACCCGGCGGCCACGCAGGCCGTCGACGGCCGCGGTGATGAGCGGGCCGTGGCAGATCTGGGCGACCGGCTTGTCGGTGTCGAAGAAGGATTTGAGGATCTTGCGGAGTTCGGGATCGTTGCGGAGATACTCCGGGGCGCGTCCGCCGGGGATGACGACGGCGGCGTAGTCGCCGGGGTCGACCTCCGAGAAGGCGAGGTCGGCGGGCCAGGTGTAGCCGGGCTTCTCGGTGTAGGTGTCGAAGCCGGGTTCGAAGTCGTGGACGACGAACTGGAGCTTCTTGCGGGTGGGGGCCGCGATGTGGACCTCGTAGCCCTCCTCGATGAGGCGCTGGTAGGGGTAGAGGACCTCCAGGGACTCTGCTGCGTCGCCGGTGACGATGAGGATTTTGGCGGGCATGTCGGCTGCGCTCCCCTCGGGGCAGTGGCTTCCAAAGGAAACGTGCCTCGCCAGGGCGGCCTTGCCAAGGGGGACGCGCCGGATTGCGCACCTGATTCCGGGCGCCGGCGCAAGGGAGGCAGCGGAATCCGGGTCGCGGCCGGCGTTTCTGCGGGCAGCGGCCGGGCGGAAGACCAGGCCATGGGCCGCCATGGGCCCCCGGTCGGCGGGCCCGTCGGCGGGCGGCGCTCGACGGTCGGCAGGCGGCTCTCCTGCCGGCTTCGGCCGGATGTGGGGGTCTGCCGGCAGCGGCTGGCAGGGCGGGTCTGCGGTGGGCCTTGGCCGGATGCAGGGCGGTGTGCCGGCAGTGGGACCGGCGCAGGCGGTGGGCTCGGTCCACGACCGGCGGTGAGCCGCTTGCGCGTCACGGAAGGCAGGCGGGCCCCTGGCGTCCAGCGGCCGGGCGGCAGGGCGGTCGTCGGCCGCGTCGGCGGCGGTGCCGGCGGTCGGTCGGTCGGGCGGTCGGCGGCGTCGGGGCCAGTCCGGTTGTGGTCGGCGGCGTCGGGGGTCCGTCCGGCCGCGGTCGGCGGCGGCGGCCGGTCCGGTCGTGGCCGGGGGTGCGGGGTGCCGCGGGCGGTTGCCGGCAGGCGGGCGGCTGCGGATTTCGTACCTACGTCACCACCCGCCCTCAGGCCCCTGTGCAGAACGTCAAACTTCCACCCCCGGATTTGTACACATACGGCTCATGACGGGCCCCCGGTAAGGAGCGATAGCCTTGTGGCGTGATCAGCGCGATAGCTCGCGGGGGCAATGTTGCCCCTGCCCCGCGCCCGGTGAGCACGGACGACATCCGTGACCGGGCGGCGGTCGCTGGTCTTCACGGGCGGGTCGGGGCCCCAAGGGCTCCCAGGACGCCGGACACATCCCCGAAGCAGGCGGTACGCGAAACGGCGTCCCGTGGTGCGGGTGTGTTCAACATGGCCGATATCCCCCCACTCATCTCACCTTGCGGCATAGCGTCGGAACAGACCGGACACCCCGCGTCTCGGCGTCACGTCGGAAGGGCGGAGACCGTACTTCCTTCTACGTCACGCAACGGCGCGCGACAGGAGCCAGAGGACAATGCAGACCAAGCTGGACGAAGCCAAGGCCGAGCTGCTCGAGAGGGCGGCCCGGGTCGCTGAGAACAGCCCGGTCGGGGGGCACCTTCCGACCGGGACGACGGCCGAGGGCTCCCCGGACACCCCGGGCACGGGCACCTCGGACCGGGAGACCGTACTCGCGTTCCTCCAGCGTTACTACCTGCACACCGCGCCCGAGGACCTCGCCGACCGCGACCCGGTCGACGTCTTCGGCGCCGCCTACTCGCACTACCGCCTGGCCGAGAACCGCCCCCAGGGCACGGCCAACGTCCGCGTGCACACGCCGACGGTCGACGAGAACGGCTGGACGTGCAGTCACTCCGTCGTCGAGGTCGTCACCGACGACATGCCCTTCCTCGTCGACTCGGTCACCAACGAGCTCACCCGGCAGGGCCGCGGCATCCACGTCGTGATCCACCCGCAGGTCGTGGTGCGCCGTGACGTCACCGGCAAGCTGATCGAGGTCCTCACCACCCCGCCGTCCGGTGACCTGCCGCACGACGCGCACATCGAGTCCTGGATCCACGTCGAGATCGACCGCGAGACCGACCGCGCCGACCTCAAGCAGATCACCGCGGACCTGCTGCGAGTGCTGTCCGACGTGCGTGAGGCCGTCGAGGACTGGGAGAAGATGCGGGACGCCTCGGCCCGCCTCGCCGACGGCCTGGCCGACGAGCCCCGCCCCGCCGACCTGCCCGAGCAGCAGGTCGAGGAGGCCCGCGAGCTGCTGCGCTGGCTGTCCGAGAACCACTTCACCTTCCTCGGCTACCGCGAGTACCAGCTGCGCGAGGACGACTCCCTGGCCGCCGTCCCCGGCACCGGGCTCGGCATCCTGCGCTCCGACCCGCACCACGCCGACGACGACCAGCACCCCGTCAGCCCCTCCTTCGAGCGGCTGCCCGCCGACGCGCGCGCCAAGGCGCGCGAGCACAAGCTGCTCGTGCTGACCAAGGCCAACAGCCGCGCGACCGTGCACCGGCCCTCGTACCTCGACTACATCGGCGTGAAGAAGTTCGACGCGGACGGCAACGTCGTCGGCGAGCGCCGCTTCCTCGGCCTGTTCTCCTCGGCCGCCTACACCGAGTCCGTGCTGCGCGTCCCGGTCATCCGCCGCAAGGTCGACGAGGTGCTGCAGCTCGCCGGGTTCTCCCCGAACAGCCACGACGGGCGCGACCTGCTCCAGATCATGGAGACCTACCCGCGCGACGAGCTGTTCCAGACCCCGGCCGACGAGCTCCAGTCCATCGTGACGTCCGTCCTCTACCTGCAGGAGCGCCGCCGGCTGCGGCTGTACCTGCGGCAGGACGAGTACGGCCGCTACTACTCGGCGCTGGTCTACCTGCCCCGTGACCGCTACACGACCGGGGTGCGGCTGCGGATCATCGACATCCTCAAGGAGGAGCTCGGCGGCACCAGCGTCGACTTCACCGCCTGGAACACCGAGTCGATCCTGTCCCGGCTGCACTTCGTCGTCCGGGTCGCACCGGGCACCGAGCTGCCGGAGCTCAGCGACAGCGACAAGGAGCGCATCGAGGCCCGCCTGGTGGAGGCGGCCCGCTCCTGGGCGGACGGGTTCGCGGAGGCGCTGAACGCCGAGTTCGGCGAGGAGCACGCCGCGGAGCTGCTGCGCCGCTACAACAACGCCTTCCCCGAGGGCTACAAGGCCGACCACAGCCCGCGCTCCGCGGTCGCCGACCTCGTCCACCTCGAAGCGCTGGGCAAGGAGAAGGACTTCTCGCTCAGCCTGTACGAGCCGGTGGGCGCGGCGCAGGACGAGCGCCGCTTCAAGATCTACCGCAAGGGTGAATCCATCTCCCTGTCGAAGGTGCTGCCGGTGCTGGCGCAGCTCGGCGTCGAGGTGATGGACGAGCGGCCCTACGAGCTGCGCTGCTCGGACCGGTCCGTGGCATGGATCTACGACTTCGGCCTGCGCATGCCGAACGCGGCGGGCGGCGGCGACTACCTCGGCGACGACGCCCGTGAGCGCTTCCAGGACGCCTTCGCCGCGACCTGGACCGGCAAGGCGGAGAACGACGGCTTCAACACCCTCGTGCTGAGCGCCGGGCTGAGCTGGCGGCAGGCGATGGTGCTGCGGGCGTACGCCAAGTACCTGCGGCAGGCCGGGTCCACCT
Organism: Streptomyces sp. NPDC097129; assembly: GCF_055668065.1. Classification (NCBI taxonomy): domain Bacteria; kingdom Bacillati; phylum Actinomycetota; class Actinomycetes; order Kitasatosporales; family Streptomycetaceae; genus Streptomyces; species Streptomyces sp. NPDC097129. Next base: position 1,285,064 of record NZ_JBVOQE010000001.1, on the reverse strand, counting down.
TCAGCCAGGACTACATGGAGGACACCCTCCGCAACAACGTCCACACCACGCGCCTGCTCGTCTCCCTGTTCGAGGCGCGGATGGCGCCGGAGCGGCAGCGCGCCGGGCTCGAGCTGATCGACGCCCTGCTGGAGGAGGTCGAAGCCGCGCTCGACCAGGTGGCCAGCCTGGACGAGGACCGCATCCTGCGCTCCTTCCTCACCGTCATCAAGGCGACCCTGCGCACCAACTTCTTCCAGAAGACGGACGCGGGCACGCCGCACGCGTACGTGTCGATGAAGTTCGACCCGCAGGCCATCCCGGACCTGCCGGCGCCGCGCCCGGCGTTCGAGATCTGGGTGTACTCGCCGCGGGTGGAGGGCGTGCATCTGCGCTTCGGCAAGGTCGCCCGCGGTGGTCTGCGCTGGTCCGACCGGCGTGAGGACTTCCGCACCGAGATCCTCGGCCTGGTCAAGGCGCAGATGGTGAAGAACACCGTCATCGTGCCGGTCGGCGCCAAGGGCGGCTTCGTCGCCAAGCAGCTGCCCGACCCGGCCGTGGACCGCGACGCGTGGCTGGCCGAGGGCGTCGCCAGCTACAAGACGTTCATCTCGGCGCTGCTCGACATCACCGACAACATGGTCGCGGGCGAGGTCGTCCCGCCCAAGGACGTGGTGCGGCACGACGAGGACGACACCTACCTGGTGGTCGCCGCCGACAAGGGCACGGCGACGTTCTCCGACATCGCCAACAACGTCGCGCAGTCGTACAACTTCTGGCTCGGTGACGCCTTCGCCTCCGGCGGCAGCGCGGGCTACGACCACAAGGGCATGGGCATCACCGCCCGCGGCGCGTGGGAGTCCGTCAAGCGGCACTTCCGCGAGCTGGGCGTGGACACGCAGAGCGAGGACTTCACGGTCGTCGGCGTCGGTGACATGTCCGGTGACGTGTTCGGCAACGGCATGCTGCTGAGCGAGCACATCCGGCTGGTCGCCGCGTTCGACCACCGGCACATCTTCATCGACCCGACGCCCGACGCGGCGACCTCCTACGCCGAGCGGCGCCGCCTGTTCGAGCTGCCGCGCTCCAGCTGGGAGGACTACAACAAGGAGCTGCTGTCCCCGGGCGGCGGCGTCTTCCCGCGCAGCGCCAAGTCGATCCAGATCAACGCGCACATCCGCGAGGTCCTCGGCATCGAGGCGGGCGTCACCAAGCTGACCCCGGCCGAGCTGATGAAGGCGATCCTCCAGGCGCCGGTCGACCTGCTGTGGAACGGCGGCATCGGCACCTACGTCAAGGCCTCCACGGAGTCCAACGCCGACGTCGGCGACAAGGCCAACGACGCCATCCGCGTCGACGGCGCCGACCTGCGGGTCAAGGTCGTCGGCGAGGGCGGCAACCTGGGCGCGACGCAGCTCGGCCGGATCGAGTTCGCGCACCACGGCGGCAAGATCAACACCGACGCCATCGACAACAGCGCGGGCGTGGACACCTCCGACCACGAGGTGAACATCAAGATCCTGCTCAACGGCCTGGTCGCGGACGGCGACATGACCGTCAAGCAGCGCAACAAGCTGCTCGCCGAGATGACCGACGAGGTCGGCCACCTGGTGCTGCGCAACAACTACGCGCAGAACACGGCGATCGCCAACGCCCTGGCCCAGTCCAAGGACATGCTCCACGCCCAGCAGCGCTTCCTGCGTCACCTGGTGCGAGAGGGCCACCTCGACCGGGCGCTGGAGTTCCTGCCCACCGACCGGCAGATCCGCGAGCGCCTCGCGCAGGGCCAGGGCCTGACCGGCCCGGAGACGGCCGTGCTGCTGGCGTACACGAAGATCACGGTCTCCGAGGAACTGCTGGCGACCTCGCTGCCGGACGACCCGTACCTGCGCCGGCTGCTGCACTGCTACTTCCCGACCGCGCTGCGCGAGAAGTTCGCCGACCGCATCGACGGCCACCCGCTGCGCCGCGAGATCACCACGACCGTGCTGGTCAACGACACGGTCAACACGGGCGGTACGACGTATCTGCACCGCCTGCGCGAGGAGACCGGCGCGTCGCTGGAGGAGATCGTCCGGGCGCAGACCGCGGCCCGCGCGATCTTCCGCTCGGCGATCGTGTGGGACGCGGTGGAGGACCTGGACAACAAGGTCGACGCCGCTGTGCAGACCCGCATCCGGCTGCACTCGCGCCGCCTGGTCGAGCGCGGCACGCGCTGGCTGCTCAACAACCGGCCGCAGCCGCTGCAGCTGCGCGAGACGGTGGAATTCTTCGCCGAGCGCGTCGAGCAGGTGTGGCAGGAGCTGCCGAAGCTGCTCCGGGGCGACGACCTGGAGTGGTACGAGCAGATCTACGACGAGCTGACGCGCGCCGGCGTGCCCGACGAGCTGGCCACGCGGGTCGCCGGGTTCTCCTCGGCGTTCCCGACGCTGGACATCGTCTCGATCGCCGACCGCATGGGCAAGGAGCCCCTGGACGTCGCCGACGTGTACTACGACCTCGCCGACCGGCTCGGCATCACGCAGCTGATGGACCGCATCATCGAGCTGCCGCGCAACGACCGCTGGCAGTCGATGGCCCGCGCGGCGATCCGCGAGGACCTCTTCGCGGCGCACGCGGCGCTCACCGCGGACGTCCTGGCCGTCGGCAACGGCACGTCGACGCCGGAGCAGCGCTTCGAGCTGTGGCAGCAGAAGAACGCGCCGATCCTGGGGCGGGCGCGCACCACGCTGGAGGAGATCCAGGGCTCGGACGCGTTCGACCTCGCCAACCTGTCGGTGGCGATGCGCACGATGCGGACGCTGCTGAGGGCGCACTCGTAGTCGCACCCGCGCGTCGCACACGCGCGTCGCACCCGCGAGTCGCACCCGCGCGTCGCACCCGCGCAAAGAAGGGGGCGCCCCGGGCCTGTACCGGCCCGGGGCGCCCCCGTTCGCGTGTCCGCGCCGGCGGCTACCGCTGCTTGAAGAGGGTGAGCCTGGTGGCGTAGTCGGGGAGGTTACCCGTGCTCGCGGTGATGCCGGTGACCTTCAGCATGGCCAGGTTGCCCTCGTCGGTCTCGGTGCACAGGACGCTTCCGACCGGGATCGTGGTGCGCAGGTCCTTCGCGTCGATCTGGGTGGGCAGGACGTCGCCCCGGGCGCCTTCCAGGCACTGCTCGGGCGTGGTGCCGGCGCTCTTGCCCCACGGCGTCTTGAAGCTCCAGTGTCCGCCCGCCACCTCGTCGAGCTCGATCTCGTTGCCCGACGTGATGTCCGACGTGCCGTGCACCTTGGGGATGTCCAGGTCGGCCTCGACGACGGCGGCCGGACCCGGGGAGCGCAGGGCGAAGGTCCGGTCGGTGAACACGGCGGTGTACCCGGAGTCGGCGGAGGGGGAGCCCGGGTCCGAGGCTGCCGGGTCCGGGCTCGGCGGAGGCGTGGCGGAGTGCGTCGGCTGCGCCGTCTGCTTGCCGTCTCCCTGCCCCTCGTCCGACGTGCCGTGCGAACGGGTCAGCGTCCACGTCACCACCACCGCCACGACGACGGCCACCACCGCACCGGCGACGACGAGCCCGGCCCGGTTGCGCCGCGGGGCGGCCGGGGCGTACGTCGGCGCGGGCGGCGCCATGGTCGGGGCGGCGGCGAAGGTGGGACCGTGCGGCGGAGTCGGACCCGCTGTCCCCCGGTCGGCGACCGTGGGCTCCGGCGGCGGGGTGAGGGCGGCCCGTTCGCGCGCGGCGAGGTCGGCGGCGAGCGGCGAAGGGAGCCAGCCGGTGAAGTCGTTCAGGGTGCGGCCCGCGGCCTGTTCGCACAGCGCGGCCAGCTCCTCGGTGCCGGCCCGGGCGGCGGGGTCGGCGGCGAGGCAGCGCTGAAGGAGCGGGCGCAGCCGCTCGTCGTAGCCGTCCAGGAGAGGCGGGCGTACGGCGGTGTTGGCGATCTGCGCGGCGAGGGTGAGGGCGCCGCCGTCGCCGTAGGGATGGCGGCCGGCCGCGGCGACGGCGGCGATCAGGCCGAGCGAGAAGACGTCGGTGGCGGGCCCGACCGGCTCGCCGAGGGCGTGCTCGGGGGACATGAACTGCGGGGTGCCGATGACACCGCCGGACACGGTGAGCTGGGTGGCGTCGGCGGCGCGGGCGATGCCGAAGTCGATGACGTACGGGCCCTGGTTGCTCAGCAGGATGTTGCTGGGCTTGAGGTCGCGGTGCACGATGCCGGCGGAGTGGATCGCGGTGAGCGCCCGCGCGGTGCAGCCGACGAGCTGCAGGACGGCCGGCAGCGGCAGCGGGCCGTGTGCCGCGAGGGCCTCGTGCAGGGGCAGACCGGGGACGAACACCGAGGCGAGCCAGGGCCGTTCGCCGGTGGTGTCGTGGTCGACGACCGGGACGACGTGGTAGCCCTGGACCCGGCGGGCCGCCTGGACCTCCTGCTCGAAGCGGGCGCGAAAGCCCGGGTCGCCGCCGAAGTCGCGCCGGATCACCTTCAGCGCGACGGGCTGGCCGCCGCGGGTGCGGGAGAGGTAGACGGTGCCCATGCCGCCCTCGCCGATCCGGGCGAGCAGCCGGTAGCCGGCGATCTCCCGCGGGTCCTCGGGCCGTAGCCGTTCACCTGTCACGTCCGCCGCCATGCCGACCGCGCCCCCGTTCTTGATCGTCGTGTGCGGCGAGGGTAACGGAGTGCGGACCGGCACCGCGCGCTGTTTCAAGTGCCGGGCGCAGCAGGGGCGTTAGCGGGCAAGCGGCTCGGGCTTCTCGCCGCCCTTGGTGAAGGCCTCGTACTCCTTCATGACCTCCTCCGTGGGGCCGTCCATGAGGAGTTCGCCGCGTTCCAGCCACAGCACGCGGCCGCAGGTCTCGCGGATCGAGGCGTTGCTGTGGCTGACGAGGAAGACCGTGCCGGCCTGCCCGCGCATCTCCTCGATGCGTTCGGCCGAGCGCCGCTGGAACCGGGCGTCACCGGTGGCCAGGGCCTCGTCGATGAGGAGGACGTCGTGGTCCTTGGCGGCGGCGATGGAGAAGCGCAGCCGCGAGCCCATGCCGGAGGAGTAGGTGCGCATCGGCAGGGAGATGAAGTCGCCCTTGTCGTTGATCCCGGAGAAGTCGACGATCTCCTGGTAGCGGTCCTTGATCTGCTCGCGGGACATGCCCATGGCGAGGCCGCCGAGGTAGACGTTGCGCTCGCCTGTCAGGTCGCTCATCAGGGCCGCGTTGACGCCGAGCAGGGAGGGCTGGCCGTCGGTGTAGATCCGGCCCCTCTCCACCGGCAGCAGGCCCGCGACGGCCTTGAGCAGGGTGGACTTGCCGGAGCCGTTGGTGCCGACGAGCCCGACGGCCTCGCCCTTGTACGCGACGAAGGAGACGTTCTTCACGGCGTGCACCCGGCGCACACCCGACGCCTTCTCGGCCTTGCCGCGGCCCAGGATGCGGTTGAGGGCGGCGGTCCCGCTGCCGCGGCCGGCACCGGTGCCGTTGACGCGGTAGACGATGTCGACGTGGTCGACGACGACGGTGGGGGCCGGACCGGTGGCGCCCGGGACGCCGCGGACCACGGCATCGCTCGGGCGGTCGTCGGACAGGATGTCGTTCAACAGCGTGTCAGCCACGGCCGTAGGTCTCCTCTGCCTTCCAGAAGTAGATGAATCCGCCGACGCCGGCGACCAGCGCCCAGCCCGCCGCGACCGCCCACACGTGCGGCGGCAGCTGGTTGGCGTGGAAGCTGTCGATCAGGGCGAAGCGGATCAGGTCGATGTAGACGGCGGCCGGGTTGCACTGCAGGGCGGTGACGACCCAGTGCGGCAGGTGGTCGTGGCCGACCGTCTTCTGGATGCTCCACATGACGCCGGAGACGTACATCCAGGTGCGCAGCAGGAACGGCATCAGCTGGGCGATGTCCGGGGTCTTCGCGCCCATCCGCGCCATGATCATGGACACGCCCGCGTTGAACGCGAACTGCAGGACCAGCGCCGGCACCAGCAGCACCCAGGACACGGCGACCGGGACGCCGCAGCACAGCAGGATGACCAGCAGCGCCGCCATGGAGAACATCAGCTGCTGGAGCTGCTGGAGGCAGAAGGAGACCGGCAGCGCGGCGCGCGGGAAGTGCAGGGCGCGCACCAGGCCGAGGTTGCCGGAGATGGCCCGGGTGCCGGCCATGATCGAGTTCTGGGTGAACGTCCACACGAACACGCCGGTGACGAGGAACGGGATGTAGTCGGCCACGCCGTGCTTGGTGCCGAGCAGCACGCCGAAGATGAAGTAGTAGACCGCCGCGTTCAGCAGCGGGGTCATCACCTGCCACACCTGGCCCAGCTTCGCCTGGCTGTACTGGGCGGTGAGCTTGGCGGTGGCGAAGGCGGTGATGAAGTGACGGCGCGCCCACAGCTGGCGGACGTACTCCGGCAGGGAGGGGCGTGCGCCGCTGACCGACAGGCCGTGGCGGGCGGCGAGCGCCGCGAGGTCGAGTCCGGCGGCCGGCTTCGAGGTCGGGGGCGGTGTGTCGAGGGCCTGGCTCACATCCGCTGCTTTCGTTCGGGGCGGGTGGTCTTCCCGTCGTTCCTCACGGTTCTCTTCACCGTTTCTTACGTCGGGACGAGACCGTAGCGTCGTAACGGGAGCGTAGGCCCATCCGACGTCGGGACGCAACCGTATCGTCGTGACGCCCTATGCTGTTCGTATGACGACGAACGCCGACGGGCCCAAGACGCCTGCGCGCCGCCGGGCCCCCGCCGGCGCCGCCGTGCTCCGCGAGGACGTGACGGAGGCCATCCGGGCGGCCGTCTTCGAGGAACTCGCGGCCGTCGGCTACGCGCGCATGTCCATCGAGGGCATCGCGCGCCGGGCTGGCGTCGGCAAAACGGCGGTGTACCGGCGGTGGCGCTCCAAGCTGCACCTGGTGCTCGACGTCGTCTCGGCGCTCGCGGTGATGGGCCTGCCCGCGCCGGACACCGGCACGCTGGAGGGCGATCTGCGGCTGCTGTACCAGGTCACCTCACGCGCCCTGCGCCACCCGGTGGCCTCGCAGATCCTCCCCGACCTCCAGGCGGAGGCGGCGCGCAACCCGGACATCGCCGAGGCCATGCAGAAGACCCTGCGGGAGGGCCAGGAGGGCGTGGCCAGCGGCATCGTGGTGGCGGCGCAACGGCGCGGCGAGATCCGCGACGACATCGACGCGGACCTGGCCCTCGACCTGATCTCCGGCCCCCTGTACTGGCGCTCGGTGGTCATCCGCACCCCGCAACTCCCCAAGGGCTACCTGGACGCCCTCGCCCGCAGCACAGCAGCGGCACTGCGAGCGCTTTAGGCTCCGCCGGGGAACCGGCAACGGCCCGCACCCCGGCCCCGACTCAGAAACCGGCCGCAGGCGCGACAGCAACCGGCCACCGGACAGCAACGGGCCGCCGCAGGCACAAAGGGGCGCGGGGCTGTGTCGATATGCGGCTCCGCCGCGTGGGCGCGACCAGGCACAACGAAACCCGCACCCGAAACACAACCCAGCGCGCCGCAGGCACCCCGTCTCAGGACGCGCTGCTCAACGCCCGATCCGTGGCCCGTCGGGTGTCGGGGACCGGCACCGGTTCGCGGACCGGCCGCGCGGCCCGCCACAGCCGTACGAGGGACCAGACGGCGGCCGCAGTGAGCAGGCCGTTACGGGCGAGCATCAGGGCCACGCCGGTGGTCGTGCTGAGGATCACCTCGCGGTACAGGACCGGATACACCACCACACTCACCGCCGCCGCCAGCGCGACCAGCACCGCCACCGGCCGCTGCACCGTGCGCCGGACGGTCAGGCAGGCCGCGGACAGCCCCAGGAGCCAGATCAGGTACTGCGGACTGAGCACCCGGCTCGTGACGGTGAAGAGCAGCACCGCGCACAGCGCAGCGTCGCACGGAGTCGCCCCGCTCCAGCGGCGGGCCCGCACCCGCCAGAGCAGCAGCAGCGCGAAGGCCGCGGCGGTCAGCGCCAGCGAGGCGTGGGCGACCGCGGTCACGTGCGGGCCGACGAACTCCATGGCCCCGTACTGGTAGCGCGCCCGGCCCGGCCAGCCGGCGTGCCGCGCGAGACCCAGCAGCGTGCCGCCGAGCGACTCGATCTGCACGCCGCGGCCGCCCTGGTTGCCCAGGAAGGACAGGGAGTTGCGGAAGGCCAGGCCGATCAGCGCGAACGCCGCCGCGCCGGTGACCGCCGCCGAGGTCCACGCCGCCCGGGTCACCCGGCCCTTGCCGGTGCCCAGCAGCACCAGCACCGGCCACACCTTCACCATCGCCCCCAGTGCCGCGAGCGCCCCGCACACGCGTGGGAAGCGCGGCAGCGTCAGCAGGGCGAGCACCCCGAACGCGGTCACTATCACGTCGTACCGGGCGAGCGGCAGATGCAGCAGCAGGGGCAGGCCGCACACCCAGTACCAGGCACCGAGCCCGCTGCCGCCGTCCCGCCCGCCCGCGCGGGCCAGCGCGAAGGTGAGTGCCGCGTCGCACAGCAGCGTGAGCACGACGAACGCCTGAAGGTACGTCAGTCCCGGCAGCGCCGCCGGCGACAGCATCACCAGCCCCGCGCCCGGCGGGTACTGCCACAGCGTGTCGTGCGCCGGGAACGCGCCGTGGGCGAGGACGTTCATCCAGTGGTGGTACAGCCCCCACACCTCGTGCGCGACCCTGCCGTTGCCGAGCGCCGCCGGGGCGCTGTGCGTGAGCACCCACAGCATCAGGCCGCGGGTGGCGAGCCACGCGGCGGTCAGCGGGACGGCGCGAACGAGTCGTCTTGTCATCACGGCGGATCGTAAGCCGGATGAACGCCATGTCCGGTCTTATCCGGGATCAACGACGCAGAAGGCCATCAATTCGGGGCAACTACCCCCGCGGCAAGCCTTCCTCGTGTGCCGCCGCGTCCAGCGCCGTCGTCAGACGGTCGAGGCGGGTGCGCAGCTCGCGGATCTCGTCGAGGTCGAAGCCGGTGGAGGCCATGATCCGGCGCGGCACCTGCAGGGCGCGCTCACGCAGCGCCGTGCCCTCCTCGGTGAGCCGCACCCGGACGGACCGCTCGTCCTGGGCGTCGCGCTCGCGCCGGACCAGGCCGGCCGCCTCCAGTCGCTTCAGCAGCGGCGAGAGCGTGCCGGAGTCCAGGCGCAGATGCTCGCCGAGCTTCTTGACGGGCAGCTCGCCCCGCTCCCACAGCACCAGCATCGCCAGGTACTGCGGGTAGGTGAGCCCGAGGTCCTTGAGGATCACGCGGTAGACGCCGTTGAAGGCGCGGGACGCGGCGTGCAGGGAGAAGCAGATCTGGCGGTCCAGGCGGAGCCAGTCCTCTTGCTCGGCGGGGGGCGGGGTGATCGCGGTCATGGACCAAGGGTAGCTCCGGTGGGGCCATTCAGTGGGGTACAGCAAAGTAGCGCATCATAAAATGAACAACGATTCAATTGTGCACAACTCAATTTCGTGCTCTACTTGTACTCGTCACCGACTCCCAGAGGGAAGGTCCGCCATGGACACGCTCTACACCGCCGTCGCCACCGCCACCCACGGCCGCGAGGGTCGTGCCGTCAGCTCCGACGGCCGGCTCGACCTGCAGCTGGCCGTCCCGGTGGAGATGGGCGGCAACGGTCAGGGCACCAACCCCGAGCAGCTCTTCGCCGCCGGTTACGCCGCCTGCTTCGCCAGCGCCCTCGGCCTGGTCGGCCGGCAGGCCAAGGTGGACGTCAGCGACGCCGCCGTGACCGGCGAGGTCGGCATCGGCAAGCAGGGCGAGGGCTTCGGGCTCGCGGTCACCCTGCGCATCGAGCTGCCGGCCCACGTCGACGAGGCCACCGGCCGCAAGCTGGTGGAGACCGCCCACCAGGTCTGCCCCTACTCCAACGCCACCCGCGGCAACATCCCCGTCGACCTGGTCATCGAGTAGTACCGCGCGCGCCCGCGCCCCTCATCGAGTGGGCCACGCGGCGCCCGTGCCGCTACCCGGCAGTCCCGTGCCCGCCCGCGCCCCTCGTCCTATGAGTCGCGGGCGCGCCCGCGTTCCTCGCCCGGGACTCGCCCGCCGTGTCCCCGACCCGCGCCAGCACCTCCCCGGTCCGCCCGCTCCACGTCACCACGACCGCCTCCGCCGGCAGCCTGCGGCGCGGCGTCAGCAGCAGCCAGCGCACGTGGTAGCGGCGGACGATCGCGGTCCGCTCGGCGCGGGTCGAGCCGGCGGCGAGGTAGGCGTCCACGTCGGCCTGGCGCCGCAGCCGCTCGCGCTCGTCCAGCGCCGGGTCCGGCCAGGTCGGCGCGGCCAGGTCGGGGCCGTATCCGGGCAGCAGGCGCTTGGCCTGGTAGCCGTCGGCGATGACCACGTCGCCCGGCCGGACGTACCGCGCGGCCCAGGCGTACGACGGCCAGTGAGGCGGCTGCGCGAAGCCCACCGGGTCCAGCGAGCGCGGCACGACCGCCCCGGCCTGCACCGTGCAGAAGCCCACCCCCGCCGCCACGGCGGCCACCGCCCCCAGCGCCCTGCGCCCCGCCCGCCACGGCCGGGGCGCCGCCAGTTCCACCGCGAGCGCGATCTGCGGCGGCAGCAGGGCCGCGCCGAGCACCCGGCCGTAGGTGTAGTGGCCGCTGACCCAGCCGTACGCCACGACCAGGCAGTCCAGTACGAACATCAGCACCAGCGGGTCACGCCGCCCGTGCCGCCGGGCGCGCAGCCACAGCGCGGGCAGCCCCGGCACCAGCGCCAGCCAGAAGCGGCTCACGAGATCGTCGTACAGGCCCCGGTGGATCGTGTCCACGCTGTCGTTCCCGGCCAGCGCGAGCACATCGCAGTACGGCCAGAGCGCGGCCGTCAGCAGAGCGAGCGCGCAGGTCAGCGCCCAGCGCGCCGCCACCGCCGCACGCCGGCCGCGCTGGCGGCCGGCCACCAGGGCCACCGCTCCCGTCGCCGTCGCCACGAAGGTGATCGGGTGCACGAGCAGGATCGTGCCGTACAGCACGCCCAGGGCCGCGTACCCGGCGAATCCCCGCAGGCCGCTCGGGCCGACGTAGCGCACGCGGCGCGTGTCCCGGGCCCGCGTGCCCGTCAGTGCCCACGCCCACAACGTTCCTCCGAGCGCGGCGGTGGAGGGGTAGCCGAGGTTGGTGGTCATCGCGATCAGGCTCGGGTAGCCGCTCCACACCACCCGCTCGGTGCCCCACAGCAGCGTCATCGCGCCCAGGGCGAGCACCGGCGCCCACGGGCGCGGGGTGAGGGTGCGCACGAAGCGGCCGAGGCCGGTCAGCACCAGGAGCAGGTTGAACGGCCCGGCCAGCCGCACCACCTCCCAGCCGCCCAGCCCGGTCAGCCGTGCGAACACGCCCTCGGCCAGCGCGTACGGCGAGTAGTACGGGCTGCCCGCGCCCGGCAGGTCGGCCATCGGGTGGCGCGGATGCAGCAGGTCGGCCCGCAGTCGCTCGATCACCGCCGCGTGCTGGCCGGCATCGCAGCACAGCGGCACCCGCCAGTACGCCAGCGTCATCACCAGCCAGAACAGCAGACCGGCGGCCTGGTACGGCGTCGGTCGCCACAGCCGTCCGCCGCGCAGCGCCGTGGCGCCGCGCACGGGCCGCCGGACGAGGCCGCCGGTGCTTGCGCCCGCGCCCGCGCCGACGCCGGTGCTCGCGCCCGCGTTCACGCCTGCGCGCGCGTCCGCGCTCATCGGACGATCGGGTGATCGGACATTCGGGGCATTGGGCTTATATGCCCGCACAGGCTTGTGCTCGTCGGCGGCCACGCCGACGCTCACCCCGTCGGGGCGCTACGTCACCCGATCGGCCGCCGGCGCCTTGCACTCATGCCCGCGGCCGCCCCCCGGCCCCCCCGGCCGCCCCCCGGTCGGCCGGTCGGACGCCAGACGGGCGGCCGGGTCGGAGTGGGCCGCGAGGGACTGGACGGCATGGGATCTCCCGGTGACCTCAAGGAGGTGAGGACCTGGTACGCGGGGACGATGACACTGAACCTGGGCAACGGGCATCCCTACCGTCGGCACGGGCGTTTGCCCGGCAACGGCCCAGGTGAGGGCGTGGTTACGGCCCCTGCGGCATCCGGGGGAACGGCGAAGGGCGCACCCCTCACCGCTCCCAACCGTCCACCGCGCGTGGCTACTTGACCGCGCCCGCCATCACCCCGGACACGAACTGCCGCTGGAACGCGAAGAACACGGCCAGCGGGATCACCATCGAGATGAACGCGCCGGGTGCCAGCACGTCGATGTTGTTGCCGAACTGCCGTACCTGCGTCTGCAGCGCGACCGTGATCGGCTGGGTGCCGGACTTGGTGAACACCAGCGCCACCAGCATGTCGTTCCACACCCACAGGAACTGGAAGATGCCGAGCGAGGCGATCGCCGGACCGCCCAGCGGCATCACGACCCGCGTGAACAGCCGCAGCTCGCCCGCGCCGTCCAGCCGGGCCGCCTCCAGCAGCTCGCGCGGGATCTCCGCGAAGAAGTTGCGCAGCAGGAACACCGCGAACGGCAGGCCGAACCCGACATGGAACAGGATCACGCCGAGGATCGTGCCGAACAGGCCGATCTTGCCGAACAGTTCGGCGATCGGGATCAGCGCCACCTGCACCGGCACCACCAGCAGCCCGACCACGGCGAGGAACCACCAGTCGCGGCCCGGGAACTCCATCCACGCGAACGCGTAGCCCGCGAGCGAACCGATCACCACGACCAGCACCGTCGCCGGGACCGTGATCAGCACGGTGTTGAGCAGCGAGTTGGTGATGTCCGGGTTCTGCAGCAGCTTGGAGTAGCTGTCGAAGGTCAGCTGGGACGGCTTGGTGAACACCGTCCACCAGCCGCTGGCGCTCATGTCCTGCGGCGAGCGCAGCGAGGAGATCAGCAGACCGATCGTCGGCACCAGCCAGAACAGGCCGACGACGATCAGGAACACGCGCACCGCGCCGCCACTGACCCAGCCCGCGAGCCGTGAGGCCGGCGACCGCCTCGCCTTCACCGTCCCGGCCGGCGGTGGCACCGCCTGCGTCAGACTGCCGGCGTCCGCCGTCATCCCCGCACCTCCCGCCGAAGCCGCCCGACGTCACTGCCCGTCTCCGGGGGACGACCCCCGGACCCCCAGCCGGTCCGAGGCGCATGCGAGTTCATCGCCTGACCTCCCGCCGAAGCCGCCTGACGTTGAACCACATCACCGGAATCACCAGCAGCAGCAGGAACACCGCGATCGCGCTCGCGATGCCCGGCTGGTCCTCCGAGAAGCCCTTGCGGTACAGCTCCAGCGCCAGCACGTTCGCGTCGTCCTGCGAGGAGCCCGGGGCGATGATGAAGACCAGGTCGAAGATCTTCAGCACATTGATCATCAGCGTGACGGCCACGACCGCGAGCACCGGCGCCAGCAGCGGCACCGTGACCCGCCGGAACACCTGCCACTCGTTGGCCCCGTCGACCCGTGCCGCCTCCAGCAGCTCGCGCGGCATCCCGGCGAGCCCGGCCGCGATCAGCACCATCGCGAACCCCGCCCACATCCAGATGTACGACCCGATGATCGACGGCGTGACCAGCGACGGGCCGAGCCAGTCCAGACCGTTGTACGGCTGCTTGAAGTTGCTCGCCGGGAGCCTGAGCTGCGCCCCGGCGGCCTTGTCCGGCAGCGTGAACGTGCCGTCGTCGCCGGCCGTCGTCGACGCCACCACCTTGCCGTCCTTGACCGCCTCGATCCGCATCCCGGCGTAACCGAGTTCGGACGGGTCCGGTGCGCCGAGCCTGCCGACGCCCTTGCCGCGCGTGAAGTCCTGCCAGGTCGTGCCGGTGATCTTCCCCGGCTCGGCCTTGGGCGCCACCGCCTTCGTCGCGCTGCCGGGCATCTGGTCGGGCGCGACGCCGACCAGCGGCAGCAGGACCGGCTGCCCCGCCTGCACCGGCGTCTTCGTGACGAACCCGCCGCCCTGCGGTGTCAGCGGCGAGTCGCGGCCCGGGTGCGCCTTCGGGAACGCCGACGACTGCGCGAACGTGTCGTGCACGCCCACCCACACCGCGTTCGCCACACCCTTGTCCGGGTCCTGGTCGTACACCAGGCGGAAGATGATGCCGGCCGCGAGCATGGAGATCGCCATCGGCATGAAGACGACCAGCTTGAACGCCGTACCCCAGCGCACCCGTTCGGTCAGCACCGCGAAGATCAGGCCCAGGGCGGTGGCGACCGTCGGCGCGAACACCACCCAGATGATGTTGTTCTTCAGCGCGGTGCGGATGCCCTGGTCCGTGAACAGGGCCTTGTAGTTGTCGATGCCGGCGAAGGAATGGCCGGACTGGTCGTAGAAACTGCGCACGACCGAGTACCCGATCGGGTACACCACGAGCGCGCCGAGCAGCACCAGGGCGGGCAGCAGGAACAGCGCCGCCACGGTCTTGCGGGTGCCGGTCACGCTCTTGCGCCTGCGAGGAGCGGCAGGGGTCTTGGAGACCCCCGCCGCCGTGGCCGACGCCATGGCGTCAGCTCCCGTAGGCGGCGGCCGCGTCCGCCTCCAGCTTCCGCTGCGTGCCCGCGACGTCGCCCGGGTTCTTCAGGAAGTCCTGCAGGTCCTTCCACTCGCCCTTGCCGGGCGTGCCGCCGAAGGACTGCGGGGCCTGGTCGGACATGTCGAACCGGAAGTCGTCACCGGAGCCGATCAGCGCCTTGGCGATCTTGCGCTGCACCTCGTTCGGGTACGCCGAGTTCGCCACGTTCTTGTTCGGCGACAGGTAGCCGCCGAGCTTCGCCTGGATGGTCGCAGCGTCCGGCGAGGCCAGCCACTTCGCCAGCGCCTGCGCGCCCTTGGAGTCCTTCAGGATGACCGCGGCGTCACCGCCGGAGACCACCGGCGCGGTGCTGCCCACGGTCGGGAACGGGAACACCTTCGCGTCCGTGCCCACCTTCGCCTTGGTCTCACCGATGTTGACCTGCGCGAAGTCGCCCTCGTAGACCATGGCGGCCTTCGGCTGGTCGCCACCGGTGAAGGTCTGCGTCACCGACGCCGGGAACTCCGTCTGCAGCGCGCCGTCCGGGCCGCCCGCGATCCAGTCCTTCTTGCCCCAGATCTGCGCCAGCGTGGTCAGCGCGTCCTTCACGGACGGATCCGTCCACTTGATCTTGTGCTGGGCGAGCTGGTCGTACTTCTGCGGACCGGCCTGCGAGAGGTAGACGTTCTCGAACCAGTCGGTGAGCGTCCAGCCGTCGGCGCCGCCGATGGAGAACGGGGTGACGCCGGAGTCGGACACCGTCTGCGCCGTGCTCAGCAGGTCCTTCCACGTCTTGGGTTCCTTGGCGCCCGCGTTCTCGAAGACCTTGGCGTTGTACCAGATCAGCGACTTGTTGGCGGCCTTGTAGTACACGCCGTACTGCTTGCCGCCCACCTTGCCGATGTTCTGCCAGCCCTGCGAGTAGTTCTTGCCCAGCTCGGAGAGCACATCGGCGTTGACCGGCTTGGCCCAGCCCTTGTCGACGGCCTGCTTGATGGCGCCCGGCTGCGGCAGCATCGCCACGTCCGGCGGCTGCCCGCCCGCGATCTTCGAACCGAGGAAGTTGACGATCGGGTCCTGCGCGGGCACGAACGTCACGCTCGCGCCGGTGCGCTTCTCGAACTCCGCGAGGACCTTCTTGAAGTTGGCCTGCTCGCCGCCGGTCCATACGGCGGCGACCTCCAGGTGCGTGCCGTTCAGCTTCGGCAGGTTCAGGCCGCTGTCGCTGCCGGCGGCGCTGGGTGTGGACCCGCCCGTGTCGGTGCCGCCCTTGTCGCCGCCGCCCCCGCACGCGGCGAGGGAGAAGGCCAGGGCGCTCGCGGCCACGGCCGCCGCGGCCCTCGCCCCCCTGGCGTTCCGGATGGTGCTGCTGCTCGTGGTGCGCATCACTTCCCCGTTCTTTCGTTCGTCGTCGAACGATCGAGTGTTTGCCCCGTGCCGTCTGGTCTACGCCGGGTCAAGGGGGTCGGCAAGAGCGCGTGGTGTGTCAACCGGGGGATCGTGACCGCCTCGTGATCGGCCTCCAGCGTCGTTGTGGCCGCGGTCGAGGAAACGACCGCCCTCCGCCGCCCCGCCCCGGGAGCCGAGCCGTCCGAGTGGGCTAAAGGAGTGACGGCACCTGCGTGGCCGACACCTCCTTCGCCGCTCTCTGCAACGCGCTGGCGAGCAGCGCCAGATCCGTCGGGCCGTTGCCCAGTTCGCGCACCGGGCGGCGGGCCGGCGGGTCGCCCATCCGGTGCCACTCCAGCGCGACGACCGTGGGCCGCAGCGTCGCCGTACGCGGGATACGGCCCGTCACCCGTCCCGCCTGGAACGTCGTCGCCCGCCCGCGCGCTCCGGCCAGCCGGCCCCGGCCGGGCGACGGGGCGTCCGGTCCGGCCTCCGGCGCCTCCAGCACGATCCGCAGCGCCGCCCGCCGCACCGGCTCCGACTCGGCCGTACGGCCCCCGGGATGGGCCGTGGCCACCAGGTGCACGCCGAGCCGCTCGCCCTCCCGGGCCACCGCCTCCAGCGCCCGCATCACCGAACCGGCGGCGGGCCGGCCCGGCGCGCCCAGCGGCGGCGAGACCAGCGCGTCCAGGTCGTCGACGACCACCACGAGGCGGGGCAGCGGGGGAATGGCCTGCGTCTGCCGGCGGGCGGCGGCGGACGGGCGCAGCCGCAGGGTGGAGCTGGGCGGCGTGTCGAGGTCGGCGGCGCCGGGGTCGCCGTCCGGTGCGGTGGGGGGTCCGGCGGGCGCGTCGGGGGAGCCGCCGGTGGGGGCCGTGGTGCCCGCGAGGCCGCTCGCAAGGCCGCTCGGGAGGCCATGGGCGGTGCGGGTGCCCGGTGCGGTGCGCTGCGCGACCATGCGGCCGGAGACCTCGCGGTGCCGGTGCCACTCGGCGAAGTCCGAACGGCCCAGCAACTCGGCCCGCCGCTTCAGCTCCGCGCTCAGCGACTGAGCGAACTCCCGCATCAGGACAGGGTCGTTGGCGGTCAGATGGGTCGTGACGTGCGGCACGTCCCGGCACACGTGCAGGCCGTCGCCGCCCGCGCCGCTCACCCGGTCCCGGCCGTCCATCAGCACGATGCCGAGCCGGTCGGGCCGCTCGGCCGCCGCCAGCGAGGCGACCACGGACCGCAGCAGCTCGGTGCGGCCGCTGCCGGGCGGCCCCTCCACGACCAGATGCGGGCCCTCGGCGACCAGGTCCACGGTGACCGGGCCGCGCGGGCCCGCGCCCAGCACCGCCCAGGCCCGCCCGCCGAGTGCCTCCGCGTCGTCGGCCGCGTCCGCCCACCGCGCCATCAGCGACGTCGGCGTGGCACGGGCCAGACCCAGCTCGTCCAGCAGCCGGGCCGACGACGGCAGCGGAGCCGACACCCGCGCGTGCTTCTCCCCGGGCCCGTCGGGCCGCAGCGGCGCCAGCGCCCGCGCGAACCGCTCCGCCCACGCCGTGGAGACCGCGTCCACCACCGCGACCGTGCCGTGCCCGACGGGTGACGGGTGCGGCACGGGCGCCACCCGCAGCAGCCGCAGCGCGCTCGCCACGTCACCGCTGAGCAGGGCCACGGCACCGCACTGACGGAACGTCGGCGCGACCGCGCAGGCCGCCTCGTACGTGTCCGTCACCGGGGAGGCGGGGGAGGCCGGGGCCGTCTCGGCGAGGCACACGACGTGGATGCCCGCGCGCGGGCCCTCCAGCGCGAGCCGCGCCACCGTCTCGCGCAGCCCGGCCCCGCCCGGGTCGCCGTCCACGACGACCACCGTGTACGGACCGGGGAAGGCGGAGGCCCCGCCCTGGACGCCGTCACCGCGCGCGTCATCGAGAACCTTGTTGTGGGCGTCGTCGTGGGCGTCGTCGTCGGGGCGGGCCCAGGAGGGGCGCCGCGGGGGTGCCGAGGCGGCCTCAGGGGCGGTCGGGGTGCTCGCCGGTGCGGTGAGCGCCATGGTTTCCGTCGCGGCGGGTGCGGTGGGTGCGCTGGGCGGTGACGCCGTACCCGCGCCGGACGGTGGCTGGTCGGCGAGGTGGTCCGCCAGGCGGCGCAGCAGCTCGTCGGTGCGGGCGGCGGCCTGCTCGCGGTCGTAGGCGAGCAGCAGACGGCAGTCCTGGCCGTGCCCGGGGCGGACATGGGGCAGCCAGCCGAGCCAGCCCCACTCGGCGGTGCGTTCCTCAAGCGTGCGGGCCCGGTCGACGCTGATCAGCACGATCTCCAGCACGTCCGGGGAGTGCAGCGCGGCGAGCTGGGCCAGCACCGCGCGGGCCAGTCCGGACAGCCGGGGGCGCGGCCCGGCCAGTCCTAGCGCCCCCGCCTCGCGCAGCCCCGCGGTCACGGGGACGGCGGGCAGCAGGCCGGAGCCGTCGGGCGTGGTGCGGTCGGCCGTGCCCAGCCGGACGGTGAGCGCCTCCGGGTCACCCGGGCCGCGCTCCCACAGCCGGGGACCGGGACCGAGCGCGGTGAGCAGCAGCGCCGCCGGGTCCGGCCAGGTCTCCGGGCGGGCCGTCGCGGGGTCGGCCGTCGCGTACGGCAGAGGGGTGGGCCGCTCGCCGGCCGGCTCGTCGGGCTGTGGTGGCAGCGGCCCCGGCGTCTGCTCCGGCTCGCCGCGTCCGCCGGCCAGCCTGCGGGCCCACGCCGAAAGCCCGCCGCGTCGCCGCCCGCCGCCCCCGCGGCCACCGGCCTCGGCGTCGTCGCCCTCGATGGACGGGTGCGGAGGGGAGTGCGGGTGCGCGGGCGCGGCCTCGTGGGCGTCGGTGAGCGCACCGAACGGGACGCCGCCACCGTGCGTGTCCAGGGCGCGGCGGTGGCCGGGCGGGGCGGATGCCGCGGCGCGCGAAACCGGCGCACCGGCGACCGGCGCGCCCGGGATCGGCGCACCGGGGGTCGGCGTACCCGGGATCGGCGCCCCCGGGACCGGCCCCCCGGCGACCGGCGTACCCGGGATCGTCGTACGGGAAGGGGCTCCGTGGGCCGCCGCGGGATCGCCGTAGCTCTCGGCGCGGGGTGCGCCGGCCTGGCCCGGCACCGTCGCGGGCTCCGCGAGCGCGGGCGGCCGGGGGCCGCTGCCCTGCGGCTGAGACCCGGGCGCCTGCGCGCCCCCGGCCGCCCGCACCCGCACGTGTCCCTCGCCGTCCGGTGTCGTCGCCACGCGCGTACCGGGGCCGCCGGGCGGGGCGAGCCGCAGCGCCGACTCGCCGATCCGGAGCAGGGAACCCGGCGCGAAGCGCACCGGGCGCTCACTCACGCGCGTGCCGTCCAGCGTCGTGCCGTTGGTGGAGTCCAGGTCGGCGACCGTGACGCGGCCGTCGGCGGACAGGGTCACCGCGCAGTGCAGCCGGGAGACGTCCGGGTCGTCGAGCGGGACGTCGGCGTCGGCGGAGCGGCCCACCCGCACCTCGCCGCCGTGCAGCAGATGGACGCCGCCCGCGTCGGGACCGGCGACGACCTGGAGCTGGGCGGGGGCGTCGTCCAGCTCGGGATGGGGTTCGGGGTCGGCGGGCGCGCCCAGGGAGAGGACCGCGCCGTCGGTGAGCGGGGGCTCGCCCAGCGTGCAGCGCTGCGCGTCGAGCCGGTCCGCGCCGGCGTACATCACCACGGGGCCGTCACCGGCCTGGACCGCCGCGGCGAGCGCCGACGCCACCGCGGCCAGAGCCGTGCCCGCGGGGGCCGTCACCAGCACGTCGCAGCTCGCGGCGCGGCCGCGCCCCCCGGGGTGCGGGGCCTGCGGATCTACGACGGTCAGCCGGATCTGCATCGGCGTCAGCGGTCCCTTCTGCGCGGGCGGCGCGGACTCCCCCCACCCCACACGAGCACGACGGCCAGTTGCTTTCAGGCATCCTCGCACCTGCCACTGACAACACGCCCACGTGTCCAGGACAAGTGATCTTGATTGGTCGGCTCTGCCCGCAAAAGTGCCTGACCGGGGCGGCACCGGCGATCGCTTGAGATCGGTCACGTCCGCTTCCGGCAACCCGTGAGACCACCTCGTGCGTCTTTCGTACGCAAGACGTACAGATCTCCGACTCCGCCGGTGCCCGGCAGCACGGCACTACAGTGGGTCGGAACGTAGGCAGGGCAAGCAGCAGGGAGCGCGTGACGTGCGGCCAGTCGGCAGCAAGTACCTGCTCGAGGAGCCGCTCGGACGCGGCGCCACGGGCACCGTCTGGCGAGCCCGCCAGAGGGAGACCGCGGGCGCCGAGGCGGCGGTGGCCGGCCAGCCCGGCGAGACCGTCGCGATCAAGGTCCTCAAGGAGGAGCTGGCGAACGACGCCGACGTCGTCATGCGGTTCCTGCGGGAGCGGTCCGTCCTGCTCCGGCTGACCCACCCGAACATCGTCCGGGTGCGCGACCTGGTCGTTGAGGGCGATCTGCTGGCGCTCGTCATGGACCTCGTCGAGGGCCCCGACCTGCACCGCTACCTGCGTGAGAACGGCCCCCTCACGCCCGTCGCCGCCGCCCTGCTCACCGCCCAGATCGCCGACGCGCTCGCCGAAAGCCACGCCGACGGTGTCGTCCACCGCGACCTGAAGCCGGCGAACGTCCTGCTCAAGCAGGACGGCGACCGGATGCACCCGATGCTGACCGACTTCGGCATCGCCCGGCTGGCCGACTCACCCGGCCTCACCCGCACGCACGAGTTCGTCGGCACGCCCGCGTACGTCGCTCCCGAGTCCGCCGAGGGCCGCCCGCAGACCTCCGCGGTCGACATCTACGGCGCCGGCATCCTGCTGTACGAGCTGGTCACCGGCCGCCCGCCGTTCTCCGGCGGCAGCGCCCTGGAGGTTCTCCACCAGCACCTGAGCGCCGAGCCCCGCCGCCCCTCCACCGTCCCCGACCCGCTGTGGACGGTCATCGAGCGCTGCCTGCGCAAGAACCCCGACGAACGGCCCAGCGCCGTCAACCTCGCCCGCGGGCTGCGGGTCGTCGCCGAGGGCGTCGGCGTGCACGCGAGCTCCGCGCAGATCGCCGCCGCGGAGGGCGTCGCCGCGCTGCTCGCCCCCGACCCCGCGCCCGCCGCCGTACCGGACGCGCCCGGAGCCGCCGACCCGACGCAGGTGCTGCCGCACGGCGCCGGAGCGTACGACCCGAACGGCGCGACCAGCGTCCTGCCCCACACAGGCGGCCCGGCCGGCGCCGCCGACCCCACCGCCGTCCTGCCGAACACCGGTCCGTACGGCGGAGCGGCCGACCCGACGGCCGTCCTGCCGCCGGTCCCGCCGCACCAGCCCGGGCAGCAGGGACAGGGGCAGTACGGCCAGCAGGGGCAGGGGCAGGGGCCGGACCAGCCGCACCCCTGGCAGAGCCAGCTGCGCGCCGCCCGCGACCGCAACGAGCAGACGCAGATCCAGTACCTCGACCCGAACGACGACCCGCTGCGCCGCCGCCCCCAGCGGCAGGTCGCCCGGCCCCAGCAGCCTCAGCGGCAGGCGCCGCGCCCGCAGCGCGCCCCGCAGGGGCAGCAGCCGCGCTACCAGCAGGGTTACGGCTACCCGCAGGGGCGGCAGCCGCAGCAGTACGCCCCGCCGACACCGCCCCAGCAGCCGCAGCGGCCCGTGCGGGAGCCGCGGCCGGCGCGGCAGCGCAGCGCCAACCCGATGAAGATCCCCGGGCTCGGCTGCCTCAAGGGGTGCCTGTTCGTGATCGTCATCCTCTTCGTCGCCGGGTGGATGATCTGGGAGTTCACCCCGCTGCAGGACTGGATCGGGACCGGCCGGAGCTACTGGGGCGAGCTGCAGCACTGGTACGACACCGTGACGGGCTGGATCGGCGATCTGGGCGGTTCGTCCGGTGGCGGCGGCAACTGATCCATCAGCCCGAGTCTGGGGATTTGTCGACAACGGACGGGTGATTTCCGTCTCCGCGGTGAACGCCGGCTCCTCGGACGCGTAGTTTTAGCGACAACACGCGTCTGTAGGAGCAGTCTTGGCACGGAAGATCGGCAGCCGGTACACCGCCCACCAGATCCTCGGCCGGGGCAGCGCCGGCACGGTGTGGCTGGGCGAGGGCCCCGACGGGCCCGTCGCCATCAAGCTGCTGCGTGAGGACCTCGCGTCCGACGAGGAACTCGTGGGCCGCTTCGTACAGGAGCGCACCGCGCTGCTCGGCCTGGAGCACCCGAACGTGGTGTCGGTGCGGGACCTGGTCGTCGACGGCAACGACCTCGCGCTGGTCATGGACCTCGTGCGGGGCACGGACCTGCGCACGCGGCTGGAGCGGGAGCGGCGCCTCGCGCCCGCGGCGGCCGTGTCGATCGTGGCGGACGTGGCCGAGGGGCTCGCCGCCGCGCACGCGGCCGGGGTGGTGCACCGGGACGTCAAGCCGGAGAACGTCCTGCTCGACATGCAGGGCCCGCTCGGGCCCGGCGGCTCGCACCGGGCCCTGCTCACGGACTTCGGGATCGCGAAGCTGATCGACACCCCGAAGCGGACCCGCGCCACGAAGATCATCGGTACGCCGGACTATCTCGCCCCCGAGATCGTGGAGGGCCTGCCCCCGCGGGCGGCGGTGGACATCTACGCGCTCGCGACGGTGCTGTACGAGCTGCTGGCGGGCTTCACGCCGTTCGGCGGCGGGCACCCCGGCGCGGTGCTGCGGCGTCATGTCACCGAGACGGTGGTGCCGCTGCCCGGCATCCCGGAGGAGCTGTGGCAGCTGCTCGTCCAGTGCCTGGCCAAGGCCCCGGCGTCCCGCCTGCGCGCCTCGGAGCTGGCGGTACGGCTGCGGGAGCAGCTTCCGATACTGGCCGGCCTGCCGCCGCTGGACGTCGACGAGCCGGACGCCGACGCGGGGGACGACGAGGAGGCCGAGGACGGCGACGGTACGGCGGAGCCGGAGGGCGCCTCCGTCCGGACCCGCCGGGGAGCCGTCCCCCTGGTCCGGGGCGCGGCGCCGGACTCCAACCGGGACACGCACACGTCCATGAGGGTGCCGGCCCCTGACGAGCTGGCCGGCGGCGCCCTCGGCACGGCCCGCGCGCCCCGCGCCGCGGGCGCCCCCCGCCCCGGCTCCGCCCGCAACCGCGCGACGGCCGTACGGCGGCGCCGGGTGACGTTGGGAGTGGCGGGGCTGCTGGTCGCTGCCGCGGTGGGGGTCGGGGCGTGGGCGGCCGTGTCCGACGACGAGGGATCCCCCTCCCCGGACACGAAGAACTCGGCGCCGGTCACTCCGTGAGGTGGGTCGTCCCCGGGGCGCTGCCGTGACCGTCCCGGGTCGCCGCGCCGGCCACTCCGTGAGGTGAGTCGTCCCTGCACCCGGCGCTGCCATGACCGTGCCGGGGCTCCGCCCCGGCCCCCGCCAGGGGCTCCGCCCCTGGACCCCGGGGTGTTTTCCCACCCACCCACCCACCCGACTCGCTTGCACAAGAGGCACCGCCACGGGGCTCCGCCCCGGACCCCGGTGTGCTGATCCGGCCGCGACCCTCATGGGGGCCTGCCCCGGGCCTCGGGGGCCTGTCCGCCCGGCTCGCTTGGACGATGGGTGCCGTCCCGGGCTCTGCCCCCCGGGCCCGGGTGCGGCGATCCTGCCCCGACCCCCATGGGGCCCTGCCCCGGACCTCGAGGGCCCGCCCGGCACGCCTGCACGACGGGTGCCGTCAGGGGGGCGTCGCCCGGGCCCCGGTGTGGCGATCCGGCCCCGACCCGCATGGGAACCGGGGGCCCGCCCACCCACCCGGCTGGCTTGCACGAGAGGTGCAGTCAGGGGGCGCTGCCCCGAACCTGGTGCGCCCATCCGGCCCCGACCCTCATGGAACCCTGCCCCGGGCCTCGGGGGCCTGTCCGCCCGGCTTGCTTGGACGACGCCTGCCGTCACGGGCTCCGCCCGGCCCCCGTGCGGCGATCCGGCCCCGCCCCCCGTGGGCCCTGCCCCGGACCCCGAGGGCCCGCGCGCCCGGCACGCCTGCACGAGAGGTCCGTCACGGGGCGTCGCCCGGACCTCGATCCCTCCCGCGCGGGGCGTCCTCTCCCGCTGGGGGCTCGGCGCTGCCGGGAGTGCAGGGGGGCGCGGCCTCCTCGCCGAGGTGGGCGCAGCCGACGGGCAGGGCACAGCCCCGGCGCAGGACCGGGGAAGAGCTTGGCTCAGAGCACGGCTCCGTACAGTCGGCGGCAGTCGCCCCACACCGTCCCGTACAGCCGACGGCAGTCGCCCGGCGTTGGTCGGAGGGCGGAGCCGTTACGCTGGAGGCGTGGCAGTCGTCGATGTATCCGAAGAGCTGAAGTCCCTCTCCTCGACCATGGAGTCGATCGAGGCCGTGCTGGACCTCGACAAGATGAGGGCAGATGTCGCCGTGCTCGAGGAGCAGGCGGCCGCGCCGTCCCTGTGGGACAACCCGGACGAGGCGCAGAAGATCACCAGCAAGCTCTCCCACCTCCAGGCCGAGGTGCGGAAGGCCGAGGCCCTGCGCTCGCGGATCGACGATCTCGCCGTGCTCTTCCAGATGGCCGAGGAGGAGGACGACCCGGACACCCGCGCCGAGGCCGAGACCGAGCTCGTCTCCGTCAGGAAGGCGCTGGACGAGATGGAGGTCCGGACCCTCCTGAGCGGCGAGTACGACTCCCGTGAGGCGCTCGTCAACATCCGCGCCGAGGCCGGTGGCGTCGACGCCGCCGACTTCGCGGAGAAGCTGCAGCGGATGTACCTGCGGTGGGCGGAGCAGAAGGGCTACAAGACCGAGCTCATCGAGACGTCGTACGCCGAAGAGGCCGGCATCAAGTCGACCACCTTCGCGGTGCACGTCCCGTACGCCTACGGCACCCTCTCCGTCGAGCAGGGCACCCACCGCCTCGTGCGCATCTCGCCCTTCGACAACCAGGGCCGCCGCCAGACCTCCTTCGCGGGCGTCGAGGTCCTCCCCGTCGTCGAGCAGTCCGACCACGTCGACATCGACGAGTCCGAGCTGCGCATCGACGTGTACCGGTCCTCCGGCCCCGGCGGTCAGGGCGTCAACACCACCGACTCCGCGGTGCGCATCACCCA
Organism: Streptomyces sp. NPDC097129; assembly: GCF_055668065.1. Lineage (NCBI taxonomy): Bacteria > Bacillati > Actinomycetota > Actinomycetes > Kitasatosporales > Streptomycetaceae > Streptomyces > Streptomyces sp. NPDC097129. The sequence continues at coordinate 1,260,200 of NZ_JBVOQE010000001.1, read as the reverse complement.
CCTGCCCACCGGCATCGTCGTCTCCTGCCAGAACGAGCGCTCGCAGATCCAGAACAAGGCCACGGCGATGAACGTCCTCCAGGCCAAGCTGCTCGAGCGGCGCCGCCAGGAGGAGCAGGCCAAGATGGACGCCCTCAAGGGCGACGGCGGCAACTCCTGGGGCAACCAGATGCGTTCGTACGTCCTGCACCCGTACCAGATGGTCAAGGACCTGCGGACCGAGCACGAGGTCGGCAACCCCGAGGCCGTCTTCAACGGCGAGATCGACGGCTTCCTCGAGGCCGGAATTCGCTGGCGCAAGCAGCAGGAGAAGTAAGTTTATCGACAAAGCCAACCGCCCCTCGTGTAGGGGCGGTTGTCGTTTGTCCAGCTTTTACAGCACGCTCACACTCGCCAACTCGTGGCAAAGATCCCCTTACCCGGACATCGGGCCCGCAACGGCCTTGACGTTGCTTTGAAAAATGGGAAGGGTTGAGCGCGGCATGCGTATTTATGGGACGCATGTGAACCGGGGGGCGTGTGCGAATTTGCTACCTCCGTTGATCACCGTCCCGTGCGCGCCACACAGACGATTTCAGCTACTGGGGGTAGCAACTACATGACCAAGAAGACGCGGATCCGGGTCGCCCGCATAGCCGCCGGCGCCGTGATCGCTGCGGGCGCCTCACTCACCGCCGCGGGCGCCGCCTCGGCACTCGACTTCAGCGTTGGCGTGAACCTCGGCAACGGGACCACCGAAGGCAGCACTGAAGGTACGACCGAGGGCACGACCGAAGGTACGACCGAGGGCGCCACGCTGGGCCTGACCGAGGGCACCTCGCTTGGTACGACCGAGGGGACGACCCAGGGCACGACCGAAGGCACGACTCAGGGCACCACCGAGGGCACGACCCAGGGGACCACCGAAGGTACGACCCAGGGCACCACCGAGGGCACGACCCAGGGGACCACTGAGGGTACGACTCAGGGGACCACCGAGGGCACGTCCACTGGCACCTCTGCCGGTACGTCCACCGGCACCTCTGCCGGTACCTCCAGCGGCACCTCCACCGGTACGTCCAGCGGTACCTCCGCCGGTACGTCCACCGGCACCTCCGCCGGTACCTCCAGCGGTACCTCCGCCGGCAACGACAACGGCGGCACCGGCAACGGTGGCGGCGGCAACGGCGGCAACGGCGGCGGCTCCACCACAGGAGGTTCCACCGGCGGCTCCACCACCGGCGGCTCGACCACCGGCGGTTCCACCACCGGTGGTGACCACACCGACCCCAACGGTGGCAGCTCCACCCAGGAGGAGGGGTCCTCGGCGCTGGCCGACACGGGTGAGGGCGGCTCCTCCACCGGCGGTTCCGCCGCCGCCGCGCAGGGCAAGGACGGCCAGCTCGCCGAGACCGGTGCCGGTCAGACCGCGTTCCTGGTCATCGGCGCCGCCACGATGATCGCCGGTGGCATCGGCTTCCGCATCCTGCCGCGCCTCGCCGCGGGCCGCGGCGCTGCTGCCGCCTGACGGTAGCGGCAGCGGCACCAGCGGTAACGGCGTCGGCCGTACCCGTACGACGAAGGGCCCGGAGCATCCCGCTCCGGGCCCTCAGTCGTCGTGCCGTCTTCGGTGACCGCCCGCTACGCGGTCTGGTGGGCCAGCAGCGCCACCACCGCGATCAGCGCGGCCAGCAGGGCGATCAGGGCCACGGGGTTGAGTCCGGCGAAGAAGTTCTCCTGCTGCAGCCGCTCGCGGTTCGCACGGCACACGGGGCACCGGCCCTCGCTCACGGGCGCGGCGCAGTTCGCGCACACCAGCCGGTCGTACGTCATGCGCTCGCCCTCCTTGAACCGGTTTCTGTCCCCTACAACGCATACGGAAACGCGAACGTTCCCCCTACCACTGTGCCAGGTTCCTCGGGAGGCTGCGCGGGGCCCTTCAAAGGGGTGGTTTTCTGCGGTCCCGGGTCTGCGGGCCGATCGTGGTTCCTCGCGCGGCTCCCCGCGTCCCTGAGGCCGGTGGCGCCCCGGCGTTTGAAAGTTCCGTACAAAAACGTACAAGCCTCGCTCAACCGTTACCGGTGACTGCGCTCCCACACCCGCTTCGCGTATGGTCACGCTCATCTACCCCCGGCGACCCGTGGTGCACCCGTGATCCGATTCGACAACGTCTCCAAGGTCTACCCCAAGCAGACCCGCCCCGCCCTCAGGGATGTCTCCCTGGAGGTCGAGAAGGGCGAGTTCGTGTTCCTCGTGGGATCCTCCGGCTCCGGAAAGTCCACCTTCCTGCGGCTGGTCCTCCGTGAGGAGCGGTGCAGCCACGGCCAGGTGCACGTCCTGGGCAAGGACCTCGCGCGCCTGTCCAACTGGAAGGTGCCGCAGATGCGCCGCCAGCTGGGGACCGTCTTCCAGGACTTCCGTCTGCTGCCGAACAAGACGGTCGCCGAGAACGTCGCCTTCGCGCAGGAGGTGATCGGTAAGTCCCGTGGCGAGATCCGCAAGTCCGTGCCGCAGGTGCTGGAGCTGGTCGGCCTCGGGGGCAAGGAGGACCGCATGCCGGGCGAGTTGTCCGGCGGTGAGCAGCAGCGCGTCGCCATCGCGCGCGCGTTCGTCAACCGGCCCAAGCTGCTGATCGCCGACGAGCCCACCGGCAACCTCGACCCGCAGACCTCCGTCGGCATCATGAAGCTGCTCGACCGGATCAACCGGACCGGCACGACCGTGGTGATGGCGACGCACGACCAGAACATCGTGGACCAGATGCGCAAGCGCGTCATCGAGCTGGAGAAGGGCCGACTCGTCCGCGACCAGGCCCGCGGCGTCTACGGCTACCAGCACTGACCGACGCGTACGAGACCGCATCCAAGCCACGGAAAGGCATAACCAGCCGCCATGCGCGCCCAGTTCGTCCTGTCGGAGATCGGTGTGGGTCTCCGCCGCAACCTGACGATGACCCTCGCGGTGATCGTCTCCGTCGCCCTCTCGCTCGCCCTGTTCGGCGCCTCGCTCCTGATGAGCGATCAGGTGAGCCAGATGAAGGGCTTCTGGTACGACAAGGTCAACGTCTCGATCTTCCTCTGCAACAAGAGCGACGCCGAGTCCGACCCCAACTGCGCCAAGGGCGCGGTGACCGCGGACCAGAAGAAGCAGATCCTCGACGACCTGAAGAAGATGCCGGTCGTCGACAAGGTCGTCTACGAGTCGCAGGACGAGGCGTACAAGCACTACAAGGAGCAGTTCGGCAGCTCCCCGCTGGCCAGCTCCCTGACGCCGGACCAGATGCAGGAGTCGTACCGGATCAAGCTGAAGGACCCGGAGAAGTACCAGGTCATCGCGACCGCCTTCAACGGGCGTGACGGCGTGCAGTCGGTGCAGGACCAGAAGGGCATCCTGGACAACCTGTTCACCCTGCTCGGCTATCTGAACCTCGGCGCGCGCGGGGTGATGCTGGTGATGCTGTCGGTGGCGCTGCTGCTGATCGTCAACACCGTGCGCGTCTCGGCGTTCAGCCGCCGCAGGGAGACCGGCATCATGCGGCTGGTCGGCGCGTCCGGCCTGTACATCCAGGCGCCGTTCATCATGGAGGCGGCCGTCGCCGGGGTGATCGGCGGCACGGTCGCCTGTACGTTCCTGATCCTCGGGCAGTACTTCGTCATCGACCACGGTGTGGCGCTGTCGCAGAAGCTGCCGCTCATCAACTTCGTCGGCTGGGACGCGGTGTTGACCAAGCTGCCGCTCATCCTCGCCGCGAGCTTCCTGATGCCCGCGTTGGCCGCGTTCTTCGCGTTGCGCAAGTACCTGAAGGTGTGACGCACGCCAAGAGGGCCGCGGGGGCAAGAGCCCCTGCGGCCCTTCGTCGTTGTCCTAGACTCACCGCCATGTCAGGTCGTGACCTGTTCTGTCAGCCCCGCCGCATCGGCCGCGGGGCCACCCTGACCGTGGTGTTCGCGAGCGTGCTGGTGGCGGGCGCGGCGACCGGTTCGCTGCCCGGCACCGGCCACGGGGGCGCGGAGGACGCGGTCCGCACGGCGGCCGTCCCCAGCGAGCACCACCGGGAGGTCGCCCGGGCCGCCGCCGAGGCGATGGCGGACGGCAAGTCCCCGACGGAGGCCGCCGAACGGGCCGTCAGCCGCAGCGGCGACCGCTGGGGCGCCGTCTACTCCCGGGGCGAGTACGAGGAGTTCAAGGAGGCCCTCGACGGCCGCTACACCGGCGTCGGCCTGTGGGCGCGCCGCGAGCGGGGCGGCCGTATCGAGGTGACGAAGGTCAGCGGCGGATCGCCCGCCGCCGAGGCCGGCATCCGCGCGGGCGACCGGCTGCGCAGCGTCGACGGGCACCGGGTCGACGGCCGCCCCGTCACCGACGTCGTCTCCTTGCTGCGCGGCGACGCCACCGACGCCGGAGCCGGTACGACGGTGACGCTCGGCCTGGAGCGCGGCACGCGCGCGTGGACGCTCACGCTGCGCCGCGCCCGGCTGTCCACGAACTCGGTGTCGGTCCGCACGCTCCCCGGCGGCGTCACCGTCATCCGGATCGCGTCGTTCACCAAGGGCGTCGGCGACACGGTCCGCGATGCGGTACGGCGCGCGCCGGGAGACGCGGGGATCGTGCTCGACCTGCGCGGCAACTCGGGCGGCCTGGTCACCGAGGCCGTGGACACCGCGTCCGTCTTCCTCGACGGCGGCCTGGTCGCGACGTACGACGTGGACGGCGCCCAGCGGATCCTGCGCGCCGCGCCGGGCGGCGACACCGCCAGGCCGCTGGTCGCGGTCGTCGACGGCGGGACGATGAGCGCGGCCGAGCTGCTCACCGGCGCGCTGAAGGACCGCGGGCGTGCGGTCGTCGTGGGGTCGCGGACCTTCGGCAAGGGTTCGGTGCAGATGCCGAGCCGGCTGCCCGACGGCTCGGTCGCCGAGCTGACCGTCGGGCACTACCGCACCCCTTCGGGGCGCGCCGTCGACGGCGCCGGCATCGCGCCGGACCTGGAGGCCGGCGACCGGGCGCTGCAGCGGGCGCAGACGGTGCTCAGCGGTCTCGGCGACACGACGTAGATCCGGCGGGCCGGGTTAATCCACTTCCCGCGCACCCCCCGTGTGGTGCGAAAATGGTGGGCACTATGGCTAAGGAAAAAGGGCGCAAGCTGATCGCGCAGAACAAGAAGGCGCGGCACGACTACCTCATCATCGACACCTACGAGGCCGGTCTGGTCCTCACCGGGACCGAGGTGAAGTCACTGCGCCAGGGACGGGCGTCGCTGGTCGACGGCTTCGTGCAGCTCGACGCGCACGAGGCGTGGCTGCACAACGTGCACGTCCCGGAGTACAGCCAGGGCACCTGGACCAACCACACCGCCCGCCGCAAGCGCAAGCTGCTGCTGCACCGCGAGGAGATCGAGAAGCTGGAGTCGAAGTCCCAGGAGACGGGTCACACGATCGTGCCCCTCGCCCTGTACTTCAAGGACGGCCGCGCCAAGATCGAGATCGCGCTGGCGAAGGGCAAGAAGGAGTACGACAAGCGCCAGACGCTGCGGGAGAAGCAGGACCGCCGCGAGACGGAGCGCGCGATCTCGGCGGTACGGCGCAAGGAGCGGGCGTAGCGGGGAATACGCTGGCATCCACCGGCGTTGGTCACGTACGATGGCAGGTAGCACCGGACGTGAAGCCCGGTGTGCTCATTGAAAAATCAACATGGGGATGATCGGTTTCGACAGCGGCTGTCGAAGCAGGGGAAGCGTGTCGAGGAAGCGGCCATGATCTCGTAAACCACAGGCCGAAAAAATAATCGCCAACACCAAGCGCGATTCCTTCGCCCTCGCTGCCTAAGTAGCGACTTGCGAAGTGTCAGCCCGGGGCTGTTCCCGACCCGGATCCTGGCATCAGCTAGGGAACTAAACCTTGATCCCGGTCACGGGGTGAAGAGGGAAATCCAACAGTGACTGAGCCCGTCGGAGACTTGTCCGCGTGATCTCCGGGGCCGAGAAAAGCGAAGCGGACTGCACACGGAGAAGCCCTGATTCCGCACCGTTGGACGCGGGTTCGATTCCCGCCATCTCCACGAGGTCCCTCCGGGGGCCACCCCATGTGGGCGAAGGCCCCGCCGCTCGAAGCGGCGGGGCCTTCGTCTTGTACCGGTACGGAAGGGGTCGAGCATCGTGACCGCATACACGCTGCGTCCGATCGGGCGCGTCGAGTCCGTGCTCACAGACCGGGCCGAGGCGCCCCGCCAGCCCGACGAGGGCGCACCCGATGCCTGGCTGGTCTTCGACGAGCGGTACGCCGACGCGCTCGACGGTCTGACCGCGGGCGCCGACGTCGTGCTGCTGACCTGGCTCGACCGCGCCGACCGCGACACGCTGACCGTGCATCCGCGGGGCGACGCCGCCCGGCCGCTCACCGGTGTCTTCGCCACCCGCGCGCCCGACCGCCCCAATCCGATCGGCCTGCACACCGTCCGCGTCCTCGCCGTGGCCGGCACGCGCATCCATGTGCGCAACCTGGAGGCCATCGACGGAACGCCAGTCCTGGACGTCAAGCCCGTCCTCACCCCGGACCGCTGACGGACGCCGCTCGACGCCGCTCTGTGACAGCCCTGTGACCGGAGCAGTGGCTTCCGCCACAGCCCGCGGGCCGGGGCCCTGATGGGGTGACCGGATGCGGACCACTCACCTCGCCGCCCCGGCCGGCCTCGCCGCCGCCCTGCTGCTCTCGGCCTGCGGCACGGGGACGGCGGGCGGGCCGGCGAACGACCGCGCCTGCGCCTCGCCCTCGCCCTCGCCCTCGGCCTCCCCTTCCTCGGCGGGCGCCGCAGGGCAGGAGAAGGACGGGGTGCGGATCATCGCGTACCCGCCCTCCGGCCGGGGCGGCGCGTGCGGCCCCAACGGCGCCACCGGTCCCACTGGCCCCACCGGTCGCGGCAGCGGTCCCACCGGCGCCACCGTCGCGTACGAGGTCGCCAACCGCACCGGCACCGAGATGACGTACACGGTCACGTTCAGCTTTCTCTCGGGCTCCGGTGGCGCTCTCGACAACGTGACGCAGACGGTGGAGCGGGTCGCGCCGGGGGCGACGGTCCGGCGGACGGCCGCGCCGCGGCTCCGGGCGAGCGAGGTGACGGGCGCGCGGATCCTCCAGGTGCGCAGCGTCCCGTCCGCCGAGGCGCCCTCCGAGGGTGGCCCGTGCCCGTCGTCCGGGGTCCGGGTGTACGCCGACCGGGGCGACGCCGCGATGGGCCTGCGGGTCGTGGGACTGCACGTGGAGAACTGCGGCACGGGCATCTACCATCTCGACGGCTACCCCGGGCTCCAGCTCCTCGGCGAGGACCACAAGCCGGTCGGCTCGGTCCGCGTCCTGCACGGCGGCGACCGGATCGCCTCCGGCACCGGCGCGGACGGGACCCCCGCGCCTCTCGCCCTGGAACCGGGCGAGCGGGCGGTGTCGGTCATGACGTGGCGCAACACGACGGAGTTCGGCGACGCCGTGAACGCCCCCTACGTCCGCGTGCGCGCGAAGCCGGACGCCGCCCCGGTGACGGTGACCCCGGAACTCGATCTGGGCACGACGGGCAAACTGGGCGTGGGGCCGTGGAAGCGGGAGAGGGGCGCGCAGGCCGGAGGAAGGGCGCCTGCTCCCGGTTGACGGCGGTCAGCCGCCGATCTCGGCCGGTGTGACGAGCAGCCAGCCGCGGTCGGCGTCAGCCGGTACGCCGGCCGCCTTCTGCTGGTCCGTCCGCTCGGCCTTCTCGGTTTCCAGCGCGTCGGTGTACTTCTGCTTGCGGTTGACCCACAGGCGCAGGCCCCCGGCCCGGACATCGCTGTCGAAGAGCATGAACCAGTCCGACGGGGAGTCACCGGCGACGAGGACGGGACGCCGGCAGGGGTCGATGTACTCCTTGATGCCGGCGAGCTTGCCCACGTACCACGTGGCCGGCGTCCACAGGTAGGGCGTCACGACCATGCCGGCGTGCTTGTCCGCCGGGTACTCCGCGTCGAGGAAGTGGCCCTTCTCGATCTGCTTGCGGGCGGTGGTCAGTTCACCGGTGGCCGGGTCGCGCAGCAGCGTCGTCACGCCGATCACGTTCTGCGGCTCGACGCCGAGGCCGTAGCGGGGGTCGGAGACGACCATGCGCACCAGCTCCTCGTGCGCGGCGGTCATGACGTACGGCGTGATGCCGTGCTCCCGCAGCGCGTTCAGCAGTTCGCGCTGGCCGGGGTAGATCCGCGGCGGGCTGACGGTGTCGTGCACGAGGGTGTCGCCGTCGTAGTACGTCACCGGGAGGGGCTCGGTGCGGGCGAAGAGTTCGTCGACGTGGGTCTTCAGCTGCCGCAGGCTGAAGCCCGCGAAGACCTGCGCGATCCACGGATAGCCGACCTTGTCGTCGATCTCGCAGAGCCGGACGTAGTACGAGTACAGGCTCTCGCCGTCCCGGAACGGGATGAGCCGCAGCGACGGGTCGACCGACTCGGGGCTCAGCGCGCCCTTCAGCTCCAGGTAGGGGAGCAGGGCCTCTTCGAGGTCGTGGCGCCAGATGGTGTTGTCCGCGTCGAACACGGCGTACGCGCCGCGCCCGGCATGCCCGGCGATGAGCCGCTCCAGCCGACGCGCCTGCGCTCCGGGCCAGTTCGTCAGCCGCACCCTGCCTCCGCCCCCGTGACCGGGTGCGGGCCCCTCCGATGCCCGCGCCGGAACCGGGACGGCCGTCACCGCTCCGACGACCGATGCGGCACTGAGCAGACGACGCCGGGTGACGGCCATGCCGGCCCCTCTCTTCGGGTTTCGTATCGCGCAATGTCTCGCCCTATGAGCAACGAAGCGAACCGCCGCCGGACGTCCCCTGTCAAGACGTACGACACCGCCACACCGCAGCCGCCCGATTGTGGTGCCCCGCCCCATGTCGGGCCGGGGGCCGGGCACTTACCGTCCCTGCCCATGAATCCGACCAGAGCCGCACACCGTATCGCCGCCCTCCTGGCGACCTTCCTGGTCGCCCTGAGCCTCACGTCCCTCACCCCCGGCCGGGCCGCCGCCGCGGCGGGCCTTCAGGAAGTCACCGGCTTCGGCTCCAACCCCGGCGGCCTGCGCATGTTCCGCTACGACCCCGACGGGCTCCCCGCCGGGCGGCCCGTCGTCGTCGCGCTGCACGGATGCACCCAGGACGCCGCCGGATACGGCACCGGCAGCGGCTGGCTGCAACTGGCCGAGCGGTACCGCTTCTCCGTCGTGCTGCCGCAGCAGCAGAGCGCCAACAACCCCTCCGGCTGCTTCGACTGGTTCCAGAGCGGCGACATCGAGCGCGGTCAGGGCGAGGCCGCGTCCGTCGCGCAGATGGTCGACCGGCAGCTCGCCGACGTCGGGGGCGATCCGGCCCGGGTGTACGTCACGGGACTGTCCGCCGGCGGTGGCATGACCGCCGTGATGATGGCGGCGTACCCCGAGAAGTTCGCCGGCGGCGGTGTCGTCGCCGGGCTGCCGTACGGGTGCGCGCAGGCCGCCGGTTCGCCGTACGTCTGCATGTACGTCGGCGCCACGCAGACCCCGCGCCAGTGGGGGGACCGGGTGCGGGCCGCCCGGCCGGGATACGCCGGCCCCTGGCCCACGCTCACCGTCTTCCAGGGCACCGCCGACTACACCGTCAAGCCCGTCAACATGACGGACCTGGTGAAGCAGTGGACCGATGTGCAGGGCGCCGACCAGACTCCCGACGTCTCCGACTCCGTCGCCGGGTACCCGCACCAGGTGTACCGGGACGGCACGGGGCGGGCCGTCGCCGAGACCTACAGCATCACCGGCATGGGGCACGGACAGCCCGTCGACCCGGGCACCGGCTGCGGCAGCGCCGGAGCCTATCTGCTCGACGTCCACCTGTGCGCCGGATACCGCCTCGCGCTCACCTGGGGGCTGACGGCCGGGTGAGCGCCGTCGCCGCGGACCGTGGGGGCGGCGGAACCCGGCCGGACCGGGTCGCTCAGGCCGGCTTGCGCGCCTGGTGGGCCAGGGCGAGGAACAGGGCCAGGGCCGCCGCCGTCACCGGTACGCCGTAGCCGGCCGTCGGGGAGAGGTGTTCCACGGTCCAGCCGCCCGTGGCGCTGCCGCAGGCGATGCCGCCGAGGAGGCCCGTCACGGCGAGGGTCATGCCCTCGTTCAGGCTGCCCACGGGGGTGCGCTCCTGCACCAGGGTCATCGTGGTGATCATCGTCGGCGCGGTGGCCGTCCCGGCGATCAGCAGCGCGGGCGCGAGCGCCCACAGCGACCCCGTCAGGGACGCCGCCAGCAGGGGCAGCGTCAGCAGGGCCGCCATCGCCGCCAGACACCACGGGTGGCGCCACTGCGCAGGCCCGGACGGTCGTACGGCGCCGAAGACCAGGCCCGCCACGCAGGAACCGGCCGCCTGCAGTGCGAGCACCACCCCGGCCGCCGCCCGGTGCCCGTGTGCGTCCGCGAACGCGATCGTGACGACCTCCGTCGCCCCGAACACCGCGCCCAGCGCCAGGCATACGGCCAGCAGCGGCGGCAGCCCGGGCGTGCGCAGCGGCGAGGCGAGAGCCGTACGGGGGTGCGGCGGCGGCTCCGTCGAGCGCTGCGCCGCGAACACCAGGACGCCGCCGACCAGCAGGGCCACGCCGACCAGCGTGCCCGCCTCCGGGAAGAGCGTCCCGGACAGGAACGCCGCCAGGACCGGGCCCAGCATGAAGCACAGCTCGTCCACCGACTGTTCGAAGGAGTTCGCCGTGTGCAGCGCCTCCGGCTCCTCCTTCAGCAGGTGGGCCCAGCGGGCGCGGGACATGCCCCCGGTGTTGGGCGTGGTCGCGGTCGCGGCGTACGCGGCGAAGAGGGTCCAGTCGGGCGCGCCGGTGCGCACGCACAGCAGCAGCGCCAGACTGCCCAGCGCCGCGCACAGCGTGGCGGGCACGGCGACCCGGGCCTGCCCGTGCCGGTCGACCAGGCGCGCGATGCGCGGCGCGAGCACCGCGGTCGCCGCGAGGCCGGTGGCGGTGACCGCGCCGGCCAGGGCGTACGACCCGCGGGTCCCGGCGATCATCACGACCGCGCTCACGCTGAACATGCCCATGGGCAGGCGGGCCAGAAGGTTCCCGAGTGTGAACGCGAGCGCGCCCGGACGGGCGAAGAGGCGGCGATAGGGGCCGGGAGGGCGGTCCCGGGTGCGGGGCGTGAAGTCGACGAGGACGACCGTGTCGGCGGTCAGGGTGGGCAGGAGGGCGGGCGGCGGGGTGGTCCGCCGTGAGGTGTGCGGGGAGGTCTGCGAGGAGTTCTGCGGGCAGGTGTGCGGGGAGGTCTGCGGCATGGATCCAGGCTGGCCCGGTGCGGATCAACGGGTCCAACACCTGGTCGGCACCGATTCACGCACCTGTGTTGTCAATGCGGCCCGGGGCGGAGGCCGGCCCGGATCCCCGCACCCGCGTTGTAGGTTCGCCGGATGCCGTCCCCGTCCTCCGTGGACCCCCGTCTGCTGCGCGCCTTCGTCGCCGTCGCCGAGGAACTGCACTTCACCCGCGCCGCCGGCCGTCTCTACATCGCCCAGCAGGCGCTCAGCCGGGACGTGCGGCGGCTGGAGCGCGAGCTGGGCACGGAGCTGTTCGTGCGCACCACCCGGCAGGTCGTGCTGACGCCCGACGGCGAACGGCTGCTGCCGCTGGCCCGCCGGGTGCTCCAGGCGCAGGACGACCTGCTCGCCGCGTTCGGGCAGGCCCGCCCGCTGCTGGTCGACCTCAACTCGCCGGGCCTGCCCACCGGCCGCCGCGTCCTGGAGCGGGCCCGCGCACTCGCCCCCGACTGCGAACTGATGGCCCGCTACGAGAGCGGTCTGACCGGCGCCGCCGCCGAGATGATCGCCGGGCGCCTGGACGCGTCGTTCGGCCGCTTCGCCGGCCTGGGCCCGGCGCTGCGGGCCGCCCTGGACCACCAGCCGGTGCGCCACGAGCCGATGGCCGTCATCCTCCCCGAGGCGCACCCGCTGGCCGCGCGCGAGGTCGTCCCGCTCGCGGCGATGGCGGGGGAGACGGTGTACGCCGGCGCCGGGAACCCGCGTACCCCGGAATGGACCGATCTGGCCCGGCGCCTGTTCGAGGGACGGGGCATCGAGATCGCGCCCCCGGCGCCGCTGGCCGTCGGGGAGGAGGAGTTCCAGCGGCTGATGGCGAAGACCGGCCATCCCGTCCTCGCCGTCGTCGGCTTCCCCACCCTGCCCGGCACCGTGGTGCGGCCGCTCGTGGACCCGGTGCCGCTGTCACCGGTGTCGCTGGTATGGCGACGCGGGCTCGCCCATCCCGCGTTCGACGCCCTGCGACGCGCGGCAGCCCAGCTCACGGCGGAGGAGGGGTGGTTGCGGCGGCCGGGCGGTGCATGGATACCGGCAGTGGACGTGGGGTGATTTTTGGCCATCCGTCATGTCACAAAGCGACTCCACAACCGACACATGGCGACCACCGGCCTCCCGCGTGCGCTACATTCATGGCCCGAGCACGGTGTGGTATTGGGGGCGCTCGGGCCGGGTGGGGGCTCGGTCCGGCCGACGGGTGCTCGGTGTCGTCGGCGCTTCCAGAACTGTCCCGTGGGGGGAAGTGCGCGCGTGAAACAGTGGCGGGAAGACGCCCAACCGGAACCGCCCCAGTCGGCGTCCGGGGCCTGGAACGCCCCCTCTGCGGGGAGAGAAGGCCAGACCTTCGCGGAAACCGGACTGTTCGGCGCCCGGCCCTCGGGGTTGCCGGACGACGGGGGGTCCGCTGCGCACGGCGACGCGATATCCTCCGGGCGATCCAGCGCCACCGGCTCCGCCGGCTTCTTCGGCGACGCGAGGACCACCGGCCTGCCCGGCCACCCATCCGTCCCCCGGCCCCCACTTGGCGCCACGGACCCCACCCGGGCACTGCCCCACCTCGGCGACGCCGACCGGACAGCCGCCCTTCCGCCCTGCTACCCGACCGACCGGACGCCCGCCATGCCGCACTACGGCCCCACCGACCGGACGTCCGCCATACCCCCGCGCGGTGGCGACGCCCTGACCGCACCGCTGCCCGGATACGGCCACGCCGATACCACCGCGCACCTACCCGCGTTCGCCGACGCCGAACCGACCGCGCGCTTTCCCGCGTTCGCCGACGCCGAACCGACCGCGCGCTTTCCCGCGTTCGCCGACGCCGAACCGACCGCGGCCTTCCCCGCGTTCGCCGACGCCGACCCCACGGCCGCCCTGCCCTCCTTCGGCCACCCCGGCCTGACGTCCGCCCTCTCCGCCCACGGCCCGGCGCCCGCCGGCGGCACCGGCGTCCTGCGGGACCCCTGGAGCGAACCGGCCGCCGTCGCCACCACGGCCGACGCGGAGCACGACCCGCACGAGGTCACCGTCCAGATGGACGCCGTGCACCTCGGCGACATCCGGCTGCGCCCGGTCAAGGGCGGCCCCGGCACGGCACACGACGGCTCCGACGGCCCCGTGTTCGTCGACGAGTCCGGCCGCCGCAGCCGTACCTTCCGGCGCCTCGGCATGGCGATCGCGGTGGCCTGCTCGGTCTACGCCGTCGTCATCATCGCGACGCTGCTGTCGGGCAGCTCCAGCGCGCCCTGGCTGCCCGTGCCGGAGCCGAAGGCGGAGAAGCCCGCCGGGCAGGTCGACGCACCCCCGGTGCCGACCGACTCGGCGCGCCCCTCCGGCACCGCCGGCTCCTCCCCGGGCGCGAGCGCCCCCGCCACCGGCGCCGGCTCCGCGCCCGGCACCGGCGCCACCGCCCCCGGCGCGAGCGCCCCGGCCGGCTCCCGTAAGCCGGGCGCCTCGACAGTCCCCGAGCCGACGGCCACCAAGTCCACCGCGCGCTCCGGCGGGCCCAAGAGCTCCCCCGGCCCCGGCACCACACAGCAGCCCGCGCAGCCCTCGGCCGACCCCTCCCACCCCGCGGGCGGCACCGGCAGCTCGCCCGATCCCACGTCGACCGAGACGACCGGCGGTGGCACCGGCGGCATCGCCGGCACCGGCACCGGCCCCGGCACCGTGGGCGGCGGCCCGGTGGCCGCCGGACCGAGCGATCCCTCGCCCGTCGCCGGGCGCCCCGCGGGCGAGTCCGGCGCGGACGTCCCCGCCACGCCCGTCACCTCCCCGGAGAACATCCTCTGATGGCATCCCGCACCCGCCGTCACCGCGCAGCAGCCGGTGGCGGCCTCCGGCGGCGCCGCCTGCCCATGCGGCTGCTGCTGCCGGTCCTCGTCCTCGTCGCGCTCATCGCGATGCTCATGCTGCGCGGATACGTGCACAGCGAGATCCTCGCGGACCACCGCATCCAGCCCGAGGCGGCCACGAACAAGGTCCCGGAGAAGATCCTGGACGGCGGCCCGGTCATCGACACGCGCGGCGGCCAGGTCACCAGCCTGAGCATCCCCGACCACCGGCTCGTCCTCACCTTCGACGACGGCCCGGACCCGGTCTGGACGCCGAAGGTGCTCGACGTCCTCAAGAAGCACCACGCGCACGCGGTGTTCTTCGTCACCGGCACCATGACCTCGCGCTACCCGGAGCTGGTCAAGCGGATGGTGGACGAGGGCCACGAGGTGGGCCTGCACACCTTCAACCACCCCGACCTCTCCTTCCAGTCCAAGAGGCGCATCGACTGGGAGCTGTCGCAGAACCAGCTCGCCATCACCGGCGCCGCCGGCATCCGCACCTCGCTGTTCCGGCCGCCCTACTCCTCCTTCGCCGACGCGATGGACAACAAGTCCTGGCCGGTCACCCAGTACATCGGCTCCCGCGGTTACATCACCGTGGTCAACAACAAGGACAGCGAGGACTGGAAGAAGCCCGGCGTCCGCGAGATCATCCGCCGCGCCACCCCGCACGGCGGCAAGGGCGCGATCGTCCTGATGCACGACTCCGGCGGCGACCGGCACCAGACCGTGCAGGCCCTGGACACGTACCTGCCCAAGCTCCAGGAAAAGGGCTACACCTTCGACAACCTCACCGAGGCCCTCGACGCCCCCAGCGCGCACACCAAGGTCACCGGCATGGACCTGTGGAAGGGCAAGGCCTGGATCTTCCTGGTCGGCGCTGCCGAGAACATCACCGGTGTCCTCGTCGTCGGCCTCGCCGCCATCGGCGCCCTGGTCATCGGCCGGTTCGTGCTGATGCTGCTGCTGTCCGGCCTCCATGCCCGCCGGGTGCGCCGGCGCGGCTTCCGCTGGGGACCGCCCGTCACCGAAGCGGTGACGGTGCTCGTCCCGGCGTACAACGAGGCCAAGTGCATCGAGAACACGGTGCGTTCCCTCGCCGCCAGCGACCACCCCATCGAGGTCCTCGTCATCGACGACGGCTCCTCCGACGGCACCGCCCGCATCGTGGAGGCCATGGGCCTGCCCGACGTACGGGTCATCCGCCAGCTCAACGCCGGCAAGCCGGCCGCGCTCAACCGCGGCCTGGCCAACGCCCGCCACGACATCATCGTGATGATGGACGGCGACACCGTCTTCGAACCGGCCACCGTCCGCGAGCTGGTGCAGCCCTTCGGTGACCCGGAGGTCGGCGCGGTGGCGGGCAACGCCAAGGTCGGCAACCGCGACTCGCTGATCGGCGCCTGGCAGCACATCGAGTACGTGATGGGCTTCAACCTCGACCGCCGGATGTACGACATCCTGCGCTGCATGCCCACCATCCCCGGCGCGGTCGGTGCGTTCCGGCGCAGCGCCCTGGAACGGGTCGGCGGGATGAGCGAGGACACCCTCGCCGAGGACACCGACATCACCATGGCCCTGCACCGCGACGGCTGGCGGGTGGTGTACGCGGAGAACGCCCGCGCCTGGACCGAGGCCCCGGAGACCGTCCAGCAGCTGTGGTCCCAGCGCTACCGCTGGTCCTACGGCACCATGCAGGCCATCTGGAAGCACCGCAGGGCGCTGATCGAGCGCGGCCCCTCCGGCCGTTTCGGCCGCGTGGGTCTGCCGCTGGTCTCCCTGTTCATGGTGGTCGCCCCGCTCCTCGCGCCGCTGATCGATGTGTTCCTGCTCTACGGCGTGGTCTTCGGCCCGACGCAGAAGACGATCGTCGCCTGGCTGAGCGTACTGGCACTGCAGGCGTTCTGCGCCGCCTACGCCTTCCGCCTCGACCGGGAACGCATGACCCACCTCATCTCGCTGCCGTTGCAGCAGATCCTCTACCGCCAACTCATGTACGTCGTGCTGCTCCAGTCCTGGATCACCGCCCTGACCGGTGGTCGCCTGCGCTGGCAGAAGCTGCGCCGCACCGGGGTCGTCGAGGCGCCCGGCGGCCCGGTGCCACAGCAGCGCACACCCCGCAGCAGTGATCGGAGGCCCGTGGGATGACCCAGGGACACACGAGCCCGGAGTCGTCGATACCGTCGTACGGCTTCCCTCAGCAGCGCACGAACGGCCTGGAGCCCGCTGCACCGCCCGCCGCCGAGGTCCCCGGGGCCGCCGGGCCGGCGCCGCAGGCCAAGCCGGCCGGCCCCGGCCGGGACCGCTACCTGGATCTGCTGCGCTCCCTCGCTCTGGTCCGTGTGGTGGTGTACCACCTGTTCGGCTGGGCGTGGCTGACGGTGCTGTTCCCGTCGATGGGCGTGATGTTCGCGCTCGCCGGTTCGCTGATGGCGCGCTCGCTGAAGCGGCCGGCACTGAGCGTGATCCGGGGCCGGGTGCGCCGGCTGCTGCCGCCGCTGTGGGCGTTCAGCGCGATCGCACTCGCGATGATGTTCGCGGGCGGCTGGAACCCGCTGAAGGACCCCGACCACGGGGGCACCCTCGGTGTCGTCGAGCTGCTCAACTACATCGTGCCCGTGGGCGCGCCGCCCTTCCCCTGGCACGTCGGCTCCAAGTCCGGCCTGCTGGAGGACACCTGGGCGGTCCAGGCCGCGGGCGTGCTCTGGTATCTGCGTGCCTACCTGTGGTTCGTGGTCGCCTCGCCGCTGCTGCTGTGGGCGTTCCGCCGGCAGCCCTGGCTGACGCTGTTCGCCCCGCTGGCCCTGACGGCCGTCGTCGGCACCGGCCTGGTGAAGATCCCCGGTGAGACCGGCAACGCGATCGGCGACTTCGCGGTGTACGGAAGCTGCTGGGTGCTCGGCTTCGCCCACCACGACGGGCTGCTCAAGCAGATCCCCCGTTACGCGGCGGTCTCGTGCTCGGCCCTGGTGATGGCGTTCGGGCTGTGGTGGGCGTCCGGCCACCAGGGACCCGACGGCTGGGACCTCAACGACATCCCGCTGGCCCAGGCGACCTGGTCCTTCGGCTTCGTCGTGATCCTGCTCCAGTACTCCCCGTCCTGGCAGCAGCTCCCGGGCCGGCTGGCCCGCTGGGACAAGCTGGTGACGCTGTCCAACAACCGTGCCGTGACGATCTATCTCTGGCACAACCTGCTGATCATCTCGACGGTCCCGATCATCGACCTGGCGTACAACCTGCCCTTCATGGACGGCCGTGGCACCGCGGCGCTGGACGCGACGTACATGATCTGGATGTTCGTCCTGGTGTGGCCGCTGATCGGTCTCGCGATCGTCGCCTTCGGCTGGATCGAGGACCTCGCGGCCAAGCGCAGCCCGCGCCTGTGGCCGAACGGCGTGAAGCGCGAAGGCTCCCGCGGCCGCCGGACGGCCTGACCGCACCGAGGGCCGGCCGCACCCGTGCCACCGGCCCTCGCCTTCGCCTCCGCCTCACCGGTGGCCGCCGGGTCGAGTGAGAGCAACGTTCCCTCCCGGTCACCCACAGCCACAGCGCGGAAACGCGTCCTCCCTAGCGTCGGAGCCCGGCCACCCGCAGGTCAGCCGTGGACCGAGCCCGTCGCACCGTGGAGGCGTCATGACAGCACCGAGCTCCGCTCCCGCCCCTGCCAGGGGCGGCCGCTGGATCCGGCAGTGGGATCCGGAGGACGAGACCTTCTGGCAGCGGACGGGGGAGAAGATCGCCCGGCGCAATCTCGCCTTCTCCGTCCTCTCCGAGCACATCGGGTTCTCGGTGTGGACCCTGTGGTCCGTGCTGGTGCTCTTCATGGGACCGCGGTACGGGCTGAGCCCCGCCGACAAGTTCCTGCTGACGTCGGTGGTCACGCTGGTCGGCGCGGTCGTGCGGGTGCCGTACACCTTCGCCGTCGCCGTCTTCGGCGGGCGGAACTGGACCGTGATCTCCGCGAGCCTGCTGCTCGTGCCGACCATCGCCGCGTTCGTCGTCATGGAGCCGGGGACCTCCTTCACGACCTTCCTCCTCGTCGGCCTCCTCGCCGGGGTCGGCGGCGGCAACTTCGCCTCCTCCATGACCAACATCAACGCCTTCTTCCCGCTGCGGAAGAAAGGCTGGGCGCTCGGGCTCAACGCGGGCGGCGGCAACATCGGCGTGCCCGTCATCCAGCTCGCCGCCCTCGCCATCATCGGGGCGGGCGGCGGACCGCGCGTGCTGCTCGGGATCTACATCCCGCTGATCGTGCTCGCCGCCGGCCTCGCCGCGTGGAAGATGGACAACCTGGAGAACGTCCGCAACGACACCGGCGCCGCCAAGGACGCCGCCCGGGACGCCCACACCTGGATCATGTCGCTGCTCTACATCGGCACCTTCGGCTCGTTCATCGGCTACTCCTTCGCCTTCGGGCAGGTGCTCACCAACCAGTTCGGGCGCACCCCGCTGGAGGCCGCCTACGTCACCTTCCTCGGCCCGCTGCTCGGCTCCCTGATCCGCCCGCTCGGCGGCCGCCTCGCCGACCGCTACGGTGGCGCGCGCATCACCCTCGCCACGTACGTCGCCATGGGCGCCGCCACCGCCGTGCTGATCTTCGCCTCGGTGCAGAAGTCGCTGACGCTGTTCACCGCCGCGTTCGTGGTCCTCTTCGTGCTCACCGGGCTCGGCAACGGCTCCACCTTCAAGATGATCCCCGGCATCTTCCAGGCCAAGGCGCAGGCCAAGGGCCTCACCGGCGAGGCGGCGGCCTCCTACGGGCGGCGGCTGTCCGGGGCGTCCATGGGACTCATCGGCGCGGTCGGCGCCCTCGGCGGGGTCGCCATCAACCTCGCCTTCCGGCAGTCCTTCCTCTCCTACGGCTCCGGCACGGGCGCGTTCGTCGCCTTCCTCGCCTACTACGCCGTCTGCTTCGCCGTGACCTGGGCCGTATACCTTCGCCGTACGGCCGCGCGCGGCGGGGCCGGGGCGGCAGCCGAGGCGAAGCCGCAGCTCACGTACGCCGAGGTGTGACGTAACACCGGTGACATCACACCGAACCGAGCCTGTCACGCACTGTTGACAGGCTCGGTCGGCATGCAGGTACGTCAGGCGTGGGGACGACGCCGACTGCAAGGGACGACTACCGAAGCGCGGGACGAGTAGCCATGGACGAACAGCTTCAGCGACCGGAACACGGGCCCCTGGCCGGGTTCACCGTGGGGGTGACGGCCGCGCGCCGCGCCGACGAGCTGGGCGCGCTGCTCCAGCGGCGCGGTGGAGCGGTCCTGCACGCGCCCGCCCTGCGGATCGTGCCGCTCTCCGACGACGGCGAGCTGCTGGGGGCGACCGAGCAGCTCATCGGCCAGGCGCCGGACGTGGTCGTCGCCACCACCGCGATCGGGTTCCGCGGCTGGGTCGAGGCCGCCGACGGATGGGGGCTCGGCGAGCAGCTGCTGGAGCGGCTGCGGGCGGTGGAACTGCTCGCCCGCGGGCCCAAGGTGAAGGGCGCGGTGCGTGCCGCCGGGCTCACCGAGGACTGGTCGCCGTCGAGCGAGTCCATGGCCGAGGTGCTCGACCGGCTGCTCGCCGAGGGCGTCGACGGCCGCCGTATCGCCGTACAGCTGCACGGGGAGCCGCTGCCGGGGTTCGTGGAGGCGCTGCGGGAGGGCGGGGCCGAGGTGGTGGGCGTACCGGTGTACCGGTGGATGCCGCCGGACGACCTCGCGCCGCTGGACCGGCTGCTGGACGCCGCCGTCGCGCGCGGGGTGGACGCCGTCACCTTCACCAGCGCGCCCGCCGCGGTCTCCCTGCTGAACCGCGCGCAGGAGCGGGGGCTGCTGCCCGAACTGCTCGCCGCGTTCCACCACGACGTCCTGCCCGCCTGCGTCGGCCCGGTCACCGCGGTGCCCTTGCAGGCGCACGGGGTGCAGACCGTGCAGCCGGAACGCTTCCGGCTCGGGCCGCTCGTGCAGTTGCTGTGCCAGGAACTGCCGAGCCGGGCCCGCTCGTTGCCCGTCGCCGGGCACCGGGTGGAGATCCGCGGGCACGCCGTGCTGGTCGACGGCGAGCTGCGGCCGGTGCCGCCGGCCGGCATGTCCCTGCTGCGGGTGCTGTCCCGGCGGCCGGGCTGGGTGGTGGCCCGCGCCGATCTGCTGCGGGCCCTGCCGGGCGCCGGGCGCGACGAGCACGCCGTGGAGACGGCGATGGCCCGCCTGCGCACGGCCCTGGGCGCCCCGAAACTGATCCAGACGGTGGTCAAACGCGGCTACCGGCTGGCCCTGGACCCGGCAGCGGACGCGAAGTACGCGGACGCGTAGCCCTCCGGGGGCTGCCGCGGGGGTACGTCTGCGGGCTTGGTGGCGGGCCGCGCGTCTGTGGACCTTGCGCCCGGTCGCGCGTCTGTGGGCGTTGCGCCGGGCCGCGTGCCTGCGGGCGTTGCGCTGTGTGGTGCGTCCTGTCGGGGTCAGCGCGGGGCCGAGGTGCCGCGCGGATACGTCCGCCGGCCCCCCGCCGGGTCGTGAGTCCCGCTGGTCACAGCCCAATCATGCGTCCCGCGTGGTCACAGCAGGGCCGGGTGGCGGGTGACGCCGTCGGTGGCCGTGGACGGTGGTGCGGGGCGCCGGCGGCGGCCGTGCGGGAGCGCGGCGGTCAGGAACACCGTCGCCAGTGTGGTGAGCACCGTGCGGACCACGTTCCACGCCAGCCACGGGTCCTCGAAGTGCGCGCGCAGCGCCGCCGGATCACCGGGACGGGCCAGCGCGTCGTTCAGGGGGACGTTCACGACGACCGTCACCGCGAACGCGAGGACGGACGCGGCCAGCGCCGCCCACACCCAGCCACGGCCGGAACCGGGGCCCAAGGCCGTCCGCGACTGCCACGCGGCCAGCGCCGTCAGCGCCGGAGCGCCCAGGAAGACCAGCATGAACAGCGGGTTCTGGATGACGTCGTTGATGTTCCGCATCACCTCCACGTAGACCCGGTCGTCGCTGCGCGCCAGCGCGGGCATCACCGCGCAGGCGAAGATGAGGAAGACCCCGGCGAGCAGTCCCGAGGTGACCGCGGCCGCGGCCAGTACCGCCCCGGCGGCCCTCGGCCGCGGCCTGTCGTGCGTCGTATCAGCCATGTCCTGAAGTCAACCCGCGGGCGCCGGCGCGGGACATGGCCGAGGCGCGCGGCGGCATGCGCGGGCGTCCACGCGGCCCGAGGGGTACCCGGCGCGCCGGCGGGAAGGCACTGTGGAAGGGAGCGATTCCGCGGGGCGACCCTAGGCGGTGACAGGGACATGGCACTCGGTACGGCCACGGCACCGGACGAACTGCGTTTCGACGCCGGGCGGGTCTGTCTCGACCTGCTCGCCACGACGCACCCCGTCGAACGGCTCGACTCCGTCGTGGTGCTGCGCGCCTGGATCGCCGGCTCGGGCCTCGTCCCGCCCGGCACCGCGCTGGCCCACGCCGACGCCGGCTGGCTGCGCGGCTTCCGTGAACTGCGTCAGGACGTGGGGCAGTTGGTGCGCGGCTGGCTCACCCCCGGCCCCCTGCCGTACGACCTCGCCCTCGCCCGGGTCAACGCCGCCGCCCGCACCCCGCCGCCCGCCCCACGGGCCGTACGCGCTCAGGACGGCGCACTCGTGCGGGAGTTGGCGGGCGCCCCGGAGTGCGCCGCGCTGCTGGCCGCGGTCGCCCGGGACGCCGTGGAACTGCTCACCGACCCCGTCGCCCGGGCGGCGCTGCGCCAGTGCGAGGGCGACAACTGCCCGATCGTCTACCTCGACACCTCCCGCGGCCGCCGGCGCCGCTGGTGCTCCAGCGAGGTCTGCGGCAACCGCGAGCGGGTGGCCCGGCACCGCCGCCGGCTCGCCTCCCGGCAGCCCGGCTCCCCGGCCCGTTTCGCGCCGTCCGCCCGGAGTGCGTCGCCGTCCGCGCGCGGGGCGTCGACGTGATTCCGGTTACATCCGGTGTACCTACGGTCCCGTAGGGAAACGAGTGGCGACCTTGCCCGTGGTGGGGGAAATGTAAAGAAGGCGGAGCGGGAATGTGCGTGCATGTCCGTCCTCGTCACCCCGACCCCAGAAATCCGTCCCTCCGCTTTGAACATCCGACGCCCCGTCTCCGTACCCGTGGACGAGCGACCGACTGGGGGGAAGCCCCGGACACCGGAGGTGGGCGTGCGCAAGGATTCCGTCGTGGCCAATGAACGTGGATCGAGGGCCCGACATCGCGCTTCCCAGTCCTCGGAACCCGACGAGGAGCTGGTGCGTGCCCTGTACCGCGAGCACGCCGGACCCCTGCTCGCCTACGTGCTGCGCCTGGTCGCCGGAGACCGGCAGCGCGCCGAGGACGTCGTGCAGGAGACGCTCATCCGTGCCTGGAAGAACGCCGGCCAGCTCAATCGAGCGACCGGTTCGGTACGCCCCTGGCTGGTGACGGTCGCGCGCCGCATCGTCATCGACGGCCACCGCAGCCGGCAGGCCCGGCCGCAGGAGGTCGATCCGTCGCCGCTGGAGGTCATCCCCGCGGAGGACGAGATCGACAAAGCGCTGTGGCTGATGACGCTGTCGGACGCGCTCGACGACCTGACCCCGGCCCACCGGGAGGTGCTCGTGGAGACGTACTTCAAAGGGCGTACCGTCAACGAGGCGGCCGAGACGCTGGGCATACCCAGCGGCACCGTCCGCTCAAGGGTTTTCTACGCCCTGCGGTCCATGAAGCTGGCCCTGGAGGAGCGGGGGGTGACGGCGTGATGAGCGGATACGGGGACATGCGAGGATTCGGCATGGAGGGCCCGGGTAACACTGGACCCATGCAGGGATCAGCGGGCCCGAACGAGCACGAGACCGTCGGCGCCTACGCCCTGGGGATTCTCGACGACGGCGAAGCAACCGCTTTCGAAGCCCACCTCGCCACCTGCGAATGGTGCGCCCAGCAGCTCGACGAACTCGCCGGCATGGAACCGATGCTGTCCGCGCTCGCCGACCTGCCCGGCGCCGGCACGCCCGCGATCGGCGAGTCGCTGTCGGCCCGGCCCAGCCCGCGGCTGGCGGAGAAGCTCGTCGACGAGATCGCCGAACGGCGGGCCGCCAAGCGCCGCCGCGGCTTCTACATGGTGGCCGCGGCCGCCGCGCTGATCGTCGGAGGTCCGCTGGTCGCCGTCGCCACGACCGGCTCGGACTCCGGGGGTACGACGCAGGCCACGCCGACGAGCCCCGCGAAGACGCTGTTCTCGACGATGGGCGACAAGGTCACCGGGCACGACCCGGCGACCGACGTCACCGGGACCGTCGGCATGGCGCAGAAGGACTGGGGCACACAGGCCGTCCTGGAGCTTAAGAACGTCAAGGGGCCGCTGAAGTGCAGCCTGATCGCCGTCGGCAAGAACGGCGAGCGCGAGACGGTGTCGTCGTGGTCGGTGCCGGGGTGGGGGTACGGCGTCCCGAACGCGAAGACGGAGGAGGCGAAGAACCCGCTGTACATCGGGGGCGGGGCGGCGTTCAAGCCGAACGAGATCGATCACTTCGACGTGATGACGTTCGAGGGGCAGAAGCTGGTGCAGATCAAGGCGTGAGCCTCCGGCGGGGGCCCTTCGGGGCGGGGGCTCCTGCCGTTTCGCGGATGCGGATGAGGATGCGGATGCGGGTCGCCGGGGGCTGAGCGCGCCCACGCGGCGGTCGCCGCATATCGGCACAGCCCCGCGCTCCTCGCGTCGGCCTCCTGACCCGGCACCGGGTGGCTCCGTCGCTCCTCTCGCCTGGTGGGGTCTCCTTCGCGTACGGTTGACGGCTGCCCAGCACGTCAGAAGGGGGCCCGGTGGCCGCTCAGGCACAGCAATCCGCCGTCGAACCGGTTCACGACCCGGTTCACGACTCGGTTCGGGACCGGGAGATCAACGTCGAACAGGAACACCTCGACCGGGTGTACCGGCGGCTCGAGGAGAAGATCCACGAGGCCGAGTTCCTCATGAACGACGCGGCCCGGCGCGGCCAGGTCGGCACCCCCGGCGCGCTCGCCGAGCGGGACGCGCAGGTCTTCCGGGCCGGCCTGCACCTCAACCGGCTGAACAACGAGTTCGAGGACTTCCTCTTCGGCCGTATCGACCTGCTGCCCGGCAAGGACGGCAAGAAGGGGCCCGACGGCGCGTACACCGCCGTCGAGCCCGCCGAGGGCGCCGTGCGGGCCGACAACACCGCCGACATCGCCGAGACCCTGCACATCGGCCGGATCGGCGTCCTCGACCAGGACTACGCGCCGCTGGTCATCGACTGGAGGGCGCCCGCCGCCGCGCCGTTCTACCGGTCCACGCCGGTCGACCCGGGGCGGGTCGTACGGCGCCGGGTCATCCGTTCCAAGGGCCGCCGTGTCCTCGGCGTCGAGGACGACCTCATGCGCCCGGAGCTGACGGCGTTCCTCGACGGGCGTGAGCTGCCCGTCATCGGGGACGGCGCCCTGATGGCCGCGCTGGGGCAGGCCCGCACCCACAGCATGCGGGACATCGTCGCCTCCATCCAGGCCGAGCAGGACCTGGTGATCCGGGCGCCCGCCGCGTCCGTGACGTACGTCGAGGGCGGGCCCGGCACCGGGAAGACGGCGGTCGCGCTGCACCGCGCCGCCTACCTGCTCTACCAGGACCGGCGCCGCTACGCCGGCGGCATCCTGATCGTCTCGCCCACCCCGCTGCTCGTCGCCTACACCGAGGGCGTACTGCCCTCCCTGGGTGAGGAGGGCCAGGTCGCCATCCGCGCGATCGGCTCCCTCGTCGACGGCGCCGAGGCCACCGTGTACGACTCCCCGGCCACCGCCCGCGCCAAGGGCTCCAGCCGCATGCTGAAGGTGCTGCGCAAGGCCGCCCGGGGCGCGCTGGAGGGGCCCGACGCCCCGGTTCGGCTGCGGGTCGTCGCCTTCGGCCGGCGCCTGGAGCTGGAGGCCGGGCAGCTGGGCGCGATCCGCCGCAACGCCCTCGGCGGTACGGCCCCGGTGAACCTGCTGCGTCCGCGCGCCCGCAAGCTGCTGCTGGACGCCCTGTGGGAGCAGTCGGGCGCCGCCGGCCGGCACACCGACCCGGAGCTGGCCGCCGAGCTGCGGTCCTCCTTCGACGACGACGTCAGCACCGAGGACTCCTTCCTGGAGTTCCTGGACGCCTGGTGGCCCGAGCTGACCCCGCGGGGCGTCCTCGCGGCGATGGCCGACGAGAAGCGGCTCGGGCGCTGGGCGCGCCGCGTCCTCAATCCGGGCGAGGTCCGCAAGGTCGCCCGCTCGCTCAGACGCGACGGATACTCCGTGCACGACATCGCGCTGCTGGACGAGCTGCAGGCCATCCTCGGCGCCCCGGTCCGCCCGAAGAAGAAGCGCGAGCTCGACCCGCTGGACCACCTCACCGGTCTGGAGGAGCTGATGCCGGTGCGGGAGGAGTCGCAGCGCGAGCGCGCCGAGCGGCTGGCCGCCGAGCGCGTCGAGTACGCCCACGTGATCGTCGACGAGGCGCAGGACCTCACGCCGATGCAGTGGCGCATGGTCGGCCGCCGCGGCCGGCACGCCACCTGGACGGTCGTCGGCGACCCCGCCCAGTCCTCCTGGTCCGACGTCGACGAGGCCGCCGGCGCCCGCGACGAGGCCCTCGGCACCCGTCCGCGCCGGCGCTTCGAGCTCACCGTGAACTACCGCAATCCGGCGGAGATCGCCGAGCTGGCCGCGAAGGTGCTGGCGCTGGCCATGCCGGGCTCCACGGCACCGTCGGCGGTGCGCTCCACCGGCGTACAGCCGCGCTTCGCCGTCGTGGAGGACTCGCTGGAGAAGACCGTGCGGGCGGAGGCCGAGCGGCTGCTGGGGGCGGTCGACGGCACGGTCGGCGTCGTCGTCGCGATGCAGCGCCGCGAGGAGGCCCGGCGCTGGCTGGCCGGGCTCGGTGACCGGGCCGTGGCGCTCGGCAGCCTGGAGGCGAAGGGCCTGGAGTACGACGCGACGGTCGTCGTCTCGCCGGCGGAGATCGCCGACGAGAGCCCTGCGGGGTTGCGGGTGCTGTACGTCGCGCTGACCCGGGCGACGCAGCAGTTGACGGTGGTTTCGGCGGAGCGGGACGATCCTGACGGGGTGGGGGTGCCGGATCTGCTGCGGGACTGACGCGGGTGCCTGCGGCGCTGGGTGCGTGGTCGTCTGCGGGTGCGTGGTGGCTGGTCGCGCAGTTCCCCGCGCCCCTTAAGCCTATGGCCGGCTTCTGAGCCGGGGCCCGGGTGCGGGGCGTCGTGTCGGCGGCGCGTTTCTTGCGGGGGGAATGGTCTTCCGCGATCCGTTTGTTAGCCTGGGTGTGGCACCGGCTCGATCCAAGCCCCCGGGCCCAACCTTTGTCCCTCAGAGGGACCACTTGCCGCGAGGCGAGCATGGCGGGCCGGTGTCATGAGCGTTGAGGAGACCCACGTCACCCAGTGACGTGGGTCTCTTTATTTGTCTGATCGCTTGGCGTACTCTCTCGCATGGCGGAAGTTGTTTTCCGAAAACGCACTCTCCGCCCGTGAACAAAACGTCCGCAATTCGGGGCGACTACCACGTACTCAGGGGTAGGTGCGACGATCGGACGGCACAACTCAGCGAAACGGTGAAAGCAGAGGAAGTCGGCCATGGCAACGGCGCCCAGCGTCTCCTACTCGATGACGATCCGGCTGGAGGTGCCCGCGAGCGGAACCGCCGTCTCGCAGCTCACCACCGTCGTGGAGTCCTCCGGAGGCTCGGTGACCGGCCTCGACGTCACCGCGTCCGGGCACGAGAAGCTCCGGATCGACGTCACGATCGCGGCCACTTCCACGGCCCACGGCGAGGAGATCGTCGGCAAGCTGCGCGCCATCGAGGGCGTCACGCTGGGCAAGGTCTCCGACCGTACGTTCCTGATGCACCTCGGCGGCAAGATCGAGATGGCGTCCAAGCACCCCATCCGCAACCGCGACGACCTCTCGATGATCTACACGCCGGGCGTGGCGCGGGTCTGCATGGCCATCGCCGAGAACCCCGAGGACGCCCGCCGCCTCACCATCAAGCGCAACTCCGTCGCCGTCGTGACGGACGGCTCCGCCGTGCTGGGCCTGGGCAACATCGGCCCGAAGGCCGCGCTGCCGGTGATGGAGGGCAAGGCGGCGCTGTTCAAGCGGTTCGCCGGGATCGACGCCTGGCCGATCTGCCTGGACACCCAGGACACCGACGCCATCGTCGAGATCGTCAAGGCCATCGCCCCCGGCTTCGCCGGCATCAACCTCGAGGACATCTCCGCGCCGCGCTGCTTCGAGATCGAGGCCCGCCTGCGCGAGGCCCTCGACATCCCCGTCTTCCACGACGACCAGCACGGCACTGCCATCGTTGTCCTGGCCGCTCTCACCAACGCCCTGCGCGTGGTCGGCAAGGGCGTCGGGGACGTCCGGGTCGTGATGTCCGGCGCCGGCGCGGCCGGTACCGCCATCCTCAAACTCCTGCTGGCCGCCGGCGTCAAGAACGCCGTCGTCGCCGACATCCACGGCGTCGTGCACGCCGGCCGTGAGGACCTGGTCGACGCGCCCGCCGGCTCCGCGCTGCGCTGGATCGCCGACAACACCAACCCGGAGAACCTCACCGGCACCCTCAAGGAGGCCGTGCGCGGCGCCGACGTCTTCATCGGCGTCTCCGCGCCCAACGTCCTCGACGGCGACGACGTGGCCGCCATGGCCGACGGCGCCATCGTCTTCGCGCTCGCCAACCCCGACCCCGAGGTCGACCCGGCGATCGCCCGCCAGACGGCGGCGGTCGTGGCCACCGGCCGCTCCGACTTCCCGAACCAGATCAACAACGTGCTGGTCTTCCCGGGTGTCTTCCGCGGCCTGCTGGACGCCCAGTCCCGCACCGTCAACACGGACATGATGCTGGCCGCCGCGAAGGCGCTGGCGGACGTGGTGACCGAGGACGAGCTGAACCCGAACTACATCATCCCGTCCGTCTTCAACGACAAGGTCGCCGGCGCGGTGGCGGGGGCGGTCCGGGACGCGGCCAAGGCGGCCGGAGCGACCGCGTAACCGCTTGTGAGACTTCCCACGGCCGCCCCCGGCGCGTCGTGGAACCAAGGGCCTGCGGCCGCCCGCTAGGGTGGGCGGCCGGCCAGTGACAAAGGTGACCGCCGGGACGGTGGCGCTTTCGTGTGACTCCCAAGAGTGTTCTCACGACTCCTACGGGTGCCGGATTGGCTTTCCCGCCGCAGGTAGGGGCAGGATGCCTCTCTGGGCGCTCGCGTCCGAGGACGGGACCAGGACCGGGACCGTCCGACGACCCTGGCAGCAACGGCTTCGCTGTGTCCGATATCGGCTGTCGCCGCATGGCACGCCCCAACGGCAAGAAGAACACGGGAGTAACAACATGAACCGCAGTGAGCTGGTGGCCGCGCTGGCCGACCGCGCCGAGGTGACCCGCAAGGACGCCGACGCCGTGCTGGCCGCGTTCGCCGACGTCGTCGGCGATGTCGTCGCCAAGGGCGACGAGAAGGTCACCATCCCCGGCTTCCTGACCTTCGAGCGCACCCACCGTGCCGCTCGCACCGCCCGCAACCCGCAGACCGGTGAGCCGATCCAGATCCCGGCCGGCTTCAGCGTGAAGGTCTCCGCGGGCTCCAAGCTCAAGGAAGCGGCCAAGGGTAAGTAATCGCTCCGCTGTGAGGGCCGTGGCTCAAGGCGCCAGGGCCCCATAGCGCCATGGGCGACTGCGGACCGTATGCGGCGCAGCCGTGTACGAGACGCAGCCCCGCGCCCCTCCTGGGGCGCTCTGAACGCCCGATGGGGCGGTCCCCCTGACCGGGGGGCCGCCCCATCGCCGTATGCGCGTCACGGGCCCCTCAGGGGCCCGTACGCCGTTACAGTGCCTGACCCGGCAGCTCCACCTTCGCGCCCAGTTCCACGAGCTTCTCCATGAAGTTCTCGTAGCCGCGGTTGATCAGGTCGATGCCGTGCACGCGGGACGTGCCCTGGGCGGCGAGGGCCGCGATGAGGTAGGAGAAGCCGCCGCGCAGGTCGGGGATGACCAGGTCGGCACCCTGCAGCCGGGTCGGGCCCGACACGACCGCGGAGTGCAGGAAGTTGCGCTGGCCGAAGCGGCAGTCCGAGCTGCCCAGGCACTCGCGGTACAGCTGGATGTGCGCGCCCATTTGGTTCAGCGCCGAGGTGAAGCCGAGCCGGGACTCGTACACCGTCTCGTGGATGATGGACAGCCCCGTGGCCTGCGTCAGCGCCACCACCAGCGGCTGCTGCCAGTCGGTCTGGAAGCCGGGGTGGACGTCCGTCTCCAGCGCGATCGACTTCAGCTGCCCGCCGGGGTGCCAGAAACGGATGCCCTCGTCCTCGATCGTGAAGGCACCGCCCACCTTCCGGTAGGTGTTCAGGAACGTCATCATCGAGCGCTGCTGCGCGCCCCGGACGTAGATGTCGCCCTCGGTCGCCAGCGCCGCCGACGCCCAGGACGCCGCCTCCAGCCGGTCCGGCAGGGCGCGGTGGGTGTAGCCGCCGAGCTTGTCCACACCCGTGATGCGGATCGTGCGGTCGGTGTCCATCGCGATGATCGCGCCCATTTTCTGCAGGACGCAGATCAGGTCCTCGATCTCGGGCTCCACCGCCGCGTTGGACAGCTCCGTCGTGCCTTCGGCGAGCACCGCCGTCAGCAGCACCTGCTCGGTCGTGCCGACGGACGGGTACGGCAGCCGGATCTTCGTGCCGCGCAGCCGCTGCGGCGCCTCCAGGTACTGGCCGTCCGCCCGCTTCTCGATGACCGCGCCGAACTGCCGCAGCACGTCGAAGTGGAAGTCGATGGGCCGGCCGCCGATGTCACAGCCGCCGAGGCCCGGGATGAAGGCGTGCCCGATGCGGTGCAGCAGCGGACCGCAGAACAGGATGGGGATACGGCTGGAGCCCGCGTGGGCATCGATGTCAGCGACGTTGGCGCTCTCCACCCGGGTCGGGTCGAGCACCAGCTCACCCGGCTCCTCACCCGGACGGACCGTCACCCCGTGCAGCTGCAGCAGGCCGCGTACGACCCGCACGTCACGGATGTCCGGAACATTGCGCAGTCGGCTCGGCTCACTGCCCAGCAGGGCGGCCACCATGGCCTTCGGCACGAGGTTCTTCGCGCCGCGGACACGGATCTCGCCCTCCAGCGGAGTTCCGCCGTGGACAAGCAGGACATCGTCGTTGACGGTCATGTATCTCGCGTTCCGATGAGTCGGGCAGGGGAGAGAGACAGAGTAATCGCCACGGACCCCCCTGAAGTAAGCCCGCGGACCACCCGGGAACGTCATGGCTGTGTCACAACACGAACCGTTGAGCTCCGGGCACATGCCGTCACCGCCGCGACCTGTGCGCCCGCGGCGCGCCGGTGAGCCGTGACCTGGCTTCACCCGCCTACCCCGATTGCCTCCCCACAGCCCGGCAAGATGCGGGATCATGTCTGGCATGACCGAGGTGTCCTCGCTCACAGGGCGGCTGCTCGTGGCCACGCCCGCCCTGGCGGACCCGAACTTCGACCGCGCGGTGGTGCTCCTCCTCGACCACGACGAGGAGGGCTCGCTCGGCGTCGTCCTCAACCGCCCCACGCCGGTCGGCGTGGGCGACATCCTGGAGGGCTGGGCGGACCTCACCGGCGAGCCCGGCGTCGTCTTCCAGGGCGGCCCGGTCTCGCTGGACTCGGCCCTCGGCGTCGCCGTCGTCCCGGGCGACCCGGAGGTGAACGGCACCCCGCTCGGCTGGCGCCGGGTGCACGGCGCGATCGGCCTGGTCGACTTGGAGGCCCCGCCCGAGCTCCTCGCCGCGGCCCTCGGCTCCCTGCGGATCTTCGCCGGATACGCCGGCTGGGGACCCGGCCAGCTGGAGGACGAACTGGTCGAGGGCGCCTGGTACGTCGTCGAGTCCGAACCCGGCGACGTCTCCTCCCCGTCCCCCGAAAGACTGTGGCGCGAGGTCCTGCGCCGCCAGCGCAACGAACTGGCGATGGTGGCGACGTATCCGGACGACCCGTCGCTCAACTGAACCGTGTGACCTTCAGTACCCTTGGCGGTTATGAGCACTCTCGAGCCCGAGCGCGGGACTGGTACGGGGACCCTCGTTGAGCCGACGCCGCAGACCTCCCACGGTGACGGTGACCACGAGCGCTTCGCCCACTACGTCCAGAAGGACAAGATCATGGCGAGCGCCCTCGACGGGACGCCCGTCGTGGCGCTGTGCGGCAAGGTCTGGGTGCCGGGCCGCGACCCGAAGAAGTACCCCGTGTGTCCCATGTGCAAGGAGATCTACGAATCCATGGGCGCCGGCGGCGGCGACGAGGGCGGCAAGGGCGGCAAGGGCGGCGGCAAGAAGTAGCGTGCCGGTCCGCCGGACCGCTGCCCGGCGTGTGGTGAGGCCCCCTGGTGCGCTGCGGCGCGCCGTCGGGGCCTCCGTGCGTTCGGTGTGAGTGGTGCAGACCTCTTGTGGTCGTGCTCGCGCGCTCCCTAGCCTTCCCTGCTGTGCCGTACCGAGGGCCGGCCGGTGAACGCCGGGCCGTGCCCCGTGCGTCCTGTGCGCCGGCTTCCCGCGGCGGCGGGCCGCGCGCAACCGTGGGGGAAACCGAGATGAGTGCTGCGGAACTGATTCCGGCGCCGCGGACCGTGCGGACGCTCCCCGCCGGCTTCACGCTCGACGAGGACACCGTCCTTGCGGCCGGGCCCGGCACCGAGGCCACCGCGCGCGGGCTGCGCGCCGCGCTCGGCGCTGTGACCGGGTTCGCGCTGCCGCCCGGCCAGGGGCGCGAGGGCGCCGCGATCCGGCTGGCCGTCGAGGACGCCGGGACACTCGGACCCGAGGGCTACCGGCTGACCGTCGACGACTCCGGCGTGAGACTGACCGGCGGCGGTCCGGCCGGGGTCTTCTGGGGTACGCAGACGCTGCGCCAGCTGCTCGGGCCCGAGGCCTTCCGGCGCGCCCCCGTCACCCCCGGCCGGACCTGGACCCTGCCCGGCGTGATCGTCGAGGACGCACCCCGCTTCGGCTGGCGCGGCCTCCTGCTGGACGTCGCCCGGCACTTCCTGCCCAAGGACGGCGTCCTGAGCCGGCTGGATGTGATGGCGGCGCACAAACTCAACGTCCTGCACCTGCACCTGACCGACGACCAGGGCTGGCGCATCGAGATCAGGCGCCACCCGAAGCTGACGGAGACCGGCGCCTGGCGTGCCCGCACGAAACGCGGCCACCGCGCCTCACCGCTGTGGGACGAGCGGCCCCACGGCGGCTACTACACCCAGGACGACATCCGCGAGATCGTCGCCTACGCCGCCGAGCGGCATATCACCGTCGTCCCGGAGATCGACGTGCCCGGCCATGCGCAGGCCGCCCTCGCCGCGTACCCGGAACTGGGCAACACCGACGTCATCGACACCACCGCCCTCTCCGTCTGGGACACCTGGGGGGTCAATCCCAACGTACTCGCCCCCACTGACAACACCCTGCGCTTCTACGAAGGCGTGTTCGAGGAGGTGCTGGAGCTCTTCCCGTCCGTCTTCGTCCACGTCGGCGGCGATGAGTGCCCCAAGGACCAGTGGCGGCGCTCGGCCACCGCGCAGGCCCGCATCAAGGAGCTGGGGCTGGCCGGCGAGGACGAGCTCCAGGCGTGGTTCATCGCCCACTTCGGGCGGTGGCTGGCCGCGCGCGGGCGGCGCCTCATCGGCTGGGACGAGATCCTCGAGGGCGGCATCCTCGAGGGCGGCCTCGCGCCGGGGGCGGCCGTGTCCTCCTGGCGCGGCTACGGGGGCGGGATCGCCGCCGCCCGCGCGGGCCACGACGTCGTCATGTGCCCGGAGCAGTACGTCTACCTGGACCACCGTCAGGCCGCGGGCGAGGACGAGCCGGTGCCCATCGGCTTCGTGCGCACCCTGGAGGACGTCTACCGCTTTGAACCCGTGCCGGAGCAGCTCACCGGGGACGCAGCCCGGCACGTGCTGGGCACACAGGCCAACCTGTGGTCGGAGGTGACGGAGGACCAGCAGCGCGTGGACTACCAGCTGTTCCCGCGGCTCGCCGCCTTCGCCGAGGTGGCCTGGAGCGATCTGCCGGCCCCCGCTGCCCGGGACTACGCGGGCTTCGAACGCCGGATGACCGCCCACTACCGGCGACTTGACGCCCTCGGCGTGGCCTACCGCCCGCCCGAGGGCCCCAGGCCCTGGCAGCGGCGGCCGGGCGTCCTGGGCCGGCCGGTCGACGGGCCGCCCCCGATCCGGTAGAGGTTGTCCACAGCCCCCGCGGCGGTCGAACGGGTAATGGCACAATCGCATCAGGGTCACCGAAGAGTGCCAATTCGCGCCCTTCGGTGAAGCCGTGCGAAAACGGACCAACTGGCCGGTGAGGTGGGCGAACGCCTCCTACCGGACCCGCGTCCTCAGCTGCCCGGAAGATGTGCCAGAGTTGCCACGTCCGCCCTGTCAGCACGTACCGTACGGCGCAACAGGCGGGACCAGGTGGGGCAGCGGGAAGGGGCAGCCGGTTTTGACCACGCACGCACCGCAGGCGGCGCAGCCCGTCACGCTGCCCACGACGCTGAACGAGGCCGTTCAGGCCCTGACCGACATGCCCGCCGCCGTCCCGGTCGCGGGCGGTACCGACCTGATGGCCGCCGTCAACTCCGGGCAGCTCAGGCCCACCGGGCTGGTCGGCCTGGGCCGGATCAGCGAGATCCGCGGCTGGCAGTACCTGGACGGTCACGCGCTGCTCGGCGCGGGCCTCACGCACGCGCGCATGGGCCGCCCCGACTTCGCCGCGCTCATTCCGGCGCTCGCCGCCGCCGCCCGCGCCGCCGGCCCGCCGCACATCCGCAACGCCGGCACGCTCGGCGGCAACATCGCCTCCGCCGCCCCGACCGGTGACGCGCTGCCCGTGCTGGCCGCGCTGGAGGCGACCCTGATCGTCGCCGGACCGGGCGGCGCCCGCCGCGAGATCCCGGTGTCGCACCTGCTGGCCGGGATGGACATGCTGCGCGGCGGCGAACTCATCGGCTACGTGCGCGTGCCGCTGCTGCACGCCCCGCAGGTCTTCCTCAAAGCCACCGGCCGCACCGGCCCCGGGCGGGCCGTCGCCTCCGTCGCGCTGGTCCTCGACCCCGCGCGCCGGGGCGTGCGCTGCGCGGTCGGCGCCATCGCACCGATGCCGCTGCGGCCCCTGGAGGCCGAGCACTGGGTCGCCCAGCTCATCGACTGGGACAACAACCGCGCGATCGTCCCCGAGGCCCTGCACGCCTTCGGCGAGTACGTCGCCGCGGCCTGCATCCCCGACCCGGCCCCGGCCGAGGACGGCTCCGTGCCGCAGCTGCCACCCGCCGTACAGCACCTGCGGCGCACCGTCGCCGCGCTGGCCCGACGAGCACTGGGGAGGGCGTTGTCGTGACCGACGACCAGCACGCGGAAGGCGCCCCGCAGGGCGGCGGCCGCTGGGACCCGCTGCCGCAGGGCGACTACGACGACGGCGCGACGGCCTTCGTCAAGCTCCCCGAGGGCGGCATCGACGCGCTGCTGTCCGGTGACAGCCCGCTCGCCGCGCCCGGACACGGCTTCGTGCCGCCGCAGATAACGGTCGCCCCCGCCACCACCGCCGGTACCGACCCGGCCGCCACGGGCGCGTGGAGCATGCCCGTGGACGGCGTGCAGTGGGGCGCGCCCGCGGCGGGCGAGCCGCCGCAGGCGGGCGTGGACGACCGGTTCACCTACCAGTCCGGAGCGACCGGGCAGTGGCACTTCGCGGAGCACTCGGACGCGGACCCGGACGCCTACGGCGCCGCCCCCGCCCCCGCCGAACCGGAGTCCGCGCCCGCGCCCGCTCCCGGTCACGACGTCACCGGTCAGTGGTCCATCCCGGTCGCCGGGGGCGATCTGCCGGACGAGTCCGGCGAGTACGCGACGTCGGCGCTCGTCGAGCAGTGGGGCGGCACACCCCCGGCCACGCTGCCCGGCGGAGCGGCCGCCCCCTGGGCGACCGGGGCGCCGGGGCAGCCGTGGGACACGCCGCCCCCCGCGGGGCCCGGTGCGGAGGGGGAGCAGCACGCGGGTGCCGGGCATCCTGGTGAGCACGCGGGTGCGGCGCACCCCGGTGAGCACGCGGGTGCCGGGCACGCCGGTGAGCACGAGCTTCCCGCGCACGCCGGCGAGTACGTCGCTCCCGCGCACGCCGTCCACTTCCCCGGGCACCCCGGCCACGGGGACGAGTACGCCGCCGGTCCCGAGGACGCGCCGGTGACCGAGCCCGCCGAGGCCGCGGTCGATACTGCTCCGGAAGCCCCCGCCGCTCCCGGGACGCCCGGCGCCGAGCCCGCCGTCGAGGAGCCCCCGGCCGAGCCCTCCACGCCGTCCCCGCGCGGCGCCCAAGGGGCCCCGGACACGCACCCGGACGGGCACCCGGACCAGCGGGACGCGGACGACACGCAGGGCACGCCGGACGGCCACGGAGCCCCGGCCGCCGTGGACACCGAGGCCGCCCCGTCCGCCGTATCCGCGCCGCAGCCGCAGTCCGAAGAGGCGCCCGAGCCGGAGCCCGCGCCGTCGCCGGAGGCGGCCGCGTCGGCGGAGAGCGCCGGGGAGCCGTCCACCGCGGAGTCGCCGGAGTCCTCGGAGTCGCCCGAGCCGCCCGCGCACGACGCGTCGGCGCCCGGAGAGTTCGCGCAGGCCGACCGGCCGCCGCACGACGCCCCGCCGCCCCCGCACGACGAACACCCCCTCGCCTCCTACGTCCTGCGCGTCAACGGCGCCGACCGGCCCGTCGGCGACGCCTGGATCGGTGAGTCGCTGCTCTACGTGCTGCGCGAGCGGCTCGGACTCGCCGGGGCCAAGGACGGCTGCTCGCAGGGCGAGTGCGGGGCGTGCAACGTACAGGTCGACGGGCGGCTCGTCGCCTCCTGCCTGGTGCCCGCCGTCACCGCCGCGGGCAGCGAGGTGCGCACCGTGGAGGGCCTCGCCGAGGAGGGCCGGCCCTCGGACGTGCAGCGGGCGCTCGCCCGGTGCGGCGCGGTGCAGTGCGGCTTCTGCGTGCCGGGCATGGCGATGACCGTGCACGACCTGCTGGAGGGCAACCCGGCGCCGACCGAGATGGAGGCCCGCCAGGCGCTGTGCGGCAACCTGTGCCGCTGCTCGGGCTACCAGGGCGTCCTGCGGGCCGTCCAGGAGGTCGTCACCGAGCGGGAGGCACTGCGCACCGGCGACGGTGAGACGGACGGCGACGAGGCACGTATCCCGCACCAGGCGGGCCCCGGCGCGGGCGGCGTGCACGCGAGCGTGTTCGACGACGGCGGCGCCTTCGAGCACCCGGCCGCCTTCGAGGACCCCGCCGCCCCGCGCGGGCACGACCAGCAGCCGTACGGACAGGGAGAGGACGGAGGCCAGGCGTGAGCAACGAAGCGGCCACCGCGACCGCCACCGCGGAGGCGGCACCCGCCCCCGAGCAGATCCCGCACGGCCTGGGCGCCTCCCTGCCGCCCGCCGACGCCCGCGCCAAGACCGAGGGGACCTTCCCCTACGCGGCCGACCTGTGGGCCGAGGGACTGCTGTGGGCGGCCGTGCTGCGCTCGCCGCACCCGCACGCGCGCATCGTGTCCATCGACACCAGCCACGCGCGCGAGATGCCCGGCGTGCGGGCCGTCGTCACGCACGAGGACGTCCCCGGCAGCCCGGTGTACGGCCGTGGCGCCGCCGACCGCCCGGTGTTCGCCTCGGACGTCGTACGCCACCACGGCGAGCCCATCGCGGCCGTCGCAGCGGACCACCCGGACACCGCGCGGATGGCCGCCGCGGCCGTCATCGTCGAGTACGAGGTGCTCGAACCGGTCACCGACCCCGAGCACGCCTTCGAAGCCGAGCCGCTGCACCCGGACGGCAACCTGATCCGGCACATCCCGCTGCACCACGGCGACCCGGGCGCGGTCGGCGAGGTCGTCGTCGAGGGCCTGTACCGCATCGGCCGCCAGGACCCGGCCCCGATCGGCGCCGAGGCCGGTCTCGCCGTGCCCCGCCCCGACGGCGGTGTGGAGCTGTACACGGCCTCCACCGACCCGCACACCGACCGCGACGCCCTCGCCGCCTGCTTCGGCCTGGAACCGGAGCGGGTGAAGGTCGTCGTCACCGGCGTCCCCGGCGCGACCGCCGACCGCGAGGACCAGGGCTTCCAGCTCCCGCTCGGGCTGCTGGCGCTGAGAACCGGCTGCCCGGTGAAGCTGACCGCGACCCGCGAGGAGTCCTTCCTCGGTCACGTCCACCGGCACCCCACCCTGCTGCGCTACCGCCACCACGCGGACGCCGAGGGCAGGCTGGTGAAGGTCGAGGCGCAGATCCTGCTGGACGCGGGCGCGTACGCCGACACGTCCTCGGAGGCGCTCGCCGCGGCCGTCGCCTTCGCCTGCGGCCCCTACGTCGTGCCGAACGCGTTCATCGAGGGCTGGGCGGTGCGCACCAACAACCCGCCGTCGGGCCATGTGCGCGGCGAGGGCGCCATGCAGGTGTGCGCCGCCTACGAGGCGCAGATGGACAAGCTGGCGAAGAAACTGGGCGTCGACCCGGCGGAGCTGCGCCTGCGCAACGTCATGGCCACCGGCGACGTGCTGCCCACCGGCCAGACGGTGACCTGCCCGGCGCCCGTCGCCGAACTCCTCCAGGCCGTACGGGACTTCCCGCTGCCGGCGCTGCCCAAGGACACCCCCGAGGACGACTGGCTGCTGCCCGGCGGCCCCGAGGGCGCGGGCGAGCCGGGCGCGGTGCGGCGCGGGGTGGGCTACGGCCTGGGCGTGGTGCACATGCTCGGCGCGGAGGGCGCCGACGAGGTGTCCACGGCGACCGTGAAGGTGCACGACGGCGTCGCCACCGTGCTGTGCGCGGCGGTGGAGACCGGGCAGGGCTTCGCCACGCTGGCCCGGCAGATCGTGCAGGAGACCCTCGGCATCGACGAGGTGCACGTGGCGCCCGTCGACACCGACCAGCCCCCGGCGGGCCCGGGCTGCCGCGGCCGGCACACCTGGGTGTCGGGCGGCGCGGTGGAGCGCGCGGCGAAGATGGTCCGCACGCAGCTGCTGCAGCCGCTGGCCCACAAGTTCGGCATGTCCACGGAGCTGCTCCAGATCACCGACGGCAAGATCACGTCGTACGACGGCGTGCTGTCGACGACCGTGACGGAGGCGATGGACGGCAAGGAGCTGTGGGCCACGGCCCAGTGCCGCCCGCACCCCACCGAGCCGCTGGACGAGGCGGGTCAGGGCGACGCCTTCGTCAGCCTCGCCTTCTGCGCGATCCGCGCGGTGGTGGACGTCGACATCGAACTGGGCTCGGTACGGGTGGTGGAGCTGGCCGTCGCGCAGGACGTGGGCCGGGTCCTCAACCCCGCGCAGCTCGCGGCGCGGATCGAGGCGGGCGTCACGCAGGGCGTGGGCATCGCGCTGACGGAGAACCTGCGCACGCCGCGCGGTCTGATCCGCCACCCCGACCTCACCGGGTACGCGCTGCCGACGGCCCTGGACGCGCCGGACATCAGGATCGTCAAGCTGGTGGAGGAACGGGACGTGGTGGCGCCGTTCGGCGCGAAGGCGGTCAGCGCGGCGCCGGTGGTGGCCTCTCCGGCGGCGATCGCGTCGGCCGTCCGGGCCGCGACGGGCCGCCCGGTGAACCGGCTGCCGATCCGCCCGCAGGCGGCGGTGGTGAACCACTGACGGGGTCCGTTGTCAGTGGTGGGGCGTAGTGTTCTGAGTGCGGGTCGAAGGCAGGAATGTCTCCCGCACGGGGAAGCACACGGGGGAAGTATGAGCACGCACACCATCACCGCCAGGGGCCCGGACACCGCGTCCGGGCTGGCCCTGGATCTGCCGCCGCGGCTGCTGGACGAGGAGTTCGGCACCGGGCGGGTCGTCCGCTTCGAGGAGATCGACTTCCCGCGCGCCCTCACGCACGAGCCGACGCGCCGTTTCCTGCGCCAGGCCGGGCTGCCGGAGGAGACGCCGTGGTTCCGGCTGGACATGGACGTGCCGCTGGCCACGCTGGAGGAGTACGCCGCGCACGAACTGCGGCTCGCCACTGCCGCGCACGAGGTGCTGCCGCCGGGGGCGGCCCGCCTGATACGCCTCGGCGAGGCCGTCGACGGCACCAGCCTCACGGTCGACGGCGCGACGGGCACGGTCCTGTCCTGGCCCGGCCCCGGCACCGCCGCCCAGCCCCTGAACGCGGACGTCTCCAGCCTGGCGTTCCTGCTGTGGCTGGCCCACCGCCGCGAGCAGGGCACCCTCGACCACGCCGGCGCACCGGTGGCCTGGGGAATCCAGAGCCCCCGCGGTCCGCGGAACGGCACGCGCAAGGGCGGCGCCCTGACCGGGTGCCGCCCCGCGGCGTCCGCCTGATCAGGCGCCATCAAGCGCCGTCAGGCGCCGGAGGCCGTGGCGGAATCGAACCCGCGTAACTCGCTTTGCAGGTTTGTCCTGGTTGGTCAGGGCGTGATCCGGACACGTTTAGCGGCGTTCAGGCCCGTACGGATGCTGTGCTCGAAGGGGCGCGGTGAACGGCTCCGAACGACCGCCTACGGCGATGAACGAGACGGAAACTGAGACGGACTCCCACGTCTTGTCTCTTGTCAGCGATCGTTCAGCGCTGCCGGAGGAGGGCCGGCCCCACGGCGCCTTGCGCTAGGAGCTCTTCGGCCTGCACCTGGGGCACGGGGCCAGCCCCGTCTGCAGGGCCTCATACAGGGTGATCTCTTCCGGCCTGTTTGTCAGGTGGCAACTCCGGCTCACCGTCGCGTGGTAGACGGTGCCGCGTCCCTTCGGGCCACTGGGCGCATGCCGCCACTGTGAGGCGACCACCATCGTCTCCAGTTGCTCCAGTTGCCGCTGGACCTGCGCCAGTTCGGCGTGCAGTTCCTGCTGGCGTGCGCGCAGCCGTTCCTGAGCGGCGGTGGCGGATTCCATCTGGCTTTCGGATCCTCTCACGGCGTGCTGGGCGCTCTCGGTGCGCCCTGCCTGAACGTACACCGTGGAGCCGGCACCAACGGCCCTTTTGCGGTCATTCAGAGGACCCCATCGCCCGCGGCGTGCGGGGTCCCCTGAAGCTTCGCCGCAGCCTCGCCGCGGTGAGGGCTTGGCGCCTGCACGCGGAGGCGCTTCTAGCACCTGACGCGCCCCCTCGTGCCATTGTGACGAGCGCGAAGCTGGCGTGATCTGAGGCTTGGCCGAGTCCGGGCCGGGGGAGGCAGCCAGGAATCCTTGGAGAAGCCGGGGAGAGGGACACGGATGCCGAATCAGAGCGTGTACGGGAGCTACGCGGAGGGCAAGGCAGACACGGCGGCGAGCCGGACCGGCGACGAGTACCGAACCGACGCCATTGGGGAAGGCCTCGCTGCCATCGCCTACGCCCTGCTCGATGTCGCCGCCGCGATCCGTGAGAACACTGAGGCCCGGCAGCAGTAGCAACGGTTGCAGGGGCTCGCTCAGACGGCGTGCAGGAAGAGCAGCGGCGATCAGGCTGTGCAAGCACCACAGCGGCCACCCGCTTACGGGTCTCGTGAGAGGGCGGCCTCCAACACGCTCCAGCATCGGCCGGACGTCCGTGTGCAGGTACTGGATCAGCGCACGTCGGGCGTGGCCACCGCCGAATGCCATCGACCATGCTGAACGCGTCGGCAGTGGAGCGGATCATCTCCACGTCCACCGTGCCGATCGCGCGGTTACCCGCACGCGTCAGCTCCCCGTCCGGCGGGGCGACGATCCAGCGCAGGGAAGCCGTGTTCCAGACGGCCGAGTTCGGCTGTGCCCTGTCCAGTACCTCAGCCTCAGCAAGGTCGGCACGCCAGAGGTCCGCGACGGTCTTGGCCGTCGCCTCGGGCCTGTCCGCGAACTCAAGTCCGAGGTCAGGCTCAACGGAGGACACTGCCGCGTCGCCCATGCCGATGTCGTCGAGGGTGAGCCGGCGCCCAACCTTCTGCCTGGCGAGCGTCGTCCTGCCCGACAGCCGCGTCGTCACCGGCTACGCCATCGAGCTCGCCAAACCCGACCCGGTGGCCGCCAAGCCGCCCGTCTCGCGGCGCGGCCGTGAACATCGCCCTCGGGGGCGTCGGCTTCCTCGCCGTGTGCGGCGGTCCTGCTGACCGCCTTCATTAGCGCCCTCACCGCGCTGATCACGCAGCTCATCATCCTCGCCGCCGTCATCTTCGGCGGCTGGGTGGCCGCGCAGGTGTTCAGCACGAACGGCCACCGGGGCGGGACCACGGTCAACATCCGCAAGGCCACCTTCAAGCGCAACCACTTCCGCGGCTGACATCAGCCGTCACTACGACCGGCCCTCCGCCGGATGAGCGCGGCTATCCACTGGCCGCCGACCGAAGTCAGCGTCACCGTCAGCGCGAACGCCAGCGAGTCGTCCCACGACTTGCCCCGCACCCAATGCCAGAACACGGCTACAAGCCCGGTCACGGCAAGTGCGTAAACCAGCAACGCCAGCCGCCACGTCACCCGGTGCTGGCGCCACGACGGCGCTGCCTCATCACCTGATCGCTGACGCTCCGTCATTCCAACCAGCTACCCCTTGAGGGGAAGGACTCACGTGTTCGAAATCCGCGTCATCACCGACCCGGAAGCGATCCTCTCGCCCGCGTGGGCGCCGGCGTGGCGTGAGGCCGTCTGCGTCGGCTACCACCCCGGCGGGGCCGGCCTGACCGTGGTGGACCTCGACAACGCGGCGGCCGTCGAGTGGGCCCGCGAGACGTGCCCCCCACCCGGACCGTGTCGACCACACGTGGTCAGCACTGGATCTGCCAGGGCGCCATGACCTCACACAATGCCGTCCGGCCCGGTGTGGACGTCAAGTCGCTGATGTCCTACGCCCGGTGGCTGGGTCCCGGCAGCGGCACCATGACGGATCTGCCGCCGGTCGTCCGGGCCCTTGCGGTGAAGGAAGAGACCACCCACGCGCGCGGCGAGGTGGTCTCTTCTCTCCCCACCCCCGCCGCCTGGGACCCGGACGGTTGCCACCGGGTGCCGGCACACCGAGCGCTACGTCCGCACGGGCCTGGAACGCGGCCTCGCCAAGGTACGCAGGCGCATCGAATCGGGCGCCGTATCACAAGCGTTCGGGGTGACCCGGTTCCTCGCGGCTCAGCACGCGGACTGCCCTGGTTCGTGCGGACTGGAAGCCATCGGGGCGGAGATCGTCGCCGCCGCCGTCTCAGTCGGAGTCCCCGAGGCGCACGCGCGCCGCGCGGTCGCCAACGGCCTTGAGACAGCCTCGGAGTGAGCGGCATGAAAAGCATCCCGTGATCCCGCGAACGGCCCGCAGGGCGCCGTACGGGCCACGCCACGGACGGCCGTGGGTGAACCGAAGAGTGTCGTCCGTAAGGGCGTCCTTTCTGCTGTCGTTCTGACCCGCAGTCGGTCACCATCACCGGCATTCAGCCGGGCCTGCAAGTCCGCTTCGCGACACCGCCCGTTGTCGATTGGCTTGAAGTGTTCCGGCTTGCGCTCGTAGCGGCGATGGAGGCGTCGGCAGCCCGACAGCCAGGACCTGGTCCGCTCA
This sequence comes from Streptomyces sp. NPDC097129, assembly GCF_055668065.1. Taxonomy (NCBI): domain Bacteria; kingdom Bacillati; phylum Actinomycetota; class Actinomycetes; order Kitasatosporales; family Streptomycetaceae; genus Streptomyces; species Streptomyces sp. NPDC097129. The sequence goes on along the minus strand of NZ_JBVOQE010000001.1, from coordinate 1,217,547 downwards.
ACGACCCAGCGGTGCCGGCCCAGGCGTTGGGATGACTCAACGCCACGGACGGCAGGAAGGGGCGGCACCCATCCTGGGGTGCCGCCCCCTCCTTTGCCTGGTCAGGCGCCGGAGGCCGTGGCGGGAATCGAACCCGCGTAACTCGCTTTGCAGGCGAGTCCCTGAACCACTCGGGCACACGGCCGGGTCGGGGTGGGGTCCTGCGGACTCCGTTCCGAACTCGGTGCGTTGACCGTACGGCTGGGCGGGAGCAGGGCTCAAGGGAATCCCGGGCCGTGCAACGCGACTGCCACACGCCGTTCATGAAGGGAGGCCTCGACAGGGGTCCAACTCCGTTACGGGCCTTACCCTGGCGACCATGAGCGCCCTCGAACCGCGCGACGACGCCGTCGCACACGACCAGGCCGCCGACGGGGCGGGCGCGGGAACGCCCGCCGTGCGCGAGACCGTGCTGAGCCGGTCCTACCGGGCCCTCAGCATCGGGATCGTCTCCGTCATCGTGCTGATCGCCTTCGAGGCGACCGCCGTCGGTACGGCGATGCCGGTCGCGGCCCGCGAGCTGCACGGGCTGTCGCTGTACGCGTTCGCCTTCTCCGGGTACTTCACGACGAGTCTGTTCGGCATGGTGCTCTCCGGGCAGTGGTCCGACCGGCGCGGCCCGCTGGGTGCGCTCACCTGCGGGATCGCCGCGTTCGGCGCCGGGCTGCTGCTGTCGGGGACGGCGGGCGCGATGTGGCTGTTCATCGCCGGGCGGGCCGTGCAGGGACTCGGTGGCGGGCTGGTGATCGTCGCGCTGTACGTGGTCGTGGGCCGGGCCTATCCGGAGCCGCTGCGGCCGGCGATCATGGCGGCGTTCGCGGCGGGCTGGGTCGTACCGTCCGTCGTCGGCCCGCTGGCCGCCGGGGCGGTGACGGAACACCTCGGCTGGCGCTGGGTGTTCACCGGCATCCCGGTACTCGTCGTCGTCCCGCTGGCCCTCGCGCTGCCGCAGATACGGCGGCGGGCGTCCGGCCCGGTGCACGGCGGCGGCTCCCCGGGACGCGGAAGCACCGGACGCGCGGCCTCCGCCGGCCGCCGCCGCCTCCGGCTCGCGCTCGGCATCTCCGTCGGCGCCGGGCTGCTCCAGTACGCCGCGCAGGACCTGCGCCCGCTGTCGCTGCTGCCCGGCATCGCGGGGGCCGCGCTCCTCGTGCCGGCGGTGCTGGGGCTGCTGCCGCGCGGCACGTACCGGGCGGCACGCGGACTGCCGTCGGTCGTGCTGCTGCGCGGGCTCGCGGCCGGGTCCTTCATCGCCGCCGAGTCGTTCGTGCCGCTGATGCTGGTCACCCAGCGCGGCCTCGCACCGACCCTCGCCGGGCTGTCGCTCGCGGCGGGCGGGGCGACCTGGGCGCTGGGCTCGTGGGTGCAGTCCCGGCCCGGCGTGGAGCCGTACCGGGAGCGGCTGATGACCCTCGGCATGGTGCTGGTCGCCGCGGCGATCACCACCGCGCCGAGCGTGCTGATCGACGCGGTGCCGGCGTGGACGGTCGCCGTCGCCTGGGGATTCGGCTGCTTCGGGATGGGCCTGGTGATCTCCTCCACCAGTGTCCTGCTGCTCCAGCTCTCCGCCCCGGAGGAGGCCGGCGCCCACTCCGCCGCGCTGCAGATCTCCGACGGCCTGTCCAACGCCCTGCTGCTCGCCGCCGGGGGAGCGGCCTTCGCCACCCTGGGCGGCGGCGCGGTGAGCCACACGGCGTCACAGGCGTCCGGCACGGGGACGCATCCGGCCGCCTTCGCCGCCGTCTTCCTGCCGATGGCGGCCGTGGCGCTGGTGGGCGTCTGGGTGACGACGCGCTTGCGGGAGCGGTGAGGCGTCGACGGCACCCGACCGCCGCCGAGGGCTCCGCGTCCGCCGCCACCCCGCATCTCACCGCCGCCGAGGGCGGCGCCGCGGCCGCCGTCGCCCGGCATCTCACCGTCGCCGAGGTCGCCGCGCTCGCCGCGACCGCGTTCGGCGGGCGGCCCCCCGAGGCGCGGGAGGCCGGGCTGTTCGGGTCCGCGGTGCACCGGCCGCGCGCCCGGATGTTCGGCACGCCCGCCTGCGACGACCTCTGGGAGCGGGCCGCCGCACTCCTGCACGCGCTCGCCACCAACCACCCCCTCGTCGACGGCAACAAGCGCACCGCGTGGCTCGTCGCGGCCACCTTCCTCGCCGTCAACGGCGTCGATCTCGCCGGCTGCGCCCAGGACACGGCGTACGACCTGGTCATCGACGTGGCCTCCGGCAAGGAGAGCGACGTGAGGGTGATCGCGGGGCGGCTGAGGGCGCTGTGACGTGAGTCCCACCCGGGGGCGAGCCGGGCTTGTCCGCGCGTGGTGCGTGGTGCGGCGCCGGTAGGGTGGCCCGGTTGTCATACGTAGCCGAGCCGCCACGACCTTGATCCCGGAGACCGTGACTACCACCGCCAGCTCCCCCTCGTCACACTCGCACCATCTGTCGCCCGCGTTTCCCGGCCGCGCCCCTTGGGGCACCGCCAGCAAACTGCGTGCCTGGCAGCAGGGGGCGATGGAGAAGTACATCCAGGAGCAGCCACGTGACTTCCTGGCGGTCGCGACCCCCGGCGCAGGCAAGACGACCTTCGCCCTGACGCTGGCGTCCTGGCTGCTGCACCACCACGTCGTGCAGCAGGTGACCGTGGTCGCGCCGACCGAGCACCTGAAGAAGCAGTGGGCCGAGGCCGCCGCCCGGATAGGGATCAGGCTCGACCCCGAGTACAGCGCCGGGCCGCTGAGCCGCGAGTACGACGGCGTCGCCGTGACGTACGCGGGCGTCGGCGTGCGGCCCATGCTGCACCGCAACCGCTCCGAGCAGCGCAAGACCCTCGTCATCCTCGACGAGATCCACCACGCCGGTGACTCCAAGTCGTGGGGCGAGGCCTGCCTGGAGGCGTTCGAGCCGGCGACGCGGCGCTTGGCGCTGACCGGTACGCCGTTCCGCTCCGACACCAACCCGATCCCCTTCGTGACGTACGAGGAAGGGACGGACGGCATCCGCCGCTCGGCCGCCGACTACACCTACGGCTACGGCTCCGCCCTGTCCGACGGCGTCGTCCGGCCGGTCATCTTCCTCTCCTACAGCGGCAACATGCGCTGGCGCACCAAGGCCGGCGACGAGATCGAGGCCCGGCTCGGCGAGCCGATGACCAAGGACGCCATCAGCCAGGCGTGGCGCACCGCGCTGGACCCGCGCGGCGAGTGGATGCCGTCCGTGCTGCGCGCCGCCGACCAGCGGCTCACCGAGGTCCGCAAGGCCATCCCGGACGCCGGCGCCCTCGTCATCGCCACCGACCAGGACTCCGCCCGCGCCTACGCCAAGCTCATCCGGGAGATCACCGGCCACAAGGCGACCCTGGTGCTGTCCGACGACACCGGCGCGTCGAAGCGGATCGACGACTTCAGCGCGAGCGACGACCGATGGATGGTCGCCGTCCGCATGGTGTCCGAGGGCGTCGACGTGCCGCGTCTCGCGGTCGGCGTGTACGCCACGACGATCTCCACGCCGCTGTTCTTCGCCCAGGCCGTCGGCCGTTTCGTGCGGTCCAGGCGGCGCGGCGAGACCGCGTCCGTGTTCCTGCCGACCGTGCCCGACCTGCTCTCCTTCGCCAACGAGATGGAGCGCGAGCGCGACCACGTCCTCGACAAGCCGAAGAAGGACGGCGAGGAGGACCCCTACGCCGAGGAGGACAAGCTCCTCCAGGAGGCGGAGCGGCAGCAGGACGAGGACACCGGCGACCAGGACATGCTGCCCTTCGAGGCGCTGGAGTCCGACGCCGTCTTCGACCGGGTGATGTACAACGGCGCCGAGTTCGGCATGCAGGCCCACCCCGGCAGCGAGGAGGAGCAGGACTACCTCGGCATCCCCGGCCTGCTGGAGCCCGACCAGGTGCAGATGCTGCTGCAGAAGCGGCAGGCCAAGCAGATCGCGCACAGCAAGAAGAAGCCGGCCGAGGAGGCCGACCTGCTGGAGATGCCCGCCGAGCGGCGGCCGGTCGTCACGCACAAGGAGCTGATGGAGCTGCGCCGCCAGCTCAACACCATGGTCGGCGCGTACGTCCACCAGAGCGGCAAGCCGCACGGCGTCATCCACACCGAGCTGCGCCGGGCGTGCGGCGGCCCGCCGAGCGCGGAGGCGACGGCCGGACAGCTGCGGCAGCGCATCGCCAAGGTGCAGGAGTGGGCCACGCGCATGAAGTGACGCTCCACGAGGGGTGTGCGGGCGCGAGCGTGCGCTGTACGTATCCGGACAAACACAGATGGTTCGTCTCGGCCATTGCCCGGATTGTGGACGGAGCCTTCCGCTGAGCGAACCTGCTTCGCTACTGTCCCGCTACGCACACGCCCCGTGGCAGAACCGCCGCGGAGCGCAGCCGTGAAGCGACTGGGTCCGGAATGACCCGGACCGTCACCGATCGGCGGCCTTCGTTGCGCGTCACCGACGGGACTCGGTGGCGCATCCGTCCCTGTGGAGGCCCGCCGACCTCACCACTTGGAGGAGTGGGCGTCGTGACCGCGGAGACCTCTCAGACGCTCGACCGGGGACTGCGGGTCCTCAAGCTGCTGGCCGACACGGACCACGGGCTGACCGTCACCGAGCTTTCCCTCAAACTGGGCGTGAACCGGACCGTTGTGTACCGGTTGCTCGCCACGCTGGAGCAGCACGCTCTCGTACGGCGTGATCTGGGCGGCAGGGCCCGGGTCGGGCTGGGCGTGCTGCGGCTCGGCCGCCAGGTGCATCCACTGGTCCGCGAGGCGGCGCTGCCGGCGCTGCGGTCGCTGGCGGAGGACATAGGGGCGACCGCGCATCTGACGCTCGTGGACGGGACCGAGGCGCTGGCCGTCGCGGTCGTCGAGCCGTCGTGGACGGACTACCACGTGGCCTACCGGGCGGGGTTCCGGCATCCGCTGGACCGTGGTGCCGCCGGGAGGGCGATACTCGCGGCCCGGGCCAATCCGCTGGCGGACCCCGGGTACACGCTGACGCACGGCGAGCTGGAGGCCGGCGCGAGCGGGGCCGCCGCGCCGCTGCTCGGGGTGACCGGGGTCGAGGGCAGCGTCGGCGTGGTGATGCTCGCGGACGCCGTACCGGAACGGGTGGGGGCGCGTGTCGTCGACGCGGCCCGCGAGGTGGCGGAGGCGCTGCGCTGACCTGGCGGCGACCGGCGACCGGCGACCGGCGACGGGCGGACAGGGGCCCGGGACGGGGCCGGGGCTTAACGGCGACCGCGGCCGGGGCTTAACGGCGACCGCGGCGGGGCGGGACCGGGGCCTCACCGCGTCCACGGCGGGCGGGACCGGGGCTCAACGACGACCGCGGCGGGCGGGACCGGGGCCTCACGGCGTCCGGGGCGGGCAGTGACGGCGGCCCCGGTCGGACGCTGACCGGCGGCGGATGGGGGAACGGGCTCACGTTAGATTGGCTCCGTGCTCTCTCGCCTCACACGCCTTCAGGCCCTCGCCGTCTGCGCGCTGCCCGTCGTGGCGCTGCTCGCCACGGCGGCGTTCGCGCCGCTGCCGTTCTCGGTGGCGCAGCCGGGGTCGACGGCGAACGTCCTCGGCGACCACAAGGGCACGCCGGTCATCACGATCACCGGGGCGCCGACCCGCAGGACGAGCGGCCAGCTGCGGATGACGACCATCGAGGCGACCGGGCCCGACGCGCACATCTCGCTCGGCGACGTCATCGACGGCTGGTTCGCCACCGACCGGGCGATCATGCCGCGCGACGCGGTGTACCCGAGCGGGAACAGCGTCAAGGAGATCGAGCGGCACAACATCGCGCAGATGGACGAGTCGCAGGACGCGGCGGCCAAGGCCGCGCTGGGCTATCTCCACCTCAGCGACAAGAAGGTCAAGGTCGATCTGAAGCTGGCCGACATCGGCGGGCCCAGCGCCGGACTGTTCTTCGCCCTCGGCGTCGTCGACAAGCTCGACGGCGACGGCAGCGGCGGCGACCTCACCGGTGGGCGCACCATCGCCGGCACCGGCACCATCGACGCCGACGGCACGGTCGGCCCGGTGGGTGGCGTGGGCCTGAAGACGCAGGCCGCCCGTCGCGACGGGGCGACCGTCTTCCTCGTACCGAAGGCGGAGTGCTCCGACGCCAAGGGCGAGCTCCCCAAGGGCCTGCGGCTGGTCCCGGTCACCACCCTGAAGAACGCGGTGGACGCGCTGGCCGCGTTGGAGAAGGGCCACGGCACGGTCCCGAGCTGCTAGGCGGCGCCGGGGGTCGCGAGGCGCAGGCCCACCTCGACGAGGGTCCAGCCGAGACGGCTGCGCAGCTCGGGGCGCGGCGGACGGGGCACGGAGGCGAGGCCGTGCGCTGTGGCCTCGGCCCGCAGGTCGGTGGCGCGGGCGTGGTGCAGGGCGAGGTGGATGTCGTGATGCATCGGGTTCCTTTCACGCCGGGGGCGGGGTGGGGAAGAGGTGGGTGTGGATACGGACGGTCTCCGCGCCCGGAGTGCCTTGCGGCGTCTCGTCGTAACTGGTGACGAGGGCGTGCATCTTCTCGATGAGCTCGGCCGCACGCTCCGGAGTGAGCCGTAGCTTGAAGTCGCTCATGTCGCTTGCGCTGTCCCACGCGGCGGGCCAGGCGTCGGGGTTGCCGAGCCAGGTCGCGACCTCCTGGGTGTGCACGTTGGCGACCTCGTACCGGTACACGGCGGCGGCGCCGCGCACCTCCGGGTCGGGGTCCCTGAGCAGCGCGCTGTCGAACTCCAGGCCCTGGTTCACCGCGCGCCACCACCGTTCCCGGCCTTTGCCGAGTTCGCGCGCGTCCTCGACGAATCCGTGCGCGGCGAGCTGGCGCAGGTGATAGCTGGTGGCGCCGCTGGACTCGCCGAGCCGGTCCGCCAGTTGTGAGGCGGTGGCGGGCCCGTTCCGGCGCAAGGCCACGAGCAGCTGCATCCGCAGGGGATGAGCGAGCCCGCGCAGTGAACGGGCGTCGAGCAGCCGGGGGTTCGTCTGGTCGGACATGTTCCAAAGGTAGCGTTGCAAAGATCTCTTTGCAACGGCTTCTTTGTAACTCGCTCTGCCTCAACGCCCCCGATCCCGCCCCTAGTTCACCAACCCCTCCTTCTTCATCCAGTCCAGTGCCACCTGGTGCGGGTCCTCACCGTCCACGTCCACCTTCGCGTTCAGCTCCTGCGCGACCTTGTTGTCCAGCCGGGCCGTCAGGGGGGCCAGCACCTGGGCGATCGCGGGCCATTTCCGGTAGGTCTTCGTGTTGATCACCGGAGCCGCGTTGTAGTTGGGGAAGAACTTCTTGTCGTCCGCCATCACCACGAGGTTCATCGAGCGGATCCGCCCGTCCGTGGTGAACACCTCGCCGAACGTGCAACTGCCCTTCGCCGTCTGGGTGTAGATGATCCCGGTGTCCATCTGCGTGACGTTCTTCGCCGGGATGTGCATGCCGTACTTCTTCTCCATGCCCGGCAGCCCGTCCGCCCGGTTGGCGAACTCGCCCTCCACGCACAGGGTCACCGCGCCCGGCTCCTTCCTCGCCAGCGCCGCCACGTCCGACAGGGTCCTCGTGCCGTACTTCTTGAACGCGGCCTGGTTCATGGCCAGCGCGTAGGTGTTGTTCAGCCGCGACGGCGGCAGCCAGGTCAGCCCCTGCTTGACGTCGGCGTCCTTCACCGCCTGCCACTGCTGCTGCGGGTCGGGGATGGGCGTGCTGTTGCCCTGGTACGTGATCCACGCGGTGCCCGTGTACTCGTACATGGCGTCCGCGTCGCCGTTCTTCAGCGCTTCCCGGCCGCCGATGGAACCCTGGATGCCGGTGCGGTCCAGCACGTGCGCGCCGGCCGCCTGCAACGCGATGCCCATCATCGCGCCGTGGATGAGGCTCTCCGTGAACGACTTCGACGTGACGGTGAGATCCGCCCCCTTCAGCGGCTCGCCCTTGCCGATCAGACCGGGACGCACGTCGTCCGACATGGGGGAGCCGCTGGTCAGCCCGCAGCCGGCCGATGCCAGCAGCGCGCACGTCACCAGGGCGCGGAGGCGTCGTCTCACGTCCCCACCTCCAGCCCGCGCGGCTTCAGCAGGACTTCCGCCAGGGACGCCAGCCAGTCCACCAGCAACGCCAGCGCGACGGTGAGGACGGAGCCCAGCACCAGCACCGGCATCCGCTGGTTGGTGATGCCCGTCGTGATGAGTACCCCCAGGCCGCCGCCCCCGCCGAACGCGGCCAGCGTCGCCGTGCCGACGTTCAGTACGAGCGCCGTGCGCACCCCGGCCAGGATCAGCGGCACCGCGAGCGGCAGTTCCACCCGCCGCAGCACCCCGAACGGGGACATCCCGATGCCGCGGGCCGCCTCCAGCAGCGTCGGGTCGTTGGCGCGCAGACCGGCGATCGTGTTGGACAGCACCGGCAGGATCGCGTAGGCGATGATGCCGATCAGGGCGGCCCGGCGGCCGATGCCGAGCCAGATCACGAGCAGCGCGAGCAGACCGATCGCCGGCGTGGCCTGACCCATGTTGGCGAACGCCATCGCCACCGGGGTGGCCCGGCGGAACAACCGGCGCGTCAGCAGCACGCCCAGCGGGATCGCGATGATCAGCACGAAGAACGTGGAGATCACCGTCAGCTGCACGTGCTGCCACAGCGCCTTGGAGACCTGGCCGCCGGACAGGGCGTTCTTCGAGATCGGGTCCAGGTCCGCCTGCTGGAACCACAGCCAGGTCGCCAGCAGCACGGCGATGAGCGTCAGGGGCAGAAAGGTCAGCTTCTGCCAGGTCACCCGCCGCCGCGCGACGGGCCGGACCGCGGGCGGCGGCTCCTCCTCGTCGGCCCGGTCGTCCCTCAGCTCCCCGGTGTCGCTCATGCCTTGCGTCCCCCGGGCTCGCCCTCCTGCTCCGCGTGCGTCTGCGCCGAGCGCGCCTCCGCCAGCTCGTGCTGGTGCTCCATCGCCTCCAGCCGGTCGGCCTCCAGCAGCTCGTGCACGGAGTTCATCAGCGTCTCCATGTCGACGACGCCGGTGTACGCCCCGTGCCGCCCGGTCACCGCGACCCGCCCGGCGCTGTCGGTGAGCACCGCCTCCAGCGCGTCGCGCAGGGTCGCGTCCCGGGTCACCGTGTCGTGCACCAGCGTGCCCGCCCGCGCAAGCGAACCCCGGGCCCGCATCAGGTCGCCGCGCCTGAGCCACTTGTAGGGGCGCCGGCGCCGGTCCAGCAGCAGGATCTCGTTGGTGCCGGCGGCCCGCAGCAGCCCGAAGATCTGCTGCAGCGGGGTGTCCACGGTGACCGTCGGATAGTCGGTGATCTCCACGTCCCGTACGCGGGTGAGGTTCAGCCGCTTCAGGGCCGCCCCGGCGCCGACGAACCCGGAGACGAAGTCGTCGGCGGGGTTGGTCAGGATGGCCTCCGGGGTGTCGAACTGGGCGATGTGCGAGCGCTCGCGCAGCACCGCGATGCGGTCGCCCAGCTTGATGGCCTCGTCGAAGTCGTGGGTGACGAAGACGATCGTCTTGTGCAGCTCGCGCTGCAGGCGGATCAGCTCGTCCTGGAGATGGTCGCGGGTGATCGGGTCGACCGCGCCGAACGGCTCGTCCATCAGCAGCACCGGCGGATCGGCGGCCAGCGCCCGGGCCACGCCGACGCGCTGCTGCTGCCCGCCGGAGAGCTGGCGCGGGTAGCGGCCGTGGAACTCGCCGGGGTCGAGCCCGACCAGGTCCAGCAGCTCCTCCACCCGGGCGCGGATGCGGGACTTGGACCAGCCGACCATCTTCGGCACCAGCGCGATGTTCTGGGCGACGGTCATGTGCGGGAAGAGCCCGGCCGACTGGATGGCGTAGCCGACCTTGCGGCGCAGCTTCACCGGGTCCATGTCGGTGACGTCCTCGCCGCCGATGCGGATGCGCCCGCCGGTCGGCTCGATCAGCCGGTTGATCATCTTCAGCGTGGTGGACTTCCCGCAGCCGGACGGGCCGACGAGGATCACGGTCTCGCCGGCCTTGATCTCCATGCTGACGTTGTCGACGGCCGGGTGGGGGTTGCCCGGGTAGCGCTTGGTCAGGTTCTCCAGCTCGATGGCCGCCCCGGCGACGGACGCGGCCGGTGCGGCGGGCGCGCCGGACGGGCCGGACACGCCGGGCATGTCGGAGGCCTCGGGCGCGGGCACGGGCACGTCAGGCACGGATCCCCCTGGGGATGGTCAGCCGTCCGATCAGGACGTACGCGGCGTCGAACAGCAGGGCCAGGACGATGATCCCGAGGGTGCCCGCGAGCACCTGGTTGAGCGCGTTCTTGCTGCCCAGCGAGGCCAGCCCGCGGAAGATCTCGTTGCCGAGCCCGGGCCCGGAGGCGTAGGCGGCGATGGCGGCGATGCCCATCAGCATCTGCGTGGAGACCCGGATGCCGGTCAGGATCGGCGGCCACGCCAGCGGCAGCTCGACGCGCACCAGCCGTGCCGGCCGGGACATGCCGATGCCGCGCGCCGCGTCCACCAGCGCCGGATCGACCCCGCGCAGGCCGACGATCGCGTTGCGCACGACCGGCAGCAGCCCGTACAGGGTCAGCGTGATCACCGTGGGCGGCACGCCGAGCCCCACGACCGGGACCAGCAGACCGATCATGGCCAGGGAGGGGACGGTGAGGATGGTCGACGTGGTGAGCGTCGCCACGTTGCCCGCCCACTCGCTGCGATAGGTCGCGACGGCGATGAGCACGCCCAGCGCGGTCGCCAGCACCATGCACTGGAAGACGGCGCTGGCGTGCTGGTAGGCGTCGGTGAGCAACTGCTGATGGCGGTTGCCGAGGTACTCCCAGAAGTTCACCGGCCTCACCCCCGTCGGGTCACATGGTCCGTTCCCGGTCCTGCGCCGCCTGCTGCACCAGCGGGATGACCCGCAGCGGCACGGGGTTCTCCATCACGATCGCGGTGGAGGCCCGGACGATGCCATCAAAACCGACGACCCGGTCGATCACCCGCTGGAGATCGGCGTTGGAGCGGGCCACCAGCCGGCACAGCATGTCCCCGGTGCCGGTGGTGGTGTGCAGCTCCAGCACCTCCGGCACACTCGCCAAGTGGGCCCGGACGTCGGCGCCTTGGCCCTGCCGGATCTGCAGCGTGGCGAACGCGGTGACCGGGTAGCCGAGGGCCGCCGGATCCACCTCGGGACCGAATCCGCGGATGACTCCGTTCGACTGAAGCCGGTCCAGGCGCGCCTGCGCGGTCCCGCGCGCCACCCCGAGCCGCCGGGACATCTCCAGCACCCCGATCCGCGGTTCCTGTGCCAGCAGCACGATGATCCGGCCGTCCAGATGATCGATCGCCACAGCAGTTCCTCCCGGGGTGGGCATCCTGTACAGAAAGGCTGATGCTCCGGCCGTACGACTGAGCAGAATGCCCAGTGAATACGCAAACTATTGCGCACCTTGCAGGGCGGGGCCAGGCTTCGGCTATGACGCAGACCACACACCACACTCCCGACGCCGCCCGGCAGGCCGACCCCTTCCCGGTCAAGGGAATGGACGCGGTCGTCTTCGCCGTGGGCAACGCCAAGCAGGCCGCGCACTACTACTCCACCGCCTTCGGCATGAAGCTGGTCGCGTACTCCGGACCGGAGAACGGCAGCCGCGAGACCGCGTCCTACGTGCTGGAGAACGGCTCCGCCCGGTTCGTGTTCACCTCGGTGATCAAGCCCGCCACCGTCTGGGGCCACTTCCTCGCCCAGCACGTGGCCGAGCACGGCGACGGCGTCGTCGACCTCGCCATCGAGGTGCCGGACGCCCGCGCCGCCTACGCCTACGCCGTCGAGCAGGGCGCGAAGAGCGTCGCCGAGCCGTACGAGCTGAAGGACGAGCACGGCACGGTCGTCCTCGCCGCGATCGCCACCTACGGCCAGACCCGCCACACCCTCGTCGAGCGCTCCGGCTACGACGGCCCCTACCTGCCCGGCTACGCCGCCGCCAAGCCGATCGTCGAGCCGCCCGCGCAGCGCACCTTCCAGGCGATCGACCACTGCGTCGGCAACGTCGAACTCGGCAAGATGGACGAATGGGTGGCCTTCTACAACAAGGTCATGGGCTTCACGAACATGAAGGAGTTCGTGGGCGACGACATCGCCACCGAGTACTCGGCGCTGATGTCCAAGGTCGTGGCCGACGGCACGCTGAAGGTGAAGTTCCCGCTCAACGAGCCGGCGATCGCCAAGAAGAAGTCCCAGATCGACGAGTACCTGGAGTTCTACGGCGGCCCCGGCTGCCAGCACATCGCGCTGAACACGAACGACATCGTGGCCAGCGTGCGCACCATGCGCGCGGCCGGCGTGGAGTTCCTCGACACCCCGGACTCCTACTACGACACGCTGGGGGAGTGGGTCGGCGACACCCGCGTGCCCGTGGACACCCTGCGCGAGCTGAAGATCCTCGCCGACCGCGACGAGGACGGCTACCTGCTGCAGATCTTCACCAAGCCGGTCCAGGACAAGCCGACCGTGTTCTTCGAGATCATCGAACGGCACGGCTCCATGGGCTTCGGAAAGGGCAACTTCAAGGCCCTGTTCGAGGCGATCGAGCGGGAGCAGGAGAAGCGCGGGAATCTGTAGCCGGCGGTCCGCCCGGAGGTCAGCGCGGAACCTCGGCCTCCGGCGGCTCGCCCAGCGCCGTCAGCGCCGTCCGTGCCTCGCGGACGGCCAGCGGTGAGAAGTCCGGGTTGATCCGCAGCGCCTCCTGGAGGTGCCTGCGGGCGGGCCCTTCCTGCCCCAGGGCCTTCTCGATCATCCCGCGGTGATAGGCGTACGGGGCGCTGCGCACCGTGCCGCCGTGCTCCCGGTCCGTCGCGGTCGCCGCGTAGCGCAGCGCCTCCGCGTCCTGCCCCGCCCGGTGCAGCGCCCAGCCCAGCGCGTCGGCCACCTCGACGCCGGGCTGGCGCTGCCACTCGGTGCGCAGCAGCCGTACCGCCTGATCCGGGTCCCCGTGGTCCGCCTCCAGACGGCCCAGGACCAGCGTGTCGTCCACCCCGCCCCGCGCGTCCAGCCGGGCCCGCTCGCGCACCAGGTCGTAGTTCACCCGGGCCGGCTGCGCGAGCCCCAGCGACTCGTACAACTCGCCCAGCTCCAGCGCGTACTCGGGCAGCGGCTGCCGCTGAAGCGCCACCCGGTACGCGCTCAGCGCCTGCGAGGTGCGCCCCAGCGCGGCCAGCGCCCGCCCCTGCCCGGCCTGCGCCGCCCGCTGGTCCGGGTCCAGCCGCACCGCCTCCTCGAAGTGCCGCAGCGCCGCGTCCGGCTCTCCGCGCTCGAACGCCAGCCGCCCGGCCTGCTCCAGATACGCCGCCTGCTCGGCCGGATCCTGCGCGGCAGCCGCCGCGTCCGCCAGCGCCGCCGCCGCGTCCTCCCGCCGCCCCTGGTCCCGGTACGCGTCCGCGCTCCACGCCCGCACCCGCGGGCCGGAGGGCGCCGCCGCCAGCCGGTCCAGGGCGCCGCCGGCCGCCTTGTAGTCACCGAGCCCGGTGCACGCCTCGATCAGCGCCGGATACGCCGACCACCGCTTCGGCTGCGCCGTCAGCGCCTCCTCCGCGAAGCCGCGCGCCGCCCGGAAGTCCCGCCGCGCGTTCGCCAGCACCGCGAGCCCCTCCAGCGCCTCGGCGTTGCCCCGCCCCCGCACCGCCAGCGACGTGCGCAGCGCCCGCTCCGCCTTCGGGAACGTCCCGGCCGCGTCCGCCGTCCGCCGCCCCCGCTCCACGTACGCCGCGCCCAGCACCGCCCACGCCCGCGCGTCCTTGGGATGCGTGCGCACATACGCCTCCCGGTCGCCGATCAGGGCGTCCAGACCGGGCAGCGCCGCCGGCACCCCGGCGCGCACCGCGGCCTGCGCCTGCGCCCCCGGGGCCGGCGCCGGTGGCTGCCGGGCGGACTCACGGGCGGGCCACAGCGCCAGCGCCCCGCCGAGCACGAGGGAGGCGGCGAGCGAGGTGAGAAGGACCCGGACGGGCCACCGGCGACGCACCGGCGCGGCGGCTTCCACGGCACACTCCTGGTTCTCCATGACGTTCACTGTGCGTCGCCGCCCGGGCCGCCCCCGGGCATACGGCGGCCGCAGTACACGGGGTTCACACCGATGGCCCCGGGTGCGAACCTGTGATCATGAGCCGTATCGAAGCGCCCCGCGACGAGCAGACCGGCAACCTCGTCGACCGGCTGCGCGCCGCCCTGCCGGCCGAGGCGGTCGTCACCGACCCGGACGTCACGGCCTCCTACGCCCACGACATGGCGAGCTTCTGCCCGGCCGGCGCGCCCGCCGTCGTGGTCCTGCCGCGCACGGTCGAGCAGGTCCAGCACGTCATGCGCACCGCCACCGAGCTGCGCGTCCCGGTCGTCCCGCAGGGCGCCCGCACCGGTCTGTCCGGCGGCGCCAACGCCACCGACGGCTGCATCGCGCTGTCCCTGACCAGGATGGACCGCATCCTGGAGATCAACCCCGTCGACCGCGTCGCCGTCGTCGAACCGGGCGTGATCAACGCGGCGCTCTCCCGCGCGGTGAACGAACACGGCCTGTACTACCCGCCCGACCCCTCCAGCTGGGAGATGTGCACCGTCGGCGGGAACATCGGCACCGCCGCCGGCGGCCTGTGCTGCGTGAAGTACGGGGTGACCGCGGAGTACGTCCTCGGTCTCGACGTCGTCCTCGCCGACGGCCGCCTGATGTCCACCGGCCGGCGCACCGCCAAGGGCGTCGCCGGATACGACCTGACCCGGCTGTTCGTAGGCGCCGAGGGCTCCCTCGGCATCGTCGTCAAGGCCGTCCTCGCGCTCAAGCCGAAGCCGCCCGAGCAACTGGTGCTGGCGGCGGAGTTCGCCTCGGTGTCCGCCGCCTGCGACGCCGTCTGCACGATCATGGAGGCCGGGCACGTCCCGTCACTCCTCGAACTGATGGACTCGACGACCGTCCGGGCGGTCAACGACCTGGCCCACATGGGCCTGCCCGAGACCACCGAGGCCCTTCTGCTCGCCGCCTTCGACACCCCCGACCCGGCCGCCGACCTCGCCGCCGTCGGCGCGCTGTGCGAGGCGGCCGGCGCCACCCAGGTCGTCCCCGCCGACGACGCCGCCGAGTCCGAACTGCTGCTCCAGGCGCGCCGGTTGTCCCTGACGGCCCTGGAAGCGGTGAAGGGCACGACGATGATCGACGACGTGTGCGTGCCCCGCACCCGGCTCGGCGACATGCTCACCGGCGTCGAGCGCATCGCCGAGAAGTACGGCCTGACCATCGGCGTGTGCGCGCACGCCGGCGACGGCAACACCCACCCCACCGTCTGCTTCGACGCCGCCGACCCCGACGAGTCGCGGCGCGCCCGTGAGTCCTTCGACGAGATCATGGCCCTCGGCCTGGAACTGGGCGGCACGATCACCGGCGAGCACGGGGTAGGTGTGCTGAAGAAGGAGTGGCTGGCCCGGGAGATCGGTCCCGTGGGCGTGGAGATGCAGCGGGCCGTCAAGCAGGTCTTCGACCCGCTGGGCATCCTCAACCCCGGAAAGCTCTTCTGACCGCTCGTCCCCGGCGGCCGCTCTCACCGTGCGAGCAGCTGGTCGAGCGCGTCGTCGATCCCCAGCTGTTCGCCCTCGGTGCCCGGCGGCACCACCCGCAGCGTGCGCTCCAGCCACGCCGAGACCGGCGCGGCCGGCGCCTCGAGCAGGGCGTCGCCGTCCGGCGAGCTGAGCGCCATCAGGACGACGCTGTGCCCGTCGGACTTCGTCGGCCACACCCGCACGTCCCCGTGCCCGCACGGCCGGAACACGCCCTCCACCAGCAGCTCCCTGGCGAACGTCCAGTCCACCGGGTGGTCGGAGTTGATGTGGAAGGTGAGGTGGACGGCGTAGGGGTCGTCGGTGCGGTAGGCCAGGCGGGCCGGGACAGGGAGGGCACGCTCCGGCGACAGGACCAGCCGCAGCTCCAGTTCGCGCTCCACGACGGTGTGCGTCATTGACCTTCCTCTCGTGTCGGGGGCCCTGCGGTGGGCCCGCACGGGGGAGAGGGCGCCGGGCCGCGAGCATTACGCGGGTTCCGGGAATTTTTTCCCGGGAGGTGAAGGAAGGGGTACGGCGTTGCCCGGAAAGGGGTGGGTCCGGCGGGAGAGGCAGTGGCGCCGCCGCTCGTCTGATAGATGTGGAGGCCGTCATACGACCCCCTCGACAGATACGGGACGACGGACATGAGCGCCCCAACCCCGGCCCCCGGCGACGACCGGCCCCGCGAAGGCTATTACCCGGACCCGTCCATCCCCGGATACGTCCGGTACTGGAACGGTGCCGCCTGGGTACCGGGCACCAGCCGTCCGGCGCCGACGGACGGCGAACTGCTCACACCCCCACCGGGCGTCCGCCCGGCGGCCCCCGCGGTCGAGGAGACCGGCCCGCACTTCTTCGACGAGGACCCGCAGCCGGCACCGGCCGCCGGGGACCCGGGCACGACACCGCACGACGGCCCGGCGCCCGGCGGCACCGGACCGGCCGGCGGCGGCCATGGCGCCCTCGTGCAGGGGCCGGTGGCGAGCGGGGCCGGTGCCGGTGCCGGTGCCGTTCCGGGCGGCGCGGCTCAGGGCGGCGCCGGGCACGCCGGCGCGCACGTCGGTGGCGCGACGCCGGGGGGCGCCGCCCAGGGCGGTGCGGCTCAGGGCGGTGCGGCGCAAAGTGGCGCCGGGCAGGGCCTGGTTCAGGGCGGTGCCGGGCAGGGCTCGGTTCAGGGCGGGGCCGGGCACGGCGGTGCGGCTCAGGGCGGCTGGCCGGAGCCGGCGTCCTCGTGGGGCGCCGAGCGGTCCCAGCAGTCCGGCTTCGGCGGGGAACAGGACCGGCGCGTCTCGTGGGGCGCGGCACCGGGCGCCGACCCCCGCCTCCCGGCCGACAGCCGGCCGGCCCCCGGCCACACCGGGACGCCGGGCACGATCCCGGCCCCGGGTACGGCCCCGGCCCCGGGTACGGCCGGAACGCCGGGCACGGCCGGGACTGCGGGGGCCGTACCGGCTGCGGGTGACGTGCCGGCCGACGGCACGTTCGTCTTCCGGCGTCCGACCGGCGGGGCGGGCGCGGGCCAGGCTTCCCGGACTTCCCAGGGTTCCCCATCCTCCCCGGCGGCCTCCGCTGGCGGCGGCGCCCGGACCGGCGGGGGCCGCGGCGCCGACGAAGGAACGATCACCTTCCGAGCGGTCTCCCCCCGTGCAGGCACGCCTTCCACCCCGGCCGGCCAGGCCCCGCAGGCCGGCCCCACCCCGGCGGCACAGGGCCCCCAGGGTCCCCAGAGTGCTCAGGGCGCCGTCGGCGCGGCGGGCTTCGGCGCACCCGGGTCCGGCGTCGCCGCTGACCCGTCGGCCGGGACGCGGACGCCGGGCGGCGCCGCCGGAGCTGCGGCCACCCCGCCGTCCGGCCCCCAGCGGTCCACCCCCGCCTCGGCCGCGCCCGCGTCCGCCGCACCCGTCTCCACCGCCGCCGCCCCCGGCGTCCCGCACCAGGCCGCCGCACCCCAGCCCGCCCCCGCCGCACCGCAGCCCCTCCCCGGGCACCAGCCCACTCCCGGGCACCTGCCCACCGCAGGGCACCAGCCCACCCCCGGGCACCAGCCCGCCCCCACGCCGCTCACCACCGGTCCCGGTGGCGGGCAGGCCTCCTGGGCGCAGCAGGTGCACCATCTGGCCGGGGCCGCGGACGGCGAGCAGCCCGTGGCGCCCTGGAAGCCGCCCGTCGAGGACGTGTTCCAGGCCGCCGCCCGGTGTCAGGCGTCGGCGCGCCCCGCGAGCCTGGGCAAGCGGCTGGCCGCCCGGCTGATCGACACACTCGTGCTCGGCGCCGTCACCGCCACGGCCGCCGTACCCCTCGGGACGAAGGCCGCCGACCACATCAGCGAGAAGGTGGACGCGGCCCGGCTGTCCGGCCGCGAGGTCACCGTGTGGCTCCTGGACGGCACGACGGGCGTCTACCTCGCCATCGTGCTCGCGGTCCTGCTCGTGGCCGGCGTCCTCTACGAGGCGCTGCCCACCGCCCGCTGGGGCCGCACGCTCGGCAAGAAGCTGCTCGGCCTCGACGTGCGGGACATCGAGGGCCACGACGCCCCGTCGTTCGGCGCGGCGCTGCGCCGCTGGCTGGTCTACAGCGTCCCCGGCCTGCTCGCCGTGGGCGTGATCGGTGTCGTGTGGTGCCTGTTCGACCGCCCGTGGCACCAGTGCTGGCACGACAAGGCGGCGCACACGTTCGTCGCGGGCTGAGGGGGCGTCACCCCGGCGCCCGTTCCGCTACTCCGTCCGGCCGCCCGCCGGGTGCACGGCCCCCGGCTTCGCGGTCCACTCGGGCCATGAGCAGCGAACCGCCCCCCGGCTCCGGCCCGCCGCCCGACGACGACCCGTTCCGGAAGCAGCCCCCGCCCGGCCCCGGGCGGGGCTCGCCGTACGACAACCCGCCTCCGCCCGGCCCGGGGCAGGGCTCGCCGTACGACAGTCCCTACGGCGGTGGTCAGGCCCCGCCGCCTCCTGGCTCGCCCTACGGCGGGGGCGGCTACCTCGCCGATCCCCTCGCCGGTATGCCCCCGCTCGCCGACAGCGGCAAGCGCACGCTGGCGCGGATCATCGACATGATCCTCGTCGGCATCGTCGTCTGGCTGCTCTCCTGGGGCTTCGGCGTCAACGAGTACACGATGAACGACACGAAGCTCGAGGTCAGCAAGTCGATCGGCGAGTCCTTCGTCGCCGCCGTCCTCTACATCGCCTACGACACCTTCATGATCACCAGGTCGGGTCAGACGCTCGGCAAGAAGTGGCTGAACATGCGGGTCGCCAACCTCGACAACGGCCAGAACCCCTCGGTGCAGACGTCGCTGGTCCGGGCGGCCGTGCTGTGGATCCCGTTCGCCTTCTGCTGCGCCTGTATCTGGACGGCGGTCTGCGGCGGCTGGAGCTATTTCGACAAACCCTACAAACAGGGCCTGCACGACAAAGCGGCCAAGACGGTGGTCGTGTCCGCCCGCTGACCTCACGTCAGCGCAGTGCTCAGCGCACGGACGCCGTCGGCTGCCGCACCGCCTCCTCGGCGGCATCGGACGCCGGTGCCGCCCGGGAGGGCGTCGTGGTGGGCACGGTCACCGCGACGAGCAGCCCGAGCGCGAGGGCCGCGACGGCTATGAGCGCGATCGCCGGTCCCGAACTCGTCTGCGACAGCAGCAGCATGGCGAGGGTCGAGAAGATCACGGTGGTCGAACCGTAGACGAGCTGTGCGACGGTCGGACGAGGCATGGCAATCGTGTCCTCGGAAGCGGGGATGTGCTCGACTCTATTCGCGTGCATGCCCGACCGGAACGAACGGTAAGCGTGACCTGACCAACAGTGCCGGTGCACAAGGGGCGCACCGAGTCACCGCCGAAGCGTGGCGGAGCGACGACCGGGTGAGTGACCGGTGTTCGTAAAGCGAACCCCTCTTCCGCATAGTGCACTTGACTTGTTCAAGTCAAGATCTGTCTTTTCTCTCAAACCTCTAGTCAAATGTCGTCACTTGATTACACGCGTTGATCACCGCGCGCGGTCCCCCGCCATGACCAGGGCCCCCTTCCGCGTGCGCTCACGCGGGGGAGGAACTCAAGTGACCAGTAGATCCTGGATGTACCGAACGGCGGCGATCGGTGTCGCCCTCGCGGCGGCCTCCGCCGGTTTCACCACCTTCGCGGTGGCCGAGGCGGCCACGCCCGCCGGCGCCACCAGCGTGGACCGGCACGACCCGGCGCCGGCGAAGCAGCACAAGCACGACCTGGACGGCCCGCTGAGCAAGACCCAGGAAGCGCAGCGCCAGGAGGCGCTCGACCAGGTCATATCCGGCAAGGCCCAGGTGAAGGACAAGAACGGCTCCAAGGTCGTTCAGCTCAAGGGCCGCAAGGGCGACAGCAAGTACGTCGAGATGGGCCGCGAGAAGACCGACAAGATCTTCACCATCCTGGTGGAGTTCGGCGACCAGACGGACCCCAAGGCCGGTGGCACGCCCGGTCCGCTGCACAACACGATCGCGGCTCCCGACCGCACCAAGGACAACTCCACCGCCTGGCAGGCGGACTACAACCGCCGGCACTTCCAGGACCTGTACTTCGGCACCGGTAAGAACACCGAGTCGGTCAAGAAGTACTACGAGAAGCAGTCCTCGGGCCGCTACTCGGTCGACGGCGAGGTCTCCGACTGGGTCAAGGTGCCCTACAACGAGGCCCGCTACGGCAACAACGCCTGTGGCTCCACCAACTGCACCAGCGTGTGGAACGTCGTCCGCGACGGCCTGAACGCCTGGGTCGCGCAGCAGAAGGCGGCCGGCCGCACCGACGCCCAGATCAAGGCGGACGTCGCCCAGTTCGACCAGTGGGACCGCTACGACTACGACGGCGACGGCAACTTCAACGAGCCCGACGGCTACATCGACCACTTCCAGATCGTGCACGCCGGTGAGGACGAGTCCGCCGGCGGCGGCGCCCAGGGCACCGACGCGATCTGGGCGCACCGCTGGTACGCCTTCGGCACCGACGCCGGCGCCACCGGCCCCGCGAACAACAAGCTGGGCGGCGCGCAGATCGGTGACACCGGCCTCTGGGTCGGCGACTACACCATCCAGCCGGAGAACGGCGGCCTCGGCGTCTACGCCCACGAGTACGGCCACGACCTCGGCCTGCCCGACGAGTACGACACCGCGGGCGGCGAGAACTCCACCGGCTTCTGGACGCTGATGTCCTCCGGTTCCTGGCTGGGCCGCGGCGAGAACGCCATCGGCGACCTGCCGGGCGACATGAACGCCTGGGACAAGCTGCAGCTCGGCTGGCTCAACTACGACACCGCCAAGGCCGGCCAGCAGTCCAGCCACAAGCTGGGCGTCGCCGAGTACAACACCTGGAACAAGCAGGCGCTCGTCGTGAACCTGCCCGACAAGGCGGTCACCACCACCGTCGTCCAGCCCGCCCAGGGCAGCGCCCAGTGGTGGAGCGGCAGCGGCGACGACCTGAAGAACACGCTGACCCGCAGCGTCGACCTCACCGGCAAGACGTCCGCCGCCCTCACCCTGGACGGCTGGTACGACATCGAGGCGGGCTACGACTACCTCTACGCCGAGGTCTCCACCGACGGCGGCGCCAACTGGACCGCCCTCGACGGCACGGTGAACGGTCAGCCGATCCCGCGCGACGGCAGCGACAAGCCGGCCCTGACCGGTTCGGTCGACGGCTACAAGAAGCTGGCGTATCCGCTCGACGCCTACGCGGGCAAGAAGATCGACCTGCGCTTCCGCTACCAGACGGACGGCGGCGTCGCCCTCAAGGGCTTCGCGGCCGACGAGATCGCGGTGACCGCCGACGGCGCCACGCTGTTCTCCGACAACGCCGAGAGCGCGGACCCCGCGTGGACGGCGGCCGGCTTCTCCCGCATCGGCGCGTCCTTCACCAAGGACTACGCGCAGTACTACATCGCCGAGAACCGGCAGTACGTGTCGTACGACAAGACGCTGAAGACCGGTCCCTACAACTTCGGCTTCTCCACGACCCGTCCCGACTGGGTGGAGCACTACCCGTACCAGAACGGTCTGCTGATCTGGAAGTGGGACACCTCGCAGGCGGACAACAACACCAGCACCCACCCCGGCGCCGGCCTGATCCTGCCGATCGACTCCCACCCGGAGGCGCTGCGCTGGAAGGACGGCACGCTGATGCGCGGCCGCGTCCAGTCCTACGACGCGCCCTTCAGCCTGTACCCGACGGACGGCATCACGCTGCACAAGGCGGACGTCGCGACGAAGATCTGGCCGTCCTCGGGCGTCTCGGTCTTCAACGACCACGCCGCCACGTACTGGGACGCCTCGAACCCGGCGTCCGGTGTCAAGGTCACTGACACCAACACCCGGATCCGGATCGTCAAGGAGGCCAAGGACGGCTCCACGATCAACCTCCTGGTCGGCCCCGCGGTGAAGTAGTCACTGTTTCCGCAGGTCAGACGCGTATCGGCGGCAACCCCCTGGCGGGTTGCCGCCGATCGTGTTTAGGTGCGTGCTGTGACTGTCTTATTGACACCGGCGTCGACACCGGTGTCCACGCCGACCGGAACGGGGATGTGACCAGATGGCCGCAGGAGGTTTCTGCAAGCTGCCGAACGGCACGGTGGTGGTGGCGCTCAACCTGCCCAGCCCCGCCGGCGACGGCCCCGCCGGAGTGCGGGTCCTCGTCCACGCGCAGAACCGGGCCCGCGCCCTGACCCGGCTGCGCAACCTGGGGCTGCGGTCGGTCTACCTGCGCGGCAACGCGGCCCCGCCGACCCCGGACGAGATCACGGCCGTGCTGCACCACCCCGACGGCCTGGTGTGGCGCACCGCACCGGACAACGGTGTCAGCTCACCCGGCCTGGCGACCGAGCTGTGGCACCCGATCCGCTCCCTGCTGCGCCGCCCAACGCCCCAGACCTGAGGCCCGGGGTCCGGGGTCGGGGGTCCGGGGTCCGGGTCAGCCGCGGGCCACGACCGGCTTGCCGCTCAGTTCCACGCCCGCCCCGCGCATCTCCTCCAGCGCCCGGTCGGTGGTCTCCTGGGCCACCCCGGCGGTCAGGTCGAGGAGGACCTGGGTGCGGAAGCCCTCGCGCACCGCGTCCAGCGCGGTGGCCCGCACGCAGTGGTCCGTGGCGATCCCGACGACGTCCACCTCGTCGATCTCCCGGGCCCGCAGCCACTCGGCGAGCGGCACACCGTTCTCCTCGGCGCCCTCGAAGCCGCTGTAGGCGGCCGTGTAGGCGCCCTTGTCGAAGACGGCGTCGATCGCGCCGGAGGCGACGGCGGGCGCGAAGTTCGGGTGGAAGCCGACGCCCTCGGTGCCGGCGACACAGTGCGCCGGCCAGGAGCGGACGAAGTCGGGCTCGTCCGCGAAGTGCCCGCCGGGCGCGATGTGGTGGTCCCGGGTGGCCACCACGTGCCGGTAGCCGGCCGGCGCCTGACCGATCAGCTCGGTGATGGCGGCGGCGACGTCCGCACCCCCGGCCACCGCGAGGCTGCCCCCCTCGCAGAAGTCGTTCTGCACATCGACGACGATCAAGGCGCGACGCATGGTGTGGGTGTCCTTCGGCTATGGGGTCTGCGGTTTGTCACGACAGGGGCTGTCTACCCCCGCGCGGGCGCGGGCAGTCGTGCCGCCGGGGCCGGCCGGGCGTCCTGACCTACAGGTACTCCGTCGGCAGCACCGGCTCGCCGCGGGAGAGCTGCGTCGCGGACAGCGGCAGGTTCGCGCGCACCCGCGCGTGACGGTCCCGGGCGACATCGAGCGGCTCGCGCCCCACGACCTCGCCGCCCTTGACCAGCTCCACCAGCAGCTGCCGGTCCGCCAGCTCGGTCGGCACCGCCCCGGTGCCCACCACCTCGGCCTCCGCCACGCCGTACGCGTCCAGCCGCCGCGCGGCCCACTTGCGGCCGCCGATGGACGTCTTCCCGCCGGTGGACTTCTTCGCCACCGCCTTCAGCGGAGAGCGCGGATCGGTGGTCTCGGCCCGGGCGACCAGCTTGTACACCATGGCGGACGTCGGGTGCCCGGAACCGGTCACCAGCTGCGTGCCCACCCCGTACGCGTCCACCGGCGCCGCCGCCAGCGAGGCGATGGCGTACTCGTCGAGGTCCGACGTCACGATGATCTTCGTGTTCCGCGCGCCCAGCTCGTCCAGCTGCTGCCGCACCCGGTGCGCCACCAGCAGCAGATCACCGGAGTCGATGCGCACCGCGCCCAGCTCGGGCCCGGCGACCTCCACCGCGGTCCGTACGGCCTCGGCGACGTCGTAGGTGTCCACCAGCAGGGTCGTGTCGCGGCCCATGGAGTCCACCTGGGCCTGGAAGGCGTCCCGCTCGCGGTCGTGCAGCAGCGTGAAGGCGTGCGCGGAGGTGCCGACGGTGGGGATGTTGTAGCGGAAGCCGGCCGCCAGGTCGGAGGTGGACGCGAACCCGCCGACGTACGCGGCGCGCGCCGCGGCCACCGCGGACAGCTCGTGGGTGCGCCGGGCGCCCATCTCGATCAGCGGCCGCTCGCCCGCCGCCGCCGACATCCGGGACGCGGCCGCGGCGATCGCGGAGTCGTGGTTGAGGATCGACAGGATCACCGTCTCCAGCAGCACGCACTCGGCGAAGGTGCCCTCCACCCGCAGGATCGGCGACCCCGGGAAGTACACCTCGCCCTCGGGGTAGCCCCAGATGTCGCCGGTGAAGCGGTAGCCGGCGAGCCAGTCCAGCGTCTCGTCGTCGACGATGGAGCGCTCGCGCAGGAAGCCGAGCACGCCGGGGTCGAAGCGGAAGTTCTCCACCGCGTCCAGGACGCGTCCGGTGCCGGCGACGACGCCGTAGCGCCGTCCGTTCGGCAGCCGCCGGGTGAAGACCTCGAACACGCTCCGCCGCCCGGCCGTACCGCCCTTCAGGGCGGCCTGCACCATCGTCAGCTCGTACTGGTCCGTGAAGAGCGCCGTCGAGGGAACGTCCACCGGCAGCCCAAGGTCCGCTGTGTTCATGGAAGAGGATGCTACCCCCATTTCGTCACTCTGACGATTTAGGGTGAGTGTGATCTGGCGCCCACCTCTCCGGGTGATCCGCGCCCGCCCGCGAGTGATCTCCACCCGTCCCGAATCGCCCGCTCAGGGGGGCCGTTTGTGCGGGTGCCCACCTCAGGTGGCAGCATGGGCAGTGTGACGGCAGCCGCACCCATCGAGATCGAGAAGACCGAGTCGGCGGAAGAGGTGTCCGCCGTACCCGAGCCCGACGTCCCCTGGGTGACGATCGTCCACAACGACCCCGTCAACCTCATGAGCTATGTGACCTACGTCTTCCAGTCGTACTTCGGCTACTCCAAGGACAAGGCCACCAAGCTCATGCTCGACGTCCACCACAAGGGCAGGGCGGTCGTCTCCAGCGGGAGCCGCGAGGAGATGGAACGCGACGTACAGGCCATGCACGGCTACGGTCTGTGGGCCACCCTCCAGCAGGACCGGAAGTAGCGACCTCCTTCATGCCAGGAACCTTCGAAGCGCTCCCCGGCGGCGGCGCGGCCGTCGCCCTCGACGACGTCGAGATCTCGATCATCCGCTCCCTCGCGGTCCAGCTCCTGGAGCTGATCGGCCCGGGTCCGGCCGGGGACGCCCCGGCCGACCCGCTCGCCGAACTGTTCGCCGAGGGGCCGAGCGAGCCGCCGTCCGACCCGGTCCTCAAGCGTCTGTTCCCGGACGCGTACACCGACCCCGAGGAAACGCCGGCCGGTGCGCGGGACGCCGAGGAGCGCGCGGCGCACTCCGCGGAGTTCCGCCGCTACACCGAGAACGACCTGCGCGCCGGCAAGCGGGAGAACGCCCTCGCGGTGATCCGCTCCCTGGACGCGCTGACCTCCGCGGGCGACGGCGGCGCGGTCCTCGAACTCTCCCCCGGTCAGTCCCGGCAGTGGCTGGGCGCGCTGAACGATCTGCGCCTGGCCATCGGCTCCCGGCTGGAGATCACCGACGAGGACGACACCGATCTGCTCTACCGGCTGCCCGACGAGGACCCGCGCAAGCCGATGGTGATGGCGTACCTGTGGCTGGGCGGCCTCCAGGAGACCCTCGTCACCACCCTTATGCCCTGATCCGCCCCCGTCGGGTGTTCGCTCAGAGGACGCTCAAATCCGGATAACGATCCTGTGAAATCAACGCCCCCGTTCGCCCCTTTCGGGTGGCCTTTGTCCGGTTCTCCTTGTGTGATGCCTCACAGGGCACATCTGTGATCTCTGTTGCGGCCGTGATAAATCTTCACGACCGCCCGGCGAACACCACCCATGTTCAGCCGGGTGCGCCACCGAGCCGGCGACCGCCGGCCAGGCACGAGCAGGCGTGCAAAGCCCGCTCAGCTCCATTTCATCCGGGGGGATCGAGACCCGATCCGCGGCCTGACTCAAGGCCCGGGTCGGCATGGAGAAAGGCGCACCACACATGACCTCTGAGCAGGTCGACAAGGGGACCACCCCCGAGGAGGGGTACGAGCGCGGGCTCGGCAGCCGGCAGGTCCAGATGATCGCGATCGGCGGAGCCGTCGGCGTCGGTCTGTTCCTGGGAGCCGGGGCGAACATCGCCAAGGCCGGCCCCAGCCTCATCCTGATGTACGCCCTCGCGGGCCTGATCATCTTCTTCATCATGCGGGCGCTCGGCGAGCTCCTGCTCTACCGTCCGGTCTCCGGCTCCTTCGCGGAGTACTCGCGCGAATTCCTCGGCCCCTTCTTCGGCTACTTCACCGGCTGGACGTACTGGCTGATGTGGGTCGTCACCGGCATGGCCGAGCTGACGGCCGCGGCGATCTACGTCAACTACTGGTTCCCGGCCGTCCCGCAGTGGGTCACGGCGCTGGTCTTCCTGGTGATCCTCTTCGGCGTGAACCTGATCTCCGTGAAGCTCTTCGGTGAGCTGGAGTTCTGGTTCTCGATGGTCAAGGTCACCGCCCTCATCGGCATGATCGTCATCGGTCTCGGCGTCCTCACCCTCGGCTTCAGCCAGGCCGGCGACACCGCCTCCGTCTCCAACCTGTGGCAGTTCGACGGCTTCTTCCCCAAGGGCATCGGCTCGTCCCTGATGACCCTGCAGGGCGTGATGTTCGCCTACCTCGCCGTCGAGCTGGTCGGCGTCACCGCCGGTGAGTCGGAGAACCCGGAGAAGACCCTCCCCAAGGCGATCAACACCCTGCCGTGGCGCATCGCCCTGTTCTACGTCGGCGCGCTCAGCGTCATCCTGTGCGTGGTGAAGTGGACCGAGTTCGCCCCCGGGGTCAGCCCCTTCGTGAAGGCGTTCGCGGAGATCGGCATCCCGGCCGGTGCGGGCATCGTCAACTTCGTCGTGCTCACCGCCGCCCTGTCGTCCTGCAACTCCGGCATGTACTCCACGGGCCGCATGCTGCGCACCCTGGCCGACAACGGCGAGGCGCCCCGCGTCTTCCAGAAGCTGTCCTCCACCAAGACGCCGGCGCTCGGCATCACCGTCTCCGTCGCCTTCATGGCCATCGGCGTGGTGCTGAACTACATCGTCCCGGAGAAGGCCTTCGGCTACGTCACCTCAGTCGCCACCGCCGCCGGCATCTGGACCTGGCTGATGATCCTGGTCAGCCACGTGCTGTACCGCCGCGCGGTGGTCGCCGGCCGGCTGCCCGCCTCCGCCTTCCCGGCCCCGGGCGGCGCGAAGTGCTCGTACGTCGCCATCGTGTTCCTCCTCTTCGTCACCGGCCTGATCGCCTACGACAGCGAGTCGCGCATCTGCCTGTACGTGATGGCCGGCTGGGCGATCGCCCTCGGCATCGGCTGGGCCGTGCTCAAGGCGCGCAACCCGGAGGTCACCCAGCGCCGCGAGCCGGAGCTGGACCGGGTCGGCTGAGCCACCCCGGGACGTCCCGCCGCAAGGAGCTCTCGTGGCGCCCCGCTGCGGCCGCCGCTCAGGACGTCCGGCATCCGGGCCGTTCCGTACCAACCCTCGGTACGGAACGGCCCTTCTGCTTATCCTGAGCCACATGCTGACCATCACCCAGGCCCTCTACGACCAGATCGTCGCCCACGCCCGCAAGGACCACCCCGACGAGGCGTGCGGCGTCGTCGCGGGCCCGGCGGGCTCGGACCGCCCCGAGCGCTTCATCCCGATGCTGAACGCGGCCATGTCGCCCACCTTCTACGAGTTCGACTCGGGCGACCTGCTCAAGCTCTACCGGGAGATGGACGACCGCGACGAGGAGCCGGTGGTCATCTACCACTCCCACACCGCCACCGAGGCCCACCCCTCGCGCACCGACATCTCCTACGCCAACGAACCCGGCGCCCACTACGTCCTCGTCTCCACCGCGGACACCGACGGCCTCGGCGACTTCCAGTTCCGCTCCTTCCGGATCGTGGACGGCGAGGTCACGGAGGAGGAGGTCAGGGTCGTGGAGTCCTACTGAGCCCGACCCGCGTCTCGCTCACCGGACGAATTCCGTCCGGCATACGGAATCACACTCCGGAACCGGGGGCGGGAATCGATACGATGAGCCCATGGTTCTTCTCGACGTGAGCGACAAGGCGCCGGGCACGCTGCTCGTGGCGCGGCTGCACGTCGACCTGTGCAGGCTGAACAGCGCCATCTGTTGATCTTCCGCTGCCGCCGTCCGACCGTGGCCGCGGCGCTTTCGCAGTGCCGAAATCCCGGGGACAGCCCGGGTGCGCGCGCCTGACCGAACCGACGACACCTTCCGACAGGAGCCCTGAGCCATGGCCATCGAGGTCCGCATCCCGACCATCCTCCGCACCTACACCGACGGCCAGAAGGCGGTGCAGGGCAACGGCGACACCCTCGCCGAGCTGTTCGCCGACCTCGAGACCCGGCACACGGGCATCCAGGCCCGCATCGTGGACGGCGAGCAGCTGCGCCGCTTCGTCAACGTCTACCTCAACGACGAGGACGTCCGCTTCCTCGACGGCATCGACACCAAGCTGACCGACGGCGACAACGTCACGATCCTGCCGGCCGTGGCCGGCGGCATGGCCTGACCGGCGATGCGCTACGACTCCCCGCTCGCCGCGGTCGGCAACACCCCCCTGGTGCGCCTGCCGCGGCTGTCGCCGTCCCAGGACGTGCGCATCTGGGCGAAGCTGGAGGACCGCAACCCCACCGGCTCCGTCAAGGACCGCCCGGCCCTGCACATGATCGAACAGGCGGAGAAGGACGGCCGCCTCACTCCGGGCTGCACGATCCTCGAACCCACCAGCGGCAACACCGGCATCTCCCTCGCCATGGC
The DNA here is from genome assembly GCF_055668065.1 of Streptomyces sp. NPDC097129. Taxonomy (NCBI): domain Bacteria; kingdom Bacillati; phylum Actinomycetota; class Actinomycetes; order Kitasatosporales; family Streptomycetaceae; genus Streptomyces; species Streptomyces sp. NPDC097129. Next base: position 1,188,787 of record NZ_JBVOQE010000001.1, on the reverse strand, counting down.
CGCCAAGCTCAAGGGCTACCGCATGGTCTGCGTGATGCCCGAGAACACCTCCCAGGAACGCCGGGACCTGCTCGGCATGTGGGGCGCGCAGATCATCTCCTCCCCGGCCGCGGGCGGCTCCAACACCGCCGTACGCGTCGCCAAGGAGCTGGCCGCCGAGCACCCCGACTGGGTGATGCTCTACCAGTACGGCAACCCCGACAACGCCGGCGCGCACTACGCGACCACAGGCCCGGAGATCCTCGCCGACCTGCCCTCGGTCACCCACTTCGTGGCGGGCCTCGGCACCACCGGCACGCTCATGGGCGTGGGCCGCTACCTGCGCGAACACAAGCCGGACATCCGCATCGTCGCCGCCGAGCCGCGCTACGACGACCTGGTCTACGGCCTGCGCAACCTCGACGAGGGCTTCGTCCCCGAGCTGTACGACGCCTCCGTCCTCACCACCCGCTTCTCCGTAGGCTCCGCCGACGCGGTCACCCGCACCCGGGAACTCCTCCAGCAGGAGGGCATCTTCGCGGGCGTCTCCACCGGCGCCGCCCTGCACGCGGCGATCGGCGTCGGCAACAAGGCCGTCAAGGCGGGGGAGTCCGCCGACATCGTCTTCGTCGTCGCCGACGGCGGCTGGAAGTACCTGTCGACCGGCGTGTACACGGCGGCGACCACCGAGGAAGCGATCGAGACACTGCAGGGCCAGCTCTGGGCCTGATCAGCCCCTACGCCAGGTGACGGACCTGGTCCCACAGGACCGGGTCCACCACGCCCACCCGGCGGCGGAAGTCGCCCACCGGCACCTCGCGCAGCTCGTCCGTCTGCAGGAAACTCGCCCGGCCCTGCGCGTCGCCCACCGAACCCGGCGGCAACGGGATCACCCCGGCCCGCTCGTCGTGGTACTTCGTGCTGATCTTCGCCACCCGCACCCGGCGGCGGCGCACCGACAGCACCAGACACGGCCGGTCCTTGCTCTGCGGCCCGTCCTCGTAGGGCACCTGGGCCCACCAGATCTCCGCCGGCCGCGGCCGCGGCGACGCAGCCGCCGCCCGCGCACGGCGCGCCTCGCGCCGCCCCCGCCCCCAGCCGTCCACGAGCACGGCGACGAGAACCAGCAGCACCACCGCCGCGAGCGCCAGCCACCAGGACGTGTCCATACCGACGACGTTACCGGCGCAACCCACACAGCGCGCCCTTGCGACCCCACCGACCGCCCGGAGCCTTCCCTACTGAGTCGGTCCGGTCACACTCCACGACGCGTAGCCGCCGATCTCCCAGCCCATAGGTACCGTAAGTCACCCGCAGTTGACGCAAAATACGTGAATCGCCGCCCCACCGTGCTCGCAGGCGTCGTGCTGTCCGCCGTCGCGGCACTATTTCTGTCCGCCTGCGCGAGCGGCGACGACAGTTCCGAGGGCAACGACAAGATCGCGGGCGCTGACACCGGAGACCGCTCGTCGGCCTCGGCGTCTCCGACTGCCTCCGCCTCTACGTCTGCCGGCCGCCCGACGATCAAGTTGCCGTCGGACCTGACGTTGATCTTCGAGTCGGCGAAGACCGGGGACTCCCTGAAGGACGCGGTGCTCGCCGACAACGCAGAGCGCATGCGTGCGGTCGACGCTGCTATCACCGGGACGGATCCCAAAAGTGAGGCGCTCGCCTACTACAACACCGGCAAGGCTCTTGAAGCTGCGGTGACGTGGGTCAACGAGTTCAAGGACGCCAACTCCACTCTTACCGGTGTGGCGCGCTATTACGACCGGAACGTGACGCTCAAGAGCAAGTCATCGGCCGTGCTCGTCTTCTGCGCGGACGAGAGCAAGGGCTACAGCAAGGACAAGAAGACCGGGAAGGTCAACAGGACGCCGGTCACCAAGAACAGCTACGTCCTCTACAACACGCGCTTGGACAAGAACAATGAGGGGGTCTGGCAGACATCTCAGATCCTCTCCACGAGGGGGGCGGCTCAGTGCCGGCCGTAGCGAGGACCGCCGTTTGTGCCGGCTTGTTCGCCGGCGTCGTGGTGATCGTCGGCAGCCCGACCGCTTGGGCTGACTTCACGCCGGGCGGGAAGGGTACGGGATCCGAGACTCAGGCGAAGGGGGGCCAGTCGGGGCAGACGGTGAGCGCGACCGCCGGTGCCGTGGTCTTCGACCGCTCGAAGAACGGCACCGGGGATTCCACCGGTGCGGTGACCTCTTCGTCGACGACCTGGACCCCGCCCGCCTGCTACTACGCGCCCAAGTACACCCCGGCAGAGTTGAAGGAATACCTGGAGCCGATTTGGGAGCAGGACTCCACGGGCTCCCAGTGGGACCTGGAGCAGCGCAACAAGTACGAGAAAGGGGGCACGACCCCCGGCACGTACAAGGACTTCAACAAGGCCAAGACCGGCGAGGGCTACTGGTGGGACTCGTACGTCACCCAGGGACGTGAGGGGGACCCGGGCGCACTCGACTGCGACAAGCCCATCTTCTGGGTGGACAAGGGTGAGGCTCCGCCGGCGGACATCCCCCAGGCGGTCACGCCGGAGATGCTCGCGCAGCTCGCGTACGCCGAGATCCGCGTCCCGTCGACCAAGGTCCAGCTCGCTCCGGCGGACACTACGAAGGTGAACCTGCCGACGTGGGCGTGGCTCGACACAGCGAAGTTCAAGCCGGTGTCGGTCACCGCGTCCGTGCCGCTGCTCGGCATCGAGGCGACGACCACCGCGGAACCGGTGTCGCTGAGGATCGAGCCGGGCACGGCCGACGCCGCGACCTTTCCGGCGTCCGGCGTGTGCGAGATCAGCAACGGCCGAATCGGTGAGGCGTACGAGAAGAGGAAGGCGGACGAGACTCCGCCGTGCGGCGTCACGTATCTGCGCTCCTCGGGAGACGGCTCGTACAAGCTCAAGGCCACTATCACCTGGAAGATCTACTGGACCGGTACGGGCGTGAACCGCGAGCAGGCCCTGCCGCCCGGCACGTTCGGCGCCGAGCAGGATGTTGTCGTTCAGGAGATCCAGGCCGTCAACCGCTGAAGAGCCGACGAGATACAAGCGATCGGCACACCGTGACGCTGTCCATGTCCCGGAGCGGCCGGATCGCTTCCGGGACATGGCGGGCGTCCGCCCGGCGGTCGCGGTAGGCGATGCCGATGCGCGGCCTCAGCGCAGCGGTCTGCTCCCGGAAGGTTCCGGAAGGGCAGCTGGCAGCCATCGCCGGCGGAGGACAGCTTGGAGTGGAGATCGAGCACGGGCGTCCACGGGGCAGCGCTGTAGCGAACCGCTCCGCGGGAAGCCGGCATGGTCACGGCCTGTAGCCGGAACCGGCATGCCGACGTCATGGCTGCGGCGACGAGGAGCGTGTCCAGCTCCTCCAGCGAGACATCGTCGGCGGACCCGATCCGGCCCAGGTCAGGGGCAGACCATCTGCGTCGATGGAATCGGAGCTCGGGTTCCCGATCATGTCCCGCAGCGCTGAGCGCGCTCGGCAGCGCCGAATCGACGGGGAAAGTGACCATCCAGTAGTAGGCGGCCATTCGGTGGAATCCACCGAATGGATCATTCTAGGCATACGGTCACACTGCGTGGTACCGGTGACGGGTCGTTGGCGACACGGTGATCAAGCCAGCCCTCACATACCTGGGCAAGGCATCTGCGGACCCCGTGGCGGTCCGATGCGTGGGTTTGCTACGGCCTCGCCGACAAGGGTGCGCATTCCAGGCAACGGCGGCGTGCCCTGGCGGCTGGGAGTGTCCGAGCCGGCACTTCCAATGCACCTTGCCCAGGTGCTGGAAGGCAGGGTGTCTTCACCGACTGGGTTTTCTACCCCGGCCTGCCCGTCGATCAAGGAGCCTTCGTGGCCAGACACTGTGGAGTGCACGTCCAGGTGGCGGCGTCGGTTCCGTTGCCGAGGGGTTAGTGCAGGGCCAGGGCAGAGGGTATGCGGCAGCTGATCAAGGAGATACCGGTTCCGCACGGTGGCCGGACTTTGCCCTAGCGATACAGGCCGTGACGGACTGGGTTCCGCCGCTGGCACCGCGACGGCAGGTGGCACCGCATCATCCGCCGCGGACGTGGCCAACTTCTCTCGCTGGCCTCCGCCGCGAATGTCACACGGCTCGGCGTACGTGCTCGATGCATGTCCACAGGTTGTGGAAGAGTGATTCGCCCATCGGCAGGCAGCACCGAAGAGAAACACCGGGGGCGGCGCCTTCACTACTGAATGCTGACCTTGTGCTCGTGGGCCGGGTTCGCTGAGCAGGCGAAGATGTTGAGTGAGCCTCCTCTGCCGACAGTCACCTGTGTCGGGGCGTTCGCTTCGGACTCGTTGATGAGTTCGCGGTCTTCCAATGGAACCCAGCTGAGCGTTCCGCTGTCCCACTCCCTGCTGTCGACTGTCAGCAGAAGTTGCATCGGCTGTCCGCAGGAACACGTCATTTGCGTCGGTCCGGTCACGCTCCACGACGCGTAGCCGCCGATCTTCCACCCCGGTGCAATGGACAGGTCATGGTGGTAGGTGACGAAGTCGGCCTCATCGTCATAGGACTCTTCGGCCTCTTCTTCGGCTTCGGCCTCCCATGCCTCGATCCGTTGCTGTAGGTCCGCAGGCAAGAGTTCCCGGTATTCGTGCTCCACCACCTGTTCAGGGTCGAGTACGCAGGGTTCAGGGACGTATCCGGCGTCGCCGATCACCTCGGGAAGCGGAGGCTCGTCCAGCGTTTCGTCCAGTCCGGTGGAACTGCGCCAGCGCAGTTGCACGCCCGGACCGGACTGAGCGCCATGGCCATCGAACGGGCACCACAGCACTTGGAGGAGGTCACATCCTGCAGGTGCCATCAGGCCCGGGACGTCCTTCACGAAGACCTGGGCCACGGGCAGAAGCGGGACAGGTGCGGTGTGGTGGAGTTCCGGAACGTGATGTTCCCGCTCAAGAGCGGACAGTGTGTCCAGTTCCTCCGCCGACGGTCCCTCGTCGGGGTTTCGATGCCAAGCGTCTGCAAGGATTCGGCGCCACTCGTGGACGTCTCCGAGGCGCCTGCCCCGATTCCGTGGGTGGGGTGACTGGCACGTAGGCCAGGGTTCGTCGCGAGGCCACAGAAGGGGACCTCCGACGGAGTTCTCTTGCGGCTTCGGCAGCCCAGGCCTCGGGTGGAGTCTCGTGCACACCTTGCGGTAACCGGACAGTTCCGAGAACAGCGCCTCGATGTCCACGGGACGCGGGGGCGTGGTACGAGTCATGATCGTCCTTGATGGTGTGGCCGATGTGTCACAGTTTGGGAATCGCCGTTCGGACACCCGCGGCAGGGTTTTCCAGCACCTCGCTCAGCGAGAACCCTCGGTTTCCGTAAGCGGTGATGTTCAGCTTGGTCGGGATCGGATTCGTTCCCTCGTAATGCGGTACCACCGAGTATTGAACATTCTCGCCCTTCTTCACGGCTTCGAAGACCTTGGCCTCGATCTGCTTCATCACTGGAGTGTTTACCGGGTTCTGGGTCAGTGTGACCAAGTTGTGACGTGCCAAGGGGCCCTTGCCGGGGCCGCCCAGGATGTTGGCAAGCAGATGGCCGCGCGCTTCGTTGAAGGCCGTTCCGTCTCCTCGCCAGCCGGGCGTCCAGGTCGTGCCCGCCTCGCTTCCTGTGCGCAGCATCTCCTTGCGCAGTGATGCCCAGACCCCCGTCGGACGGTTCAGAGTGTCGAGCTTGCCGAATCGTACGCTTCCATCCCATTTGTACCGATCCATTTTGCAGGCCTTCGGGACCAGCCCGAGAGGGTCGCTCCACGTCTGTGGGTTGTGGACGTAGGCAACGGGGTTGGGCGCTGGCACCAGGCCGAACGGATCAGGAGTGGTATAGCGAGCGGTGTCCGGGTCGTAGTGGCGATAGAAGTTGTAGTGGAGGCCGGTTTCGGGGTCCGCGTACTGGCCGGGGAAGCGCAGCGGTGTGTAGGCGCTGGCAGTGCGGTTCCAACTGGTCGTGCCCCACAGGGTGGCGCGGGTGTGCCAGGCGATGGTGCCGTGTTCGTCGACGAGTTCGGTGGGGGTACCGACCAAGTCGGTGACGATAGCGAAGAAGCGGGTGTCGATTTCTCCTTGAGTGGCCGTGCCTGCCTCGAATGATGCGGGTGTATTGACCCTCCGTTCCAGCTGGGCGATGGGCTGGTCGTCGTCATATTCCCAGCTGGTGATGACGCCGGTGGCAGTGTCGGTCTGTTCGGCGAGATCGCTCCCGTCCCAGCTGAAGCGGACGGTCTCTTCGACGGTCCTGCCGTCGGCGGCCATGCGGTGCTTGGCCGTGCGGCGGCCCAAGGGGTCGTAGCTGTAGGTCCACACGGTGCCGTCGGGTGTGGTGCAAGAGACGAGACGGTCCTCGGCGTCATAGGCGTAGCGCCAAGTGTCCGGTTTGCGCGACAGACGGGTTTTCTGACGCAGAGTGGTGCGCCCGGCGGCGTCGTACTCGTAACGGATTCGACCCGCTGTACGTATGCGGGTACCGGTGTACACGCGTTCGCCGCGAGCCTCGGCGTTCGGAGCGGACTCGGGCCAGTGAGCGGTGGTCTGGTTGCCTGCCAGGTCGTAGGCGTATGTCTCGGTCCAGCCGTCTGCCATGACCGCCAACGGACGTCCGAGCTGGTCCAGCGAGATGCGGCGCTGCTCGCCGGTGAGCTGGTCGGTGATGGCGGTAAGACTGTTGTCGGCCCGATATTCGAAGGACCGAGAGCGCAGTGTGCGGGAGCCGGCTGTGACGCTCTGAGTGGCTTGTCGGCCGGATGTGTCCCAGGTGGAGCCAATGGAGACTGGCCGAGAGGGTTCCCCGAGCGTACGGGTGATCTCACGGGCGAAGCGATCCCGGGCGAAGGAGATGGTACGGCCTCCCAGGACCATAGAGGTGGGAGCACCCGCATGGCTCCGGGAGATCTCCGTGAGAACGCCGCTGGGGGTCCTGCGACTGACGCGGTGGCCGAAGTTGTCGTAGGCGTATCGGATGGTGCGTCCATCGACGGTTTCGGAGAGGACACGGCCCAGGGCGTCGTATTCCAACAACAGCGCGGATGACTGAGTCCTGGCCTCAGTGAGGTGGCCCGCGGTGTTGTAGCGGTAAGTGGTGAGCTGTCCCTCAACGTCCTTGGCGAGGATGCGGCCGACGGCATCGAGCTTGTGGCTGATCGTCTCGCCAAGCGAGGTCGTCCGCGAGCGGAAGCGGCCTGCAGCATCATAGGTATAGGTGAGGGTCCGACCGTCGAAGTCCGTCTCGGAGATCAGGCGTCCGGCGGCGTCGTACTGGTAACTCCAGGTCAGTCCCTGAGGATTGATGACGCGGACGAGGCGCAGCTCCGTGTCGTGTTCGAAGCTGTAGCAGGCTCCGTCCGGGCCGGTGCGGGCGGTGAGCATATCGAAGTCGCCGTACGTGAAACGCGTGACACCGCCCAGCGGGTCGACATGCGTGGTGCAGTTGCCCTCGCCGTCGTAGGTCCATGATTCACCGCTGCCGTCCGGGGCTGTGTAACGGGCCAGCTGGCCCTCCGGGGTCCACTCCAGCCGCGTGGTGTTGCCCAGGGGGTCCGTGACTGAAGTCGGACGACCCAGGAAGTCGTAGGCGTACGAGGTGACGGGACCCAGCGAGTTGGTCACTGCGACCGGCAGACCGGCCCTGTTGTAGCGGAACTGCGTGGTGTGGCCGAGCGCGTCGGTGATGGAGCTGAGGAGACCATCCGAGGCGTAGTCGTAGCGGGTGGTGGCGCCGGCCGGATCTGTGACCGACGTCCGGTTGCCGTATTCGTCGTACTCCTGGCGCCAGGCGCTCCCGTCCGGCCCGGTGATGGTCACAGGCAGGCCCCGGTCGTCGTACTCGGCGGAGACCTCCCTGCCGTCCGGGTGGACGACGGAGGTGAGGCGGTCGTGCTCGTCGAAGCGGTAGCGGGTGGCATGGTCGAGAGCGTCGGTGACAGCGATCAAGCGGCCGTTCTCGTCCCACTCCTGCTGGGTCGTGTTGCCGAGGGGGTCGGTCTCGCGGACGAGCCGAAACGCTGCGTTGTGCTCGTAAACGGTGCTGTGCCCCAGGGCGTTGGTGACTGTGGTGGTGCGGGTGGTGTCGTCGTAGGCGAGCGTTCCTGTGAGGAAGCCGCCGCTGCCCTCGGTGCGTACCACGCGGCCGTGCTGGTCGTAGGTGTAGGAGTAGGTGTTGGAGTTCCGGTCAGTCCAGGAGGTGATCCGGCCTTCTGCGTCGTAGGTGAAGCGCAGTGGCCGGCCCGAAGAGTTGCGCACTTCGGAGAGGTGACCCGCGTCGTCGTATCCGTACGAGACCAGCACCGTTCCCCGGGCATCGGCACGCTCGGGGTCGAGCGCGCGCAGAGCGGCGATGCGGGGCAGGTCGGGGTGGCGATCGAGGGCGATGCGGTAGCCGCCGGAGTGAGAGACCTCGACGGGGGCGCCGTCGTCGCCGTAGTGGACCGTGATCCTCTGACCGTGCCGGTTGACGATCGCCTGCAGGGGTAGGTCAACCGCGTTGCCGTCGTCGGTGGGCTGTGGACTATGGAAGATATACGCCAGCCCTGTTCCGGCGTTGGTCATTCTCAAAGCACCGTCGGTCTCCGTATCCCAGGTCAGGGGTATTCGAGGGCCGGTTTCCGGATAGACAGGCTGCTCCGCGTCGGGATCGAGACGGGGATAGACGAGCCTGGAGCCGTCGGGCGCCGCGTAAGTGACACCGGCGTCGTCTGCCTGAAGGCGTTGGTCCAGAGTGGAGGCCCAGGAGGGCCCGAACCAGCCACCCCAGCGGTATGACGACAGGTGGGTACGTTCGAGAATCAAGGGAAGAGCACCGGGCAGCTCGACATCGGTCTGCGGCAGCAGCATCGTGCCGGTGGCGACGTCGATCGGGTCGAGCTTGCACTCCTTCTCCGCCGCCTGGATCCCGGCTTCGAGCTTCTCGGCTTCGCCGGGACGCAGCTTCAGCCGGGACAAAACGTTTCCGCCCAGATTCAACGCTTGGGCCAACTTGGCCAATTCACTGGGTCTGAGAGCTTTCAATGCCTTGCCGAGTGCCTTGCCGAGCACGCCAAAACCGACGCCCATCACCGCGCCCTCAGCGAGGATGCCGGCCAGTTTCTCCGGGTCCTTGAACGCGCCCGGGTCCTCCAGCATCGTCGCGAAGGCGGAGAACTTCGCGCCCTCCTTGGCCATCTTCGCCACCGCCGCCACGCCGCGGATCTCCTTGAGCGCCTTCAGCGCCCGCTCCACCGCCCGGATGACCTCCATCACCCCGCGGACCGCCGAGGCCAATGCCGTGCCCTCGGTCTCGATCCGTCCGATCAGCGCCACGACCTTCGCCGCGCGCTCGGTGGCCATCAGGCTCGCCGCCACCGAGGACGCCCCCAACGACAGCACGTCCAGGGCCAGACCGGCGAGTTCGTACTCGGCGATCTCCGCCAGGATCACACCGATCTCGGACAGCAGCTCGTGCGCCTTGTCCGCGAAGGCGTCCAGCGCCTTGGCGCCCTCGTGCAGGGCGTGGGCCATGTCCGTGGCCTGTTTGCGGGCCGCCTTCGCACGTTTGTTGAAGGCCTTGGCGGTCTTGCCCTCCCACTGCACGCCGGTCATCGCGGTGCCGGCCGCGCCGGCCGCGCCCTCCAGGCCGGTCGCCAGGTGCCGCCACTTCTTGGCGATCTCGCGGATGCCGTCCGGGTCCACCGCCGGATCCGAGATGCCGAGGAACTCCAGGCCGCTGGCGATCGTGTCGCCGAACATGTGGTTGAACTTGTTGATGTAGTGCAGCGGGTTGAGGTCGACCACGGCCCGCCTCAGCCCTTCTTGCCGGACTCGCCGGCCGCCGCCAGCAGCACATCCAGCAGGTCGAAGGCGTCGGAGACCTCACCCATGAACTTGGCCTCCGCCTCCCACTCCTCGCCAAGCTCCTTCGTCAACTTCGCGAGCGTGGTCATGCCCTTCTCGATCTCACCCTTCGCGCCAAGAAGAGAACCCAGCGCCCCCAGGGCGCTCAGATCGTGCGATGCCGCCTCGAACTCCTGCAACGGCTTCGCCGTGTGATGCCCCGTTCCCCGCAACCCGGACGCCGCCGTGTGCAGCGAGACGGCTTCCTTCTTCAGGTCCGACACGTCCCCCGAACCCCCGAACTTTACTCTGCGTGCATGTCAACTCCTCGACCGTAGGGAGCGCGGCTACGTGTTAGGTATAATCGACACCAAGCACGAGTAAAGATTGCCATCGGTCGGGCAAGAAGCCGAACTCGGTGCAGGTACGGCCGCCCCGAAGGGGGCATCCAGGGTCTGTCACTTGGGCTGGCGCGGCGCGGACATGCGTGAGTCCGTAAGCTCCTGGTGGCCCGCCCGGTCGACCTGGCACCGCGGTCGCCGGGATCGGCGTCGGTGACTATTAGCCGTGAAACGCACGAAACCGCTGGCGGTGATTGCCCGTCCATGCAGTCACGAGCTGCAGTTCTGGCTCACCAAGCTCGTGAAGGCCCACGGCCTGGCCCCCCGTACCGCCCGGAAGGCGCAGCAGAAGGTCGCGGCGGTGTTCAACGCTGCCGTGCGGAGCCAGCGCATACCGATCTCGCCATGCGTCGGCCTCAAAGGGCCAGAAGTCCCGCACAAGGAGATCGTCCCCCTCACCGCTGAGCAGATCCACGCCATCGTGAAGGCACTGCCCGACCGGTATCGGCTGCTGGTCGTCCTCGGGGCGGGAAGCGGTCTGCGCCCTGGCGAGCTGTTCGGTCTCCAGGTCCGCCACGTCGACTTCCTGCGGCGCACCGTGAAGGTCGAGCAGCAGGTGCAGCGCGCGTACCCCGGTGTGATCGTCTGCCCGCCGAAGACGAAGAGGTCGTATCGCACGGTGCCGGTTCCCCAGACCGTCATCGACGCCGTCGCTCTCCACCTGAAGAATCACCCGGCAGGACCGGACGGCTTCCTGTTCGCGGGACCGGTCAACGCCGATCACTTCGCTGACAACGTGTGGCGGCCTGCGGTGAAGGCGGCGGGGCTCCCCAAGGGCACTCGGATTCACGATCTCCGGCACACGTACGCGTCCGTCCTGATCAGGCACGGGAAAGGGCCGAAGACGGTGGCAGCGCGTCTCGGCGACACGGTCACCGTGGCCATGGAGACCTACGGCCACTTGTTCCCCGACGAGGACGAGGAGACCCTGAGGCGGTCGAGGGGTTCCTGTCGGAGGCGGCGTGATGCGCCCTCGAAATGTCCTCGGATCTTTGTCGAACGGCTGAACGCCAGGTAGCCCGGATGGCGGCGTCGTGCAGGTGAGTTCGCCCACAACAGTCCTTGGCGGAGGAGCGACCGGGAGTTTTGCGCCTTACGCTCGACGGACCGCACGACCCCCGTCGCCCCCTTCTTCCGGTTCCCCGCCAGCGGAGGTTTCTGCTTCATGAAGCTCACCGTCGTCGGCTGCTCGGGGTCGTTCCCGTCCGTGGATTCGGCCTGCTCGAGCTACCTCGTCGAGGCCGACGGCTTCCGGCTGCTCCTCGACATGGGCAACGGCGCCCTGGGCGAGCTGCAGCGCCACTGCGGTCTCTACGACCTCGACGCGATCTTCCTGAGCCATCTGCACGCCGACCACTGCATCGACATGCTCGGGTACTTCGTCGCACGCTACTACCGCCACGACGGCGGCCGCTGCGAGCCCCTGCCGGTCTACGGCCCCGAAGGCACCGAACACCGCCTGACCACGGCCTACGCCGACACCCCGTCGGCCTCGTCCATGAGCGAGGTCTTCGACTTCCACACGGTCAAGCCGTCCACCTTCGAGCTCGGCCCGTTCACCGTGCACACCGAACGCGTCGCCCACCCCGTCGAGGCGTACGGCATCCGCATCGAGCACGGCGGGAAGGTGCTGACGTACTCCGGGGACACCGGCGTCACGCCCGCCCTGGACGAACTCGCCCGGGACGCCGACCTGTTCCTGTGCGAGGCCGCGTTCACGTACGGCAAGGAGTCCATCCCCGACCTGCACCTCAACGGCCGCGAGGCCGGCGAGACCGCGGCCCGCGCGGGCGCCCGCCGCCTGGTCCTCACCCACATCCCCCCGTGGACCGACCCCCTGACCAACCTCACCGACGCCCGCGCCGCCTACACCGGCCCGGTCGACCTGGCGGCGCCGAGGAAGTCGTACAAGATCTGACCCCGCACCCGGCGCCGGGGAAGAAACGATCCCGGGCACACGGAAGGCCCCCCGGAGCGCCCAGTGCTCCAGGGGGCCTTGTGCGTGCCGGGAGGCTACTTGGCCTCGGCCTTCTGCAGCTCCGCCAGTTCCTCGTCCGACTCGCGGCCGGGGGTCGGCAGGTTGAACCTGGTGATCGCGAAGCGGAAGACGACGTAGTAGACCACCGCGAAGCACAGGCCCACCAGGACCAGGCCCCACGGGTTGCTGGCGATGCCCAGGTTGAGCCCGAAGTCGACCGCGCCCGCCGAGAAGCCGAAGCCGTCCTTCATGCCCAGCGCCCAGGTCAGCGCCATGGACACACCGGTGAGGACCGCGTGGATGGCGTACAGCACCGGCGCGATGAACATGAACGTGAACTCGATCGGCTCGGTGACGCCCGTGACGAACGAGGTCAGCGCGAGGGACAGCATCATGCCGCCGACGACCTTGCGCCGCTCGGGACGGGCGCAGTGCACGATCGCCAGGCACGCGGCCGGGAGGGCGAACATCATGATCGGGAAGAAGCCGGTCATGAACTGGCCCGCGTGCGGGTCGCCGGCCAGGAAGCGCCCGATGTCGCCGCTCTTGCCGTGGTACTCGCCGGCCTGGAACCAGGGGAAGGAGTTCAGCAGGTGGTGCATGCCGATCGGGATCAGCGCCCGGTTGGCGACACCGAAGATGCCGGCGCCGACGGCGCCCGACCCCACCAGCCACTCGCCGAAGTTGTGCAGGCCCGTGCCGAGGACCGGCCAGATGTAGCCGAAGACGATGCCGAGGAGCAGGCCCGCGAACGCCGACAGGATCGGCACCAGGCGGCGGCCGCCGAAGAAGCCCGCCCAGTCGGGCAGCTTGGTGCGGTAGAAGCGCTGGTATATCAGCGCCACGACGATGCCCATGACCACACCGCCGAGGACCTTGGCGTCCACCGGCGCGTCCACCATGACGACCTTGCCGTCGACCGCCGTCGCCACCTTGGGCAGGTTCTTGTCGGTGAACGTGCCCAGCACGTTCTTGAAGACCAGGTAGCCGGCGACCGCCGCGAGCGCCGTCGAGCCGTCCGACTTCTTGGCGAAGCCGATCGCGATGCCCACGGCGAACAGCAGCGCCATGTTGTCCAGGATCGCGTTGCCACCGGCCGCCATGAAGCCGGCGATCTTGGTGACGAACGTGGGGAAGGAGTCCCGTCCCAGCATGTCCGCGTTGCCGAGGCGGACCAGGAGGGCCGCCGCGGGCAGCACGGCGACCGGCAGCATCAGGCTGCGGCCGATGCGCTGCAGGACCGCCATCGGCCCGGCGCCCTTCTTCTGTGCGGCGGGTGCCGCGCTCGCCGTGGTCATCAACTTCCTCCATTGGGCAAGGCGCCGCCAGGGGACAGGAGAGGACGGCGGCGTCTCGGGAATGCGCGGCGACAGAAGCACCGACGCATGGTCTACACCAGTCAGTGGTGTAGACCTGTTGTAGCACGATGAAGGCGGCGTAAGGAACCCGCGATTCCGCGACCGTGGCACTACGGCGCGTACCGGACGCAGGTCATGACGAAAGGCCCCCGAACCGGCACGGTTCAAGGGCCCTGGGGAAGCGCGAACGCCGTCAGGCCTTCGTGGCGTCCTCCACCTCCTCCTCCGGCTCCCGCCCCGGCGTCTTCAAGTCGAACTTCGTGATCGCGAAACGGAACACCGCGTAATACACGACCGCAAAGCACAAACCGATCGGAATGATCGCCCACGGCTTCGTCGCCAGATTCCAGTTGATGACGTAGTCGATCAACCCCGCCGAGAAACTGAACCCGTCGTGCACGCCCAACGCCCACGTCACCGCCATCGACACACCCGTCAGCACCGCGTGCACCGCGTACAGCAGCGGCGCGATGAACAGGAACGAGTACTCGATCGGCTCCGTGATCCCCGTCACGAACGACGTCAGCGCCACCGACAGCATCAGCCCGCTCACCTCCTTGCGACGGTGCGGCTTCGCCGTGTGCGCGATCGCCAGCGCCGCCGCCGGCAGCGCGAACATCATGATCGGGAAGAACCCCGAGGTGAACTGCCCCGCATGCGGATCACCCGCCAGGAACATGTTGATGTCACCGTGCACCGGCTTCCCGCCCGGCGGCGTGTACGTGCCGAACTGGAACCAGATGGGCACGTTCAGGAACTGATGCAGACCGATCACCAGCAACGCCCGGTTCGCCACACCGAACACACCCGCACCCCATGAGCCCGCGTCCCGCAGCCACTTGCTGAAGCTCTCCAGACCGTCACCGATCGGCGGCCACACCCACAGACACAGCGCCGCGAACGCGATCGCCACGAACGCCATGATGATCGGCACCAGCCGCCGCCCGTTGAAGAAGCCCAGCCAGTCCACCAGCTTCGTGCGATGGAAACGCACCCAGAAGAACGCCGCCAGCAGCCCCATCACGATCCCGCCGAACACCCCGGGATTCTGGAACGTGAACGGCGTCACCGAGCCGACGCCCCCGCCCACACTCACCTGGCACCCGATGTCCGGGACCTCCTTCGACCCGCCCGGACAGCTCTCCGGGAACTGGTGCAGCACCTGGTAGTAGACGAGGAAGCCCACCACCGCCGCCAGCGCCGTCGAACCGTCCGACTTCTTCGCCATCCCGATCGCCACGCCGATGCAGAACAGCAGCGGCAGCCCCAGCGAACCGTCGAGCAGCGCACCGCCCGCGCCCTTCATCACCTTGGACACGTTCGTCCAGCCAAGACCCTGGTCACCGAACACGTCCGGCTGCCCGAGCCGGTTCAGGATGCCCGCCGCCGGCAGCACGGCGATGGGCAGCTGAAGACTGCGGCCCATCTTCTGCAAGCCCTGGAAGAAACGGTTCCAGCGCTCGCGCACGGGGCTCACCGGGCGCGGTCCGGCGGCGGCGCTCTCGGCACTCATGGCGGTGTCCTTCCGGCCCCCGACGCGGGGGCGGGTTTGGCGACCGTCCGTCAACTGGTGTAGACCAGTCGCGTACGGTTCGGTTCCGCTGTCGTGATCGCCATCATTCGGTACGGACGACATGACCGCTCGCGAAGCTGGGCCAACTGTGGGTTACTGCGACATAGCGGTTCGGATCAGGTAGTTCAGGGAGACGGAACATGGCCAGCAAGGCAGAGAAGATCGTCGCCGGGCTCGGCGGCATCGACAACATCGACGAGATCGAGGGCTGCATCACCCGCCTGCGCACCGAAGTGCACGACGCCTCGAAGGTGGACGAAGCCGCCCTGAAGGCCGCCGGCGCCCACGGCGTCGTCAAGATGGGCACCGCCATCCAGGTCGTCATCGGCACCGACGCCGACCCGATCGCCGCGGAGATCGAAGACATGATGTGACCCCCACCGGTCACCCGTCGAGGGGCTCCTCCGCACACGGGGGGGAGCCCCTCACGCCGCTCCCGATAGGCTCAGCGCCATGTCTCGCATCGACGGCCGCACCCCCGAACAGCTCCGCCCCGTCACCATCGAACGCGCCTGGAGCAAGCACGCAGAAGGCTCCGTCCTCGTCTCCTTCGGCGACACCAAGGTCCTGTGCACCGCCTCCGTCACCGAAGGCGTCCCCCGCTGGCGCAAAGGCAGCGGCGAAGGCTGGGTCACCGCCGAATACGCCATGCTCCCCCGCGCCACCAACACCCGCGGCGACCGCGAGTCCGTCAAGGGCCGCATCGGCGGCCGCACCCACGAGATCAGCCGCCTCATCGGCCGCTCCCTGCGCTCCGTCATCGACTACAAGGCCCTCGGCGAGAACACCATCGTCCTCGACTGCGACGTCCTCCAGGCCGACGGCGGCACCCGCACCGCCGCCATCACCGGCGCCTTCGTCGCCCTCGCCGACGCCATCACCTGGGCCCAGGGCAAGAAGATCGTCAAGCCCAGCCGCCAGCCCCTCACCGGCACCGTCAGCGCCGTCTCCGTCGGCATCATCGGCGGCGTCCCCATGCTCGACCTCGCCTACGAGGAAGACGTACGCGCCGACACCGACATGAACGTCGTCTGCACCGGCGACGGCCGCTTCGTCGAAGTCCAGGGCACCGCCGAAGCCGAACCCTTCGCCCGCGACGAACTCAACGCCCTCCTCGACCTCGCCATCGCCGGCTGCGCCGAACTCACCGCACTCCAGCGGGCGGCACTCGCCGACACCGGCGAAAAGTAAAAGACGCGCCAACAAAGACGGGCGGCCCGGGCAACCGGGCCGCCCGTCGTCGCGTCAGAACGGATACCGACAGACAAGCACGTACGGGGGCCGGGGAGGCCGCCAGGGGAGGGACACCGAACATGGCCGCGAGACCAGGCCGCCGCACCACCACGACCATCGCCGGAGCCGTGGCCGCCGTCGCCCTCACCATCGGTCTCACCACCGGGTGCGACGCCCTCGGCAAAGCCCTCGACTGCGTACAGACCGCCGACTCCATCGCCGACAGCGTCACCGACCTCCAGCAGGCCGTCGAGAACGCCGCGAACGACCCCACCCGGACCGACCAGGCCCTCGCCGCCATCGACAGCAACCTCGACCGGATCGGCGACCGCACCGGCGACACCGACGTCGACAAGGCCGTCGACGACCTCCGCACAGCCGTCGGCAACGTCCGCACGGCAGTGAAGAACGGCGACGACACCCCCGACCTCACCCCCGTCACCGACGCGGCCGGCGAACTGACCAAGGTGTGCACACCGTGAGACCGGGCCGGACAGTGCCGCGATACTGAACGGCATGACCCGCCTGATCCTCGCCACCCGCAACGCCGGAAAGATCACCGAGCTCAAGGCCATCCTCGCCGAAGCCGGACTGCCCCACGAACTCGTCGGCGCCGACGCCTACCCCGACATCCCCGACGTCAAGGAAACCGGCGTCACCTTCGCCGAGAACGCCCTGCTCAAGGCCCACGCCCTCGCCCAGGCCACCGGCCTCCCGGCGGTCGCCGACGACTCCGGCCTCTGCGTGGACGTCATGAACGGCGCCCCCGGCATCTTCTCCGCCCGCTGGGCCGGCCGCCACGGCGACGACCAGGCCAACCTCGCCCTCCTCCTCGCCCAGCTCTCCGACATCGCCGACGAACACCGCGGCGCCCACTTCGCCTGCGCGGCGGCGCTGGCGCTGCCCGACGGCACGGAACGGGTCGTCGAGGGCCAACTGCGGGGCGTCCTGCGCCGTGATCCCGCCGGCTCCGGCGGCTTCGGCTACGACCCGATCCTCCAGCCGGACGGCGAGAAGCGCACCTGCGCGGAACTGACGGCCGAAGAAAAGAACGCGATCAGCCACCGGGGCAAGGCGTTCCGGGCACTGGTGCCGGTGGTGCGGGAGCTGCTTGGGTGAGCTGAAGCGAGAGCTGAAGTGAAACGCCCCGCACCTTTGATTCGAAGGTGCGGGGCGGTGCGGCCGGTGGGATTCGAACCCACACGGGCTTTCACCCAAGGGCTCCTAAGGCCCTCGCGTCTGCCGTTCCGCCACGGCCGCGCGCAGTGCGGTGCCTACTCTACTGGGCTGTACTGCGGCGTCGCTGACCTCCTCTGCACCAGGTGCTGGTGACGGCATGGCAGTTGGGACAGAGCAGCCGCAGGTTCTCCCGCCGGTCGTCGCGCCAGTCCCCGTTGATGTGGTCGACCTCCAGGGTCATCGGCTTGCCGAGCCATTCGGTGCCCACTGCACACCTGGCACACCGCTCAGGTACGCCCACCTCGTGGAGTGCGCGGCGGAGCAGATGCGTTCTCGTCCGGCGCGCACCGTCATGCTTGACGAGGATGTCCTCGGGCCGCTTGGTGAAGGTGGGCCGTTCCTTGCCTTTCTGGTGAGCCTGGCCCAGGAAGTGTGCGGTCGACAGGTCCGCCTCGTCGATCCATTGACGCAGCAGAGCACGCTGGGTGCCGCTGTCCGGACGGGCGAGCCGACGAAGCGTCTCGGCGATCGAGATCGACTCCGCGACCGCTGCGCGCAGCTCATCGAGTGTGGGGCGTGGCCACCTGTTCACGAGATACTGCTCTTGCCTCGGCCCCGATAATTGTCCGTCGTCGAGTGGCAGTTGGGGCAGAGCAGACGGAGGTTCTCGATCCGGTTGTCCCGCCAGTTACCGTTGATGTGGTCGACCTCCAACGGCAGCGGATGTCCTTGCCATACCGCCTCCATGCCGCAGCCGGCGCATCGTTCCTCTACGCCCTGGACCTGCATCGCCCACTTGAGACGGTCACTCGGAATGCGGCGAGCCTGGCCGTCCGCCTGCTCGACGAGGAAGGCCTCCGGCGTCCTCGGGCGCCACGGTTTCCCCCGCTGCGTCGGGATCTGGAAGTGCGACGTGTCGATCCCGTACGCCTTCACCCGTCGGCTGATGTGCGTGTGGTGGCCGCCCACCACCTCCAGCCCCAGGTGCCGTAGCACCTCGCACATGTTCGTGGAGGCCGCCACCGCCCGCTCGAGCACCTCCCTCGTCCACTTCACTTCGCGCTCGAAGTGGGAGGTGTCCACCCCAAGCCGCCTCATCCGCTCCCGGACGTACCGCCGCGTCGGGCTCTGCGGATCCACCCCCAAGCTCACGCACGCCTCCGACAACGTCCGCGCCCCCCGAGCCGCCTCCTCCAGCCGCTCCCTGGTGTACGCACTGGTCCCCATCACGTCCCCTCCGTTTCCGGTCACGTGTTCGTGACTCACACGGAGTAACGAGGCGTTAGTCCGACAGTCACGCCGGGAACGGCAAGCGGCCCGCGCCAGGTTTCCCTGGTGCGGGCCGCTGGCCTGCGGAAACGTTCCTCAGATGCCGAGGTCCTTGATGATCTTGGCTACGTGGCCCGTCGCCTTGACGTTGTACAGGGCGCGTTCGACCTTGCCGTCCTCGTCGACGACGACCGTCGAGCGGATGACGCCGACGACCGTCTTGCCGTAGAGCTTCTTCTCGCCGAACGCGCCGTAGGCCTGAAGGACCTGCTTGTCCGGGTCGGCGAGGAGGGTGATCTTCAGGGACTCCTTCTCGCGGAACTTCGCCAGTTTTTCCGGCTTGTCGGGGGAGATGCCGATCACGTCGTAGCCCGCGCCGGCCAGCAGCGAGAGATTGTCCGTGAAGTCGCACGCCTGCTTGGTGCAGCCTGGCGTCAGCGCGGCGGGGTAGAAGTAGACAATGGTCTTGCGGCCCTTGCGGTCCGCCAGAGACACCTCGTTGCCGTCGGCGTCGGGCAGGGTGAAGGCGGGGGCCACGTCCCCCGGCTGGAGTCGCTCGCTCATCGGACCAGCGTAACCGGGGGTCCTGACAGTGCGGCGGCAGCGGGAACTGACAGACTGTCCAGAACAGCATCCTCTTACTTCGGAGGCCGTACGGTGGCGGACACGTCGGACACGAGAACCCCGGCGCAGATCGAGGCGGACATCAGGCACCGTCGTCAGGTGCTGGCTGCGACGCTGGACGAGATCGGCGTGCGGGTGCACCCGAAGACGATCGTCGGAGACGCGAAGGCCAAGGTCGTCGCCAACCTCGACCACACGGTGGGCCGGGCATACGTCCAGGTCAACCGGGTGGTCAGTGAGGTGAAGGCGCAGTTCACGGACGAGGAGGGAGCGCCCCGCCTGGAGCGGGTCGTGCCGGTGGCCGTGGTCGTGGTCGGCGTCGTCGGTCTGCTCGCGTTGGGCACCCGGCGCCGCCGGGACTGACCCCCACCCACCCGCGCGGGCATCCGGTTCAGGCAGGTAGGTTCAGTGGCGTGAGCGCCAACAGAAACGACAGCACCCACGACGACAAGCTGCCCATCCGCATGCTGCACGACCGCGTCCTCGTGCGGCAGGACACCAGCGAGGGCGAGCGGCGTTCCGGCGGCGGCATCCTGATTCCGGCCACGGCGGCGGTCGGCCGCCGGCTGGCCTGGGCGGAGGTCGTGGCCGTGGGGCAGAACGTGCGGACCGTGGAGCCGGGCGACCGGGTCCTGTACGACCCCGAGGACCGGGCGGAGGTCGAGGTGCGCGGCATCGCGTACGTGCTGATGCGCGAGCGTGATCTGCACGCCGTGGCCGCCGACCGGTTCGAGGGCTCGGAGGACTCCACGGGTCTGTATCTGTGACCGAACGGTCCTGAAGGGGCTGGTGACCATGGTCACCAGCCCCTTTCTGCCGTGCTTTGCTACCTTCGAAGGAGACCGCCCGACGAGACGCGCCGTACCGGGCTGACGCAAAGACGACGCACCCCCGTTCAGAAGTGACCTTCCGGAGGTGCCGTCATGGCCTGGGTTCTGCTTGTCGTCGCCGGTCTGCTCGAGGTGGGCTGGTCGATCGGGATGAAGTTCAGCGAGGGCTTCACCCGGCTGTGGCCCAGTGTGTTCACCGGCGCCGGCATCGTCGCCAGCATGGTGCTGCTCTCGTACGCCGCCCGTTCCCTGCCCATCGGCACCGCGTACGGCGTGTGGGTGGGCATCGGCGCGGCCGGTGCGGCGGTGCTCGGCATGGTGGTGCTCGGTGAGCCGGCCACCGCCGCCCGGATCTTCTTCATCTGTCTGCTGCTGGTGGCCGTCGTGGGGCTGAAGGCGACCTCCGGCCACTGACGGGCCGGCCCGGTGGCGGCTACGGGACCGCGCCGCCGTCGGTCGTTCCGGTGCCGGCGTCCGTGCCGCCACCGCCGTCGGTGCCCCCGCCGCCGGTGGTGGGCCCTCCGCCGGTGGTGGTGTCGCCCGTGGTGCCTCCGCCGCCGGTGCCGGTCCCGCCGCCGTTCGTGCCGCCCCCGCCGGTCGTCGGGGTGCCGCCGGTGGTGCTTCCGGTGGTGCCGCCCCCGGTCGTCGGGGTGCCGCCGGTCGTGGCGCCGGTGGTGGTGCCGCCGGTGGTGGGGGTGCCGCCGGTCTGGCCCTGGGTCTGTCCCTGGAGCTGGCCCTGCGCGCCGCCCTGGCCGCCGGTCGTGCTGGTGCCGCCGGTCGTGCCGCCGTCGGTGCCGCCCACCGTGCCGGTGGGGTCCTGGCCGGGGTCGCTGGGCGGGGCCTGCGGGGTGTCCGCGCCGTCCTCCAGCTGCAGGTCGAAGTCGCTGACGGGCGTGTCCTTCAGCGCTTCCCTGGTGTACTGCGCCCAGATCTCGGTGGGCGCGCCGCCGCCGTTGATGCGGTCGAGCCCGAGCGCGCCGTACAGCGGCTTGTGCGCGGCGGTGTCCGGGTCCTGGCCCATCACCGACACGACGGTGGCGAGGTCGGGGGTGTACCCGGCGAACCAGGCGGCGGTGTCCTGCTCGGCGGTGCCGGTCTTGCCCGCGGCGGGCCGGTCGGCGGCCTGCGCGGCGGTCGCGGTGCCGTTGTCGACGACGCTCTGCAGCATCGACGTGGTGGTGTCGGCGGCCTCGCGGCTGACGGCCTGGCGGGTCTTGTTCGCGGGCAGCGGGATGCTGTCGCCGTCCTTGGTGATCTTGTCGATCAGGGTGTACGTGCCGTGCTCGCCGTGGTTGGCGAGCGTGGCGTAGGCCTCGGCCATGTCCAGCACGCTGGCGTTGGCCACGCCGAGCGCGATCGACGGCGAGGCGTACAGCTCCTTGGTGGCGGCGGGCAGGCCCAGGTCGATCGCGGTCTGCTTGACCTTGGCGGGGCCTGCGTCGACGGCCATCTGCGCGTACACGGCGTTGACGGACTTGTCGGTTGCCTCGCGCACGGTGATGGGGCCGTAGGAGCGCTGGTCCTCGTTCTCGGGGGCGTAGCTGTCGCCGTCCCAGCCCTGGACGGGCCGCTTGTTGGTGCCGTCGTAGATGGTGTTCGGGGTGATGGGGCGGCCGTCCTGGGTGGTGGCGCCGTTCTCTACGGCGGAGGTGAAGACGAACGGCTTGAAGGTGGAGCCGACCTGGAAGTCCCCGCGGGTGGCGCCGTTGGTGTACTGCTTGACGTAGTCGATGCCGCCGTACATGGCGACGACCTTGCCGGTCTTGGGGTCGACGGAGGCGCCGCCGGCCCGGACGTACCGGTCGGCCTTGTTGTTCTCCTTGTCGAGCTTGCTGATCAGCTTGTCGTTGACGGCGGCGACGAAGGCGTCCTGCTTGTCCTTCTGCAGGGTGGTGGTGATGCGGTAGCCGCCGCGTTCGAGGTCGTCGGGGTCGACGATCTTGTTGGTGCGCAGGTAGTCCTTGATGGCGTCGACGATGTAGCCGCGCTGGCCGGACATGCTGGTGGAGGCGGTGGCCTGCTTCGGCGCCGGGAACTTCATGCCGGTCCGCTCGGCCTGGGGCAGCCAGCCCTTCTTGACCATGCCGTCCAGGACGTAGTTCCAGCGGGCCTCGGCGGCGCCGCGGTTCTCCGGGTGGGCGGTGACGTCGTACTCGCTGGGCGCGTTGAGCAGGGAGGCGAGGTAGGCGCCCTGGGCGGCGTTCAGGTCGATGGCGTCGATGCCGTAGTAGGCGCGGGCGGCGGCCTGGATGCCGTAGGCGTTGCGGCCGAAGAAGCTGGTGTTGAGATAGCCCTCGAGGATGTCGTCCTTGCTCTTCTCGCGGTCGAGCTTGATCGAGATGAAGAACTCCTTCACCTTGCGGGTGACGGTCTGTTCCTGGCCCAGGTAGTAGTTCTTCACGTACTGCTGGGTGATGGTGGAACCGGACTGCTTGCCCTTGCCGGTGGCGGTGTTCCAGGCGGCGCGGACCATGGCCTTGGGGTCGACGGCCGACTCGGTGTAGAAGTCGCGGTCCTCGGCGGCGAGCACGGAGTGCTGGGCGGCCTTGGAGACCTGGGCGAGGGAGACGTTCTCGCGGTTGATGTCGCCGTCGCGGGCGATCTCGGTGCCGTCGGCGTACAGGTACACGTTGGCCTGCTTGGTGGCCACGGCGTTCGCCGAGGGGATCTTCACCATGGAGTAGCCGACGAAGAACAGCCCGACGACCAGCAGCACGCCGATGACGAAGGTGCCGAGCACCATCCGCCAGGTGGGCAGCAGCCGCCGCCATCCGGTACGGCGGGGACGCCTGCGTTTCTTGCCGCCGCCGTCGCCGCCGCCGTCGCCGCCCGCTCCGCCACCGCCGCCGTAGGCTCCGCCGGTTCCGTCTGCTCCACCGGCGCCGGTGGCCTGCATGGCCGTGGTCTGCGAGGTTCCGTCGGCTCCGGCGGCCTGCATGGCCGCGGTGTGCCTGGCGGGGCCGTCACCCTGCGCGCCCGCGGCCGCGCCGCTGCGGGCGCTGGTGGTGCCCCACGCGCCGGCGGTACCGGCGGCCGCCGCCGCGCCTGCGGCACCGGGGGAGGCCGCGGCCCGCACGGCGTTCGCGGCCGGCACGGCGGCAGCGCCCCGCGCGGAGGCCTGCGCGGCGCGGTCGCCCCTGCCGGTCTGCGCGTCGCCGGGGACGACGTGTCCGGTCGCCTCGGCCTTGCCGCCCTGCGCCCCGCCCGGGGCGCGCGTGCCGGTGTGGGCCTGCGTCCCGTCCGGGGTCCGCGTGCCGTTGGGGGTCTGTGCCCCGCCCGGGGTCCGCGTGCCGTTGGGGGCCTGCGTCTCGCCCGGGGCTCGCGTGCCCTTGGGGGTCTGCTTCGCGCCGACGGCCCGGAGGACCTGGGTGGAGTCGGAGTTCCGGTCCGTCGAGTCGGTCCCGGCGGACCGCGCGCCGTCCGCGCCGTCCGCGCCGTCCGCGCAGTTCGCGACGGCGATGCTCCGAGCCGTGCCCTTCGGGGTCCGCTTCGCGCCGACGGCCCGGAGGACCTGGGTGGAGTCGGAGTCCCGGTCCGTTGAGTCGGCCCCGGCGGACCGCGCGCCGTCCGCGGAGTCCCCGGCGGCGATGCCCCGCGCCGTGCCCTTCGGGCCCCGCCCGGCGGCGGTGCCCTTGGCGCCCTGCCGCGTGTCCCGGGTGCGCGCGGCCTCGGCCGCATGCCCGGCGTCACCGGTCTCGGCGGCCTGCGTACCGGCGGCCTGCGTACCGCTGGCCTGTCCCGCCCCGGCGCCCACGGCGGCGCGCCCGGCTGCCGCAGCCCGCGTCTTCCCGGAACCTCGCGCCGGCACCTCGGCCCCCGCTGCCTGCGCGCCCCGCGTGTCGCCCGCCGGCCGCGCTGCCCGCGCATCGCCTGCTGCCTGCGCGTCCCGCGCCCGCGCGTCGCCCTGCGACCGCGTGTCCCGCGGTGCCCGCGCGTCGCCTGCTGCCTGTGCTGCCCGCGCGTCGCCCGCCGACCGGGCGTCCCGCGCGGTCCGCGCGTCGCCCTGCGACCAGGTTTCCCGCGGCGCCCGCGCGTCGCCCGCCGCCCGCGCATCGCCTGCTGCCCGCGCGTCCCGCGCTGCCCGCGCGTCGCCCGCCGACCGCGCGTCCCGCGCAGGCGACTCGCCACTCCCTGACGGCGTGTCTCCCGACGACGGCGTGGCCCGCTCTGCCCGCGCGTCGGCTCCTGCCCCCGCGCCCCCCGTCGGCCGCGCGTCGGCTCCTGCCCCCGCGCCCCCCGTCGGCCGCGCGTCGGCTCCTGCCCCCGCGCCCCCCGTCGGCCGCGCGGCTGCCGCTGCGCGCCGCGCGGCCCTGGCGGCTCGGGCGGCCTTGGGGTCGGCGCCCGGCCCGGGCTCCTGCTTCGCCGAGCCCGGGTTCGGCTGCTGCGGCTCGTCGCTCATCTCGTGCACGGACTCCTGTTTTCGCGTCGTACGTTCCCGTACGGCCTACTACGCCTACCGGCGCCCACATGCGCCGTCTGCGCCCACTTACGCCGCCGGCGCCCCCATTGAAGACTCTCGCAGCGGGCGTTTCGTTCCCGGGGTCCCGCACCGCTGCGCCTCCGGCCGGAAAACGCGTGGCGGACCGCGGCGGACACGCACTAGGCTCCTGCGCTTCGGTGCCGGGACGAGCCAGGAGGTCGTCGGCGTGGGAGCGGGGCGGTTGTACGCGGCCGTCGCGGCGGGCGGTTTCAGACGGTACGCGACGTATCGGGCGGCCACGGTCGCCGGGGTGTTCACGAACACCGTCTTCGGGTTGATCTTGGTATACACCTACTTGGCCCTGTGGGGCGAGAAACCCCACCTCGGCGGCTACGACCAGGCCCAGGCGACGACGTACGTATGGCTCGGGCAGGCGCTGTTGTCGACCCTCGCGATCGGCGGCGGGGGTGTCGAGGACGAGCTGATGGAGCGCATCCGCACCGGCGACATCGCGATCGACCTCTACCGCCCGGCCGACCTGCAACTGTGGTGGCTGGCCGCCGACGTGGGCCGGGCCTGCTTCCAGTTGCTCGGGCGCGGCGTGATCCCTTTCACCTTCGGCGCGCTGTTCTTCCCGGTGGCGCTGCCCACGGACGTCGCGACCTGGGCCGCCTTCCTGCTCGCCGTGGCGCTGGCGATGGTGGTCGGCTTCGGCATCCGCTACCTGGTGGCGCTGACCGCGTTCTGGCTGCTGGACGGCAGTGGAGTGACCCAGATGATGATGATCACCGGGACCTTCTTCTCCGGGATGCTGCTGCCGCTGAACCTGTTCCCGGGCGCGTTCGGCGACGTGGTGCGCGCCCTGCCCTGGTCGTCGCTGCTGCAGGCGCCGGCCGACGTGCTGCTGGGACACGCCGGCCCGTGGCGGACGTACGCCTTCCAGGCCGGCTGGGCCGTGGCGCTGCTGGCGGCCGGACGGGCCGTGCATACGGCGGCGACGCGCAGGGTGGTGGTCCAGGGTGGCTGAGCCGGCCCGGGTGCGGGACGCGGCGCGGACGTACCGGCTGGTCGCCGGGATGTGGATCCGCTCCACCCTCGCCTACCGCACCTCGTTCGTGCTGACCACGCTCGGCAACTTCGCGCTGACCGGCCTGGACTTCGTCACGATCCTGCTGATGTTCTCCCGCGTCGACGCCCTCGGCGGCTACTCGCTCACGCAGGTCGCCTTCCTCTACGGTGCCTCCTCCGTGGCCTTCGGCGGGGCGGACCTCGCCATCGGCTCGATGGACCGGCTCGGCCGGCGCGTGCGCGACGGCACCCTGGACGTGCTGCTGGTGCGTCCCGCGCCGGTGCTGGCGCAGGTCGCCGCCGACCGGTTCGGCCTGCGCCGGCTGGGCCGGGTCACCCAGGGCGCGCTGGTGCTGGGCTGGGCGCTGCTGCGGCTGGACATCGACTGGACGCCGTCGCGGCTGCTGCTGATGCCGGTGATGCTGGTCAGCGGCTCGCTGATCTTCTGCGCGGTGTTCGTGGCGGGCGCGGCCTTCCAGTTCGTCGCGCAGGACGCCTCGGAGGTGCAGAACGCCTTCACCTACGGCGGGACGACGCTGTTGCAGTACCCCCCGACGGTGTTCGCCGCGGAGCTGGTGCGCGGGGTGGTGTTCGTGCTGCCGCTGGCGTTCGTGAACTGGCTGCCGGCGGCCTACGTCCTCGGGCTGCCGATGCCGCTGGACCTGCCCCGCTGGGTGGCGTTCGCGCCGCCGCTGGTGGCGGTGGCGTGCTGTGCCCTGGCCGGGGTCGCCTGGCGTGCGGGGCTGCGGGCGTACCGGAGTACAGGGAGCTGAGGGGCCGTGAGCGAAGCGTTCATCGAGGTCGACCGGGTGGAGAAGGTCTTCGACGTGCGCCGCAGGAGCGGGTTCCTGCGGCGGGAGCGGCGGCAGGTGCGGGCCGTCGACGCGCTGTCCTTCACGGTCGCGCGCGGTGAGATGGTCGGCTACATCGGCCCGAACGGCGCCGGTAAGTCGACCACGATCAAGATGCTGACCGGCATCCTCACGCCGAGCGGCGGCCGGCTGCGCGTCGCCGGCATCGACCCCTCCCGCGAGCGCACCCGGCTCGCGCACCGTATCGGCGTGGTCTTCGGGCAGCGCACGACCCTGTGGTGGGACCTGCCGCTGATCGACTCCTACCGGCTGGTGCACCGCATGTACCGGGTGCCGGACGCCCGTTACCGGGAGAACCTCGAGCGCTGTGTCGAACTGCTCGAACTGGGCGAGCTGCTGGACGTGCCGGTGCGTCAGCTGTCGCTGGGCCAGCGGATGCGCGGCGACATCGCGGCGGCGCTGCTGCACGATCCGGAGGTGCTGTACCTGGACGAGCCGACGATCGGCCTGGACGTGGTGTCGAAGGCGAAGGTCCGCGCCTTCCTGCGGGATCTGAACGCCGAGCGCGGCACGACGGTCCTGCTGACGACGCACGATCTTCAGGACATCGAGCAGTTGTGCTCGCGCGTGATGGTCATCGACCACGGCCGTCTGATGTACGACGGCCCGCTCGCCGGTCTGCACGAGGCGGGCGAGAGCGAGCGCACCCTCGTGATCGACCTGGAGCGCGAACTCCCGCCGATCGACGCGCCCGCTCCCGCGCGGGTGGTCCGGGTGGAGGGCCCGCGCCAGTGGCTGGCCTTCCCGGCGTCGGAGTCGGCGGCGCCGCTGGTGGCCCGGCTCGCGACGCGGTATCCGCTGGTGGATCTGTCGGTGCGCGAACCGGACATCGAGGCCGTGATCGCACGGATGTACGCGGAGCAGCCGTCCCGTCCTGCCGGGCAGCCGCCGCGTCCGGCCCAGGAGCCGCCGCGTCCGGCCGAGGAGTCGGTGTCGTAGCCGCCGACCGGTGCGTCTCGTAGGCTTCCGGCATGACCGACGACGCTGTCCCGGACCTTCGCGCCTCCGACGCCGATCGCGAGCGGGTCGCCGAGATCCTGCGGGACGCCCTCGCCGAGGGACGCCTGGACATGGCCGAGTTCGAGGAACGGCTGGACGCCACGTACAAGGCGCGCACCTACGGCCAGCTGGCCCCGATCACCCGTGACCTGCCGGCCGGGGGCGCGGCCTCCCCGGCCGTCTCCCTGATCAAGGAGCCCGAGAGCAGCGGGACTTGGCGGGATCGGATCGTCGGTGGCGGCGGCTCCTCGCAGTGGGCCGTGGCCGTCATGTCCGGCTTCCAGCGCAAGGGCCGCTGGACGGTGCCGCGCCGCATGGACTGCGTGGCCTTCTGGGGCGGCGGTGAACTGGACCTGCGCGACGCGCTGTTCGCGGACCGCGAGGTCGTGATCAACTGCGTCGCGATCATGGGCGGGGTGAACATCGTCGTGCCGCCCGGCGTCGAGGTCGTCGTCCGCGGCATCGGCGTCATGGGCGGCTTCGACCAGACGGAGGCCGATGTCGTGGGCGACCCGGGCGGCCCCCGCGTGATCGTCACCGGCTTCGCCTTCTGGGGCGGCGTCGGTGTCGAGCGCAAGCTGCCCCGCGCGGAGCGGCAGCGGCTGAAGGAGGAGCGCCGCCGCGACAGGCTCGACCGCGGGCAGTCGCTCCGCGAGATCCAGTCCGGCTTTCACGAGGACGTGCGCGAGGCGCACCGCCGCATGCGCGAGGACCACCGCGACCTGCTGAACGACCGCCGCGCACTGCACCGGGAACGCCGGGAGGCCCGCCGCGAGGGCCGGGACCGCAGGCGGCGCTGGGAGCACTAGGCCCCCGCCGGCGCCGCCCGCGACGAGGGCCCCCGCCGGCGCCGCCCGCGACGAGGGCCCCCGCCGGCGCCGCACGCGACGAGGGCCCCCGCCGGCGCCGCACGCGACGAGGGCCCCCGCCCGCGCCGCCCGCGACGAGGGCCGCGGCCCGCGTCGCCTGCACCGTCCCGGCCTCGCGGCGGTGCCCTACGCCGCCGCCCGGTCCGTCGCCGCGGGGCGCTCCGTCAGCCGGCGCAGGTCGAGGACGTCCGCCATGTGCCGGTAGCCCCGGTCGCTGGGGTGCAGATGGTCCCCGCAGTCGTACTCCGCGCGCAGCCGCCGCGGGTCGTACGGATCGCGCAGCGCCTTGTCGAAGTCGACGACCGTGTCGTACACCCGGCCCGCGCGGATCTCCGCGTTGACCTGCCGGCGTACGCTCTCCCGCTCGGGCGTGTCCCAGGCGTGCCCGGCGAACGGCGTCAGCGTCGCCCCGATCACCTTCAGCCCGTGCGCGTGGGCCTGGCGCACCAGGGCGCGCAGCCCGTCGACGATGTGCGCGGCGTCGGCGGGCCGGCGCGGGCGCAGGATGTCGTTGACGCCGACGTCGATGACGACGGCCTTCACGTGGGGGCGGCCGAGTACGTCCCGCCCGAAACGGTGCAGGGCGCTGGGGTTGTCCGTGGACACGCCGTCCCCGTCGACCAGCACGCGGTTGCCGCTGATGCCGGCGTTGACCACGGCGTAGCGCGGCACGTCCTCGCCCTCGCGCAGCGCGGTCCGCAGCCGGTCCGCCAGCGCGTCCGGCCAGCGGCGGTCGGCGCCCTGCGTCGACCCCGTCCCGTCGGTGATGGAGTCGCCGAACAGGACGACGGTGCCGTCGGAGTCGCCGCTCAGCACGTCCAGCGCGGTCAGGTAACGCCAGTACGTGACGCGTGTGCGGTACGGGCCGGCGCTCTCGCTGCGCGCGTGGTCGCCGTCGGCGGCGTAGGAGATCTGCCGTGCCACCCGGTGGATGGTGACGGGCCCGGACGGGGTGGGGGAGTAGGTGCTGACCAGTACGTCGCTGTCCGGCGGGATCTCCATCCGCGCGGGGTCGCTGACGACCTGGCCGCCGGCCGGGACGACGACCCGTGGGGCCCCGCCGAACGTCAGCCGCCGCATGCTGCCGGGCCGCGCCGCGGCCGTGCCGTTTCCGGCGGCGACGGCGAGGGAGACGTCGGTGAGGGTCAGCGGTGTCCTGCCGTAGAGGTTGGACAGCGTGATCCGGGCACTCGTACCGCCGGCGCCCGTGTGCACCACGTTGCGCACCGACCGTCCGGCCACGCCCCTGGCGTCGGTGCCGGGCTCATGGCCGGACGGCGAGGCGGACCAGGCGCCGACCCACAGCCCGGTGGAGGCCGGGTGGGCGGAGTCGTGCGGAGTGGAGGCCGTCCCGGCCCGGCCGGGGAAGCCGTTGTCCACGGCGGCGTAGATGCCGGCGGCCACGACCGTGACGAGGCCGGCGATCGCGCAGAGCAGGGCATAACCGTGACGCCTGGTCATGGGGGTATGTGTCTCCTCGGACCACGGGAGCCCGGGGCGGGTGCCCGGTACTCCGAAAGGATCACCTCATGATGCGGCACGGGGGAGAAGGCGGGGACGGCCGGGGCCGGGTGCGGCCGGCCGGGAACCTTTCACCGGCGCCCGGAGTCGCTCCTGCGGGCGGGACGGATCCGGAAAGAGACACGGGACGGATCCGGAAAGAGACAATGGACGAAGAAACCATGATCGGACGGAGCGGACGGAGCGGATGGAACCGGAGATAAAGGCCAGCGAGACGCCCACGCGCGCGATGACCGCCTTCGGCCCCGCCGACGAGGAACGCCGCCGCGGCGTGCGCCGTATGAAACTCACCGCGACCGGTCTGCTCCTCCTCGTCGCCGTCGTCTACGTCCTCGCCCGGTGGGCCGACGACTCCGGCGCGGGCGCCTGGGCGGCCTACGTCGCCGCGGCCGCCGAGGCCGGCATGGTCGGCGCGCTCGCCGACTGGTTCGCCGTCACCGCCCTCTTCCGCCACCCCCTGGGCCTGCCCATCCCGCACACCGCGATCATCCCGAACAAGAAGGACCAGCTGGGCGTCTCCCTGGGCGAGTTCGTCGGCGAGAACTTCCTCTCCGAGGACGTCGTACGGCAGCGGCTGCGCGCCGTCGGCATCGGCAGCCGCCTCGGCGCCTGGCTCGCCGAACCCGCGAACGCGGACCGGGTGACCGCCGAGCTGTCCACGGCCCTGCGCGGCGCGCTGACCGTGCTGCGCGACTCCGACGTGCAGGCGGTGGTCGGCGAGGCCATCACCCGGCGCGCGGGCGCCCGGGAGATCGCTCCCGGCCTCGGCAAGATGCTGGAGAAGGTCGTCGCCGACGGCGGCCACAAACGCGTCGTCGACCTGATCGTCACCCGCGCCCACGACTGGCTGGTGCTGCACGGCGACTCCGTGATGGACGCCGTCCAGGGCGGTGCGCCCGGCTGGACCCCGCGGTTCGTGGACCGCAAGGTCGGCGAGCGCGTCTACAAGGAACTGCTGCGTTTCTGCGCCGAGATGCGCGACATGCCCTCGCACCCCGCGCGCGGCGCCCTGGACCGCTTCCTCACCGACTTCGCGGGCGATCTGCAGTCCGACACCGACACCCGCTCCCGGGTGGAGCGGCTCAAGGGGGAGGTGCTGGGCCGCGGCGAGGTCCAGGACCTGATCGCTTCCGCGTGGACCGCCGTCCGCTCCATGATCGTCTCCGCGGCGGAGGACGAACGCAGCGAGCTGCGGCTGCGGGTGCGCTCCTCCCTGCTGGCCCTCGGCGCCCGGATGGCGTCCGACCCGGCCACGCAGGGCAAGGTCGACCGCTGGCTGGAGGGCGCCGCCGTGCACGTCGTCACCACCTACCGCAAGGAGATCACCTCCCTCATCACGGACACCGTCGCCGGCTGGGACGCCGAGCACACCACCCGCAAGATCGAGGCGCACATCGGCCGCGACCTGCAGTTCATCCGGATCAACGGCACCGTCGTGGGCTCCCTGGCCGGCCTGCTGATCTACATCGTGACGCAGGCGCTGGGAGCGTAAACAGACGCGGGGCGGGCACCCGATCGAGCGGTTCGCTCAAGGAGGAGGGTGCCCATGACCAGCGCGGAGGCCGAGACCGGCCGTACTGTCACCACGAACATCCCCGCCCGTCTCGACCGCCTGCCGTGGTCCCGCTGGCACTGGACGATCGTCATCGGCCTCGGCACCGTATGGATCCTGGACGGCCTTGAGGTCACCGTCGTCGGGAACATCGCCAGCCGGCTGTCGGAGTCCGGCAGCGGCCTGGACATCAGCTCCGGCCAGATCACCGGCACCGCCGCGGCCCTGTATGTGGCCGGTGCCTGCGTAGGCGCCCTGTTCTGGGGCCGGCTGACCGACCGCTGGGGCCGTAAAAAACTCTTCATGATCACCCTGGCGGTGTATCTGGCGGCGACCGCGCTGACCGCGATCTCCTTCGACGCCTGGTGGTTCTTCCTCTTCCGCTTCCTCACCGGCTTCGGCATCGGCGGCGAGTACGCGGCCATCAACTCCGCGATCGACGAGCTGATCCCGGCGAACTACCGCGGCCGCGTCGACCTGATGATCAACGGCAGCTTCTGGCTCGGCGCGGTCGGCGGCTCCCTGCTGTCGATCCTCGCGCTGAACACCGCGATCCTGCCCAAGGACGTCGGCTGGCGGCTGACGTTCGCGCTCGGCGCCGTCCTCGCCCTGGTCATCCTCCTCGTACGCCGTCACGTCCCGGAGAGCCCGCGCTGGCTGCTGATCCACGGCCGCGACCGGGAGGCGGAGGAGATCGTCACCTCCATCGAACAGCGGGTGGAGTCGGAAGCGGGCGGCGCGCGGCTGCCCGAGCCCGAGGGTGAGATCACCATCCACCAGCGTCGCGGCGTGTCGTTCGTGGAGATCGCCCGCACGGTCTTCGCCCGCTACCGCCGCCGCTCGATCCTCGGCTTCTCGCTCTTCATCGGCCAGGCCTTCCTGTACAACGCGATCACCTTCGGCTTCGGCGCGATCCTGACGACGTTCTTCGACGTGCCGGCCGACCACACCGGCTACTACTTCGCCGTCATCGCGGTCGGCAACTTCTGCGGCCCGCTGCTGCTCGGCAAGCTCTTCGACACGGTCGGCCGCCGGGTGATGATCTCCTCGACCTACCTGCTGTCCGGTCTGCTGCTGTTCGGCACGGCGTGGCTGTTCGACCAGGGCCATCTGAACGCGACGACGCTGACCGCCTGCTGGTGCGCGGTGCTGTTCTTCGCGTCGGCGGGCGCGAGCAGCGCGTACCTGACGGTGTCCGAGATCTTCCCGATGGAGACCCGGGCGATGTCCATCGCCTTCTTCTACGCCCTCGGCACGGCCGCCGGCGGTATCAGCGGACCCATGCTGTTCGCCGACCTCACGGGCACGGGCAAGGTCGGCGACACGGTGCTGGCGTTCTCCATCGGCGCGGCGCTGATGTGCGCGGCCGGACTGGTGGCGGCGTTCCTCGCGGTGAACGCGGAACGCCGCTCGCTGGAGGACATCGCGCAGCCGCTGACGGCGGTGGCGAAGAAGGCGACGGGCACTTCCGGTACGGCGTCGGGGCGCACGGGGTCCCCGGGCTCCAAGCCGGCTACGGCATAGCGCTGACGGGGCGGTGACGCCGACGCCCGCCGTGGGCCACGTGGATCACGTGGGTCACCGCGGGCGTCGGTCGTTGCTCACCGTCGCCTACGACTGGCGGTTGGCGTCGCGGTCGGCGACGGCCCAGGAGGCGAGGGCGACCGCGCCCGCGACACCGAAGACCGCCGGCCAAACGCCCACCTTCTTGGCCAGCGGGTGCGACCCGGCGAAGGCGGCGAGATACGCGGCGGTCAGCGCCCCCGCGGCCCTGCCACCGGCCCGGGCGCGCCACTGCTGGGCGGCGGCCGCCCCGGCGACGGCCAGCACGGCACCCCCGAGCTGCCGCTTCCTGGTCCAGCGGGCCACGCCGTACCCGCCGACGAGTCCGCTCGCCGCGACCACCGAGCTGGGAACCTTCGCCATGCCTGCCTCCTGTGTCCGGTCTGCCCTCGCAGGCTAACCCCGGCCTCCCCGACGCCCGTTCCTGAGTCCCCCCTTGTCAACTTTCCTCCCCGGAGTTATATAAAAAGAGAAGCCCCGCATGAGGCACCACGTACACACGCAGGCACGGAAGGGAGTGACCAGTGATGCTCATGCGTACCGACCCGTTCCGTGAGCTCGACAGGGTCACGCAGCAGGTCTTCGGCACCATGGCCCGCCCCACGGCGATGGCGATGGACGCCTACCGGTCCGGGGACGACTTCCTGGTCCACTTCGACCTCCCCGGCATCGACCCCGAGTCGATCGAACTCGACGTCGAGCGCAACGTCCTCAACGTCCGCGCCGAACGCAGGTCGCCCGCGCCCCAGGACGCCGAGATGCTCGTCGCCGAACGGCCCACCGGCACCTTCACCCGCCAGCTGTTCCTCGGCGAGACGCTCGACACGGAACGCATCGACGCGTCGTACGAGGCCGGCGTGCTGACCCTGCGCATCCCGGTGGCGGAACAGGCGAAGCCGCGCCGCATCCGGGTCAGCGGAGGCGGCGAACAGCGCAAGCAACTGAACGGCTGACCGCGGAACTGAACGGCCGACCGCGGAACTCAGCGGGTCGGGGCCCGGGAAACGGCCCCGACCCGCACCACCACCCTCGCTCACCCTGACCCGAGGGTTTTACGCCATATCTGAGATGTGAGACGTGTACGAACCGCTGCGCAGGGGATTCGGTTACGGGCGCTACGGCTCGACGCACACCAGCGCCCGCGAACATCGGGATCCGGAGGAGGACGCCGCACATGACGACGACGGTGCCGAATACGACGACACTGCAGCCGAAGACGACGCCGTTGAGGGTACCGACGCCCGCATCGCCGCTGCCCCGCGCGGCCGTGCAAGGGGACGACGGCTGGCGGGCGCTGGTCGATGCGGTGAAGGAGATGGGCCAGTATCCGACGAGAGGGGAGGCGGAGACGGTCACCCGGGTCGTCCTGTCGGCACTCGGCGGCCATGTGATCGGTGAGGAACGCGTGGCCCTCGCCCAGACCCTCCCCGCCGAGGCGGCCTGCGTGGTCGCCTCCCAGATCCCGGCCACCCGCCGTCTGACGGCGGCGGAGTTCGTGGACTCGGTGGCGGCCCGCATCGAGGGCGCGACCCCGGCGACCGCCCGCTGGGACGTCAGCTCGGTCCTGAGCGTCCTGCCGCCCCTGATAGGGCAAGACCTGACGACCCGTATCCTCGCCGAACTCCCGCCGGGCTACGCCCTGCTGTTCGGCCGAGCGGACCTGGCGCCGCACCACTAGCCACGGGGGCCCGCGCCGAGCGCCGACCCCACACAGGGACTGGCGTCGGCCGGGCCACCCGAAGGACACTGCCCTGTGCGCTCCTTGACGACGGCGGACGGCACGCGCCTGGCCTACGACGACCAGAACCCCGGCGGGTCCGGCCCGCCGGTCCTCCTCCTCCACGGCCTGGCAGGCCACCTGGGCGAATGGGACGACCTGACCGCCCGCCTCCTGTCCGGCGGCCACCGGGTGATCCGCTACGACGCCCGGGGCCACGGCGCGAGCACCCGCACCCCGGCGGACATGACCCGCGCGGCGGCGGTCTCGGACGCGGCGACCCTGATCGACCACCTGTCCTTGCCCCCGGTCTCGCTGATCGGCCAGTCCCTGGGCGGCCTGACAGCCCTGCTCCTGGCCGCCCGCCACCCCACCCTCGTCGCCCACTTGACCCTGATCGAAGCCGGCCCGGCGTGCGCCAACCCGTCACTACCGGGGGACATCGCGCGATGGCTGGACAGCTGGCCGGTCCCGTTCCCCACCTTCTCCGCGGCGACGTCCTTCTTCGGCCACGAGGCGTGGGCACGCGGCCTGGAACCACGCGAGGACGGCCTCTACGCCCGCGTCGACCGCGCCACGATGATCGCGGCGGTGACCGAACTGGCCACGGAGAACTACTGGTCGGACTGGTCCCGCATCACCTGCCCAACCCTGCTCCTGCGCGGCGAAAAGGGCACGATGCGCCCGCAGGAGGCGGACGAGATGCAGTCCCGCCGCCCGGAGACACGGGTGGAGGTGCTCGCGGGGGCGGGGCATGACGTGCATCTGGATGCGCCGGGGGATGTGTACGCGGCGGTCAAGGGGTTCCTATGGGAGGCGCAGACCTCAGGCACTTCCGACAGCGGTTGACCACTGTATGAAAGCGCGCCACGCCTCAGCAGGAACAGCTAGGACGTCACCGTCACCCATCTTGGAGTCCCGCACCAGCGTGCCGCTCTCCACATGGGCGCACTCCACGCACTCGGTCCCGCTGCCGCCGCTGTAGGAGGATGTGAACCACTGAGGCGTGGACTGCGCCGTCATGAGAGCTCCCTGCTTATGTGATCGATGATGTCCGCCGAGGACTCGAGGTCGAGTGCCTGTGCGCTGAGGTACTCGAACGCCAACCTATAGCGCTCCAGTTCCTTGGGCTTCTCCATAAAGAGCCCGCCGCTGAGCAAGTCGACGTACACAACGTCCAGTTCAGGAGAGGGACCACGGAGAACGGCGAAGCTACCGACGGCGGCTGCGTGGGCGCCCTTTGAGAAGGGCAAGACCTGGACGGTCACCCGTGGCCGCTCCAAGCTGACCAGCAGGTGACGTAGTTGCTCCCGCATGACGTCAGGGCCGCCCACCTGGCGACGAAGAGCCGCCTCATCGATGACACACCAGATGTGCGGAGGCTCCTCCCGCTCCAGCAGCTCTTGCCGCTTCATACGGATGTCGACCATGTGCTGCACTTCCCGTTCCGGGCATTGAACGTCCGAGGCGCGGTGAACCGCCTCCGCGTAAGCCCGGGTCTGGAGCAGTCCAGGGATGTACATGCAGGCGTAGTGGTCCTCTCGGACCACCTCGTCCTCGAGTGTGAGCATGAGGTTCATGGAGTCGGGGATGGGGTCGGCCAGAGATCGCCACCACCCCTGAATCTTGGCGCCCTTTGCGAGCTCAACCAGGGCGAGCCGTTCCGCGTCTGATGCGCCGTACTCGCGGCACAAAGCATCCACGGCAGGCCACTTAACCGTTCCCTCCTTGGTCTCATAGCGGCTCAGCGTGGCCTTGGAGATGCCGACGCGGGCGCCGGCCTCCTCCAGGGTCAGGCCCTTGGCCTCTCGAAGACGCCGCAAGTCCGCGCCCAGCTGGCGCCTGCGAGTCGTGGGTCCAACTGCCATGCGTAAAGGCCCTCCGTGTCGCTCCAACAGATCGTCGCCGTTGCCCGGGTGGGGCGGCAAGACGGTGTGCGCCGGGGGCGCTCACGAGTTGGCGCGCTCCCGTTGCTGCCCTCAGATTCCTGGTGAGAGTTTCATTTTGAGAGTCTCAGTGCAACTCTATGTGTGTAGCCGACTACATCACGCCATGACTTCAGTGTGAGGGGATGACTTGGATGGACCGTGGAAGCGAGAAGGCCCAGGTGATGACGAGGTTCTGGGAGCTGCCGCTCCTAGCGGAGCCCCACGAGCTGTCCTCTCTGCGGCGGTTGACGCGGCTTCAGTTGGAGCAGTGGCGGCTGTCCGACCTGGTGGAGTCTTCCCAACTCTGCGTCACCGAGTTGGTGTCCAATGTCATCGCCCATGTCGGCCCAGGGACTCCGGTGACCCTTGCCGTCACCACGGACGGACGGTATCTGCGGATCGAGGTCCACGACCCGGACACGCGAGCGCTGCCCACTCTGGTCGAAGCCACAGCCGACAGTGAAGGTGGACGTGGAATGGCTCTCGTAGCGGCCACCGCCGACCGCTGGGGCGTGGAGCTACACCCTGATCGAAAGGTGACGTGGTGCGAGTTAACTGCTGGGCGGTTCATCTTGCCACCGAAGCAGCAGTGCCCACGTGTCAGCAGAGCGCAAGGCTTACTGGATTTGTACGGCGGTCGTGTCGAGCGCAGGCAAAGCAGCGCTGATCACGTGGGCACCGGTCGGCTGTGGCTCACCTGTGCGGAGGAGGCCGCCATCGACATCATCACGGACCTCCTCCACTGGCTTCAGACGCATGGACGGGACGCCGATGACGTCCTCGACCGGGCGCAGACGCACTTCGAGGCTCAGGTTGGCGGCGGTGGCTCGCCGTCGGCTGGCTAATTCGCCGCGATGGCTGCGTACGTCCACACATCGGCTGGCAACTCATGCTCAAGACGCCAGGTGATGCCCATCGGCATACTGCCCTTGTGCTCGACGTACGTGGCCGGGCCGAGGAGCATCCACGGTTGGGGCTTGCCGATATCGGTGTTTTTGTAGCGGCGCATGAAGAGGAGCACGTGGCTGCCCTGCTGGACGTGTTCCTGGTAGCGCAGCCCCGTGGCTGAGTTCTCCGCGGTGGCGTTCTGAGACTCCCAGTGGAAGAGGGTGGGGCTCAGGGCGTAGTCCTTATAGCGGACCGTAGGGGAGAAGTCCTTTTCGTTCTTCTCCAGCGTGATCAGAAGAGCGTCCGTCTTGAGGTCCTCCACCCACTGCACACCCTGTGCGAACGACCGGGGCATCTGGCCGCCGAAGCGGGCAACACCCAGTGCCGCCAAGATTTCGGAGCGATTGTACGCGCTGTGCACCTTGAGCGGAAGGTCGCGGTGGGGCCCAGACAGGTCGATCGGGTAATGATCGGACCGCTCGATGACGTACGCCAGAACTTGCCGCAGTTCGTCACGGACGGCTCGCTGTCCGCGTAGAGCTTCAAGGCCATCCTGGAAGCTCGTGTAGCCGCCTGCATCGTCCCAGAGGTTGAAGAAGAGCATGCGGGCGTACGTCTGATCCTTTGCCGTGAGACTTGCGTAGGCAGGAGCGTCATCGGCCAGCACTCGGAGGTAGGCCTCGGCCCGCTCAGCATCATCGACGTGCAAGAAGGCATGAACACGCTTGAGCAGTGCTGCCTCGCCATCCGGCGCCGAGCCGCTTACCAGTCCCGCCCTACGCAAGACAGTCGTCCAAGAAGTATCGCTCTTGTACAGCTCCTTGATCTCGCGGCGGCTCTCCCGCAGAAAGTCGCCGAGACGAGGCTCGCGGTAGTCCTTGACCTCCTTCACCAACGTCTTGATCGTGGCGCCCAACTGGGCACGGATGTTGCCAAGGATGAGGTCCTTCGCCTTGCCCTCAAGGATGATCTGGCATCCGGAGGGAAGCTGCGGAAAGTCGTGCTCGATGTGGTCGACGAGGCGGTTGCGGGTGAGGTTGGTGAGCGCCCGGAACTGCTCCTCGAATCGGAACTCCGACCGGTGCTGGCCGATGAAGTCGAGGACCGTCACGACCGGTTTCGTGGGGGTGCGACGAAGCCCCCTGCCCAACTGCTGAAGGAAGACGGTGGCGCTGTTGGTTGGCCGCAGCAACAGCAGTGTGTCGACGTCGGGTATGTCGAGACCCTCGTTGAACAGGTCGACGGAGAAGATGACCTGCAGCCGGCCATCTCGGAGGTCAGCCAGTGCCTGGGCGCGTGCGTCAGCCGGTGAGTCGCTGTCGAGGGCGACGGCCGCGAACCCGGCCTGCTGAAAGAAGTCAGCCATGAAGTGTGCGTGAGTCTTCGTCACGCAGAAGCCGAGAGCGCGCATGGCGCCGGGGTTCGCGACCTTGTCACGGATCTGCTTGACGACGATGCGAGCGCGAGCATGGTTGCCGGTGTAGAGGTCGTCGAGGTCGCGATCCGTGTAGGACCCCTGCTGCCAGGTGAGGTTGGTCAGGTCTGTCCCGTCTGGGATGCCGAAGTAGTGGAACGGGCAGAGGAGGTCGTTCTCGAGCGCTTCCCACAAGCGCATCTCCGCCGCGATGCGGCCCTCAAAGAACTCGTCCTGCACGTTGAGCCCGTCCATGCGTTCGGGCGTCGCCGTGAGGCCCAGGAGTTCCTTCGGCTTGAAGTGATCGAGGACCCGTCGGTAGGTGGCTGCCGTGGCGTGGTGGAACTCGTCGATGACGATGATGTCGAAGTGTTCGGGATCGAGTTGTTCGAGTCGCTGCACGTTCAGCGATTGGACGCTGGCGAAGACATGGTTCCAGTCGTTCGGGTCCTGGCCGCCGTAGAGCAGCTCGCCGAAGGATGCGTTGTCGAGCACCTCACGGTATGTGCGGATCGACTGGTTGAGGATCTCCTTGCGGTGGGCCACGAACAGCAACCGGGGATAAGCGTCTGAGAGCTTCTGCTGAAGGTTCCGATAGTCCAACGCCGCCATGACCGTCTTGCCGGTCCCCGTGGCCGCAACCAGAAGATTGCGGTGACGGTCTCGGATCTCACGCTCGACGCGGAGACGCTCGAGCATGTCCCGCTGGTGGGGGAAGGGGCGTACTTCCAAGCCGGAGAGGTTGATCTTCAGGTCGGTTGATGGGCTGCTCCCGCTAGCCTGAGCGAGGGCCTGGTCCAGGCGCTCGCCGTCGGTGTCCGGGTTGTATGCCTCGAATGCGCTGTCGTTCCAGTAGGCATCGAAGGTCGCCTCGAACTTGTTGAGCACCGCGGGTGTGGCTACTGAGGACAGGCGAACGTTCCACTCCAGCCCGTCCAGCAAGGCGGCCTTCGAGAGGTTGGAGCTACCGACATACGCCGTGTCAAAGCCACTCTCGCGCCGGAAGAGCCAAGCCTTCGCATGCAGTCGCGTTGAACGGAGCTCGTAGTTGACCTTGACCTGCGCACCAAAGTCGCGGACGAGCCGGTCTAGTGCGTGCCGATCGGTTGCGCCGATGTAAGTGGTCGTGATGACGCGGATGGGAATGTTTCGCTCCCGTGCGGCACGGAGGGAGTCTTCGAGGACTCGCAGTCCGTACCACTTCACGAACGCGCAAATCAGATCGACATGGTCGGCTGTGGCCAACTCCGCACGCAACTCACTGCCCAGGCTGGGGTCTTCGGGTGAGTTGGTGATGAGGGCGGTTTCCGACAGGGGAGTAAGCGGACGTACGGCGTAGACACCAGGAGCTTCCTGCTCGGCCAGGGCGATCAACTGGCGTGGTCCCTCGAGAATGGCATCCGCGGTACTGGCTTCCGGACCAGCCTTGGTCTCGGTCAACGCCTGCAAGACGCGGTTCGCAACGGTGACCTGCTGATCGCGCGGGACCTGGCTCAGCTCTTGTGCCACCGCCTCACCGATGTAGCGAGCCAGCACGTGAGGGGTGGATTCCGCACTGACCTCGACATCGATGGCCTTCCATCCTGCTGCGGTCAGTCCCCCTATCCGCTCGTGCAGTCCCTCGGTGATGAGCTCTTCATAGACGCCCGCTACCGGCTTCCTCACGCCCCCCGAATGCGCCACCCTGGCCCCCTCTGTCTTGCTGACTTTGACCTGCGCTCTTGCGCACGACCCCACGGCCCTTAGCCCTGATGTCGATCAGTTCTAACAGGTGTCACTGACACCGGGAGCGTCCTTGAGGGAAAGGGGTTGCTTGCGCACGCCCGGTAGAGAGTAGGCAGGGCATGCTGTCGTCGCACCATTGGGCCGCCCGCTTCTTGGGCAGTGTCGTGCTTCCGCGGTCCGAGTAAAGGGCGCTGCGCGTCGCCTTCGGCGATGGCCCTTCGGGCCACCCTTGACTCGGACCGCTCCAGCACGGGGGAGAAGCGAGCGGGCGGCCGAGAGGGGAGCGGGGCCCGGTTGCGTACGGCTCGGTTACTCGGGTGGTGGCCGGTGCGCGGGGACGCTACGGCGCCTCGCATGCACGCCGGGTGGGTTGGCGGCTTGCGGGGCGCGGGTGGGGGCCCTGTCCCGGGCAGGCGTAGTGGGTTCTAGGCGCCGTGACACTCCCCATAAGCCGCCCCCGACCCGCACCAGCACGCCTCTCCCCGCTCCGGGGGCCAGGCCATCGCCCTGCCGCGGGCTGCCAGCGTCGTTGCGTACTGGGGGAGCAGGGTGGCGTCCGAGGGGGAGGCGCCCTCGGATGCGGCGAATGCTTCGTAGGACGGGACCGTGCCTCGGACGATGCCCAGGTTGGGCGTGCCCGACGTCGCCAGTTCGCGCAGGGATGTCTCTATTGTCGCCAGGTGGGCTTCGTAGGAGGGGTACTCCTCGGCGAGGGTCGGGTAGTCGGAGACCAGCTCGGCCAGTTCCGAGGCCGGCCAGTGGAGGACGGCTACCGGGAACGGGCGGGAGAGGGCCTCTCGGTAGGTGCCGAGTTCGGCCTGGAGGCGGGAGATCTCCGCCTGGAGTTCCGCCGGGTTGGAGGAGCCCAGGGACCAGACGCGTTTCGGGTCGTGGAGTTCGTCCAGGGGGACCGGCGCCGTGTGCAGGGTGTCCGCGAGGGTGTCCCAGCCGTCGTGCGGCAGGCCCAGCATGCGGCGGACGCGGTGGCGGCCGAAGAGGAGGGGGCGCGCGGAGTACGGGGGCTCACCCTCCGGGGGGAGCAGCAGGTGCGCGGCCTGCGTGAACGTGTCCTGGGCCGCCTCCAGTTCGTCGTGGGACTCCAGGGCCTCCGCGACGATCACCCACGGCAGCGGATCGCGGGGGGCGGCCACGCGGATGCCCTCGATGATCGCGCGGGCCTCGGCCTCGTGGTCGTACTCCCAGAGGTTCGCGGCCTTGCGGGCGCGGACCAGGTGGGGGTGT
This sequence comes from Streptomyces sp. NPDC097129, assembly GCF_055668065.1. NCBI lineage: Bacteria > Bacillati > Actinomycetota > Actinomycetes > Kitasatosporales > Streptomycetaceae > Streptomyces > Streptomyces sp. NPDC097129. The sequence continues at coordinate 1,146,761 of NZ_JBVOQE010000001.1, read as the reverse complement.
TCCAGGGAGTCCCCCGTCGCGAGCAGGCGGTCGTAGAGGGTCGTCGCGGCGGGGCGGTCGCCGGCGAGTTCCAGGTGGGCCGCGGCCCGCAGCAGCAGGGCTTCCGCGTCCTCGGGATACAGGCCGGCGGTCCGCTCCAGGCGTGCCGCTTCGGCGGTGTGGTCGACGTTCTCGGCAGGCGTGTCGGAGCGCATGGGGGACACCGTACTGCCGATGAATGACAAAAGTGAGGTGTCCGCTGGCCAGGGCCGCAGCCCACACCGGAGCCACCCGGGTCCGTCACCCCCGCTCCCGCAACACCCCCACCCCGACCGCCCCCACGGCCGCCAGGGCCGCCGACACCAGCAGGGCGACGTCCGCGCCGTCCGGCAGGCTCTTCGTGGACGTCGCCAGGGCGATGGTGAGGGCCACGCCCGCGCAGGAGCCGATGTAGCGGAACGTCTGCTGGGCGCCGGAGCCCATCGCCGCGCGCTCCGGCGGCACGGACTCGACCGAGACCAGCGGGAGCGCGGCGTTCAGCAGCCCGCTGCCGACCCCGCCGAGCAGCAGGCCCGGCAGCAGGCGCGGCCAGGAGCCGGCCGACAGCGCGCCGAGCATGGTCAGGGCGGCCGCCGCGTGCAGGACGAAGCCCGCCGCCAGCTGAAGGCGCGGCGGGACGCGGCCCGCCAGGCGCCGCGCCTGCAGCGCCACGACGAAGGACAGGCCGGACCAGAGCAGGAACAGCCACGCCGTCGCCATCGCCGACATCCCCAGCGTCCGCTGGAGCAGCGCCGGCAGATAGCTGAACAGGCCGATCACCGCCAGGCCCGTGAACAGGCCGCCCGCCGAGGACGCCAGGAAGCCGGGGCGGCGCAGCAGCGTCAGGTCGATCATCGGGGTGGCCGTGCGGCGTTCGACCACCGCGAACAGGGCGAGCAGGGCGAGCGCGGCCAGCAGCAACAGGCCCACCGGCAGGCGCAGCCAGCCGTCCCGGCCCAGGGTCAGCGCGGCGACCAGGGCCACCAGCGCCGGGCCGAAGGTGAGGGCGCCGAGCACGTCGGGGCGTCCGCCGCGCGGGGCACGGGACTCCGTCAGGGTGCGCGCGGACAGGGCCGCCGTCAGCACGGCGGCCGCGCCGAGGACGCCGTACGCCACCCGCCAGTTCGGCAGGGACCCGGTGAGCAGGGGGCCGACGGCGATGCCGCCGGAGACGAACGCGCCCCACACGCCGGTCGCGTGCAGCCGGCCGCGCGGGGTGGGGAACGCGTGCACGATCAGGCCGAGGCTGCTCGCGAGCAGGGCCGCGCTGGCTGCGCCCTGGGCGATGCGGGCCAGCGTGAACAGCCAGGTGGAGGTGGTCAGCGCGCCGAGGGCCGTGGTCAGGCCGAGGGCCAGGGTGCCGGCGGTGAAGATCCGGCGGCGGCCGTAGTCGTCGGCGAGGCTGCCGGCGACCAGCAGGACGGCGGCGAGGCCGAGCGGGGTGCCGTTCAGCAGCCAGGCCTGCGCGGACAGCGGGGTGTGCAGGTCGGCGGCCGTGTCGGGGAGCGTGACCATCGGCGCGGTGTACGTCATCAGGGCGATGGCCGTGGCGGCGCTGGTCAGGGCGAGCGTGGCGCGGGGGCGGGCGGCGGTGGGAGCGGCAGCCGTCCTCGGGCCGGATGCCGGGGGGCCCGGCGGTGCGGAGGCCGCCTCGACGCTGCCGGGGAGGTCGGAGCTGGGCATGACGGTTTCCTTTCCGGGACGTCTCCGGGGGACCTGCGTGCGGTCCCTGGAGGAGCCGGCCCCGAACGTGACGGTTCGGTCATTGAACCTACGAGGACGCCGTCACCGTAGCAGGGCAGGTTCGGTGATTGAACCTACTGCGGGGAAATCGGTACAGTGGCCTCATGGCACTGGGCAAGGACTACGCGGCGCAGGAGTGCTCGATCGCCCGGGCATTGGAGGTCGTGGGGGAGCGGTGGACGCTCCTCGTCATCCGCGACGCGTTCTTCGGCGTCCGGCGCTACAACGACTTCCTCGTCCACCTCTGCATCCCGCGCGCCGTCCTCGCCGCCCGCCTGCAGAGCCTCACCGAGCAGGGAATCCTGCGAAAGCGCCGGTACCAGCAGTCGCCGCCGCGCGACGAGTACGTCCTCACCGAGCGCGGCATCGGCCTGTGGCCCACCCTGCGCTCGCTCGGCGTGTGGGGTCGCGTGCACTACGGCGAGCAGCCGCTGCGCATCCTGAGGCACGCCACCTGCGGCACCGAACGCGAACTCGGTCCCTACGGCGAATGCCCCGACTGCGGAACCATCGTTCCGGTCCCGGACGTTGTCATGGAGCCGGGGCCGGGACTCGACCCCGACCCGGCGGATCCGGTCAGCCGGGCCCTGCTCCAGCCCCGACGGCTGCTGCAGCCGCTCGAACCGGATCCTGTATAAACGGGAACCGTCACCGGACGGGCCGGACAGGCTGGACGGGGACGTCATCACACGGCGTACGACGAAAAGGGCGGGGGGATCGCCGATGAACCGCGACTGGGCCGGGCTGCGTCCCGTCACCGCGCTGCTCTTCCTCGTCCTGCAGATAGCCCTGCTCGACACCGGCAGCCTCTCCGCCACCGTCGCCCTCGCCGCGACCGCCGCCGTCGGCTCCGCGCTCGCGGTGTGCGCGCTGGCCGCCGCGCTCAGCGTGCCCGTCGTGCCGCCCACCCGCGTGCGCACCGCGATACGCGACCGTGCCCGTCGTACGGCTTTCCTGCCCCAGCGCGATCCCGACGCGCCCGGCCGCCGCCGGCCCAGGGCACCCGGACACGCCCTCCCGGCGACCACCGCGTAGGGCATCCCGCCGCCCCTCCCCACGGGCACCACCACCGTCCCCCGGGCGGACGGGTCCCCCGCGTGGGTCGTCATGCCGATCACCTCGATCGCCTCGATCACATCGATCTCGTCTCATCCGTGTCATCCATCTCATCGATCTGATCGAAGGCGACGATCTCCATCGTTCCGGCACGACGTGACCCCGGAGGGCCACTCACCCATGTCCGTTTTCGCCCACCTCGTCGAGCGGCTCGCCGAGCTGCTCCAGCCCCTGTTCCACGCCTCCGCGGCCGCCGCGGCGATCGTGCTGTTCACGATGCTCGTCCGGCTGCTGGTCCACCCCCTGTCCCGGGCCGCCGCCCGCGGGCAGAAGGCCAAGGCCGCGCTGCAGCCGCGGATCGCCGAGCTGCGCGGCAAGCACGCCAGGGACCCGCAGAAGCTGCAGAAGGCGATCATGGAGCTGCACGCCGAGGAGAAGGTCTCCCCGCTGTCCGGGTGCCTGCCCAGCCTGTTGCAGGCGCCCGCGTTCTTCCTGCTGTACCACCTGTTCTCCAACACCAGCATCGGCGGCGAGACCAACGGACTGCTCGGCCACCAGCTGTTCGCCGCGCCGCTCGGCGACCGCTGGGCGGACGCCCTCGCCGCCGGCGGCCCGCTCGGCGGCGCCGGACTCGTCTACCTGGCCCTGTTCGCCCTGGTCGCGGTCGTCGCCGTGTTCAACTTCCGGCGCACCCGGCGAATGATGGCCGAGAACGCGCCGGTGCCGGTGGCCGGGGCGGGGGAGCCGGTCCCGGGCATCGGCGCCGTCACGAAGGTCATGCCGTTCATGTCCTTCTTCACCCTCGTCACCGTCGCCGTCGTACCGCTGGCCGCCGCCCTCTACGTCGTGACCAGCACGGCGTGGAGCGCCGTGGAACGGGCGGCGCTCTACCGCTGAGCCGCTCCCGCGCCGGACCCGCACAGCTCGCGCCCATCTCACGCCCAGCTCACGCCGCGCTCACCCTACGGTCCAGTACGTGAACCGGGTCTTGCGGAGTGGACTCCCCTCTTGGAGGATCGACCAGTCCTCCGATGGCTGTCGCGCCACGGCCGCACCCGGCGGCGCCATCGGCCGGGCGCCCGCGATCGAGGAAGATGGTGACGACCATGAAGCTGCTGCGAGTCGGTACGGCCGGGGCCGAGCGCCCGGCACTGCTCGACGCCGACGGAACCCTGCGGGATCTGTCGGGCCTCGTCGAGGACATCGACGGCGCGCTGCTCGCCGACGACGCGGCCCTCGGCCGTATCCGCGCCGCTGCCGAGGCCGGTGAGCTGCCCGCGCTGGACGCGACCGGGCTGCGCGTCGGCCCGCCGCTGGGCCGTATCGGCAAAGTCGTGTGCATCGGGCTGAACTACCACGACCACGCCCGCGAGATCGGGGCCGAGCCGCCCGCCGAGCCGGTGGTCTTCTTCAAGGCGGCCGACACGGTCGTCGGCCCGAACGACACGGTGCTCGTACCGAGGCGCTCGGTCAAGACCGACTGGGAGGTCGAGCTGGCGGTCGTCATCGGCCGTACGGCCCGCTACCTCGGCTCGGCGGAGGAGGCGCTCGCGCATGTCGCCGGGTACGCCGTCGCCCACGACGTGTCCGAGCGGGAGTGGCAGATCGAGCGGGGCGGGACCTGGGACAAGGGCAAGAACTGCGAGACGTTCAACCCGCTCGGGCCGTGGCTGGTGACCGCGGACGAGGTTCCCGACCCGCAGGCGCTCTCCCTCAAGCTGTGGGTCAACGGCGAGCTGAAACAGGACGGGACGACAGCCGACCAGATCTTCCCGGTGGGGGAGGTCGTGCGGTACGTCAGCCAGTTCATGACGCTGTACCCCGGGGACGTCATCAACACGGGGACCCCCGCCGGGGTGGCCATGGGGCAGCCCGAGCCGAAGCCGTACCTTCGTTCCGGGGATGTCGTGGAGCTGGAGGTCGAGGGGCTCGGGCGGCAGCGGCAGGAGCTGAAAGACGCCTGAGCGCTCCGCTGGGGGCCGGGGAAACCACGCTTGTCCGTCGGGTGCGGGTGGTCTGTGGCCGGTCGCGCAGTTCCCCGCGCCCCTGGGGACTCACAGTTACCCCAGCAGGGAAGCCAGCCTCCTCCACTCCTCCCTCGGGAGGTTCTCCCTCGGGCCGTCGGCCACCACCTGGAGCGCCATGTGGTCGGCGCCCGCCTTGACGTACGTGTCGATGCGTTCGCGGATCCGGTCCTCCGTCCCCCACGCGAAGACCGCGTCGATCAGGCGGTCGCTGCCGCCGTCCGCGAGGTCTTCCTCGGTGAAGCCGAGGCGCAGGAAGGTGTTCGTATAGTTCGGCAGGCCCAGGTAGGGGGCGAGGGCGCCGCGGGCCAGTTCGCGGGCGCGGGACGGGTCGGTCTCCAGGACGACCTTCAGCTCCGGCGCCAGCAGCGGCGCGCCGCCCAGGGTTTCGCGGGCCTCGGCGGTGTGCTCGGGCGTGACCAGGTACGGGATCGCGCCGGCCGCGCGGTCCCGGGACAGCTGAAGGTTCTTCGGGCCGAGCGCGGCGAGGACGCGGCGCTCGGCGGGGACGCCGGCCGCGTCGAGTTCGTCGAGGTAGGCGGCCAGGGCCGCGAGCGGGCGGCGGTACTGCGAGGCCAGCTTGGCGTGGCTGACGCCGAGGCCCAGCAGGAAACGGCCGGGGCGGGCCCGCTCCAGCTCGGCGAAGCGGGCCGCGGTGTCGGCGGCCGTGTGCTGCCAGATGCTCTGGATGCTGGTGCCGACGGTGATACGCCCGGTCGCCGCCAGCAGCGGCTCGGCGTGGTGGACGGCGCTGCTGCCGCCGAGCCACAGGGCGCCGTAGCCGAGCGACTCCAACTCGGCTGCCGCGTCGGCCAGTTCCTCCCGCCGGGCCGGGTCTTCCGAGCGCAGGCCCACGCTCCAGATGCCGTACCGGCCGATCCTGTCCTGCACCGTGCTCATGGGTCCCTCCGGGCGGGTCCGTGATCATCACGTCTACGGCCAGTCCCAACCGGAGGGATCCCCGGGTTGATTCCCGGCGCACGTCAGATCTTCAGGAACTCCTCAGATCTTCAGAAACTCCTCCAGCGCCTCCACCACGAACCGGTGGTCGTGCAGCTGGGGCAGCCCGGAGACGGTGACCGCGCCGATGACGCCGACGCCCTCCACGGTGATCGGGAAGGAGCCGCCGTGGGCCGCGTACACGTCCGGGTCGAGGCGGGAGGACTCCTCGAAGGTGGTGCCCTTGGCGCGGAAGCGGGCCCCGACCAGGTAGGAGGCGCTGCCGTAGCGCTCCACGACCCGGCGCTTGCGGGCGATCCAGGCGTCGTTGTCGGGCGTGGAGCCGGGCAGGGCGGCGTGGAAGAGCTGCTGGCCGGCCCGGTGGATGTCGACGGCGACCGGGGCCTGCCGTTCGCGGGCCAGGCCGACGAGCAGCGAGCCGAGCGCCCATGCGTCGTCGTGCGTGAACTGCCGGAAGACCAGGCGGCGTTCCTGTGCCTCCAGCTCCTCGATGCTCGGGGTGAGTTCGGGGGTGAACTTCGGGGTCACTGCGCTCATCACAGGTTCACCGCCACTCCGTCGCGGGCCGACCGGCGGGCCGCTTCCAGTACGTCGAGGGCGTCGGCCGCCTCCAGCGCGGTCACCGGGTTGGGGCCGGCGCCGGTGAGGGCCTTCGCCACGGCCGCATAGTAGGCCGGGTAGTCGCCGGGCAGGGTGGGTTCGGCGCGGCCGCCGCCGGTCAGCGGGGACTCCCCGGCGCCGACGCATCCCCACAGCTCCGGCGGCTCCTCGCCCCAGCCGGGACCCGGACGGCGGCCCTCGCGCAGCGCCGCCTCCTGCGGGTCCAGGCCGTACTTGACGTAGCCGGCCTGCGAGCCGAGCACCCGGAAGCGCGGGCCGAGCTGTGCGGCGGTGGAGGAGACGTACAGGTGGGAGCGGACCCCGTTCGCGTGCGTCAGCGCCAGGAACGTGTCGTCGTCGGCCTCCGCGCCCGCGCGCCGGACCACGGACTCGGCGTACACCTGGGTGACCGGGCCGCACAGCACCAGCGCCTGGTCGACGACGTGGCTGCCGAGGTCGTACAGCAGACCTCCGATCTCCGCCGGGTCGCCGGACTCGCGCCAGCCGCCCTTGGGCTTCGGCCGCCACCGCTCGAAGCGGGACTCGAAGCGCCATACGTCGCCCAGCGCGCCCTCGTCGACCAGCTTGCGCAGGGTGAGGAAGTCGTTGTCCCAGCGGCGGTTCTGGAAGACCGACAGCAGCAGCCCGCGCTCCTCGGCGAGCGCCGCCAGCTCGCGCGCCTCGGCGGCGGTCCCGGCGACCGGCTTGTCCACGACGACCGGCAGGCCCGCCCGCAGGGCGGCGGTGGCGAGCGGGACGTGGGTCTTGTTCGGGGAGGCGATGACGACCAGGTCGAGGTCGCCGGCCCGCTCCAGCAGCTCTTCGGCGCCGGCCACGGTCGTCACACCGGGGTGCTCGGTGCGCGCCTGCTCCTGCCGCTCGGTGTTGGAGGTGACCACCGTGTCGAGGGTCAGGCCGTCGGTGGCGGCGATCAGCGGGGCGTGGAAGACGGAGCCCGCGAGGCCGTAGCCGATGAGGCCCACGCGGAGGGGGGTGCCTGTCGTACCAGTCATGCCACCCACTTTCGCAACGCTGTTGCCAAAGTGCAAGCGGCAGGGACAATGGGGGCTGTGAGCGGTACGAACGGTGCAATCAACGGCGACGGCGGCGCGATCGGCGGGGGCGTCAATCTGCTGGGCCTGCGCAGCCACAACACCGCGCTCGTGCTGGAGCTGCTGCGCACGGCCGGCGCCGGGGGCATCAGCCGGCTGGAACTCGCCGAGCGCACCGGGCTGACCCCGCAGGCCGTCAGCAAGATCACCGCACGGCTGCGGGAGCGGGGGCTGGCCACCGAGGCGGGGCGCCGGGCGTCCACCGGCGGCAAGCCGCGCACGGTGCTGCGGCTCGTGCCGGACGCCGGGTACGCCATCGGAGTGCACCTGGACCGCGACGAGCTGCGGGCGGTGCTGGTCGACCTCACCGGCGCGGTCGTCGGGCAGGAGCGGGCGCCGCTGGACCTCGGGGCGGGGGCCGCGGCCGTGCTGGACGGCGTGGAGCGGGCGGTACGGCCGCTCACCGGTTCCGTTGCGGACGGATCGGTGCTGGGCGTGGGCGTCGCGCTGCCCGGGCCGCTCGACCATGTGCGGGGCGTGCTGCACCGGGTGACCGGTTTTCCCGAGTGGGACGGTTTCCCGCTGCGGGACGCGCTCGCCGGGCGCCTCGGCCTGCCGGTCGTCGTCGACAAGGACACCAACGCCGCCGCGCTCGGCCTCGCCGTCGCCGGGGAGGGCGGCTCCTTCGCCTACCTCCACCTGGGCACGGGACTGGGCGCCGGACTGGTCGTCGGCGGGGCCGTGCACCGGGGGGCGCGGACCGGGGCGGGGGAGTTCGGGCACCAGGTGATCCAGCTGGACGGTCCGGTGTGCGGGTGCGGCGACCGCGGCTGCATCGAGGTGCTGTGCCTGGGAGCGGTACGGCGCGGGGAGACGGCGGAGGCCGCGCGGGTGCTCGGCGCCGGCGCGGCCAATCTCGTCGGGCTGCTCGACATCGACGGGGTGCTGCTCGGCGGCCGGGTCGTCGCGCGGGCCCCGGAGACCTTCGTACGCGGGGTGGCGGCGGTCCTCCAGGAACGGGCGGTCCGCGAGGGCACGCCCGGCGGCGCGGTCCCCGTGCGGATCGCCGGGGGCGGGGAATGGGGGGTCGCGTCGGGCGCGGGGCAGCTGGTACTGGGGCCGGTGTTCGGGCGACGGGATGCGTAGGGCCGGACGCGTAGGGGCGGACGCGTAGGGGCGGGTCGTCTTGGGGCGGGACGCGGGCCCCAGCGGCTGGGTGGCCGTTGCTCGTGCCGACGGTCGGATGACTCCCGTCCGCCGTTCGAGGGGCCTGCTCGGTACGCCTCCTCCGCCGCCCCCGGCCACCCCCTCACACTCATGTGATCATGCGACTGTTCCGGCTCACCCGTGTCCCCGCGGCGGCAGCCGCCACGCTGCTGCCCCTGCTTCCGTTACCGGCCCTCACGCCCCCGGCGCACGCCACCCCCACGCTCGCCGCCGCCCCCGCCCCCGCCGCCGACCCCGCCTGCGAGGCCGGGTCCGGCTCCCGTGACTTCCCGCTGAAGGCCCGGATCCGCGGCGGTCCCGCGGCGTACGACGCCGGTGGCGGGTACGGCGTCTGGTATCTGGACCTGACGAACACCACCCGGGGCACCTGCACCGCCGTCCACCCGGTCGTCGTCCTGGTCGACGAGCGGCGTGCCCTGACGGCGGCCCAGCCGCGGCTGGAGTTCGACGACGGCACCCGCACCCGTGGCGTCCGGTTCGAGACGACCGACGAGGACGAACTGGTCGGCGCGTTCGGGGAGACGGACGACTTCCCGGGGTTCAGCGTCGGGCCGCGCCGCACCCTCACCGTGCGCGTGCGGCTGGCGTTCACCGCCGACGCCGTACCCAACGAGGTCACCGCCGAGGCCGCGGTCGTACGCCGGCACAACGACGACGGCGACTGGGTGGGCCAGTCCAACGACTACCGCTTCGCCGTACGGAACGCCTCCGCGCCCCCACCGAGCCGGGACGCCGGCACCGACCCCGGCGGCACACCGCCCGGCCCCGCCCGCACCCCCGCCACCGCCAGGCCCACCCCCGCGCCCACTCCGGCCCCCTCGCCCGCCCCGACCGGCGCGCTCGCCGCCGACGAACTCGCCCGTACCGGCATCGCCGACGGCGCGCTCGCCGCCACCGTCGCCCTGCTGCTGGGCGGCGCCGCGCTGCTGGCGCTGCGCAGACGCCGCTGACGGTGACGGAGGACCGCTGAGGGGGGCGGAGGCACCGCTGACCGGGGGCGGGGGCGCCGCTGACTGGGACGGAGGCGCCGCCGGGCGGGGGGCGGAGGCGCCGCCGGGCGGGGCCGCCCCGTCTGCGACGATCCTCGCGTGGACTACCCCAACGACCAGGCCCCCGGCGCCCCCGTCCGCTCCGGCATCCCGGAGCACGGGCGCATCCCGAAGTACTACGCGGTCAAGGCCCGCGTCGACGGCCTCGTCGCCGAACTCGGCGAGGGCGGCGTCATCCCCACCGAGCGCGACCTCGCCGAGCGCTACGACGTGGCCCGCGAGACCGTCCGGCAGGCGCTGCGCGAGCTGGTGCTGGAGGGCAAGCTGCGCCGGCAGGGGCGCGGCACCGTCGTCGCGGGGCCCAAGCTGGAGCAGCCGCTGTCCCTGGCCAGTTACACGGAGGGCGTGCGCCGTCAGGGCCGTACCCCCGGCCGTGCCCTCGTCACCCTGGACCGCTTCCCGTGCCCGCAGGCCCTCGCCGCCGAGACGGGGCTGACGCGCGGCGAGCCCGTGTGGCACCTGGAGCGGGTGCTGCTCGCCGACGACGAACGGGTCGGCCTGGAGAGCACCTACGTCGCCGTGGCGCGGGTGCCCGACCTGGACACCGGCTTCGAGCCGGACTCCTCCTTCTACGGCTACCTCCAGGGCCGCGGCATCGCGTTCGGCGACGCCGACGAGCGCATCGAGACGGTGCTGGCCACCCCGCGCGAGGCGCTGCTCATCGGCACCCCGCCCGCGCTGCCGATGCTGCTGATCCACCGGGTCTCCCGGGACGCCGAGGGCAGGCCGCTGGAGCGGGTGCGCAGCCTGTACCGGGGGGACCGGTTCTCCTTCACGACCCATCTGCGCGGCTGAAAACAGTCGCCCCGCACTCGCTCCTATGATCACGAAGAGATAACGGGTCTAGCCCAAACGTGATGGCGCGTTCACGCTCCCGTTGGTATCCGGACCCTTCCGGTTCCCCGGGCGAGAGGAGCGTGACCGGCGTGAGAGTGACAGTCGTCGGAGGCGGCGTGGTCGGGACCATGCATGCCTGGCAAGCAGTCCAGCGCGGCCATGAGGTCGTACAGATCGAGCGCGAGAGCGAGGCGCGCGGCGCCTCCCTGCGCAACTTCGGCCAGATCTGGGTCAGTGGCCGAGCGGGGGGTGAGGAACTCCGGACGGCCCTGCGGGCGCGCGAGCTGTGGCAGGAGATCGGCGCGCGGGTGCCCGGGCTGGGCTTTCGTCCCAACGGCTCGCTGACCCCGGTCCGCGGCGACCTCGAAGTCGCCGTCGCCGAGGCCGCGGTGGCCCGCGAGGACGCCCCCGACCGCGGGTACAAGCTGCTCACCCCGGACGAGGCCCGCGCGCTGAACCCCGCTCTGCGCGGAGCGTTCGACGCCGCCCTGTACTGCGAGCGCGACGCCGCCGTGGAGCCGCGCACCGCGCAGCTCGCCCTGCGCGCCGAGCTGGCGAAGTCCCCGCGCTACACCTTCCTGCCGGGCCGCGAGGTCCGCGAGGTGATCGGCGAGAGGGCCGTGCGCGACGACCACGGCGACGTGCACCGCGCCGACGTCGTCATCCTGGCCACCGGCGCCTGGCTCGGCGGCCTGGTGCGCGAACTGACCGGAGGGGACCTGCCCGTGCGCCGGGTGCGGCTGCAGATGATGCAGACCGACCCGCTCGGCGAGCCCCTGACCACCTCGGTCGCCGACGCCGACAGCTTCCGCTACTACCCGGCGTACGCCTCGCCCGCCCTGGACGACCTCAACGCCCGCCGGCCGCAGGCGGAGACCGCCGCCGCGCACAAGATGCAGCTGCTGATGGTGCAGCGCGCCGACGGCGGGCTGACCATCGGCGACACGCACGAGTACGAGCACCCCTTCGCCTTCGACACGCTCGAGGACCCCTACGAGCACCTCACCGGTGTCGTCGAGTCCCTGCTGGGCCGGGCGCTGCCGAGGATCCGGCGCCGCTGGGCCGGGGTGTACGCGCAGTGCACCGACCCGCGCAAGGTCGTGCACCGCGAGCAGGTGCGCGAGGGGGTGTGGCTGGTCACCGGGCCCGGCGGGCGCGGCATGACCTGCTCGCCCGCGATAGCCGAGACCACCGCGAACGAACTGAAGTGGTGAACCGTATGACGACCCCCGACACCCGCCCCGTCGCCCCCGACACCCGCCCCGTCGCCCCCGACACCCGCCTCGTCGTCCTCGACATGGCCGGCACGACCGTCGCCGACGGCGGCCTCGTCGAGGAGGCCTTCGCGGCGGCCGCCGCCGAGCTGGGCGTGGAGCCCGGCAGCGGGGACCACGCCCACCAGCTCGCCCATGTGCGCGCCACCATGGGCGAGTCGAAGATCTCCGTCTTCCGGCACCTGTTCGGCGCCGAGGATCTCGCCCAGCGCGCCAACACCGCCTTCGAGAAGGCGTACGGCGACCTCGTCGGCGACGGCCGCATCGCCCCCGTGCCCGGCGCCCGCGAGGCCGTCGAACAGCTCCGGGCCGCCGGCCGCACCGTCGTGCTGACCACCGGCTTCGCCCGCGTCACCCAGGACGCCATCCTCGGCGCGCTCGGCTGGCGCGACCTGGTGGAACTCACCCTGTGCCCGGCCGACGCCGGCGGGCGCGGGCGGCCGTATCCCGACATGGTGCTGGAGGCGTTCCTGCGCACGAAGGCCGCGGACGACGTCCGTCAGGTCGCCGTCGTCGGCGACACCTCCTACGACATGCTCAGCGGCGTGCGGGCCGGGGCGGGCCTGGTGGCCGGTGTGCTCACCGGCGCACACCGCGAACCCGAGCTGCGCCGGGCCGGCGCCACCCATGTCCTGCCGTCCGTCGGCGAGTTGCCGGGAGTGCTCGGATGACCAGCGGCATCCGCTTCGAGAACGTCACCGTCGCCTACGACGGCCACGTCGTCCTCGACTCCTTCGACCTCACCGTGGAAAGCGGCGAGGTCATGGCGCTGCTCGGACCGTCCGGATCCGGCAAGACCACCGCGCTGCGGGCGGTCGCCGGGTTCGTGCGGCCCGCCGCCGGGCGCGTGCACCTCGGCGGCCGGGACGTCACCGACCTGCCACCGCACCGGCGGGGCATCGGCATGGTCGTGCAGAGCTACGCGCTGTTCCCGCACCTGCGGGTCGAGGACAACGTCGCCTTCGGACTCAAGGCCCGCAAGGCGGACCTGGCCGAGATCCGCACCCGGGTCGCCGAGGCGCTGGAGATGGTCGGCATGACCGGCTACGCCCACCGCCACCCGCGGGAGCTGTCCGGCGGCCAGCAGCAGCGCGTCGCCATCGCCCGCGCCCTCGCGATCCGCCCCTCCGTGCTGCTGCTGGACGAGCCGCTGTCCGCGCTCGACGCCCGGCTGCGCTCGGGGATGCTGACCGAACTGGCCCGGCTGCACCGCGAACTGCCCGACGTGTCGATCCTGTACGTCACGCACGACCAGGTCGAGGCCCTCACCCTCGCCGACCGGATCGCCGTGATGGACCAGGCCCGCCTCCAGGCCTGCGGGACACCGCGCGAGCTGTACCGGGCGCCCGCGAACGCGTTCACCGCGTCCTTCGTCGGCAACGCGAACCTGCTGCCGGTGACCGTCACCGGCGACGGCGTCCGCCTCGGGGACGCGCCGATCGAGGTCGTCACCGGCGAGGCGACGACCGGGGCGAAGGCCACCTTGTGCGTGCGCCCCCACCTCGTCGGCCTCGGCGACGGCCCCAACCCGCTCACCGGCACGGTCACCGACCTCCAGTGGCGCGGCGCCACCCACCGGCTGTACGTCGAGGTGGGTGGCCACCGCATCATGGCCGACCTGCGCGAGCTGAAGGACCCGCCCGCGCACGGCGAACAGGTCACCGTGCACTTCGCTCCGCACGACGCGACGCTGCTGGCCGCCGGGGTGGGCGATGAGTAGGTCCCTGGAGATACCGCTCGCGGCCCCGGCGACGAAGCGCGCCCGGGCGCCGCGCGACCGCCGCCCGCTGTGGGCGCTGCCCCCCGTCGCCCTGCTCGCCGTCTTCTTCCTCTACCCCCTCGCCCTCGTCGTCCGGCAGTCCTTCCAGCCCGACACCGGCTCCACCTCGCTGAAGCCGTACGCCGACGTCCTCGCCTCCACCGCGTTCCGCCAGGCGCTGTGGACGACGGTGTGGCTGGCCGTCGCCGCGACCGCCGGGTGCCTGGTGCTCGGCTTCCTGCTGGCGCTGGTCATCGCGTTCGTGCCGTTCCCCGGCGCGAAGGCCGTCGCCCGGTTCATCGACGTCTTCCTGTCCTTCCCGTCCTTCCTCATCACCCTCGCGCTGCTGTTCGTCTACGGCAGCGTGGGCATGGCCAACGGGCTGTGGACGGACCTCACCGGCGCCGCCGAGGGCCCCTTCGCGTTCCTGACCACACCGTGGGGCGTACTGCTCGCGGAGGTCACCTACTTCACCCCGTTCGTGATGCGGCCGCTGCTCGCCGCGTTCACGCAGCTCGACACCGCCCAGCTGGAGGCGGCCAGTTCACTCGGCGCCCGCGCCCCCCGCATCGTGCGGCGGATCATCCTGCCGGAGGCGCTGCCCGCGCTCGCCGCCGGCGGCAGCCTCGTCCTGGTGCTGTGCCTCAACGAGTTCGGCATCGTGCTGTTCACCGGCGCCAAGGGCGTCACCACCCTGCCGACCCTCGTCTACGGCAAGGCGATCCTGGAGTCCGACTACCCGGGCGCGTGCGTGGTCGCCGTCGTCAACGTCGTTCTCTCCGTGGGCCTGTACGGCCTGTACCGGGTGGTGAGCCGTCGTGCTGGTGCATAGCCGCGGCGCCAAGCGGGCGATCTGGGCGCTCTTCGCGCTGCTCTTCCTGCCCCTGTTCGCGCTGCCCCTCCTCGTCGTCCTCGGCGCGTCCTTCGCCACCCACTGGTCGAGCGTCCTGCCCTCCGGCCCGACCGTCGCCCACTACCGCGCCGCCACCCGCGGCGACGCCCTCCAGGCGCTCACCACCAGCCTGCTCACCGCGCTCGCCGCGAGCGCGCTCGCACTCGCCGTCGGGACCTGGGCGGCGCTGGCCGCGGCGGCGCTGGGGCGGCGCCAGCGGCGGCTGATGGACGCCCTGTTCGTGCTGCCCGTCGCCGTGCCCTCCGTCGTCGTCGGCCTGTCCGTCCTGGTCGCCTTCTCCAAGCCGCCGCTGCTGCTCAACGGCACCCGCTGGATCGTGATCCTCGCCCACACCGTGCTGGTCACCGCCTTCGCCCACCAGTCGGTGTCCGCCGCGATCCGCCGCCTGGACCCGGCCTACGAACAGGCCGCCGCCTCCCTCGGCGCGAGCCCCGCCCGCGTGCTGTGGCGGGTGCGGCTGCCGCTGCTGCTGCCCTCGCTGACCGCCGCGGCCGGCCTGTGCTTCGCCCTGTCGATGGGCGAGCTGAGCGCCACGATGATGCTCTACCCGCCCGACTGGACCCCGCTGCCCGTCCTGATCTACGCGGCCACCGACCGCGGCGCCCTGTTCGCCGGGTCCGCCGTCGCGGTGGTCCTCATGGCGGCGACGCTGCTCGTGCTGTTCGCCGTCTCCCGCATCCGCACCCGGGCCTCCTACCGCTGACCGCCGTACAGCCCCTCGAACGCCAGGAGTTCACCTCGCCATGTCCGCACACACCCGCACGGCCGCCACCGCCCTCACCGGCGCCCTGCTCCTCACCGCCCCGCTGCTCACCGCCTGCGGCGGCTCCTCCGCCGCCGCCGACGAGAAGGCCGTCACCGTCTACAGCGCCGACGGACTGAAGGGCGAGAACGGCGACGGCTGGTACGACCGCGTCTTCAAGGACTTCGAGAAGCAGACCGGCATCAAGGTCAAGTACGTCGAGGGCGGCTCGGGCGAGATGGTGCAGCGCGCCGTCCGCGAGAAGAGCAACCCGCAGGCCGACGTGCTGGTCACCCTGCCGCCGTTCATCCAGCAGGCCGACAGCAAGGGCCTGCTGCAGAAGTACGCCCCGAAGGGCGCCGAGCAGGTCAGCGGCGCCGACAAGGCCGCCGACGGCACCTGGACGGCGGTCGTCAACAACTACTTCGGCTTCGTCTACAACAACAAGCAGCTTCCGCAGGCCCCCAAGACCTGGCAGGAACTGCTGGACGGCCGGTACAAGAACAAGCTCCAGTACTCCACCCCGGGCGTCGCCGGTGACGGCACCGCCGTCCTGATCAAGGCGATCCACGACTTCGGCGGCAAGCAGCCCGCCCTGGACTACCTGGGCAAGCTCCAGGCCAACAACGTCGGCCCGTCCGCCTCCACCGGCAAGCTCGCACCGAAGGTCGACAAGGGCGAACTCCTCGTCGCCAACGGCGATGTGCAGATGAACTACGCCCAGTCCAAGACCATGCCCCACCTCGGCATCTGGTTCCCGGCAGGCAAGGACGGCAAGGCCACGACCTTCGCGCTGCCGTACGCGGCCGGCCTGGTCACCAAGGCGCCGCACAGCGAGAACGGCCGGAAACTGCTCGACTTCATGCTCGGCCGGGCCGCCCAGCAGCAGGTCAGCGAGATCGGCGGCGGCTTCAGCGCCCGCACCGACGTCAAGGCCACCGACGCCAACGCCATCGCGCTGGCCAAGCTGATGGACGGCGTCCAGGTCTTCGAGCCGGACTGGACCGACATCGACAAGAACCTCACGTCGTACGTCGACGACTGGAAGTCCGCGACCGGAAGCTGACCACGGCGCTGACCACGGCCACGGCCACGGCACCCCACCACAAACCACACACCCCCCGCACCGCCCCCGCACCGCCCCTGGCACCACCGGGGGCGGTGCGGGGGCGCTGGCCCGCTGGCCCGCTCGCCCCTCCGCCCGCCCGCAGACCCGCTCCCGACCTCCGGAGGACCACGTGTCGCACCGCCTGTCCCGCCGTACCCTCCTCGTCTCCGCCGTGGCCCTCGCGGCGACCGCCGGCCCCCTCGCCGCCGTCGCCCGTGCCGTGGCCCGCACCCCGAAGGTGCTGGTCATCGGCCTGGACGGTGCCCTGCTCAGCCGTATCAAGGACGCCGACGCGCCGAACCTGGACGCCCTCATGGCGGCCGGCCTCACCGCGCCGAGCAGCATCTACGCCGACCCGCTCGCGCCCACCCTGTCCGGCCCCGGCTGGTCCACGCTGATCACCGGCGTCTGGCCCGACAAGCACAACGTCAAGGACAACGCCTTCACCGGCAACCGCTTCGACCGGTACCCCGACTTCCTCACCCGGGTGGAGACGGCCCGCCCCGAACTGTCGACGTACGCCGTCTCCTCCTGGGCGCCGCTCACCGACACCGTCTTCTCGGCGAAGGTCGACACCCGCGTGTCCACGCCCAGCGCCGAGTACGACACCGGCACCACCGCCCGCGCGGTCGACCGGCTGCGAGGCGGCGCCCCGGACGCGATGTTCGTGCAGCTCGACGGCATCGACCACGCGGGCCACAGCTACGGCGCGGCCTCGCAGCAGTACCTGGACGCCATCCACACCGCGGACGCGCAGGTCGGCCAGATGATCGCCGCGCTCAAGGGCCGCCCGGCGTACGCCGACGAGGACTGGCTGGTCATGGTCACCGCCGATCACGGGCACACCGACGCCGGCGGCCACGGCGGCTCCACGCTCCAGGAACGCCAGACGTTCCTCATCGCCACCGGCCCGGCCCTCGCGCCCGGTTCGGTCCGCCACGACGTGAAGATGCCGGACGTCGCCGCCTCCGCGCTCGCCCACCTCGGCATCGCCGTCGACCCCGCCTGGGACCTGGACGGCCGCCCCGTGCAGCAGCCCTCCCCGGACGACTTCGACGTCCTGTACGGGCAGTTGCGGACCCGGGCCGACGAGACCGGCATCCCGGCCGCGCTGGCCGGCTTCACGCACACCCCGCCGCCGGGCTGGACGGTCGACAACTCCGCGATGGGCGGCGGCGGGGTCACCGAGTGGCGTGGCTGGTCCTTCACCACCGACGAGTTCTGGACCCAGGCCCAGCGCGACCAGAACCGCGAGTGCAACGTCCGCGCCCGGGGCGTCTTCGCGGTCGCCGACGGCGACGAGTGGAGCGACAAGGCCGTCACCGGCGCCTTCGACTCCACCCTGATCAGCCCGGCGTACCCGGTCACCGGCGGCCGCACCGCCACCCTCACGTACACGACGTTCTACCGGCACGAGGCCCCGCAGAAGGGCGAGGTCCTCGTCTCCTACGACGGCGGCACCCCGGTGAGCGTCAGGACGTACACCGCGGACGTGCCCTCCCGCACCGAGACCGTCGCCCTCCAGATCCCGTCCGGCGCCACCTCGGCCCGCGTCCGCTTCCGCTACACCGGGGGCAACAACTGGTACTGGGTGATCGACGGGGTACAGATCAGGCAGCTCTGACTAGGCTGGGGGCGTCGGTACGGCGTGGTTCCGGCGCCCCAGCCCGTGTAGGACCGTACGTACGCCAGGAGACGCAGCACATGGCAGACCGCAAGCCCATCGAGTCGTGGCTCACCGACATGGACGGCGTCCTGATCCACGAGGGAGTGCCGATCCCCGGCGCCGACGCCTTCCTGAAGAAGCTGCGCGAGTCCGGCAAACCGTTCCTGGTGCTGACCAACAACTCCATGTACACGCCGCGCGACCTGCACGCCCGCCTGACCCGCATGGGCCTGGACGTGCCGATCGAGAACATCTGGACCTCGGCGCTGGCCACCGCGAAGTTCCTCGACGACCAGCGTCCGGGCGGTTCGGCGTACGTCATCGGCGAGGCCGGACTGACCACCGCGCTGCACGACATCGGCTACATCCTCACCGACCACGAGCCCGACTACGTCGTCCTCGGCGAGACCCGCACCTACTCCTTCGAGGCGATGACCAAGGCGGTCCGGCTGATCAACGACGGGGCCCGGTTCATCTGCACCAACCCCGACGAGACGGGTCCCTCCACCGAGGGCCCGCTGCCGGCGACCGGTGCGGTGGCCGCGCTGATCACGAAGGCGACCGGCAAGCAGCCGTACTTCGCGGGCAAGCCGAACCCGCTGATGATGCGCACCGGTCTGAACGCCATCGGCGCGCACTCCGAGACGAGCGCGATGATCGGCGACCGGATGGACACCGACGTGCTGGCCGGCATGGAGGCCGGGATGCAGACCTTCCTGGTGCTCACCGGTCTGACCACGACCCTCCAGGTGGAGAACTTCCCCTACCGCCCCTCGCACGTCGTGGACTCCATCGCGGACCTCGTCGACCTGGTCTGACCGAGCCCGTCGCCGGCCCGGGGCGGCCCCCACCGCCCCGGAGCGGCGTGAACCTCACCCGGACGGAGCAATATCGGCGCCCCTGCGGATGCGGGGGCGGTCCCGGACGGGGAGCCTCCAGTTATCTGGAGGTACACGATGGGCTCACTGAAGGTCACGGTCTGCGCGGGTGCTGCCGTGCTCGCCGCGCTCACCCCGGCCGCGTACGCGGCGGACGGAGGCGGAGTCTCGGTGTCCCCTTCCTCACCCGCTCCCGGCGCCGACGTGTCGCTGACCGTGCACGGCTGCACCGCCCGGACCGCCACCGCCGTCTCCACCGCCTTCGTCGCCGACGCCCGGCTGGCCGGCGCGGGCGGCACCGTCGCCGCGGGCGGCACCCTCGCCGGGGAGACCAAGGTCCGCTCCTCCGCGCCGCCCGGCGCCTACGACGTCAAGGTCACCTGCGCCGACCGCACGCTCCAGGGCAAGGTCACCGTCGTCGCACGCGGCGGCCACACGACCCCTCCCGCCCACCGGCCGCCGGCGTCCGCCCCCGCCTCACCGGTCGCCCCCGTGCACGCGGGTGGCGGCGGCACCGCCCGGCTCACCGCAGGCCGCACCGCACGCCTCACCGCCGCCGACCCCCACGCCGACGCACCCGGCCTCGCGCACGCCGTGACGGGTCTGGTGCTGGCCGGTGCCGCCGCGGCCGCCGTGGCCGCGCGCGGTGCCGCCCGCCGGAGCCGCAGGACCCACTGACCATGGCGGACACCGAACGCTCCTCCGGCACCGCGCGCCTGGTCATGGGCGTGGCCTGGGCGGTACTGCTGCTGGGGCTGTGGCTGTGGGGGATGAAGGTCTCCGACGTACGGCAGGGCATGTCCGCGCCGACCACCGGTGACATGGCCGCCGCGGGCCGCCCCCCGCTCGCCGAGCTGCCGCCGGCCGCCCGGCCGCTCGGCGGGGCCACGCCGCAGCGCATCGACATCCCCGACCTCGGCGTGCAGGCGCCGGTCGTGGGGCGCGGCCTCGACGCGGACGGCGCCATCGACCCGCCGCCGTTCGACCAGGCGGCCGTGGTCGGCTGGTACGCGGGCGGGGCGGCGCCGGGCGCGGCCGGGACCGCGCTGATGGTGGGCCATGTCGACACCGAGACCAAACCGGCTGTCTTCTACAAGCTCAGCACGCTCAGGCCGGGCCGCACGGTCCGCGTCGTGCGGGCCGACGGGCATGTCGCGGAGTTCACCGTCGATGACGTCGAGGTGCTGCCCCGCGACCACTTCGACGCCCACCGCGCCTACGGCCCCCGGCAGCCGGGACGCGCGGAGCTGCGGCTGATCACCTGCGGCGGCACCTTCGACCGGGCGAGCCGCAGCTACACGGCCAACGTGATCGTGTCCGCCTATCTGACCGGCACCCGGCTGTGACAGCCCGCCGGCGGTCCGGCGGGACGACCTCGTGGGCGTCGCGCGTCGTATGCCAGGATTGAGCCCCGAGACAGGCCACCCGAGGGGGAGTTGGATGGACCGCAAGAGGGGGGTGGCGGCAGCGCTGGGGGCGGCGCTGCTGATCGCCGGATGTTCCTCCGGGAGCGGTGACGGCAAGGACGGCGCGCCGGGCGCCGGCATCACCCAGCAGCCGAAGGAGGCCGACCCGTTCTGGGTCGATCCGGACGGCACCGCGGCCCGGCAGGTCGCGGCCTACCTCAAGGACGGCAAGCAGTCCGAGGCCGACGAGATCCGCAAGATCGCCGAGCAGCCGACCGGCGAGTGGATCGGCCCGGAGAACCCCGAGGCGGAGGCGCGCGGCTTCACCGAGGCCGCCGACAAGGCCGGCCGCACCGCGCTGCTCGTGCTGTACGACATCCCGCACCGCGACTGCGGCCAGTACTCGCAGGGCGGCGCCGCCGACGGAGACACCTACCGCGCCTGGATCGACGGCGTGGCGAAGGGCATCGGCGACCGCCCGGCCACGGTCATCCTGGAACCGGACGCCGTGCTGCACCTGGTGGACGGGTGCACCCCGGACGAGTTCCACGAGGAGCGCTACGACCTGCTCAAGGGCGCGATCGCCAGGCTGAAGTCGCTGAAGAACACCAAGGTGTACCTGGACGCGGGCAACGCCGGCTGGGGCCACCCCGACCAGGTCGCCGAGCCGCTGAAGTGGGCGGGCGTCGACCAGGCCGACGGCTTCGCGGTCAACGTGTCCAACTTCTACTCCACCAAGGACTCGATCGCCTACGGCAGGCAGCTGTCGGCGAAGGCCGGCGGCAAGCACTTCGTCATCGACACCAGCCGCAACGGCAACGGCCCCTACACCGGCGGCGAGGCCGAAGAGCGCTGGTGCAACCCGCCGGGCCGGGCGCTGGGCGAGCCGCCGACGACGAAGACCGCCGACCCGCTGGTCGACGCCTACCTGTGGGTGAAGCGCCCCGGCGAGTCCGACGGCGAGTGCAAGGGCGGCCCGAAGGCGGGCGAGTGGTGGGCGGACTACGCCCTGAAGCTCGCCAAGGCGTCCAAGTAGCCCACGACGTAAGGACGGGGCGCCCCCGGGAGGGGGGCGCCCCGTCGTCCTGACCTTGGAGCGGGCTCAGGGCACGCGCACCCACTGCGCCGTGCTGGGCGTGCCCTGGTCGTCGTCCACGAACAGCATGTACCAGCCGGACGGGACGAGGTTGCGGCTCTTCGGGACCGTCACCGTCACCGTGTCGCCGGACACCTTGAAGTCCAGGGCGATCGAGCGCTGGTCGACGTCGGTCACGTGCGTCGACGCGCTCGGCCGGATCAGCCGGGCCTTCTTGAGCGTGGCGGCGTGCCGCGAGGTGAAGGTGCCCGAGCCGCCGCGCTCGATGGTCTGCGGGCCGCCGGACAGGTCGGGCCGTGCGTCCCGGTACAGATAGGGCGGCGTGTAGATCTCGATGCGCTGCTCGAACGTGCCGGGCTTGGTGTTGGCCTTGTCGCCGTAGAGCGAGTCGGAGCCGAAGAACATCACGCGCCCGTCGGGCAGCAGGATCGACCCGGAGTGGTAGTTGCGGCCGACCAGCGGATCGGCGACCCGCCGGAATGCGTTGGTCTTCGGGTCGTAGAGCCGCGCCTGGAGGATGTTGGAGTCGCCGCGGCCCCGGTAGTCCTCCGAGCCGCCGGAGACGAGCACGCTGTCGTCGGGCAGGACGGAGGACTGCGGGTAGCGGGTGCCCTTCTCCAGCGTCGGCCCGTCCACGAACCTCGGGTCCGGCTGCTTCAGGTCCACGATCCGGGTCCGGTTGCTGGACAGCTTGGACTCGCCGACCCCGCCGCCGCCGATCACCATGTACTTCTGGTCCTGCGCCGGCGGCAGCAGCACCGTGCCGGACGTCTCCATCATGTTCGCGTCGCTCAGGCCGGGGATCTTGGCGAACTTGTTGGTGCCCACGTCCCAGACGCCCGGCTCACGCCCGATGTTGTCGGGGCCGTAGCCCGCGTTGGAGCCCGAGTAGAAGATCTTGCCGTTCTCCAGCAGGAACAGCGCCGGATAGGTGGGGAACTGACGGACCGACTTGGTGTAGGTCCACGTCTTGGTCTTCGGGTCGAAGATCTCGTTCTTGCCCGGGACCAGCTGGCCGATGTCGTCGAGTCCGGAGACGCTGAGGACCTTGCCGTCGCTCAGCGTGGTGAGCGTCGGGTACCAGCGGGCCTCGTTCATCGGGTCGACCTTGATGTACTTCTCGGCGACCGGGTCGAACTCGTAGGCGTCACGGATGCCCTGGAAGTCCTTCTTGTCCAGGGCGAGCTTCTGCGCGATGCCGTAGGTGTTGCGGGCGTCGGCACCGGACAGCCCCTGGATGCGGTAGTTGTCCTGGGTGCCGGTCTCGTACTTCTGCCCGCTGTGCTGCGCCTCGACGTAGATACGGCCGAGCCCGGGGTCGTTGCGCAGGAACCTCCCGGCCTTGTCGAACACCTTCTTCGCGCGCGGCACCAGCACCGGGTCCTTGGAGACGAACGTCCTGCCGTTCTCCTTGCCGGTGAACCGGGTGCCCGCGGGCAGGGTGATCGGCTTGTCCGGGTTCTCGTTGTGGACGATCATCAGCCCGCCGGCCTTGGTGACGTCGCCCTTGAGCTTCTCGTACCGCTTGGTGCCGCCCGCGATGAGCAGGTTGCCGTTGGGCAGCTGGGTGTGGCCGGTGCAGAACAGGTCGGTCGGCGTGGGCACCTTCTTGATCGTGCCCTTGACGGGGCCCCAGATCCGGGTGTCGAACTTCTTGGCGTCGAAGTTCTCCTGGTTGTTGCCGGACCCGGCGACGAGGAGGATCTTCCCGGTGTGCAGCAGCGCCGCGTGGATGGTGTTCTGCCGGTACTCCCTGGGGAACTCGATGATGTCCCAGTGGCCGTTCTCCGCCTTGTACTCCGGCTTGTTGATCTTGTAGTCGTGGTACTTCGCGGTACTGAAGCGGTACAGCCACGGACCGTTCATCCCGGCCAGCGCGAGGACCACCGCCGTGCCTATCGCGAGTCGACGGGCACGGCGGCGGCCGGCACGGTCGTTCATTCCTTACGTCCCCCCAGCCCACCAAGGGCGATCTGCATGGTCTGGTCGTCGCCCGAGCCCGGCTCGGCCCACTGGGGGCGCGGGGCCGGGCCGTGCGGCGCGTACTGCGCCGGAGTCCCGTGCGCGGGTGCTCCGTGCGCGGGTGTCCCGTTCACCGGCGTCCCGTGCGCGGGTGTCCCGTGTGCCGGGGCGGGCGCGGCGGCGTGCCGCGGCTGTCCCGCCGGGCCGGCGGCCGGCTTCTTCGCGGCCTGCCGCAGCTCATGGCGCCAGACGAAGACCGGCGCGGCGGTGATGAGCAGGGCGAACGTCGCCCAGATGATCATCGCCGGGTGGGAGTGCCCGAGCACCAGGCCCGCGACGATGGAGCCGGCGAAGATCGCGATGAAGTACCAGTGGTAGCGGAAGGTGCCGAACCAGGTGTCCGGGCTCGCCGAGTCGCCCTTGGGCGTGACGACGAACTTGCTCTTGCGGCGCAGCAGGGAGTCGATCAGCGCCTTGGCGTACAGCGGCGCCGACAGCGCGGACATCACCATGCCGGCCACGCCGCCGGAGCCCTCCGGCTCGTGCGGGGAGACGTTGTGGCGCCGGTTCCAGACGTACAGGCCGATCTGCAGGGCGGAGGCGTTGCCGTAGAGCATCAGCCACACGGTGGGGTCGATGTTCACACCCGAGGCGCCCACGCCCAGGAACAGCGCACAGCTCAGTGCCGCGAGGATCCAGTTCAAGGCGGACATCGGATAGAAGATGATCATCATCGTGTAGTTGAAGAGGCGGCCCGGCGGCAGCGTGCCCCAGCCCTTCCAGTACTGCTTGAGGATCGTCTCGTAGGTGCCGCGCGACCAGCGCATCTGCTGGGTGAAGAAGTCCGTCCAGGCGGCCGGGCCCTCGCCGACGGCGAGCACGTCGGGGGTGTAGACCGACTTCCACTTGCGCCCGGTGACCGGGTTCTTGTGGCGGTGCATCTCGAACCCGGTGGCCATGTCCTCGGTGATCGAGTCGTACAGGCCGCCGATCTGCTGCAGTGCCTTGATGCGTACGGCGTTGGAGGTGCCGACGAACATCGGGGCGCCGTACTTGTTGCCGGCGCGCTGGATGAGCGCGTGGAAGAGGAACTGCTGCGACTCGGCGGCCTTGGTCACGAACGAGTCGTAGTTGCCGTACACCTGCGGGCCGATGACGAAGCCGACGTCCGGGTCGCGGAAGAAGCCGAGCATCCGCTCCAGGTAGTTCGGCAGCGGCACGTGGTCGGTGTCGACGGAGGCGAAGAAGTCGTAGTCGTCGCCGTGGGCGTCCAGCCAGGCGTTGTAGTTGCCGTGCTTGGTCCTGGCCCGGTGCGGGCCCTTGGCCTGGTTCCACTTCGCGACGCCCTTGCGGGAGAAGTGGTGCACGCCGAGCCGCTCGCACACGGCCTTGACCTCGGGGTCGTCGCCCTCGTCGAGCAGCCATACGTGCAGCAGGCCCCGGTGGCGCAGCCGGACGGCGGCCTCCAGGGTCCGGGTGACCATCTCCAGCGGCTCCTTGCCGGGCACGAAGGAGGTGAGGAAGGCGACCCGGGTGCCGGTCTGCGGCACGACGGGCACGGGATCGCGGGCGACGAGCGTGGCGTGCGCGTTGGACAGCACGTTCAGGCAGCGGAAGAACTCGATCAGGCCGATCGAGACCAGCATGACCACGTCGAGAGCCGGCAGGAAGTCGAAGGCGGGATAGTCGCGTTCGGTCCAGTGTTCGGGCTGGAGCAGCCAGAACAGCAGGACCAGCGAGAGTATGGGGGCCGCGGCCAGCATCAGGGCGACCCGGATGCGGTGCGGCTCCTGGGAGATCAGCGAGCGGTACTGGACGGTGTACGGCTTGTGCGGATCGGGCTGGGTGAGGGGCCCGGCCAGCCTGCTGTAGTGCTCGTAGTCGTATCTCGGCAGGTTTCTCCTGATCCGCCGGAAGGTTCCGGTGGTGCTCATCCGGTGCGTGGGCACCCTGAGCCGAGTGGTCGGTGACGGGTCGGAGCCGTGCCGGGCGTCCGGCGGCGTCGACGTCATGAGTCATCCCCCCAGCACGCGTGGTCAGCGCGTGTGTGTCGGCGTCTTCATCTGCTCCGGTCCCCCTCGACCGGTGCAGATGGTTAAGTGGTGGGCCGCTGTCCCCACGTCGTCCCAACCCTATAGACAGGGAACGGCGGCGTTCCGGGTGCATGATGCCCTCTCGGCATCAGCAGTGTGAACGGGGCCCCCTTCTCCCCGTGACATCCGCGCAAACGGCCCTCAGCCCCCCAAGTCCCGTGTATGCGCGTCGTGTTGCCCATTCAGGGTTCTATGGGGTTCGGCATGATCGCAAGACGGTGTGGGCGCGCAACGAAACAAGGCCCCTCGCCGAAGCGAAGGGCCTTGCCGTCGGTGCGCCGCCAGGGACTCGAACCCCGGACCCGCTGATTAAGAGTCAGCTGCTCTAACCAACTGAGCTAGCGGCGCCTGCTGACGACGTAACTCTACAGGACACCCGGGGGTGCCCCTGACCGCGCATCCGTGTCCTTTATGTCATGAAATGGGAAAGTCGTACATCATTCGGATCGTCACCATGCGCTTCGGCAAGACCGTTGGGAAACTGATCGGCGTGTACAGGCCTGGACAAAACGGACCGGAGTGTGAGGCGGATCGCATGAACAGTCCGGTATTCGAGGAAATCGATCCTGCGAGCGACTGCGGTTGCCCCGGCTGCGCCCGGCTGCACCGGCCCGCCCCGCCGTCCTCCCCGACCCCCGGCCCCGCCGCCGCGCACCGTGTGGTGATCGTCGCGGCGGCCGCCTCCACCGCGCTCGCCGCGAGCGGCGCCGCACCGGCCCTCGCAGCCCCGCACACCGCGGGCCGGCCCGGCGTTCCCGCAGGTGACGAGCCGCAGACCCCGCAGGGCGGCAAGGCCCCGCTGCACGGCCCGGGCGGCGCTCCCGCCCAGGCGCCCACCCCCGTGAAGCTGCCGCCGATCAGCCGTACGGAGATCATCAACCGCGCCAAGGTGTGGGTGGCGGCGCAGGTGCCGTACAGCATGTACGCCTACTGGTCGGACGGGTACCGGCAGGACTGCTCGGGCTTCGTGTCGATGGCCTGGCACCTGCCCGGCAACGAGTGGACCGGCAGCCTCGGCCAGTTCGCCGAGCGGATCACCAAGGAGGAGCTCCAGCCCGGCGACATCCTGCTGTTCCACAACACGGCCGACCCCGAGAAGGGGTCCCATGTGGTGCTCTTCGGCGGCTGGACGGACTACACGCACACCTACTACACCGCCTACGAGCAGACCCGCCCCACCACCCGCCGCCAGGCCACCCCCTACCCGTACTGGAGCAACGCCTCCCAGTATTTGCCGTACCGCTACAAGGGCGTCACCGACGGCGCGGCCGGCGCCCCGGCGGGGAGCGGGGGCACCCAGAAGGACACCACCGCGTTCCCGGGCGCGGACTCCTTCGGGCCCGGCGCGAACAACGCCCATGTCACCCACCTGGGCGAGCTGCTCGTCAAGCGCGGCGGCGCCCGCTTCTACGCCCAGGGTCCCGGGCCCGTGTGGACGGACGCCGACCGCCGGGCCACGCAGGCGTTCCAGCAGGCGCAGGGCTGGAGCGGCGCGGACGCGGACGGCCTGCCCGGCCCGAGGACCTGGGCCCTGCTGGCCGCCGGCACGGGCAAGGACATCCCGCCCGTGGGGGGCCAGGGTGCGGTGAAGCCGACGCCATCGACGTCATCGACGTCATCGACGTCACCGACGTCACCGGTGACACCGACGCCATCGACGTCATCGACGTCACCCACGTCGCCGGTGACACCGGCGGCACCGGAGCCACCGGCCAAGCCCGCGGCGCCCGAGCCCGCGACTTCCAAGCCCGCGGCGCCCAAGCCCGCGACTTCCGAGCCGCCGGTCCCGGCCGCCGCGGTCCCGCCCTTCCCCGGCCCGGACGCCTTCCGGCCGGGTGCGAACAACGCCCATGTCACCGAGCTCGGCCGGCAGCTCGTGAAGAAGGGCTTCGGCGCCTTCTACGCGAGCGGCCCCGGTCCCCGCTGGAGCGAGGCCGACCGCAGGGCCGTCGAGGCCTTCCAGCTCGCCCAGGGCTGGCGCGGCTCGGCCGCCGACGGCTACCCCGGCCCGGAGACCTGGCGACGGCTCTTCCGGTGACATCACCCATCCGCAGTGGTTGGAGGCACGCATTGAGTACGGCCACGACGCCCGAGTCGGAGGGAAGCGCGGACGCCGCCGCGTCCCGCCCGCCCCGGCTGATCCAGAACGAGGCCACCACCGAGATCCCCGTCCACCTTCTCTTCCGCGACGACCCCGACCCGCAGCCGGTGCCGGTGCGTCCCACCGTCGTGGCGCGCCGCCAGGGCACCGGCGAGCAGCCGCGGGTGCGCCGCCCGGTCCCGAAGGCGCCCCGCCCCGCGGTGCCGGAGGTCGACCCGGAGCTGGTGGAGCGGCGGGCGCGGGTGCTGCCCGGCGCGGTGGGCGTGCTCGCCGGGCTGTGCGGGGCGGCGGGGTGCGCGGTCGCGTCCTGGTGGGCGGGGCTGGTGCCGCCGCTCGTCGTGCGGGCGCTGCACCTGCCGGCGACGCCGGGTGCCGGGCTAGGGCCGGCGCAGTGGGCGGTGTACGCGGGGGCGGGCGCGCTCGCCCTGTTCGGTTTCGGCGGGCTGGCACGCGGGCGGACCGGCCGGGCCTGGGTGCTCGGCCTGTTCGGCCGCTACCGGGGCACGGTCCGGCGCACCGGCCTGCTGTGGGTCAACCCGCTGCTGCTGCGGCGCGGTGTGGATGTGCGGCTGCGGCACTGGCGCAGCGAGCCGATGCCGGCCGCCGACGCCGGCGGGGTGGCGCTGAGGGTGGTCGCGCTGGTGGTGTGGCGGGTGCGGGACACCGCACGGGCCGCGCTCGGCGTGGAGGACCACGAGACGTTTCTGCGGGAGTGCGTCGAGGCGGCGCTGGCCCGGCTGCCGGTGGAGGTGCCCGGCGCCGGGCAGGCCCCGGCTCAGGCGACCGGGGACACGCTGACCCGGCTGGTCGCGGCGGATGTGGCGCCGGTGGGCCTGGAGGTGTTCTCGGTACGGCCGCTGCGGGTGGAGTACGCCCCCGAGGTGGCCGCCGTGATGCAGCGCCGGCGGATCGCCGTGCTGGAGGCCGAGAACCGGGCGAGCATGCTCGGCTCGGTCGTGGACTCGGTCGAGGACACGGTGACCCGGCTGACCGTGCGCGGCCTGGTGTCCCTGGACGACTACGAACGCAAGGCGCTGGTGAAGGACCTGACGGTGGCGTTCTGCGCGGGACGCGGGGAGGGGTGAGGGTGACGTTCCGCGCCGGCCGTGGCGAGAGCTGACGGGGTCGGGGAAGCGGGCCCTGCGATTGGTATGGACACGTTCAACGGTCGCCCATAACCTCGAACTTGGTCTAGACCTACCTGCACGGCTCACTGAACTCCCCACATCCCAGGAGCGGCAGCATGCGCACAAGGACCAAGCTCTACGCCGCCGTGGTGGGGCTGGCCACGACCGGAGCGATCGCGCTCTCCTCCGGCGGGGCCAGCAGCCACGGCTACACCGACCTGCCCGTCAGCCGGCAGAAGGTCTGCCAGCTCGGCACCGTCAGCAACTGCGGCGACATCCAGTGGGAGCCGCAGAGCGTGGAGGGCCCCAAGGGCTTCCCCGCCGCCGGACCGGCCGACGGCCGGCTGTGCTCGGGCGGCAACACCCGCTTCGCCGAACTGGACAGCCCGCGCACCCCGTCGGGCGGCGCCTGGCCCACGACCAAGGTGACGGGCGGACAGAGCTACACCTTCCGCTGGCAGTTCACCGCGATGCACGCCACGACCGACTTCAAGTACTACGTCACCAAGCAGGGCTGGAACCAGGACCACAATCTGACCCGCGCCGACCTCAACCTCACCCCGTTCCTCACCGTCCCCTACGGAGGCCAGCGCCCGCCGTCCACCCTCTCCCACAGTGGCACCCTGCCGTCCGGGCTCAGCGGCCACCACGTGATCCTCGCGGTCTGGACGGTCGCGGACACGGGCAACGCGTTCTACGCCTGCTCGGACGTCACGTTCTGAGGCTTCCTTGAGCCACCACCCCGGCCGGCGCGGGTAGGTTCCCCCCACGCCGGCCGATCGGGGCCGGCGTGAGCCACGGGGGGCCACAGTGGAAGTGCTGTTTTATGTCGTACCGCTGCTGATGATCACGGGGGCGGTCTACGGGGGCGTCAGGGTGCTCGGCCGCGCCCGGCGGATACGCCGGACCTGGAGCGACGGGCTCATGGCCGAGGCGCGCTGTTTGCGGACCTACACGACGACCAGCGGCGGCGGGGACAGCGCGGTGCACACGCATCTGCATCACGTGTACGAGTTCGTCAGCCGTGACGGGCGTAGCGTGCGCTTCGACGAGAGGGGCGGGCCCGGCACGACGCTCGTCGGCGACATCGTGACCGTGCGATACCCGGCCGACCGCCCCGAAGGGGCGACGGCCCTGCCGCCCGCGCCGGGGCGGCTCGCGGCGGAAGCCGGCTGCCTGCTGTTCGTCCTCGGCGCGGTGGTCGTCGTCTGCGCGGGGTTCATGATCGTGGTGCACGCCATGTTCTCCGTGGCGGGTGACGCCCTGCCGTAACGCCGAAGGGCCCCCGCTTTCGCGAGGGCCCTTCTTCTGTGCGCCGCCAGGGACTCGAACCCCGGACCCGCTGATTAAGAGTCAGCTGCTCTAACCAACTGAGCTAGCGGCGCATGACTCCCGCCGACCGCTTCACCAGGTGTTTCTCCCGGCCCCGCGGGCGGCGACGAAGAAAATAGTACCTGGTTCTCCGGGGTGCTCGTGACCACCCGCCGAGGCGCCCGGCTCGCGCCCGGGACACCGCGCCGGGCACCGCGCCGGGTGCGGTGTCCCGGGGGTCTAGATCGCCAGCGACAGCAGCACCGGTGCCGCGCTGCGGTTGAGCGCGTCGGCGGCCGTGCGCAGCCGGTGCGCGTGTTCCACCGGCATCGACAGTGCCAGGCACCCCACCGAGGAGCCCGCCGTGATCGGGACGGCCGCGCAGACCGTGCCCACCGCGTACTCCTGGAGGTCCAGCACCGGCACCGTCGCCGGCTGAGCCTCCAGGCGGGAGAGCAGCAGCTTGTCGCTGGTGATCGTGCGCGAGGTGAGGCGGGCCATCTTGTGCCGGGAGAGATGGTCGCGGCGGCCGTTGTGGTCGAGCTGGGTCAGCAGGCTCTTGCCGACCGCGTGGGCGTGCGCGGACTCCCGGAAGTCCACCCACTCGTTGACCGGGGGAGCGCCCGGCCCGGCGGCGTACTGGGTGATGCGCACCTCGCCGTCGACGTACCGGCTGATGTAGACGGCGGCCCGCACCGAGTCGCGCAGCCGGTCGAGGGTGCGCTGGAGGTGGGCCCGCAGCGCCTCCTCCCGCCCCTGGGCGGAACCCAGCCGGGCGAGCGCGTCACCGGCCGTGTACGCCCCGCCGGTGATCTGCTCGACGTATCCCTCACGGCGCAGCATCCGCAGCAGCGGGGTCAGCCGCTCGGTGGTGAGGCCCGTGCGGCGGGCTATCTGGGCGTCGGTGACGCCGGCGGTGTGCCGGGCCACGGTCTCCAGTACGCGCAGGGCGTCCTGGGCCGCGTGGTACGGCGCGGTCGGCTCGTTCATCAGCGCCACGGTGTCTCCCCCTGCGGTCGCTTTCAGGCCGTGATCCGGAACCCGGACCCCCTCCACCATAACGGGCAAGCGCCCTGCGTGGAGGGGGTGTTGGCGAGATCTCATCCCTCCCAGCTGGGGCAACGACCCGCTGGCATATGTCCGGGTCACGCCCCACCGCGGAGACCTGGGGTGTTGGCGTGCGTACGGCGCGTAGTCACAGCACGGCGCTCAGGAATTCCCGTGTGCGCTCCTGCTCGGGGTCGTTGAAGATCTTCTCCGGCGATCCCGCCTCCACGATCCGGCCCGCGTCGAACATCAGCACCTGGTCGGAGATGTCCCGGGCGAAGTTCATCTCGTGGGTCACGCACAGCATCGTGATGTCCGTGCTGCGCGCGATGTCCCGCAGCAGATCCAGCACCCCGGCCACCAGCTCCGGGTCCAGCGCCGACGTCACCTCGTCCAGCAGCAGCACCTTCGGCCGCATCGCCAGCGCCCGCGCGATCGCCACCCGCTGCTGCTGCCCGCCGGACAGCCGGGTCGGGCGCGCGTCGCACTTGTCGGCCAGGCCCACCAGGTCCAGCAGTTCCCGGGCCCGCTCCTCCGCCTCGTCCCTGGACAGGCCGAGCACGGTGACCGGCGCCTCGGTGATGTTCCTCAGCACGCTCATGTTCGGGAACAGGTTGAACTGCTGGAAGACCATGCCGATCTTCTTGCGCACCTCCCGGCACTGCCGCTCGCCCGCCGGGAACAACTGGTCCCCGTCGACCGTGATCACGCCCTCGTCGGGCTTGGTGAGCGTCATCAGCAGTCTGAGGATGGTCGTCTTGCCGGAGCCGGACGGCCCGATCAGCGTGACGTGCTTGCCCGCGTCCACGGAGAAGTCCAGGTGGTCCAGGACGGTGTTGTCCCCGAACCGCTTGGTGACCTGCTCCAGACGCACCAGCGGGGAAAGATCGGCGGGCGCTGCGGTCGGCTGCTTGCTGGTGTCAACGGACAAGGCGTCGCTCCAGGGTGCGAAGGAGAAGGGAGGCCAGGTAGGAGATGACGACGAAGGCGACGCCGATCACCGTCAGCGGCTCGGTGAACTGGAAGTGCTGCTGCGAGTACAGCCGCGCCTGGCCGAGCATCTCCAGCACGGTGATCACCATCAGCATCGGCGTGTCCTTGAGCATGGCGATCACGTAGTTGCCGAGCGCGGGCACCACCCGGCGTACCGCCTGCGGCAGGATCACCGCCGCCCAGGTGCGGTGCACCGGCAGGCTCAGCGCGGTCGCCGCCTCCCACTGCCCGACGGGCACCGCCTCGATACCGGCCCGGTAGACCTGCATGGTGTACGTCGAGTAGTGCAGGCCGATCGCGAGGACACCGGTGGTCAGCGCGGACATGGTCACGCCCCACTCGGGCAGCACGTAGAAGAGGAAGAACAGCTGCACCAGCAGCGGGGTGTCGCGCACGAACTCCGTGACCACGCCCACCGGCCAGCGCACCCACCGCGTCGGCGTCCGCATCAGCAGCGCCCACACCAGACCCAGCGCGAACGAGATCAGCGAGCCGAGCACCAGCGCCTGCAAGGTCACCAGCAGGCCGTCCCAGAAATGCGGCATGAAGCCGCTGACGGCACTCCAGTCCCAGGTCACGCGACACCAGCCCCCTCAGGCACCCGCACCGGGTCCGCCTTCTTCTCCGGCGCCCGGCCGACCCCGGCCTTCAGCCGCCTCTCCAGGCCCCGCATCCCCCGGGTGAGCAGGAACGCGATCACGAAGTAGATCAGCAGCACATACGTGTAGATCTCCGCGCTCTCCTGCAACGCCAGGCGGACCAGGTTGCCGCTGAAGGCCAGGTCGCCCATGCCCATCACCGACACCAGCGCCGTGCCCTTGAGCAGCTCGACCAGCAGGTTGCTGAACGGCGGGATCATCTCCGGAACCGCCTGCGGCAGCAGGATCTTGCGCATCCGCTGCCCCGGTGTGAAGCCGAGCGCGATGCCGCCCTCCCGCTGCGCCGGATCGACGGCCTTCAGCGCCCCGCGCACGATCTCCGCGCCGTACGCGCCATAGGTCAGACCGAGCGCCAGCGTGCCCGCCCACAGCGGCACCAGCTGCCAGCCGAAGGCCGGCGGCAGCACGAAGAACACCCAGAAGATCATCACCAGCGCGGAGGTGCCACGGAAGATCTCCGTGTAGAAGCCCGCGAGGAAACGGACGATCCACAGCCGGTGGGTGCGCGCGACCCCGACGGTGAACGCGACCGCCGCGCCCAGCAGCGCGCTGCACACCAGCAGCTGGAGCGTGACCCACACGCCCTTCAGTACGAGTTCCCACAGTCCCGAGGTCATCCGCCGCACAGCTCCTTCGCGGTCAGATCGGTCATCTCGGCCCGCGTGAAGCCGAACGGCCGCAGGATGCGGAGCAGTTCGCCGCTCCTCTTCAGCTTGTGCAGCTCGGTGTTGAAGGCGTCCCGCAGCCCGGTCTCGGTCGGCCGGAACGCGAACGCGCCGCCGTCGACGTGCGGTGTGCCCTTCACCAGCGGGGCGAACGGCTTGGTCGCCTCCGTCCTGGCCGACTTCTTCACCACGTCACGGACGGTCACTGCCGTTCCCGCGAACACGTCCACGCGGCCCGCCTCCACCGCGTTCAGCCCCGCGACCTGGTCCGGGACGATGAGGATGTCGCTCTCCCGGTAACCCGCCCCGACCGCGTACTGGATCTCCGCGTAACCGGTCCCGGTCGCGAACCTCGCCTTCTTCTCGACGATGTCCCGGTAGGTGTGCAGCCCCTTGGGATTTCCCTTGCGGACGATGAAGGAATCGAGCATCTGATAGTCGGGATCGGCGAAGATCACCTGCGCGCAGCGCTCGGGATTGACGTACATGCCGGCGGCCACGACATCGAACTGCTGGGAATTCAGCCCGGGTATGAGCGAACCGAACTCGGTCGGCACGGGCTGCACCTTGTCCACCCCGAGCCGCTTGAAGATCACCTTGGCCAGTTCCGGCGCCTCACCGGTGAGTTCACCGTTCTTGTCGATGTATCCGAACGGAATCTCACCGGCGATCCCGAGCCGTACGACGCCCTGCGCGCGCAGCCGGTCGAGCAGGTCACCGCCGTTCTTCGTGGACGCGGTCGCCACCCGCGAGCAGCCCGCGGCACCCAGTGCGCCGACCGCTGCCACCCCCGCGAGCAGCGACCGGCGAGTGGGTCCGGTTGTGTGTGCGCCATGTCTTGCATGACCGTGTGGTGGAGCCATGGCGGCGCTGCTACCCAACTGAACGCGCAGCATGCACCATGGATTTCATGGCCGATCGCTACCTCGAAGTGTCCCTGGTCAAGCGTCAGATCCACTGCACCGCGAAGCTGCTGGACGACCGCGCCCCCCTCACCTGCGCCGCGGTGTGGAACGCGCTGCCGCTGTCCGGCGACGTCTACCACGCCAAATACGCACGCAACGAGATCTACGCGCTTTTCCCACCCTTCGCCGCGACCGAACCACCCCTGGAAAACCCCACCGTCACCCCGATCCCCGGAGATCTCTGCTATTTCTCCTTCGCCGGAGCCGAACTGGGCACCAACGCCTACGGCTACGACCGCGAGGTGCGCGCCGGGACCACCGTCGTCGACCTGGCCCTGTTCTACGAACGCAACAACCTGCTGCTGAACGGCGACGTGGGCTGGGTGCCCGGGATCGTCTGGGGCCAGGTCGTGGACGGCCTGGACGCCATGGCCGAGGCGTGCAACGACCTGTGGCGCACCGGCGCGGCGGGCGAGACGCTCAGCTTCCGGCGGCTGTGAGACCCGCGGCCCCCGCCTCGTACAGGGCGTGCGCGGCCCGCAGCACCAGGTCGTCGCGGTGCCGGGCGGCCACGATCTGCAGGCCCACCGGCAGCCCGTCCGCGTCCACACCCACCGGGACGGACGCGGCGGGCTGCTGCGTCAGGTTGAACGGATAGGTGAACGGCGTCCACCCCGTCCAGCGCCTCAGCCCCGAACCGTCCGGCACCTCCGCGCCCGCCTCGAACGCCGTCAGCGGCAGCGTGGGCGTCAGCAGCAGGTCGTACGCCTCGTGGAAGCGGCCCATGCGCCGCCCCAGGTCCATCCGCACGTCCACCGCGGCCAGGTACTCCAGCGCCGACAGCCGCGCCCCGGCCGCGCAGACCTCCCGCAGCCCCGTATCCAGCAGTTCCCGCTGATGCGGCTTCAGCTGCTGCGCCACCCGTGCCGCCCCCGCGAACCACAGCGCCTCGAAGGCGTCCACCGGGTCGGTGACGTCCGGGTCGGCCTCCTCGACGTACGCGCCGAGCCCGGCCAGCCGCCCCACCGCGTGCCGCACCGCCGACGCCACCGCCGGCTGCACCGCGACCTGCCCGCCCAGCGACGGCGAGTACGCCACCCGCAGCCCGTGCACCCCCTCGCGGAGCACGTCCGTGTACGACAGCCCGGCCGGGCCCAGCGCCGACCAGTCCCGGGTGTCCGGCGCGCCGATCACGTCCAGCGCGAGCGCCGCGTCCGCCGCGGTCCGGGTCATCGGCCCGACGTGCGACAACGTGCCGAACGCGCTCGCCGGGTACAGCGGCACCCGGCCGTACGTCGGCTTCAGCCCGAAGATCCCGCAGAACGCCGCCGGGATGCGCACACTGCCCCCGCCGTCCGTGCCCAGCGACAGCGGGCCCGCGCCGAGCGCCACCGCGGCCGCGCTGCCGCCGCTGGAACCGCCGGCCGTACGGGACGGATCGTGCGGGTTGCGGGTGATCCCGGACAGCGGTGAATCCGTCACGCCCTTCCAGCCGAACTCGGGCGTGGTCGTCTTGCCGGCGAACACCGCCCCGTGCTCCCGCAGCCGGGCCACCGACGGGGCGTCCTCCTCCCACCGCCCCGCCGGGTCGATCGTGCGGGAGCCGCGCAGAGTGGGATGGCCGCGCAGCAGCAGGATGTCCTTGACGGTCACCGGCACCCCGTCCAGCAGCCCGGCCGGCTCCCCGCGCCGCCACCGCCCGGCCGACGCCCGCGCCTGCTCCAGGGCCTCCTCGGGCAGCAGCCGGACGAACGCGTTCACCTCCGGCTGGATCCGCTCGGCCCGCTCCAGCACCGCGCGCGTCGCCTCGACGGGATCGAACTCGCCCTTGCGGTAGCCCTCGACGAGCTCGGTCGCGGTCAGGTCGGTGAGTTGCGTCATGCACAGCCTCCCAGGGGCGTCGGTGAGGAGCGGCTTCGGTGACCTCGGTACTGAGCGGCTTCGGTGACCTCGGTATTGAGCGGCTTCGGTGACCGTCGGCGCTGAACTGCTTCAGTGACCGTCGGTGCTGAACGGGCTTCAGTGACCGGGGACGTAACCGCGCTGCTTGTCGACGACGTTGAGCAGCGGCCGGCCCGCCGCCCAGCGCTCGTACAGATCCACGAACTGCGCGCCCAGTTCGTCGCGCCAGCCGATCGTGTCGCCGCTCATGTGCGGGGAGACGATCAGATCCCGCACCTGCCACAGCGGGCTGTCCGCGGGCAGCGGCTCATGCTCGAACACATCCAGCGCGGCCCCCGCGATCCAGCGTTTGGCCAGCGCCTCGGCGAGCGCCTCCTCGTCCACCAGCGGCCCGCGGCCGACGTTGACGAAACACGCCGACGGCTGCATCACGCCGAAGCGGCGCGCGTCGAACATGCCCCGGGTCTGCTCCGTCAGCGGCGCCGCGCAGATCACCCAATCGGCGCGCGAGAGGAGACGGTCGAGGTCGTCGGGGCCGTGGACACCGGTGCGCGGGGTGCGGCCGACGAGCGCGGTGGTGATGCCGAGCGCCTTCAGCAGCCGTGCGACGGCCCGCCCGATCGGCCCGGAGCCGACCACGCACGCGCGCGTGCCGGCCACCCGCCGGGACTCCCGGTGCCGCCACTCCCGCTGCTGCTGCAACCGCAGCGTCCGCGGCAGATCCTTGGCCATCGCCAGGACGAGCGCGGCGACGTACTCGGCGATCGGCTGGTCGAAGACACCGCGCGCATTGGTCACGACCGTGTCCGACTGCGCGAGTTGCGGGCACATCAGATGGTCGACGCCCGCGCTCGCCGTGTGCACCCAGCGCGGCCGCGCCCCCTCGCCGGGCCAGGCGTCCCGTACGGCGGTGGAGGTGAAGTCCCACACCAGCAGCACGTCGGCGCCGGGCAGCCGCCCGGCGAGGCCGGCGGCGTCGGTGTGCACGATCCGCGCCCGGCCGGTGAGACGGCCCAGACGGGGCGGGGGATCGGCGTCGAGGACGAGGAGCGTGGGCGGGGCGGTGGTCATGCAGGGGCCGTTTCTCCGGGGACCGGGCGATGATCTGGCGTCTGACATGCGCGGATTGACCACGCTCGCACCGGAACCTACCGTCGTCAACAGGGCCACGCATACGATCCGTTGCCCTGTCGTCTCCCACCGTGAGGCGGTGCCCTTGATGGAGGCCATGTTTCTGGGCGGCCCCCGCCCGCAGCGCGGTGTCGGTGTCGTCGCCCCCTTCGACTTCGCGCTCGACCGGGAGTTGTGGCGCTGGACACCGGACGAGGTGTCGCTGCACCTGACCCGCACGCCCTATGTGCCGGTCGAGGTCAGCCTGGATCTCGCCCGGCTGGTCAGCGAACACGAGACGCTCACCGACGCCGTGCGCACCCTGATCGCCGTGCATCCCGAGGTCGTCGCGTACGCCTGCACCTCCGGCAGCTTCGTCGGCGGGATCGCCGGGGAACGCGCCATGTGCGAGGCGATGAGCGGGGCGGGCGCGGTGCCGTCCGTGACGACGTCCGGGGCGCTGCTGGAGGCGCTGACCGAGCTGGGCGTGCGACGGGTGGCGCTGGTGACGCCGTACACGGAGTCGGTGACGCGGTCGCTGCGGGCGTACGCCGCGCAGGCCGGGGTCGTGGTCACCGGGTGCGTGTACATGGGGCTGACCCGGCACATCTGGAAGGTGCCGTACCGGGACGTCGTGGAGATGGCCCGGCGGGCGGTACGCACCCCGGGCGCGGCGGGGGGCGCGCAGGCACTGTTCCTGTCCTGCACCAACCTGCCGACGTACGACGTGATCCCGCAGCTGGAGGCGGAGCTGCGTATCCCGGTGATCTCGGCCAAC
This sequence comes from Streptomyces sp. NPDC097129, assembly GCF_055668065.1. NCBI lineage: Bacteria > Bacillati > Actinomycetota > Actinomycetes > Kitasatosporales > Streptomycetaceae > Streptomyces > Streptomyces sp. NPDC097129. The sequence goes on along the minus strand of NZ_JBVOQE010000001.1, from coordinate 1,108,700 downwards.
CAAGTGACGATGTGGGCGGCACTGCGCCGGCTGGGTACCCGCGCGGTAGGGCCGTACCAGGCACTGACCGACGTATCTGCACGCGCGTGGCCCCCCGTACTGCCGGACGAGCCGCAGGAACAGCAGGAAGGGCGAACATGACCGCACTCGGATTCCTCTACCCGGGTCACTCGGCCGAGGACGACTATCCGCGCATCGAGCAGCTCCTGGGCAGTGACATCCGGGTGGACGTCGTCCACACGGACATCGGTGAGGACGCGCACCGGGTGGACGCGCTGCTGCGGATGGGCGCGGCGGAGCGCCTCGCGGCGGGCGTGGAGGAGCTGCGGCTGGCCGGAGTGGAGTCGGTGGTGTGGGCGTGCACCAGCGGCAGCTTCGTGTACGGCTGGGAGGGCGCCCACGAGCAGGTGCGCGCGCTGGCCCGGGCGGCCGGGACACCGGCCTCCTCGACCTCTTTCGCCTTCGTGAACGCAGCACGGGAGATCGGGGCGCGCACGGTCGCCGTCGGCGCGACGTACCCGGACGACGTGGCGGAGCTGTTCGCCGGCTTCCTGCGGGCGGCCGGCGTCGAGGTCACCGGGGTGCGCAGTTCGGGGATCATCACGGCGGCGGAGGTCGGCACGTGGGGTGAGGCGGAGGTCCTGGCGCTGGCCCGGGCCGCCGACCACCCCGACGCGCAGGCGGTGCTGCTGCCGGACACGGCCCTGCACACGGCGGCACACGTCCCGGCGCTGGAGAAGGAACTCGGCAAGCCCGTCCTCACGGCGAACCAGGTCACGGTATGGGAGGGCCTGCGCCTGACCGATCGCCGGGTGAACGCCCCCGCCCTGGGCTCCCTGTTCCTCCGCGAACCCCTCATCCAGGCCTGACAGCGGCTCCGCCGGTTCCCCCGATTTCCCCCCGGTCGGCCAGGAGCTCCCGCCCCGGGACTCCGCCCCGGACCCCGGTGGGTTCCCACCCGGCCGGGCAGAAGGCCCCGCCCCGGGGCTCCGCCCCGGACCCCGGGGGGTTCCCACCCGGTCGGGCTGAAGGCCCCGCCCGGGGCTCCGCCCCGGACCCCGGGGGGTTTCCCACCCACCCACCCGTCTCGCTTGGGCAGAAGGTGCCGTCACGGGGCTGCGCCCCGGACCCCGCCCGGGCTTCGCCCCCGAGCCCCCGGGCCCCGGGGCGGCACCCCCCCGGACCGCCGGACCCCGCCGCGGGCCCCGCAGGCGGGGCTCCGCCCCCGACCCCGCCACGGGGCTCCGCCCTGGATCCCGGGGGGTTTCCCACCCACCCGCCCCTCTCGCTTGAGCAGGAGGTGCCGTCACGGGGCTCCGCCCCGGACCCTGCAGGCGGGGCTCCGCCCCCGACCCGCCACGGGGCTCCGTCCCGGTCGCCGCCGGGGCTTCGTCCCTGGGGCCCCCGGCTGCCGGGCCCCGACCGCCGGGCCCCGCCGGGTACTTCGCCGCAGGCCCCGTGGCGGGGCTCAGCCCCCGACCCCGCCACGGGGCTGCGCCCCGGCTCCCGGAGGGTTTCCCACCCACCCGTCTCGCTTGGGCAGAAGGTGCCGCCACGGGCTCCGCCCCGGATCCCGCCGGGGCTTCGCCCCTGGGGCCCCGGCTGCCGGGCCCCCGGGCCCCCGGGGCCGCCGACCCGCCGGACCGCCGGGCCCCGCCGGGTGCTTCGCCGCGGGGCCCCCGGGCGGGGTCTCCGCTCCGGACCCCGCCACGGGGCTGCGCCCTGGATCCCGGGGGGTTTCCCACTCACCAGCCCGTCTCGCTTGGGCAGAAGGTGCCGCCACGGGCTCCGCCCCGGACCCCGCCGGGGCTTCGCCCCTGGGGCCCCGGCTGCCGGGCCCCCGGCCGCCGACCCGCCGACCCGCCGGACCGGCCTGGCCCCCGGCCTCCCCGGACCGCCGGCCCCGCCGGGTGCTTCGCCGCGGGCCTCGCGGGCGGGGCTCCGCCCCCGACCCCGCCATGGGGCTGCGCCCCAAGGGGCGCACGGGGCCCGCCCCGCCCGGGCCCCCGCAAAGCACCCTCGCGGGAGCGCACCCCAAGCCCGGGGCGGGCCCCCCGCAAAGCACCCTCGCGGGAGCGCACCCCAAGCCCGGGGCGGGCCCCCGCAAAACACCCCCGCGCGGGAGCGCACCCCAAGCCCGGGGCAGCGCCCCCGCAAAGCACCCCCGCGCGGGAGCGCACCCCCAGCCCCGGGGCGGGGCCCCACGATCCACCCAAGCCGCCCCACCCCCCAGGGAATAACCGGAGACTCCCTCCTGTTAGCCGGGCCGTAGGGGACCCGTATACGCAGGAGGAGCCACCGTGGCCGTATCCGAGAAGCCCGGCGATGAGATTCGGGGTGTGGTGCAGGGGAGCGCGCCCGTTGCGCTGTCCGTGCTGGACCTGGTCACCGTGGGGGCCGGGCGGACCGCGTCCGACGCGTTGCGGACCAGCGTGGAGCTGGTGCGGCTCGCCGAGGCGCGTGGGTTCCACCGGTACTGGGTCGCCGAGCACCACTCGATGCCCGGCGTCGCCTCCTCCTCGCCCGCGGTGATCCTCGCCCACCTCGCCGCCCACACCGACCGCATCCGGCTCGGCTCGGGCGGCGTCATGCTGCCCAACCACGCGCCGCTCGTCATCGCCGAGCAGTTCGGCACGCTGGAGGCCATGGCGCCGGGGCGGATCGATCTCGGGCTCGGCCGGGCGCCCGGCACGGACGGGGCCACCGCGGCGGCCCTGCGCCGAACCGACCGGCTGAACGAGGGCGCCGACGACTTCCCGCAGCAACTCGCCGAGCTGACCCGGTTCCTGGACGACGACTTCCCCGACGGGCATCCGTACCGCAGGATCCACGCCGTGCCCGGGCCGATTCAGGCCACCTCACCCGGCGGGGTGCAGTCGCCGCATCGGCCGCCGGTCTGGCTGCTGGGGTCGTCCGGCTTCAGCGCCCGCCTCGCGGGGATGCTCGGCCTGCCGTTCGCCTTCGCGCACCACTTCTCCGCGCAGAACACCGTCCCGGCCCTCGACCTGTACCGCGAGTCCTTCCGGGCGTCCGACGTCCTAGACGAGCCGTACGCGCTGATCGGTGTCGCCGCGCTCGCCACCGAGGACGAGAAGGAGGCCCGGCGTCAGGTGCGGGCCGCCGCCCTGAACATGGTCCGGCTGCGCACCGGCCGGCCGGGGCTCGTGCCGACGCCGGAGGAGGCCGAGGCCCACGAGTTCAGCCCCATGGAGGAGGAGTTCGTCGCCTCCTGGAACGCCAACGTCGTCCACGGCACTCCGGACGAGGTCCGCACCGGGCTCGACGAGCTCCACAAGCGCACCGGCGCCGACGAACTGATGATCACCGGCAACGCGCACAGCGGTGACGTACGCCTGCGGTCCTACGAACTGATCGCCGACGCTTACGGTTTGCCGACGACGTCCGGCTGAACCGTCCCCAGCAGCGCGGAGATACGATCCGGCGGCACCGGACGGGAGTAGAGCCACCCCTGCCCGGTGTCGCAGCCGATGAGACGGAGGCGGTCCGCCTGCGCGGACGTCTCCACGCACTCGGCGGTCACGGTCAGCCCGAGCCGGTGCGCGAGCTGGATCATCGCCTCGACGATCACCTCGTCGGCGGGGCTCGGGTGCGCGGCGGGGTCGTCGTAGCGGAAGCCGCGCACGAAGGAGCCGTCCAGCTTCAGCACCTTCACCGGCAGCCGGGACAGATACGCCAGGTTCGAGTAGCCGGTGCCGAAGTCGTCGATGGCGATCTGCACGCCCATGTCGCTCAGCGCCTTCAGCGTCTGCAGCGGGCGGCCCGCCGAGCCCATCACCGCCGACTCCGTCAGCTCCAGTTGCAGCAGATGCGCCGCGAGGCCCGTCTCGGCCAGCGTCCGCGCCACGTCCGCCACCAGGTCGGAGTCCCACACCTGACGGACCGCCACATTGACGCTGACGAACAGCGGCGGCTCGCCGGGGTTCTCCAGCTGCCAGCGACGGGCCTGCCGGCAGGCGGTGGCGAGGATCCAGCGGCCGAGCGGCACGATCGAGCCGTCCTCCTCCGCCAGCCCGACGAACCGATTCGGCGGCAGCAGCCCGAACTGCGGATGGTTCCAGCGGACCAGCGCCTCCACCCCGTGCAGCCGCCCGTCCGCCATGCCCACCAGCGGCTGGTAGTCGAGCACGAACTCCCCGCGCTCGATGGCCGGCCGGAGCGTGGAGGCAAGCGCCTGACGGGTCATCAGGTGTGCGTTGCGTTCGGGGTCGAACAGCGTCCAGCGGTCCTTGCCGTCCGCCTTCGCCCAGTACAGCGTCGTGTCGGCCGCCTGCATCAGCCCGGTGGCCGTCGTCCCCGCCGCCTGCCGCTCCACCACACCGATCGACGCCGACACCGACAGCCGCTGACCCGCCAGGTCGAACGGCTCCTGCAGCGCCTTCAGCGCCGACTCGGCGAGGTCCGCGAGCTGCTCGGTGCCCGTCGAGTCCTCCACCAGCAGCGCGAACTCGTCGCCGCCCAGCCGCGCCACCAGCGGCGCACTCGCCCGGCCGTGGGCGGCCGCGTCGGCGCACCGGGTCAGGCGCTCGGCGACGGCCGCGAGCAGCCGGTCGCCGACGCGGTGGCCGAGGGTGTCGTTGACCGCCTTGAAGCCGTCCAGGTCCAGGTAGCACAGGCCGATCCGGCCGGTGCCGCCCGTCTCGTACGTGTCGGCCTCCAGCGCGGCCGACTCCAGCACCGCCGACAGCCGTTCGAAGAACAGGGTGCGGTTGGGCAGCCGGGTCACCGGGTCGTGCATCTGCAAGTGCCGTAGCTGGGCCTGGAGTTCGCGGCGGGCGCTGATGTCGGCGACCGACACCAGCGCGCCCTCCTCGCCGGCCGGCAACGGGGAGACGGTGACCTGCGCCCACAGCGAGTGGCCGTCCGGGTGTTTGAGGCGGCGGGTGCAGCGCAGCCGGTCGCGGCGGCCGTCGAGCACTTCGCGGTAGGCGTGCCGGGTGCCGCTGTCGGAGGAGAGGTCGAGCAGGTCGGACGCGAGCCGGCCGGTGAGCTGGTCCGGGTCGCCGCCGAGCAGTTCCCCGAGGGTGTCGTTGGCGTCGACGACCAGGCCCGCGCGGTCGACGACGGCCATGGCGAGCGGCGCGGCCGCGAAGGCGGAGCGGTACGACGGCTCGGCACGGGCAGGGGTGGCACTGTCGCTCTCTGTAACGACTGGCCCGTCGGCATCCGCCGCGGGTGTCGACCCTTCGGACGTTCCGCTCACCGCTCGCTCCCGCAGTGCACTCGATCGCTGACCGCGCAGGAAAGTGTGCCGATCATAGAGGCTGGCCCGGGGCGGTACCAGCCGTGGCCCCATCCCGCGCGGCCCTCAAGGGCTCCCCGACCGGGTGGCGGATCGTTTCTGTTCGCAGGTGGGCGGCCTGTGCGGCCCCCCGACCGAATGTGACGTTCCGTGAACGCTTCGGGGGTGTCGGCCCGACGGCCGCTCACTCGTCCGGGTCAGATAAACAGGGCATACGACAATGAACCCCACCAGGCTGGGTGCGGCGTCCCGTGAACCGCACCCGGAGGTCCCCTTGTCGCGTCAGCTCACCCTGCGAAGACTGGGCCGAAGAACCCGCAGGGGCCTCAAGTCGGCACTGGAGCCGCCACGGCTGCGCAGCACCGCCGCCGTGTTCACCACCATGTCCGCGCTCGCCGCGACCTCCCTGCTCAGCGCCCCCTCGGTCGCCGAGCCCTTCTCCACCGAGCCCTGCACCCTCCAGCGCACCGACGCCCACCACTCCGAGGGCGTGGACACCTGGAACGCCGCCTACGCGCGCCCCAACCGCGCCCTGAACGCGGTGATGATCTTCCTGTCGTTCCCCGACGCCACCCCGCTGACCACCCCCGCCGAACTGGCCGCCGACCACTTCCCCGCCACCAGCGACTACTTCCGCCGCGCCTCCTACGGCCGCTTCACCCTGACCGCCCATCCGATGCGGCACTGGATCCGCATGCCCCGCCGGTCCACCACGTACCGCATACAGCGCGACTGGAGCGCCGGCCTGCGCGCCCTGTACCTGCGCGACGCCCTGCGGGCCGCAGACGGCCAGGTCGACTTCTCCCGCTACGACGTCGTGTACTTCGTCGCCGACCCGGACGCCCCCGGTGTCGACTCCGACGCCACCAAGGTGGTCAACCTCGACACCCCGCTCAGGGCGGACGGCACGGACATCCGCCGCGTGGTGACGGTCTTCGAGCGGCACCCGCCGGACCGTCTGGTGCTCGCCCACGAGACCGGGCACGTCTTCGACCTGCCCGACCTCTACCACCGTCCGGCCGACGGCAAGGGCGACTGGGACACCTACGTCGGCGACTGGGACTTGATGGGCAGCCAGTTCGGCCTGGCCCCGGACCTCTTCGGCTGGCACAAGTGGAAGCTCGGCTGGCTCGATCCGCGGCAGGTGGTGTGCGTGCAGCGCCCGACCCGGCTCACCCTCGAACCACTCGGCGCCGGACCCGGCGTCCGCGTCCCCGGCGCCGCGGGCGCGCCCGCCTTCGGGCTCGGCAACGGCACCAAGCTCGCCCTCGTGCGCACCGGGCCCGACAGCGCGCTCGCCTTCGAGGCGCGCGAACCCGTCGGCAACGACAGCGCGGCCTGCCGGGCCGGGGTGCTCGTGTACCGGGTGCACAGCGCGACGGAGTCCGGGCGCGGGCCCATCGAGGTGGTCGACGCCCACCCGCACACCGAGGCCTGCTGGGAGGACTCCGTCTACCCGGCGCTCGCCGACGCCCCGGTCGCCCTCGGCGAGAGCTTCACGGTGCCCGGGGACGGCGTCCGGGTGGAGGTGGAGGACCGCACACCGTCGGGGGCGTGGACGGTGACGATCACGCCGGGGGCGCCGCGGTGAACGGTCGGCTGCTTGATCTTCCGGACACCCTTCCGGGCATAGAAGAAAGCCCCTCGCTTTCGCGAGGGGCTTTCCCGTCGTGTGCGCCGCCAGGGACTCGAACCCCGGACCCGCTGATTAAGAGTCAGCTGCTCTAACCAACTGAGCTAGCGGCGCCTGCTGACGTCGTAGACCTTAGCATCCTGGTCGGCGGGAGGTGAAATCGAAATCCGCACCGCCGCGCGGGCCGCCCGCACCGCCGCCCAGAGCAGGATTTCCGGGCCCGGCAGCCACGGGTGACGGGTGTCGGGGGCGACCAGCCAGCGGGTCGCGGCGGTGCCCGGCGCACCCGCGGACACCGGCGGCACGGTCACCGCGTCACCGGCCCCGTGGCAGATCAGCGGCGGGATCCCGTCGGTACGGCCGGTGCGGCCGCTGCCCGACCCCCACTCCTCCCACTCCAGCAGCGACGGCAGCCGCTGGGCGGTGCCGGGCGCGGCGAAGAGCAGCATCCGGCCCCGGAAGACGGCCACCGGGCCGGAGCCCGGCCCCTCGTCCCAGAGCCGGTCGAGCATGCGGCGCCCGAACAGCGCGGGGGCGCCGACGACGTCGAAGGCGGTGCCGCAGGGCAGGACGACCGGGGCGTCCGGCTGCTCCTCCCACAGGGCGAGGGTGCTGCGCGGGTAGGTACCTGCCGAGGCCAGCCAGCTGGCGCCGTCATGCGTGACATGACACGTACTGCTCATGGCACCCAGGTCTACCGGGCGTGAGCGCGCGCTTCCGCAGGGTTGCGGGAAATCGGGACAGGAGGGCAGGGGAGGGGGTATCTTGCCCGCTTCTTGCCCGCCTGGCATATGCCGAGGCGGGCGGCGGGCCAAGGGGCGGCGGGTACCGCGGGCGGCCGCGGGGCGGTCGGCAGCGGCAGCGGGTGGCGCGGCGCCGGGGGCGATGGCGGCGGGTGCGGCGGGCGGGCTCAGATCGGGTCGGAGGGGTTGGATCCGTCGCCGCCCCGCAGCAGGTCGCGGCCGAACTCGACCATCTTCTTCGCGTAGTCCTCGGTCCACTCGGCCCGCTCGGCGATGTCCGCCGGCGTCAGCCGGTCGAACCGGCGCGGGTCGGCGAGCTGCGCCGCCGCGATCGCCTGGAACTCCACGGCCCGGTCGGCCGCCGCCCGGAACGCGTGCGTCAGCTCCGTCGCCCGCTCCAGCAGCGCGCGCGGATCGTCGATCGACTCCAGGTCGAAGAAGTGCTCGGGGTCGGCGGCCGCCGCCGTGGGCTCGAAGAGCAGGGGCGCGGGGCGTAGCCGCGGTTCGTTCCGACGCGGCGTGGGCTCCGCCATGTCTTCTCCTTCTCGTACGGGGCGTACGTCACGGGGGCGCCGCCACGGGTGGACCACCCTCCATTGTCCCGCGCGCACGCAAGGGGGCCTCGGCCTCACCGTTCCCGATGCGGCCAGGCACCCCGGAATGTCAAGCGCCCCGCCCCTCGCGATGTTCCCGCCGGACACGGACGCCGGGTGAGGGGGCGCGTCACGGTCCCCCCGGCGAGGCGGGTGCGTCACGGACGCCGTGCGAGGCGGGCGCGTCACGGACGCCAGGAAACCCGGTGCTCGCCGAGATGCGCCAGCACCGCGTGGTTCGCCTCCCATCCGTCCGGGAACTTCACGAGCGTGCCGAGCTGGACCGGTTCCGTCGACGGGTAGTCGTCCAGGAGGTCCTCGACGCCCGCGCGGCAGACCACGATGCAGGCGTGCCGGTGGCGGGAGGCAAGGACGCACAGGCGGCCGGTCTCCAGATGGAACGCCGTGGCGTCGGGGCGGCCGGACAGCGGGTGCAGGACCACCGTCACGTCGTACTCCCGCCCCTGGAGCCGGTTCGCCGTGTCGACCGTCACGTCCGGCACGCCCAGCTCGGCCAGGGCCGCGCGGACCGCCGCCGCCTGGTCGCGGTGCGCGGTGCCGACGGCGACCCGGTCGGCGGTCAGCGGGGACGGCTCGGGTGAGCGCTCCGACACCGCCGCCCCGCCCCGGTCCAGCAGCCGCCGTACCACCAGCGCCACCGCGCGGACCGCCTCCGGGTCCGTGCGCGGGGTGTGCCGGGCCGGAAGCTGCAGCAGTCCCCAGCCGGAGGCCGCGGCCTCGTCGATCACCCGGTCGGGGCCGGAGCCGTCCGACGGGACGGCGAAGGCGAGCCGGCGGTCACCGGGGCCGGTGCCGCTGCGGAACGGCGTGTACGGATAGAACGCGTCCGACACCAGCGGCGCCGCGGAGGCCGGCAGCCGCCAGGACACCGGCAGCCGGTGCTGCGGCAGCTGCGGATTGTGCGCGAGCAGGGTCGTCACCGCCGACGCCGACGGGTCGTACGACAGGCCCGCCCACTGCTCGCTGCCCACGATCGCGAACGGGTCGAGCTGCCCGGGGTCGCCCACGAACAGCGCCCGCTCGAACAGCCCCGCCACGGCCAGCAGACCGTCGGAGCGCATCTGGTACGCCTCGTCGACGATCGCGTGCCGCCACGGCTCGTCCACCTTCACATGCGCCCACTTGGCCGCCGTGGACAGCACCACCGGCAGCCCCGCCAGATCGGTCGGCTTGGCCGAGGTGCGCACCTGCTCCAACTCGTCCAGGGCCCGGTCGTAGGCGTCGGCGTCGCTGCTGTGCAGCCGGCCGACGGGCAGCTCGGGGTTCTTCTCGGCCAGCCGCAGCACCAGGTCGTCGACCTGCGCGTTGGTCTGCGCGACGACCATCAGCGGCCGCCCGGCGTCGGCCAGCTCCAGCGCCGCGCGCACCACCAGCGTCGACTTGCCGGCGCCGGGCGGCGAGTCGACGACGACACCGCGCGCGGCGCCGTGCAGCGTGTCCGCGAGGATCGCGTCCGTGGCCCGCGTCGCGGCCGCCCCCGGATCGAAGGCCGTCTCGGTCACGGTCACAGCACGTCCTCCTCGGTGACGGGATCGGCGGCCTCGATGACCTGCTCCCCGGGCGGCCCGCCGTGCGTCCACGGCGTGTTCTCCGGGTCGGGCAGCTTCGCGCCGCCGCGCTGATCGTGCTCGAACAGCGTGAAGCACACCCGGTCGCCCTTCTCGGGCAGCGAGCCCTCCTCGGGTTCCTTGCCGCGCCCCATCTTGTCGAGGATCCGCAACACCAGCAGCGCGCCGTCCTCCTCGGCGCCCACGAACTCCGCCGACTGCGGCCGCCCGCCAAGCGACCGGTACACCTTCACCCGCTCGCCCAGATGCGGCCGGTCGTCCGTGCGCACCGTCACCAGCGGGCGCGGACTGGGCCGCTTGCCCTCGCTGTACGCCATGGTCACGTCCGTCACCTCACCGGCGAACGCCTCCCCGGCCAGCCGCCGCCCCGCCATCACCAGCGGGTCGTCGAGCGCCTCCTGCGCCTCCAGCCGCGCCTGCTCGCGCTCGCGCGCCGCGAGCTTGTTCGCCGCGGTGACCGCGTCGTCGCGGCGCGGCTGCGGCGGCTCGCCGGCCAGCACCCGGTCCCGGTGCCCGGTGAACGACCAGCGGTCCCGCGTCCACCGCTCCTCGACATGCGCCCCCGCGGGCAGCGCCCGCAGCAGATCCAGCCCACGCCAGACATTCCGCCAGGTGGGCAGGGTGACCCGCGCGACCAGCTCCCGGATCTCCTCCTCCGCCCGGGTGAGCGCACCCAGCCGCCCGTCGGCCTGCACGCCGTCCTCGGCGGCGGCCAGCGCGGTGCGGGCCCGGTCGTAGCGCTCGATGGCGGGGGCGAGCAGCTTGTTGTCGAACGCCGGATCGGTGGCCGGCCCGGCCGGCGGGCACCGCAACTGCCCGACCGCGTCCCTGGCCAGCTCCGCCTCCAGCGCCGCCTCGGCCCCCAGGACGCCCTCCGGCGGATCGATCCACGCCAGCAGCGCCCCCAGATGCTGGTCCTCCAGACCGGACTGACCGGTGGCCCAGTGCCGGGCGAGCACATCGGTCAGGGCCAGCAGCAGCGACGAACCGGGCACCCGGGCCCGCTCGGCGTAGTGCGTGAACCAGCGCCCCAGCAGCGGCACCCGCGGCGGCGCGGGATACGGCGTCTCCGGCTCCTGCTCCGCCGTACGCCGGAACCGCGTCGAACGCCCCAGCAGCCGCACCAGGTCGACGCCGGCCCGGCTCGGCACGATCAGCTGCGGCGCGTCCGCGCACAGGTCGACCTCGACCTTGACCCGCTTGCCGGTCTCCGGATCGGTCTCCGTGCGCTCCGCGGCCTCCACCACCTCGCCGTACGACTCGACGTACGGCAGGACGACGTCGGCCAGCTCGGCCAGGAACGCGAACCGCAGGTCCCGGTCACGCGGCTGCGGTACGACCAGCAGGCGCGGCGCGTCCCGGTCGGTGCCGACCAGCGCGCCGAGCGGGGCGCCCGCCTCACCGGCCGTGGTGAGCGGCACCAGCACCAGCGGCCGGTCGGACAGATGCCGGTGCCGCACGGTCGCGGCGGGCTGCGCGCGCCCGCTGCTGACGGCCTCCATGCGGGCGAGGGTGGCGATCAGCGACATGCGGCCCCCTCGAGCGCCTCGGCGCGCAGCTGGGCGGCCCGGCGCAGCGCCGCCACCGCCGGATCGTCCGGGTCACCGGCCTCCCCGCGGGCGGCCGCCAGCACCTCGGGCACGGTGGCCAGCCCGCCCAGCTCGGCCCGCACGGCCCGGCCGAGCGAGGTCACCGCGGCGGCCTCACGGGACCGGCGACGGCAGTGGAAGGCCAGCTCGCAGGCGGCCAGGCACTCAGGGGCGTACGTCGCGGGAACGGACTCGACGGCCTTGGTGAGCTGCTCGGCGGGCAGCTCGGGGGAGAAGCACGTCCCCTCGGGCAGCGCGTCGGCGATCTCCTCGATGCGGGTGAGCCGGGCCAGCTGCCGGCCGGTCACGGCCCGCTGCTTGCGTACGTCGACGGCGGCGGCGGTCGGAAGATTGGAGAAGTCCTTGGGACACACCAGCAGCACCCGGTGCCGCACCCGTGGCGCGGACTCCATCCGGCCCGCGACCTCCTCCAGCGCCAGCACGTACACGGCGGCCTGCCGGGCGGCGGCGCCCACCTTCGCCGGGTCGGCGGAACCGTCCAGCATCGGGAAGGATTTGATCTCGACGACCGTCCAACTGCCGTCCGGGTGCACCACCACCGCGTCCGGCTCCAGGAACGCCGGCGAACCGGCGACCTCCAGGGCGAGCATCGGATGGTCCAGCAGCGTCCAGCCGCCCGCCTCGACGGCCTCCCGCAGCGCCAGCGCCGTACGCGCCGTACGCCCCTCGGGCCCGGACGCGGTCAGATCCGGCGCATAGGCACGCTCCGGCGCATCTGCGCCGGGATCGAGTTTCTCCCGCACCAGCCGCAGCAGTTCCACGCCGCCGTCCGCCTTGACCTTCGCCTCGAAGGCGTTGCCACGGGTGAGGGCGAACTGCGACTGCCCGAACACCGACGGCGCGCCCAGCGCGCCCGCCAGCGCCGCCTTGTCCACCCCGGCGCCGTCGAGGAGCGCCCGCCGCCGGCAGCCCGGGTTGGCGGCGAGGGCCGCGAGGGCGCGGGCGTCCAGCGCCCTCGCGGGTACGTCGGGTCCGCGCAGCTCAGCGAGCCGGTGCCGCAGCGCCGTCCCCGGAGTCCGTGGGGGCGGCACTCGGCTCGGCGTCGGCTCCGGGCCGTGATGCGCGCTGCCGTGGAATTCGCTCACCCGCCGAAGTCTCGCATTCGCCACTGACAATCGAGGCGGGAGCGCCGGAAGAGCCGCCCGTGAACCGCGCCCGCACCTGGTCCGCGAACCGCATCACGACGGGCGCGAGCAGCAGCCCGACGCCCATCACGGCGACCCCGGCGACCGCGTCGAGCAGATAGTGATTGGCGGTCCCCATCACCACCAAAGTGGTGCCCAGGGGGTAGACCACCGCGGCGACCCGCGCCGCCCGGCCACGCCCGTACCGCCACAGCATGACGCCGCACCACAGGGCCCAGCCGACGTGCAGGCTCGGCATCGCCGCGTACTGGTTGGTCATGCCGCCCATGCCGCGCGGCGCGCTCGCCTCGCCGCCCCACCAGCCGTACGAGCTGTAGTGGGCCATCGTGTCGACGAAGCCGTACCCGGCGGCCAGCAGGCGCGGCGGGCAGGTCGGCATCAGTGTGAAGCCGATCAGCCCCAGGAACGTGGACGTCATCAGCCAGGTGCGGGCGGCCCGGTAGTGGGCGGCGTGCGCGTGGAACAGCCACACCAGCAGCGCGGGCGTGACCAGGTAGTGCAGCGAGGCGTACCAGAAGTCGGCCGGGATGCCGAGCCAGGGGGTGCGGGTGAACAGCCGGTTCAGCGGGTGCTCGGCGTTGATGTGCAGGAACTGCTCGATCCGCAGGAGCGCCAGCCCGTGGTCGACGGCGTCGGTCACGTCACCGCGGGCGAGCAGCCGGCCGGCCGAGTAGCAGCCGTACACGAGCAGGATCAGAGGGAGCTCGGTCCACCAGCGCAACCGGGTCTCCGGGCCCGCCTCGCTGCCTGGTGACTCGGTCTGCGGCATCCGATTCGCCCTCCCCCTTCTTCTCACTGCTGTTTCGCGGGTCTTCGCGCCGGGATCACCCGGCGGATGCGGGGGAGTCACTCTACGGCGTGGGCGGCACCCCTGACGGCCCGCCCCCGGCCCAGGAAGACGCCACGAGCGCCCACCGGGTTGCCCGCGCCGCCGGTACGCGATGATGGAAACCAACCCCCTTCTCACCTGAAAGGTCCCTCGCATGGCACCGCGCATCCTGCTGGCACGGCACGGACAGACCGAGTGGTCGCTGTCCGGCAGGCACACCGGCAGGACGGACATCCCGCTGCTGGAGGAGGGCCGGCGCGGCGCCAAGCTGCTCGGCGAGCGGCTGCACCGGGCGCCGCTGGACGGCCTGCCCGACGTGGAGGTCCGCACCAGCCCGCTGGCACGCGCGCGTGAGACGTGCGAGCTGGCCGGCTTCGGCGACCGCGCGACCCAGTGGGACACGCTCATGGAGTGGGACTACGGCGCGTACGAGGGCCTCACGCCGGCCGAGATACAGGCGCTGCGCCCCGGCTGGTTCATCTGGCGCGACGGGGTGCCCGAGGGCGAGACCCTGGCGGAGGTGACCGCGCGGGCCGACGAGGTCGTCGCCTGGGCCCGCTCGGCGGACCGCGACGTCCTGGTCTTCGCGCACGGCCACATCCTGCGCGCGATCGGCGCCCGCTGGCTGGACCTCCCCCTGCACTTCGCCTCCCGCATCCGCCTCCACCCCGCATCCCTCTCCATCCTCGGCTGGGCCTACGGCGCCCCGGCCCTGGAGTCCTGGAACGACGTGGGCCACCTCCCGGGCTGACACCACCCGCACCCGAGCGGACCGAGGCACCCGCCACGACGTCGCCGCACCCGCCGACGGCGGGAAGGGGACGGGGTGGGGGGGTGTCCGCCCGCAGCGTCCGGCACCGGGCAACGGCGCCGTCGTCGGAAACGGGCGGCCGGACCGAGGACGGACACCCCCCACCCCGGCCCCGACTCAGAAACCGCCGGTAGGCGCGACGCACGCCACGACGCGACCGCGACGGGCCGCCGCAGGCACAAAAGGGGCGCGGGGAACTGCGCGACCAGCCACAACGCACCCGCAGACAAACGACGACCCGGCGCCGCAGGCACCGCACCACCCGTCAAGGCATCCGCGGCAAACTCGCATGCCGTTCCAAAAACGCCCCCACCCCCGAAGCCCGCCGGTGAGGCAACAGCACCCGAGCCGTCCCCGCCAACATCCCCTGCACCCGCGACGACTGCACCTGATCCAGCAACCCCAGCACCGTCATCCCCGCCGAGGCCGCCTCGTCCGGCCGCCCCCCACGCGCCAGATCGTCCGCCAGCTCCGCCGTGTACAGCGCCGTGTTCCGCGTGAAGTGCGGATCCTGCAACCGGGCCGCCCGCCGCGCGTGCCGCGCCGCCCGGTCCCAGTCCCCGAGCGTGGACCAGCACTGCGCCTCCAGACCGGCCAGCTCGGCCTCGCCGTAGAAGCTCATCCACTCCGGGTCCGCGTCCGACAGCCCCCGTTCGAACAGCGCCTGCGCCCGCCCGAGCGCCTGCTCGCACCCGAACCGGTCCGCGAGTCCCGCCCAGCCCCCGGCCTCCCGCAGCGCCAGCAGCGACATCAGCCGCGGCGACCCCAGCGGACGGGCGATCCGCTGCGCGGCCTGCGCCGCCCGCACGGCCTCGCGCGGCCGCCCGGCGTCGCGCGCGAGGAACGCCATGTTGCAGAAGGCGTGCGCCTCCAGCCCCACGTCACCGGTCATCCGCGCGGTGGCCAGCGCCTCGGCGTAGTGCGAGCGTGCGTCCTCGAAGCGCCCCGAGTCGTGCGCCAGCCACCCCACCGAGATGGCCAGCTCACCGGCGCCCGAGTGCAGCCGGTCGGCGGTCGCCTGCCGGGTCGCGCCGGCGTCCAGCAGCGCGTAGGCGGCGCGCAGCGGGGCGGCTGCCCGCCGGTAGAGGCCGTCGGCGCCGTGCCGGTCGTCCAGGAGCCGGATTCTGCGGACGGCCTCTTCCAGGGCGCTCGCCTCACTCGTCCCGGCGCGGCGCGCGGGACGGGCGAGGTGCGCGAGGTGGGCGAGGCCCGCGGGCCGCGCGGACGCCGCGGCGTCCGGGGCGAGCCCGATGGGGCCCAGCGAGGCGGCGGCCACCGTGGCGCCTCCGCCGCTGATGAATGCGCGACGCAGCACGTCGCTCTCCTCGTGGTCGTGGTGGTGCGTGTCATACGGGTCCTGCGTGTCATACGGTTCGACGCCCGCGCCGGGTTCAGCTCCGCCCGCGCCCGGTCCGGCGCCGCCGGCGACCGGCACGCGCGCCGCCCGCCCGCGTACCGCCGAGCGGGGTGCGAAACCCAGGTCCACGAGCGTGCGGCCAGGGAACATGTGCAGGAACACCCGTTCGTAGGCGTAGTTGGGACAGCGGATCTCGCCCGCCTCGACCCGCCCGATGTAGCGCGCGTCGCAGCTGACCCGCTCACCGATCTCCCGGGCCGCGCGCCTGACCAGCGCGGCGAACTCGGCCGGTGAGCGCGCTCCGCGCAGCTTCCGGAAGACGAGGTTGGGCCGCGGTGGCCGGTTGGGCTGGGACGCTGGGGCGTTCACCGTTGACGACGCCATGGCCGGGTCCTCTCGTGCGAACCGTCGAACCATGCCGGAACAGAGGTGAGTTGCCCGCATTGCGGGGTGATCACCCTGTTGTCCGGCGGCAAGAACGTACCTGCTGTGGTCGTCCCGCCACGCAGTGTTTAGCTACAAACCGGATATCCCACCCCCGTTCTGCCATGAACTGCCATCCTTTGCGGCGGACTTTCGCCGTAGCCGTTGACACGGGCACGCGTTGAACCCGATGGACCGCCACAGGCGCATCGCCGCGACAGGCCATGGCGGTCCGCGACAGGTGCCCAGGAATTGCGTGATGGAGGCCGGGATGGAGACCAGCCAGAGCATCGCACCGTGTGCGGCACCGGGTGTGCCGGCGGCGCACACCTACGGACCGGAGGTCGGCGTCGCGACCGGTGCGGGGAGCGCGTGCGACCTCGTCACCGTGCCGACCCGGCAGGGCCTGGAGGCCGTCGACATCCTGCGCCGCGGCGCCTCGGACGCGGTCGGCCCGGTCCTGCACGACGACGGCTGCGGCACGCTCGCCTTCCTCGTCCCGCCCGGTACGGCGGCCGGCTGGGACGTCCCGGGCAGTACCTGTGTCCAGACCGACGGCCGCGGGCTGCGCCTCGCACCGGAGCCGCCGGTGGAGGGCTCGGTCTGGCTGCTGCCGCCCGGCGACGCCGACGGGGCGACCGACCCGGCGGTCCTGCGCCGTGCCCTGGGCGAGGCGGCCCGCCTGATCGAGGCGGCGGACAGCTGCCGCTGACCCGCGTCCGCGAGCCCCTGTTCCCCGCGCCCTGCCCCCTGCGCCCTGCCCCCCTCACGCGCTGCCCGCGTCCGATCACCCCACCTGCCCACCTGCCCACGCGTGCTCCCCGGGCCCCGCGACCCCCGGGCCCCGCACTCTCCGGACCCCGGGCCCCCGCGACCCCCGGACCCCGCGACCCCGCGACCCCGCGACCCCGGATAATGGCCCGATGGGCAAGTCCAGGAACCCCCGGCGCCGGCAGGCCGCCGTCGACGCCGTCGTGGAGCAGGTCGACGGCGGGCTCGCGGAGCTGGTACCCGACCGGGACCGCCCGCGGGCCTGGACGCTGCTGGTGGACGGCGCGCCGCAGTCGCACGTCGACCTGGACGACCCGGCCCATCTCTCCTTCGAGTACCAGCGCCGCATCGGCCATGTCATCGACCTCGCCGCCCCGCCCGGCAAGCCCGTCCACGCCGTGCATCTCGGCGGCGGCGCCCTCACCCTGGCCCGCTACGTCGCCGCCACCCGCCCCCGCTCCACCCAGCAGGTCGTCGAGCGGGACGCGGCCCTCGTCCGGCTGGTGCGCCGCGAGCTGCCGCTGGACCCCGCCGCCCGGATCCGCGTCCGCTCCGCCGACGCCCGCGAGGGCCTCGGCAAGGTCCCGGACGGCTGGGCGGACCTGCTCGTCGCGGACGTCTTCAGCGGCGCCCGCACCCCCGCCCACCTCACCTCCACCGAGTTCCTTGACGAGGTCCGCCGGGCGCTCAAGCCGGGCGGTGTGTACGCCGCGAACATCGCCGACGGCCCGCCGCTGGCGTACTTGCGGAGCCAGATCGCCAGTGCCGCCGCGCGGTTCGCCGACCTCGCGCTGGTCGCCGACCCGGCGGTGCTGCGCGGCAAACGCTTCGGCAACGCGGTGCTCGTCGCCTCCGACCTGCCCCTGCCCATCGCCGAACTGACCCGCCGCGCGGCCTCCGACCCGCACCCCGGCCGGGTCGAACACGGCAGAGCGCTGCGGGACTTCACCGGCGGCGCGGCTCCCGTGACGGACGCGGCCGCGGTCGCGTCCCCCGCCCCGCCGCCGTCGGTGTTCGGTTAGCCGCTGCCGTCAGTACGTGCCGACGTCCACCCGCGGCGGCCCGTCGTGCCAGGTGCAGAACACGGACACCCGGTCCGCGCCCGAGGCGAACTCCACCCGGATCCAGGTCTCGGTCTTCCACCACTGCATCGACCAGCCCGGGTGCGGGGTCGCCGACACCAGGGACGCGCTGGACGGGCCGATGTCGAACACCACGCGGCCGCCCTTCGAGTCGTAGCTCTTCACCCGGCCCGAGGCGGTGGCGGACGGGCCGGCGGAGGCGGACGGCGGGCGGGAGGAGGCGGGCGGCCGGCGGCTCGGCGACGGTGACGGCGAGTGCGGTGACGCATCAGAGGGCCGCCCGGACGGCGGCGCCGACCGCGCCGTGGACGACACCCGCGGTCCCGCCCCCTGCGTCGTCGCCTGCGCCGCCGTGATCGGCAGGGCGCGCGGCGGGTCGTACGCGGTGCCCGCCATCACCGTGTGCACGCCCCACCACGACAGCGTGACCGCCGCGCCCGTGGCGAGCGACCACGCCAGTACATGTACGAGTCCTCTGCGCATCGCGGCCATACTGCCTCACCCGTCACCCGGGTGTCCCACGGACGGGCCGCGCCGGACCCCGCAACGGCGCCGGTTTTCCACAACCCGGGAGTTGTCCACAGCCCCCCACCGGCGTTCCGTGCATGGCGTACGGTGCGGCGCATGGCAAGTGTGCTCGTGGTCGAGGACGACCAGTTCGTACGCTCGGCGCTCATCCGGCATCTGACCGACGCCACCCACACGGTGCGCAGCGTCGGCACGGCACTGGAGGCGCTGCGCGAGGTCGCCCATTTCCGTTTCGACGTCGTCATCCTGGACCTGGGACTGCCCGACCTGGACGGCTCCGAGGCGCTGAAGATGCTGCGCGGCATCACCGACGTGCCGGTGATCATCGCCACCGCCCGGGACGACGAGGCGGAGATCGTCCGGCTGCTGAACGCCGGCGCGGACGACTACCTCACCAAGCCGTTCTCCCCGGAACACCTGTCGGCGCGCATGGCCGCCGTACTGCGCCGCGCCCGCGGCGGCGCCGCCGACACCCCGCCCTCCACGGTCCTGCGCGTCGGCGGCCTCACCGTCGACCCGCTGCGCCGCCAGGCCGAACTGGACGGGGCGCGCCTCGACCTCACCCGCCGCGAGTTCGACCTGCTCGCCTTCCTCGCCGGCCGCCCCGGCGTGGTCGTCCCCCGCCGGGAACTGCTCGCCGAGGTGTGGCAGCAGTCCTACGGCGACGACCAGACCATCGACGTCCATCTGTCCTGGCTGCGCCGCAAACTGGGCGAGACCGCCGCCGAACCGCGCTATCTGCACACCCTGCGCGGTGTCGGGGTGAAGCTGGAGCCACCGCGGGAAGCGGAGCCACCGCGATGAGGTGGGCACTGGTGCGGGTCTGCCTGGCGGTCACCACGATGGTCGTGGTCGCCTTCGCCGTCCCCCTCGGACTCGTCATCAAGGAGATGGCCCGCGACCGCGCCTTCTCCAACGCCGAACGGCAGGCGGCGGTCGTGGTGCCCGCGCTGTCCATCACCACCGACCGCGAGCAGCTCGAACGGGTCGTCGCCTCGGCCGGCACGGACGACGGCATGGCGGTCCACCTGCCGGCCGGCGACGGCACGCCCGCTCTCGACCTGGGCCGCCGCCGCGCCACCGCCCAGGACATCGAAGCGGTACGCAGAATGGGCCGCGCCTCCACCGCCGAGGTGCCCGGCGGTTCCGTCCTGCTCCAGCCCGTGGCGCTCAGCCTCGGCACCGTCGTCGTCGAGGTGTACGTCCCCGAGTCCGAGGTGAGCAACGGCGTCGGCACGGCCTGGGCGGTGCTCGCCGGCGTCGGCGCGGCGCTGGTCGTGGGCTCCGTCGCGGTCGCCGACCGGCTGGGCGTGCGGATGGTCCGCCCGGCGCAGCGGCTGGTCGAGGGCGCGCACGAACTGGGCGAGGGACGGCTCGGCGCCCGGGTGCCGGAGGAGGGACCGACGGAACTGCGGCTCGCGGCGGTCGCGTTCAACTCGATGGCCGACCAGGTCGTCCATCTCCTCGCCAACGAGCGGGAGCTGGCCGCGGACCTGTCCCACCGGCTGCGCACCCCGCTGACCGTGCTGCGGCTGAACGCGGCCTCGCTCGGCGACACGCCCGCCGCCGAACAGACCCGGGCGGCCGTGGCGCAGCTGGAGCGCGAGGTCGACACCATCATCCGCACCGCCCGCGAGGCCAAGCCGCAGACCGCGGCCGCCGGGCCCGGCGCCGGTTGCGACGCGGCCGAAGTGGTCCGGGAGCGGATGGAGTTCTGGTCGGCGCTCGCCGAGGACGAGGGCCGCAAGTGGCGGCTGGCCGGCGTGGAGCGGCCGGTGCGTATACCCGTGGCCCGCGCCGACCTCGCGGCCGCGCTGGACGCGCTGCTCGGCAACGTCTTCCGGCACACCCCGCAGGGCACGGCCTTCGCGGTGGACGTGCACAACGGCGAGGACGCGGTGATCGTGCTGGTCTCCGACGCCGGGCCCGGCATCCCCGACCCGCAGGCGGCCATGGCCCGTGGCCAGGGCTCGGGCAGCGACGGCTCGACCGGCCTCGGCCTGGACATCGTGCGCCGGCTCGCCGAGTCCACCGGGGGTGACGTGCGCGTCGGGTCCTCGGTGCTGGGCGGCGCGGAGGTGCGGATCTGGATCCAGCTGGACGGCCGCAGACGCCCGCCCGCGGGGCGCGGTCACCGGGGGAGCGTACGGCGGCGCCGCCGGCTCGCCACGAGGTGACGCCCCCGCATGGGCGCTCACATTGGTCTCTACCTTTAACCGGTCCCGATCCCTTCCTTAAGCGCGGCCTAAGAACCTCGATCGCCGTCTGCATCAGGGCTTTTGCCCGGTTCGGGCTCGCTAGCGTGCTGCCGCACCACACCCCCCGTGAACAGCGAAGGCAGGCACGCATGAGCACGCACCGGCGCAGGATCAGTGGCAGGAACAAGGTGATAGGCGGCCTGGTGGCCGCGGCCGTGGCCGGCGGCGGCGCGGTCCTGCTCACCGGCACGGCGAACGCGGCCGGGGTGAACGCCGCGTACACGAAGACCAGCAGCTGGTCGACCGGCTACACCGCGCAGTACGTCGTCACCAACAACAGCGGCCGGGCGGAGAAGACCTGGACGCTCGAGTTCGACCTGCCGGCCGGTGCGAAGCTCAGCTCACTGTGGAACGGCGAGTCGAGCGTCAGCGGACGGCACGTCACCGTGACGCCGCCGAAATGGGACACCGACGGTCTCAGGGCGGGCGAGTCGGCCACCGTCGGGTTCGTCGTCGACGGCACCGGCGATCCGGCGGGCTGCCGTATCGACGACGCCGCGTGTTCCGCCGACGGCGGCGCCACCCCGGAACCCAGCGGCCGCCCCACCCAGTCGCAGACCCCCACGCCGACCGCGACATCGACCGCCGGGCCCACCCGGACCGCGACGCCCACCCGGACCGCCGGGCCCAGTCACCCGCCCACCGCTTCCCCGTCCCCGAGCAGCGGCACCGGAACGACGACGTCCGCCGGATTCGCGCCGTACGTCGACACCTCCCTCTACCCGGCGTTCGACCTGCTCGCGAGCGCGGACGCGACCGGCCTGAAGAACTACATCCTCGCCTTCGTCACCGACGGCGGCGGCTGCACGCCCAAGTGGGGCGGCGTCACAGACCTGACCGCCGACGCCGTGGCCGGCCAGATCGGCGCCCTGCGCGCCAAGGGCGGCGACGTCCGCGTCTCCTTCGGCGGCGCCAGCGGCACCGAACTCGCCACCTCCTGCTCCTCGGCGGACGCGCTGGCGGCGGCCTACGGCAAGGCGGTCGACGCGTTCAAGCTCACCAAGGTCGACTTCGACGTCGAGGGCGGCGCACTGCCGAACACGGCCGCCAACACCCGCCGCGCCCAGGCCATCGCCAAGCTCCAGCAGAGCCACCCCGGCCTGGACGTCTCCTTCACCCTGCCGGTCATGCCGGAGGGCCTCACCCAGGACGGCGTGAACCTGCTCTCCAACGCCAAGTCCAACGGCGTGAAGATCTCCGCCGTCAACATCATGGCGATGGACTACGGCGCCTCCTACAGCGGCGACATGGGCGCCTACGCCGAGCAGGCCGCCACCGCCACCCAGGCGCAGATCAAGGGCGTCCTCGGCCTGTCCGACAGCGCGGCCTGGAAGGCGGTCGCCGTGACCCCGATGATCGGCGTCAACGACGTCTCCTCCGAGGTCTTCACGGTCGACGACGCGAACCGGCTGGTGAACTTCGCCAGGTCCAAGGGCCTGGGCCGGCTGTCGATGTGGTCGGCCACCCGTGACAAGGCCTGCGCCGGCGGCCCGAAGCCGTCCGCCGACGCCACGTGCAGCTCGATCGCCCAGGCCCCGTCCGCCTTCGCCAAGGCCTTCGCGGCCTACAACTGAGGCGCCCGCCGGACACCCTGCGGGGTGTCCGGGGCTAGGGCCGAACGGCAGGGCCTAGGCGGCCTCCACCGGCGGCAGTGACCCGGTGCGGGCCGCCCGGCCGTACCAGCGGGCGCTGGACTTCGGGGTCCGCGCGAGCGTGACGTAGTCGACGTAGACCGCGCCGAAACGCTTGCCGTAGCCGTACGCCCACTCGAAGTTGTCCATCAGGGACCACAGGTAGTAGCCGCGCACGTCGGCGCCGTCGGTGAGCGCGCGGCGCACCGCCGAGAGGTGGCCGTGCAGGTAGGCGATGCGCTCCGGGTCGTGGACCTGGCCGTCGGGGTCGGGCTTGTCGTCGTAGGCGGCGCCGTTCTCCGTGATGTACAGCGGCAGCCCGGGCGCCTCACGCGAGTAGCGCATGATCAGCTCGTGCAGGCCGGTCGGGTCGATGGTCCAGCCCATCTCGGTGCGCTCGCCCGGCGTCTGGTGGAAGGCCACGTCGTCGGCGGCCGGCCAGGGGGAGTGCTCGCTGGCGCCGTGGCCGTCGGCGCGCGTGGGCGGCGCGTCCGGGTCGGCGGCCGACACCAGCGCGGGCGTGTAGTAGTTCAGGCCGAGCGCGTCCAGCGGCTGGCGGATCAGCTCCAGGTCGCCGGCCTGGACGAAGGACCAGTCGGTGAGCGAGCTCGTGGCCTCCAGCAGGGTGCGCGGGTACGCCCCGTGCAGGATCGGGCCGTGGAAGACGCCGTTGGCCAGGTCGTCGATGCGGCGGGCCGCGGCGAGGTCCTGCGGGGTCTGCGACAGCGGGCGCACCACCGAGGAGTTGAGGCTGATCGCCACCTGGTTGCGGGCCGGCATCACCGAGCGCAGCGCCGCGGCGCCGAGGCCGTGCGCCAGGTTCAGGTGGTGGGCTGCCCTCAGCGAGGCCACCGGGTCGGTGCGGCCGGGGGCGTGCACGCCGGAGCCGTACCCCAGGAAGGCGCTGCACCAGGGCTCGTTCAGGGTGATCCACTGCTCCACCCGGTCGCCCAGCGCCTCGCCGACGAGCTGGGCGTACTCGGCGAACCGGTAGGCGGTGTCGCGCTCCGGCCAGCCGCCCGCGTCCTCCAGCTCCTGCGGCAGGTCCCAGTGGTAGAGGGTGACGGCCGGCTTGATGCCGTGGGCCAGCAGCTCGTCGACCAGCCTGCGGTAGAAGTCCAGGCCGCGCTGGACGGCCGGGCCGCGGCCGGTGGGCTGCACCCGGGGCCAGGAGACGGAGAAGCGGTAGGCGTTCAGGCCCAGTTCGGCCATCAGCGCCACGTCCTCGCGGAAGCGGTGGTAGTGGTCGACCGCGATGTCACCGGTCTCGCCGTCGGCCGTCCGGCCCGGCGTATGGCTGAAGGTGTCCCAGATCGAGGGGGTGCGGCCGTCCTCCCGCACCGCCCCCTCGATCTGGTACGCGGAGGTCGCGGCGCCCCAGAGGAAGGCCGGCGGAAACGTCACCGGATTCGCCGGATGCGCAGCGTTCACGGACTCAGGCATGGAAGCGCTCCCATAGGTGGTCGTGGAGACCTTCGTGGTCGTGAAGACCGACAGATGGACAACAGGGTGGGGGCCGGGACGGCGGTGACCCGGCCCCGCGGGAATGTCTCGCGCGGTCAGCCCTTGACCGCGCCCTGCATGATGCCGCCGACGATCTGCTTGCCGAACAGCAGGAACGCCAGCAGCAGCGGCAGCGTGCCGAGCAGCGCACCCGCCATGATCACCGAGTCGTCGGGGATGTAGCCGGTGCCCAGCTGGTTCAGGGCCACCTGCACGGTCGGGTTGTCGCCGTTCAGCGCGATGATCGGCCACAGGAAGTCGTTCCAGGCCATCACGAACGTCAGCAGCCCCAGCACCGCCATCGCCGGCCGGGCCGCCGGGAAGACGACGTGCCACACGACCCGCAGGCTGCTCGCGCCGTCCACCCGTGCCGCCTCGATCAGCTCGGTCGGCAGCGCCTGCACCAGGTACTGCCGCATGAAGAACGTGCCGAAGGCGCTCACCAGCGTCGGCAGGATCACCGTCTGCAGATGGTTCGACCAGTGCAGATCCGTCATCCACAGATACAGCGGTACGACGGCCAGCTGCGGCGGGATCATCATCGTGCCGATGGTGAGCAGCAGCAGCAGCGAGGAGAAGCGGAACCGCAGCTTGGCGAAGGCGAACCCGGCCAGCGTCGAGAACAGCACCGTGCCGACGGTGATCGTGCCCGCGACGAACGTGGTGTTGACCATCGCGGTGCCCATCCCGGCCTGGTCCCAGGCGGTCTGGAGGTTCTTGAACAGGTTCCCGCCGAACCACAGCGGCGGCGGGGTCTGCGCCAGACGCGTGTTGGTGCGCGAGGCCGCGACCGCCGTCCACACCAGCGGGGACAGCGAGACCAGCGCGAACACGACCAGGACGGCGTAGGTGACCGGGCCGGCGTGCAGCTGTTTGCCCGCGCCCATCACCCGGCGCCGGCCCTCACGCAGGGCGGCCTTGCGTGGCAGAGTCAGGTCACTGGTGGTCATTGGGCCTTCCTCAGCCGTCGGGAGACCAGCAGGTTGAGCGCGGCGACGAGCAGCAGGAGCAGCAGCATCGTCCAGGCGATCGCGGACGCCTTGCCGAGATTGCCGAGGATGAAACCCTGGTCGTACATGTACAGGCCGAGGGTCTGGAACTGGTGCTCCGAGCCGCCCTTGGAGCCGCTCACGCCGCCGAACAGCAGCGGCTCGCCGAACAGCTGGGTCGCGCCGATCGTGGAGACGACGACGGTGAACAGGATCGTCGGCCGCAGCATCGGGATCGTCACGTTGCGGAACTGCTGCCAGCGGTTCGCGCCGTCGATCGCCGCCGACTCGTACAGGTCCGCCGGGATCGCCTGCATCGCCGCCAGATAGATCAGCGCGTTGTAGCCGGTCCATCGCCAGATCACGATCGAGGACACCGCCAGCTGCGAACCCCAGTCGGACTCCTGCCAGTTGACCGGGCCCAGGCCCACCAGGTCGAGGGCCCAGTTGACGATGCCGTTCTTCTCCGGCGAGAACAGCAGCGCGAACACCAGCGCCGCCGCCGCCACCGAGGTGGCGTACGGGGTCAGCATCACCACCCGCCACACGGTCGAGCCGCGCAGCCTGAAGTTCAGCAGATGCGCCAGCCAGAGCGCGGCCGCGAGCTGCGGCACGGTGGAGATCAGGCCGATGGTGAAGGTGTTCTCCAGGGCGTTCCAGAAGAACTCCGAGGACAGCAGCGACTTGTAGTTCGCGAGACCCGCCCAGCTCTGCCCGTCCAGGTTGGACAGCTGCACATGGTGCAGCGAGTACCAGGCGGTGTACAGCAGCGGCACCAGCGAGAAGGCGCCGAAGACCACGAAGAACGGGGAGATGAACGCGTACGGCGACGCCTTCATGTCCCAGCGGTACAGCCGGCTGCGCCAGGAGCCCCTGTCCGCCGGCGGCGTACCGCGACCGTGAGCGCCCCGGGCCGCGCCCGGCTGGGAGCCGGGCGCGGCCTCGGCGCTCGACGCGGGGTGCGCGAGAGCCTGCTCGGAGCTGGTCACTGGCCGAGCACGTCCTTGACTTCCCTGGTGGCCGCGTCCCAGCCCTGCTCGGGCGTCTTGCCCTTCTGCTCGACCTGGACGATGCCGATGTCACAGATCGCCGTGTCGATCGGCTTGTCCTTCGGGCCGAGCGGCTGTGCCGGGATGGTCTTCGCCGCGTCGGAGAAGATCTGCGTCAGCGGGGCGTTCGAGAAGTACGCCTGGGTGTCGGCCTGCGGCTTCAGGCTCGCGTACGCCGCCGGGACGGACGGGAAACTCGCCTGCTTGGCGAAGACCTTCGCCTCCTGCTCGGGCGCGGTCAGCCACTTGGCCAGCGCGATGGCCTCCTTCTGGTGCTTGCTCGCCTTCGGCACGCCGATGAAGGAGCCGCCCCAGTTGCCCGCGGTCGGCGCCGCCGCCACGTCCCACTTGCCGCTGCCGGCCGGGCCGGACTTCTCCTGGATGTAACCGATCATCCAGGCCGGGCAGGCCACGGTGGCGAAGGTGCCGTTGGCGAACGCCTGGTCCCACGGCTTGTCGAACTGCTTCAGCTTCGCCGACATGTCGCTCGTCGCCACGCCCATCGCGGCGTTCCAGGCCTTCTTCACGCCGGCGGACTTGTCGTAGACGACGTTGCCGTCCTTGTCGTAGTTGCGCTCGCTCTCGCCGCCGAGGACCGCGTTGTACACGGAGGAGGCGGAGTCGACGAACTTGGTGCCGCTCGGCGCCTTCCGCATGTACTGCTTGCCGAGGTCGACGTACTTGTTCCAGTCGCCCTTCCACAACGCCGCGAGTTTGGTGCGGTCGGTCTCTATGCCGGCCTTGGCGAAGAGGTCCTTGCGGTAGCAGACCGCCATCGGGCCGATGTCGGTGCCGAGCCCGATGAGCTTGCCGTCCTTGGTGGTGGCCTGGGCGTTCTTCCAGTCCAGCCACTGCGACTTGTCGACCTCCTTGCCGAGGTCGACGAACTTGTCGGCCTGCGTCTGCACGGCCTCGGTGACGTTGCCGATCTCGATGGCCTGGACGTCGTCGGTGCCGGAGCCGGCCTGGAGGCGGGTGAGCACCTTCGGCCAGTAGACGTCGGTCTTGGTGGTGACGTTCTCCTTGACGACGATGTCCGGGTGCAGCTTCATGTACTCGTCGTACAGACCGGCCTGCTTGTAACCGAAGACCCCGAACGTGCCGACGGACAGCGTCACCTTGCCCTTGGCGTTCCCCCCTCCGCCGCCGCTGCCGTTGTCGGCACTCGACGAGCCGTCGTCGCTGGCGCAGCCTGCCAGCAGTCCCGTGGCCAGTACGGCGACGGCTGTCAGTGCCGTCAGCCGGTGGGACCGGCGGGTACTCGTACGCATTGCGTCCTCCTGTTGCCTGACGTGCCGACCCCCCGGCCAACTGCAGTGGTTGGGCCCGTTCGTGCTAGCTGCGGCTCGGGCGGGGAACGTGCGGGACATGTATGTGTCAGGTACTGTGGGAGCGCTCCCACAAGTGATGTGTTGAAGAGTCGTGGGTTCGTGCGGGGGTGTCAAGGGAACGGACGCGGAGAATTGCGTTCAGTTATCGGGCCGTTAACCGGAGTCGGGGGCTCCGGTGGGGGCGTCGCCGGGGCCCGCCGGGGCGGCGGCTGAAGGCGGCGCGACTGTTAGATTCCAGGCCAGCGGGACGACGACGGCGGGAGGCGGAGCCCATGGCAGGCCACGGAGCGCGGGGACGGAGCGGGGGCCGGCCCACCCTCGAGGAGGTCGCCGCGCGCGCCGGTGTCGGCCGGGGAACGGTGTCCCGGGTGATCAACGGCTCCCCCCGGGTCAGTGACACCACCCGCGCCGCCGTCGAGGCCGCCGTCGCCGAGCTGGGCTACGTCCCGAACACCGCCGCCCGCGCCCTGGCCGCCAACCGCACCGACGCGATCGCCCTGGTCGTGCCCGAGCCGGAGACCCGGTTCTTCGCCGAGCCGTACTTCTCGGACATGCTGCGCGGCGTCGGCGCGGAGCTGACCGACACCGAGATGCAGCTGCTGCTGATCTTCGCGGGCAACGACCGCGAGCGGCAGCGGCTCGCCCAGTACCTGGCCGCGCACCGCGTGGACGGCGTCCTGCTGGTCTCCGTGCACGCCGACGACCCGCTGCCGGACCTGCTGGCCCAGCTGGAGATCCCCGCGGTGATCAGCGGTCCGCGTTCGGCGGGGGAGGTGCTGCCGTCGGTGGACTCGGACAACTACGGCGGCGCCCGGCAGGCGGTGGAGCACCTGCTCGCACGCGGCCGCTCGCGCATCGCCCACATCACCGGCCGCCTCGACGTCTACGGCGCCCAGCGGCGCGTCGACGGCTACCGGGACGCGCTGCGGGACGCGGGGCGGGGCGTGGACGACACGCTCATCGAGCCCGGCGACTTCACCGAGGAGGGCGGCCGGCGGGCGATGACCCGGCTGCTGGCGCGCTGCCCGCAGCTGGACGCGGTGTTCGCCGGCTCCGACGTCACGGCGGCCGGGGCGCGTCAGGTGCTGCGGGCGGCCGGGCGGCGCATCCCGCAGGACGTGGCGCTGGTGGGGTACGACGACTCCGCGATCGCCCGGCACATGGAGCCGCCGCTGACGAGTGTGCGGCAGCCGATCCAGGAGATGGGGCGGCGGATGATCGACCTGCTGCTCAGCGAGATAGCGGAGCGCCGGCCGGCGGTCTCGCGGGAGCTGGATGCCGTGCGGCGGCAGGTGGTGCTGGCGGCGGAGCTGGTGGTGCGGGCGTCGTCCTGAGCGGGGCGGTCGTTCTGTGTGGGGTGGTCGTCCTGTGCGGGGTGGTGGTCCTGTGCGGGGCGGTCGTTCTGTGCGGGGTGGTCGTCCTGTGTGGGGCGGCTACCGTCGCAGCCGCCAGCGGGTCTCGCCGTCTTGTTCCTCGTCGGTGGGCTTCAGTCCGGCCGCTCGCGCCACGGCCGCCGACGCGAGGTGGCCGGGGTGGATGTGGGCGACGACGGTACTGACCGACGGCTGCCGGCCCAGCCAGTCCACCAGCCCGCGTGCCGCCTCGGTGGCGTAGCCGTGCCCCTGCCAGGGGGCGCCGACGACCCAGGCGACGGCGGCCTCGGCGGCCGGCGTGTCCACCGTGGCCTGCACGGTGCCGATCAGCAGGTTCTCCTCCCGCAGCCGCAGCACCCAGTTGCACCAGACGACGGCCGGGTCGGGGGAGCCGGCGACGAGACGTTCGTAACGGGCGCGCAGTGCCTGCGGGGTGGCGGGGGAGCCGCCGATGAAGGTGTGCAGGGCGGGGTCGGCGAGGGCCTCGGCCATCTGCGGGGCGTGCTCGGGGAGGAGGGGGAGGAGGTCCAGGCGGTCGGTGCGGAACGGCTCGGCGTACAGGGCGGGCCCCCCGGGGAGTGTCGGTGAACGCAATCAGCCGGTGACCTCTGGACGAGGTCACCGGCTGATTTCACAGGGTGAGTGACGGGACTCGAACCCGCGGCATCCTGGACCACAACCAGGTGCTCTACCAGCTGAGCTACACCCACCATGACCGGTGCTGGGATTCTTTCGTCTCCCTGACCGGCCGAGAAAAAGTGTACAGGGTCCGAAGGGGTGCTCGCGCCCGCCTTTCTCGGCGCCCCCTTCGGGTGACCCTGTCAGTGGTGCTGAGCTGGCAGGACGTGCTTCGCCGCGATCGTCTTCGCGGTGTCGGAGTCCGGGCCGGGCTGGGGCACGAAGATCGCCTCGCGGTAGTAGCGCAGCTCCGCGATGGATTCGCGGATGTCGGCGAGGGCGCGGTGGTTGCCGTTCTTCTCCGGGCTGTTGAAGTAGGCCCTCGGGTACCAGCGGCGGGCCAGCTCCTTGATGGAGGAGACGTCGACGATGCGGTAGTGGAGGTAGTCCTCCAGCGTGGGCATGTCGCGGAGGAGGAAGCCGCGGTCGGTGCCGACGGAGTTGCCGCACAGGGGGGCCTTGCCGGGTTCCTTCACGTACTCCTTCACGTACGCCAGGACCTGCTCCTCGGCGTCCTTGAGCGTCGTGCCGTTCGGGAGTTCCGCGAGCAGCCCGGAGGCGGTGTGCATCTGACGCACCACTTCCGGCATCGTCTCCAGTGCGCGGTCCGGCGGACGGATGACGATGTCGACGCCTTCGCCGAGCACGTTGAGCTCGGAGTCGGTGACGAGGGCGGCCACCTCGATGAGCGCGTCGTCGGACAGCGAGAGGCCGGTCATCTCGCAGTCGATCCACACCATGCGATCGTTCATGTGTGTCACCTTACGGGGGGTGGGGGGCGTGCGGCGCCGGTCGTGTGTCTTGTGCGGGGTGCCTGCGGCGCTGGGTCGTCGTTTGTCTGCGGGTTTCGTTGTGGCTGGTCGCGCCCACGCGGCGGAGCCGCATATCGACACAGCCCCGCGCCCCTTTGATGCCTGCGGCGGCCCGTTGCTGTCCGGTGGGTGGTTGCTGTCGCGCCTGCGGCCGGTTTCCGAGTCGGGGCCGGGGTGGGGGGTGTCCGTCCTCGGTCCGGCCGCCCGTCCCCGACACGCTCACCGTTGCCCGGTGCCGGCCGCTGCGGGCGGACACCCCCCACCCCGTCCCCTTCCCGCCGTCGGCGGGTGCGACAACGCCGTGGCGGGCGCCTTCAACTCCGAGAGCTGCGGGCAGTCGTGCCTCCCCCTCGCACCTGGCGAGCGGGCCGCGGGGAAACGCGGAAGGGCCCGTGGGGTGGTTGCACCCCACGGGCCCTTCGCTTGGTCAGGAGCCGCTGCGTTGGCTCGGGAGGGACAGGGGGGCCGGGGTCGCGGAACTCATCGCGCCTACGGGGGCGCGGCGGGACTGCAGGGATACCGGGGTGTCCGGGTGCAGGGCCGCCGGGGCGTGGGGGGACGAAGGGCTCAGCGCAGCCGGCTGCTGCGTCGGGTCGGCCTCGACCGGTTTATCGGCCTGCGGGCGCCTGGCCCGGTACGCGGCACGGTACGCCGCCGGGGACGAACCCAGCTGGCGGCGGAAGTGGCCGCGCAGTGCCACCGGGGAGCGGAAGCCGCAGCGGCCCGCGACCTCGTCCACCGAGTAGTCCGACGTCTCCAGCAGCCGCTGGGCCTGCAGCACGCGCTGCGTGATCAGCCACTGCAATGGTGCGCTTCCGGTCAGAGAACGGAAGCGGCGGTCGAACGTGCGGCGGCTCATGTACGCGCGCGCGGCCAGCGTCTCCACGTCGAACTGCTCGTGGAGATGCTCCAGCGCCCAGGCGACGACCTCGGCGAGCGGGTCGGCGCCGATCTCCTCCGGTAAAGACCGGTCGAGGTAGCGCTCCTGCCCGCCCGAGCGGCGCGGCGGGACCACCAGGCGCCGGGCGAGCGCGCCGGCCGCCTCGTTGCCGTGGTCCGTGCGCACGATGTGGAGGCAGAGGTCGATTCCGGCCGCCGTACCGGCGGAGGTGAGGACGTCTCCGTCGTCGACGAAGAGCTCCCGCGGATCGACGTGGACCGACGGATAGCGCTTGGCCAGCGTCGGTGCGTACATCCAGTGGGTGGTCGCCGGGCGGCCGTCCAGCAGGCCGGCCGCGGCGAGCACGAAGGCGCCGGTGCACAGCCCGACGATGCGGGCACCCTCCTCATGCGCCCGGCGCAGCGCGTCGAGCGCTTCCTCCGGTGGCGGTGAGGTGATCGAGCGCCAGGCCGGCACGACGACCGTGCCCGCGCGTGAGATCGCCTCCAGCCCGTGTGGTGCGGTGAGTTCCAGGCCTCCTGTGGTCCGCAGGGGCCCTTCCTCGCCCGCGCACACCAGCAAGCGGTAGCGCGGAACGCCGGCGTCCTGGCGGTCAACCCCGAACACCGACAGTGGAATGGAACTCTCGAAAATGGGGCCGCCGCTGAACAGCAGCACCGCGACGATCTCCTTGCGACGTCGCCCGGACAGCTTCCGGGCCGCGGTTTCCGGCGCGGCAGTGGAGTCGTGGCTCATC
Source organism: Streptomyces sp. NPDC097129 (assembly GCF_055668065.1). Classification (NCBI taxonomy): domain Bacteria; kingdom Bacillati; phylum Actinomycetota; class Actinomycetes; order Kitasatosporales; family Streptomycetaceae; genus Streptomyces; species Streptomyces sp. NPDC097129. The sequence continues at coordinate 1,077,065 of NZ_JBVOQE010000001.1, read as the reverse complement.
CTGCTAAGCCCCCCTCGGTGGTCGCGGCTCCTCGGTTGTGTCGCTCCTGCACGTTTCCCCTCGGTCCTGCACGAGTCCCCCGCCGTAGACAGTCAAGATCGAATCTACTGTGTCCCGCCAAGCCGCGGTGACCGGTTCGCCACCCCGCAGATTGTCGACATGACAACTTGGCGTAAAGCATTCGATCACGAAGCGTTGCACTCGGGGAGGGCGCAGGGAAGTGCGCCTCGTCGCGGTGGCCAATCCACGTAGGGTGCGGGAGGGTCCTGAGACCCTTTCCTTGCAGGTCGAACGGGGGGTGACGGGTGTCTGGGGGCGGTCGGGGGCGCTATCCAGAAGTTGGCTGAAAAGAGACGGGTGCGTGCGCGGAAACCGGTCAGCCGACCGGTGAGTTTCCCTCCGTGTGCGCCGGGGGCGCGGAGCGACGCGCTCCGCGGTGCGTGCCGCTCCCTGTGCGCTGGTGGCGCCCGCGATGCTGGTGCGGCTCCTCCAGCAGGCGGACCGGGTGGCGTTCGGAACGGCGCAGCAGCAGCCGGCAGACGGCGGTGACCGCGGCGAGACCCAGGGCGGTGCCGGTGGCGCCGCCGAGCGAGGTGCCGTACCAGAGCAGTACCACGGGAACGAGGACGCAGCTGAAGGCCGCCCAGCGGACGACCTCGGCCGAGGTGTCCTCGGTACGCGGTGCGGGCATGGCGCGCCTCCTGGAGTCGATCACCGGGTTCAACGCCTGTTCGACCGGGTCGGTCACCGTGTGGGGCCGCGGGACGATCATCTGGCGGATGCCGGTGAGTTCTCGTGCGAACCGCCTGTACGGGGCAGCAACCATTGCGTTACGGGCGCCGACTCGTGCATGCTCCGGTGAACCCCGCCGTGCAGGCGCGGGATCTGGGCGAAGGAGGCGTGCCGCCGTACCCTTGGGGGTATGGGGTTGGGAAGATGTTTCCCGGACACAGCTCCGCCGCACACTGTCGTCCCCCATAAAGGATCACAACGCCGAGACAGCCATGGCCGGTCACGAATTCTTCGAACCCGCGGACCGCAAGCGGCCGGTCGCCGACCCGTCGGCGATGGAGCCCCAGGCGGCCGAAGAGGCACGCCATCCCTGCGACCCCGCCTTCCAGCACGGTGTGGTCGTCGGCTTCGACGGCTCGACGTCCAGTGAGCGTGCGCTGGCGTACGCGATCGGCATGGCCCATCGGTCCCGTTCCGGACTGATCATCGTCCATGTGGCCAACCGGCTGCCGACCACGGTCTGGGCCGGCTGCGAGCCCCCCGTCTTCGTCGACGTCCCCGACCACCGCACCGAGGTGCTCGGTCTGGAACTGGCCTGTGCGGACTACCTCGCCGAGGTGCCGTGGATCCTGGTCGAGCGTGGCGGCGACATCTGTCACGAACTCGAGGAAGTCGGCCAGGAGTACGAGGCCGACGCGATCGTCGTGGGGTCCACGCACGGCATTGTCGGCCGGATCTTCGGCTCCGTGGCCGGGCGCCTGGCCAAGCGGGCGAAGCGGCCCGTGATCGTCATCCCCTGACGTATCGAGTTCACTGCGCGCCGCTCACGGCGTGTCAATATCCCTGTGCACTGCGTGAAGTTACTCGCGCGTCGCAGGTGTTTGTGCGGTTGTGAAGGGCATATACCGGTCACCGCACAACTGCACATGCATGAAGGGAGCCCGCCGTGGACAACGACGTCTCTGCGGGAAGCACCACCACCATCGCCGGCCGACTCGCCCTGGGCATCACCCTGTTGGCGTTCGGTCTCGGTACGACCGGTGTCATCGACGGTGTGGCGACGTCCGACGCCATGTCGCTGGCCCACTACGTGGGCGGGGTCGCCCTCTTCCTCGTCGGTCTGCTGGCCCTGCGTGACGGCGCCTTCGGTGTGGGGTACGTCGCTCTCGGCGCCCTCTGGTTCACCTGGGCCGTCTCCGGGCACGGCTCGGCCAACGCGACAGGGCTCTTCCTGCTGCTGTTCGCCCTGGTGGCGCTCACGCTGACCCTCGCGGGCGGCGACACCCTCGGCCAGGCCGTGCACGGGCTGCTGTTCCTGGCGATGCTCGTGCTCGCCGTCGCCCAGTTCGCGGACAGCTCGGTGCTCACCAAGGCCGGCGGCTGGGTGGCGGTCGCCTCCGGCGCGGTGGCCTGGTACGCGGCGACGGCCGCGCTGGCCCACTGGCCGACGGCACTTCCGGGACGCGCTGCGGGCCGGGGGGTGACGGCCACCGGTTAGCTGCGCCGGCTGGGGGGTTGGGCGGCTCCCCGGTGTTCCATGGGCGGGCCCCCTGGTGGCTGGCATCACCAGGGGGCCCGTTCTCTTGTGTGGCCTCTGCGGGTTCGCTGTGGCTGGTCGCGCAGTTCCCCGCGCCCCTTTCGGGGCGGCGCGGGGAACTGCGCCCCTGGGTGGGTTATTCCACCGTGACCGACTTGGCGAGGTTCCTCGGCTTGTCGATGTCCCGGTCGAGGGCCTTGGCCGTGTGGTAGGCGAGGAGCTGGAGGGGGATGCCCATCAGGATCGGGTCGAGTTCGTCCTCGTTCTTCGGGACGACGATCGTGTGGTCGGCCTTCTCCTGGTTCTGGTGGGCGACGGCGACGATGCGGCCGCTGCGGGCCTTGATCTCCTCCATCGCGGCGCGGTTCTTCTCCAGCAGGTCGTCGTCCGGGACGATCGCGACCGTCGGCAGGGCCGGCTCGATCAGGGCCAGCGGACCGTGCTTCAGCTCGGAGGCCGGGTAGGCCTCGGCGTGGATGTAGGAGACCTCCTTGAGCTTCAGGGAGGCCTCGCGGGCCACCGGGTAGCCCCGGACGCGGCCGATGAAGAGCATCGAGCGGGCCTGGGCGAGCTCCTCGGCCAGCTTCTTGATCTCGTCCTCGTTCTCCAGCATCTCGGAGATCTGCGCGGGCAGCCTGCGCAGGCCCTCGATGATGCGCTTGCCGTCGCGGACCGAGAGGTCGCGGGTGCGGCCGAGGTGCAGGGCGAGCAGGGCGAAGGCGACCGTGGTGTTGGTGAAGCACTTCGTGGAGACCACGCAGACCTCGGGACCGGCGTGCACGTACACGCCGCCGTCGGCCTCGCGGGCGATCGCCGAGCCGACCACGTTCACCACGCCGAGGACGCGGGCGCCCTTGCGCTTGAGCTCCTGGACGGCGGCGAGGACGTCGTAGGTCTCGCCGGACTGGGAGACCGCGATGTAGAGGGTGTCGGGGTCCACGACCGCGTTGCGGTAGCGGAACTCGGAGGCCGGCTCGGCGTCGGCGGGGATGCGGGCCAGCTCCTCGATCATCTGGGCGCCGATCATGCCCGCGTGGTACGAGGTGCCGCAGCCGAGGATCTTCACGCGCCGGATGCGGCGCGCCTCGCGGGCGTCCAGGTTGAGGCCGCCGAGGTGCACGGTGGAGAAGCGGTCGTCGATGCGGCCGCGCAGCACGCGGTCCACGGCGTCGGCCTGCTCGTGGATCTCCTTGTGCATGTAGGTGTCGTGGCCGCCCATGTCGTAGGAGGCGGCCTCCCATTCCACGGTGGTGGGCTCGGCCGTGGTGCGGGTGCCCTCGGTGGTGTAGGTGCGGAAGTCGTCGGCCTTGAGGGTGGCCATCTCGCCGTCGTCGAGGGTGACTATCTGCCGGGTGTGGGCGACCAGCGCGGCGATGTCGGAGGCGACGAACATCTCCTTCTCGCCGATGCCGAGGACGACCGGCGAGCCGTTGCGGGCGACCACGATGCGGTCGTTGAAGTCGGCGTGCATGACGGCGATGCCGTAGGTGCCCTCGACCAGGCGCAGCGCGTCGCGGACCTTGTCCTCGAGCTTGTCGGCCTGGGAGCGGGCGATGAGGTGGACGAGGACCTCGGTGTCCGTCTCGGAGAGGAACTCGACGCCGTCCGCCTCCAGCTTGCGGCGCAGGTCGGAGGCGTTGTCGATGATGCCGTTGTGGACGACGGCGACCTTGCCCCCGGCGTCCATGTGCGGGTGGGCGTTGACGTCGGAGGGGGCGCCGTGGGTGGCCCAGCGGGTGTGGGCGATGCCGGTGGTGCCCTTGAAGCGCGCCGGGACCTTGGCCTCCAGGTCGCGCACCCGGCCCTTGGCCTTGACCATCTTCAGGCCGGCGGTCTTCGGGGAGGTGACGACGATGCCCGCGGAGTCGTAGCCGCGGTACTCCAGCCGCTGGAGGCCCTCGAGCAGGAGGGGGGCGACGTCACGCTTCCCGATGTATCCGACGATTCCGCACATATGTTGGTATTCCTCAGCCGTAGACGATGCGGCGCAGCTGCCGGAGCGACAGCTCCGGGGGCGCCACCGCGCGATACTTCAGGTCCGCCGCGATCCGTTCGAAGATCGTCGTGTTCACCAGGCCCTGGGCCTGGAGCTCACGGTGGCGGCGACGGACGAAATCCTCGGTCGTCTCGTCGAAAAACGCGAGCACGTCCTGGATCACCCGCAGCGCTTCGCCCCGGCTCAGGGGCGTGGAGCGCGTCAGGTGATCTACGAGTTCGTCGTGCACCCGATGATCCTGGAGTACCGGCCGCTCTTTCGCAAGAAACCTGCCCGATTTCGGGCAAGCGACTGTTGAAGGTCTCATGAGCGGCTGTTTGTCGGCTGTCCATCCGGCGGTCCGACTCCCGTTGCCCGGGCAGACGAGTTTCAGTCGCCATGGACATTCCTCGTATGGGAGTACCGGACCAGCTCGCCGACCGCATGAGTATGGCCGAGCAGCACGAGTACCTGCGGTCGAGATTCTCCCGCCGCACCATGTTCCGCGGCGGCGCCGTCACCCTGGGGGCCGTGGTCGGTGGCGCGTTCGTGACGGGCGCCACCGCCCAGGCCGCCGTGCCGACCCAGCGGACCGCTCCGGCCACCGAGACCGTGGACGGCGCGCTGGTCGCCCCCTTCGGCCGCCACCTCGCCTACGGCAACGACCCGCGCACGGAGATGACCATCTCCTGGCAGGTCCCGGTCGCCGTGAAGAAGCCGTTCGTGCGCATCGGCGCGCACCCCTGGGACCTCTCCCGCAAGATAGAGGCCGAGGTGCGCACCCTGTACACGCCGGCCGGCGTCGGCGCGAGCGGCGACCACACGCAGTACTACCTGCACGCCCAGCTGGCCCACCTGCGCCCCGGCCGCACCTATTACTACGGTGTCGGCCACGAGGGCTTCGACCCGGCCGAGTCCCACCTGCTGGGCACCCTGGGCACCTTCACCACCGCCCCCGCCCACAAGGCGCCGTTCACCTTCACCGCCTTCGGCGACCAGGGCGTCAGCTACCACGCGCTGGCCAACGACGCGCTGATCCTCGGCCAGAACCCGGCCTTCCACCTGCACGCGGGCGACATCGCCTACGGTGACCCGTCCGGCGCCGGCAAGACCAGCGACAGCGGCTTCGACTCGCGCACCTGGGACCAGTTCCTCTACCAGACGGAGTCGGTCGCCAAGCAGGTCCCGTGGATGGTGTCGTACGGCAACCACGACATGGAGGCCTGGTACTCGCCCAACGGCTACGGCGGCGAGGAGGCCCGCTTCACCCTGCCCGACAACGGGCCGGACCAGAAGAACCTGCCGGGCGTCTACTCCTTCGTCTACGGCAACACCGCGATCATCTCGCTCGACCCCAACGACGTCTCCTACGAGATCCCGGCCAACCTCGGCCTCTCCGGCGGCACGCAGACCAAGTGGTTCGAGGACCAGCTGAAGAGGTTCCGCGCGGCGCGGGACATCGACTTCGTCATCGTCTTCTTCCACCACTGCGCCTACTGCACCTCCACGGCGCACGCCTCGGAGGGGGGCGTGCGCCAGGAGTGGGTGCCGCTGTTCGAGAAGTACCAGGTCGACCTGGTCATCAACGGCCACAACCACCAGTACGAGCGCACCGACGTGATCAAGGGCGACCAGGTCGCGAAGAAGCTGCCGATCGGCGGCACCGCCTACCCCGAGACCGAGGGCGTGGTGTACGTCACGGCGGGCGCGGCGGGCCGCAGCCTGTACGCGTTCACCGCGCCGGACTCCTACGAGGGCCACGAGCACGAGGTCGACTCGGTCGCCTCCTTCGTCAACCTCAAGGGCGGCAAGCAGAACGAGACCGTCGCCTGGTCCCGGGTGCGCTACCTGAACTACTCGTTCCTGCGCGTGGACGTCGAGCCCGCGCCGCAGGGCCGCTGGACCACCCTGAAGGTCCAGGGCATCGCCGAGACCGGCGACCGGATCGACCACTTCACGGTGGCCCGCCGGGCGAAGTAGGCCCCGGCCCGCGCGAGGGCAGGCGGTCCCGGCGTCACAGACGTTTCAGGACCGCCTGCTCGGCCGGCGTGAACTCCTCCCGTCGAACGCCCACATGCCGTCCTTCCGGATGATTTCCGCGGTGCGGGGATTGTTTCGCCGCATCTGCGGGACAGTGGTCTCAACCACTTCTGATGGGAGCGCATGTGAGACGGCACCACAGCACGACTCCCCGACAGCGGACCGGGGCCGCCCGCACGGCCCGTGTCCTCGGCGCGCTGCTGCTGACCGCGGCGGGCGTCCTCACCGTCGGCGCGGCCGCCCCCCGGGCCCTGCCGCAGGCCCCCGACGCCCAGGCCACGCCGCTCGGCCAGGTGGTCCCGGCGCCCGCGTCGGTCACCGCGAGCGGGCAGCCGTACCGCATCACCGGCGGCACCGTCCTGCGTGTCGACGGCGATCCCGCGGCCGAGCGCGTCGCCGCCTACCTCGCGGACGTCCTGCGGCCCTCCACCGGCTACCCGCTGCCGATCGTCCACGAGGGCACGAGCGGCATCGCCCTGCGCCTGACCCCCGGTCAGTACGGCGCCGAGGGCTACCGGCTGCACAGCGGCCCCGGCGGCGTCACCCTCACCGCGGGCACCCCGGCCGGCCTCTTCCACAGCGTGCAGACGCTCCGTCAGCTGCTGCCCGCCGCCGTCGAGAAGGACACCGTGCAGCGCGGCCCCTGGCTGGTGGCGGGCGGCACCATCACCGACAGCCCGCGCTACGGCTACCGCGGCGCCATGCTCGACGTCTCCCGGCACTTCTTCACCGTCGGCCAGGTCGAGCGCTACATCGACGAACTCGCCCTCTACAAGATCAACAAGCTGCATCTGCACCTCAGCGACGACCAGGGCTGGCGCATCGCGATCGACTCCTGGCCGCGCCTGGCCGCCCACGGCGGCTCCACCGAGGTCGGCGGCGGCCCCGGCGGCTTCTACACCAAGGACGACTACCGGGAGATCGTGCGCTACGCCGCCTCCCGCTACCTCGACGTCGTCCCCGAGATCGACATGCCCGGCCACACCAACGCCGCCCTCGCCTCCTACGCCGAACTGAACTGCGACGGCACCGCACCCCCGCTGTACACCGGCACGAGCGTCGGCTTCAGCTCGCTGTGCGTGCCCAAGGACGTCACCTACCGCTTCGTCGACGACGTCGTGCGCGAACTGGCCGCGCTCACCCCGGGCCGCTATCTGCACATCGGCGGCGACGAGGCGCACTCCACCAGCCACGCCGACTACGTGACGTTCATGAACCGGATCCAGCCCGTCGTCGCCAAGTACGGCAAGACGGTCATCGGCTGGCACCAGCTCACCGGCGCCACCCCGGCCCCCGGCGCGCTCGCCCAGTACTGGGGCCTGGACTCCACCAGCGCCGCCGAGAAGGCCCAGGTCGCCCAGGCCGCGCAGAACGGCACCGGGCTGATCCTGTCGCCCGCCGACCGGCTCTACCTCGACATGAAGTACGACAGCACGACCAAGCAGGGCGCGACCTGGGCCGGCTACGTCGAGGCGCGCAAGTCCTACGACTGGGACCCGGGCTCCTACCTGCCCGGCACCCCCGCCACCGCGGTCAAGGGCGTCGAGGCGCCGATGTGGACGGAGCGCATCACCACGTCCGCCGACATCGACTACATGGCCTTCCCGCGCGTCACGGGCGTCGCCGAACTGGGCTGGTCCCCGGCGGCCACCCACGACTGGGACGCCTACAAGACCCGCCTGGCCGCCCAGGGCCCCCGCTGGGACGCCCTCGGCATCGGCTACCACAAGTCGCCCGAGGTCCCCTGGCCGGCGAACTGAACCCGAGCACATCGACGGGCGCCCCGGTGGACCGTACACCGGGGCGCCCGCCCGCTTTCGGCAGGTCAGAGCCCGGCGATCGGGTTCTTCAGCGCGCCGACCAGCTGGAGTGCCCCGGAGGGGTCCGCCAGGTCGACCATCTGCCGGTTGTCGCGCAACTGGAGCCGGTTGAGGCAGGACAGCGCGAACTCGGGGGCGAACATGTCGTACTGCCGGAAGCGGTCGGCGAGTTCCGGATGCGCCTGCTGGTACTCGCGGGTGACCTCGGCGACCGTCCGCCAGAAGGCGTCCTCGCTCAGCACCCCCTCCGCGGCGAGCAGCGCGGCCAGGAAACGGAAGAAGCAGTCGAAGACGTCCGTGAAGAGGGACAGCAGCTTCTTGTCCTCCGGCACCTCCACGCGGATGCGCGCCACCTCCGGCGGCAGCGCCGCGTCCGGGTCCATCACCGCGATCTCCTCGGCGATGTCCTTGTAGACCGCCCGCTGCACCACGCCGTCCCGCAGCACCAGGATCGTGTTCTCCCCGTGCGGCATGAACACCAGGTCGTAGGCGTAGAAGCTGTGCAGCAGCGGTGTGTAGTAGGCCCGCAGATAGCGCCGCAGCCACTCGGCCGCCGCCAGCCCCGACCGTTCGACCAGCGCGCCCGCGAACGACCGGCCCTCGCCGTCCACGTGCAGCAGCGAGGCCATGGTCGCCAGGTGCTCACCCTCCGCCAGCGACGGCACCGGGCTCTCCCGCCACAGCGCGGCGAGCATCTTGCGGTACGGCGAATAGCTGTCGGTGGCCCGCTCGTACTCCAGATGCCGGTAGCCGACGGCCGCCCGCTCCCGGATGATCGACAGGCCCGCCGACTTCAGCACCGGGTCGTTCTCGATCAGCTGCGCCAGCCAGTCGTTGATGGCCGGGGTCGCCTCCATGTACGCCGCCGACAGGCCCCGCATGAAGCCCATGTTCAGCACGGACAGCGCCGTCTTGACGTAGTGCTTGTGCGGGTGCGAGGTGTTGAAGAAGGTGCGTATGGATTGCTGCGCCAGATACGCGTCGTCGCCCTCGCCCAGGCACACCAGGTGCTTCCTCGCGACCTCGGCGGCGAAGGTGACGGCGAGCTTGTTCCGCCACTGCCACGGGTGGACCGGGATCAGCAGGTAGTCGGCCGGGTCCAGGCCCTGCCCGCGCAGCACCCCGTGGAACCGCTCGACGGTCTCCTCGCCCAGCTCCTCGCGCACGAACGTCCCGTACTCGATGCCGGCGCCCGCCGTGAACACCGCCCGGGACCGGTGCGCGGCCAGCCACACCAGCCGGACGGGGCTCGCCGCCTCCGGCGCGTACGACCGGTAGTCGTGGACGCCGAAGCCGAGCCGTCCGTTGTTGGCGACGAAGCAGGGGTGGCCCTCGGTCATCCCGGTCTCGATGGCCTGGAAGCCGCTCTCCGCCAGCTCGGCGGCGCTCACCCGCGGTTTGGTCAGCTTGTAGCAGGTGCCGGAGACGGTGGAGGAGATCTCCTCCAGATACACCGGCAGGATCTCGTCGCTCAGCCCCAGCGTCTCCTTCAGCTCGATGAAGAAGTCCAGCGCGCTCAGCGGCAGTTCGGTTCCGTCGCGGTGCCGGGTGATCGAGGCGGCCTCCACCTGCCAGTGGTCCAGGGCGCGGCGGACGGCGGTGAAGCGGTACCGGGTGAGCCCGTCGTCGCTGCGGACGACGTACTGCCCGGGAGCGGTCTCCTCCGGGGTGATCAGCCGCTCGTGCGCGAACTCGGCGAGCGCCTTGCGCAGCAGCAGCCGGCTCGCCTCCTCCCAGCGTTCGGGCGACAGATGGGCCACGGCGTCGGTGAGGGTCATGCGCGCACCGCCTTCTCGAACTGCTCGCGGGTGCAGAAGCTCAGCAGCGCCCGCTTCTCCGGCTTGTCGATCTCCCGCTCCGCCACGAAGCCGACGGCCGCGTTGAGCGCGTGCACGGCCGTGTTGCGCACGTCCGGCTCGACGACGACGCGACGCACGGCCGGGTTTTCGAAGAGGTGCGTCATGACCGCGGTGATGACGGCCCGCGTGAACCCGTGCACGGGCGTGTCCGCCGGCGGTGTCAGGAAGTGCATGCCGACGTCGCCCGGCCGTGCCTCGTACAGCCCGGCCAGTTCCCGGTGGGCGGGGTCGTACCTCTCCATGAGGAAGGCGGGTTCGCCGTCCCTGAGCCCCAGCAGCGCGTGATGGTGCTCGTCCGCGGCGATCTCCCCGTACGCCCGCTCGACGTCCTCGAGTTTCGCGTCCTGCATCATCCAGAAGGCCGCCTTGGGGTGGGTGACCCAGGAGTGCACCAGCCCGGCGTCCTGCAGCGGGTCGAGGGGGCGGAACGTGAACGTCATGCGGCGAACTCCTGGAAGGCGATGGTCTTCTCGACCGGGTAGTGCTCGCTGCCGAGCAGCTCCCGGATGATGTAGCTGTTGCGGTAGGCGCCCATGCCCAGGTCGGGGCTGGTGACGCTGTGGGTGTGGACGCCGGCGTTCTGCAGGAAGACGCCTCTGCCGGTGACGTCGACGGAGTAGTTGCGGGCGACGTCCAAGGCGCCCCGGGAGTCGCGGACCAGCCGGTCCCGGATGGGCGCGAGGAACTCCGGCTCGACGTACTTGTACCCGGTGGCCAGGACCAGTCCGTCGGTGACGATCTCGAAGTCCTTGCCCTGCTCCTCCTGGCGGAAGGTGAGCGTGTACGCGCCGTGGTCGTACGCCGCCCGGGTCAGCGCGGAGTTGGTGAGCAGCCGGGTGGGCACCGGGCCGGCCAGGTTCTTCTGGTAGAGCAGGTCGAAGATGTCGTTGATCAGATCGCCGTCGATGCCCTTGAACAGGCCCTTCTGCCGTTCCGTGAGCCGGTAGCGGGTGGCCTCGGGCAGGGCGCGGTAGTAGTCGATGTACTCCGGCGAGGTCATCTCCAGCGTGAGCTTGGTGTACTCCAGCGGGAAGAAGCGCGGGGAGCGGGTGACCCAGTTCAGCCGGTAGCCGTGGACGTCGATGTCGCTGAGCAGGTCGTGGTAGATCTCGGCGGCGGACTGCCCGGAGCCGACCAGCGTGATCGACTCCTTCCGCTGGAGCTCGGCCTTGTGCTGCACATAGCGGGAGGTGTGCAGGTAGTCGCCGCCGAGACCCTGGCAGGCCTCGGGGACGTAGGGCGGGGTGCCGGTGCCCAGGACCAGATGGCGGCCGCGGAAGGTGTCACCGCCGTCCGTCCGTACGGCGTACAGCTCGTCGCTCTCGTCGTACGTCACCTCGGTGACCGTCGTGCCGAAGCGGACGCTGCTGAGTTTGTTCGCGGCCCAGCGGCAGTAGGCGTCGTACTCGACGCGCAGCGGGTAGAAGTTCTCCCGGATGTAGAAGGAGTACAGCCGGCCCTGCTCCTTGAGGTAGTTCAGGAAGGAGTACGGCGAGGTCGGGTCGGCCAGCGTGACCAGGTCCGACAGGAACGGCGTCTGCAGGTGCGCGCCGTCGAGGAACATCCCGGCGTGCCACTCGAAGTCCGGCTTGGACTCCAGGAAGACGCCGTCGAGCGCGTCGATGGGTTCGGTCAGGCAGGCCAGGCCGAGGTTGAAGGGCCCGAGCCCGATCCCCACGAAGTCGTAGGTGCGGCGGGACTCAGCAAGCGCGGTCAAGGGACTCTCCCAGGTACTGCTCGGCGTGGCCGGCGATCAGGTCGAGGACGGCCGCGATGTCGTCGGCCGTCGTCTCGGGGTTGAGCAGGGTGAACTTCAGGTAGTGGCGGCCCGCGACCTTGGTGCCGGCGACGACGGCGTCCCCGGAGGCGAACAGGGCCTTGCGGGCGTGGAGGTTGGCGCGGTCGATCGCGGCCGGACCGGTGACGGCGGCCGGGATGTAGCGGAAGACCAGGGTGGACAGGGCGGGTTCGACGACGACGTCGTAGCGTGGGTCGGCGGCCAGCAGCCGGAACCCCTCACCCGCGAGGTCGCACACCTCGTCGAAGAGCCGCCCGACGCCGTCGGCGCCCATCACGCGCAGCGTCAGCCACAGCTTCAGCGCGTCGAAGCGGCGGGTGGTCTGCAGGGATTTGTCGACCTGGTTGGGGATGCGCTCGGCGACCATGCGGCGCGGGTTGAGGTACTCGGCGTGGTAGGTGGCGTGCCGCAGGGTGGAGGCGTCGCGGACCAGCAGGGCGGAGGAACTCACCGGCTGGAAGAAGGACTTGTGGTAATCGACGGTGACGGAGTCGGCGCGCTCGATGCCGGTCAGCAGCGCGCGCCGGGTGGGGGAGACCAGCAGGCCGCAGCCGTAGGCGGCGTCGACGTGCATCCAGGTGCCGTACCGGGAGCACAGCTCGGCGATCTCGGGCAGCGGGTCGATGGAGCCGAAGTCGGTGGTGCCGGCGGTGGCGACGACGGCCATCGGCACCAGGCCGTCCTCGCGGCAGCGCTCGAGTTCGCGGGCGAGGGCGACGGTCCGCATCCGCTGGTCGTGGTCGACGGGGACGGTGACGACGGCGTCCGGGCCGAGGCCGAGGAGTCCGGCGGACTTCTTCACGCTGAAGTGGCCGGCCTCGGAGGCGAAGACGCGCAGCCGTGCGAGGGAGTCGCTCTTGGCCTCTTCCCGGGCCAGCAGCAGCGCCTGGAGGTTGGACTGGCTGCCGCCGGAGGTGAACACGCCGTCGGCGGCCGGGCCGAGGCCGATGCGCTCGGCCGTCCAGTCGACGATCCGGCGCTCGATGAGGGTGCCGCCGGCGGACTGGTCCCAGGTGTCCAGGGAGGAGTTGACGGCGGACAGGACGGCCTCGCCGACTACCGCGGGGATGACGACCGGGCAGTTGAGGTGGGCGAGGTAGCGGGGGTGGTGGAAGTAGACGGCGTCGCGGAGGTAGACCTCCTCCAGCTCGTCCAGGGCGGCCGTGGTGTCGAGGAGCGGCTCGTCCAGGTCGATGCCCTCGATGCGGGGGGCGAGGTCGTCGACGGTGACGCCGGTGAACGGACGGCCGGTGGTGGCGAGTTTGGCGGCCACCCGCTCGACTCCTTCGGTCACGGAACGGCGGTAGTGCTCCGCGGTGAGGTCATTGAGCAGGTGCGAGCGCATGTGGGGGTCCTCCGGTCGGGACAGTCCGTGCGGGGATGCGGTGCTTAGGTTAGCCTAGCCTAAGTTGATCACGCGCGGACATGGCTGTGCCGTGACCGCGCTCACCCCAGGGGAGTTACTCCGCCGTGCGGAGCTGTTCCTCGCTCATGCCCTGCCGCCAGTACCCGACGAACGTCACCCGCCGCCGGTCGACGCCCCGCTCGCCGACGAAGTGCCGGCGCAGCTCCTTCACCCGGCCGGACTCACCGGCGATCCACACATACGGCCGCTCCGCGTCGGGCAGCCGGGCGGCCCGTACGGCGTCGACGGTCGTGGGGGACCCGTCGTGCCGTACGAGCCACGTGATCTCGGCGTCCGCCTCGGTGGCCACGTCCTGGATGTCACCGGCGTGCGGCACCTCCAGCCAGGCACGCACCCGGGTGCCGGCCGGCAGGGACTCGAGGACGGCGGTCGCGGCGGGCACGGCGGTCTCGTCGCCCCACAGCACGACGAGGTCGGCGTCCGCGGGCGGGCGGAAGCGGATGGCCCGGTTGTCGGCGATCGCCGGTCCGAGCAGCAGCACCCGGTCACCGGCCGCGGCCCGGGCGGCCCAGCGGGAGGCGGGGCCTGCGGGGGCGGCCGCGCCCGGCTCGACGCCGTGCAGCGCGAAGTCGATGTCGATCTCGCTGGTGCGCCCCCAGGCGTCCCGGCGCAGGGCGCGCAGCGTGTACGACCGCATCACGGCCCGTACGCCGTCCGGGAGTTCACGCCACGCCTGCCACCAGCCATCGCCCAGCTCGATCGGCACGACCGGCTCCTGTTGCCCCGGATGCGGCAGGAACAGCGACAGCGACTGATCGCACCCGAGTGACTGGAAGGCGTCCAGATCGGCCCCGGCGAAGGAAACCCGGACCAGGGACGGCCCGAGCCGCCGCGTCCGCACGACCTGAAGGGAAAAGAAACGGAACGGGGCGGCTACGGCGGTGGTCATGGGGGCTCCTGTGTCATCGGGCGGGAGGGTGGCCGACTCAGGGGCGCGGGGCTGTATCGATGTGCGGCTCCGCCGCGTGGGCGCGACCGGCCACGGACGGGCCGCAGTCCGCCCACGGCGAGGCACCCCTACGGCGCTGACGGGCCACCCACCCGACGGGGCGTGTCAGCTGACCTTCTTGGCCTTCTCGATGGCCTCGGCGAGGGACTCGAGAAGCGGCGCACACTTGTCGTAGGAAAGGATCGGCTCGGGATTACGGGAGATGACCTGACCCGCCTTCACCGCGGGCAGCTTCTTCCACGTGGCCTCGGAAATGTCGGCGGGCTGCACGGCCGAGGTCCGGCTGTCCATCATGATGATGTCCGCCGCGTACTTGTCGACGTTCTCCCAGCTCAGCGACTCGAACCAGCCGCCGCCCTGCTTCTTGGCGCTCTCCGGCGGCTCCACGAAGTTCACGCCGAGGGACTTGAAGTACTCCAGGTCGATGGAGAGGTGGGTGCCGGAGACGTAGAACAGGTCCTGGCTGGCGCTGCCCGCCATCACCTTGATGTCCGGCCTGGCCTTGGCCGCGGCGCGCAGCCGGGCCGCCGCGGCCTCGAAACGCTTCTTCGCCTGCGTGACCTTCGCGGCGCTCACGTCCCCGCCGAGCGACTTCGCCAGCTGGAGCATGCGCGCCAGCGGCTCGGTCAGCCGGCGGTCGTAGACGGAGATGCCGACGCTGGGCGCGCCGACGGCCTCGATCTTCTTCTTCGACTCCTCCGGGACGTACCAGAGCGTGCCGGCGTCGTCGAACATCGTGGAGATGAGCAGGTCCGGCTGGAGCGCCGCGTACTTCTCGATGTTGAACTGGCCCCACTCGTTGCCGAGGACGGTCACCTTGTTCACGTCCAGGCCGCCGGCCTGCACGTCGGCCTTGCCGTCCTTGGTCTTCGTCGGGCCGAAGACGCCCTTCACCTCCACGCCGTAGTCGTGCAGCGCGGCGGCGACGCCGGTGAACGCGACGATCGCGGACGGCACCTTGCCGGCCTTCGCGGTCTGCCCGCGGTCGTCCTTGAACGTCCAGGGGCCGGACCTGGCGGCGGAGGTCTCCTTGCCCGAGCCCCCGGCTGTCGCGTCGCCGTCACCGCAGGCGGCGAGCGCGGCCCCGAGGCCGATGACGCCGCCCGCGGCCAGGATCCCGCGGCGGGAGAGATGGGTGGCTCTGGCGTTGGACATGGGTGTGACTGCTTTCGAACGGGGCGGAGCGCCCGCTGGACAGGTTCGAAGGTAGGTTAGCCTAACCTCACTCACTGTCCAGGGGGCGCCCCCTCGCCCTCAGCTCACCAGCCCCAGCTCCCGGGCGATCAGCATCCGCTGGACCTCGCTGGTGCCCTCGCCGATCTCCAGGATCTTGGAGTCGCGCCACATACGGGCCACCGGGTACTCGTTCATGAAGCCGTAGCCGCCGTGCACCTGGGTGGCGTCGCGGGCGTTGTCCACCGCGACCGTGGAGGAGTACAGCTTCGCCAGCGCCGCCTGCTTCTTGAACGGCTCCCCGGAGACCAGACGGGCCGCCGCGTCGCGCCAGGCCAGACGCGCGGTGTGGGCCCGCATCTCCATGTCGGCGATCTTGAACTGGATGGCCTGGTTGGCGCCGATCGGCTTGCCGAAGGCGTGCCGCTCCTTGGCGTACTTCACCGACTCGTCCACGCAGCCCTGCGCCAGGCCCGTCGCCAGGGCGGCGATGGCGATGCGGCCCTCGTCGAGAATGCGCAGGAACTGCGCGTACCCGCGGCCCTCCTCACCGAGCAGGTTCGCGGCCGGCACCCGGACGTCCTGGAAGGACAGCTCGCGGGTGTCCGAGGCGTTCCAGCCGACCTTGGAGTACGGCGCCGCGACCGTGAAGCCGGGGGTGCCGGACGGCACGATGATCGCGGAGATCCGTGGGCGGCCGTCGGGCTTGCGGCCGGTGACGGCGGTGACCGTGACCAGACCGGTGACGTCCGTGCCGGAGTTGGTGATGAAGCACTTGGTGCCGTTGATCACCCACTCGTCGGTGTCCGCGTCGAGGCGGGCCGTGGTGCGGGTGGCGCCGGCGTCCGAGCCCCCGTCCGGCTCGGTCAGGCCGAACGCGCCCAGCATCTCGCCCGCGCACAGCCGGGGCAGCCACTCGCGCTTCTGCTCCTCGGTGCCGAACAGGTGGATCGGCATCGCCCCCAGCGACACCCCCGCCTCCAGCGTGATCGCCACGGACGAGTCCACCCGGGCCAGCTCCTCCAGCGCCACGCCGAGCGCGAGATAGTCGCCGCCCATGCCGCCGTACTCCTCCGGGAACGGCAGCCCGAACAGGCCCATGCGGCCCATCTCCCGCACGATCTCGTACGGGAACTCGTGCCGCTCGTAGAAGTCGCCGATCTTCGGGGCCACCACGTCGTGCGCGAACTCCTCGACCGTGCGCCGGAGTTCTTCCAGTTCGGGGGAGAGTCGGTAGTCCATGCTGATCACTGGTCCTTGTGGGAGAGGGCGCGGACGGTACGGGAGGGGCTCGGGCGGCCCAGCTGTCCGGCCATCCAGACGCTTGTGGCGACGAGACGGCCGAGGTCGACCCCGGTGTCGATGCCGAGGCCGTGCAGCATCCACACCAGGTCCTCGGTGGCGAGGTTGCCGGTGGCGGACTTCGCGTAGGGGCAGCCGCCCAGGCCGCCCGCGGAGGCGTCGACGGTGGTGACGCCCTGTTGCAGCGCGGCCAGGGTGTTGGCGAGCGCCTGGCCGTAGGTGTCGTGGAAGTGCACGCCGAGCGCCTCGGTGCCGATCCCGGCTTCCTGGAGCGCCGTGAGCAGCGCGGTGACGTGCCCCGGGGTCGCCACCCCGATGGTGTCGCCGAGGCTCAGCTCGTCGCAGCCCATCCCGAGCAGCGCCCGGCACACCCGGACGACCTGGTCCACGGGCACCGGACCCTCCCAGGGGTCGCCGAAGCACATGGAGAGGTAGCCGCGCACGTGGACGCCCTCCGCCTTCGCCCGCGACACCACCGGCGCGAACATGGCCAGCGCCTCGTCCACCGTGCGGTTGAGGTTGGCCTTGGCGAAGGAATCGGTCGCGCTGGCGAACACGGCGACCCGGGTCGCCTTCAGGGCGAGCGCCCGCTCCAGGCCGCGTTCGTTCGGCACCAGCACCGGCAGGTCCACGGGGAGCGCGCTCACCAGGGGGAACAGCTGCTCGGCGTCGGCGAGCTGGGGCACCCACTTCGGGTGCACGAAGCTGGTCGCCTCGATCGTGGTCAGGCCCGCGTCGGCGAGGCGGCGCACGAACTCCGCCTTCACCTCGGTCGGCACGGCCGCCTTCTCGTTCTGCAGCCCGTCGCGCGCGCCCACCTCGTGGATGCGCACCCGGGCGGGCAGCCCGGCGGCCGGCACCCTCATGGGGAGCCCTTCGGCGGTCATGCGGTCACCTCCTCGTGCGGGGTGATCACGGCCAGCACCTGGTCCATGGCGACCGTCGTGCCGGGCGTGACGTCCAGTTCGGCGACCGTGCCGGCGTGCGGGGCGGAGATGACGTGCTCCATCTTCATCGCCTCCACCACCAGCAGGCTCTGCCCGGCGGCGACCTCGTCGCCGACGGCCACCTTCACCACCGTCACCGTGCCCGGCATCGGCGCGGTCAGCGAGTCGGCGCCCGCGTGCCCGGCGCGGGTGAGGGACGCGGCGACCGGGTCGTGGTCGCGCACGTGCCAGGCGTCGCCGTCCCGGCCGAGCCAGTCGGCGGCACGGTGGAAGGTGTGCCGTACGCCGTCGAGGGTGACGGTGACCGTGTCGCCGGTGACCGTGTGGGTGCCGCGCGGGGTGTGGTCCACGGGCTCGGTGACCCGCAGCGGGAAGGAGACGGGCTTGGGTGTGCCGCCCATCCGCCAGCCGCTCGGCACGGAGAAGGGGTCGACCCAGCCGTCCTCCTCCGGCTTCAGCGCGTGCAGGCGTACGGCGGCCGCCGCCTCGTACACCTCCTCCGGTACGCCGGCAGGGGCCAGGTCGTCCACCACCCGCTCCACCAGCCCGGTGTCCAGGTCCCCGGCGACGACCGCCGGGTGGGCCAGCAGCCGGCGCAGGAAGCCCGCGTTGGTCTGCACACCGAGCGTCACCGTGTCCGCGAGGGCCGCGCGGAGTCTGCGCAGAGCGGTCGGCCGGTCGGGGCCGTACGCGATGACCTTGGACAGCATCGGGTCGTACAGGCTGCCGACCTCGGTGCCCTCGCTCAGCCCGGAGTCGGTGCGCAGCCCGTCACCCTCGGGTTCGCGGAGTTTGAGGACGGTGCCGCCCGAGGGGAGGAAGCCGCGCGCCGGGTCCTCGGCGCAGATGCGGGCCTCGAACGCGTGCCCGGTGAGGCGGACGTCCTCCTGCCGGAAGCCGAGCGGCTCACCGGCCGCGACGCGCAACTGCCACTCCACCAGGTCGAGGCCGGTGATGAGCTCGGTGACCGGGTGCTCCACCTGCAGGCGGGTGTTCATCTCCATGAAGTAGTACTGCGAGGGGTCGCTGCCGGGGACGATGAACTCCACCGTGCCCGCGCCGCGGTAGCCGCAGGAGCGGGCCGCCTGCGCGGCCGCCTCGCCCATCGACGCGCGCGTGGCCTCGTCGAGGAGCACGCTCGGCGCCTCCTCGATGATCTTCTGGTGGCGCCGCTGGAGCGAGCACTCGCGCTCGCCGAGGTGGACGACGTTGCCGTGGCCGTCGGCCAGCACCTGGATCTCGATGTGCCGGGGCCGGTCGATCCACCGCTCCACCAGCAGCGTGTCGTCGCCGAAGGAGGCGCGGGCCTCGCGGCGGGCGGCGGCGATCTCGTCGGCGAGCTTCTCGATGTCCCGCACCAGCCGCATGCCCTTGCCGCCGCCGCCGGCGCTCGGCTTCAGCAGCACCGGCATGCCGATCTGCCGGGCCGCGTCGGCGAGCTGCTCGTCGCTGAGCCCGCTGCCGCTGGAGCCCGGCACGACCGGCACCCCGGCCGCCTGCACGGTCTCCTTGGCGCGGATCTTGTCGCCCATCAGTGCGATCGCGTCGGCCGGCGGGCCGATGAAGACGATCCCGGCCTCCTCGCAGGCCCGGGCGAAGGCCGCGTTCTCGGCGAGGAAGCCGTAGCCCGGGTGGACGGCCTGGGCGCCGGTGCGCCGGGCGGCCTCCAGCAGGCGCTCGACGGACAGATAGCTCTCGGCGGCCGGCGCCGGACCGATCCGGACCGCCGTGTCGGCCTCCCGGACATGCCGGGCGTCCGCGTCGGCGTCGGAGAAGACGGCCACCGAGCGCACGCCCATCGACCGCAGGGTGCGGATGACGCGGACGGCGATCTCACCCCGGTTGGCCACGAGTACGGTGTCGAACACGAGTCCCCTCACATCCGGAAGACGCCGAACTGGGGGTCGCCCAGCGGCGCGTTGGCGCAGGCCGTCAGGGCGAGCCCGAGGACCTGACGGGTGTCCAGCGGGTCGATGACGCCGTCGTCCCACAGGCGGGCGGTGGCGTAGTAGGCGTTGCCCTGGCGCTCGTACTGGGCGCGGACAGGCGCCTTGAAGGCTTCCTCTTCCTCAGCGGGCCACTCCTCCCCGCGTCCCTCGATCTGGTCCCGCTTGACGGTGGCGAGCACCGAGGCGGCCTGCTCGCCGCCCATTACGGAGATCTTGGCGTTGGGCCACATCCACAGGAAGCGGGGCGAGTAGGCCCGGCCGCACATGGAGTAGTTGCCCGCGCCGTAGGATCCGCCGACGACGACGGTCAGCTTCGGCACGCGCGTGCACGCCACCGCCGTCACCATCTTCGCGCCGTGCTTGGCGATGCCGCCGGCCTCGTAGTCCTTGCCGACCATGAACCCGGAGATGTTCTGCAGGAACACCAGCGGGATGCCGCGCTGGTCGCACAGCTCGATGAAGTGCGCGCCCTTCTGGGCGGACTCGGCGAACAGGATGCCGTTGTTGGCGACGATCCCGACCGGGTGGCCCATGATCCGGGCGAAGCCGGTGACGAGGGTCTGCCCGAACTCGCTCTTGAACTCCGAGAAGCGGGAGCCGTCGGTGATCCGGGCGACGACCTCGCGGACGTCGTACGGGGTGCGGGAGTCGACGGGGACGGCGCCGTAGAGGCCGTAGGGGTCGACCTTGGGCTCTGCGGCGGGCACGACCTCCCAGGGCAGAGAGGTCCGCGCGGGGAGGGTCGCGACGATGTTCCGCACGATCCTCAGGGCATGCGCGTCGTCCTCGGCGAGGTGGTCGGTGACGCCCGAGACGCGGGAGTGGACCTCGCCGCCGCCCAGCTCCTCGGCGGTGACGACCTCGCCGGTGGCGGCCTTCACCAGGGGCGG
This sequence comes from Streptomyces sp. NPDC097129, assembly GCF_055668065.1. Taxonomy (NCBI): domain Bacteria; kingdom Bacillati; phylum Actinomycetota; class Actinomycetes; order Kitasatosporales; family Streptomycetaceae; genus Streptomyces; species Streptomyces sp. NPDC097129. Next base: position 1,056,668 of record NZ_JBVOQE010000001.1, on the reverse strand, counting down.
GCCGCCCAGGAAGATCGTGCCCTGGTTGCGGACGATGACCGCCTCGTCGCTCATGGCCGGGACGTACGCACCACCCGCCGTGCACGACCCGAGCACGGCGGCGATCTGCGGGATACCGGCGCCCGACATGCGCGCCTGGTTGTAGAAGATCCGCCCGAAGTGGTCGCGGTCCGGGAAGACCTCGTCCTGCATGGGCAGGAAGGCGCCGCCGGAGTCGACGAGGTACACGCAGGGGAGCCGGTTGTCGAGCGCCACCTCCTGCGCGCGGAGGTGCTTCTTCACGGTCATCGGGTAGTACGTGCCGCCCTTGACGGTGGCGTCGTTGGCGACGATCACGCACTCGCGGCCGCTGACCCGGCCGATCCCGGCGATCACGCCCGCGGCCGGGGCCTGCCCGTCGTACAGCCCGTCGGCGGCCAGCGGCGCCAGCTCCAGGAACGGCGAGCCCGGATCGAGCAGTGTGTCCACCCGGTCCCTCGGCAGCAGCTTGCCGCGCGCGGTGTGCCGTGCCCGCGCCTTCTCACCCCCGCCCAGGCGGGCGGCGGCCAGCTTGCCGCGCAGCTCCTCGACGAGGACGCGGTGCGCCTCCTCGTTGGCCTGCCAGGCCTCCGACGCGGGGTCGGCCGCGCTCGTCAGCTCCGGTGCCTCTTGCATCCTTGCGGTCCCCTCACCCAGCGATCACTGTTAATGAGCGTTAACCATCTCCTTCAGGTTAACGACCGCTAACCTGCCTGTCTAGAATTGACGGCATGGCCACCAGAACCGACGCCCCGACCCGCCGCGAGCAGATCCTCAAGGCGGCTGCCCGGCTGTTCGCCGAACGCGGTTTCCACGGCGTCGGCGTCGACGAGATAGGCGCGGCCGTGGGGATCAGCGGGCCGGGGCTGTACCGGCACTTCCCCGGCAAGGACGCGATGCTCGCCGAGCTGCTCGTCGGGATCAGCGGACAGCTGCTGACCGGTGCGAAGCGCCGGGTGGCGGAGGCGGACGGGGTGCCGGCGAGCGCCGTACTGGACTCGCTGATCGAGGGCCACATCGACTTCGCGCTGGACGACCGCCCGCTGATCACCCTCCACGACCGTGAACTGGACCGCCTGCGCGACAGCGACCGCAAGCTGGTGCGCCAGCTCCAGCGGCAGTACGTCGAGCTGTGGGTGGAGATCGTCCGCGAGACGTACCCCGGCCTGGCGGAACCGGCGGCCCGCTCGGCGGTCCACTCGGTCTTCGGCCTGCTGAACTCCACCCCGCACCTGGGTCGCGGTGGCCTGCCCGGACGCGGGACGACGGCGGAACTGCTGCACCGGATGGCGCGGGGGGCGTTCGCGGCGGCGGAATCGTCCTAGCGGGCTGCGGGTGACCTACCAGCGGTAGCTGTGCCCGCGAGGTGTGACGTGGAGCGTGAAGCGCTCCAGGCCGGGCGCGCCGGCGTCCCACCAGCGGTGCAGGTGCTCTTCGGCAGTGTCCCAGAGGGCGTGCGGGCCGTCTTGTCGTACGGTTCGGCTTCGGCCGTCGTCGTGAAGGGCGCCCCACGAGCCGGATGCGACGTCGATGACGACGTCCTCGCGGCCGCCGTCGCGTTCTAGCGTGAGGCGCTGGGCCTCCGGCACGGCCGCCTGCACCACGAACCTGGAAGCCCAGTCGTCGAGGGCGTCGGGCCCGGCCGAGGTTTCGCGTTCCTCGCCGGTGCTCAGATCCGGCAGAAGGCCGAGCGGCGGCGGCAGGTGCGGCCGGGCGAGCATGAAGCCGACCTGGCCGCCGAGCAGTGGCCCGGACGCGGTGCCGTCGTCGTGCACGGTCAGCCGGGCCAGCTCCGATGCGCCGAGCCAGCCGCCGACCGTGGCGAGGATGATCCCACCGGGGCGGGTCTGCTCGATCCAGGCCAGGGGGATCGTCCGTACACCACAGGTGGCGATGATCCTGTCGTACGGGGCGTCGCCGGCGTACCCGCACAGCCCGTCCCCGGTGACGAGCGTCGGGTGGATGCCGAGCCGGCCGAGGGCGTTGTGTGCCCTGGCGGCCACGTCTTCGTCGTACTCGATGGAGGTGACGTTCTCCTCGCCGAGCCGCCGGGCGAGCAACGCGGTGGAGTACCCGGTGCCGGTGCCGATCTCCAGCACCCGCATCCCGGGCTCGACCTGGAGCTCCTCCAGCATGCGCAGGACGAGGGACGGGAGCGTGCTGGAGCTGGTCGGCTCCCGCATGATGCGGCCGCGGACGTCGGTCGGTACGACGGTGCCGGCGATCTGGGTCACCAGCGACTCGTTGGCGTAGCAGGCTCCGAGCCAGCCGGGGTCGCTTTCCTGGACGGGCTCCCAGGCGGAGGGCACGGAGTTGTGGATACGGCGGAAGAAGCCGCCGCGGAGGAACTCGTGCCGCGGGACCGCTTCGGCCGCCTGCTTCCACGCGGGTGAGCGCAGACTGCCTCCTTCCGCCAGTTCTTCGATGAGCGACGCGTGGAGGTGGGCGGGGTCGGTCATGACGTCGTCTCCAACAGGTCTGCCAGCGCTGTCAGCATGGGCATGCCGGTCTCCGTCTGGAGCCAGTACCACTGGCCGCTGGGATTGCATTCCAGGAACCACCATCGACCGTCGCCGTCCACGCAGAAGTCGAAAGCGCCGAAGACCAGCCCGAAGTGGCACAGGTAGCGCTGCAGGGCGGCCTCGATGCCGGGCGGGGGCCCGACCGGGGTGTACGTCAGACGGCTGTAGTCGGTGCGCCAGTCCAGCAGGTCCGAGTCGATGCGCACGCAGAACACACGGGGGCCGATGACCGTCACGCGGACGTCGGCTGTCTTCGGGACGCGCTTCTGGAACAGATGCACCGTCCCGGCCACGCGGTCGTCGATGTCTTCGTCCGTCACCTCGGCGACCTCGACGACGGATGAGACGCCGTCGACCAGATACACCGGATTGTGCAGGGGCTTGTAGATGACCGGGCCGTGCCGCTCGATGAACGCCCGGGCGGCGTCCGGTTCGGACGTCACTAGCGTGGGCGGTACGTCGAAGCCGGCCTGCACCGCTGCGGCCAGACCCGAGGGCTTGAACTCCGCGTCACCCATGCGGTGCGGGTGGTTGACGTACAGACAGCCTGGCAGGGAGGCCAGTACGCCGCCGAGGCCGTAGCGGGCCTGGGTGACGGCGAATCGCGCGTCCTGCTCGGTCAGGTGCGGGAACGAGAAGCCGGAGGGACGACGGTAGTAGAGGGCGCGGATGCGGGACAGGTCCGCCGTGCGGGACGGGGTGGAGATACGCCCCCGGATGCCACGATCGGTGATCTCGGCCTTCACCGACAGTGATGCCGGGAAGTGCCCGGAGTCGAGCCGCACGACCGGGACACCACGGTCGTGCAGCTCGCTGATCACCACGTCGGCGGTGGGGGTCGTACAGGCTGGTGACGACCAGCACCGGACGCGGCTCACTCACTGGTCGCTGTCACTGCCCGTGTCGCTGTCCTGCGTGGAGCCGTTGCCGTCGGGACTGGTGCCTGTGGACGGCGAGGTGCCGGTGCTGGTGCCGTGGCCGGGCATCTCCAGGACGTGCCCGTCGGCGTCGAAGAAGACGGCAGCCTGGGTGACCGGGTCGATCTCGGCGTGCGCGTAGTCCGGGGCCATGGTCGGGTACGGGGCCATGCGGCCCAGCCCCCACGGGGTGAGGGTGCGGGCGCCGGAGGGCAGTGGCGTGCCGGTCGGGAGCCGGTCGGAGTGGACGAACAAGGTGTGCTCCTTCACTGTCGGGCGTTGGTCGAGTACGGGAGTTCCGGGATGCGACCCTGACCCTGCGGTCGCCGTGGGGGTACGCCGGCCGGGGGTCCGCGCCGGTACCGGGGCGCGGACCGGCATTGCTCTGAGCGGTGTCACCGCTCGCCGTGTTCCGCGTTCTCGTAGTGGTCGCACAGGGCGCGCAGCACGCGGGCCAGGCGGCGGGCGTGGCCGGCGGGGCCGCCGAAGCGGGCACTGGGCGCTGCGTCCAGCTTGCGACGGGCCTCGCCGATGCAGGCGAGGGCGCAGTAGCGGGAGACGCTGTCCCTCGGCAGCCGGGCCGCCCTCTCGGCGACTTCGGGGATGAGCAGTTGCAGGTGGCCGCGGAGCAGGGCGGCGAGCGTGTCCGGGTCCGCGGGTGCCGGGGGCGGTACCTCGCCTTCCGGACCGAGCACGTGCTCGGTGGTCTCCCGCATGGTGACGATGTCCAGCGGGGCGGTGGCGTTGTTGCTCTCGAAGGTGGCGCTCACCGGGCCACCGCCTGTCCGGCCCGACAGCGCGGGCACGCACAGGGAGGGAACGCGCCGGTGAGCGACGGAGCTTCCTCGGTGGGTAGGACGTTGACCGTCCCAAGGTCCTGAGTGACCGTGCCGTGGTGGTCCACCTTGTACACCCGGATGGTCATCTTCGCGGCTGATGTGCGGTTCCCGGCAGGGCATGTACCGTTCGTCACGTCGGCGCTCCTTCGCAGCGTTGGCCGGCCCCGGGGCCGTTCGCGCGGCCGCCGGGGCGCACCTCGGTGCCAGCGGCTGAGTGGCCTGATCGCGCAGGCTGGGCGGTGTTCGCTCAACTTGCCTGGTGCCGCTCACCATTGACGAGGTGTGAGAACAGCGTGACGCTCCGCTAGGGCCGCAACACTCACAGTTCTGTGAGTGTTGCGAGCACCGCTACAGGCCCACCCAGGCCGCCATGTGATTGAGCGTGTCCGGTGTGCGGCGGGCCAGATGTACCAGACCAGTGATCGTCTCTCGTGCGGCCGGGTGGTAGCGAGTCTGTTCCGGCGCCAGGCGGCGGGCTTCCACCAACGACTTCAGCGCCGCATCGCCGCGACCGGTCTCCATCTCGGCGCGGGCCTGGTCGATGAGGAAATGAGCTCGCCGGGAGGTGGCCATCTGAGTCGGTAGCTTGATCATCCGGGCTTGCTTCAGCGCGTCTTCGAAGCGGCGCATTTCCACGGCTGCAGACAGCTGGTGCAGGGCGACGTTCACGGGGCCGAAGCTGAGCCAGTGGACGTCCGAGGCGTCGCCGATGCGCTCTGCGATCCGGCGCGCCTCTTCGAGGTGCTGATCCACGATCGCCTGATTGCCGGTGCGTGCGGCGATGACTGCTCCACCAAGGTGCAACTGCCCGGTAACGGCGACCGCTTCGCGCGAGTGATCGGCCTGGGCCACGACCTTGTGCCCGGCTGCAATGAGTCGCTTACCGATCAGGTACTCACCCTCACGGAAATACACCAGGGCCCGCATGTACTGCCGCACAGCCGCCAGACTTGCGTCGGAGGCCCGTTGCGCCGCCCAGTCCATGCGGTCAAGTGCGACGGAGGACAGGTCGTAATAGCCGAGCTTCACACTGATGTCGTGTGCTGTGCGGTAGGCGGATGCGAGCGCCTGCCACAGCTCGGTGGACGGCGTTGACCACGCGGTGTGGGTCAGTTCGGCGACCACCCCGGGCAGATCGCGGGCCGCGTTGCGCAGTCGGGTCGCGCGTACGTCGGCGCACAACTGGTTGGCGCTCGCGATGAGCCGGTCCGGTGGACGGACGGCCAGGTCCGGGTTGGGCCCGAGGTCGTAGAGGTCGAGCGACTCTCGGATGGGCCGGATCAGTTCGGCGAGGCGGTCGCGTTGCAATTCGGTGATGTATGGCTGTCCGGTCAGCACGGTGACGTCGACCTTGAGGGCCTTGGCGCACGCGGCGACGAAGGCGGTGGTGGCCGGGCGGGCCCCGCACTCGACTTGGTTGAGGTAGCTGTAGGAGTAGGGCAGTAGCGAGGCCAACTGACGTTGCGTGAGTCTGGCCAGTCTGCGCTGTTCCTTGATGCGTGCGCCCGTGTGGTTTTCGTCCTGTGTGGGCATCCCCGTCTCCCGTCTGAGCACCCACTGGGAAAGGTACTCGCGCAGTGATGTGAGCGTGACCCTTCCGTCCCGCTCCTTTGCCGTCGGGCAGGTGGCTTGTGATCGGATGGGTGAATGACGACGACGCGACCCGTCCTTTACCTGTTCGGTTCTGCCGCCCCTCCGGTGTTCGATGTGGCGACGGTCATCGAGGACGCTCATGAGCGTGGCTTCGATGTGTGCCTTGGTCTGACTCCCACCGCCGCGCGCTGGCTGGAGCCGCAGCGGGCGGAGCTTGAGCGGCTGACCGGGCACCCCGTGCGCAGCGAGTACAAGCTGCCGGGCGAGCCGGACGTGTGGCCCAGGGCCGATGTGATCGCGGTGGCTCCCGTGACCTTCAATACCGTCAACGCGTGGGCGCTCGGCATCACCCGGGACTTCGTGGTCGGTGTCGTCGCGGAGGGGATCGGGAAGGGCATTCCCACGGTCGCGATGCCGTGCGTGAACGCGGCCTACGTGCAACACCGGCAGTTCGAACGCAGCGTCGCGGAGCTGCGCGAGATGGGCGTGCGAGTCCTCTACGGCGAGGGCGGTTTCGTACCGAACCAGCCTGGCCAGGGCAAGCCCAAGGAGTACCCGTGGCACCTGGTGCTCGGGGCAGCCGAGGACAGCGTTGCAGCGCGGTGACCCTGGGCGGCGCCGGTGGGCAGATCCCGCACTGTCGGGCAGCAGCGGGTGCCGATGCGGTCGGCTGTGGCGGCCGCTGACTGGCGCGTGCGTTCCCCGAGTGGCCGGCCGCTGTACGGAAGACGTTCGAGGCCTACGCCAGGGCCATGGCAGGCGACGGCTTGTTCTTCCTGTACACCCAGATGCAGGCAGGGGGCTGCGGGCCGGTCCTGACGGCAGCCCTGGAAGGACGTGTCGTGGGAGCCATCGGCCCCATGGAGATCCGCCGTGACGCGGTCGGCTACCGCCAGCTGATGCCTCAGTATTTCGCCGCGTTGCCCGAGGCCCGTGGCAGGGAGCTGGGCCGCTTGCTGTGGCGCGCGGCGATGCACTGGGGTCAGTCCCGTGGCGCTGACTACCAGCTCCTCCAGACGGAGGTCGGAGGTGCCTCCGACCGCCTTTGCCGCGACGAGGGGCTGGCCTCACTCGGCTTCGTCTCCACACGGAAGGTTTGAAGCAACGTGACCACGATCGCCGTGACCGGGCACATGGACCTGACCGACAGCACTGTGCCTTTGGTGCGCGAGGCGCTGCGGAAGGTGTTGGAGCCGTACGCCGACGCCCTCACGGGCGTCTCCTGTATCGCCAACGGGTCCGATTCGCTGTTCGCTGAAGTCGTCCTGGAACTCGGTGGCCTCCTGGTCGCGGTCATCCCCTCGAAGGACTACCGGGCGAACAAGGTCAAGCCCGACCATGCCGAGACTTTCGACCGGCTCCTCGAAGCGGCCGGAGAAGTGGTCCTGCTCGATCACCAGTCCGCGAATCGAGCGGCGTACGAGGACGCCAACCGCACGTTGCTCGGCCGAGCTGATCGCCTCGTGGCCGTCTGGAACGGCGAGCCGCCCTCGGGTAAGGGCGGCGGTACAGCGGACACCGTCCTTGAAGCCAGGGAGGCCGGGCTGCCGGTGGACGTCGTCTGGCCGGAGGGAGCGGTTAGGGCCAGCTGACGCCACGGACAGGGTCGGCTTCGCAGGCCGTACATCGGTGACGTGACCGTGGGGCCGCTCGCTTCCCCGTCAGGGTCGTGCTTCCGCGGGCCGCGTCAAGGGCGCTGCGCGTCGGCTGCGCCGATGGCCCTGCGGGCCACCCTTGACCCGGCCCGCTCCAGCACGGGGGAGAAGCGAGCGAGCGGCCCGGGAGAGCGGGGGCCCGGGTGGGGCGTCGATCGGGTCGGCTGGGCGGCCGACCGGGGTGTGGGGCGCGGTGGCGCCTCGCATGGACGCCGGGTGGGCTTGGCGGGTGCGGGTAGCGGGACCGTGATCTGTCCGCCACGCCAGGGCTGCCGCCGCCGGTTAGGGCCAAGCGCTGCCAGGGGGCAAGGCGCGCGATGTCGGGGGTTGCCGGCCTAGTAGGGACCTGCCAGCCACGTCGGCCTGGCTAAGAGGTCTCGCAGATAGGCGTGTACTCATGGTCGGCGGTGCGGGCGTTCGTCCCAGCGGTGGGTCTTCCATACCTGGCGGATCAGGTTACGGACGGTGGTGATCGTGTCGGCGAGATCGAAGAAGGCGTTGACGACGATGGCCCGGCGCTCGTAGCAGCGGGCGAGGCGGTGGAAGGCGTTCTCCAGGCGTGGGTGCGCTCCACGTGCCACCTTCGGCTTGCTTGGATGGGTGCCTTCTCGCCCTTGTGCGCGATCCGGCCGTGCAAGCCGCGCGCGTCGAGCAGGGCGCGAGTCTTGTCGGAGTCGTAGCCGGCGTCCAGATGGACGGTGATGTCGTCGGGCAGCGGTCCGAGGTCGTCCAGGCGGTCCAGTGTCGAGGCGAGCAGCGGGGAGTCGTGTCGGTTGGCCCCGGCCAGGACCCGGCCCAGCGGAATTCCGTAACCGTCCGTCATGCCCGAGCGTTTCCGGCCCTGTTTGCCGCGGTCGACTGGGGAACGCCCGGCTACCTCGCCGCCTCCGGGGGCCTTGGTGATCGAGCCGTCGACGGCGATCTGGTCGAGCTCCAGCCCGACGATCCGGTCGTAGGACTCCAGCGCGATCTGCTTGAGCCGCGCGAAGACGCCCATGGCGATCCACACAGGTCTCCCCAATGAGTGGTGTGCGTGGTGAAGTTGCTGGTCACGGCTCTGGTGTGAGGGGCAGGAGAACTACTCGCGCTGGTCGTCGGCTGGTGCCCACGACGATCGGGTCAGAGGTCTCGTGGCCATACCGCGGGCTCGTTCTGGTTCGTGGGGGCGCCCTCACCACATCCCTCTGGGCCCGGGCGGTAGGCAGACCCTCGACGTCACCGGCCTACAGGTAGTCCATGAACAAGGGCCCCGCCTGTCGGCACGGCGTCGGGGGTGAGGCCGACATGCTCGTCGCCCCGGTCGGCCACGGCAAGCAGGTGTGGCGGGGATGTGGCCACGCGCATGATCGCCCCGGACCGACGCATCCTCGCCAGGACAACTCAACAGCGTCGGTGGATTTTTGGGTCAGGTCCGAAGCGATCACCCAGCCATCATCACTGTGGATTTTCAGGACGCGCAGATGGTCAGGCTGCTGGCGCGAAGGCCGTGATTGCGTCGATGAGGTCGGCCGGAGCTTCCAGTGGGATCAGGTGACCCGTGTTCGGAATCACCGTGAAGTCAGCTCCGGAGAGGTAGGGCACCAGGTTGTTGACGAGCACGTCGACGGGCTCGACATGGTCGTTCTCTCCGGCGACGACGAGGGCAGGGACGCTGATCATGCGGGTGTGCTCGCTGACGTCCTCCGCGATGCCGCGCAGCGGCCACTCCGTGCGGGCGGCGTCGGTACTGGCGCGCGAGTCGGTCGCGATCTGCGACTTGATCGATTCGGGCAGCTCTGTCGCGGTGAGGATGTGATCCCGTGCGTCAGCGACGGACTCGTTGGAGTCGTAGGCGTGGGAAAGGCGTTCCCGGTACTCGGGAGTGATCCCTGCGGCGGGCTTCGCCGGAGCGGAACCGACGAGGATGATCCCGCGGAGGCCGGTGGGCCGGGTCGCCGCTATGAGCTGCGCGACCTTGCCACCCATGGAATGTCCGACGAGGATGTAGTCGGTGACGCCCGCGTCGGCGATCACGGCGAGCGTGTCGTCGGCGAGTTGCCGGAGGGTGTAAGGGCCGGCCAGGTTGCTCGAGCGGCTCCACCCGCGGAAGTCGACAGTGAGCATGTCGCGTCCGGCGAGGCGGTCGACGACGAGGTCCCAGGCGCGGGCGGATCCGCCCCAGTAGTGCAGAAACACCAGGGTCGGTCCGCTCCCCGGCCGGTGGTCATAAGCGGGCAGTAGCGGCTGCTGCGTCGTGTTCATCATGACCCTCTCGATCAGTGTTCTGGGGCAGTTGTTCTGTGTGTTGATTGAATTCCTTCCGCTGTGTCGGGGCATCGGCATGACTGGTCGCCTGATGGTGGAAACTGGACAGATGACCGTGATCCGGCAGATGACCTACCAGCCCGTCGGGCGCCGTGCCGCCACTGTCGAAGCCATGACGTTCGACCGCCTTCGCGAGCTGAACGACGGCGGGACACAGCGCGCCGACTTCCACGTCCTCGCCGTCGTCGATGCCGGGCACGGATCCGTCACCGTGGACTTCCTCCGACACCCGCTCCAGGAGCGGTCCGCGGTGTGGGTCGCTCCTGGAGCTGTGCACCGATGGGACGACATCACTGGCGTGGCTGGGCACGTCGTGCTGTTCGTGCCGACCGCGCCGGTCACCCACGCCACCCGGGAGCTCGTCGCGTCCCCGGACCTGGTCGCTCACTGGAGCATTCCCGACGCCGACTGGCCGTTCGTCGACACCGCGCGCAACCATCTCCTGCTCGAAGCATCCGCCCCACCCGGGGATATCTCGACGGAGCTGCCCGAGATCCTGCTGTCCGCGCTTATCGCCCGGCTCCGGCCCCCGCACGCCGATGCACGGTCGATCAATCCGGTGTTCCGACTGTTCCGGTCCAGCGTCGAAGCGCACTTCCGGGAACATCATGACGCCGGCTATTACGCCCGGACACTGGGATACGCTCCCCGCACCCTCTCAAGAGCGGTGCAGCAGGTCACCGGCCGCAGCGCGAAGGCGTACATCGTCGATCGGATCGTCCTGGAAGCCAAACGGCTCCTCGCACACGACCGCCTCACCGCGACCGCCTGCGCCAACACGCTCGGCTTCCCCGACGCGTCCAACTTCTCGGTGTTCTTCCGGAAGGCGACAGGCGTGCGCCCGGGCGCGTGGCAGGCGAGGGTGGCCGTCGAGTGAGGGGGTACTCATCCATGATCACGGAGCGTCGCAACTCCATGATCGCAAGGTCACTGTCCCTGCCTCGGGTGCTTGGGTACCACCGTGCCTGGCTGCGAGACCTCTAAGTGGTCGGCTCCAGAAGTCCTTCGGGGGCTTGAGTCCGGAGCCGGTAGTGGGCGGCGCCGCTCAGGTGTCTGGGTGGTGACGATCGGTGATTTGGGCGCGGTTCGTTTCGAGTGAAGCTCGGGATCAAGTGGTGAGGGCGTAGTTCCGCTGGTCGAGGGTGGGGTGAAGGCGGTCGCGCTCGCGGGCGGCGTCGAAGCACCAGATGTGCCGCTGACTTGCGGTTTCTGTTGTTCCGTCAGTTACCGTGCAGAGCCAGTCGATCCTGGTCGATCATGATTGAATGCTGCGCGTCGCGGCGCTCGGGGGGTGCTGATGCCGTGCCGCCCGCTCCCTCTCTTTCTAATGTGACGCGGACCACGTCAACCTCATGTCACGTTCGGAAGGGCAGCTTGCGTCTGGTGGTCGTCCGCAAGGCGGGAACAGACGACACGAAAGAGGCGGCAGAGCGATGAACGCGACAGCAGCGCAGCAGCACGAGGTCCTGGTCCTGGGCGCCGGTTACGCCGGGCTCTCCGCCGCGATCCAGCTGGCGGCCCGCACCAGGAAGCGCGGTGACCTGCGAGTGACGCTGGTCAACCCGTACGACACCTTCACCGAGCGGCTCCGGCTGCACATGACCGCCACCGGCCAGGAGACGGCCGAGATGAACATCCCGGAGCTGCTGGAGGGCACCGGGGCCGGCTTCGTCCGTGGCTGGGTTACTGCCGTGGACGCCGGGGCGAAGACCGTCCGGATCGACGACGACCGCATCCTGCGCTACGACACCCTGGTCTACGGCCTGGGCAGCATCGCGGACACCGTCGCGGTCCCCGGCGTGGACGACCACGCCTACACCCTCAACAGCCCGCAGGACGCCGCCCTTCTCGCCGACCGCCTGGCCGGGCTCGACGGCGGGACCGTCGTGGTCGGCGGCAGCGGTCTCACCGGTATCGAGGCCGCCGCGGAGATCGCCGAGCGGCACCCGCAACTCCAGGTGGTACTGCTGGGCCGGCAGGAGCCGGGCGCGGGCATGCGCCCGAAGGCCAAGGCCCACCTGGACGCGGCGCTCGCCCGGCTCGGCGTGCGGGTGCGCAGCGGCGTCGACGTGGTCAAGGTGCTGCCGGACAGCGTCGAGCTCGCGGACGGCTCCAGCATCCCGGCGGCCGCGGTGCTGTGGACCAGCGGCACCCGCGTCTCCCCGCTGGCCGCCGCTGCGGGCCTGGCCGTCGACGAGCGGGGCCGGGTGGTCACCGACGGCGCGCTGCGCTCGGTCTCCCACCCGGACGTCTACGCCGTGGGCGACGCGGCGGCGATCCGTCAGGGCTACGGTGTGATGCACGGGACCTGCCAGGGCGGCATGCCCACCGGTGTGCACGCGGCCCTGTCGATCCTGCGGGTGCTGGCCGGCAAGGAGCCCAAGTCCTTCCGCTTCGGCTACTACCACACGCCCGTCAGCCTGGGCCGAAACGATGCCGTCGTGCAGTTCACCCACCCCGACGACAGCCCGCGCCGGATCGTGCTGACCGGCAAGCGGGCCGCGAAGTACAAGGAGACGGTCACCGCCGCGCCGTGGCCGACCTTCGTCCGCATGAAGAAGATGCCCGCCTCGGGCGCCCTCTGGCCGCACGGCGGCCGCTACACCCGGATCCGGAGTGCCAAGTGACCCAGCCGCAGCCGGCCGACGCCGACCAGCTCGCCTTCCAGCAGTACCGCACGCTGCTCTTCTCCGTCGCCTACCGCATCCTCGGCACCGCCGCCGACGCCGAGGACGTGGTCCAGGACGCCTGGCTCAAGTGGTCGGCGGCCGATCGTTCCCAGGTCGCCGACCCCAAGGCCTACCTGACCCGGATCGTCTCCAACCTGGCGATGGAGCTGCTTCGTTCGACCCGCCACCAGCGCGAGACCTATGTCGGGCCATGGCTGCCCGAGCCGATCCTCACCGGCCCGGACACCGCCGACGGCGTCGCCGCGGCGGACTCGGTCTCCATGGCCCTGCTGGTCGTCCTGGAGACGCTGAGCCCCCTGGAGCGCGCGGTCTTCGTGCTGAAGGAGGTCTTCGCCTTCAGCTACGTGGAGATCGCGGAGGCGGTGGAACGCTCGGAGCCGGCGGTCCGGCAGGCCGCGCACCGCGCCCGCGAGCATGTCCAGGCCCGCCGGCCCCGTTTCAGCACCGACCGCTCTCGTCAACGCGACATCGCCGAGCGGTTCTTCGCGGCGGCGACGGGCGGCGACATCAACACCCTCATGGAGCTGCTGTCCCCGGACGTCACCCTGTGGACCGATGGCGGTGGCAAGGTCCGTCAGGCCCTCAAGCCGGTCGTGGGCCTGAAGACCGTGGCTGGCTGGTTCGCCGCGCTCGGCACCGCGACCTACCAGGGCATCGAACCCGGGCAGATGCGGGCAGAGCTCACCTGGATCAACGGCGGCCCGGGCGTGGTCTTCCACGGCCCGGAGCGCGTGATCGCCACGATGACCTTCGACTTCGACCCGGAAGGCCGCATCTCGGCCATCCACAACGTGGCCAACCCCGACAAGCTCCACGCCGTCGCCGACGGCACCCGACACGAACTCTCCTGAGTCGCCCGATCGATGTCGACGCCCTCGGCCGCTTGCTGTGGCGCGCGGCGATGCACTCGGGTCAGTCCCGTGGCGCCAGCTGACGCCACGGACAGGGTCGGCTTCGCAGGCTGTACATCGGTGACGTGACCGTGGGGCCGCTCGCCTCTTGGGCAGGGTCGGGGTGGGCTTGGCGGCTGCGGGTGGTGGCCTGTGGTGCCGCAGGCTTCCCCGCGCGTCGGTCCCGTGGTCTCATTCCCCAGTAATGATCAACAGGGGGGATTCGTCATGGTCGGTGTGCGGGGCAGAGCCGTGGGTGTGGGGATGCGGCGGGCGGTGGTCGTGGTTGCCGCGTTGGTGTTGGTGACGGGCGCGGCTGGGGGTGATCGGGCGCGCAGCTTGGCGCAGGGGCGGGGGCTCGACGCGACGGGGGGCGGTCGGGTCGGGTTCGAGCATGCCCGGGTCGGTGGGGAGTACTGGGTGAACCTGCCCCTCCAGGCCAACGTCACCGGGGAGCCGCTCACCGTGCTGCGTACCGAGTGGTTGCGGGTGCCGCAGGGGCTTCGGGTCGTCCGGTACGGCGTGGTCACTCTTCAGGAGTTGGACGGGTACACCCTCGGCGTCTCCGATGCCTCCACCTTCGGGGGGACCGTGCCCGGCGCCCCGGTCCACGCCCCACGGCCGATCACCGTGCCCGCGCACAGCAGCGCCGACGCCTACGTCCTGGCACGCGTCAAGGTGACCGCCCCCGTGCACGACGACCTCGCCGGGTATCGGGTCTGGTACCGCCAGGGCTCCGTCGTCTACCGGCAGGACCTCGAGTGGGAAGCCTCGCTGCGGTTGCGGCCCGAGGAAGCATGACCCACCTCACCGCCCTCAGAGGGTGATGGCCAGCACGAGCACCGCCAAAACCGTGCCGGCCGTGAGCGCCGCCCCCACTATCGTGAACACTTTGTCGACCGCCGGGGTGTCCCAGCCCTGGATGATGAAGCGGCTGGGCTTTGCCGGGTCGTAGAGGACCACGACCGGGGCGCCCACGCCGAAGCGGGGGGTGATCTTGTCGCGGCCGAACCTGGACGCGTGCGTGCACTCGCGGCCGTCCTGGGTCGTCCAGGCCGCGACGGGGTGGTGGTACCGGGGCCCTTCGTCGCTTCGCCGGATGTCGTGGCGGACGATCCGGCCCCGCGCGGTCACACCGGTGCGGCGCAGTGCTTCCGCGCGGCGGCGTCCGGACACGCCGAAGGCGAGGAAGCCCGCGCCGACCGTCAGCGGGATGAGCGAGAAGAGCCATTCGGGTCGCATGCCCTGTGCGACGCGCGGGCGGGGGTCCCGGTTGCGGTGCGGGGCGCCGCTCGCGGTCGGGCGTGACCAGCGTTACCCCCGGCCGTCTCTGGACGGACTCCCTACTCGCCGGTACCGTTAGTCTGAGCAAGCGCTTAGACAGTCGACGTACGTGGAGGTGGCGGCCGTGCGCCGTACGGTGTTCAACGAGGATCACGAGGCGTTCCGGGAGACCCTCCGCGCCTTCATCGAGGCCGAGGTCGTCCCCGTCTACGACGAGTGGTTCGCCGCCGGCCAGGCCCCGCGCGACTTCTACTACAAGCTCGGTGAGCTGGGCGTCTTCGGCATCAGCGTGCCGGAGGAGTTCGGCGGCGCCGGCCTGGACACCCACAAGTTCGAAGCCGTCATGTACGAGGAGACCGCCCGCGCGGGCGTCCAGTTCGGCGGCTCGGGCGTGCACGTGCTGCTCGCTCTGCCGTACATCAAGATGCTCGCCACCGACGAGCAGAAGAAGCGGTACCTGCCGAAGTTCGTCAGCGGCGAGGAGATGTGGGCCATCGCCATGACCGAGCCGGGCACCGGTTCGGACCTGGCCGGCATGAAGTCCACCGCCAAGCTCTCCGAGGACGGCACGCACTACGTCCTCAACGGCGCCAAGACCTTCATCACCGGCGGTGTGCACGCCGACCGCGTGATCGTGTGCGCCCGCACCGCCGCGCCGACCGCCGAGGACCGCCGCCACGGCATCTCGCTGTTCGCCGTGGACACCAAGTCCGAGGGCTACTCGATCGGGCGCAAGCTGGACAAGCTCGGCCTGAAGACCTCCGACACCGCCGAGCTGGCGTTCGTCGACGTCAAGGTCCCCGTCGAGGACCTGCTCGGCGAGGAGAACAAGGGCTTCTCCTACCTCGGCCACAACCTCGCCTCCGAGCGCTGGGGCATCGCCTTCGGCGCCTACGCGCAGGCCAAGGCCGCCGTCCGGTTCGCCAAGCAGTACGTGCAGGAGCGCACGGTCTTCGGCAAGCCCGTCGCCCACTTCCAGAACACCAAGTTCGAGCTGGCCGCCTGCCAGGCCGAGGTCGACGCCGCCGAGGCCGTCGCCGACCGCGCCACCGAGGCGCTGGACGCCGGTGAGCTGACGCCCGCCGAGGCCGCCTCCGCCAAGCTGTTCTGCACCGAGGTCGCCCACCGCGTCATCGACCGCTGCCTCCAGCTGCACGGCGGCTACGGCTACATGAACGAGTACCCGATCGCCCGCCTGTACGCGGACAACCGCGTCAACCGCATCTACGGCGGCACCAGCGAGATCATGAAGACGATCATCGCGAAGGACATGGGTCTGTAGGCCACCGGTAATCACTGGCCGGTACAACTACTACCCATGAGCCAGGCACTCCAGGATCTCCTCGATCTGCTCGACCTCGAGCAGATCGAGGAGAACATCTTCCGCGGCCGGTCCCGCTCCGCCGTCGTCCCCCGCGTCTTCGGCGGGCAGGTCGCGGCCCAGGCACTGGTCGCCGCCGGGCGGACGGTCCCCGCGGACCGGCTCGCCCACTCGCTCCACGCGTACTTCCTGCGCATGGGCGACCCGGGCGCGCCCATCGTCTACGACGTCGAGCGCATCCGTGACGGCCGCTCCTTCACCACCCGGCGTGTGGTCGCGATCCAGCACGGCCGGCCGATCTTCTCGCTGTCCGCCTCCTTCCAGGCGTACGAGGAGGGCCTCGACCACCAGGCCCCGATGCCGCCCGCGCCGGACCCGGCGTCGTTGCCCACCTCGCAGGAGCGGCTCAGCGGATACGACCACCTCGCCCCGGAGGTCGTCGAGCGGTTCCTCGAAGCGCGCGAGGCGATCGACCTGCGGTACGTGGACGAGCCGCCGTACGGCCGCTTCGGCGCGCCGCGCGAGCCGCACTCCCAGGTGTGGTTCCGCACCAACGGCAAGCTCGACGACGACCCCCTGCTGCACGTCGTCCTCGCCACCTACGTCTCCGACATGACCCTCCTCGACTCCGTGCTGCTCGCGCACGGCCGCGGCGGCTGGGCCGTCGGTGACGTGGTCGGCGCGTCGCTGGACCACGCCATGTGGTTCCACCGGCCCTTCCGCGCCGACGAGTGGCTGCTGTACGACCAGGAGTCCCCGTCGGCGTCCGGCGGCCGGGGCCTCGGTCAGGCGCGGATCTACACGCAGGACGGGCGGCTGGCCATCTCGGTGATCCAGGAGGGCGTGGTCCGCGTTCCCCGGGAACACTGAAGGCTCTTCCGGGAACACTGAGGGGCATGGCCCCAGCACACCAGGCGCACCAGGCGCAGCAGTCGGCGGCGCAGGGCGGCGGCGAGTCCACGGGCACCGTGATCGTCGCCGCCCTCGCCAATCTCGGGATCGCCCTGGCGAAGGCGGTCGCCGGAGTGCTCAGCGGCTCCAGCGCGATGCTGTCCGAGGCCGCGCACTCGGTCGCCGACACGGTCACCGAGGTGCTGCTGCTCACCGCCCTCAAACGCAGCGAGAAACCCGCCGACGAGGAACACCCCCTCGGCTACGGGCCCGAGCGGTACATCTGGGCACTGCTCGCCGCCGTCGCCACCTTCGTCGGCGGCGCCGTCTTCTCCCTCTACGACGGCGTCCACACCCTGCTCGCGGGCGAGGAGCTGGGCGACCCGCTCGTGTCGTACGTCGTCCTCGTGGTCGCCTTCCTGCTGGAGGGCTTCTCGCTGCGGACGGGCGTGCGGCAGGCGCGCGGGGAGGCGGCCCGGCTCGACGTGCCGTTCCGGCACTACCTGCGGCGCACGCCCGACACGGCCGTGAAGGCGGTCGTGCTGGAGGACTCCGCCGCGCTGATCGGCCTGGTGCTGGCCGCCGGCGGGCTGCTCGGCGGTCAGCTCAGCGGGTCGGGCGTGTGGGACGCGCTCGCGTCGCTGTGCATCGGCGTGCTGCTGCTGTACGTCGCCTGGGTGCTGGGCCGCTCCAACGCCGAGCTGCTGATCGGGCGCCCGCTGCCCAAGCCGGTGCGGGAGCGGATCCGGGCCGAGCTGCTGGCCGTGGAGGAGATCGAGGCCGTACTGGAGCTGACGACGCTGGTGCAGGGGCCACAGGAGGCCCTGGTGGCGGCGAAGGTCGACTTCCGGGACGTGTCCACGGCCGCGCAGATCGAGCGGGCCTGCGAGCAGGCCGAACGGCGGCTGCGGGAGCTGCTTCCCGCGATCGGGCGGGTCTACCTCGATCCGACGCCCGGGAGGCCGGCTCCGGGCGAGCGGGTCACGCCAGACCCGCCTGGTCCAGCAGATACGCCGTCATCGGGTCGTAGTGGCGCGGGCTGACCACGTGGTCGTCGAGCGGCACCGTCACCTGCACGGTGCCCTCGGCCTCGGCGAGGAAGAGCGCCGGGTCGTTGCAGTCGGCGTAGCCGACGCTGTCCACGCCGTGCTGGCCGGCGTACCCGGCCCAGCCGTGGTCGGCGACGACCAGGTCGGGCACCGGGCGGCCCTCGCGCTCCAGGCCGGTGAGGATGGCCCGCATCGGCTCACCGGAGTGGGTGTGCCACAGCGACGCCCCGTGCTCCAGCACCGCCACGTCCGCGAACTGCATGACGTACCCCTCCTCGGTGCTCAGCCCCTCGGGGATGACGACGATCTCGCAGCCGGCGGCGCGCAGCGCGGCGGCCGTGGCGCGGTGCACGTCGAGCAGGCCGCCGGGGTGCCCGGTGGCGAACAGCACCCGCTGGGAGCCGTCGGCCGCCTTGCGCAGCCGCCCCGCCATCCGCTCCAGGGCGTCGACGGTCAGCTCGGGGTCGATGGTGTCCTGGCCGTAGCGGTACTCGGGGTCGTCGTTGACGCCGGCCCGTTCCGCCATCACCGCGAGGACGTCCTGCTCGTCGCTCCAGCGGTCGCCGAGTTCCAGGCCGAGCCAGTACAGACGGTTGCCGTTCGCCAGTTGCCGGTAGTGGGAGAGGTTGTTCTCGCGGGGCGTGGCGACGTCGCCCGCGATGCGGGTGCGGACGAGGTGGGCGACGAGTTCGGCGCGGCTGGGCGTCCCGGGTATCGGCATGGTCACCATTGTGAGGCAGATCGCTGTGCGCGCGGCCGGCGTCCCGGCGGCTGGGACACGGGTCACGTAGCCCGCGCCGGCCTCACAGCTGCCTCAGCGCCAGCCACAGCTCCATCCGTACGTCCGCGTCGTCCAGGTCGGCGTCCAGCAGGGCCGCGCAGCGCCCGATGCGCTGGCGGACGGTGTTGCGGTGCACGGACAGGGCGACGGCGGTCCGGTCCCAGCTGCCGTGCAGGGACAGCCAGGTGCGCAGCGTCTGGGTGAGGGCGGGGGTGAGCGGGGCGAGCAAGGCGCGGGCGTGCGCGGCGGCCTCCTCGGCGGGCAGCAGGTCGGTCAGGGCGGGGCGGTCGTCGTGCCGGGCCAGCGGGGTGCGGCCGGCGCGGGCGCGGGCCAGCGCGCGGGCCGCCTGGCGGTCGGCGGCCGCCCAGTCGGCGGGGCCGGCGGGCGCGCTCATGCCGAGCGTCCAGCCGGGCTGCTCCGGCACCTCGTGACCGGCGGGCACCAGCAGGCGTACGACGTCGTCGGCCAGGTCGACCAGCGGGGTGCCGAGGGCCGCGCCGAGCGCGGAGGCCGCCACCGGGTCCGGGGCCTGGCTGTCGGGGAGGGCGTGGACGACGATGCGGCTGTCCGCGCCGAGCAGCGCGGCCACCTCCTCGGGCGCCGCGCCGAGCAGCAGCCGGACCAGCGCGGAGGAGCGGGCGGCGCCGGTGCCGCTCTGGTGCTCGCCGGTGAGCAGGGTGAGCAGGACGGCGGCGAGTGAGGCGATGGTGTGGTCGGCGGGGTCGCGCTGCGGGGCGGCGACGCCGAGCGCGAAGCCCTGGCCGACGCCCAGGGCGTAGGCGGCGAGGTGGACGCCGGCGGCGGTGTCCGTGGCGGTGGTGGTGGAGCGGCGGGTGACCACGGCGGCCAGCCGGGTGAGCGCGCCCATGGCCTCCTCGGGCTGCTCCCGGCCCGCCTCGGCGATGCGGGCGCCCTCCGGGCCGTACAGCACGGCCCGGCCCGTCACGCGCTGGGCGAGCTGGCGCAGCACGGAGGGCACCGGGTCGGAGCGGCCCGCGGCGGCCGCCAGGGACTGCTGGGCCTCGGTCACCCGGCGCAGTTCCGCGAGGCGGGCCTGCGCCATGAGCTGCCACACCGCGCGGGCGACACCGGAGAACGTGGTCTGCGGCGGGACCTCCAGCAGCGGCAGCCCGTGCGCCTCGCACGCCTCCACCAGCGCGCGCGGCACGGTGTCGTGCACGGGCGCCACCCCGAAGCCGAGGGCCGCGCCGCCCGCGGCGACGATCCGGGACACGTAGTCGTCGAAGTAGGCCCCCAAGGTCCCGTCCGTCCCGGCGGCCTGCGGGATGTGCACGCCCGCGGTCAGCAGCAGCTCGCCGCCGAGCAGGTACGGGTAGGGGTCGGCCATCTCGGAGGTGTGCGCCCAGCGGATGGCGATACCCGCATCGCGGGGCCCGGCGATCTGCACCAGGGCGAGGTCCTCACGGGCCAGGAGCGACCTGAGGGGAACGGGGGGCGTGGGAGGTACGGCCTGCTCCGGCATGTGTGCACTCCATCCACCCGGCGGTCGTACGAATGGAGGAAACGTACACTTCGCAGTCGCTTTTCGGCCACCTAGTGTCAGTCCGGAACCGGCAGCCGCGGGTACGGGCGGATGTCCCCGCGAACCGCTGCCGACTCTTCCCTCACTTTCACGACACGCCACCGAGAACGGTGGAAGGAGGCCCCATGGCCGTCGACTACACAGTCATCGTCCTGTACTTGGCCGGCATGCTGGCCATGGGCTGGTGGGGCATGCGCCGCGCCAAGTCGAAGAGCGACTTCCTGGTGGCGGGCCGCCGCCTGGGGCCCGCGATGTACTCCGGCACGATGGCGGCCATCGTCCTCGGCGGCGCCTCCACCATCGGCGGCGTGGGCCTCGGCTACCAGTACGGCCTCTCCGGCGCCTGGATGGTCTTCACCATCGGCCTCGGCCTGCTCGCCCTGTCGGTCTTCTTCTCGGCGCGCATCGCCCGGCTGAAGGTCTACACCGTCTCCGAGATGCTCGACCTGCGCTACGGCGGACGGGCCGGCGTCATCTCCGGCGTGGTCATGTGGGCGTACACCCTCATGCTCGCGGTGACCTCCACCATCGCCTACGCCACGATCTTCGACGTCCTGTTCGACATGAACCGCACGGTCGCGATCATCCTCGGCGGAGCGATCGTCGTCGCCTACTCCACCCTCGGCGGCATGTGGTCGATCACCCTGACGGACATGGTCCAGTTCGTCGTCAAGACCATCGGCGTGCTGCTCCTGCTGCTGCCGATCGCGGTGGTCAAGGCGGGCGGCTTCTCCGGCATGAAGGCCAAGCTGCCGACCTCGTACTTCGACCCGCTGGGCATCGGCGGCGAGACGATCTTCACCTATGTGCTGATCTACACCTTCGGCATGCTGATCGGCCAGGACATCTGGCAGCGGGTGTTCACCGCCCGCAGCGACCGGACCGCCCGGTACGGCGGCACCGTCGCCGGCACCTACTGCCTGGTCTACGCTCTCGCCGGCGCCGTCATCGGCACCGCCGCCAAGGTCATGTACCCCAAGCTGGGCAGCCCCGACGACGCCTTCGCCACCATCGTCAAGGACGAACTCCCCATCGGCGTGCGCGGCCTGGTGCTGGCCGCCGCCCTCGCCGCCGTGATGTCGACCTCCTCCGGCGCGCTGATCGCCTGCGCCACCGTCGCCAACAACGACATCTGGTCCCGGCTGCGCGGCGCCGTCAAGCGCGGCGGCGAGGAGCACGACGAGGTCAAGGGCAACCGCGCCTTCATCCTGATCATGGGCATCGCCGTGATCTGCACGGCCATCGCGCTCAACAACGTCGTCGAGGCGCTGACGGTGGCGTACAACCTGCTCGTCGGCGGCCTGCTCGTGCCGATCCTCGGCGGTCTGCTGTGGAAGCGCGGCACCGTGCAGGGCGCGCTCGCCGCCGTGATCGTCGGCGGTCTCGCCGTCATCGGCCTGATGGCCGGCTACGGCATCCTCGCCAACGAGCCCGTCTACTACGGCCTGCTGGCCTCCCTCGCCGCCTACGTCGTCGTCTCCCTCACGACCAGGCCCACCGACGCGGCCGTCCTGTCGGCCTGGCGCGACCGCCTGGCCGGCCAGACCGCCGAACCCGTGTCCGAACCGGTCCCGGCTCCCCAGTAGAGTCACAGGGACCAAGCAGTACATACGCGAAGAAGCGTAGGAAAGAAGGCAGTTCACCATGAGCAGCAACGAGACGCCCCGCGGCCCCGTCGACTCGTCCCGCATCCCGCGGTACGCCGGCCCCGCGACCTTCGCCCGGCTGCCCCGTCTCGACGAGGTCGGCCGCGCCGATGTCGCCGTCGTGGGCGTGCCGTTCGACTCCGGCGTCTCGTACCGGCCGGGCGCCCGTTTCGGCGGCAACGCCATCCGTGAGGCGTCCCGGCTGCTGCGCCCCTACAACCCGGCGCAGGACGCCTCCCCGTTCGCCCTCGCGCAGGTGGCCGACGGCGGCGACATCGCGGTGAACCCCTTCAACATCAACGAGGCCGTCGACACCATCGAGGCCGCCGCCGACGACCTCCTCGGCACCGGCGCCCGTCTGATGACCCTCGGCGGCGACCACACCATCGCGCTGCCGCTGCTGCGCTCGGTGGCGAAGAAGCACGGCCCCGTCGCCCTGCTCCACTTCGACGCCCACCTGGACACCTGGGACACCTACTTCGGCGCCGAGTACACCCACGGCACCCCGTTCCGCCGCGCGGTGGAGGAGGGCATCCTCGACACCGAGGCGCTCTCCCACGTCGGCACCCGCGGCCCGCTGTACGGCAAGCAGGACCTCACCGACGACGAGAAGATGGGCTTCGGCATCGTCACCTCCGCGGACGTCTACCGCCGCGGCGCCGACGAGATCGCCGACCAGCTGCGCCAGCGCATCGGCGACCGCCCGCTGTACATCTCCATCGACATCGACTGCCTCGACCCGGCCCACGCCCCCGGCACCGGCACCCCCGAGGCGGGCGGCATGACCTCCCGCGAGCTGCTGGAGATCCTGCGCGGCCTCGCCTCCTGCAACCTGGTCTCCGCGGACGTCGTCGAGGTGGCCCCCGCCTACGACCACGCCGAGATCACCTCGGTGGCGGCCTCCCACACGGCGTACGAACTGACCACCATCATGAGCCGCCAGATCGCGGCCGCGCGCAAGGAGAACGAGGGCAAGTGACCCACGACCACGACCTGGAGCTCCGTCCGAGTGCCGCCCAGACGGAGGCCGCGCTGAATCCTCCCGGCGGCCGCAACGGCGGAGACCTGGTCGTGGAGACCCTGGCCGGGCTCGGCGCGACGACCGTCTTCGGCCTGCCCGGCCAGCACGCCCTCGGCATGTTCGACGCCCTGCGCCGCTCCGACCTGCGCTATGTGGGCCTGCGCGTGGAGAACAACGCGGGCTTCGCCGCCGACGCCTACGGCCGGGTCACCGGCGAGGCGGCGCCGCTGCTGCTGTCGACCGGCCCGGGAGCCCTCACCTCCCTGGCCGCGCTGCAGGAGGCCGCGGCCGCCTCGGCCCCCGTCCTCGCCATCAGCAGCCAGATCCCGACGGCCGGCCTCGGCGGCGGCCGCCACGGCTATCTGCACGAACTGCCCGACCAGGCCGCCTCCTTCCGCGGCGTGGTCAAGTCCGTGCACACCGTCCGCACCCAGTCGCAGATCCCGTCCGCGATCGCCGCGGCCTGGAAGTCCGCGCTGAGCGCCCCGCACGGCCCGGTGTGGGTGGAGATCCCGCAGGACGTCCTGCTCGCCGAGACCCGGCTGCCGGTGGTGACGGCGCTGGACGCCACGCCGGACGAGCTTCTCCCGCGCCCCGAACTGACCGCCGTGGCCGCCGACCTGCTGTCCCGCGCCGAACGCCCCGCGATCATCGCGGGCGGGGGAGTGGTCCGCGCGGACGCCTCCGGCAAGCTGCTCGCACTCGCCGAGACGCTCCAGGCGCCGGTCGTGACCACCTTCGGCGGCAAGGGCGCCTTCCCCTGGGAGCACCCGCTGTCCCTCCAGTCCTGGCTGGAGGACCGGCACACCACCGACTTCCTCGAGGACGCCGACGTCCTGCTCGTCGTCGGCTCGGGCCTCGGCGAACTCTCCTCGAACTACCACACCTTCGCCCCCCGCGGCCGGGTCATCCAGATCGAGGCCGACCTCGGCAAGCTGGAGTCCAACCACCCGGCCCTCGGCATTCACGCCGACGCACGGCTGGCGTTGCAGGCCCTCCTGGAGACGGTGACCGAGCGCCCCGACCCGGGGGCCCCCGAGCGCGTCCGGGACCTGCTCGCCAAGGTCCACGCGCGGATCGACGCCCAGGACCTCACGCTGGAGCAGCAGGTGCTCGCGTCGGTGCGCCGCGCGCTGCCGGCCGACGCGCCCTCCTTCTGGGACATGACGATCCTCGCCTACTGGGCGTGGTCCGCCTTCGACGCCAAGGCCCCCAACGCCATGCACTCCGCGCAGGGCGCCGGCGGCCTCGGCTACGGCTTCCCGGCCGCCCTCGGCGCGGCGGCGGCCGACCCGACCCGCCCGGTGCTGGCGGTCTCCGGCGACGGCGGCGCGCTGTACTCCATCGCCGAGCTGGCCACGGCCCGCCAGTACGACCTGGACGTCACCTGGCTGATCGTCGACGACGGCGGCTACGGCATCCTGCGCGAGTACATGACGGACGCCTTCGGCCAGGCCACGGCGACGGAGCTGACCCGCCCGGACTATGTGGCACTGGCGGAGTCCTTCGGGGTGCCGGGCGTGCGCACCACCCCGGAGGCCCTTCACGCCGACCTGGCGAAGGCGCTCGCGACGCCGGGCCCCTCGGTGGTCGTCCTGCCCGCCGTACTGCGCATGTTCGCCCCCACCCACCTGGGCTGAGCCCGGCCCCGCCGTCGCAGCCCGCGCAGCCGCCGGGATCGTCCCAACTGCGGGGCTCCGTCGGGCTGCCGGGCCCCCGGTACGCCGGGTTCTGGGCGTGCCACCTTCCAGGCCGCCTCCTGCGGGCAGGCCGACGTGGTCGTGGTCAGCCGCGTCGCCCGGTACCAGGACACGTTCTCCTGCGGTACGTACGGCTGGACCACGTGGCGGTCACGGGAGTTCCCCGGGATCGCCTGCACGGTCTGCTTCCGGCGGGTGTGACGCACGGGCGCGGAATGATCCCGGTTCCGTACAACCATTCGGTCGAACTCGTGCGTCAACAAGGTTATGACTCAGGGGATATCAAGGCGCGCCCGTCTGCTGGCCGCCGCCGTCGGCGCGGGCGTTCTCGTTCCGGGCGTGGTCGCGGTCACGCCCGCCGCTGCCGCCACACCGGCCGTCAGCTGCACGTCGGCCAAGGCTGGCCTCGCCGCCAAACTGCAGAAGGACATCACGGGCGCGCTCGCCGGCCGCAAGGGCACCGTCGCGCTCGGCCTCTACGACCGTACGGCCAACACGACCTGCACACTGCGCGCCACCAGCGCCTTCGACTCGGCGAGCACCGTCAAGGTCACCGTCCTCGCCACGCTGCTGTGGGACGCGAAGAAGCACAACCGGTATCTGACCGACCGTGAGGCGTCCCTCACCAAGGCCATGATCACCCAGTCGGACAACAACGCCACCAGCGCGCTGTGGAAGCAGCTCGGCCCGACGAAGATCAAGGGCTTCCTCGCCGCCGCCGGGATGACGAGGACGACGCCGGGCAGCGGAGGCTACTGGGGGCTGACCCAGATCAACGTCACCGACGAGCAGAAGCTGCTGAAGCTCGTCACCGCGAAGAACACCGTGCTCAGCGACAACTCCCGCGCCTACATCCTGAAGCTGATGGGCCAGGTCGTCTCCTCGCAGCGCTGGGGCACGCCCGCCGGCGCCCCCTCCTCCGTCGCCGTGCACGTCAAGAACGGCTGGCTGCAGCGGGCCACGCACGGCTGGCGCGTGCACAGCCTCGGCACCTTCAACGGCGCCGGCCACGACTACACGATCACGGTGCTGACGCAGGACAACAGCACCATGAGCTACGGCGTCACCACCATCCAGAACGTCGCCAAGGTCATCCACCGGGACCTGGTACCGGCCGCCACCGCCCGCTACACGCCGACCAGCCGGCCGAGCGAGGCGTTCGTCGCGGTCCCGCCGCAGGGCTGACGTTCCGTCACGCCGCCGCACGCCGGTCACCGTACCCGCCTACGGTGACCGGCATGCGCTTTGGACCCGTACTCGCCGGCCTGGCGGTGGTCGCCTCCCTGACCGCCGCCTGGCCCGCCGACGTCCAGGAACGACACGCCTGTTCGCCCACCGTGACCCTCGAGGGCTTCTCCGACGCCCTCGACATGAAGACGTACCGGGGGGAGTTCGTCGGCAACCTCTCCGCGCTCGCCGTCGACCGGGACGGCTCCTTGGCCGCTCTCTCTGACCGCTCCTTCCTGTTCCGCCTGGACCGGCGGACGCTCACACCGACGTCCGTGGTGCCGCTCGCCGACGAGAGCGGGGCGCGGCTCGACTCCGAGGGCCTGGCGGTCGACCGGGACGGCAGCCGGCTGATCACCTCCGAGATCGAGCCATCGGTACGCCGCTACGACCCCGACGGCCGTCTCCTGGGGCGCCTGCCGGTGCCGGACGCGCTGTGGGCCGCCCCGGCCGGCCGCGCACGGCCCAACGGCACCTTCGAGGGCCTGACCCTCCTGCCGGACGGCCGCACCCTGCTGGCGTCGATGGAGTACCCGCTGACCGGCGACCCGGCGGACACCGTCCGCTTCCAGACCTGGGAGCGCCGCGCGGGCAGCTTCAGCCTCGCCGCCCAGTACGCCTACCGCACCGACCCCGGCCTCGGCGTCGCCGAGGTCCAGGGGATCGGCCACGGCCGCCTCCTCGTCCTGGAGCGCGCCTTCACCACCGGCGTCGGCAACACCGTCCGCCTCTACCTGGCCGATCCGCGCCACGCGACGGACGTCAGTGGGATCGCATGGCTGACCGGGCGGCCCGGTGTCCGCCCGATCAGCAAGACCCTGCTGGCCGACATCGCGGCGTGCCCGTCCCTCGGCGCCACCGCGAAGCAGCCCCAGCCGAACCCGCTGCTCGACAACATCGAGGGCATGGCGGTCACGGGCCGCGACCACGGCGCCCTGAGGGTGACGCTGGTCAGCGACGACAACCAGAACGCGGCCCAGACGACCCGGTTCTACTTCCTGCGGGTACGGACCGGCTGAGCAGCTTGCCGTACGTGGCGTCGTACGGACATTCGATACGTCGGCTGCACACCCCCTCCCGTGACGGCCGAACGTTTGTTGCGCGGGGATGAAATCGTGGCCCGGCGGTGTTGGAGCCTTCCGGTAGAGCAGGACCACTGGGAGGCACGGAGTGACACCGCAACGGGGATGGGCTCGGCGACTGTGGGGTTATGCCTGGCGGTATCCCAAGGACGTCGTCCTCGCCCTCGGCTCCTCCCTCGGCGGCATGGCCGTCATGGCCGTCGTCCCGCTGGTCACCAAGGTGATCATCGACGACGTGATCGGCGACCACAGCCGCCGTATGGCGCCCTGGGCCGGCGTGCTGATCTGCGCCGCCCTGGTCGTGTACGTCCTCACCTATGTGCGCCGCTACTACGGCGGCCGGCTCGCCCTCGACGTCCAGCACGACCTGCGCACGGACATGTTCGGCACGATCACCCGGCTGGACGGCCGGCGCCAGGACGAGCTGTCCACCGGGCAGGTCGTCGGCCGTGCCACCAGCGATCTGCAGCTGATCCAGGGCCTGCTGTTCATGCTGCCGATGACCATCGGGAACGTCCTGCTGTTCCTGATCTCCCTGGGCATCATGGCCTCCCTCTCCCTGCCGCTGACCCTTATCGCGCTGGCCGTGGCGCCCGCGCTCTGGTACATCGCCCGGCGCAGCCGCAGCAGGCTGCACCCGGCCACCTGGTACGCGCAGGCCCAGGCGGCCGCCGTCGCGGGCGTGGTCGACGGCGCGGTGAGCGGCGTACGCGTGGTCAAGGGCTTCGGGCAGGAGGAGCAGGAGACCGGCAAGCTGCGCGAGGTCGGCCGCAGGCTGTACGCGGGACGGCTGCGCACGATCCGCCTGAACAGCAGGTACACCCCCGCCCTCCAGGCGGTCCCCGCGCTCGGCCAGGTCGCGATGCTGGCGCTCGGCGGCTGGCTCGCGGTGCGCGGGCACATCACGCTCGGCACCTTCGTCGCCTTCTCCACCTACCTCGCCCAGCTGGTCGGCCCGGTCCGCATGCTCGCCGTCGTCCTCACCGTGGGCCAGCAGGCCCGCGCCGGCACCGAGCGCGTCCTGGAGCTGATCGACACCGAGCCGGCCCTGAAGGACGGCACGAAGACGCTGCCCGCCGACGCGCCGGCGAGCGTCGAGTTCGACGACGTGTCCTTCGGATACGACCATGAGCGCCCCGTGCTTCGGGGGCTGAGCTTCGAGATCCGGCCGGGCGAGACCCTCGCCGTCGTCGGCTCCTCCGGCTCCGGCAAGTCCACCCTCTCCCTGCTCCTGCCGCGCTTCTACGACGTCTCCCACGGCGCGGTCCTGGTCGGCGGCCACGACGTGCGCGAGCTGACCTTCGAGTCGCTGCGGGCCGCGATCGGCCTGGTGCCCGAGGACTCCTTCCTCTTCTCCGACACCGTCCGCAGCAACATCGCCTACGGCCGCCCCGACGCGAGTGACGAGGAGATCGAGGCCGCCGCGCGCGCCGCACAGGCGGACCGTTTCATCAAGGAGCTCCCCGACGGCTACGCCACCACGGTCGGCGAGCACGGACTGACCCTCTCCGGCGGACAGCGCCAGCGCATCGCGCTCGCCCGCGCCCTGCTCACCGACCCCCGCCTGCTCGTCCTGGACGACGCGACCTCCGCCGTCGACGCCCGCGTGGAGCACGAGATCCACGAGGCGCTCAAGGAGGTCATGCGGGGCCGCACCACCCTGCTGATCGCCCACCGCCGTTCCACCCTGAACCTCGCCGACCGCATCGCCGTCCTCGACGACGGCCGGCTCGCCGACGTCGGCACCCACGACGAGCTGCAGGAACGCTGCGCCCTGTACCGGCGGCTGCTCACCGACCCCGACGAGCTCGGCGGTGTCTCCCCGGGCCACAGCCGGCCTGCCGCGCCCGCCGAGGACACCTCGGTGCGCGAGGAGCTGGACGCCGAGTTCGACGCCGAGCGCGGCATCACGCCCCGGCTGTGGGCGGGCGAGCGCGAGCCCCGGGACGCGGCGCTGCACGGCACCCCGGCCACGCCGGAGCTGCTGGCCCAGGTCGAGGCGCTGCCCCCGGCCACCGACACCCCCGCCGTGGACGAGGCGGCCGCGGTCCGCGCGGAGGACTCCTACGGCCTGCGCCGCCTGCTGCGCGGCTTCGGACTGCCCCTGCTGGTCAGCCTCGCCCTGGTCGCCGTGGACGCCGGGGTGGGCCTGCTGCTGCCGGTGCTGATCCGGCACGGCATCGACAGCGGCGTGACCCGGATGGCGCTCGGCGCCGTCTGGGCGGCGTCGCTGCTGGCGCTGCTCGCGGTGGCCGTGCAGTGGGCGGCCCAGGTCGGCGAGACCCGGATGACCGGCCGTACCGGTGAGCGGGTCCTGTACGCCCTGCGCCTGAAGATCTTCTCCCAGCTCCAGCGGCTCGGTCTCGACTACTACGAGCGGGAGCTGACCGGCCGGATCATGACGCGGATGACGACGGACGTCGACGCGCTGTCGACGTTCCTGCAGACCGGGCTGGTCACCGCCTTCGTCTCGGTCGTCACGTTCTTCGGCATCATGGCCGCCCTGCTGGTGATCGACCTCCAGCTCGCGCTCGTCGTCTTCGCGACGCTGCCGCCGCTGGTCGTCGGCACGTACTTCTTCCGCAAGGCCAGTGTGAAGGCGTACGAGCTGGCCCGGGAACGGGTGTCGGCGGTCAACGCCGACCTGCAGGAGTCCGTGTCGGGCCTGAGGATCGTGCAGGCGTTCCGCCGCGAGCGGGACGGCGGACGGCGGTTCGCCGAGCGCAGCGACAGCTACCGGCAGGCGCGCATCCGCGGCCAGTGGCTGATCTCGATCTACTTCCCGTTCGTGCAGTTCCTGTCGTCGGTCGCCGCGGCCGCGGTGCTGATCGTCGGCGCGGGCCGGGTGGAGGCGGCGACGCTCACCACGGGCGGGCTGGTGGCGTATCTGCTGTACATCGACCTGTTCTTCGCGCCCGTCCAGCAGCTCTCCCAGGTCTTCGACGGCTACCAGCAGGCCACGGTGTCGCTGGGCCGCATCCAGGAACTGCTGCGCGAGCCGACGTCGACGAAGGCCGCGCGGGAGCCGCTGGAGGTGCTGTCCCTGCGCGGCGAGATCGCTTTCGAGAACGTCCACTTCGCGTACGGCGACGATGAGGAGGCCCTGGGCGGGGTCGACCTGCGCATCCCCGCCGGGCAGACGGTCGCCTTCGTCGGCGAGACCGGCGCCGGCAAGTCGACCCTCGTCAAGCTCGTGGCGCGGTTCTACGACCCGACCGGCGGCCGCGTCACGGCGGACGGCACGGATCTGCGCGACCTGGACCTCACGTCGTACCGGCACCGTCTGGGGGTCGTGCCGCAGGAGGCGTATCTCTTCCCCGGCACGATCCGCGACGCCATCGCCTACGGCCGGCCCGAGGCCACCGACGCGGAGGTGGAGGCGGCGGCGCGTGCGGTCGGCGCGCACGACATGATCGCCACGCTGGAGGGCGGCTATCTGCACGAGGTCGCCGAGCGCGGACGCAACCTGTCCGCCGGGCAACGGCAGTTGATCGCGCTGGCCCGCGCCGAGCTGGTCGACCCGGACGTCCTGCTGCTCGACGAGGCGACGGCCGCGCTGGATCTGGCGACCGAGGCCCAGGTCAACCAGGCCACGGACCGCCTCGCGGGCCGCCGCACCACGCTGGTCGTGGCACACCGGCTGACCACCGCCGCCCGCGCGGACCGGGTGGTGGTCATGGACCAGGGCCGCGTCGCGGAGGACGGCACCCACGAGGAACTCCTCGCCCGCGACGGTCACTACGCCCGTCTGTGGCGCACGTTCATCGGCGAGGCCGAGCCGGAGGAACCGGTGAGCGCCGCCCGCTGACCGCCAGTGCCCCCGGTCGCTCCCTCCGCAGCGCCCCCCGCGCGTCGTGTCCATGACGGTCGTGCAACCATCCGACATACGTCCTGCGTCCGTACACTCGTACGCCTCTTGTCGTGCGGACGCAGGGAGGGACGACTGTGGACTGGGGTGGGATACGGCGGCGGACGGCGGTCGGGCTGGGTGTGCTGACCGCGGCCGGGCTGTTCGCGCTGGCCGCGCCGGGCAGTGCCGAGGCCGCCGCGGCGCCCACGCGGTGCGGCGGGCACAGGGTGGCGACGCTGCCCTTCGCCACCGGCAGCGTGCAGGTCTACCGGAACGACGGCTACATCTGCGCGCTCACCGTGCCCAGCCGCCCCGGGCCCCGGCAGGTCATGTCGGTCAGCGTGCAGGCGCGCGGCGGGCGGCCCGTCGTGGACAAGGGACGGTTCATCCAGCGGGCCGGGCCGGTCACCGTGCACGCCGGGCACCGCTGCGTACGCGTCACCGGCTCGGTGGGCGGCGGATCGGTCAACTCCGGCTGGATTCTGTGCTGAACGGTTTCCTCTTTCTTTAACTCCCCCTGGTGGAAACGATGTTGCTCCGATAGCTTCCGGCGCACATCTGTCTCACAGGGAGGGTGCATGCGCAAGGCACTCAGATGGCTGCTGGCGTTCACCGTGCTCATAGGCACGCTGAGCGCGGCGGGCGCGGCCACCGCCGCCGACACTTCCGGCAGCCAGGACATCAAGGACCGGCTTCTCTCGATACCGGGCATGAGCCTGATCCAGGAGAAGCCGTATCCCGGCTACCGCTACTTCGTCCTGAACTACACGCAGCCGGTCGACCACCGGCACCCCTCGGCGGGCACGTTCCAGCAGCGCATCACCGTGCTGCACAAGGACGTCAGCCGCCCGACGGTCTTCTACACCGGCGGCTACAACGTCTCCACGACCCCGTCCCGCCGCGAGCCCACCCAGATCGTGGACGGCAACCAGGTCTCCCTGGAGTACCGCTACTTCACCCCGTCCCGGCCCGCCCCGGCCGACTGGTCCAAGCTCGACATCTGGCAGGCCGCCAGCGACCAGCACCGCGTCTTCGAGGCCCTGAAGCCGGTCTACTCCAGGAACTGGCTCGCCACGGGCGGCTCCAAGGGCGGCATGACCGCCACCTACTACGAGCGCTTCTACCCGCGCGACATGGACGGCGTCATCGCCTACGTCGCCCCCGACGACGTGGTGAACAACGAGGACTCGGCCTACGACCGCTTCTTCGCCTCCGTCGGCACCAAGGAGTGCCGCGACAAGCTGAACGCGGTGCAGCGCGAGGCGCTGGTGCGCCGCGAGCCGCTGGAGAAGAAGTACGCGGCGTACGCCTCCGCCAACGGCTACACCTTCACCACCATCGGCTCCCTGGACCGCGCCTACGAGGCCGTCGTCCTCGACTACGTGTGGGGCTTCTGGCAGTACAGCCTCCTCGCCGACTGCGACGAGATCCCCGCGAACGCGGCCACCGCGAGCGACGACGAGATCTGGGCCTCCGTCGACGAGATCTCCGGCTTCTCCGCCTACACCGACCAGGGCCTTCAGACGTACACGCCGTACTACTACCAGGCGGGCACCCAGCTCGGCGCGCCCACCATCCGCTTCCCGCACATCGAGAAGCGCTACATCCGCTACGGCTACCAGCCGCCGCGCAACTTCGTCCCGCGCGAGATCCCGATGCGCTTCCAGCCGTGGGCGATGCGCGACGTCGACACCTGGGTGCGGCACAACGCCCGCCACATGCTCTTCGTCTACGGCCAGAACGACCCGTGGGGCAGCGAGCGCTTCCGCGTCGACAAGGGAGCCGAGGACTCCTACGTCTTCACCGCGCCCGGCATGAACCACGGCGCCAACGTGGCCGGCCTGGTGCCCGCGCAGAAGGAACTGGCCACCGCCCGCATCCTCGAGTGGGCCGGCGTCCAGCAGGACACCGCGCGGGCCGTGCCGCTGGCGAAGTTCGACAGCCGGCTGGACGTGCGCGACGTCGAACGCGAGCCCGCCCTGCGCCCGTAGCCACACCCGGCGGGCGCAGCCGACCGGCTACCGAGGCGCACGTACAGGGCCGTGGCCGTCCGGTCACACCGACCGGACGGCCACGGCCCGCGCGGCCCGTTCCCCGACGGACCGTGGCGTCAGTACGCCAGGCCGTGCCCGATGGGATACAGCACCCGCGCCGGATCGTCCGCCCGCATCACCGGCACCGGCAGCTTCCCGCGCGGAGCGACCCGCCCGGCGATCACCCGGGCGGCGGCGCGCAGTTCGACGTCGGTCCACGAGTAGGACGCCAGGTACGCGCGCACCTCGGGCAGTTGGGCCACGTCGTAGGGGTTGCGCACGGCGAGGGCCACCACCGGCCTGCCCGTCGCGAGGAGCCGCCGCACCAGCGTGCGCTGGCTGCTGCCAGCGGTGACGTTGTACGTCCCGACGACGACCGCGTCCGCGTCCGCCGCGGCGGCGACGGCCCGGTCGACGGTCGCCGCGGAGGGCGCCGTACCGGTGGACAGGGCGGTCGCGGTGAAGCCCAGCTCGGTCAGGGCGGCGGCGAGAACGCCGGTGGGCGGGCCGGTGGTGCCCGACGGGGACGCCGGGTCGGCGCCGACCACGAGCAGCTTCTTGTGCTCGCGGCGGTTCAGCGGAAGCAGCGCGCCCTCGTTGACCAGCAGCGTCGTCGTCCGCTCCGCCATCCGGCCGGCCGCCGCCAGGTGTTGCCGCGTGCCGACGGTGCGCTCCACGCCGGCGTGGCTGACGTACGGCTCGCCGAACAGCCCGAGGCGCGCCTTGAGCCGCAGGATGCGCAGGATCGACCGGTCGAGCCGTTCCTCGGTGAGTTCCCCGGTGCGGACGGCGGTGAGGACGGCGTTCCACGCCACGTCCAGGTCCGGCGGGTTGAGGAGCTGGTCCACGCCCGCCTTCAGCGCCAGCACCGGCACCCGGTCGTCGCCGTACTTGCTGCGCACGCCCTCCATGCCGAGCGAGTCGGTGACCACGACCCCGTCGTAGCCCAGCTCCTCGCGCAGGATGCCGGTGAGGATGGGCCGGGAGAGGGTCGCCGGGTCGCCGGAGGGGTCCAGCGCCGGGAACTGG
Source organism: Streptomyces sp. NPDC097129 (assembly GCF_055668065.1). Taxonomy (NCBI): domain Bacteria; kingdom Bacillati; phylum Actinomycetota; class Actinomycetes; order Kitasatosporales; family Streptomycetaceae; genus Streptomyces; species Streptomyces sp. NPDC097129. The sequence continues at coordinate 1,022,783 of NZ_JBVOQE010000001.1, read as the reverse complement.
ATGTGCGCGGTCATGATCGAGTCGATGCCGGCGCGTACGGCCGCCCGGAACGGCACCGCGTCCAGGGTCTCCCACTGCTCGCGGCTGTGCGTGATGACGGGGAAGCCGTAGTGGCTGTCGACGGCGGTGTCGCCGTGCCCGGGGAAGTGCTTGGCGGTCGCCGCGACCCCCGCGTGCTGGTACCCGGCGACCTCGGCGGCGACCAGCCCCGCGACCGCGTCCGCGTCGGCGCCGAAGGAGCGCACGCCGATGACCGGGTTGGCCGGGTTGACGTTCACGTCGGAGACGGGGGAGTAGTCCTGGCGGATGCCGATGGCGCGCAGCTCCTCACCCGAGATCCGGCCGAGGGTACGCGCGTCGGAACGGGAGCCGCCGGCGCCGATCGCCATCGCGCCGGGGAAGAGCGTGGCGGGCTTGCCGACGCGGCAGACGATGCCGTGCTCCTGGTCGGTGGAGATGAGCAGCGGCAGCCCGCGCGGCAGTCGCAGCGACGCCTGCTGGATGCCGTTGGACAGGCCGGCGATCTGCTGCGGGTCACGGGTGTTGTGCGCCCACACGAAGTAGATGATGCCGCCGACGCGGTACTTCTCGATCAGCTCGGCGGCCGTGCGGACCCCGATCTCGGCGAGGTTGGCGTCGATGTCGGCCTGGTCGGGGGCGGTGGCCGAGTGGCCGTAGACCCGCATGACGAAGAGCTGACCGACCTTCTCCTCCAGGGACATCCGGGAGATGAGGTCGCGCAGTGACCGCTCGTCGCGCGGAGCGGCGGAGGCGGTGGCGACGGGCCCGACGGCAAGGGCGGCGGTCAGGCCGGCCGTAGCGGCGAGGACGGTGCGTCTGGCAGGTCGTGCGGTGTTTCCCGTGCTGTCCGTGCTGGCGTGGTGCACGTGCGCTCCTTCCGGAGGGGGGAACCGCTGAAGGAAACTTCCGAGAGGCCACCAATATCCGGGAAGTTTCTGCCAGTCAAGACAGTGCGCAGAGCACGGATCCGCGCGGAATCCCGGTCGACGGCAGGTGTTTGCTGAGGAAGACTCTGCGCTCGTCGAAAGCGTCGCAGGGCCAGGAAAGGTGACGACGGGTGAGCTTCACGCTGCAAGGACCGGTTCTGGAGGGCGCGCTGGTGCGTCTGGAGCCGCTTCAGCACCGGCACGCCGCCGCTCTCGCGGCGGCGGCGCAGGAGAACCGGGACACCTACGGCTTCACCCCGGTGCCCGGACCGCAGGAGATGGGGGCGTACATCGACGGTCACCTGGCCCGGGCGGCGGCCGGCCAACAGGCCCCCTACGCACAGGTGTCCCGCGCGACGGGACGGGTCGTCGGCACCACGTCGTACTGGGACCCGCGCAGCTGGCGGTCCGAGGACCGGCTCGACGCGATCGAGATCGGCTTCACCTGGCTCGCGGCCTCGGCGCAGGGCACGGGCGTCAACGCCGAGGCCAAGCTGCTGCTGTTCCGGCACGCCTTCGAGGAGTGGGGCGTCTCCCGCGTCGACCTGAAGACCGACGCCCGCAACGCCCGCTCCCGCGCGGCCATCGAATCCGTCGGCGCCCGCTTCGAGGGCGTCCTGCGCAACTGGTCCCGCTCCTGGGCCCCGGGCGAGGACGACCGGTTGCGCGACACGGCGGTCTTCTCGATCACGGCCCCGGAGTGGCCGCAGTGCCGCCGGCGGCTGGAGGAGCGGGTGGCACGGTATGCGCAGGCGCGCCCGGCATCGGTGAGGTGAGCGGGGACACGTCCCGGAGGCCCCCGTCAGGCCGACTCGTTCAGCAGCCGGCTCACATGCTCCCGCCCCGCGTCCAGCAGCCCCGCCAGCGGCGCCGCCGACTCGTACCAGCGCTTCTCGTACTCCCAGCACAGCCAGCCGTCCCAGCCGTTGCGGGAGAGCACCTCCACCACATCGGACAGCGGCAGCACCCCCGCGCCCAGCGCCAGCGGCGTTGGGTCGTCGGCGGAGGCGATGTCCTTGACCTGGACGTAGCCGAGGTGCGGGGCGAGCGCGGCGTAGGTCTCCGCCGGCTGCTCGCCGCCTCGCCAGGTGTGCATCACGTCCCACAGCGCGCCCACGCTGCCGTGCCCGACGGGCCCGAGGACCCGGATCGCGTCGGCGCCGGTGGGGTGCGAGTCGTGGGTCTCCAGCAGGATCCGTACGCCCAGCGCGGCGGCGTCCTCCGCGGCCGTACCGAGCCGCCGCGCGGCCGTCGCGTCGGCCTCCTCGCGCGAGCGCGCGTCACCGCCGCCGGGGAAGACGCGGACAAAGGGCGCGCCGAGGTCGCGGGCCAGCTCCAGCAGGGCGCGGATCTCGTCCAGGACCGGCCCGTCGTCGCCCGGCGCGGCCACGCGCGCGTACCCGGCGACGCCGAGCAGCTCCACACCGGCCGACTTGAACGCGGCGGCCGCATCGGCCCGTCCCGCCGGGGAGAGTCCCGGATGCACCGGCTCCTCGGGATGGGCACGCAGCTCCACGCCGTGATAGCCGTGCGCGCCGGCCAGGCTCAGCACGTCGGAGAGGGGCAGACCGGGAACGCCGAGAGTGGAGAACGCCAGCTTCATGCTCTGGACCCTACTCGCAGCCCGCCGCTTCAAACGTGCGCACCGCGGCTACTCCTGGGCCACGGCCCGGTAGACGCACACCTCGGCCCCCGTCTTCGCGGCCACCGTCGAGACCAGCTGGAACGGCCGCCGCACCCCGTCCGCCGGGAAGAGCGACATGCCGCCGCCGAGCAGCACCGGCATCCGCATCAGCATCAGCTCGTCGAGCATCCCCTCGGCCAGCAGCGACCGCACCAGGCGCGGGCTGCCCGCGATCAGCAGGTCGCCCCCCGGCGTGGCCCGCAGGTCCTCGATCCGGTCCATCACCTCACCGGCCCGGATCAGCCTCATGTTGTCCCAGGGCAGGTCGGACTCGTCCAGGCTGCCGGAGACGAGATAGGTACGGACCGTGTTCATCCGGTCGGCGAAGATCTCCCCGGCCCGCTCCGGCCACAGCGTGGCCATGGTCTGCCAGGTCCGCTCCCCGCACAGCAGCGCGCCCGCTTTGGCGAGCGCCCCCTCGAACGCGCCGCCGACGACCTCCGGATCGACGTACGGCAGCGACCAGCCACCGTGCGCGAAGTCGTCGTCGGTGTCCTCCGGCTCCCCGGGCGCCTGCACGACACCGTCGAGACTGATGAACTCGCTGGCCACGGTACGCATGGGACTCATTCCTGCCTCGGTGCGGTGCCCGCCGCCCAGTATCGGGGCGCTATGCCCGCAGGTGGCCCATTTGCGCGCTTCAAAACACCGGTACCACCCAAGCCGCCGACACAACACGAAACCCACGCCCTGTACCCACTGGTATGTACAAGCCTGCCCTGCACCGACGCACCCGCCACGACGTCGCCGCACCCGCGTGCGGCGGGAAGGGGACGGGGTGGGGGGTGTCCGCCCGCAGCGTCCGGCACCGGGCAACGGCGCCGTAGTCGGAAACGGGCGGCCGGACCGAGGACGGACACCCCCCACCCCGGCCCCGACTCAGAAACCGGCCGTAGGCGCTAGACCAGCCACGACGAGACCGCAACGGGCCGCCGCAGGCATCAAAGGGGCGCGGGGAACGGCGCGACCAGCCACAACGCAACCCGCACCCGACACACGACCCAGCGCCGCAGGCAACCCGCACCCGACACACGACCCAGCGCCGCAGGCAACCCGCACGCGACACACGACCCGCCGCCAGAGGCAACGTCACCCCACCCGCGGCCCCCCACTGGACCCCCGCACCATCAACTCCCCCCGCACCGTCGCAATCCCCCCCGGCGGAGCCTCCTCGCGTCCCATCGCGATGCGCCCGGCCCGCGCCCCCGCCTCCGCCAGCGGCAACCGCACCGTCGTCAGCGACGGCACCGCGTCGATGCTGAACGGCAGGTCGTCGAACCCGGCGACGGTCACGTCGTCCGGGATGCGCAGCCCCGATTCCCGCAGCGCGGCACACGCCCCGAGCGCGACGGAGTCGTTCGCGGCGACGACGGCCGTCAGCGAGGGGTCCCGCCGCAGCAGCTCCAGCGTGGCGTCGTAGCCGGACTGCCGGTCGTAGCGCCCGTGCACGGTCCAGCCGGGCCGCTCCTCGATGCCGGCCGCGGCCAGCGCCTCCCGGTGCCCTTCCAGCCGGTGCCGGGTGGTGGTGCGCTCCTCGGGTCCGGCGATGTAGCCGAGCCGCCGGTGGCCGAGGCCGATGAGGTGCTCGGTGAGCCGCCGGGCGCCGCCGCGGTTGTCGAAGGTCAGCGCGATCACCCCGGTGCCCGGCGCCGGCGGCCGCCCGCACAGCACCACCCGCGTACCGGCCTCGCTCAGCTTGCGCAGCTTCGCCGCCATGGCCGCCTGGTGCGCCGCGTCCTCGATGGCCCCGCCGGTCAGCACGACGGCCGCCGCCCGCTGCCGTTGCAGCAGCGTCAGGTAGGTCAGCTCGCGCTCCGGTGAGCCGCCGGTGTTGCACACGACCGCGAGTCTCTCGCCGCCCGCGCGGCCGCCCGGCCCGCCGATCTCGCCCTGGATGGCGCTCGCCATGATCCCGAAGAACGGGTCGGCGATGTCGTTCACCAGGATGCCGACCAGGTCGGAGGTGGCCGCGGCCAGCGAGCTCGCGGGACCGTTCAGGACGTAGTCCAGCTCGTCCACGGCCTTGAGCACCCGCTCCCGGGTGGAGGCCGCCACCGGGTAGTTGCCGTTCAGCACGCGCGACACCGTCGCGGGGGAGACCTGCGCGCGGGCCGCCACGTCCGCCAGGGTCACCGTCATCTCGTCCTCCGGTCGCGCATCTCGTCGTACGCCCTCGTACACACCCCGGCCCTCGGCCACGGTTCCGAGCAGACCTTAAGGCCACCCGGCGTGGGTGTTCGCCCCCTCGAACAACTCATCCGGTCCGCAGCCTTGTACAGACCACTGCTCAGAAGCTAGCTTTCCAGGATAGAAAGCGCTTGCTGAATGAGGTGGCCCCACGCCTCATGGACGGGCCCGGCCCGGCCGCCCCACCCTGATCCGGCCACCCGGCCCGAACCGAACGCCCCCACCCGAACCGGCCTGGACCACACCGAACCAAACCGAACCGGCCTGAACCGGCCTGATCCACCGGGCGCCCCCCGCGCCCACGAAGGGACTGACGTGACACGCAAGACGGTGCGCATCGCCATGAACGGCGTGACCGGGCGCATGGGTTACCGCCAGCACCTGGTCCGCTCGATCCTGGCCCTCCGCGACCAGGGCGGGCTCGACCTCGGCGACGGCACCGTGCTGTGGCCCGAACCGATCCTGCTCGGCCGCCGCGAACACGCCCTGAAGGCGCTTGCCGGCCGGCACGGTCTGGAGCACTACTCGACCGACGTCGACGCGGTCCTCGCCGACGAGAGCGTGGACATCTACTTCGACGCCCAGGTCACCTCCGCCCGCGAGGAGGCCATCAGAAAGGCCATCGCGGCCGGCAAGCACGTCTACACCGAGAAGCCGACCGCGACCGGCCTGGACGGCGCCCTGGAACTCGCCCGCCTCGCCCGGGAGAAGGGGATCAAGCACGGCGTCGTCCAGGACAAGATCTTCCTGCCGGGCCTGCTGAAGCTGAAGCGGCTGATCGACGGCGGCTTCTTCGGCCGGATCCTGTCCGTGCGCGGCGAGTTCGGCTACTGGGTCTTCGAGGGCGACTGGCAGGACGCCCAGCGCCCGTCGTGGAACTACCGCGCCGAGGACGGCGGCGGCATCGTCGTCGACATGTTCCCGCACTGGGAGTACGTCCTGCACGAGCTGTTCGGCCGCGTGCGGTCCGTCCAGGCCCTCACCGCCACCCACATCCCGCAGCGCTGGGACGAGAACGGCAAGCCCTACGACGCCACCGCCGACGACGCCGCCTACGGCATCTTCGAACTCGACGGCGGCGCGATCGCCCAGATCAACTCCTCCTGGGCGGTCCGCGTCCACCGCGACGAACTGGTTGAGTTCCAGGTCGACGGCACCGAGGGCTCCGCCGTCGCGGGCCTGCGCGACTGCCGCGTCCAGCACCGTTCGGCCACGCCCAAGCCGGTGTGGAACCCCGACGTCCCCGCCACCGAGGTCTTCCGCGACCAGTGGCAGGAGGTCCCGGACAACCAGGAGTTCGACAACGGTTTCAAGGCCCAGTGGGAGCTGTTCCTCAAGCACGTCCACGCCGGTGCCGACTACCACTGGGACCTGCTCGCCGGCGCCCGCGGCGTGCAGCTCGCCGAGCTGGGCCTGAAGTCCTCGGCCGAGGGCCGCCGTATCGAGGTTCCGGAGATCGTGCTGTGACCGTCCGCCTTCCCGACGCCCGGGGCGGCCTGCGGGTGTACGAGCCGCGCAGCGAGCCGCTCGCCCTCACCCCCGGCGCCCCCCTCACCTCCCGCACGGTCTTCTCGGCGGCGCACGTCGTCGCCGACCCGTTCGCCGACGTCGGCCCCGGCTCCCCGGCCGCCGTCGACTGGGACGCCACCCTCGCCTTCCGCCGCCATCTGTGGTCGCACGGGCTCGGTGTGGCCGAAGCCATGGACACCGCCCAGCGCGGCATGGGCCTCGACTGGGCGGGCGCGGCCGAACTGATCCGCCGCTCCGCCGCCGAGGCGCGCGCCGTGGGCGGCCGTATCGCCTGCGGGGCCGGCACCGACCAGATCACCGGGGGCACCCTCGCCGAGATCCGCGCCGCCTACGAGGAGCAGCTCGCCGTCGTCGAGGAGGCGGGCGCGCAGGCCGTCGTGATGGCCTCCCGCGCGCTCGCCGCGACGGCGAAGGGCCCCGAGGACTACCTGGAGGTGTACGGCCACCTCCTGCGCCAGTCCGCCGAGCCGGTGATCCTGCACTGGCTGGGCCCGATGTTCGACCCGGCGCTGGAGGGCTACTGGGGATCGGCGGACCTGGACGCGGCCACGGACGTGTTCCTGGACGTCATCGCCGCGTACCCGGACAAGGTCGACGGCGTCAAGGTGTCGCTGCTGGACGCCCGGCGCGAGATCGGCCTGCGCCGCCGCCTGCCGCAGGGCGTGCGCTGCTACACCGGCGACGACTTCAACTACCCGGAGCTGATCGCGGGCGACGCCCACGGCTTCAGCCACGCCCTGCTCGGCGTCTTCGACCCGCTGGGCCCGCTCGCTGCCGAGGCCGTCCGCGTCCTGGACACCGGTGACCCGGCCGGCTTCCGCGCCCTGCTCGACCCGACGGTGGAACTCTCCCGCCACCTCTTCCAGGCGCCGACCCGCTACTACAAGACCGGCGTGGTCTTCCTCGCCTGGCTGGCCGGCCACCAGACGCACTTCACGATGGTCGGCGGCCTGCAGTCGGCCCGCTCCCTGCCGCACTTCGCCCGCGCCTACGAACTCGCCGACGGCCTCGGCCTGTTCCCCGACCCCAAGTCGGCCGAGGAGCGGATGAAGACCCTGCTGAGCCTGTACGGAGTGAACCAGTGACCGGCGACCTGTCCCGCTTCTCCATCAATCAGATGACCGTCAAGCAGCTGTCCCTGCCGGAACTCACCACCGCCTGCGGCCGGCTCGGCGTCGGCAACGTGGGTCTGTGGCGGGAACCGGTCCAGGCGTACGGCCTGGAGGCGACCGCCAAGCTGGTCCGCGACGCCGGCCTCAGCGTCACCACCCTGTGCCGCGGCGGCTTCCTGACGGCGACCGACCCGGCCGAGCGCGCCCGCGCCCTCGACGACAACCGGCGCGCGGTCGACGAGGCGGCCACCCTCGGCACGGACGTCCTGGTCCTGGTCTCCGGCGGCCTCCCGGCCGGCTCCAAGGACCTGCGCGGCGCCCGCGAACGCATCGCCGACGCGCTCGCCGAACTGGCCCCCTGCGCCGACGAGCACGGCGTGAAGCTGGCGATCGAGCCGCTGCACCCGATGTTCGCCTCCGACCGCTGCGTGGTCTCCACGCTCGCCCAGGCCCTGGACCTCGCCGAGCGCTTCCCCGCCCACCAGGTGGGCGTGACCGTGGACACGTACCACATCTGGTGGGACGACCAGGCGCCCGCGCAGATCGCCCGGGCCGGAGCGGGCGGCCGTCTCCACACCTTCCAGCTCGCCGACTGGACCACCCCGCTCCCCGAGGGCGTCCTCAACGGCCGGGGCCAGATCGGCGACGGCGCGGTGGACCTGCGCGAGTGGACGGCGTACGTGGAGGCGGCCGGGTACACGGGACCGATCGAAGTCGAGCTGTTCAACGAGGAGTTGTGGGCGCGGGACGGACAGGACGTGCTCGCGGAGACCGCGGAACGGTTCCTCACCCACGTGATCGGTTGACGGGGCCGGAAAAATAATTGCGGAAGCGGTACAACCGTTTCCGGACCTCGCCGGTCGTACCGGGCGTCGGAGCTTCTGGGGGAGGGAACCCGGGGGGGATTCAAGGGGCTCCGACGGGGGGAGAGCCGAGGGGCCCGGTCGACGGACCGGGCCCCTCGAAGACGTTCAAGCAGACGTGTGGCGGCCATGGCTCACAGCGCGGCCACCTCGTCGGCGGTCGGATACGACTCCTGCGCGCCCCGCCGGGTCACCGCCGCCGCCCCGACGCGTGCCGCGTACGCCGCCGCGTCGGCCAGAGCCGCGCCCGTGCCGAGCTTCCACGCCAGCGCCGCCGTGAACGCGTCACCGGCGCCGGTGGTGTCCACGGCGTCCACCTTCACCGACGGCACCCGGGTGATGCCGGCCGAGGAAGCCACCAGCGCCCCCTCGCCGCCCAGGGTGATCACCACCGAGCGCGGGCCCTTCGCCAGCAGGACCCGCGCCCAGTCCTCCGGCGCGTCGCCGACCGCCGCGTCCCCGAGGATCACCTTCGCCTCGTGCTCGTTGACGATCAGCGGATCGCAGGCGTCCAGCACCTCCCGCGGCAACGGCCGCGGCGGCGACGGGTTCAGCACGAACCGGCTGCCCTCCGCCAGCGACCGCACGGCCTCCACGACCGACTCCAGCGGGATCTCCAGCTGCGCCGACACCACCCTGGACGCCTGGAACACGCTGGCCGCGGCCCGCACGTCCGCCGGGGTGAGCCGGCCGTTGGCGCCCGGCGACACCACGATGCTGTTGTCCCCGGACGGATCGACCGTGATCAGCGCGACGCCCGTCGGCGCCCCGCCGACCAGCACCCCCACCGTGTCCACCCCGGCCGCCCGCTGCGAGTCCAGCAGCAGCCGGCCGTACGCGTCGTCACCGACCCGCGCCAGCAGCGCCGTACGCGCCCCGAGCCGGGCCGCGGCGACCGCCTGGTTGGCGCCCTTGCCGCCCGGGTGGACGACCAGGTCGGAGCCGAGGACCGTCTCCCCGGCCGCCGGGCGCCGCTCCACGCCGATCACCAGATCGGCGTTGGCCGAGCCGACGACCAGCAGGTCGTAGTCGTACATCAGTTGACTCCCAACCGTCAGCCACCGAAGCCGGTCCCGTCGTCCTGCGCGACGACCTCCACCGGCACTGTCATCTCGCCCCGGCGAACCGCCGGCCGGGCCGGCCGCTGCGCCGTGAACGCCTACAGCGTGCCAGCCCCGGACCGCCGGCGAGGGCATCGGGGCTGCCGAGGTCCCGACAACTTCCGTGTTCGAGGGAACGTTTCGCGTGAACGGCTCCTCTGGTGGGCGACGGATTACCGAAGCCGCCCCAGGAGGACCCATGCCGTACCGGACCGGCACCACCGCCCCCGCCCGCGCCGCCGTGCTTGTCGCGTCGGTGCTCACCGCGGACGCCCTGCTCCACCTGTACTGGACGACCGGCGCCACCTGGCCGGCGGCCGACGACAGCAGCCTGTCCGAGGCGGTCCTCGGCACGGACGTACCCTTCACACCGCCGGTCCTGCTGCCTCTCGTAGCCGTCCTCCTGACCGGCGCCGCCTGCGTCCTCGCCCACGCCCGCAGCCCCCGCCACCTGATCCTGCGGCTCGCCGCCCTCGCCGTGGCGGCGGGTCTGTCGCTGCGCACGCTCGCCGGGATCTACTGGCTGTTCGCCAAGGAGACCGGCACCGCGTTCTACTGGCTCAACCTCGCGCTCTACACCCCGCTGTGCGCCCTCCTGGCCGTCGCCGCCCTGCGCGTGGCCTGGTGGAAGGATGAGGCCCGTGTCGGCTGAGCAACCCGGTGACCGGACGGTACGGCTGGTGCGCGCGGCCCAGCGCGGCGACACCCTCGCCATGGCGGAACTCCTGGACCTCCTCGCCCCGTACGTGGGCCGCGTCTGCGCGCCCATCGCCCTGGACCAGAGGGCGGACGCGGCGCAGGAGGCCCTGGTCGCCGTCTTCAGGTCGCTGCGCACGCTGAAGGACCCGGCCGCCCTGCACGGCTGGGTCCGGGCCATCGCGGTGCGCGAGGCGGTCCGCACCGCGCAACGCGCCGCCCGCGCCGTACCGGCCGATCTGAGCACGCTCCCGGCCCGGGGCGACCCGCAGCTCTCCGCCGACATCAGGGACGTACTGGACCGGCTCTCCCCCGAACACCGCGCGGTGCTGATGCTGCGCGACGTGGAGGGCCTGGACGAGCGCACCGCCGCCGCACTGCTCGGCGTGCGCACGGGCACCGTCAAATCGCGGCTCCACCGGGCGCGCGACACCTTCCGGAAGGCGTGGACGTCATGAACGAGTTCTGGCCCACCACCGATGTCGACCCCGTGCGCCGCCTGAACGCCCTGGCCGCCGGCGTGCGCGGCGCGCACGTGACCGAGGCGTACGTGGACGCGCCCTTCGAGCGGGTGTGGTCCCTGCTCGGGGACCTGGAGGGCGGGTTCGGACAGGTGGTGACCGACATGGAACGGTTGCGCGTCGTCCACCGGCAGGGCGAGCGCGTCGAGGCGCTGGCCCGCAGCAGGTTCGGCCCGCGGGCCCGTCTGCGCGGGGTGCACCGCCCCGGATGGTGCTGGCTGCAGAGCCGCTTCCTGCTGATCGGCGTGGCGGCGACGCCGGAAGGCCCGGGCACGAGGGTCGCCTTCACCGGCGGCGTCCGCGTACCGACCCGCGCGGCCCTGATCCCGGCGGGGGTACGCAGGGAGGGCGCCCGCAGCGTGACACGGCTGACGGCGCTGCTGTGAGCGGTGCCGGCGCCCGCCCGTCCCCGGCAGGCGCCACCCCTCGGCTCACTCTCCGGCGAACAACTCCTCCGCCTCCGTGGCATGCACGGCACGCTGGGCCCAGACCTCCAGCTGATCGAGATCGGTACAGGCGCTCACGCGCTCCCGGACGGAGTCGGGCACCTCGATGCCCCGCCATTCAAGGATGCTGAGGGTCATCTCCTGTCGATCCTGAATCCGCCCCTCCTCACGCACCTGCTCCGCCAGCGGGTGTCGCCAGAAGTACTGGATCGCCGTCATCAGGTCCCTCCACATCTGCTTCGCCTGGGGGTCGGCCAGGCATGAGTCGACGAACTGCACGAAGACCGCGGCACTGTCCGGGTCGATGGTCCGCAGGGCGGCTGCCAGGGATTCCAGTATGGCCGGGGCCTGCGGCCCACGCCCGTGTGTCATCGCCGAGAGCACCGCAAGGGGTACGTCCCTCTCGGCCTGCCGCTCGTCGGCGATCACCGGAACGTTGTCCGGGCCGAGCACCATCGGCCGTACGATCAACGAGTTCCAGCCCGGGAAGCCGAACCGGATCGGCTGCGACGCCCACTTCGCCGTGGCGCTGCTCCGCTAGGCCGCGGCAAGTTCGCACCAGACGTACTTCCCCCGGGCCCCGAACCGGGCCGACGGCTGCCAGCCCCACACGTCCGCGCAGGCCACGATCAGTCCGAGACCCCGGCCCTCCTCCGACTCCGTGACCTGCTCCCACGGCCGTGGCGGCTCGGGTGGTGCGGGGTCCGTGTCCCAGGCCCCGATCCACACCACGCCGTGCGGGGTACGGCGGACCCTGAGCGCGGCCGGCCCCTTGGTGTGCCGGACCGCGTTCGACACCAGCTCGGCCGCGAGCAGCTCCGCGGTGTCGACGAGGCCGATGAGCCCGTGCAGGGTCAGGATCAGGCGCAGGGTGCGGCGGCATACGGTGACGGCTCTGACGTCGTTGGGGATGCAGAGCGTGTAGTCCCAGGTCTCGTTTTCGGGCATGGAGCATCGACTCCGTTCAGTGAAAGGGGATTTCACGCAGAGTGGCTTCGTCGCAGCCGTCATGGCAGGACGGCGCGGTGCACTTCCGCTGCGTGTGCGCTGTGTCACTGACGGTAGGGGTAATTGTTAATGTGCCGCAAGCTGATCGCGTAATCTGCCGTCCAACGGGTGGTGTGCGCCGGTGCGTTGAGAGGAACAGTTCATGCCCATGCGGACCGAGCCAACGGCACGTCAGTTGCGCCTTGCTGCCGAGCTACGCAGGCTTCGTGACGCAGCGGGTCTCACCGCACGGGAGGCGGCCGCTCTGCTCGGCGTGAGTCCTCCACACATCAGCCAGATCGAGTCGGGTCTCGCCGGGGTGAGTGAGAAGCGGGTGCGACGCCTCGCGGCCAATTACTCGTGCTCCGACACGGAGCTGATCGAAGCCTTGGTGACGATGGCAACGGACCGCACGCGAGGCTGGTGGGAGGAGTACCGGGAACGTCTGCCCACCCCGTTCCTCGATCTCGCGGAGCTGGAACATCACGCCACCTCCTTGCGAGAGGTCCAGTTCCTCTTCATCCCCGGCGTGTTGCAGACCGAGGACTACGCGCGTGCCGTCTTCGCCTACCGCGTCCCGGAACTACCGTCCGACGAACTCGAGTTGCGCGTGCATCACCGGATGCAGCGAAAGGAAGCGGTCGCCGGTACCCCGTACGATGCGATCATCCATGAGGCCGCGCTGCGGATCATGGTCAGTGACCGCGCCGCCGCGCGAACACAGCTGGCGCACCTGCTGGAGCGATCGGAGGCGACGCACGTCACCGTGCGGGTCATCCCCTTCCGCCTGGAAGGCTTCGCGGGCGCTGCGAGCGCCATGACCCACGCGGGCGGCGCCGTTCCAAAGCTGGACACGGTCGTGCGCGACGGCCCGCATGGAGCGGCCTTCATCGACTCCGAAGCCCAGCTCGCCGCATTTCGAACGCTCTTCCGTAAGGTGGAGGCCGCGTCGCTCGACCCCGAGCACTCGCGCGACTTCATCCACGGGCTGGCGAAAGAGCTGTGAGGCGATCCATGGACACCAACTGGCGGAAGTCGTCCTACTCCGGTCCTGGTGACGGCGACTCATGCGTCGAGATATCCACCACCCCCACCCACGCCGCCGTCCGCGACTCCAAGGACCCGGCCCGCGCCACGCTCACCTTCCGGGCCGCCGCCTTCTCCACCTTCGTCGAAGCCCTGAAGCGGGCCTCCCGACGGTAGCGTGCGGATATGGGAGACCGGCCGGACACCGGCGAGTGGCTGGAAGACACGCGGACGTCCTATGACACCGTCGCCGTCAGCTATGCCGACCAGGTGCGCAACCTCCTTGAGGAAACGCCCGAGGAACGTGCCGTCCTGACGCTGTTCGCGGACCTGGTGCGCACCCGCGGCGGTGGCCCGGTCGCGGATGTGGGATGCGGACCGGGTCGGATCACGGCCTATCTGCGGGGCCTCGGCGCAGACGCGTTCGGGATCGACCTTTCGCCGGGGATGCTCGAGGTGGCCCGGCGAGACCATCCCGGTCTCCGGTTCGAACTCGGCTCCATGACGGACCTGGACCTCGACGACGGTTCCATGGCCGGCGTGGTCGCCTGGTACTCGCTGATCCACGTCCCCGACGACGAGATCGCCTCGGTGTTCGGACAGTTCCGCCGGGTGCTGCGCCCAGGGGCGCCGTTGCTCCTCGGCTTTCACGTCGGGGACGAGTCGACCTTGAAGACGCAGGGCTACGGCGGCCACCCGATGAAGGTGTACGTCCACCGTCGCCGACACGACCGTTTGACCTCCTGGCTCCACGACGCCGGCTTCGCCGTCGAGACGCGCAAGACCCTCACCTCGGCCGAGAGCACCCTCGGCGGAATCCTGCTCGCGCGCCGCCGGCCGGATGCCCCGTGACCCTCCTCGGGCAAGCCGGGTCCTGCCGGACCGCACCCGGGGCTGGACCCCGGGCGCGGTCAGTGCCAGAAGATCGTGCCGTCGCGGTGTGCGAGGAGCAGCAGGATCAGGACGTCGGTGATGCCGAGCAGGGCCGTCGTGGCGGCGAGTAGTCGGCGGCGGGTGCGTCCCGCCGCGGCGGCGATCGCCAGCGCGATGGTGAGGGGCCCGAGGATGAGGTTGCCGATGGCCAGGCCGAGGACGGAGAAGACGAATCCGGTGACGGCGTAGGTGTCGGCCGGGTTGTAGTGAGGGGTGCGCCGGGGTTTCGGCCGGGTGCCGGGCTCGGTGGCCCGGGTGGCGTATGCGGTCATCGGGCGGCCCCCTCGTCGCATTCGCCGATGCGGCGCTCGCGGATCCAGAACAGTGCGAGGGCGGCGAGGACGCCGGTGGTCGCGAGGACGGAGGCAGCCACCTGCATGTGCCCCACGGCCCCGGTGACCAGGCCGAAGAACAGCAGTGCGTACACCTCAGCCATGGGTGACTTCCTGCCGGCCTTCGGCGGCAGGCTGCGGCTGTGGTGGCGCGGCGTTCACGTGGGAGGGGTCGGGACGGCCGGGCATCCACCAGTTGAGGCGTCCCATCAGGCGCATGGCGGCCGGGACGACGAGGAGACGGATGACGGTGGCGTCGATGAGGACGGCCAGCGCGAGGCCGAAGCCGAGTTGCTGGATGGGGACGAGCCCGGTGAAGCCGAAGGCCCCGAAGACGGCGACCATCAAAAGCGCGGCGCCGGAGATCAGGGGCGCCGTGCGGGTGAGGCCGCGTGCGACGGAGAGGGTGTTGTCGCCGGTCGCGACGTACTCCTCGCGGACCCGGTCCAGGAGGAAGACCTCATAGTCCGTGGACAGGGAGAACAGCAGGGCCAGCAGCATGACCGGCACGAAGTTCTGCAGGTACCCGGTGTGGTTGAAGTGCAGCAGGCCGGTGCCGATGCCGTGCTGGAAGACTGCGACGAGGATGCCGTAGGTGGCGGCGATCGACAAAAGGTTCATGACGATGGCCTTCAGCGGCAGCAGCAGCGAGCGGAACGTTCCCAGCAGCAGCAGGTAGACGGCCGCGATCATCAGCACGACGACGAACGGCAGGCCGTCGAAGATCGGCTGGTTGGCGTCGGTGTCCTCGGCGGTCTGGCCGCCGACGACGGCGTGCAGCCCGGTGGGAAGGCCGCGGGCCTGGTCGCGTACCGCGCTGAGCAGGTTACGGGTGGCGGACGTGGAGGACGGCTGGGCGGGGGTGACCTCGATGACGGCGCGACGGCCGGCGGCATCGACGTAGTGGCCCGCGATCTGGACGGCGTCGTGCGGCAGCGCTCGGAAGGCGGCGGTGCCGTAGACGGCGTACGGGTCCGCCGGGCTCAGGGTTTTCAGGGTGTCGGCCGCGGATGCGGTCGACGCGGCCCCGGGGAGGCGGGACAGGCGCTGTTGCAGCGCCAGGAGCGCCTGGTCGGTGTCGCGGGTGCCGATCGGCCGGGTGGACGTGACGACGACCTGCATGGGGGAGGGCGCGCCAGGTCCGAACGCTTCCTGGAGGTCTTCGTAGCCGCCGCGGACGCTCGAGGAGGCCGGGAGGATGCGGGCGTCGGGTGTGTACGTCTTCATGCCGAGCGCGGGCAGGGCGAGCGCGGCCAGCGGAATCACGGTGACGGCGAGGACGGCGACCGGGCGGCGCATCACGCCCTGGGAGATGCGGTACCAGCGCGATGCGTCCTCGGGGCGCGTGGAGCGGGTGCGGCGTCCGATGCGGCCTGCGTTGATCTTGTGGCCCATCAGGTGGAGCAGGACGGGCAGGAAGAGGCTGGCGGACAGCACCGAGAAGGCGACGACGAGGACGGCGCCGAGGGTGAGAGAGAAGATCACGTTGAGCTGGATCACGAACAGCGTGCACATCGCGACGACGATCGTGGATCCGGACGCGATGACGGTGTGTCCGGCGGTGCGCAAGGTGACGGCAAGGGCCGTGGTGCTGTCGTCACCGGCGGCGAGTTGCCGTTTGAAGCGGGAGATGAGGAAGAGGGCGTAGTCGATACCGACGCCCAGCCCGATCATCGTTGCCGCGTTCTCGACGAACAGGGACAGCTGCATCTGATGGGCGATCAGGGACAGGGCGCCCAGGGTGAGCAGGATGCCGGTGATGCCGGAGGCCAGCGCCGCCGCGACGGACGCCAGCGAGCGGAACAGCAGAAGCAGAATGAGGATGATCAGCGGTGCGGTGATCATCTCGGCCTGCATGAGGTCGGTCTGCGAAAGGGTGTTGACCTCTCCCCAGAACGACGCCGGCGCGACGAGGGAGACGTCCAGGCCCTGGGGCCGGTAGCGGTCGCGCAGCGTTTTCTCGATCGCGGGCAGCTCCCGTCGGGCCGTGCCGTCATCGACGTTGATCGCGATCGAGTCCGTGATCGTACGGCCGTCGCGCCCCGTGTACTCGGCCTTCGCGGCCGGGCTGGTCACGGAGGTGTAGCCGGTGATGGACCCCACGTTGAGCGTGCGGTCGGCCTTCACGTACTCGGCGACGTCGGCGACACGGGTGGCGAAGGCGGGGCTTGACGCGGTGTAGCGGTTGTCCCGCACGACAAGGGTCGCGGTGGTCGCTCCGCGTCCGGTGAAACCGTGGCGCAGGTGGACCGCGGCGGCGTAGGAGTCGGATCCCTTGACGTACCAGCCGCCACCGGAGAGGACGCCGGCGAGCCCGGCGGCGCCGATTCCGGCGGCGGCGAGAGCCGCGATCCATAAGGCGACGATCCAGTAGCGGTAGCGGCCGATGCGGTGCGCGGTGCGGTAGGCGAATCCGGTCGGCGGCGCGGGGGGCTGGGCGGGGGGTGGGGCGTTCATCGCGGTCCCTCCTGTGGTCAGCGGGCTCAGGACGTTGAATAATGACGAACGTTGAGTCGAGTACCGACTCAGAGTCTGTATATGACTTGGAGTCGGTAAGTATTCCCAGGAGCCCTCATGACCGTCAAGCCAAGTCGCCGCGTCGAGTACGCGGCCCTCACCCGTGCCGCGGTGCTGGAATCAGCGGGCGAACTGTTCGCGGACGACGGATTCGACTCGACGTCCATCGACGACATCGCCCAGGCCGCCCGCGTCAGCAAGGGCGCCGTCTACCACCATTTCGCGGACAAGAAAGCCCTGTTCGACGAGGTGTTCTGCGCGGCGCAGACCGAGCTGCTGGGGGAGCTCGGCTCCACCCTGATCGGGGTGCTGCAGAGCGACACCCCGCCGCCCACCAGCGAGCTGATCTCCCTCGCCGTCAAGGAGTTCCTGGCCTCCTACGTCGGCGACGCGAAGAAGCGCTCCCTGCTGCGTCAGTCCTCGGAGGTCCTCGGCGTGCACCGCTGCCGGGAGATCGACAACGAGATCGCCCTGCCGATGATCACCGGGCTGCTCGACGAGCTCAGAGCACGCGGCGAACTGCACGACGTCTCCACCGGGACCGCGGCCACCATCATCTTCGGCACCCTGTGCGAAGCGGCCACGTCCGTCATCCTGTCCGGCGACTACGAGGAGGCGGCAGCCGATGCGGCGCGCGTGGTGGAACACATGCTCGCCGGCCTCACGACGACCCGGCACACCTGAAAAGAAGCAGCTGAAAAGAAGCAGCTGAAAAGAAGGGGTCCCCGCCGCCTTCCGGGGGCGCAAGGCGGCGGGGACCAGGTCAGCGGGTCACCTCAGGCGTACGGCGCGCCGGCCTCCGCCTCGACCGGGAACGGCGGTGTGCCCGTGCCCTCGATCCGGTAGCGGCCCCAGTGGTCAGGGTCGACGAGCAGCCCCAGAGCGGCGCCCTGAGTGGTGGCCAGCGCGCACGGCGTCTTGCCCCGGCCCCCCGCAGCGGCGGTGATCCTCTCGTCCGCCGCCATCCTGCCGTACCAGTGGTAGCGGCCGTCGACCGGCTGGAAGAAGCCCGCCAGCCTCACCTGGGTGGTGATCTCCTCGTCGCCGACCAGCAGCACCGCCTCGCCGTCGTAGTCGACCTGTTCGTGCTCGTGGACGTCGCTCACGAGCCCGTCCCCAGGAATCCGGCCGTGCGCCAGATCCGCTCGCTCGCCCCGCCGATCAGGCCTATCTCCTTGTAGTAGCCGGTGATCCGCTTGGCCGCCCAGGAGAACGTCTCCCGCACGTGCGGGTTGGCCATCGCCTGTGTGCGCGCCTCGGCCGGCAGCCCGGCACGCTGGTACATCCTCGGGTTGAAGAACTCCCCGGCGAACGTGCGGATCGACATCGCCAGAACCGTTCGCAACGCCGAGCGCTGCGCCTTGTTCAGGGTGGGCACGAACGTCTCCAGCTCGCTGCGGGCGAAGCTGATGTGCCGGGCCTCCTCGACCACGTGGATCCGGGACATCGAGCGGACCAGCGGCTGCACCCGCTCATCGGCGGCGACTTCGCGCTGCCCCTGGTCGAAGATCTCCTCCGTCAGCAGGATCAGCGCCCACAGCGCGGCTACGGGGAAGGTCACCTTCAGCATCCGGCCGGACTCGCGGATACGCCAGGGCGTCGGATACACCTCGCTGCCCATGCGCTCCACCACCTTGGCGAACATGATCATGTGGCGGACCTCGTCGGCGACCTCCGTGAGGGCGAACTGCACCTGCGGGCTGGCCACGTTCCGGTCGTAGACGTAGCGGGAGACCATGTGCAGCAGCATGTGCTCCGTCCACACCCCGAGCGCGATGGAAGAGGCCATTTCCTCACGCGAGGAAATGATCTTCTGCTCGGTCGACAGGTCGCCCCACAGCGGCGTGCCGTACAGCGTGCAGCGCTCCTCGGGCAGGAACCACTTGCCGTCTTCCAGCGGAGCGTCCCAGTCCACGTCCAGCCGGGGATCGTAGGAGTGGCGGGTGGACGACGTGAGAAGCTGCCGGGCCTTCTTGGTCTGCCGCGTGATCGGCTCGGCGAGAGTGTCCGTCATGATTCCTTCTTCCGTTGGTGCGTGCGGCGCAGGCCGGCGAGTGTGCGCACCGCCGCCACGAGCGCGGCAGGATGCGCCACGGCTGCCCGCAGCCGGTCGCGGCCGGTGCGGGTGGCATGGTGCGCGTCGAGGACGATGTGCGGGCGGATCGGCTCTCCGGCCAGCAGGGCGGTCACCATGCGGGCCGTCAGGGCGCCGAACAGCAGCGAGGCGTAGACGAGCTGGGGCACGCTGTACTCGGGGTCATCCACGTGATCGAGGGCGTTGCGGATCGTCTCCACGGGGATGTGCCGGGCCGGGATGGCGCGGAAGAGCAGCTCCCAGATGGGTTTGTCCTGCACCATCGCATATGTGATCTTGCCGTCGAACGGTTCTGTGGTCCGCCGGTAGTCGTAGAACCGCACGTACTGGGTGCCGGCCATGTCGTAGCCGGTGATCACCGGAGTCCGGCACGCGTGCGCGGCCTGGTGGAGCAGGTACTTGGCACGCCAGCCGGAGCGTTCGGTGACGTCGACTCCGTCCACCACGACGTCGGCGCGCTCCGCCAGGAGCATCGCGTTGTCCTCGGTGATGCCGTCGGCGTACACCGAGGTGCGCGCCAGTGGGTTGATGGCGCGGACCCTGCGCTCGGCGACCTCGGCCTTGTGCGCGCCGATGTCCGCGTACTCGGCGTGCTGCCGGTTCAGGTTGTTCAGTTCGAACCGGCCGGTGTCGGCGAGAAGGAACGACTGCACACCGACGCGGGCCAGCGGTTCCACGGCCGCCCCGCCCGTCGACCCGCATCCGGCGATCAGCACGGTGGCGTTGGCGAGGGCCCGCTGCGCCTGCGGGTCGATGAACCCGGCATTGCGTTCGGTGAACGTGGCGTAGAACTCCTCGGGCGCCTCGACGGTGCTCACGCCGCCTCCTGCAGACGGGTGACGGAGCCGGCGAGGGTGGCCAGCAAGGCCCGTACCGAGCGCAGCGGGTTGGGGCAGGCCGCGGCCTGCTGCACCATCGCCACGCGGCGTTCGACTTCCTCATCGTCCGGGATCCTGGCGTAGAACGGCAGGACGTCGTCGCGTGCGAGATACATCGGGTGCATGACGTTGCTGGCCGGCAGACGGGGCGTGGTGCCCTCTAAGAGGACGACGTCCAGGCCGAGGAGCACCAGGTGCCGCAGGGCGACGTGCTGCTCGACGTCGCCGACCAGCGCCTTCGGCCTGGGGTGCATGCGGGCGATCGAGCATGCGATCCCCGCCAGCAGCTGCAGCGTGACGCGCAGCCTGTCCCCCTGCCCCTGGAGGGAGCCCGAATGCACCAGACGCTTGACCTCCCACACCCGGGCCGCGGGTATTCGGGCAAGGCCGGACGCGACGGTTTCCAGACGCAGGCGATGGGCGTCCTCGCACGGGAACAGCGCCCGGTCGGGCCTGCGCATCGTCACCGGCCGCGACTCACGGGTGTGGGCCAGCGCCACGTACCCGGCTATCTTCCCGGTGGCGCGGGAGACGGTGACGACGTGCACGTCGTCGGGATGCATCTCGCGTACCGGTTCGCAGAACAGAGCACGCTCGAAGACCAGTCGTTCGCTGGCGAACCCGACGCGCAGGTACTCCGCCAGCCTGAACCCGGAGATCGCCAGCAGATGACGGCGATCGAGGGCGCGGGTGGGCGCCGCGACGGTCAGGAGACCGTTTCCGTGGTCGGCGCTGTAGAGGATGCCGTCACGCTCGGCCAGGCCGGAGAACAGCGTCCCGTAGGCCAGATCGGAGTGCATGCGCAGGATGTCCTGCACGTAGCGGTGCTGCGCGGCCGTGACGGCCCGGTCGTCGCGCGAGGTGTCGTCGATTCCCGCTGGGACGGTCCACGGCCTCAGCGTCGATGAGGCGCCCCCGTATGTGCGCTGCTGATGGTTCATTCTTCCCCCTTGGTGTTGCTGGTGCGGTGCGCGCCGAGCAGCGACGGCACCGGTGCGTCAGAAGTCGTCGTCCTCCTCCTCGTAGAGGGCTTCGGTGATGGCCAGGGCCAGGACTTCCGGGGTGCCCTCGTAGATCCGCGCCCCGAACGATTCGCGGACGAACTTCTCCATGCCGGTTTCGCGCAGGAAACCGCGCGCCCCCATGACACTCATCGCCTCGGCGGCGACTTCCATGGAGACCTGGTCGGCGAACAGCTTGGCCTGGGCCGGGAGCAGTACCGGGCAGGGCACTTCCGTGTCCGCGGCCTGTGCCGCGGCGAGGTAGAGCTGCCGGGAGGCCGCGATCTTCGTGGACATCTCGGCCAGCTTCCGCGCGGTGAACTGGTGCCGGTACAGCTCGGTGCCACCCTGGACGCGTTCCTGCGCGAACTGCTTGGCGAGCTCGAACGCGCCGCGGGCGATACCGGTGGAGAGTCCGGCGATGGTGGCGCGGGCCATGTTCATCTGCTGGATGTTGATCAGCATGCCGTTGCCTTCACCGCCGACCACGTTCTCGGCGGAGACCCGTACGTGATCGAACTCCAGTTCGCTGCCCAGGCAGGCGCGGTAGGCCATCTTGTCCGCGACCGGGCCACGGGTGATGCCCTCGGAGTCCAGGGGCACGATGAACGCCGTCAGGCCCGTGGCGCCCTCGTACCCTTCGACGTTGGCATAGACGGAGCCGAACGCAGCCACCCTGGCGTTGGTGATGAACCGCTTGCGGCCCGTCAGGACATAGGAGTCGCCGTCGCGGCGCGCGGTCATCACGTCACGGGCGTGCTCCGCGTTGCCGGGGATCAGCAAGTCGCACCCCGCCTGGTCCTCGGTGATGCCGTTGCAGGCGAGTACCGGTGCGTCGCCGGAGAAGAGCGGCAGGAAGCGGGACTGGAGCGCCGGATCGGCCGACAGCAGCACCGGGGCCTGGCCGAGCAGCGTTGCGCCGAATATCAGCGCGGTTCCCGCGCAGGCCGCGGCTATCTCCTCCAAAGCGACGGCGACACCGAGGACACCCAGGCCACCGCCGCCGTATTCGGCGGGGATGACCATGCGCAGCAGTCCGGCCTCGTGGCCCCTGGCCACGAGGTCCCAGTCGAAATCGTCGTGCGCGGCGAGGTCGTTGGCGGCGACGCGGGGCCGGACGTGCTCGTCGACGAAGGCCCGCACGTGCGCACGGTGCTTGGCGATGTGCGCGGGTTCGGCGAACAGGTCGAGAGGGCTGGTGGCAAAGTCGGTCACGACAAGAGTCCTTTGCGCGAAGAAGCTGTTCGGGTGCGGAGCGGTCTTCAGACCGGGAGGCCCTCGCTGCGGGCGATCTGCGGGTACTGGTCGAACGCCGGCTGCAGCAGCGGCACGAACTCCAGCACCTTCGCCACGTTCCCCTTGATCCGGACGCGACCGGTCGCCAGCGCGACGGGCATCAGCAGCTTCCCCAGCCACAGGGCGTGAGCGGTGTCCGACGACATCTTGATGCGGATCGCGACGGGCCCGGTGGGAGCCCCGTGTTCCACTCCGTCGGGGGTGACGTACAGCTCGACGTCGGGCTTGGTCTGGATCAGATGAAGCGTGATGTTCGCCTCCCGCATGCGGTCGGTGAACGTCGAGTCCTTGAGCAGGATGCGGAACAACTGGCCGAAGACTCGGTCGGCTTGCTCGGTGGTGTCGAAAACGGTCACGGGCGTTCCCCTCTTCCGCGTTGCTGCGCCCGGGCCCGTGGTCGCGGTGGCCGGACGCCTGTTGCGCGCGTCAGTAGTGAAACTCTCGCCGTGGTCAATCGACGGTTCCCCCCGGATGTGGAACGCATCCCGCGGGCCGCATCAGCTGGGCCGGCGGCGGGAGCTTCACATACCGTCGCACACTCTCCGACTCTGGGTCGGACGACAAGGACTCTCGCAGACCCGCTGCTGCAACGTCAAGCAATTCCTTGGCAACGCACCGTGACATCTCGGCCGCTGAGACACCGTCAGGCCACAGTCGGTCGCCACCGCACGGCAGCATGCCCCTGGTATGCGTTTGCCATGTCACGCGCGCATCAGGGGCTGCAACTGCGCGTCAAAGGCTGGACTTCGACGCGAAATCGCCTGCCTCAGCCGGCGTCGTCCTTGCCGTAGCGGCGGAAGTCGGACGTCTCCACCGTCCACGGGCCGAACGGCACCGAGTCGCCGAAGATGTACGGCTCCTTGCGGCTGTAGCGCCCCTTGCCAGAACCTGCGTCGCGTCGACGGCGAGGCCCTCTTCGTCGAGCACGGCCTCGGGGATGACGACGGCGTCGGGGCGACGCATGCGGCCCATCGCCGGGTGCTCGATCTCGGGGCCGTTCTCGCAGACATAGCCCGGATGGCTTGCCGGGAGCTGCGCGTTGAGCTGATTGCGAATGCGGCGGATCGTGCCCTCGTGCCGCTTGGACGGGCACATCATGGCCAGTACCGGACCGGACGGCCCGATCTCGACGCTCCAAGCCCCTTCGAGCCGCTCGGCGTAAGCGCCGAGTTCCGCGGCGATGGCGCGCATCCTCGCGTAGTCCATGTCCCCAGACTACTGAGAGCCACCCCTCGCGGCTGCCCGCTGTCACACCCCGCCGGTACCGTCGGATCATGGCTCAGCAGGAGGGGACCCCGTCCGGCGGCGGGGAGGCGCGGCGGCTCGCCACGCTCGAAGGCGTGCTGGAGCGGATCACGTATGCCAACGAGGACAACGGCTACACCGTGGCCCGGGTGGACACCGGCAGAGGCGCCGGCGATCTGCTCACGGTCGTCGGCGCGCTGCTCGGCGCCCAGGTGGGGGAGTCCCTGCGGATGGAGGGCCGCTGGGGGTCGCATCCGCAGTACGGCAAGCAGTTCCACGTCGAGAACTACACGACCGTGCTGCCGGCCACGGTCCAGGGCATCCGGCGTTATCTGGGGTCCGGGCTGGTCAAGGGCATCGGGCCGGTCTTCGCCGACCGCATCACGCAGCATTTCGGGGTGGACACCCTCCGGGTCATCGAGGAGGAGCCGAAGCGGCTGATCGAGGTGCCCGGGCTCGGGCCGAAGCGGACCAGGAAGATCGCCGACGCCTGGGAGGAGCAGAAGGCGATCAAGGAGGTCATGCTCTTCCTGCAGACCGTCGAGGTGTCCACCTCCATCGCCGTGCGCATCTACAAGAAGTACGGGGACGCGTCGATCCAGGTGGTCAAGGAACAGCCCTACCGGCTCGCCGCCGACGTCTGGGGCATCGGCTTCCTCACCGCCGACAAGATCGCCCAGTCCGTGGGCATCCCGCACGACAGCCCGGAGAGGGTGAAGGCGGGCCTGCAGTACGCGCTGTCGCAGTCCGCCGACCAGGGGCACTGCTACCTGCCGGAGGAGAAGCTCATCTCCGACGCCGTCAAGCTGCTCGGCGTCGACACCGGGCTCGTCATCGAGTGCCTGGCCGAGCTGGCCGAGCCGGGCGAGGACGGCGAGGAGCCCGGGGTCGTCCGGGAGAAGGTGCCGGGGGCGGACACCGACGAGCCCGTCACCGCCGTCTACCTCGTCCCCTTCCACCGCGCGGAACTCTCCCTCTCCTCCCAGCTGCTGCGCCTCCTGCGCACCGACGAGGACCGGATGCCCGCCTTCCGCAGCGTCGAGTGGGACAAGGCGCTCGCCTGGCTGAAAACCCGCACCGGTGCCGAGCTGGCGCCCGAGCAGGAGGCCGCCGTCAGACTGGCGCTGACCGAGAAGGTCGCCGTTCTCACCGGCGGCCCCGGCTGCGGCAAGTCCTTCACGGTCCGCTCGATCGTGGAGCTGGCCCGCGCCAAGCGGGCCAAGGTGCTGCTCGCCGCGCCCACCGGGCGGGCCGCCAAACGGCTGGCCGAGCTGACCGGCGCCGAGGCCTCCACCGTGCACCGGCTGCTGGAGCTGAAGCCCGGCGGGGACGCCGCCTACGACCGGGACCGGCCCCTGGACGCCGACCTGGTGGTCGTCGACGAGGCCTCCATGCTCGACCTCCTCCTCGCCAACAAGCTGGTCAAGGCCGTCCCGCCGGGCGCCCACGTGCTCTTCGTCGGGGACGTCGACCAGTTGCCGAGCGTCGGCGCGGGGGAGGTGCTGCGGGATCTGCTCGCCGACGGCAGCCCGGTCCCGGCCGTCCGTCTCACCCGGGTCTTCCGCCAGGCCCAGCAGTCCGGCGTCGTCACTAACGCGCACCGGATCAACGCGGGGCAGCACCCGCTCACCGACGGGCTGAAGGACTTCTTCCTCTTCGTCGAGGACGACACCGAGGAGGCCGGACGGCTCACGGTCGACGTGGCGGCCCGGCGGATTCCGGCCAAGTTCGGCCTCGACCCGCGGCGGGACGTGCAGGTGCTCGCGCCAATGCACCGGGGGCCCGCGGGCGCGGGCGCGCTCAACGGGCTGCTCCAGCAGGCCATCACCCCCGGCCGGCCCGACCTCGCGGAGAAGCGGTTCGGCGGGCGGGTGTTCCGCGTCGGCGACAAGGTCACCCAGATCCGCAACAATTACGACAAGGGGGAGAACGGTGTCTTCAACGGCACCGTGGGCGTGGTCACCTCGCTCGACCCGGTCGACCAGCGCCTGACGGTGCTGACCGACGAGGACGAGGAGGTGCCGTACGACTTCGACGAGCTGGACGAGCTGGCGCACGCCTACGCGGTGACCATCCACCGCTCCCAGGGCAGCGAGTATCCGGCCGTGGTGATCCCCGTCACCACCGGCGCGTGGATGATGCTCCAGCGGAACCTGCTGTACACCGCCGTGACCCGGGCCAAGCGGCTGGTCGTCCTCGTCGGTTCACGCAAGGCGATCGGTCAGGCGGTGCGGACGGTGTCGGCGGGTCGGCGGTGCACGGCGCTGGACTTCCGGCTCAGGGGCGCCACCGTAAAAAATGATCGATCAAACGAGTCGTGAAGGTCACAGAGCACTTCCAGATGGGCAGGGAAGGGGGCAGGATGTGCAAGTTGGCGGCACTGAGTGCCGCCGATAAGCCCAATGGTCGACCCCGAGTGCACTCTCCTGAGCCAAATGGGGGATGGTAGAGACAGTCAGGGCAACCTCGAAGATGAGGCACAACGTCGGTGAGGGAAGACGTGAGCGACAACTCTGTAGTACTGCGGTACGACGGCAACGAGTACACCTACCCGGTGGTCGACAGCACCGTCGGCGACAAGGGCTTCGACATCGGGAAGCTGCGCGCCCAGACCGGTCTGGTGACCCTGGACAGCGGGTACGGCAACACCGCCGCCTATAAATCGGCCGTCACCTACCTCGACGGTGAGGCGGGCATCCTCCGGTACCGCGGCTACCCCATCGAGCAGCTGGCCGAGCGCTCCACCTTCCTGGAGGTCGCCTACCTGCTGATCAACGGCGAGCTGCCGACCGTCGACCAGCTCACCGCGTTCCAGGACGAGATCACTCGGCACACCCTGCTGCACGAGGACGTCAAGAACTTCTACAAGGGCTTCCCGCGCGACGCCCACCCGATGGCCATGCTGTCGTCGGTCGTCTCCGCGCTGTCCACGTTCTACCAGGACAGCCACAACCCGTTCGACGAGAAGCAGCGCGACCTCTCCACCATCCGCCTGCTCGCGAAGCTGCCGACGATCGCGGCCTACGCCTACAAGAAGTCGATCGGCCACCCCTTCGTCTACCCGCGCAACGACCTCGGGTACGTCGAGAACTTCCTGCGCATGACCTTCTCGGTGCCGGCGCAGGAGTACGAGCTGGACCCGGTCGTGGTGTCCGCGCTCGACAAGCTGCTGATCCTGCACGCGGACCACGAGCAGAACTGTTCGACGTCCACGGTCCGCCTGGTGGGCTCCTCGCAGGCGAACATGTTCGCCTCGATCTCCGCCGGCATCAACGCCCTGTGGGGCCCGCTGCACGGCGGCGCCAACCAGTCGGTGCTGGAGATGCTCGAGGGCATCCGCGACTCCGGCGGCGACGTCGACACCTTCATCCGCAAGGTGAAGAACAAGGAGGACGGCGTCCGCCTGATGGGCTTCGGCCACCGGGTCTACAAGAACTTCGACCCGCGCGCGAAGATCATCAAGGCAGCCGCGCACGACGTGCTCTCCGCGCTCGGCAAGTCCGACGAGCTGCTGGACATCGCGCTCAAGCTCGAGGAGCACGCGCTCTCCGACGACTACTTCACCGAGCGCAAGCTCTACCCGAACGTCGACTTCTACACCGGCCTGATCTACCGGGCCATGGGCTTCCCGACCGAGATGTTCACGGTCCTGTTCGCCCTCGGCCGCCTTCCGGGCTGGATCGCCCAGTGGCACGAGATGATCAAGGAGCCCGGCTCCCGCATCGGCCGCCCCCGCCAGATCTACACGGGCGTGGTCGAGCGCGACTTCGTCCCGGTCGAGGAGCGCTGAGCCGCACCCGGCGTCCGCTGTACCCCGTATCCGGCGTGCCGGGTGCGGGGTACAGCCGTATCTGCCCGTGCGGCTGAAGGCAAACAGAAGGCGCCCCGGTGCGTCAGTCCCCCCACGGGCCGACCACCAGGGCGCCTTCCCGTGTCCCGGTGCGGATTCCCCCCACGGGATCCGGCCGGGCGCTTGTGAGAACAGCGCCTGAATCGCTGTGATGAGCACGGCGAGCGAACCGCCGTACTCCAGTGATGTGTGCCGGGACGGCACACGCTGGGAGGGCCGCTCAAAGCTTCCCGGTGTACACGTCCCGGCAACGCAGCTCTGGAGAAGTCCCCCAAGACGACTCCAGATGTCGTTCCGCGCCCCCCAAGACGCTTCCCGACATCGCCAACTTAGACCTTCGAACCCCTTCGATGGTTACGTTCACATCACTGTGATCTGCGTCTCTTGCATATGTCCTTTAGATGCGCAAGAGCCCCGGTATGACGATCGGAGCCCCCGCGTAAGGAAGATGCGCGAGGCTTGTGAAGAGCTTATGTGAGGTGCGCGCCGGACTCCAGGGGGGTCCGCTGCTTGGGCTGTGACGAACAGATCACGGACAGTTCATCGAAACGTCCGCAGCCGCAGGCTGTTGGTCACCACGAACACCGACGAGAACGCCATCGCCGCCCCCGCGATCATCGGGTTCAGCAGCCCGGCCGCGGCCAGCGGCAACGCGGCCACGTTGTAGCCGAAGGCCCACAGCAGATTGCCCTTGATCGTGGCCAGCGTCCGCCGGGACAGCCGGATCGCGTCCGCGGCCACCCGCAGATCCCCGCGCACCAGCGTCAGATCGCTCGCCTCGATCGCCGCGTCCGTGCCCGTGCCCATCGCCAGCCCCAGATCGGCCGTGGCGAGCGCCGCCGCGTCGTTGACGCCGTCGCCGACCATCGCGACCGTCCGTCCCTCGCCCTGCAGCCGCCGTACGACGTCCACCTTGTCCTCGGGCAGCACCTCGGCGATCACCTGGTCGATGCCCACCTGGTGCGCCACCGCCTCGGCCACCGTCCGGTTGTCCCCGGTCAGCAGCACCGGCGTCAGCCCGAGCCCGCGCAGCCGCGCGACGGCCTCGGCGCTGGTCTCCTTCACCGCGTCCGCCACCGCGAGCACCCCGCGCGCCGCGCCGTCCCAGCCGACCACGACAGCCGTACGACCGCCCCGCTCGGCCTCCTCCCGCACCCGGGCCAGCTCCGGCGGCAGCGCGTCGAAGAGCCGCCCCACGGCCACCTCCCGCCCGTCCACGCGCCCGCGGACGCCCCGCCCGGGCACGTTCACGAAGTCCTCGACGTCCGGCAGCGCACCGGCCCGCTCCTCGGCGCCGGCGGCGATCGCCCGGGCCACGGGGTGCTCGGAGGCGTGCTCCAGGGCGCCCGCGAGCCGCAGCACCTCCTTCTCGTCGGCGCCGTCGGCGACGTACACCTCCTGGAGGGTCATCCGGCCGGTGGTGACCGTGCCGGTCTTGTCCAGGACGACGGTGTCGACACGGCGGGTCGACTCCAGCACCTCGGGGCCCTTGATGAGGATGCCGAGCTGCGCGCCGCGCCCGGTGCCCACCATCAGCGCGGTCGGCGTGGCCAGCCCCAGCGCGCACGGGCAGGCGATGATCAGCACGGCCACCGCGGCCGTGAACGCGGCCGTCGCGTCCCCGGTCGCGCCCAGCCAGCCGCCGCAGGTGACGGCCGCGATCAGGAGCACCACGGGCACGAAGATCCCGGAGATGCGGTCGGCGAGCCGCTGCACCTCCGCCTTGCCGCTCTGCGCGTCCTCGACCAGCCTGGCCATGCGGGCGAGCTGTGTGTCCGCGCCGACCCGGGTGGCCTCGACGACCAGCCGGCCCCCGGCGTTGACGGTCGCCCCGGTCACCGCGTCCCCCACGCCGACGTCGACCGGCACCGACTCGCCGGTCAGCATGGACGCGTCGACGGCGGAGACGCCCTCGGCGACCGTGCCGTCCGTGGCGATCTTCTCGCCCGGCCGGACCACGAACCGGTCGCCGACGGCGAGCCGGGACACCGGGATCCGCAGCTCGCGGCCGCCGCGCAGCACGGCCACGTCCTTCGCGCCCAGCTCCATCAGCGCCCGCAGCGCGGCACCGGCGCGGCGCTTGGAACGGGCCTCCAGATAGCGGCCGAGCAGGATGAAGGCGGTGACGCCCGCGGCGACCTCCAGATACAGCGTGGAGGAGGCGTTACCGCGCACGGGCGTGAAGTCGAAGCCGTGGCGCATGCCGGGCATGCCCGCGTCGCCGAGGAACAGGGCCCACAGCGACCAGCCGAACGCGGCCGCCGTTCCGACCGAGACGAGGGTGTCCATGGTGGCCGCGCCGTGCCGCAGATTGGTCCAGGCGGCCTGGTGGAAGGGCCACGCGCCCCAGACGACGACGGGTGCGGCGAGCGTCAGCGACAGCCACTGCCAGTTGTCGAACTGCAGGCCCGGCACCATCGCCAGCAGCACGACGGGCGCGGCGAGCACGGCGGAGACGACCAGCCGCTGACGCAGCGCCGTCAGTTCGGGGTCCTGCTGTGCCGCGGTCTCCTGCGACTCCTCGGGCGGCGGCGCCGGCTCCTCGGCGGTGTACCCCGTCTTCACCACCGTGGCGATCAGGTCGGCGACGTCGAGGCCGGCGGGGTAGACGACCTTCGCCTTCTCGGTCGCGAAGTTCACCGTGGCGGTGACGCCGTCCATCCGGTTGAGCTTCTTCTCCACGCGCGCGGCGCAGGACGCACAGGTCATCCCGCCGATGAGCAGCTCTACTTCGCAGGTGTCGGCGGAAGCGGTGATGGGTGCCGGTGCGGTGCTGGGCATTGCACGTACTCCTGGGAACGGGCCGGGCCGTACGGATCCAGTATCAGCTGGTCGGTACGGCCCGGTCGGGACGGTTGCGCGAGGAGGCGCGGCCGCGGGTGTACTGCGGCGGGTGCGCGGCGGCGCGGCTCAGGCCTTGCCGACCAGCTCGTAGCCGGCCTCGTCGACGGCGGCGCGCACGGCCTCCTCGTCCAGCGGGGCGGCGGAGACGACGGTGACCTCGCCGGCGGCGGCGACGGCCTTCACCGAGGTGACGCCGGGGATCTCGGAGATCTCGGCGGAGACGGAGCCCTCGCAGTGTCCGCAGCTCATGCCGCTCACCTTGTAGACGGTGGTGACGGAACCGGGGGTGTCGGTGTGGGCGGTCATGTCGTTACTCCTCGTCGAGGCGTGTGGGTCGGTGGGGGCCGCGCGGGCCGCCACTTCTCTCAGAGTATACCCCTAGGGGGTATGAACGCCATCATGGGGCAGCCGTCGGCGCGTCGGCGGCCGCCGGATACCGTGCGGGGCGGGACGGACGGGGGCGAGGGAGGGGCGTATGCGCGCTGTGGTGTTCGAGCGGTTCGGCGAGCCGGCCGAAGTGCGGCAGGTGCCGGACCCGGCGCCCGCCGAGCACGGCGTCGTGGTGCGGGTGGCGGCCACCGGGCTGTGCCGCAGCGACTGGCACGGCTGGCAGGGCCACGACCCCGGCATCACCCTCCCGCACGTCCCCGGGCACGAACTGGCCGGGGTGGTGGAGGCCGTCGGCGCCCGCGTGACCGGCTGGCGGCCCGGCGACCGGGTCACGGTGCCCTTCGTCTGCGCCTGCGGCACCTGCGCCGCCTGCGCGGCCGGCGACCAGCAGGTGTGCGAGCGGCAGACCCAGCCCGGCTTCACCCACTGGGGGTCGTTCGCCCAGTACGTGGCGCTCGACCACGCGGACGTCAACCTCGTCGCCGTACCCGGGGAGATGTCCTGGGCCACGGCCGCCTCGCTGGGCTGCCGGTTCGCCACGGCGTTCCGCGCGGTCGTGCGGCAGGGCCGGGTCGCGGCGGGGGAGTGGGTCGCGGTCCACGGCTGCGGGGGCGTCGGCCTGTCCGCGGTGATGATCGCGGCGGCCTCGGGCGCCCGCGTCGTCGCGGTCGACGTGTCGCCCCGGGCTCTGGAGCTGGCCCGCGCCTTCGGTGCGGCGCAGTGCGTGGACGCGGGGCGCGTCCCGGATACGGCGGCGGCCGTGCGCGACCTCACCGGCGGCGGCGCCCACCTCTCCCTGGACGCCCTCGGCTCGCCCGTCACCTGCGCGGCCTCCGTGAACTCCCTGCGCCGCCGCGGCCGGCACGTCCAGGTCGGCCTGCTGCCCTCGGCTGACGGCACCACACCCGTGCCCATGGCCCGCGCCGTCGCCCTGGAACTGGAACTCCTCGGCAGCCACGGCATGGCCGCGCACACCTACCCGGCGATGCTGGAACTGGTCCGCGCCGGCGCCCTGCGCCCCGACCTGCTGGTCACCTCCACGATCCCGCTGACGGCCGCCCCGGCCGCGCTGGCGGCGATGGGCACGGCGGCGGGCGCGGGCGTGACGGTCATCGAGCCGTGACGGTCATCCGGCCGTGACGCTCATCCGGCCGTGACGGTCTTCGAGCCATGAGGGTCTTCGGGCCCTGACCTTGGCCGGTCCCGCCGTCCCGGTCCCGCCGTCCCGGTGGCGCCGAGCGCAACCCGCCGCGCGCTTGCCCCGGTGTACGACTTTGCTGCACTCGTGTCACAAACGCCCCGCTCCTGTCACACATGTCGCGCCTACGCGGACGTTGCGTCACACCCGCTCGACAGCCCCTGCCCGCCGGCCGTCCGCGTCGTTCACCGAGCAGACGCTTGGTGATCGCCAGCGCAGCGCCCGGCTCCCCCGACGGCCGCCCGACGGCCGCCGCCGCGGCGCGCGCAGGGAGGTGCACGACATGACCGACCGCAGGCTCTGGTCGTACAAGGAGATCGCGGCGCACATCAAGGTGCAGCCGGACACCGTCCGTTCCTACCGCAAGCACGGACTGCTGCCGCCGCCCGACCAGGTGGAGGGCGGCAAGCCCTACTGGTACGCCGACACCGTCCGGGCCTGGGTGGCCTCCCGTCCGCGCAACCGGGGCCGTCGGCCGGACTGACGCGCGCCCCGCCCGTCTCCCTCCGTACCCCTGACCCATGGGGCAGTGGCCGGGCCTGCCGCGTCAGGCCCGGCCACGCAGAAACTCGTCCGAATGTCCGGACAAAACATTGACAGGGCTTCGCGTGCGGGACTAGAAAACCGGGGAGAGACGCGACGGCGGGAGGGACGGCAGCGCGCCGGGACCTCCCGGGTGACGAAGGGAAGCCGATGGCGTACGACCTGATCACCATGGGGCGGATCGGCGTGGACCTGTACCCGCTGCAGACCGGCGTCCCACTGGCCGAGGTGACCACCTTCGGGAAGTTCCTCGGCGGTTCCGCCACCAACGTCGCCGTCGCCGCCGCCCGCCTCGGCCGCCGCACGGCCGTGATCACCCGCACCGGCGACGACCCGTTCGGCACGTATCTGCACGAGGCGCTGCGCGGCTTCGGCGTGGACGACCGCTGGGTGACGCCTGTCCCCGGACTGCCCACACCGGTCACCTTCTGCGAGGTCTTCCCGCCGGACGACTTCCCGCTCTACTTCTACCGCCGGCCCAAAGCCCCGGACCTGGAGATCGACCCCCACCAGCTCGACCTGGACGCGATCCGCGCGGCACACGTCTTCTGGGTCACCGGTACCGGCCTGAGCGAGGAGCCCAGCCGCACCGCCACCCTCACCGCCCTCGCCCACCGCGCCAAGGCCGGGCCCACCGTCTTCGACCTGGACTGGCGCCCGATGTTCTGGGCCGACCCCGACGCCGCCCGCCCCTTCTACGCCGAGGCCCTGCGCCACGCCACCGTCGCCGTCGGCAACCTCGACGAGGTGGAGGTCGCCACCGGCCACCGCGATCCGCATGCCGCCGCCCGCGCGCTGCTGGCGGCCGGGGTGGAGCTGGCCGTCGTCAAACAGGGACCCAAGGGCGTCCTCGCCGTCCACCGCGACGGCGACAGCGCCGAGGTCCCGCCGCTGCCGGTGAACGTGCTGAACGGCCTCGGCGCGGGCGACGCCTTCGGCGGCTCCCTGTGTCACGGGCTGCTCGCCGGCTGGGACCTGGAGACCACCATGCGCCATGCCAACGCCGCCGGCGCCATCGTCGCCTCCCGCCTGGAGTGCTCCTCCGCGATGCCGACGTCCGCCGAGGTGGAGGCCGCCCTGGAAGCGGGGGCGGTCCGGTGAGGGCGGGACGCGTCGGCGGGGCCGATCACGAGGTGCCGTACGAGGACGGCGGCGGGTCAGGGCGCGCGGCCCGCGGCGGACCCACCGTCGAGATCGACGTCGCCGAACTCGTCCGCGTCCGCAGTCACCACCCCGAGGCGATCGCCGAGGCGGCCGCCCGTCGTGCGCGCCGCCCGCTGCTCGCCGAGGCCGGGCGGCTGATGATCGTCGCCGCGGACCACCCGGCCCGTGGCGCCCTCGGCGTCGCCGGCCGGCAGATGGCGATGGCCGACCGGGCCGACCTGCTGCGCCGGCTGTGCGTCGCGCTCGCCCGGCCCGGCGTCGACGGCGTCCTCGCCACCGCCGACATCCTGGAGGACCTGCTGCTGCTCGGCGCCCTGGACGGCAAGGTCGTCATGGGCTCGATGAACCGCGGGGGTCTGGCCGGCGCCCGCTTCGAGCTCGACGACCGCTTCACCGGGCACCGGCCCGAGGACATCGAGCGGCTCGGCTTCGACGCGGGCAAGCTGCTGCTGCGCATCGACTACGACGACCCCGGCTCGCTCGCCACGCTGGAGGCCGCCGCCCGTGCCGTCGACGCGATGGCCGCGCGCCGGCTGCCGGTCTTCGTCGAGCCGTTCATCAGCCGCCGCGACGCCGGCGGCCGGCTGCGCAACGACCTGTCCGCCGAGGCCGTGATCCGTTCGATCGCGATCGCCTCGGGGCTCGGCGGCAGCTCGGCGTACACCTGGCTGAAGGTGCCGGTCACCGACGACCCCGACGACATGCCCGCGGTGATGGCCGCCTCCACGCTGCCCGCCGTACTGCTCGGCGGCGACGTCGGCGACGGCGAGGACGACCGGGCCGCCGCGTTCGAGAAGTGGCGCGGCGCGCTGCGGCTGCCCACCGTGCGCGGCCTGATGGTCGGCCGCTCCCTGCTGTACCCGCCGGACGACGATGTGGCCGCCGCCGTCGACGCGGCCGTCACCCTGCTGCCGGGGCCGCAGCGATGACCGCCGGGACGGCTGCTGTGCCGACGATTCCCTCCCCCGCGCCCCGCGCTGCTTGTACGGTGCAGTCAGCGCCCGGCACCACGGGCGAGGGAATCCCACCGAACGCCTCCGGCGCGGGAAGCCGCTTCGCCCTGGCAGGAGCGAAGTGCGAGCGACGACTCCCCGCCCGCCACGGCCCCGCGCCGGAGGTCCCCGCCGGCCGCTCTCTCTCGCCGGAGGTCCCCGGCGGCCGCTCCCTCTCCCTCCCGATCCGTCCGCTTGCGCCCCGATGTCTATGCCGACGCCCAAACGGCAGACAGAGTGTCGGGCGCGCTGCCCGCCCCGGCCTGCTGGGATGGACACGTGACGCGATCGCGACCCGACCGTCGGCGGTCCCGGCACACGAGCACTACCCACGGCACGTCTCGACCCGACGCCGCCATCTGCGAAGGAGTAACTGGGCATGACGAAGATCGTCAACCACTGGATCGGCGGCAAGACCGCCGAGGGCACGTCGGGCACCTACGGTCCGGTCACCGACCCGGCGACCGGCGAGGTCACCACCAAGGTCGCCTTCGCGTCGGTGGACGAGGTGGACGCGGCCGTCGCGGCGGCCAAGGACGCCTACCTGGCCTGGGGGCAGTCCTCGCTGGCCCAGCGCACCACCATCCTGTTCCGCTTCCGGGCGCTGCTGGACGCGCACCGCGACGAGATCGCCGAGCTGATCACCGCCGAGCACGGCAAGGTGCACTCCGACGCGCTCGGTGAGGTGGCCCGCGGCCTGGAGATCGTCGACCTGGCGTGCGGGATCAACGTCCAGCTCAAGGGCGAGCTGTCCACGCAGGTCGCCACCCGCGTCGACGTCTCCTCGATCCGGCAGCCGCTGGGCGTGGTCGCGGGCATCACGCCGTTCAACTTCCCGGCGATGGTGCCGATGTGGATGTTCCCGCTCGCCATCGCCTGCGGCAACACCTTCGTGCTCAAGCCGAGCGAGAAGGACCCGTCGGCGTCGATGCGCATCGCCGAGCTGCTGGCCGAGGCCGGGCTGCCGGACGGCGTGTTCAACGTCGTGCACGGCGACAAGGTGGCCGTCGACCGGCTGCTGGAACACCCGGACGTCAAGGCGGTGTCCTTCGTCGGCTCCACCCCGATCGCCCGCTACATCCACACCACGGCCGCCGCGCACGGCAAGCGGGTCCAGGCCCTGGGCGGCGCCAAGAACCACATGCTGGTCCTGCCCGACGCCGACCTGGACGCCGCCGCCGACGCGGCCGTCTCCGCGGCCTACGGCAGCGCCGGTGAGCGCTGCATGGCGATCTCCGCGGTCGTCGCGGTGGGCGCGATCGGCGACACGCTGGTGGAGAAGATCCGCGAGCGCGCCGAGAAGATCAAGATCGGCCCGGGCAACGACCCGGCGTCCGAGATGGGCCCGCTGATCACCAAGGCCCACCGCGACAAGGTCGCCTCCTACGTCGAGGGCGCCGCCGCCGAGGGCTGCGAGGTGGTCCTGGACGGCACCGGGCACACCGTCGAGGGCTTCGAGGACGGTCACTGGATCGGCCTGTCCCTGCTCGACAAGGTGCCGACCAGCGCCAAGGCGTACCAGGACGAGATCTTCGGCCCGGTGCTGTGCGTGCTGCGCGCGGACACCTACGACGAGGGC
The DNA here is from genome assembly GCF_055668065.1 of Streptomyces sp. NPDC097129. Classification (NCBI taxonomy): domain Bacteria; kingdom Bacillati; phylum Actinomycetota; class Actinomycetes; order Kitasatosporales; family Streptomycetaceae; genus Streptomyces; species Streptomyces sp. NPDC097129. The sequence continues at coordinate 986,827 of NZ_JBVOQE010000001.1, read as the reverse complement.
GTGGCGCTGATCAACGCCTCGCCGTTCGGCAACGGCACCGCGATCTTCACCCGGGACGGCGGCGCCGCCCGCCGCTTCCAGCTGGAGATCGAGGCCGGCATGGTCGGCGTGAACGTGCCGATCCCGGTGCCGGTGGGCTACCACTCGTTCGGTGGCTGGAAGGACTCCCTCTTCGGCGACCACCACATCTACGGCAACGACGGCACGCACTTCTACACCCGCGGCAAGGTCGTCACGACCCGCTGGCCCGACCCGTCCGACGCCCCGGCGGGCGTGGACCTGGGCTTCCCGCGCAACCACTGAGCACGCCCCGTAGCCCCGTCAGGCCGTCCGGATACCGGACGGCCTGACATTTTTTTGACACGTTGGCTGCGGTTCCCGTTTACCTAGGACGAAACGGATGGCGAAGGGTCTGACGTTGGATGACCTTGGAAACCAAGGTCACATCGTGAAAGGTCTTGTTGGTACCACCAACAAGACGTCACAGCCTGGGAAACTGATGTCGAGCAGCCGGTTCCGCAACTGCGGAATCCGAAGGTAATCGGCCATTGACGTGACGGTTTTCGTCGGGGTTCCATTCAGCGTCGGGAGTGGACGAAAGAGACGTACGACGATCCGCCGGAGGCGATAGCGCTCCCGCCCCCACCGCAGTCACACGAGTCGATCGGAACCGCCGCATGACCGACACGCTCCGCTCCGCCGAGACAGCCGTCGTAGAGGCCGTCTCAGAGGCACCCCAGAAGCTCAAGCGCTCGATCGGAGTGGTCGGCGGCACGCTGCTGACGTTGTCCTGTGTCACGCCCGCGTCCACGCTCTTCGTGATCGTGCCCGACCTGTTCTCCAGCCTGGGCACCGCGACGGCGCTGTGCATCGCCATCGGCGCACTGCTGTGCATCCCGATCGCCTTCTGCTACTCCGAGCTCGGCACCCTCGTCCCCAGCGCCGGCGGCGAGTACGCCATCGTCTCCACCCTGGCCGGACGTCTCGCCGGCTGGCTGGCCTTCGTGATGTCGCTCCTCGTCGTGATGATCGTCCCTCCGGTCATCGCGATGGGCACCGCCGACTACCTCGCCCCGATCGTCCACCTCGACCCGTCCATGACGGGCGCGGGCGTCATGATCGCGGCCACCCTGGCCGGCCTGCTGGACCTGCGTGCCAACGCCTGGATCACCGGAATCTTCCTGGTGCTGGAGGTCGTCGCCGCCGGAGTCGTCGCCCTCCTCGGCTTCACCCACTCCCACCGCGGCGCGGGCAGCCTCGTGAGCTCGTTCCAGGTGGCCGGCGAACACACGCACGTCAGCGCGGTCACGGGCATGATGGTGCTCTCCGGGCTCGCCATCGCGCTCTTCGCCACCCAGGGCTTCTCCACCGCCATCTACCTCTCCGAGGAGCTGGAGAACCCGCGCCGCAACGTCGCCCGCACGGTCCTCGCGACGCTGGCCATCTCCAGCGTGGTCATCCTGGTGCCGGTCGTGGCGATCACCCTGGGCGCCGGTGACCTGAACACCCTCAGCGGCGGCGACATCAGCAGCATGGTCATCGCCTGGAGCAACTCCGCCGTCGGCACCTTCGTCAGCCTGTGTGTCGCCCTCGCCATCATCAACGCGGGCATCGTCATGGTCATCCAGAACTCCCGCGTGCTGTTCGCCTCCGCCCGCGACAAGGCGTGGCCGTCGCCCGTCAACAACGCCCTGTCCAAGCTCGGCCGGTTCGGTTCCCCCTGGGTCGCCACCCTCGTCGTCGGCGTCCCCGGCGCCGTCCTCTGCTTCGTCAACCTGGACACGCTCTACGGCGTCACCGGCGTCGCCGTCACCGGCCTGTACCTGCTGGTCGCCATCGCCTCGCTGCTCTCCCGCCGTGGCGCTCACGGCACCCGGTCCGCCTGGCGGATGCGGCTGTGGCCGGCCATGCCGGTCCTGCTCATCGCCGTCCTGCTGTACATCCTGGTCGAGCAGGAGCCGTCGTACCTGATGTGGACCGGCGGCATCACCGCCGTCGCCACCCTCTACTGGGCCCTGTACCTGCGCCCGCGCCGCGACACCCGCTGGCTGGTGTCGATCCCGGAGGACACAGAAGACGCTGCAGACGCGGCCGACGCGGCGACCGCGAACGCGGCGGCCTGACCCGACCCGGACACAGCAGCGCGAGGCGGCGGCGTACCACGACTGCGGTACGCCGCCGCCTCGCGTACTCCCGGGGGAGGGCAGCGCCCTCGGCCCCCGGGCTGCCGCCGTTGTCAGCGGCGGCCCGTACCGTGGACGCATGGATCTTCGCGGGCGCATCCCGAAGGGTGTGCGAGGGCTGCTGCACGGCCCCCGCCGGCTACTGGCCGCCGGGGCGGCCCTCGTGGTGCTCGCCGGGGCCGGGACCTGGACGGCCGTCGCCTCCGACGGCCCGGCCCCCGTGCACCGCGCCGACCGGGTGCTGGCCGTCGACGGCGTGCGCCTGGACACCTCGTACTTCACCGCCGGGGCGTCCGGCCGCCGCCCGGCCGTCCTGCTGGGACACGGCTTCGGCGGCAGCAAGGACGACGTACGGCAGCAGGCCGAGGACCTCGCCCGGGACGGGTACGCGGTGCTGACGTGGTCGGCGCGCGGCTTCGGCAGGTCCACCGGAAAGATCGGGCTGAACGACCCGCGCGGCGAGATCACCGACGTCCGGGCGCTGATCGACTGGCTGGCCCGGCAGCCGCAGGTGCGGCTCGACAGGCCCGGCGACCCGCGCGTGGGCGTCGCCGGCGCTTCCTACGGCGGCGCGACCGCCCTGCTCGCCGCCGGGTACGACCGGCGGGTCGACGCCATCGCCCCGGCGATCACCTACTGGAACCTCGCCGACGCCTTGTTCCCGGGCGGCGTGTTCAAGAAGCTGTGGACGGGTGTCTTCTTCTCCACCGGCGGCGGCTGCGCGAAGTTCGAGCCCGCGCTGTGCCGGATGTACCAGCGGGTCGCCGAGAAGGGGCAGCCGGACGCCGAGGCGCGGCGGCTGCTCGAGGAGCGCTCCCCGTCCGCCGTCGGCGGCCGCATCAAGGTGCCCACGCTGCTGGTGCAGGGCCAGAGCGACTCCCTCTTCCCGCTCGGCCAGGCCGACGCCGCCGCGCGCGCCATCCGGGCGAACGGCGCCCCCGTCGACGTCGACTGGATCGCGGGCGGCCACGACGGCGGCAACCTGGAGAGCGGCCGCGTCCAGGGCCGGGTGACCGCCTGGTTCGACCGGTACCTGAAGGGCGACAAGGGCACGGACACCGGGCCCGACTTCCGCGTCACCCGCACCGGAGGCGTCGACTCCACCGACGGCACCGCCCAGCTGCGCGGCGCGAGCGGCGCCGGCTACCCGGGCCTGCACGCCGGCACGCGCGCGATCCCGCTGACCGGGGGCACCCAGCGCGTCGACAACCCGGCCGGGGCCTCCCCGCCCGCCGTCTCCGCCCTGCCCGGCCTCGGCGGCGGCACCGGACTCGCCCAGCTGTCCTCCCTCGGCCTCGGCGTCTCCCTCGACTTCCCCGGCCAGTACGCCGCCTTCGAGTCCGCCCCGCTGACCCGCGACCTCACGATCACCGGCTCCCCGACAGCCACCGTGCACGCCACCTCCACCAGCGACGACACCGTGCTGTTCGGCAAGGTCTACGACGTCGGGCCCGGCACCGCCCGCCCCGTGCTGCCCGCCCAGCTCGTCGCCCCCGTCCGCGTTGAGGGCGCCCGGCGGGGCAAGGACGTCACGCTCACCCTCCCGGCGATCGACCACGAGGTGCAGCGCGGCCACCGGCTGCGCCTGGTCCTCGCCTCCACCGACCTCGGCTACGCCTCCCCGACCGCCCCGGCGACCTACACCGTCTCCCTCAAGGGCGACCTGAGCGTGCCCACGGCGCCCGGCGTGAGGACCGCCGCCGCACCGCTGCCGTCCTGGGTGTGGTGGCTGCCCCTCGCGGGCGCCGTCACCGCCCTGGCCCTGCTGCTCACCGCCCGGCGCCGCACCTCCGGGCCGGCGCCCGACCCCGCCCTGGCCGACGTGCCGCTGCAGATCACCGGCCTGAGCAAGAAGTACGCGCGGGGCCAGAGCTACAGCGTGCGCGAGCTGTCCTTCCGGGTGGACACGGGCCAGGTGCTCGGCCTGCTCGGACCCAACGGCGCCGGGAAGACCACCACCCTGCGCATGCTGATGGGCCTGATCCGGCCCGACGCCGGGGAGATCCGCGTCTTCGGGCACGCGATCCGCCCCGGCGCGCCCGTGCTGTCCCGGGTCGGCGCGTTCGTGGAAGGCGCCGGCTTCCTGCCGCACCTGTCGGGGCGGGAGAACCTCGAGCTGTACTGGCGGGCCACCGGCCGCCCCTGCGAGGACGCCCACCTCGACGAGGCCCTGAGGATCGCCGGCCTGGGCAGCGCCCTGGACCGAGCCGTGCGCACCTACTCGCAGGGCATGCGCCAGCGCCTGGCCATCGCGCAGGCCATGCTCGGCCTGCCGGACCTGCTCATCCTCGACGAACCGACCAACGGCCTCGACCCGCCCCAGATCCGCGAGATGCGCGAGGTGATGATCCGCTACGCGGCCGCCGGCCGCACGGTGATCGTCTCCAGCCATCTGCTGGCGGAGGTCGAGCAGACCTGCACCCACCTGGTCGTCATGGACCGCGGCCGGCTCGTGCAGGCCGGTGAGGTCGCCGAGATCACCGGCTCCGGCGACACCCTCCTCGTCGGCACCGCCGTACCCGTGCCGGACGTGCTGGTGGAGAAGGTCGTCGCGCTGCCCGGCGTCGCCTCCGCGGTCCGCGCCGACGCCGGGCTCCTGGTGAGCCTCGGCGCGGACGGCACCGCGCAGGCCCTCGTCGCCGAGCTGGTCCGGCTCGACGTGCCGGTGACGTCCGTCGGCCCGCACCGCCGTCTGGAGGACGCCTTCCTCACCCTGATCGGAGGTTCCGCATGAGCACGCTGACCGAGCGGGGCGCCACGGCCTCCGGCTACCGTCCCGGCCGCACCCTGCCGCTGCGGGTGGAGCTGGTCCGCCAGCTGCGGCGGCGCCGCACGCTCGTCATGGGCGCGATCCTCGCCCTGCTGCCCTTCGTGCTGGTCATCGCCTTCGCCATCGGCGGCGACCCGGGCGGACGCAACGGCCGGATCACGCTCATGGACACGGCCACCGCGTCCGGCGCCAACTTCGCCGCCGTCAGCCTCTTCGTCTCCGCGGGCTTCCTGCTGGTCGTCCCGGTCGCCCTGTTCTGCGGGGACACCGTGGCCTCGGAGGCGAGCTGGTCCTCGCTGCGGTATCTGCTGGCCGCGCCCGTGCCCCGCGCCCGGCTGCTGACGTCGAAGCTGCTGGTCGGGCTCGGCCTCAGCCTGGCCGCGATGGTGCTGCTGCCGCTCGTCGCGCTCGCCGTGGGCACCGCCGCCTACGGCTGGGGGCCGCTGCAGATCCCCACCGGCGGCGCCCTCGACGCCGGGACGGCGGCGCAGCGCCTCGCGGTGGTCGTGGCCTACGTCTTCGTCTCCCAGCTGGTCACCGCGGCCCTCGCGTTCTGGCTGTCGACGAAGACCGACGCCCCGCTCGGCGCGGTCGGCGGCGCGGTCGGGCTGACCATCGTCGGCAACGTCCTCGACGCCGTCACCGCCCTCGGCCACTGGCGCGACTTCCTGCCGGCGCACTGGCAGTTCGCCTGGGCCGACGCGGTCCAGCCCCGCCCGGAGTGGTCCGGCATGATCCAGGGCAGCGCCGTGTCGGTCACGTACGCGCTGGTGCTGTTCGCGCTGGCCTACCGGGGCTTCGCCCGCAAGGACATCGTCAGCTGACCCGCCCCGGCCCCCGGTCTCTCGCCCGGCCCCGGACAGGACGAACGGCGGGTCACCGGAAACCCGGTGACCCGCCGTCCGGCGGAGGCGATGTGCCGGATCAGCCGTTCTCGGCGAGCACGGAGATGTCGTCGAGCACGTGCGACAGAGCGTCGTCGCCCTTGGCCTGCGTGGAGTTCTCGGCGCACTGCTGGTACTGCGGCGAGGACAGGACCGGGATGTCCTGAACGCCGACGTTGACCAGGGCGAGGATGTTCTGGACGTCGGCCTTGGCCGGCAGGCCGATGCAGGGCTTGTTCAGCGAGCCCTGGACCAGCGAGAGCTGCGGGCTCTGCTCGCCGAACGTGGCCGAGTTGCCGAACTCCGACTTCGCGCCGTTGCCGCTGGCGGACCAGGTTCCGTCGCCGTCACCGTGGGCGAGGGCCTGGGGGGCGGTCGCCGCCGTCACACCGGCGAGCGTCGCGGTGAGAGCCGCGGTGGCCCACAGCTTCTTCATGTTCTTTTCCCTTCGAAAAAGCGGACTCCGGGGAGGAGCTGCATGATCGTCAACGTCCGGACAGCCGCCCGGGTTGCGGCTTGTGCCCCGATTGGAGTAGCGCACTGACGGTGCCGTGCGCACGCCGCACCCGAGGACCCGGTGGCGCTCCCCCCTGGGACGACGAAGCGAGCCGCCGGGGGAGCGGCGGCTCGCTTGCGGGGCCGGTGGGACCGGCCGGGGGCTCGGCGGGCGAGCCCGATGCCCGGGAGGGACCCGTCAGCCGTTCGAGGCGAGGACCGCGAGGTCGTCGAGAACGTGCGACAGCGAGTCGTCACCCTTGGCCTGCGTGGAGTTCTCGGTGCACTGCTGGTACTGCGGCGAGGACAGGATCGGGATGTCCTGAACGCCGACGTTGACCAGGGCGAGGATGTTCTGGACGTCGGCCTTGGCCGGCAGGCCGATGCAGGGCTTGTTGAAGGAGCCCTGGATCAGCGCCAGCTGCGGGCTCATGTTGCCGTACGTGGCCGAGTTGCCGAACGACTGCTGAGCACCGTTGCCGCTGGCGGACCAGGTGCCGTTGCCGTCGCCGTGGGCGAACGCCTGCGGAGCGACGGCAGCGGAGGCGCCGACGACGGAGGCGGCGACCGCGGCGGAAGCCAGTACCTTCTTGATCACTTGCTTGTCCCTTCTGAAGAAACCCCGTCCACCGGAGCGCCCTGGTCAACTCCGCCCGGCGGTCTTGGTTCCTGCCATTCACTCCGATGGCCCACAGCGCGGAACCGGCCCGGCGTCCCGCGCCGCGCGCTTTCCCGTGAATTCCGTGCAGCCGAACGCGCCGATCGGGTGAAGACCCGCAACCATTCCGACCGCACCGGGTTGATGCGGAAGCAGGAACACGCGTCTTGGCCAGGTGCCAGGAAAGGAAAAGCGAAATGCTGAAGAAGGCAATGGCCGCGGTGGCGGTCGCCGCGTCGGTCGCCGGTGTCACGGCTGCGGCAGCCCCCCAGGCGCTTGCCACCGGCGACGGCAACTCCACGTGGTCCGCGAGCGGCAACGGCGCCCACGAGTCGTTCGGCAACTCGGTCACCAAGGGCAAGATGAGCCCGCAGGGCACGCTGGTCCAGGGCTCCCTCAACAAGCTCTGCGTCGGCCTGCCCGCCAAGGCGGACGTGCAGAACATCGTCGCCCTGGTCAACGTGGGCGTCCAGGACATCCCGGTCCTGTCCGCGCCGCAGTTCCAGGAGTGCGCCGAGAACTCCACCCAGGCCAAGGGTGACGACCCGGCGTCGCACATCCTGGACGACATCTCGGTCCTCGCCGCGAACGGCTGATCCAGGCCGTAGCCGACGCGCCCCGGCCGCCCGCATTCCTGATGCGGGCGGCCGGGGCGCTGTCGTGCGAACGAGTTGGCGCGATACACCCATGTGTTTATGCGACAACGGCGTTCGAGTGAACTACCCGGGGGCACGGGTTCCGTCGGCTCAGTGGATGTCTATCTCTCGTTCTGCAGCCTGCAGGTCATGGTGCGAGCCGTTCCGACTGCGCTCGCTCGGTTTTGCCCGAAAGGGCCGGCCGACACGGTGCATGACCGCAGAGAAGGGAAATTCCATGAAGAAGTGTGCCGCTGTCGTCGCCGGCCTGGTCCTGGCTCTCGGCGCTGCCGCCCCCGCGTTCGCCGACGGCGGCGCGCAGGCCGAGGGTGCCGCCGTCAACTCCCCGGGCTTCCTGTCCGGCAACGTCGTTCAGGTTCCGATCAACCTGCAGGCCAACGTCTGCGGCAACAGCATCAACGTGATCGGCCTGCTCAACCCGGCATTCGGCAACGTCTGCGTCAACGACTGACGACCGGACACCTCAGCCGCTCGGCTGTGACAAGGCCGGCCTTGGCCCACCGCTTCACTGCGCCAAGGCCGGCCTTTTTTCCACCTCTCCCAGCAGGAAGACCACGAGATTGCGACAGAGCCTGAGCAGGGGAATGGTCGCTGCCGCCGCCGCGACGAGCATTCTGTCCCTGTACGGAAGTCCCGCCCTCGCCGACGGACACGCGGCCGGGGCAGCCCACAACTCGCCGGGCGCACTGTCCGGCAACAGCGTCCAGATCCCGGTCGAGGTGCCGCTGAACGCCTGCGGCAACTCCATCGACGTCATCGCCGCCCTCGACCCCGCGTTCGGCAACTCTTGCGCGAACGCCGGTCACTCCCACGCCTCGCGCGCCCACACCAGGTCGTCCGACGACAACGGCTACGGCGACGACTTCCCCGGTGCCGGCGCCGGGCACGTCCCCGGTGGCGTCCACGTCCCGGACGTGCCGGGCGGCGTCCACATCCCGGACGTCCCGGGCGCGGGCCATGGGCACGGCACCTCGTCCGGCGGCGGGTACGGCGACACACCCGGCGGGGGTTACGGCGACACCCCCGGTGGCGGGTACGGCGACACCCCGGGCGGGGGGCACGGTGACACCCCGGGCGGGGGCTACGGCGACACCCCCGGTGGCGGGTACGGGGACCACTCGTCCCCGCCGCACACCTCGCCGCCCCCGCACACGTCGCCGCCCCCGTACACCTCCCCGCCTCCCTACACGTCCCCGCCTCCGCACTCCTCCCCGCCGGTGACGTCGCCTCCTCCCACCACGAAGCCGCCGCACACGTCGCCTCCTCCCACCACGAGGCCGCCGCACACGTCGCCTCCTCCCACGACGAAGCCCCCGCACACGTCGCCTCCGCCGCACACGAGGCCCCCGCACACGTCGCCTCCGCCGCACACGAGGCCCCCGCACACGTCGCCTCCGCCGTACACGACCCCGCCGTCCTACAGCACCCCGCCCGGCGGGGAGCACGGTGGGCACGAGCACCACGGGCATCACCACCCGAGTCTGCCCAACACCGGTAGCGCCGCCATGCTGGCCGCCTCCGGGGTCAGCGCCGCACTGATCGCGAGCGGCGTGATCCTTTACCGACGGGGCCGCTCCGCGTCCCACCGATGACGCCTTCGGGCCCGGCCCCGCATCCGCCCCGGATGCGGGGCTTTCGCACGCCCCGGTCGGTGGCCCGTCACCTGTGCGGCGGAACGGCTCACCCGGACGCGGTCGCACGGTGGCAGATCGTCCTCTCGTATGACTGAGTGTCAGTAACTCACGGCGTGTCAGCCGGCCCCGGCCGGCGGCGCGGGAGTGGAGAGAGGAGCAGACATGGCGCCACCCAAGCCACGCGCACGGTGCCGGCGGACGGCGGTCATCGCGGCCGTGGTCGCCGCGTCGGCGGCCCTGGCCCCGGTCCCCGGCTTCGCCGCCGGTCCGACCCGCGCCGGCGACCCGCCGGCTCCCGCTCCCATCACCCCCGCGCCCCCGGCCCCGGCCGCGACCGCGCCGACGCCGTCCTCGGCGACCCCGCACGGCACGACGACCACCACCCCGGCCGCACCCACCCCCGCCTTGCCCGGCGCGCCGAAGAGCCCCGAAGCGGTCGTCCCCGCGTTCGGCGCCTACCTCGACTACGGGCCGCTCGGCGTGGCGCGGATGGCCGCGCTGAGCCAGTGGCTCGGCGGTGCGGAGATCCGCGTCGGCCACACCTATCTGCCCGGCGACCGCTGGCGGAACATCGAGGGGCCGCCCGGCTTCCTCGACGTCTGGGCGGACTGGCGGCGGCAGAAGGCCGACCGGATGCTCGTCCTCAACGTGCCCATGCTGGAGCGCAACGAGGAGGGCGTCCCCGACGCGGAGGTCCGCCGGATGCTGCGGCAGGGCGCCGCCGGGCAGTACGACCACCACTTCCGCCGGCTCGCCGAGCGGCTGGTGCAGCTGAAGGTGCCGGACACCGTGATCGTGCTCGGCTGGGAGATGAACGGCACCACGTACACCCACCGCTGCGGCCCCGACCCGCAGGCGTGGAAGGCGTACTGGCAGCGGATCGTCACCGCCATGCGCTCGGTGCCGGGGCAGCGGTTCCGCTTCGACTTCACCCCGAGCCGCGGCCGGGACGCCGTGCCGTGGACCGAGTGCTACCCCGGTGACGACACGGTCGACATCATCGGCATGGACGCCTACGACCAGCCGTCCGGGATGCCCTTCGCCGAGCAGGTGCGCGAACCCTACGGTCTGCAGGCGCACGCGGACTTCGCCAAGGCCCACCACAAGGCGATCTCGTTCCCGGAGTGGGGCCTGTTCCGCAACGGCGACAACCCGGAGTACATGCGCGGCATGCTCGCCTGGATGGCCGAGCACAAGCCGGTGTACAACACGCTGACCGACTACTGCCCGCACGGCGTCTGGCAGTGCTCCGGCAACCCGCGCGCCGCCCAGGTCTACCGTTCCGTGCTGTCCGGCCAGGGCCACCCCGCCACCCCGCAGCCGACCAAGCCCACCACCCCCACCACGCCCACCGTGCCCACCACGCCCACCGTGCCCACCACGCCGGTCACGCCGAAGCCGTCGACGACGCCGAAGCCGTCCAAGAGCTGTTCGCCGCTGGACCTGGGCGACTGGGTGGAGTACTGGCTCGGCGGGAAGCTGTGCATCAAGGTCGACTGGTGGTCCCGTACCCGATAGGGCTCACCCGCGGCGCCGCAGCAGCTCCCTGGCGCGGCGCCGCGCGGTCACCTCGGCGAGCGCCGCCGCCAGCAGCGGCGCGGTGCGCCGACGGGCCAGCAACAGCCGCTGGTTCACGACCGGTTCGGGCCGCCAGTGCCGCTTGTACGGCTCGTCGCCGCGCAGCAGGCTCAGCGTGCCCTGCCCGCCGGTGTGCTCGGCGCAGGCGTCCAGCAGCATGACCGCGACATCGGCCTTGCGTTCGCGCAGGCCGGGGTGGGCGCCGTACAGATAGCCGCCGGTCAGCCGGGGTGAGCGCAGGGTCAGGTCGACGGCGACCACCTCGCCGTCCAGCAGGAACTCGGTGACCACCGCGTCCCCGGAGCGCACCATCGCCCCGGCCGCGCGCTCCAGGTGGTCGCGGAACCGCGGCCTCAGGTGCTCGCCGGTCACGCCGCGGCCCTGCCACTGCAGCTCGTGCAGCCGCAGCAGGCGCCCCATCGCCTCGGGCACCTGCTCCGCCTCCACGGTCCGGCGCCGCACACCGAGCGCGTCGAGCCTGCGCAGCTTCGCCCGCACCCGCTGCCGCGCCTTCGCCGAGGGCAGCCGCGCCACCAGGTCGGCGAGCGGGACGGCCGGCAGCTCCAGGCACAGGGAGTCCGCGACCCGGCGGCGGGGGCCGGGCCAGCGGTCGTGGATTGCCTGCGCCGCGCCGCCGGGCCGTACCTCACGCAGGTCGATCAGCGCCGTGCGGGCGGCCTTCGCGAGCAGGTCGGTGAGGGCGGTGAGCGCGGCGTCGGCGTGTGCGTCGTCCACGAGCACGTCGCCGTAGTCGGAGACCGCCCCGCCCAGCGGCACCAGCGCGGGCAGCGGCCGGTGCACGCAGGTCAGCGGGGCCGCGGCGACCAGGTCGGCGCCGTGCCGCACCAGCAGCAGCCGCAGCCGGCCGGGACGGCCGTAGGACAGCCACCAGGAGTGCAGCCAGGGGTGGGTCTGGAACGGGGTCGCGGTGGAGCAGCGCCGGTGCAGCCGCGTCCAGGCCGGGCCGAGGGCGGCGAAGGCGGCCTCGTCGGTGACGACCTCGGCGGCGTACGCCGGCGGCGCCTGTGTGGGGGCCAGCGTCACAGCGTTCCCTGCGCGTCGGCGGCCAGGGCCGGGCTCGGCACGGACGCGGGGCGCGTACCGCCGGCGTCCTCGCCCTCGCGGCGCGGGCGGACCAGCAGCGCCAGCCCGCCGAGCAGCCCGCCCGCGCTCGCCCCCACCAGCGTGGTGAGCGCGGCGGAGGCGGAGGACGGCTCGGTCGGCTTCGGCGCGCGGGCGAACTGCTGGAGTTCGACATGGGTGGTGCCCTTGGTGACCTCGGCGTGCCGGGTCAGGGCGCGGGCGACGGCGTTGGCCATGTCGGCGGCCAGGGCGGGCCGGGAGGAGGTGGCGGTGACGGAGACCATGGGGGCGTCCGGGGAGGTCGCCGTGCGCACGCTGTCCTGCAGCTCCGTCACGGGCACCCCGGCCGCCACCTGGGCGTCGCCGAGCACCGCGAGCTGGGTGGCGACCCGGCCGTAGGCCTGCGCGAAACCGAGCGCGGACGCCGGGTCGGCCTTGTCGGTGGGGACGGCGACGACGTACGCGGTGGCCGTGTACTGGGCGGGCGTCAGCACGCCGTACGCCCCGCCGGCCAGGGCGCCGGTCAGCGCGCCGGCCGCGAGCAGCGCCCACGGCGGCAGCGCCCGGGTCCGGGCGAGGAGGGGGCGGCGGTGGGCGCGGGCGGGGGTGTCGGTCATGACATGCCGGCTTTCTGCGCGGGTGGGGTGGGTGACGGGGCGAACGGGGCGGTGAGGGCGGCCGTGTACACGTCCATGAGCCGGGCGGCGCTGCGGCCGATGGCGTAGTGGCGGGCGGCCTCCGGGACGGTGCGCGGCGCCGGTCCGAGAGCGCGGACCTCGGCGATGGCCGCGGCGAACTCCTGGGAGCCGCCCGTGACCCGGCGGGCGCCGGCCGCGGTGTGCGGGGGCAGGTCCTCCAGGGCCGGGCAGGAGGCGTACAGCACGGGCAGCCCCGAGGCGAGGCCCTCGACGACGGCCAGGCCGAACGCCTCCTCCGCGGACGGGGAGACCAGTACGTCCATCGCGCAGGCCAGCGACGGCAGGTCGGGGCCCGGGCCGCCGTCGGGCAGGGCGGGCCGCTCACCGGTGAACAGCACCCGGTCGGCGACGCCGGCCTCCCGCGCGGCGCGGCGCAGCGACGGCTCCTGCGGGCCGCCGCCGACCAGCAGCAGCCGGCAGTCTCCGGGCAGGCGGGCGAGCGCGCGGATCAGGACGTCGAAGCGTTTGCCGGGGGCGAGCCGCCCGATGCCGCCGACGACGTAGGCGTCCTCCGGCAGGCCCAGGTACCGGCGGGTGTCCAGGCGCCGCAGCGGGTCGAAACGGAAGCGGTCCACGTCGATGCCGTTGGGGACGACCGTGACCCGGGAGGCGGGCACGCCCCAGCGGCCGAGCCGGGCGGCGACCGTCGCGGAGACGGCGACGGTCGCCGCGCCGAGGCGCTCGCCGGCCAGGTACAGCGCGCGCACCCCGGAGGACAGCGGGCGGCCCTCGATCTGCGTGTCGCCGAGGGAGTGCTCGGTGGCGACGACCGCCCGCACCCCGGCGAGGCGCGCGGCGAGCCGGCCGTACAGGCAGGCCCGGTACAGGTGGGTGTGGACGAGGTCGTAGCCGCCCGCGCGGATCACCTTCACCAGGCGGGGCAGCGCGGCCAGGTCGCGGTTGCCGGCCATGGCGAGGTCGATGACGCGTACCCCGTCGGCGACCAGTCCCGCGGCGACCGGGCCGGGGTTGGTGAGGGTGACGACGTCGCAGTCGACGGGCAGGTGCCGCAGCAGCAGCCGCAGTTGCTGCTCGGCGCCGCCGACGCCGAGGCCGGTGATGATGTGCAGGGCTTTCATCGTGCTCCTTCCCGGCGCGGGGCCGGCGCACCCTTCGCACCTGGCGCACCCGGCGCGCCCTTCGCACCCGGCGCGCCCTTCGCACCCGGCGCACTCTGCGCGCCCTGCGCGAGCGGGCGGCGGCGCAGGCGGTGCAGCCGGTGTTTGAGGAAGAGCCGCACGGCGGTGTCGCGCTGGTCGACGTGGACGCGGGGCAGGGCGTGCGGGCCGGTCAGCGCCCCCGGGTCGATGGCGCAGGCGTAGGCGTATCCGGCGTCCCGTACGGCGGCCACCGCGCGGTCGTCGACGGCGCCGTAGGGGTAGCAGAAGCCGCGCACCTCCCGGCCGGTGACCTCGGTGAGCAGGGCACGGCTCGCGGTGGTCTCGGCGCGCAGCGTCACCTCGTCGGCGCGGGTGAGGTCGACGTGGGTCAGGCCGTGCGAGCCGATCTCCACGCCGGCGGCCGCCGCGCGCCGCACCCCGTCGGCGGTCAGCAGCGGCTTGCGCGGGCCGAGCGGGTCCCAGTCGTTGTCGCCGCCGAGCCGGCCGGGCAGCACGAACAGCGTGGCGCCGAAGCCGAAGCGGCGCAGCAGCGGCAGGGCGTGGTCGACGAAGTCTGCGTAGCCGTCGTCGAAGGTGAGCCCGACCAGGCCGCGGCCGGCGCCGCGGGCGCGGGCGGCGAGCAGGTCGGCCAGGGACACCCCGCGCAGCCCGTGCCGGCGCAGCCAGCGGAACTGCGCGGCGAGCCGGTCGGGGGTGACCGTGATGCGGTAGGGGTCGTCCCGGCTCTCGTGCACCGAGTGGTACATCGCGACCCAGGGGAACGGGCCCGGTCCGACGCGGGCGACCCGGGGGGAGTGCTCAACGGGTGCGGCCATGCGTGATCCTCCGTGTGACGGTTCGTACGGAGCGGAGTGCGGGAGCGCAGCCCTCGGCGCCCAGGGCCAGACAGAGCAGGAAGAAGACACCGGCGACGGTCGCGCCGCCCGCCGCCAGGCCGGCCACCGCCGACCCCGGGCGGCTCGCCGCGAACGCCCCGGCCGCCGTCGCGGCCACCGCCGCCGTGAGCGGCCGGGTCAGCTCCCGCAGCACGCGCGGCACGCGGACCGGGACACCGCGGGCGCCGGCCCGCGCGAGCAGCAGCGCCGCGGTCACGGTGATGCCGCAGGCGTTCGCCGCGGCGATGCCGCGCACCCCCCAGGGGCCCACGGTTGCCGCGCCCAGCCAGCAGGTCACGGTGATCCCGGCGGCCATCGCGGCGAGGGGGTACCAGGTGGCGCGGCCCGCCGAGAAGTAGGCGCGCACCAGCACGCCGACCAGGGTCTGGCCGAGCAGCCCGAGCGCGTACACCCGCATCACACCGGCCGTCGCCGCCGTGTCGTGCGCGGTGAACGCGCCGCGCTGGAAGAGGAGTTCGACCAGCTGCGGGGCGCACGCCCAGACGGCCGCGGTGCCGGCCAGCACCAGGCAGGTGGCCGTCGCCAGGTCCCGTTCCACCCGGCCGCGGGCCCGCTCGGTGTCGCCGTCGGCCAGCGCGCGGGCCACCACCGGGAAGGTGACCGTGCACAGCATCACCGACAGCGTCATCGGGATCTGCGCGACCTTCTGCGC
Organism: Streptomyces sp. NPDC097129; assembly: GCF_055668065.1. Taxonomy (NCBI): domain Bacteria; kingdom Bacillati; phylum Actinomycetota; class Actinomycetes; order Kitasatosporales; family Streptomycetaceae; genus Streptomyces; species Streptomyces sp. NPDC097129. The sequence continues at coordinate 971,519 of NZ_JBVOQE010000001.1, read as the reverse complement.
GTAGTTGAGGTGCGAGATCGCCCCGGCCGGGAGCGTGGAGCCGAGATACCGCTCGACGAGCACCTGCGACTGCCGGCACAGCGCGAACAGCAGCACGCTGCCGAGCAGCGCCAGTGCCATCGGCTGCGCCGCGGCCACCTGACCGCCGGGCACCTGCGGAACACCGTACCGCCGCAACTGACGTACCAACGACGGCAGTTGTACGACGACCATGAGGCAGCCGCCGACCGCGACGCCGAGCGCGGCCGCCCGCACCCCGAGCCGGCCGCCGAGCAGCGGCATCACGGTGATGATGCCGGCGTTGTAGGCCACGTAGATCGCCGCCGGAGCGGTGAAGCGGCGGTGCGCCCGCAGCAGGGCGCTGCAGTACCCGGCGAGCCCGAAGCTGAGTACACAGGTCGCCGTCAGCCGGGTGCAGTCCGCGGCGAGCGCCGGGTCGGGCAGGCCGGGCGCGAGGGCCTCGACGACCTGGGGCGCGGTGACGATCAGCAGCGCGCCGACCGCCGCGAAGGCGAGCGCGAGCCGGGGCAGCGTGGCGGCGAGCAGCGCGCGCACCGGGTCGCCGGGCGCACCCCGCGCCCGCCGCGCCAGCGCCACGCTGAACGCCGGCACCAGCGCGAACGCCAGCCCGTCCTCGATGAGCAGCGTCGCCGCGAACTCCGGCACGGTCCAGGCGACGAGGAACGCGTCCGTGCCGCTGCCCGCGCCGAACAGCCGCGCCAGCGCCTGGTCCCGCACCAGCCCGAGCAGCGCCCCGGCGATGGACAGGGCCGCGGTGACGAGCGCGGCGCGGGCGAGGAAACGGGCGGAGACGGGGGCGAGGTGGTCGGCGGCCGGGTTGGGGGGAGCCGACGCGGGCGCGGGCAGGGGAACGGCGGGCGCCGGGGACGCCGGCGGGCGGGCGTCGCCTGCCGGGGCCGGCGGATCGGTGCGGGGGGCACCGGGAGGGGTCACCGTCATCGTGAGGTCTCCCCGCGACCGGCGATCTCCCCGCGAAAGGGGATCTCCCCGCGACCTGTGGTCTCCCCGCGACCGGTGATCTCCCCGCGAAGGGGGATCTCCCCGCGACCGGTGGTCTCCGCCAGCGCCCACCACGCCGTAAGACCCAGGCACACCGCGGTCAGGACCGTCGAGGGGCCGCCGATGTCGGCGTACACGAAGTCGACGAGCTGCCACAGCAGCAGCCCGCAGGCGATCAGCGCGCAGTCGAGGGCCGGGCCCGCGTGCCGCCGGGTGCGCACCAGTCCGAGCAGGGCGCGCACCAGCAGCGCCAGCCAGCCGCCGGCCAGGGCGAGCAGACCGATCAGGCCCTGTTCGCTCAGCACCAGCAGGTACATGTTGTGCGGCGACAGCAGCGGCTGCCGGCGGAAGGCCGCGCCCGCGCCCTCGGTGTCGCTGCCGGAGGACAGCGCGAGGGAGGCGTGCGCGTCGCGGTGTTCCGGGAAGCCCTTCAACCCGACGCCGGTCAGCGGCTGTTCGCGCCACATGTCCACGGCGGCCGCCCACAGGGTGTACCGGTCGGTCACCGACTGGTCCGGCGCGTCCGTGACCCGGGTGATGCTGCTGATCCGCTCCTGCAGCATCGCCGAACCGACACCGAGCCCGCCCACCAGGACCACGCCCGCGGCCACCACGGCCGCCGTCACCTTCAGCGCCCGCCGCACCCCGGCCAGCACCAGCTGTACGGCGCAGGTCACGGCGGTCGCGATCCAGGCGCCCCGGCTGAAGGACACCGCGAGCGGCAGCAGCAGGGCCACGGCGCACACGGCGGCGGCCGTCCGGCGCCGTACGTCCGCGTGGCCGAGCGCGAGGCCGACGGCGGTCACCAGGCCGAGGGAGACCACCGTGGCCATGCCCATCACGTCCTGCGGGCCGAACGTGCCGACCGCGCGGACGTCCTCGCCCTGGTAGGAGGCGCCGGTCGCGGTGACGTACTGCTGCACCCCCACCGCCCCCTGCCACAGGGCGAGCCCGACCAGCGCCCAGGCGAGCAGCCGCGCGTCGCGCCGGTCGCGGATCAGCAGCAGGACCGCGGCCGGGACCAGGACGAAGATCTGCAGGTAGCGGCCGAGCCCAGTGATCCCGGCGCCGGGCGACGCCGCGTGCAGCGCCGCCAGCGCCACCCCGGCCACCGGCAGCGCGAGGACCACGGCGGCGGTACGGGAAAGGGGGCGGCGGCGCTGCCGCAGCAGCCGTACGACGCACACCAGGACCACCAGCGCCGACACCGCGTCGGCGGGGCCCGCGCCGCCCTCGGCGTCCGGGTTCTGGGGCAGGGCGAGCAGGGCGAGCACGGCCACCACCGCCCACACCGGTGACTTCGGCGGGCGCAGCGGCTGCGGCAGGGCGAGGCTCATGGGGTGTCAGCTCCCGCTCGGGCGCAGCAGCGCGGCCGCGGTGCGCAGCAGGATGCACACGTCCTGCCACAGCGACCAGTTGTCGATGTAGGCGTTGTCGAAGCGGGCCCGGTCCTCGATGGAGGTGTCGCCGCGCAACCCGCTGATCTGGGCGAGTCCGGTCAGACCGGCCGGCATGCGGTGACGGGCCGCGTAGCCGGGGTGGGTCTGGCTGAACCGGGCCACGAAGTAGGGGCGTTCGGGACGCGGCCCGACCAGGCTCATGTCGCCGCGGAAGACGTTCCACAACTGCGGCAGCTCGTCGAGGGAGGTGCGGCGCAGGAACCGGCAGAACGGGCGCATCTGCCCGTCGCCGGCCACGCTCCAGCGGGTGGCGGACTCGTGCGCGTCGGCGGGGCGGTGGGTGCGGAACTTCAGCAGCGTGAAGGGCCGCCCGTCCTTGCCGATCCGCTCCTGCCGGAACAGCACACCGGGCCCGCCGGTGATCCGCAGCACGGCCGCGCACACCAGCAGCACCGGGCCGGCCGGCACCAGCAGCGCCCCGGCGACGACGACGTCCAGCAGCCGCTTGCCCGGGCTCGTCCTGGGGGCGCCCGACCGGAGCCGCCGGCAGGCGAACCCGGCGAGCTGGTCCCGCGAGGCGTACGACGGAGAGTCCGCGTCGAGTTCCCACACCGTGCAGCCCGACTCGGCGAGGGCCCGCAGCAGCGGACCCTGGGGTGAGCGCAGCGCCGGGTGGACGGCGAGGACGTCCCGCACCCCGTTCTGGATGAGCGCCCGCTGCACCTCCTCGCCGGTGGTGAGCACGGGCAGGCCGTCGGCGCCCTCGGGGTGTTCGGCGACCACGCCCACCGGGCGCACCCCGCAGCGCGGGTGGCGCAGCACGGCGGCGGCCACCCGCTGCGCGGCCGGCGCGGCGCCGACGACGAGGGCCGGGCGGGGGCGGCGCAGCAGCGCGGTCCGGCGCCGCCAGTGCACCGTGCCGCGGGTGGCGCAGGCGGCCGCCGACTGCACCGCCACACCGAGCAGCAGGGCGTGGGCGGACAGCGCGTGCTCGGGGCGGTACGCGGCGACGGCGGCGGCGAGCACCAGCCAGCCCACCGCGATCCGGCCGCACACGGCGGGCAGTTCGTCCAGCACCCCGGTCACCGGCCGCGGGGCGCGCGGACGCAGCAGCAGCGTCGCGGCGACCAGGGCGGCGGTCAGAAGCAGGTGCTGGTGTGCCCCGGTGAGGGCGAGCGCGCCGGCGGGTGCGGCGAGCGCGTCGGCGGCGAGCAGCGGCAGCGGCGAGGGCGGCCGCGCGGGCGGCCGGCGCGGCGGGATCCGGAAGCCGTCGGCAGGTCGCGGCCTGACCGCGACGGGCGCGTAGGGCGGCGCGCCGGGCGGGGGAACGGTGCTTTCCGCGGTCACGAGTGGATGGACTCCCTGCACTCGGAGGGCACGACGCGGGATGCGGGCGGGCCGTCGAGCAGCGCGCGGTAGACGTCCGCGAGCGCCTCGGCGGTGTGCCGCACGTCGTGCGTGGACAGGACGTGACGGCGTCCCAGCCGGCCGAGCGACACGCGCAGCGACGCGTCGCGCAGCAGCCCGGTGACGGCGCCGGCCAGCGCCGCCGGGTCCGCGGGGGGCACCAGGCCGGGTCCGGCGAGCGCGGGCGGCAGGCTCTCGCGGGCGCCGTCCACGTCGGTGACCACCACGGGCCGTGCGCAGGCCATCGCCTCCAGCGGGGCCAGCGCCATGCCCTCCCAGCGCGAGGGCAGCACCACCAGGTCGGCGGCCCGGTACCAGGGCGCGGGGTCGCGGACCGCGCCCGGGAACAGCACGGACCGCGGGGCATGGGCGCGTAAGGAATCACGCTCGGGCCCGTCCCCGACCAACGCCAGCCGGGCGTGCGGGACTTGACGGGCCACGGTGTCCCACGCGTCGAGCAGGACGTCCTGGCCCTTCTGCCGGCACAGCCGTCCCACACACACCACGAGCGGCCCCGCCGCCTCCGCGCCCGGCAGCAGCTCGGCCCGCGCGCGGGCCGCGTCGCCCGGCCGGAAGCGGCCGGGGTCGATGCCGTTGGGCACCACGGACCAGCGCCCGCGCACTCCGGCGCGCTCACCCCGCGCGCGCTCCGCCTCGCTCACGCACACCACCGCGGGCGCCCAGCGCGCCCCCCACCGCTCCCAGGCCAGCGACAGCGCGCCAACCGGCCCGCCGACCGCCTCGAACGACCAGGCGTGCGGCTGGAACACGGTCGGGACGCGCCCCCGCACGGCCAGCCGCCCGGCGAGCCCCGCCTTCGCGCTGTGCAGATGCACCAGGTCGGGGCGTACGTCCGCCACCAGCCGCGCGAGACGCCGTACTTCCGCGGTGAGACCGGGACCGGGCGAGCGGGTGGCGGACCAGGGCCGCACCTGCGCGCCGAGAGTGCGCAGTACGGCGGTGAGGGGGCCGTCGGGACAGGCGACCGCCACGTCGAGGCCGGCGCCGAGCTGGGCGCGGGCCAGGTCGGTCACGACCCGGGCGACCCCGCCGTCCACGGGCTGGGTGACATGCAGGACCCGGACCTGAGGGGCGGTGGCTTGCTGGTGCATGGCGCGGTTTCCTCGCTCACGGATGGTCCTCGTCACGGGCGGGAACGCGTCTGCTGCCGGTCGTCGACGGCGGCGAGGAGCGCGTCGGCCCACGCCGCGTCCCGCTGGGAAACGAGCCGGGAGGCCGGCTGGTCACCACCGCGCCGCAACCCCTTGGCCAGATCGAACGCATGGGCGGTCCTGTTCGCACAGGTGGTCGGAGGACTCCCCTGTCCGAGGTGTCCCTTCGCGGCCCCGACCGGTCCTCGGCCGGCCCGTGGCCGGCCCCTTGGCCGGCGCCTCTTCCGGTGCCCCGGAGGTCCGCAACTCTAGTTGCCAACCGGACTAATCCGGCGAAACCCGGCAAGTGTGTCGGAATGGTGAAGCCGGGAGGCGGCCGCATCACCCCATTGGCGGCACAACTCCCGGCGGCGCCACGCGTTGACACAACGCCGGGCAATCGCCCGAGTGTTTTGTTTCAACCCAAGGAGCACCTCTCCATGTCGCGTATCGCGAAGGGCCTGGTCCTGACCTCCGCCGCCGTCGCGGCCGTCGCCGGTGGTGCCGGCGTGGCCGCCGCCGACGCCGGCGCGGGTGCCGCCGCTCACGGTTCGCCCGGCGTCATCTCGGGCAACGTCGTCCAGGTTCCGATCCACATCCCGGTCAACGTCTGCGGCAACACCGTCGACATCATCGGTCTGCTGAACCCGGCTTTCGGCAACACCTGCGTCAACGACTGACGTCGTACGCATCTGACCGGCCGCCCTTCCTTAGAGGAAGGGCGGCCGGTCCGCGTGTGTGACCCGAACGGGGGATGCGGTGGTGCCGTGCGTGCCGGGGCTCGGCCCGGCCGTCCGGGCCGTCTCACCAGGGCGGACGGCGGTGCTGCGGAGAACGTGCGATCACCGCGCGGATTCGATCGGTTGCGCGATGTGACGGGCGCTCGCACGGTGGGCTCAAGGCCCTTCGCACATCGAAAGGAACCCCCATGCGTGGTCTGTCCGTCCGGCGTGTCGCGTCCACCGCGCTCTGCGCCACCCTCGCCCTCGGCATCGCCGCCCCCTCCGCCCTGGCGGCCGACGCCGCCCACGGGGACCACCGTGCGGCGTCCCGGGCGCCCGCCCCCGACGCGGACAGCGTGCTCGACCAGGTGGCGGGCCTGGGCGACCTCGGCGCGCTGCTCAAGCCGGTCACCGACCTGCTCGGCAACCTCCTCGGCACCGGCGCCGGCCAGCTCGGCGCCGACGACGCGGCCGACCTCACCGACTCCGTCCAGGACGCACTCGCAAACGTCCAGGCGAACCTGCCGTCGGCATCGACCGCCACGGTCACCACCACGCCGGGCACGGCCACCACGCCGAGTACGGCCACCACCCCGGCCGCCCCCGCGACGACCGCCTCCGGGAACACGGACGCCGCTCTCGCCGACCTGCAGAAGGCCGTCGACGCCCTGGTCAAGGCCACCAGCTCCACCGACAGTTCCCAGATGGGCCCCGCCACGAACGGCCTCGTGACCGGCGTCGTCAACCTCGTCAACGCCACGCTGAAGGACAACGGCGTGTCCACGTCCGGCGTGAGCGGGCTGACCGACGTGCCGGCCGCTGCGACGGCCTCCACGCTTCCGGCGCCCCTGCCGCTGACGCCCGCGCCGTCGGCGTCGTGAGTGACCGACCGGTCGGCGAAATTCCAGAGATCTCATACGACGTTGAGAAACGCCGATGAGACACACCCTCCTTCCGGGTGGGATTCCGGGTGCGCTGCAGAAGTTTCTGCGCACCTGGTTTCCGCGTCCGGCACGAATCGTTAGGCAGGGCGACACAATTCCCTGAGGCGATCTTCGTTGCCGAGGAAAGGAACACGATGAAGTCCCTGAAGGCCGCAGCGGTCGTTGCCGGTTCGATGGTCCTCGCGGGTGCCGCCGCGCCCGCGTTCGCCCACACCACCTCGGACCTCACGCCGACCAGCCTCAACGGCGCGGTGAACTCCCTCACCAAGGGTCCCATCGAAACCAGCGACCTCATGCCGCTCAAGCACCAGTCGGACGCGCTGGACACCGAGAAGAAGGACTCCGTGCTCAACACGGTGAAGGGCGCCACCGCCACCGTGAACAAGAGCGGCCTGCTCGGCGGCCTGCCGCTGGGCGGCTGAGCACAGCCCGTCGTCGAGGGCCGGTTCCGGCGGGCCGGGTGCGAGCGCACCCGCCCGCACGGGGAACCGGCCCTCGGTCATGTCCGCGAGGTGCTGTTCGAGGCGGTTCCCTCGATCGTGTGGAGCGCCCGCCGCCCGTCGTCCGGTCGAGTGAGCGCGGGCCGGGCGGGGCCGGCGCCCGCCGATATGGTCGCGCGGTGACCTCAACCTCAAGCGAAGCCCCGTTCCGCGCAGCAGACCTGGGCACTCTCGTGATGATGCCCTGGAGCGGTGAGGCGCCCGACGGCGCCGACATGCCCTACCTCCTCGTCTACTCCCTCGGCGACACCGCCGACGGCCCCGAGGGGACGGCCGCCGCGGTGGAGCGGCTGCTCCGCGACAACGGCCTGCCCGTCGGCGGCGACCTGGTCGACGGCAACGCCCGGCCCAGCCTGCCGGTCACCCTGCTCGTCGAGTCCGGCGCCGCCGTCGTCACCCTGCACCCACTCGTCGCGCAGTGCGCCCCGCCGCCCGAGTGGCTCGCCGCGGCCGCCGAGCGCGGCTACGCCTACCTGGTGTTCACCACGCGCGCGTGGCCCGAGGCCGAGCCCGGCAAGGCCGTCGAACCGGAGGCCCTCGCGGAGTTCGCCGGTGCCGAGGAGACCCTCCAGGCCGCCGCGCACATCGTCCTTCCGGCACGCAGCGTGCGCCGCTGACACGGGCGCGGGACATGCGAGCGGGCTGACCCTTACCCGGTCCTACTACTGCGGCAGCCGGGCGAATTGTGCGCTGGTCGCGAATTCCGGCTCGTTGAGAGGTACGCACGCTCAGCCCCCGAACTCGTGAAAGGGCCCCCACCCGAAATGAAGTCGACCACCCGAGGAACCCTCGCCGCCGTGCTCACCTGCGTGGCCGCCGCGGCCGGCGCCGCCCCCGCCGCCGCGGTGGACGCGATCCCCGTCCCCGTGCCGCTGAAGGGCGCGGAGAAGGCCCTGCACATGGAGCTGCCCGAGGTGGGCGGCGAACTGCCGCTGCCGAAGCCCGGCTCGCCCGAGGGCCCGCGCTACGTCGAGGGCCGCCTGCTGCCCGAGCGGATGCTCCCGCAGCTTCCGCTCGGGGCCGGACTGCCCGGCGCCGGCCTGCGCGCGCCGCTGCCGCACCTCCTCGGTGACGACTTCGACCACCTCGGCCTCGACGCGCCCGCCTCCGACCTGCGCACGCTCGGCCCGGGTCTGAACCTGGACGCCCCGCTCACCGCGCCGCGCCCCGGCCGGTTCGGCCTCCCGGAGCCGAAGCTTCCGGAGGTCGGCGTGATCACTCCGGTGCTGCAGACGGTGCCGCGGGCGGGGCTGGGGCTGGGCCCCGGCCTGTAGCGCGCGGGGCAGGCCCGGGGCGCGGCGGCCCCGGCCCCCTGCCGCACGAGGCGTTCCCCGGGGCCCGGCGCCGTGCCGTACGCGTGTCGTATGAGCCGGATGGGCGCTGCGTGGTGACCCGGGCGGGTGCCGGGCGGTTAGCGGTGTCGACACAGCGGAGCGGAGCTGCGGCCGCCCGGGACGCGGAGTCGACGGCAGCCCGCAGCGGACGAGGAGCACAGCATGGTCGTGAGCGTCGGCCCGGTGACGGTGAACGGCGAGGGGGCGGCGGCACCGGCCAGACCGGGGCCCGTGCACGGCACGCGGCGGGAGATGCTGCGCGGACTGCTCGTGCCGGGGATCGCGCTGGCGTTCACCCCGGCACTGGCCGCGTGGCCGCGGCACGCGGCGGACGGCGGCGAGGACACCGGGTTCGACGAGACCTACCGCGGCCGGCGCATCCAGGGTGTGAAGGTCACCGGTGCGCGCACCCTCGACACCGGCCAGTGGCAGGTCACCGTCGACGGGCGCCCGCTGCACCTGATGCGCCGGGCCGACGGCACCTGGCTGAGCATGGTCGACCACTACCGGTCGTATCCCACACCGCTGGAGGCGACCCGCGCCGCGGTCGACGCCCTCGGCCCCGGCCAGCACCTGCGCGCGACCCCCCTGAGCCACGGGGGCCACGGCGGTGGCCCGGACGGTGGTCAGGACGGTCAGGTCGGCTCGGCCGGACCCGGGGAGCCCGGCGAGCACGGCGGGCATGACGACATGGGGGGAGACCATGGCGTACACGCGTAAGGACGTCAGCACGCTGACCGCCGCCGAGAAGCGGCGGTTCGTGCGCGCGCTGCTGGAGCTCAAACGGCGCGGCGAGTACGACGACTTCGTGCGGATGCACATCGAGTACTACACGTCCGACGGCGAGGACGGCCTGCGTACCGCACACATGGCGCCGTCGTTCCTGCCCTGGCACCGCAAGTTCGTGCTGGAACTGGAGCGGGCGCTGCGCCGGATCGACGACTCGGTGACCGTGCCGTACTGGGACTGGACGCGCGACCGCAGCACCCGGTCCGTGCCGTGGAGCGACGACCTGCTCGGCGGCAACGGGCGCAGCTATGACCAGCAGGTGACGACCGGGCCGTTCGCCTACCGCGAGGGCAACTGGACGATCAAGGAGAACGTCACCGACGGCCGGTTCCTCACCCGCGACCTGGGCCGGGCCCGCGACCCCCTGGAGCTGCCGACGCGCACCGAGCTGGAGGCGGCGCTGAACGACCCGGTGTACGACGTCTCGCCGTGGGACTCCACGGTCACCCGCGGCTTCCGCAACAAGCTGGAAGGGTGGGGCACCGGCCGGGGCAGCGCCTCGTGGCACACCCACAACCGGGTGCACCGCTGGGTGGGCGGCGTGATGCTGGGCGGCGCGTCCGTCAACGACCCGGTCTTCTGGCTGCATCACGCCTTCATCGACCTGCAGTGGACGCGCTGGCAGCAGCGGCACCCGGGCGCGGCCTACCAGCCGGAACGTCCGCCGGCCCGGGGCACCCCGCAGCACGGCAGGGTGGTGGCACGGTACGAGAAGCTGCCGCCGTGGGACGTGACGCCGGACTCGCTGCGGGACGTCAGCCGCATTTACCGGTACGGCTGAGGCGTACGTCTTGTGGCACCCGTCGTGTGGCATACGTCGTGTGGCAGACGTCGTTTGGCATACGACGTGTTGCGTGCCGGACGCGGGGAGAGCCCCGGCGCTCGAGGTGCCGGGGCTCTCGGAATGACTCTCGGGGAAGCGAGGTGAGGCGACGTCAGTTGCCGTAGCCGTTGCTGCCGCCCTTGCCGTCGTCGTCGTGGCCGCCGTGGTCGCTGACGTTGGCGCAGGTGTTGCCGAACGCCGGGTTGAGCAGGGCGATCACGTTGACGGTGTTCCCGCACACGTTGATCGGGACGTGGATCGGGACCTGGACGACGTTGCCCGAGATGACACCCGGCGAGTCGACCGCGGCGGCACCCGCGCCCGCGTCCGCCATGGCCAGACCGGCTCCGCTGAGCACCATGGCACCCGTACCGAGCGTGGCGGCGGCCGCCTTCGCGATGCGAGACATCACATCTCCTTCTGAATCGGTGAGCACGGCGGCGGATCGCCCGCCGCACTGTCCGTTCAACGCGGCCGCTGACGGGGAGTCACGGCGTTTCCGCCTCCGTCACCCTTTTTGAACAGGGAGTTCCGGCGGACGGACGAGGACCTGGGGGTCACGGGCGGGGATGACCGGCGGGGGAAGGCGCGCGGTCACGGCAGAAGACGTACGGGCGAGCCGGCCAGGTAGGCCTCGATGTTCTCCACCGCCTGGCCGTAGTACGTGCGGTAGTTGGCCCGCGAGACATAGCCCAGGTGGGGCGTGGCGAGCAGGCGGGGAGCCGTGCGCATCGGGTGGCCGGGCGGCAGCGGCTCGACATCGAAGACATCGACGCCGACGCCGGCGATACGGCCCTCACGCAGGGCGGCGAGCAGCGCGTCCTGGTCGACGAGGGCCGAGCGGGAGGTGTTGATCAGGTAGGCGGTCGGCTTGAGCAGGGCGAGTTCGGCGGCGCCGAGCAGGCCGCGGGTGCGCTCGCTCAGCGCGAGGTGGACGGAGACGAAGTCGCTGCCGGTGAGCAGCTCCTCCTTGGAGGCGGCGCGTTCGACGCCGACCTCGTCGGCGCGCTCCTGGGTGAGGTTGTGGCTCCAGGCGCTGACCCGCATGCCGAACGCCAGCCCGACCTGGGCGACACGGCTGCCGATCTTGCCGAGCCCGAGCAGGCCGAGCCGGCTGCCGTGCAGGTCGGCGCCGACGGTGGACTGCCAGGGCCCGCCGGAGCGCAGGGCGCCGTTCTCCTCGACGATGCCTCGGGCGAGGCCGAGGAGCAGCGCCCAGGTCAGTTCGACGGGCGGGGTGGAGGAGCTGGTGGTGCCGCACACGGTGACGCCCTGCGCGGTGGCCGCGGCGTAGTCGATGACGCTGTTGCGCATGCCGGAGGCGATCAGCAGCCGGAGCCTGGGCAGGCGGGTGAGGACGGAGGCCGGGAAGGGGACGCGTTCGCGCAGGGTGACGACGATGTCGAAGTCGGCCAGGGCGGCGGCGAGAGCGTCCTCGTCGGTGAAGTGCGTGTCGAAGGAGACGACCTCGACCCGGTCGGCGACCGGTGACCAGTCGGCGAGGTCGGTGGCCACGTTCTGGAAGTCGTCGAGCACGGCGCAGCGCAGGGGCACGGTGGTGTCCGATCAGGGTGTCGGGATCTCGGGGTGCCGGGGTCTCGGCGGTCGGCGTCACGTCATGCGTCACGTCATGCTCATGCTAGTGAGGGGGGGCCGGTCAGAGGTCCCGGACGGGCTGGGGCAGGGAGGAAAGCCAGCCGACGAGGATCTCGTTGATCTCCTCGGGCCGTTCCTGCTGGATCCAGTGACCGCAGCCGTCGAGGAGATGGGAGGAGACCAGTCCGGGCAGCGTGACCGGATAGGCGTCGATCGCGTCGGCGAGCCAGGTGGTGGAGGCGTCCAGGGTGCCGCCGGCGAAGAGCGAGGGCTGGGTGAGGGCGGCGCCGTGGAGCGCGGCGAGGTCCTCCCAGTCGCGGTCCATGTTTCGGTAGCGGTTGAGGGCGCCGGTGAGACCGGTGCGTTCGAACTCGGCGGCGTAGAAGTCGAGATCCCGCTCGTCCAGCCAGCCGGGCAGCCGACCGGCGGGGAAACGGTCGCGCAGGGTGCCGCCCTTGCCGATGAAGTGCGGGTCCGGGGCGCCGGCGGCGGGCATGGTGTCGGCGGACAGGGCGGCGTAGAAACCGGCGAGCCAGCCGCGTACGTCGGGTTCGATCTCGGCCTCGGCGCGGCCGGGCTGCTGGAAGTAGGAGACGTAGAACTCCTCGTCCCCGCCCATCGCGGCGAAGACGTCACGGGGGCGCGGGCCGCCGGGCGGGGTGTAGGGCACGCTGAGCATGCCCACCGCGCGGAACACCTCCGGCCGCAGCAGCGCGGAGTGCGCGGCGATGGTGGCGCCCCAGTCGTGGCCGACGACCACGGCGGACTCCTCACCCAGGGCACGCACCACGGCGACGTTGTCCTCGACGAGCTCGACCATCCGGTACGCGCGCGTGTCACCCGGCTTGGACGACCGCCCGTACCCACGCACGTCGACGGCGACGGCCCGGAACCCGGCCGCAGCGAGCACGGGCAACTGCCGCCGCCACGAGTACCAGGACTCCGGAAACCCATGCACGAGCAGCACGAGTGGCCCCACCCCCTGCTCGACGAGATGAATCCGGCCGGCGGGGGAGGGGACGGTGCGGTGGGTGAGGGCTGCGGGGTGCGTGGGGTGTGTGAGGTGGGTGAGGCTTGCGGGGCCTGCGGGGTGCGCGGGGTGGTGGGGCATGGGCTCCTCCGGGGGCGCTGGCGTGGGGCCGGCCGTTGCTGTCACCGGCACCGGCACCGGCACCGGCACCGGCACCGGCACCGGCACCGGCACCGGCACCGGACGCGGGCGGGCTGCTACACCACCGATCATCCGGTGGACATGGACGAGGAGGCGAGCAAGTTTGCCGCTTCAGCAACTCACGGCGACGGAGCGAGGGCCGCCCACGCGCGCGTCCGCGCCAACGGAGTGAGGGACGCCCATCCGTGCGCGTCTGCGCTAATCGACGGCTTCGATGCCCAAGTCGGCACGCATGGCGCCCTTCTGCGCGCCCACGTACGGCCAGACTTCCCGATGCAGGTCGTCTTCCAGTGCCTGCAGCTCGTCCGCACGTCCGGACAGGGAGGGCCCGAGCTTCTTGATCTCCCCGTACGCGGTGTTCAACCGGGACTTGGCAACGCTGGATACGTCCAACACCGCGCGTGGGGCGATCATCTGGGCTTCCGAATAACGGTCCCGATACGCCGACCGGCTGGCCTCCAGCTGCCCCAGGCACGCGTCGACGTCGACGTCTTGCCGCAGTGCGTGCAGGTAGTTGGTCATCGACGTCAGATACTGACGGGAGGCCGTGTTCAGGTCGATGTAACACTTGCGCCTGAGTTCGAGACCCTCACGCCGGCGGGCTTGAGCCTGTTCCGCCTGCAACAGTGCCTCGGCGTGCTGACGTTCCTCTCGTCGCTGCTCCGCGGCAGCCTGTAATTCCAGACGCTTGGTGCGGTCAGCACGGTTCTGCGTCAAGAGCGCCGCCCCGAGCGTCCCCGCCACGCCCACCACGGCGGTCCCCAACCCGACCCAATCAGCACCCACAGCCCACGCTCCCCACCCTGAAGACCTTCAACGGCCTCACCTGAGACGCGATACAGGTCCAGCGCGAGGCGCGCCCAAGCCAGCTCAGGGCGGCCCTTGATCACCAAGCGGTGCCCTGCTGCTCTTACCTCGTCGCACGCGTCATCGTCTGGGCGTCGACACGTATTCGACTGGCTTATCGCATGCGGCCAAGTTGGCGGCAAGGCACACTTCTCCGCTGTGGACATCGTCAAGGGCGAGCTGCGGCGTCTCCGGTGCGGTCTTGCAGCTGATGACAGTCAGCAGAGGCCGTTCCTTGTGCGGGCCCGGTTCACCGCTGAAGATCCGGTACAGGTCATCGCGGATGCCCGTACCGTGCTGACGTGTGTCGTCGAGCGGACGGATGACTGGCCCGCCTTCGAGCGCTGGCCGGAGCTGCTGCCGACGTGGTTCGTGCGGCGCTGTGCGCCGGAGTGCGCGGAGTCCGGGACTAGCCTGTCATTCAACGCCCGGGCATGGCTCCAGAAGTGGCGGGCCATGACCCCTGAGGAGAAGGCGGACAACAGTCGAGGTCCCTGGACGCTGTCCGGCTGGCTCTACTACTTCGACCCCACCGGGGAGGGTATGGGCGACGACCGCAGCTGGTGGTGGTGGGACGCGGGGTCGGACGGGCCAGGCAACGGCTGGGTCGAGGTGGCCACCACCGGTTGGCCCTTCGGCAGCGGTTCGCTGTCTTGGCTGATCGAGGCCAGTGGCGGCAGTTGCCTCACGTATGGGTCGTGAGCGCTGGGGACCTGCCGTCCGGCCATGGTGATGTCAGTCGTGGATGCGAGACGGTGCCCGCCCGACCTCGGCTAACGGTTAATCGGGATCTCGTAGACGATCTCGCAGTGAGCGGCGGACACCACGATGTCCGCTGTCTCCACGGTCGCCCCTCATCGCTGTAGTACGTCCGCCGGATGTGCGTGACGAGGGCGGACTTCTGAATGCCCAGAAGCGATGCTTCCTCGGCGGTCGCCTGCCGAGGCTCAGGCTGTTCCACGGCATGGCTGACGGTGATGCCGATGGCGGCCATGCGGTTGACGACCCCCGCTCCGGCGTGCGGCCCTCCCTCTGGGAGGACGACGAGTGTGCCAGCACAGCAGCGGAGTACAGCAACGCCACAGAGCACAAATCAGGAGTGCGGGGTGGGCGAGAACGTCGTCCGCCGGGCTCAGGAGTTGCTGATCTCCCAGGGTGTGCTGGAGGGCCGCGCAGGGTCGGGGACGTACGTCGCCGAGCCACAGCAGCGCGTGCGCAGCGACTTTGGAGGACCCGTGACCGCACTGCCGGCGACCGTCGACCGCGAGATCCTCGATCACCGGACGTCTTTGCGGTCAAGGCGATACGCGAAACGCTGGGCTGCACGATTCGTGATGCCATCGACGTGTTCGCGGCACGGTATGAGGAACTACGGCGTGATCGTCCGAACGACTTCACCGTCGGGCCCGAGGAGTACGGACGTTGCTTCTGCTCCTGATCGGCGGCCTACTAGAGGTCTTTAACGGCGGGGGTTACGGGCGCGGATGCAGTACCGGCCCGGCCTCATCGACGACTTCATCACCAAGACCGGACTCGACGCCGAGTAACCCCAGCCGTTCAGATCTCTAGTGGGTGACCACGTTGAACACTGGATAGATCTTCGGCCGCGCCTCCGGGAAGCCGAGCTCTTGCAGGATCGGCACGATGGTTTCACCGAACTGCTGGAATGCCTCCTCGGACTCCCATACATCGACTACGAGCCAGCCGTTGGGGGTGGGGGCGGCAGTGTGCGAAATGAGGCCGGGCACCGGCCAGTCGGCGGGGCTCTTTACCGGGCCAGGCCGACCGGACACCCTCTCCACGCTCTGTTCGTATTGGGCCTGGGTCATCCCCGGCATATCAAAGACCGCGACGATTGGCATGCTGAGCTCCCTTTCAGATGGTGCAGAGTCCGGCCCAGTCGACCATCGTGGCGAGCCGCACGCGCGTCGGCCTGAGCCGAACGGGGCAAGCCTCGTGCCTGACGATGTAGCGCCGGCTCCGGATACCGTCAGCGGGGCGAACCATGACGAGACCTACATCGCCAAGACCGGGCTCGACCTCAGACCTCGTAAGCGTTCCCTGCTGAATCCCGAGCAGGCGGCGGCCATCCTCGACTGGATACGGCGCCGGCCGCGCGGTGGTAAACGGCTCCACGCCTTCTTCGCCACCCTGTACTACTGCGGGCCTCAGCCCGAGGAAGCCGTGGCCATGCGTGTCGAGGACGTGACGCTGCCCGAGCCCGACGCCGACGACCAGTGGTGCGAGCTGCTGATCCACACGGCGACCCCTGAGGTCGGGAAGTAGTGGACCGACACCGGGGAGATCCACGAGCATCCTCGCCGGATCCGTCATCCGTCATCCGTCATCCGTCATCCGTCATCCGTCATCCGTCATCCGTCATCCGTCGGGCGTGGCGTAGCGCACGCAAGGCCGTACTGCCCCCGCACGTCTACGAGTCGCCCACCGGGCGCCCCGTGTACGACATCTCCCTGAGGTACCCGGCGCCAGCTGATCCCCGGCCCAAACTTCGACACGTATTCGACACAGCCACCCGCGAAAACCCGGTGACAGCCGTACAGCCCCGGATCCCGCCCTTGATCATCAAGGGGGCGTCCGGGGCTTCGCCATTCCGTCCCGCACCCACTCTGACCAGCAAAAAGCCCTCCCAAGCGGGAGGGCGGAGACGTGCGCCCCCGGCAGGACTCGAACCTGCGGCCAAGCGCTTAGAAGGCGCCTGCTCTATCCACTGAGCTACGGGGGCCTGGTGTGGCCTCGGTCGTGGGGGCGGGCGGGCCGCACCCTGACGTGCCGGGGACAAGGATAGGGCTCCCGGTTCCTTGCCCCTGTCGCTTCGCCTCCGTGGCTCGGTGTGGAGGTTCGGTGAAGCGGTCCCGATAATCGCAGGCAGGTGCGAATCGTGCAGCGGTTTTGGCGCCTCGCGGGCCGGGTGTTGTGCACTCGTTATGCCTGGGCTGTGCCCATGTCCCGGTCATCCCTTCCGTCCCTTGTGTTCTATCGGCGCGCAGACATGCCTATATGCTTCAGAATTCCCTCAAAATTGGGCATTCTTCGCATGTGGTGACCTTGGACGTACGGCCTCAGCTGCTCGACGCACTCTCCGCCCTGCGCGACCGTGTCGCCGCCGCACGCTTTCCGCTGCCTCTGGCGGGAGCCCCACGCGCGCGTGCCAACCGCGACGAACTGCTCGCGCAGCTCGACGACTACCTGATGCCCCGCCTGCGGCAGCCGGACGCCCCGCTGCTGGCCGTCGTGGGCGGATCCACCGGCGCGGGCAAATCGACGCTCGTCAACTCCCTGGTGGGCAGACGCGTCAGTGAGGCGGGCGTACTGCGGCCGACGACCCGGACCCCGGTGCTGGTCTGTCACCCGGAGGACCATCATTGGTTCAGCGGGACACGGATCCTGCCCGCCCTCACCCGGGTGTGGGTGCCCCATCAGGAGCCCGGCGACGACGAACTGTTCCCGCCCGGGGACAGTCCCACGCGCGTGCTGCGCATCGAGACCGCCGACACCCTGCCGCCGGGTCTCGCCCTCCTCGACGCCCCCGACATCGACTCCCTCATCGCCGACAACCGTGTCCTGGCCGCCGAGCTGATCTGCGCCGCCGACATCTGGGTCATGGTCACCACCGCCGCCCGTTACGCCGACGCCGTGCCCTGGCATCTGCTGCGCACCGCCAAGGAGTACGACGCCACCATGGTGACCGTTCTCGACCGGGTGCCGCACCAGGTCGTCTCCGAGGTCTCCCGGCAGTACGGCGCCCTCCTCACCAAGGCGGGCCTCGGCGACGTACCCCGCTTCACCGTGCCCGAACTCCCCGAGTCCGCCTGGGGCGCGGGGCTGCTCCCGGCCAGCGCTGTCGCATCCCTGCGCACCTGGCTGGTGCACCAGACCCAGGACCCCGCCGCCCGCCGGCACGCCATGGCCCGCACCGTCCACGGCGTCCTCGACTCCCTGAAGTCCCGCATGCCCGAACTCGCCGGCGCCGCCGCCCAGCAGTACGCCGCCGCGCTACGGCTGACCGCCGCCGTCGACGGGGCCTACGACAGCGAGCACGCGCGCGTAGGGGGCCGCCTGCAGGCCGGGGCCGTCCTCGCCGGCGACGCCCTCAAGCGCTGGCGCGCCTTCCCGCTCGACTGCACCGCCGGCGAGCTGCTCGACGCCCTCGTGGAGAGCCTCGCCACCCTGCTGCTGTGCGCCGTGACCGCCGCCGACGAGCGCATCGACGAGGCCTGGCGCCGGGAACCGGGCGCGGACGCCCCCGGCCTCGCCGACCGCGACTCCGGTCTGGAGAGCGCCGAGCACCGCATCGGGCTCGCGGTACGCCGCTGGCGGCGCGAACTGGAGGAATACGCCGAGGAGGAGGTGCGCGAGCTCGAACGCGGCAATCCGCCCGACCCCGAAGCGGTCGCCGCACTCGTCGCCACCGCACTGCTCGGCGGCCGCCGGGCGCGCTCCGCCGGCGAGGGCCTGGCCGAACGGATCGGCGCCCACGGCGCGCTGCGGCTGCGCGACCGGGGCGGGCGGCTGCTCACCGAACACGTGGACCGGGTGCTGCACGCCGAACGCGAACGCCGGCTCGCGCCCCTGGACGAACTCGACGTCCACGCCGAGCCGCAGGCCGAACTCATCGCCGCGTTGTCCGTACTGCAGAAGGAGAGGTGACCGGTGACCGCCGTCACTGACCAGGACCACACCGAGCACACCGATCACCTCGGTCGCCGTCCCACAGACGACGAACACTCCGACCACATGGATCACGTGGATCACGTCGATCACGTCGATCACGTCGATCACAGAGGTGACGTCGATCAGGTCGACGATCTGGACCAGGTGCATCAGAAGGATCACCCGGATCACTCAGTGGAGAGCGCCGTGGACGACGACGAACGCCGGGGGGAGGAGGGGGCGGCCGTCACGGATGCCGTGCCGGACTCCGCGGGGGATCAGGAAACGCAGGCCGCCTCGTCGGAGGAAGCCGAGGCAGAGGCCGCTGGTGGCGAGGTGACGCGGGACGATGGCGAAGACGCCCCCTCCTGTGAACCCGGCCGTTCCGACGCTCAGCCCTCCTCCGGTACCGCCGGTGGCCACGCGCGCGTGCCCGGGGTGCGTACGGAGCTCGACGGCACGCCGGGCGACCGTCCGAGAGCGGACCGCGGCCCCGACGCCCACGCGAAGGCCGAGCGGTCCGCCGACGCCCACGCGAAGACCGAGCGGTCCGCCGACGACCGTACGAAGGTCGAGCAGCCAGCCGACGTCCGTACGAAGGCCGAACCGCCCGCCGGTGACCGTACGACGGCCGAGCAGTCGGCAGACGACCGTACGACGGCCGAGCGGTCCGCAGGGGACCGTGCGAAGGGTGGACGTGCGAAGGGCGGCCGGTACGCCGAGGCCCGTCTTGAGGCCGAGCGGTCCGCCGACGGCCGTGCGAAGGGTGAGGCCGCCCCCGACGGCCGTGCGAAGGGCGAGCCCGCCCCCGACGGCCGTGCGAAGGGCGAGGCCGCCCCCGATGACCGTGCCCAGGCCGGCGCCGCTGCCGATGACGATGCCGCCGGGGTATGGGACGACGGGCTCATCGCTCGGCGGGTGACCGAGGCCACCGCCGCCGACCAGGCGCCGTTGGAGCCGCGGGCGCCGGGGCCGCTGAGCGTCGCGCCGCTGGCGTACGACGGGCCCTTGCGGTCCCGGCTGGACGCGCTGCGCGAGCTCGTCGGGCTCTCCCGCGCCCGCCTGGACAACCGCACTCTCGCCGAGGCCGGCCGCGTCCTGGACGAGGCGTCCGCGCGGCGCCGGCTCTCCGGGCAGCACACCGTCGTCGCGCTCGCGGGCGCCACCGGCAGCGGCAAGTCGCAGTTGTTCAACGCGCTCGCCGGAGTGCCCATCTCGGAGACCGGTGTACGGCGGCCCACCACCGCCGCGCCCATCGCGTGCAGCTGGAGCGACGGCGCCGTCGGCCTGATCGAACGGCTCGGCATCCCGCCCCGGCTGCGCCGCCGCCCACTGCAGCACGCCGACTCCGAGCAGCAGTTGCGCGGGCTCATCCTGGTCGACCTGCCCGACCACGACTCGGCGGCGGTGCAGCACCGCGAGCAGGTGGACCGCATCCTGAAGCTGGTCGACGCCGTCATCTGGGTGGTCGACCCGGAGAAGTACGCCGACGCGATGCTGCACGAGCGCTATCTGCGGCCCATGGCGGGACACGCGGAGGTGATGTTCGTCGTGCTCAACCAGATCGACCGGCTGCCGGGCGAGGCCACCGATCTGGTCTTGGACGATCTGCGGCGGCTGCTCGACGAGGACGGCATCGCGCTCGGCGAGTTCGGCGAACCCGGCGCGACGGTGCTGGCGTTGTCCGCGCTGACCGGTGACGGCGTCGGCGATCTGCGGGAGGCGCTCGGGCAGTTCGTGGCCGAGCGGGGCGCCGCGGCACGCCGTATCGCCGCCGACGTCGATGCCACCGCGGCCGGACTGCGGCCCGTGTACGCCACGCGACGGCGGCCCGGGCTGACCGAGGAGGCGCGCGAGGAGTTCTCCGCGCGGCTCGCGGACGCGGTCGGGGCCACGGCGGCCGGGGAGGCGGCCGAGCGGGCCTGGCTGCGCAACGCGAACCGGGCCTGCGGGACGCCGTGGCTGCGGCTGTGGCGCTGGTACCAGGACCGCCGCGAACCCCCGACGGGCCGGCTGCCGCTGCGGGCCCAGCCCGATGAGGAGGCCACGGCGCGGCAGCGCGTCGAGCACGCGGTGCGCACGGTGGCCGACCGCGCCTCGGCCGGCCTGCCCACGCCCTGGGCGCAGGCGGTACGGGAGGCGGCGGTGCGCGGCGCGCAGGGGCTTCCGGAGGCGCTGGACGAGCTGTTGACGCGGGCCGGGCTGCCTCCTGGGCGGCCGCCGCGGCCGGGCTGGTGGCCGGTGGCGGTGCTGGCGCAGGCGTCGATGACGCTGCTTCAGATCGTCGGCGGTCTGTGGCTGCTGGGGCAGATCGTCGGCGTGATGGCACCGAACCTGGGCGTGCCGGTGCTGCTGATGGTGTGCGGGATCGTCGGCGGCCCCTTCATCGAGTGGGGCTGCCGTATGGCGGCGCGCGGCCCGGCGCGGCGGTACGGGCAGGAGGCGGAACGGCGGCTCAGGGAGGCGGCCGGTGCGTGCGGCCGGGCCCGGGTCCTCGATCCGCTCGCCGCCGAGCTGCTGCGGTACCGGGAGGTGCGGGAGCAGTACGCCCGGGTCACGGGGGTGGGGGCGGGGGGTCGATGAGGGGCGAGTCGGTGACGCGGTGAAGGGGGTGGGTGAGGTCTTGCGGGACGGCGGTTCACCCGTGCGGGTGGCGGAGTTTTCCACAGCACGAGGCTGATCCACAGGGCTCTGCGGGCCCGGCCCGAGGGAGGCAGTCTGGCCGTGCGGCGATCGCGGCGGACGCGGTCGCGGCGGCGGCGACCGTGAAGAACGCGGTTGCCGTGCCGGCGGCGACCGTGAAGGACGCGGTTGCCGTGCCGGCGGCGGTAGAGGGGTGACCCCTGCCGCCGTGGTCAGACGCCGCCGTCGGGACGGGCCCGTCGGCGTATCCGGGAGGGGTTACCGAGATGAACGAGACGATGATCTGCGCGGTGGGCAACGTGGCGACGCAGCCGGTGTTCCGGGAGCTGGCGTCGGGGGCGTCGGCGCGCTTCCGGCTGGCGGTGACCGCCCGCTATCTGGACCGGGAGAAGAACACCTGGACCGACGGCCACACCAACTTCTTCACGGTGTGGGC
Organism: Streptomyces sp. NPDC097129; assembly: GCF_055668065.1. Lineage (NCBI taxonomy): Bacteria > Bacillati > Actinomycetota > Actinomycetes > Kitasatosporales > Streptomycetaceae > Streptomyces > Streptomyces sp. NPDC097129. The sequence goes on along the minus strand of NZ_JBVOQE010000001.1, from coordinate 950,066 downwards.
CAACCGGCAGCTCGCCGTGAACGTGGCGGCGTCGCTGAACGTGGGCGATCCGGTCGTCGTGCAGGGCCGGCTGAAGGTGCGCTCGGAGGTGCGGGAAGGCCAGCCCGGCTGGACCTCCGCCGATGTCGACGCGGTGGCGATCGGCCACGATCTGGCGCGGGGCACCACGGCGTTCAAGCGGACGAGCCGGCCGGATGGCGCCACCGCGCAGCCCGGCCGGCCCGGGCCCGAGCCCGAGCCCGAGTGGGAGACGCCGCGCCAGGACGACGCCCAACGGCACGCTGCGACCGCTGCCGTGACGTGACGTCAGGTGGGTGATGTCGGGAAGCGCCCCGGGCGGTACGACTGCGGCTTATCGGCACATGCATGCCGAAGCATTCGGTGGATTTGTCGATAAGCCCAGCTCGGGGGCGGTGTCCGCGATAACGATTACGAGTCGGATCACCGGTCCGACAAGATGACGGCGATTGCCGGTGTGGCCGCCTCCCTAGGATGCGGGAGAGCTCTCGGGGCTCCCGATTCTGCTGGTGGGACCGCATACCCCCCACTCCAACGGGTCCTGCGCGAAGGGGAATTGTCGTGTTTTGTTCGTTCGCCGCGCTCACGGCGCGGTCCGTGCGCGGGCGAGGAACGAGCCGGCTCGCCGCCGCCGCACTGGTGTCCGGTCTCATCGCCGCGGGCGCGCTGACCGGGGCCGCGCCGGCCTCGGCCACCGAGACCCCGCAGAGCCCGGCCGGCGCGAGCGCGACCATGGGCGGCCTGAAGACCTTCGGCGCCGCGGTCGTCCACGACGGCGGCCAGAACCAGCAGGTGTCGGCGGGCCTGTTCGAGATGTCCGTCGACGGCGGCGGCACCCTGCAGACGTACTGCGTCGACCTGTACAACCCCACGCAGCGGGACGCCAAGTACCACGAGACGTCGTGGAGCGGCACCTCCCTCGGCGCGAACAAGAACGCGGGCCGGGTCCGCTGGATCCTGCAGCACTCCTACCCGCAGGTGAACGACCTGGCGGCGCTGGCCGAGAAGGCCGGCATCCGCGGCGGTCTCACCGAGCAGGACGCGGCGGCCGGCACCCAGGTGGCCATCTGGCGTTACTCCGACGGCGCGCGCGTCGACGCGGTCGACCCGCAGGCCGAGCAGCTCGCCGACCACCTCTTCAAGAGCGCCCGCTCCCTGCCCGAGCCGGCGCCCTCGCTGACCCTGGATCCGCCGGCGGTCTCCGGTCACCCCGGTGCGCTGCTCGGCCCGGTGACCGTGCACACCGACGCGGCCGGCGTGGCCGTGTCACCGCCGGCCGACGCGGCGCTGAGCGGAGTGCGGATCGTCGGCAGGGACGGCAAGCCGGTGACGGCCGCGTCCGACGGCACGAAGCTCTTCTTCTCGGTGCCGCAGGACACGGCGCCCGGCACCGCCGAGCTGACCGTGCAGGCCTCCACCACCGTGCCGGTGGGCAGGGCCTTCACCTCCGACAGCCGCAGCCAGACGCAGATCCTCGCCGGGTCCAGCGAGTCCACCGTCTCGGCCACCGCGAGCGCCACCTGGGCCGCGCAGGGGCCGATACCGGCGCTGTCGGCCAAGGAGGACTGCGTCAAGGGCGGCGTGGACATCACCGCCGTCAACCATGGCGACCAGCCGTTCACCTTCGAGCTGATGGGCGCCACGTACACCGTCCCGGCCGGGGCGCCGCGCACGGTGACGATGCCGCTGCAGGAGGACCAGCCCTACGACGTCACCATCACCGGGCCCGCGGACCTCAGCCGGCGCTTCACCGGCGTCCTGGATTGCAGAACCCGCGGCAACGCCCCGGCCCTGACGACCCAGACCGTCGCGGAACCCAGCCCGGCCACGGTCGGCGGTTCCACCGGAGCCACCGTGCCCACCAACCTCGCCGACACCGGCGGCGGCGCCCTCACCCCGCTGATCGCGGGCTCCGCCATCGGCCTGGTCGTGATCGGCGGCGGCGTACTGGTGCTGCTGCGACGCCGGGAGGCCGAGCGTGGCTGATCAGTGGGTGACGCTGGAACTGGACGCCACCGCGTTCGACGCCCCTCGTTTCGAGCCGTACCTCGACCGCTGCGCCGCGCAGGGCATCCGCCTGACCACGCTCGCCGACCTGGGCGACACCCCGCAGCACCGCCGGGCGCTGTACGAGCTGAACTACTTCGCCAGGCGGTGCGGGGCCACCCGGGTCCGCACGGTCCACCACCCCGAGGACACCACAGCCATCGCCATGAGCCGCAGAATGGGCTTCGTCGACGCGGAGTGAGAGCACGGGGACGGCGGGAGCCGACCTCCGTGCCGGCTGTCGGCCGGCGTGAGCAGGACCGCTGGGCCGTCCGTGGGCCGCACCCGCGGCGGCCGGCCGCGGCAGGTGCGCGCGGGCGTCGCTGGGGCCGCTGGAGAACCCCCAGGTCACAGCCCCCCGAGCGGACGCGTTTCCCCCGAGGGGTGGCGGTCAGGCAAGATGGGGTGTATCTGCCCACTGCCAGATTCAAGCTGCCGGACGGTTTCTCTTGGCTGAGTACATCTACACCATGCGCAAGGCGCGCAAGGCGCACGGCGACAAGGTGATCCTTGACGACGTCTCCCTGAACTTCCTGCCTGGCGCAAAGATCGGTGTTGTCGGCCCGAACGGCGCCGGTAAGTCGACGATCCTGAAGATCATGGCGGGGCTGGAGCAGCCGTCGAACGGCGACGCCTTCCTCGCGCCCGGCTACGACGTCGGCATCCTGCTGCAGGAGCCGCCGCTGACCGAGGACAAGACCGTCCTGGAGAACGTCCAGGAGGGTGTCGCCGAGATCAAGGGCAAGCTCGACCGGTTCAACGAGATCGCCGAGCTGATGGCGACCGACTACTCGGACGCGCTGCTGGAGGAGATGGGCAAGCTCCAGGAGGAACTGGACCACGCCGAGGCCTGGGACCTGGACGCCCAGCTCGAGCAGGCCATGGACGCCCTGGGCTGCCCGCCCGGCGACTGGCCCGTGACCAACCTCTCCGGTGGTGAGCGCCGCCGTGTCGCCCTGTGCAAGCTGCTGCTGCAGCAGCCCGACCTGCTGCTGCTCGACGAGCCCACCAACCACCTCGACGCCGAGTCCGTGAACTGGCTGGAGCAGCACCTCGCCAAGTACCCGGGCACCGTCGTCGCCGTGACCCACGACCGGTACTTCCTGGACAACGTCGCCGGCTGGATCTGCGAGGTCGACCGCGGCCGTCTGCACGGCTACGAGGGCAACTACTCCAAGTACCTGGAGACCAAGGCCACCCGCCTCAAGGTCGAGGGCCAGAAGGACGCCAAGCGGCAGAAGCGGCTCAAGGAAGAGCTCGAGTGGGTCCGCTCCAACGCCAAGGGACGGCAGGCCAAGTCCAAGGCCCGTCTCGCCCGGTACGAGGAGATGGCCGCCGAGGCGGAGAAGATGCGGAAGCTGGACTTCGAGGAGATCCAGATCCCGCCGGGCCCGCGTCTGGGCAGTGTCGTGGTCGAGGTCGACCAGCTCAACAAGGCCTTCGGTGAGAAGGTCCTCGTCGACAACCTGTCGTTCACGCTGCCGCGCAACGGCATCGTCGGCGTGATCGGGCCGAACGGCGCCGGCAAGACCACGCTGTTCAAGATGATCCAGGGCCTGGAGGAGCCGGACACCGGTTCCATCAAGGTCGGCGAGACCGTGCAGATCTCGTACGTCGACCAGAGCCGCGAGAACATCGACCCGAAGAAGACGCTGTGGGAGGTCGTCTCCGACGGCCTGGACTACATCAACGTCGGCCAGGTCGAGATGCCGAGCCGCGCGTACGTCTCCGCGTTCGGCTTCAAGGGCCCGGACCAGCAGAAGCCGGCCGGTGTGCTCTCCGGCGGTGAGCGCAACCGCCTGAACCTCGCGCTCACCCTCAAGCAGGGCGGCAACCTGCTGCTCCTCGACGAGCCCACCAACGACCTCGACGTCGAGACCCTGTCCAGCCTGGAGAACGCGCTGCTCGAGTTCCCCGGCTGCGCCGTCGTCGTCTCCCACGACCGGTGGTTCCTGGACCGCGTCGCCACGCACATCCTCGCCTACGAGGGCGACTCCAAGTGGTTCTGGTTCGAGGGCAACTTCGAGTCGTACGAGAAGAACAAGATCGAGCGGCTCGGACCGGACGCCGCGCGTCCGCACCGCGCCACCTACAAGAAGCTGACCCGGGGCTGATCTCTTGCGGCACATCTACCCCTGCCCGCTGCGCTGGTCCGACATGGACGCCTACGGCCATGTCAACAACGCCGTCTTCCTCCGCTACCTGGAGGAGGCCCGCATCGACTTCCTGTCCCGCCGGGACGCGGAGTCACGGGACGGGTCGGTGGTGGCGCGCCACGAGATCGACTACAAGCGGCAGCTCGTCCACCGGCCCACGCCCGTGGACGTCGAGCTGTGGGTCAAGGAGATCAAGGCCGCGTCCTTCACCGTCGCCTACGAGGTGAAGGACGCGGACACGGTGTACGTACGGGCCTGCACCGTGATCGTCCCGTTCGACTTCGAGGCGCAGCGGCCGCGCCGGATCACCGACGGGGAGCGCGCGTTCCTCAAGGAGTACCTGGACGACGCGTCCGACCAGGGAGCCTTCGCCGTATGACCGTGCTGCACCTCGCCGACGAGACGGAGGCGGCGGACCTCGCCGCCTTCCTCTCCCGGCTGCTGCACTACGACCGGTCGGCCGCGGTGCGTCTGCAGGCGGCGGGCACCGCGCTGGCCGTGTTCGGGCGGCCGCCGTCGTTCGAGGTGCTCGCCATCCGCGCGGTGCGGCTGGCCAAGCCATACGAGAAGGGGCTCGACGTCACCCTGGACGTCACCGTCTCCGCCGGTGAGCTGCTGGAGTCCGTCGACGAGGCGGGCGCCACGGCCGCCGTCCCGGCCGCGGTGACCGGCCCGCCGTGGGCGGGCGTCCTGCCCCCGCGCGGCGGCTGGCGGCGCGAGCCCGGGCTGCCGTCCGCGAGCGAGCTGCGCGGTCTGGTCGGCGCGGTCGTCGCCGAGTTCCGCACCCGCACCGAGGAACTGCCCGCCGACCGGCGCACACGGGCCGAACTCGACCTCATCGGGCGGGACATCTGGTCCCGGACCGTGGGGGAGACCCGGCTGCCGGTGCGGGTCGTGCACGCCGCGCAGTCACTGGGCTTTCTGCGCCCCGGTCAGAGCGCGGAGGAGCCCACGCTCTTCTCGTCGGGCGCGTGGCTGCGGCTGCGCACGTCCTACGGGTCGGTCGCGGTGCGCACGGCGGGGGCCGGGGCGCTGGGCGGGCTCGGCGTCAGCGTGCGCTGAGGCGGGCGCTGAAGAGTGCATTGAGGCGTGCGCTGGGGCGGGCGCTGAGGCTCGCCTTCAGTTTTCCTCCCTGTCCGGCCACACGCTGATGTGGTCGCTCTCCAGTTCCAGCGCCACCCGGTCGCGCATGCCGAGTGTGCGGGTGTACTCCGCGGGGAGCTGAAGGCGTCCGGCGCGGTCCAGCATGGCGTACTCGCGGGCCACCACCGTCTCGTGGCCGGTCGTCGCGTCGACCTCGCTGCGGCGCAGCACCTCCGTCGACGTGCGGCCGTCCCGGATGGCGACCGTGCGGCGCACCTCGCTCGCGACCGTCTGGTCGTGGGTGACGATCACGATGGTCGTGCCCAGGTGCTCGTTCGCCGTGCGGAACGCGGCGAAGATCTGCTCCCCGGTGTGCGAGTCCAGCTCGCCGGTGGGTTCGTCGGCGAGCAGCACCGCCGGATCGCCCGCCAGCGCCACGGCGATGGCGACGCGCTGCTGCTGCCCGCCCGACATCTGGTGCGGGTGCCGGTCGCGGCAGTCGGCGACACCGAGCAACTCCAGCAGGTCCCCGGCGCGTTGGGCGCGGGCGCGTCGGCGGCCGTACGTGCGGTTGCCGCTCAGCTGGAGGGGGAGGGCGACGTTCTGCGCCGCCGTCAGATACGGCAGCAGGTTGCGGGATGTCTGCTGCCAGACGAAGCCGACGACCTCTCGGCGGTAGGCCAGGCGGTCCTTGGCGGTCAAGGCCAGCAGGTCGTGGCCGGCGACGCGGGCGGCGCCGGCGGTGGGGGCGTCCAGGCCGGCGAGGATGTTCATGAGGGTGGACTTGCCGCTGCCGGACGCGCCGACGAGCGCCATCAGCTCGCCCTTGCGGACGAGGAGGTCGAGGCCCTGCAGGGCCTGCACCTCGACGCCGTCGGCGGTGAAGATCCGCACCAGCCGGTCGCAGGTGATCAGGGCGTCGTGGCCGTAGGCGGGGGTGTCGCGGGCGGCCGCCGCCTTCGTCGCCAGGTCGGCGAGGGTGGGGTTGGTTGTCATCAGGACCTCCGGCACGGGACGTTCGTCATCATGGCCTCCCGCGCATGACGTTCTTCGGCGTACGGCGGCCTTGGACCACCACACGGTTTCCGGTGCGGCATGGGTTCACCCACACGGTTTCCGGCGCGGCTTCGGTTCACCACACGGTTTCCGGTGCGGCTTCGGTCCACCACACGGTTTTCGGCGCGAACTCGGCCACGGACACGGACACGGTTTCCAGCGCGGCCTCGGTCGCGGACACGGTTCCTCACCGCGCGTCCCCCACCCTCAGCTCCCGTACCGCACCCCGGCGGCCCGTCCACCACGCCTGGGCCGCCGCGACGCCGACCGCCACCGCAGGCACCGCCAGCGCCGGTACCGCCAAGGACAGGGCGTCCGGGTGCAGGGCGGCGGGCGGGCCCGCGGACGGGTTCGCGGCCAGGGCGATCGACGTGAGGTCGATGCCGGGGGCGAGCAGGCGGACGGCCGCCCAGGCCGTCAGGGCGCCGCCCGCCGTGGCGAGGACGGCCTGCGGCAGGGACTCCAGGATCAGCAGCCGGCGGGACTGGGCCCGGCTGAGGCCCATCGTGCGCAACCGGGCGAGCAGCGCCGTGCGTTCCGGCGCGGCGCGCAGCAGGGACAGCAGCAGCGCGAGCACGGCGTATCCGGCGCCGGCCAGGACCGCCGCCGTATAGACGTGTTCCGCGCCGGACTGCAGTGGGGAGTCGACGTACCCGGCGCGCACCGCCGAGCGCAGCTGGACGGCCGCCGTGCCGCCCGCCGTCCGGCGCAGGGCCGTGGCGTCGATGTGGTCGCCGGTGAGGAGCAGCGCCGCCGGGCGGGCCGCCTCGGGGGTGAGCGCGCCCCGGTCCACGACCAGGAAGCGGTCGCCGGGCACGGCCGGGGTGCGCTCCCGGACGAGCGCGATGCGCACGGTGACGGTGCTGCCGTCGTCCAGGCGCACCGGGAAGGGCCGGGTGCCGTAGGTGCGGGCGACGGCGGGGGAGGCGAGGGCGGGCAGGACGGCGCCGGAGGCCGCGGGGGCGCGCAGGGCGCTCGCGGGGAGGGCGCCGAGGCCGGTACGGGCGGTCAGCGCGGCGTAGTCGGCCGGGCCCACGCCCGCGACCGGCACCGAGGCCGGGCTGTCGGCGGCCGTCGCCTGGTAGGAGATGCTGACCTCGGCCAGCGACCGCACCCCGGGCACGTGGCGCACCCGGTCGGCCAGGCCGGCCGGCAGCACGGTGGTGGTCTGCGCCTCCACGCGGGCGTCGGCGCCGACGGCGAGCAGGGCCGCGTGGTCGCGCGTCTCACGCACGCCGGCCAGCACCGAGCCGCCGAACGCGGCCGTGGTCAGGGCGGTGAGCAGCGCCAGCAGGGGCAGCACGGCCGAGGCGGAGGAGCGGCCGGCGCGGGCCAGGGACAGCGGCCCGACCACGCCACGTAGCCGTCCGGCGGGACGGGCCAGGCCGCGCAGCGGCCACGGATACAGCCGTATCAGCACCAGCGCCGCGATCACCCCGACCAGCACGGGCGCCGCGGCCACCAGCTGCCCGCCGTCGCCGCCCTGCCGGCGCAGGGTCTCCACGGCGGCGGCCGCGCCCGCGAGCACGGTGAGTTCGGCGACGGTACGCCGCCGGGAGGGGCGCTGCGCCGTCACGTCCTGGCGGCCGGTGTGGACGCGGACCACGCGGTGCGCGGCCACCGCACGCACCGGCAGCGCGGCGCAGGCGACGAGCGTGACGGCGAGCGCCGCCATCAGCGCGGGCAGCGGACGGCCGCCGGGCACGGCGAGGACGGCGGCGAGCAGGCCGAGCGCTCCGGCCGGCAGGGCCACGACCGCCGTCTCGGCGAGCAGGCGTCCCGCCATCCCGGGCAGAGAGGCGCCGCGGGCACGCAGCAGGGCCAGTTCGGTGCGGCGGCGGTCCGCGGCGAGACCCCCGGCCATGGCCAGGATGACGGCGGCGACCGTGCCGGTGCCGAACGCGGCGACCGCGACGAGCGGGGAGACCCCGGAGCGCAGGCCGTCGTAGGAGGTCAGGACGGTGTCGAGGTCGGTGTCTGCGTCGGCGTTCGGGTCGACGGCGGAGCGCACCTCGCGCAGGGCGGGCCCGGACTCCAGGGCGGCGACCGCGGACTTCAGCGCGGCGACGTCCCGGCCGTGCAGGGCGGCGGCGTCGGGTGCGAACCGCCAGTAGCGCTGCGGGGAGCCGCCGGTGCCGAGTAGGGCGGGGGCCGCCTCGGGCGGGAGCAGGACGGTGCCGAGCCAGTAGCGCAGCGGGTCCGTGCCGCCGCCGGGCACGGGTTTGAGGGTGGGGCTGCGCAGCAGGCTGTCGGCCGACCAGTAGGCGCCGTCGGGGGTGCGCGGCGCGACGATTCCGGTGATGCGGACGGTGAGCGGGGGGCGTCCGACGGCGGGCACATGAAGGACGTCGCCCACCCGCACGTGCAGGGCCTTCGCCGTCTCGGTGGTGACGGCGCCCTCCACCGCGGCGGTCGTGGCGGTCACCCGGCCGGTGGCGCGGGGCAGCCGGCCGGCGTGCAACCGGCTGTGGTCGCCGAGGCCGGCCTGGGCGGCGAGGAACACGCGCGCGGGCAGGCCGTAGGGGCGCGGCAGCCACGCGTCCGGCACCTGAAGCTCCTCGAACGTGCGCACCCCGTACGTCGACTGGGCGGGGTCGACGGACAGGGGCGCGCGGACCGAGGCCAGGATCGTGCGGTTCTGGGCGCCCAACGCGGCCGGACGCAGGGACTGTTCGAGTTCCTGCACGGAGGACGCGCCGTCGGGCGCCGGGGCGGCCACCCACAGGGTGGTGCGGCCGGGGGTGGCCCGTTCGACGGCGTGGGCGAGACCGCCGTCCTCGTAGCGGTCGACGGCGCGCGGGAAGGCGGCGGCCAGCGCGGCCGTCACCGCCACCAGCAACGCCAGCGCGCACGCGGCCGCCGGTGCGGCCCGCAGCCGGGTGCGGACCCAGGGCGCCGGTACGGCGGCCACGCGGCGCGTCGAACCCAGCGCCGGCATCTCACTCACCTCCCTGTTCCCGCAGCGCCGACGCGGGGTCCGCGCGGCGCAGCGACAGGACCACGGAGACGGCCAGCGGGACGACGGCGACGGCCGCGAGCAGGACGGCGACCTGCCCGGCCGGCAGCTGCACCAGGACCTCCGGGAGCGGCCGGGCGGCCTCGGCGGTGAGCACGATCAGCGGGATCACCGCGCGCGTCAGCACCGCGCCCAGCGCCGCGCCGACGGCCAGGGCCAGCACCACCAGCACCCCGTGCTCGGCGGCGATCATGCGGGCCAGGCGGCGGCGCGGGGCGCCCAGCGCGCGCAGCACCGCGAACTCCGCGTCCCGCTCCCTGAGCGCCCCGGCCGCGCTGACCGCGAAGCCGACCGCGGCCAGAGCGGCGGCGACCACGGCCGCCGCGGCGAACGCGGCCTCGGGCCCGGCGCCGAACGGGTCGTCGCGCAGTTCCCCGGCGATCTCCGCGCGCACCACGACCTGCGAGGGGTCGAGGTCGGGCCAGGCCCGGACGGCGGCGGCCACCTCGGCCGGGGCGCCCGTGTCCAGCCACCACTCGGTGGGCGTGACGCTCGCGCCGTAGCGGGCCTGGAGCGCCTGGTCGACGGCGCGCAGGTCGACGAGCAGGGCGCCGCCGCCCTCGGCGTCGCCGGTCGCCGGCAGCTCCCGCACCGTGCGCACGATCCGCACCGGCACGCTCTGGCCGCCGAGGACGGCGTCCACCCGCTGCCCGACGCCGGCACCGGTGGCGGCGAGGAAACGGTCGGTGGCCACGCCCGTGACCTCGGGCGCCGGCGGCTGCGCGACCCGCATGCGGACCGTGACCGCGGCGGACAGCCAGCGGTCGCCGGCCGGCAGGTAGCCGGTGGAGTAGGTGAGGGTGGGCGGGGCGGTGGACGCCAGGCGCGGCCGGGACGGGAGGGAGCCGTCGTCGGGGCCGGCGACGGTGCCGTCGGCGCGGGACACGGCGGTCCACGCGGTGGGCAGCTCCAGCCGGCGGCCGGTGCCGTCGGCGGCCGTGGCGGTCAGCGCGTCCAGCGTCAGCCGGTGCTGCTCGGCACGGCCGCTGGGCTGGGCGATGACGAGCTGCACGCCGGTCAGGGCGAGCGGGCCGCGCGCGCCGCCGAGGTCCGGGGTGAGCGGGTGCGGGCGGCCGTCGGCGGGCAGCCGCCCGGACGGCAGCTGGTACGGCACGCCCCACCGGTCCTCCAGGGTGAGCGTCACGTCGGCGCCGCCTTCGGGGTCGGAGCTGTGCAGGGTCGCGGTCAGCCGCAGCCGGGCGGTGCCGGCGGGAACGGCCACGCCGGTCGACGGCCCGGCCGGGGCGAGCCCGGCGAGCAGCGGCCGCACCGGCCGGTCGGCCAGGTCGTGGCGCAGCAGCAGGGTGTCGGCGGCGTGCGCGGTGTCCAGGGCGAGGACGGTCGCGGTGCGGTTGTCCGACAGCGGCAGCGCGGTGCGTACGGCGGGAGTGGCCGAGGTGACGTCCGGCAGCGCGGCGAGCTGCTCGGTGCGGGCCGGGCCGGCGTCCCCGGCGGCCGTCACGCGCACCGGCGCGCCGGCCCGGAAGTCGGCCTGGTCCTGCTGCGAGCGGTTCCAGGAGGCGCCCTGGCCGATGGCCAGCATGCCGAGCGCGACGGCGAGCACCAGCAGCAGCATCGGCCCGGCGCCGCGCATGGGGCGGCGGCTGAACTGCCAGCCCGCCAGCGCGGTCGCGAGCCCGCGCCCGCCGGTCGCCCGGCGCTCGGCGAGCCGGGCCAGCGGCGGCAGCAGCCGCAGGGTGAGCACGGTCCCGGCGAGCAGGGCCAGCGCGGGCGCGGCGACCAGCAGCGGGTCGATGCCGAGGGCGCCGGTGCGGTCCGTGCCGACCGCGGCGCGGGTGGCCAGCTGCCAGTACGCGAGAGCGGCGATCGCCAGCAGACCCAGGTCGGCGCCGGCTCGCAACGCGCCGGGCAGCGCCCGCGCACGGCCGGCGCGCTCACCGCTCGCGGACAGCGCGGGCACCGTCACGGCGAGCGCGCAGCCGAGGGCGACGCCCGCGGCCACCAGCCACACCTGCGGCCGGCCGGCGGCGGGCACGTCCAGGCGCAGCCCGATCCGGGCCAGCGGCCCCCGCCCGGCCAGCAGCCGGGTCAGCGGTCCGGCGAGCAGCGGCCCGCACAGCGCCGCCGGGACGGCCGGCAGCAGCGCCTCCAGCGCGGCCAGCGAGGCGAGGCGGGCGCGGGAGGCGCCGCGGGCCAGCAGCAGCCGGGTCTCCGCGGCGCGTTCGGCGCTCAGCAGCCGGGCCACCAGCAGCAGCGCGCAGGCGGCGAGCAGGGCGAGCAGGAGCGCGACGATCAGCAGGGTGGAGCGGGAGACCAGCAGCGAGCGCTCGATGCCGTCCAGGACTGCCGGCAGGGAGGTGACCGCGGTCGTCGCCCCGGCGAGGGCCGGGGCGGAGCGCACGGCGGCGCCGGCGCGGGCCGCCGAGGAGCGCAGCGCGTCGAGACGGCCGGTCGTCAGCGTGGAGAAGTCGGCGGTCACCACCCACGCCGACGGGCCGGCGCTCACCGCGGCGCCGGTCAGCACGTGCGGGTCGGCGAGCAGCGGGCCGTAGGTGGTGAAGTCGGTCTTCTTCACGCCGCGCCCGCCCACGTCGTCCAGCCGCCAGTACGGCGCGGCGGCGTCGGCGGGCCGATACACGCCGGTGATCCGCACGCTCACCGCCTTGCCGCCGAAGCGGTCGGCGAGGGTGAGCCGCGCGCCGGGCTTCAGGCCCAGGCGCCGCGCGGCCGCCTGCGGCAGCGCCGCCTCGCCGCCCCCGGTGCCCGCGCGGGGCGCGCGGCCCTCGGTGAGCCGCACCTGGGACGGGTCCAGCGCGGCGAAGTACGTCAGATCCGGGTCGCCGGAGCGCTCGGCCGGCGGCTGCACGGAGCGGGGCAGCGCGTACGGGCCGGACCGCACCAGCGTCCGCACGGTCACCGGCAGCCCGTCGAACGCGGTGCGCGCCGCCCGGCGTACGGCGGTGTCGGCGGCGCCGCGGCCGCCGGCGGGCACGTCGGCCTTGACGACCAGGGCGGCGTCGGCGGCGTGGGCGGGCTGGGCCAGCGCGTGGCGCAGGGCGGCGTCGCCGATCGCACCGGCGTAGGCGGTCAGGCCGGTCAGGACGGAGGTGGTGAGCAGGACGGTGAGAGTCGCGGCGGCGAGCAGCAGACGGTGCGCACGGGCGCGCAGCAGCACGAACCCCGCGAGCCCCCCGAACCCCGCCACCCCCGGCCCCCCGCCGTTGTTGTCCAGACCTGTCGGCGATGTTGTCAGAGGGGGCAGACGCGGGAAAGCGGTTGTTGACGCAGCTTGACCGGATCGTGACCGGAATTCGGCGTGCTACGACCGGAATGCGGGGCTCACCGGGCCGGGAAGGGCCGGGTCGGCTCGGTGTGCGATCGCCCGACGGGTCGGCTCAGCCAGGGGTGTTGATCATCGAGGCGGCGGCGTAGGTGAGGTAGTTCCACAGCGTGCGCTCGTGCTCCTCGGGCAGGCCGAGCTCCTCGACGGCGACCCGCATGTGCTTCAGCCACGCGTCGTGGGCGGCCTGGTCCACGGTGAACGGCACGTGCCGCATCCGCAGCCGCGGATGGCCGCGGTTCTCGCTGTACGTGGTGGGACCGCCCCAGTACTGCATGAGGAACAGCGCCAGCCGCTCCTCGGCCGGACCGAGGTCCTCCTCCGGGTACATCGGCCGCAGCAGCGGATCCTCCGCCACCCCCTGGTAGAAACGGTGCACCAGCCGGCGGAAGGTGTCCTCCCCGCCGACCTGCTCGTAGAACGTCTGCTCCTGAAGCGTGCCGCGCCGAATCTCTGTCACGCCTCCCATGCTCTCAGACGCGAGGACCGAGGCCGGAAGACCTAGGACCGGGCTGGCTGGGATGGGGAGGGGTCCGCCGGTGATCCCGCGCGCTTGGCTCGGCCAGTGCCGCCCCGGCGGCCGGATCAGTCCATGCCGGCCCGTGAGCGCTACGGCCTCACGGGCGGTGGCGAGCGCCAGTGGAGGTGGCTGGACGATCCGGAGGGGCCGTATGTGTGGCCCCTCCGGGAGTCCGCTCAGCCGCGGCGGATCGTGATGGTCGTCCAGGCGCCCACGTGCACCCGGTCGCCGTCCTGGAGCGGGACCGGCACGAACGGCTGGATCGGCTCCTCCGAGCCGTTGACCGTCGTGCCGTTCGTCGAGTTCTGGTCGACGACGGCCCAGCTGCCGTCGGGCTGCTGCACCAGCATCGCGTGCTGATGCGAGACGCCCGGGTCCTCCGGCGGCACCGACAGGTCGACGTCGGGCGTCTCGCCGGTGGAATGGCGGCGACGGCCGATGGTGATCTGGTTGCCGGTGAGGGTGCGCTGCTGCTCCGGCGAGTACGCGGGCAGGTTGAGCCCCGCAGCCTCCGGGCCGGAACGCTGCATCATCGCCATGAAGTACTCGCGGTCCGGGCCGATGGTCGCCGTCCACGTGACCGGTCCCTGCGGCTGCTGCGGGAACCCGGGCGAGGGCGGGGCCTGGGCGGCGCCGGGCTGCGGGTAGCCGTAGCCGCCGGGGTCACCGGGCCTGCCGGGGCCGTTCGGGCCGGCCGGCGCGGGCGGGGCCTGGGTGGCACCGCCCTGCGGGTAGCCGTAACCGCCCGGACCGTTCGGGCCGGGCTGCGCGGGGCCTCCGGGACCGCCGGGGCCGTTGGCGGGGCCCGACGGCGGGGAGATCACCCAGTCGTCGCCGCCGCTGCCGAACGACGGCCCGGACGGGGCCGGGGGAGCCGACGGGCCGGGGCCCTGCCGGAACGCGGGCGGCTGGAAACCCTGCGGGGCGCCGGGGCCACCGGGACCACCGGGACCGCCCGGAGCCGCGCCGGGGCCGGCCGGCGGGGTCGGGCCGGGAGGCGGGGGCACGGGGCGCGACGGGTCACTGCCGAAGGGGAAGGGGGCGCCGGAGCCGTTCGGGCCACCGGGCGCGCCGGGACCGCCGGGACCGCCGGGACCGTTCGGACTCCCGGGGCCGCCGTGCGTCACCGGGCCGCCACCGGGCTGTCCTGCCGGAGCACCGGGGGCACCCGCACCGAACGGGCCACCGGGCGCACCCGGACCGCCGGGACCGCCCTGGCCACCGGGACCCGAAGGGCCACCGTTGCCGCCCGGACCACCCGCGCCGAAGGGACCGCCCTGGCCACCGGGACCACCGGGACCGCCCGGACCGCCCGCGCCGAAGGGGCCGCCCCGCCCCGACGGCTCGCCGCCGAACGGGTTCGGGGGGATCGGCTCGGCAGGACGGTTCATCTGCGACGGGCGTGAGCTCTGGTAGTCGAAGGAGTCACCGCCGCCGAAGGACGGCCCGGGACCCTGCGGGAAGCGCGGCGCGCTCGGCGCCGACGGGCGCGGCGGCGCGGCCGGCGTGTACGTGGTCGCCGTGTTGGTCAGGAAGTTCCACCGGCACTCCTCGCAGAACGGCGCCCCGCCCTCGCGCGGCGTACGGCACTGCGGGCACAGCTCCGGCTCCGGCTCCGGCACGGAGGACAGGTGCCGTCCGCCCTGCTGGCCGCCGGGGTGACCACCCTGCTGGCCGCCCGGGTGACCACCCGGCTGACCGCCGGGCTGTCCGCCCGGCGGGGGCGGCGGGAAGCCGTAGCCGCCGGCGGGCGGCGGCGGAGGAGGCGGAGGTACGGCACCGGCCATGCGGTGACCGCAGACCTCGCACCAGTCGTCGGAACCCGACTGGTGTCCGTTCGGGCAGGTCGGCATGTCGGTGCGTCCCTTCGTTCCTGCTGGGTCACGTCTTCAGTGGTCGTCAGTGGGCTTCAGTGGTCTTCAGCGCGTCACTTCTTTACACGAACAGTCTTTGTCGACCGGGTTTCGAGCGTCATCTCGTCGGCCTCCGCGACCTTCGCCTTCAGTCGCACAGTACCGTTCGCCGCGTCGACCACGTCCACCACCTTCGCAAGCAGTTTCGCAGTATCCGCGTTCCCGGAGGCACTCGCGAGCTGAACGGCGCGACCCAGTTTGGCCGTTGCTCCATCCATATCGCCCGCTTTGCGAAGATCAAGCCCTTGCTGGATGGCCTGGGCCAGTTCGGCCTGCCCGGTGTAGTGGGCGACCTGCGGGTTGAGGGAGGTGGAGGCGACCAGGTCGTCGGTCCACACGGCCCGCACCAGACCCTGCGCGCCCAGGTTCTGCGCACCGCCGTCCGGTTGCGGGATCACCAGCGAGACCCGGGCGGCCAGCATCTCCTGGCCGAGGTGCGCGGCCGGGACCTCGACGCACAGGTGGTAGTCGCGGGACTCGTCGCCCCAGGAGCCGGTCGGGTAGTCCCCGGCGCGCGGTCCGGCCTCGGTACGGCGACCGGTCAACTCCTCGACCGTCGGCGCGACTTGCTTGACGAACTTGATGGTCGTGCCCACCGGCGTCCACACCCGCAGGGCGACGTCGGCGACCTCCTTGCCCATCGCCGTCTCCATCATCCGCGTGAAGTCGGCGGCCAGGCCCGCCGGATCGGCGACGATGTCGGCCGTGCCGAGCAGGGCGGAGGCGATCCCTGTGACTTCTTTCACTTCCCAGTCGGTGCCCACGCCCCGCGCGTCACAGGTGAACCGTCCCGCGCAGTGGTCGAGGGCCGCCTTCAGATCGGCGGGCGACTCGTGCTCGTTGCGGCCGTCGGTGAGCAGGATGCCGTGGCGGATGGCGACGTCCGCCGACGACAGCAGCGTCTCGGCGAGCCGCAGCCAGGTGCCGATCGCCGTGCCACCGCCCGCGCTCAGCCGGCGCAGCGCCTGCTTGGCCTGCTCGCGGGTGGTGGGGTCGGCGACCGCGAGCCGCCCGCCGCCCGGGTAGACCTCGGTGGCGACATGGGTGCCGCCGACCACCGCGAAGTGCACCCCGTCCCGCAGCGTGTCGATCGCGGCGGCCGTCGCGTCCCGGGCGTTGCGCATCTTGGTCGGCGGGTAGTCCATCGACCCCGAGCAGTCCACCATGAGCGCCACCGCCGCGGACGGACCGTGCCCCGCGGTGAACTGGTGCGGTGCGCTCACCGCGCTGCCGACCGTGCCGCCGCCGGTCGCGGTGACCGTGACGACGGCGTTGACCTCGCGGCCGCCGTCGGGCAGGTACTCGTTCTGGTACACGTCCACCGAGAACCGCGGCGCCGTGGACTTCGAGAAATTGGCCATGCCTGTTCGCATCCCCCTCAACACCCGCATGGGTGTGGACCGGACGCGGACCGGTCCCCTCCGGCCCGCTGTCTTCCCCGTGCGAGGCCCCCCGGGTGGTCCGGTGCGCGGGCCTCAGGCCGATCCTGCCCCCTGAGGCGGCGCGGGGAACGGTACGACGGCCACTGTTACGTTGTCGTGGCCGCCGCCGTCCAGGGCGTGCCCGACGAGGACCCGCGCGCTGTGCAGCGGGCGCACGGCGGCGTCGAGCGGGACGACCTCGGCCATCTCCTCCGCCGCCTCGGCGTAGTTCCACAGCCCGTCCGTGCAGACGACGACCACGCCCGGCCGGTCCGGCTTGTAACTGGCGGTGTGCGGCTCCAGTTCGTAGGCGTCCGCGCCGAGCCAGCCGGTGATCGCGTGGGCGCGCTCGTCGGCGTACGCCTCCGCCTCGCTCATCAGCCCGGCGGCGACCATCTGCGCGGCCCAGGAGTCGTCCTCGGTGAGCCGGGCCGGGGGTGCGCTGCGGTCGGCCGGCACCCAGTAGACGCGGCTGTCGCCGACCCAGCCGACGACCAGCAGGCCGTCCGTCACGACCGCGCCGACCAGGGTGCACGCGGGCGCGTTCTGGTGCGGGGCGTGCTCGCGGGCCGTCTCCGGCTCGTCGGCCAGGGCGTTGACGGCCTGCGAGGCGGCGACGATCGCGTCGTGCATCGCCTGCTGCGGGTGCGTGCCGCGCGGCAGGGCGGTCAGCAGCGCGTCGCCGGCCGCGCGGGACGCGGCCAGGGAGGCGTCGTCGGGGCGGGTCGCCGAGGACACGCCGTCGCAGACGATCGCCACGGCCGCGGGCGAGCCGTCGGGCAGCGCGGTGGTGGCGAGGGCGAACGCGTCCTCGTTGCGGTGGTGGCGCAGTCCGCGGTCGCTGACGGCGGCCACCGGACCGGACTCCTGTTCCATGTGGTCGCGTTCGCGGGGCTGGGCGTGCCCGCAGTTCTCGCAGTAACCGTCGCTGTCCACCCGGCCCGCCCGGCAGGCCACGCACACCGGGGCGTCCGGCGCGGTCGCGGCGGGCGCCTCGGCCGCGCGCGGGTCGGGCGCCTGCAACGCGTACTCGTCGGGCTCGTCCGGCCGGTCGAAGCGGACGCCCGTGGCGGGCGCCTGCGCGGGCACCACCGGGGGCGCCGCCGCCGGGGCCGGCGCGGGGGACGGCGAAGGGACCGCGGGCGGCGTCTGCGGCGCCGGGCCCGGGAGTACGCCGCCGCCCGAGTCCGTGCTCGGCAGGTCCGTCGGCAGATGCACCGCGGGCGGGGTGTCCGCGCTGCCCGGCTCGGCCGCGTGCGGCCACGGTTCCGCCGTGCCGGGGCCGGGACCGGTCGCCGTGCCGGGGGCCGGCTGCGCTGCCGTGCCGGGGGCCGGCTGCGCTGCCGTGCCGTTCACCTGGATCGCCGGGTGCTCGCGCGGAGGCGCCGGCACGGCGGACAGGTCGTATCCGCACGCGCCGCAGAAACGGTCACCCGACTCGAGCGGCTCCGCGCAGCTCGGGCAGTTCGACAGGGCTGCCTGCTGGGGCATCTGCGACATCAACTACACCCACGTCCGGGGGCGGTAACGGTTGGCACGTTCCACCAGGTCGATCCTCTCCTCGCCGCCGGGCGCGAGCCGGGCCAGCGTGCGGTACGAGCGCTCCAGACCGAAGCGCAGCCCGCGTTCGTCCAGTTCGCTGCCGAGCAGCACTCGCCGGGCGGCCGGCGTGCCGCCCTGGCCCCCGGAGAGTATCCAGTCCAGGGCGCACCCGAGCACTTCGGTGGCCAACTGCTCGCGCCGCCCCGGGTCCAGGCCGTACGCCTGCAGCGCCTCGACCTGCGCCGCGGCGGCCGTCAGGTCGTCCAGAAACGCACTGTCCGCGGCGGTCGCCGCGCGCTGCCGCAGACGGGCCCGGACCGCCGCCACGCGGGCGGCCGTGTAGTGGATGGACGCCTCCGGCACCGACTCCAGCGTGTGCACGGCACCCGCGCGGTCACCCGCGGCGAGCCGCACCCGGGCCAGGCCGAACGCGGCGCTGACATGGCTCGGGTCGGTCGCCCACACCAGCCGGTAGTACTCGGCGGCGTTGTCCAGCTGGCCCAGCACCTCCGCGCACAGGCCGAGCGCGAGCTTGGGCGCGATCTCGCCGGGGAAGGCGTCGTAGACCGCGTCGAAGGCGAGCGCGGCGTTCTCGTGGTCGCCCGTCACCAGCGCGGCCACGCCCCGGTACCAGACCACCCGCCAGTCGTCCGCACGTTCGTCGTCCAGCTTGGCCAGCGCCATCCGCGCCGCGTCGAAGTCGCCGTTCTCCAGCCAGGCGCGCGCCTGCCGCAGCCGGGTCTCCACCGAGGCCGCCGGCGCGGCGGCGAGCGCGTTGAGCAGCTCGGCCGGCGCGGAGGTCATCAGGCCTGCGAGGAAACCGGCGTTGGGGTCGCCCGGGTCGACGTGCGGCACGGGCAGGGCGAGCGCGGCCGCACGGATGTCCACCGGCCGCACCAGCGCCGCGGGAACACCGGCCCCACCGGCAGCAGCGGCAACACCGGCCCCGGGGACAACAGCCGTACCGGCCCCGGGGGCGACAGCCGTACCGGCCCCGGCGGCAACGACCGCACCGGCACCGGCGGCCCCGAGACCCGCCGCCCCCGCCACCGCTCTCCGCCGCCGGCGCACCGCCCGCGCCCCCAGCCGGGACACCTCCACCGCGAGCCGCGGGAACAACTCCGTGTCCGTGACCTTCACTTCGGGACCGAACAGCGTCGACAGCGCCGGGCGCGGCCGCCCCGTCTGCAGCGACACCACCTCGCGCAGCACCCCGGTGAGCTGCTCGGCCATCTCCTGCGCGGAGGCGAACCGGCGGGCCGGGTCCGGGTCGGTGGCACGCACCAGCAGCCGGTAGAAGGACTCGTACTGGCGGAAGACCTCGATGGTGTCGGGGTCGGGCAGCGAGTCGGCGTAGACGGTGGTGTACCCCTGGAAGTCGAAGGTGAGGACGGCCAGCGTCCGGCCGACCGTGTACAGGTCGCTCGCCACCGACGGGCCGACCTCGGCGACCTCGGGCGCCTGGTAGCCGACGGTGCCGTAGATCGCGGACTCGTCGTCGTCCACGCGGCGCACGGCGCCCATGTCGATCAGTTTCAGCTCGTCCTCGGTCTGGATGGCGTTGTCGACCTTGAAGTCGCAGTACAGCAGGTTGCGGCTGTGCAGATGACCGAGCGCTTCCAGGGCCTCGATGCCGTACGCGCACGCCTGCTCCACCGGCAGTGGGTCGCGGCGGCCGTCGGGGGTGCGGCGGGCGTTGGCGATCTCCTTGAGGGACTTGCCGCCGACGTACTCCATGACGATGTAGCCGTCGAGGGAGCCCGTGCGCTGGTCGAGGTGCTCGACAAAGTTGTAGATCCGCACGATGTTGGCGTGCTCGATCTCCGCGAGGAAGCGCCGCTCGGAGATCGCGGCGGCCATCGCGTCCTGGTCGCCGGTGTCCAGCAGGCCCTTGAGCACCACCCACCGGTCCGCGACGGCCCGGTCCACGGCGAGGTAGATCCAGCCGAGGCCGCCGTGCGCCAGGCAGCCCACGACCTCGTACTGGCCGCGCACCACGTCCCCGGGCTTCAGCTTCGGCACGAACGAGTACGGGTGCCCGCACTTGGTGCAGAACCCCTCGGTGCGGCCCGGCCGGTCGCCGCGCGCCCGGCCGACCGGCGCCCCGCAGTCCGAGCGGGAGCAGAACCGCTTGCGCTCGGGCACCTCCGGGTTGTCCAGCACCATCGCGCGCGGGTCGGGCCGCGGGATCGGCGGCACCTGCACCAGGCCCGCCCCGAGCCGGGAACGGGCCGAGGAGGCCGCGCCCGAGCCCGAACTGCGCACCGACACCGAACGGCCCGTCGACTTCCCCGACAGCGAGCGCGACAGCCGCCCCGACACCGAGCGCCGCGACTTCGACGACTGCGACGACGTACGGGAGCTGCGCGCGCTGCGGCTGCTGGAGGAGCCCCGCGAGCCCCGGCCGCCCGCGGTGATCCCGGTCGGCGCCGACCCCACCATGCCGGTCGGGGAGACGACCGGCGCAAGACCGCAGGTGTCGCAGTACAGTTCGCCGCCGCCGACGTCCTCGTACGACCCGTCGCAGCCCGGCCGCTGACAGCTCTGCCCCGCGCGGCTCATGACGACTCCCCTCTGACGTCCTGCGACCTGCTCTGCTGCTCCGGCACCCGCGGCGCCGCGAACGCCTCGGCGGCCGCCTGCTGGTAGCGCAGCACGGCCTGTTCGGCGACGCGCAGATCACAGGGCGCGCTCCACAGCATGCGGCGCGCCTTCTCGTACCGCTCGACCAGCATCGGGTCCTCCGCCAGCCCGTGCCGGGCCACCTTCGCCTTGTAGGCGTCCAGGCGGCCGCGCAGCTCGGCGCGCACCGCGAGCGGCGCGGTGACCGCGCTCAACGACTCGCGGGCGCGCAGCAGTTCGTCCTCCGCCCGCTGCTCCAGCGACTCCAGCAGCGGCGACAGGCGGTGCCACTGGGCCTGCCGGCGGTACTCGGCGGCGGTGGCCAGTTGCTCGTGCAGCGCGGTCGGCGGGCCGCTGACCACCGGCACCTCGGTCGCCGCGATCTTCGCCAGCACCTCGCCGCGCGCGGTGCGGGCCTCGGCGAGGGTGCGGTCCGCGCGGGAGAGCACGTCCCGCAGCCGCACCAGCCGCTTCTCGGCGTCCTGCCGGACGGTCAGCACGGCCTCGATCTCCCGGCGCACCTCGTCCAGGGCGCGCGCCTCACGGTCGTAGACCGCGGTGTCCGGGCGGCCGCCGCCGGGCGCCGAACTGCCCTGCGCGGGGAGCCAGTAGGCGAGCGGATCGGAGATGACCTGTTCCCGCAGCTTCGTCAGCGTGCGGGTGATGCGCTCCAGGTCGTCGCCGGCCGGGTGCTCGCCGGGGCGCACCCCGACGGAGTGGGCGAGTTGCCGGGTGCGCTGGAGTTCGGCGGCGAGTAAATCGATACGGGCGGGCAGCGCCGACCACACCGCGTCGGCGGCGACGACCATGTCCAGGCCGGCGGCGTACAGCTCGTTCATCCGGTCGACCAGCTCCGCCAGCGAGTAGCGCTCGCTGAGTTTGCCCGAACCGCCCTGCCCTGCGGGGGCGTCGGCGACGGTCACGCAGTCGCCGCGCAGCAGCTCGGTCAGCTCCACCAGGTCCTCGCGGCTGGACCAGCGGCGCCGCGAGCGGATCTCCCGGGCGGTGCGCAGGGTGGCCGTGTACGCGTCGAAGTACGTCCACAGCAGCGTGATCGACGCCTCCGTGGCGATCCAGCGCTCACGGGTGACGCCGGTCAGCTCGGCGCCCTCCAGGAGCCTGCGGCCCGCGTGGTCCTGCAGGGCCAGCAGCGACGTCTCGATCGCCTCGTGCTCCTGGCCGAGCCGCGCCAGCGCACGGTCCACCTCGTCCCGGTCCATGACCGGCCCGGCGGGGTCCGTGACGCCCATCGATCACCTCTCGCTGCTGTGTGGCTCGTTGCCGTGCTCGTGCCGGCCGCTTCTGTCAACTCGTGCGCAGATACTGCGGCGCGGGCGGTCTGGACGTCGCCGCGTCCCTCCCCAGTGTCGCCGACAGCCAGGTGCCGTACGACGTCTGCCAGCCGTTCGCGCTGTAGGCGACCAGGATGCGATTGACCCGGCGTACCAGATCGGCCGCGTCCTTCTTCATCGCCACGCCGTAGTACTCGGTGGTGAAGGCGCTGCCCTTCAGTTCGACCGTCGGGTCCTGGGCGGCCTGGCTCGCGGCGAGGGCGCCGTCGGTGACCACCGCGTCGACCTCGCCGAGCTGGAGGCGGACCAGGCAGTCCAACTGGTTGGGCACGGTGGTGGAGATGTCCGCGGAGGCGGGCAGCCGGCCCGCCTTCCGGTCGTCCGCGAGCGTCGTGTACGCCGTCGAACCGGCCGCCGTGCAGATCTTCTTGCCGGCGAGCGAGCCGTCGTAGCCCGTGATCGGCGAGTCCTTGGGGGCGAGGACCTGCTGGCCGGTCCTGAAGTACGGGGCGGAGAAGGCGACGTCCTCGAGGCGCTTGCAGGTGATCGTCATCGTGCGCACGACCATGTCGACGCCGCCGCCCTGGATCGCCTGGATGCGCTGGTTGGTGGGGATGGCCTTGAACTGCACCGCGTTCGGGTCGCCGAGCAGGTCCTGGGCGATGGCGTGCACCAGGTCGATGTCGAAGCCCTCCAGCTGCGCGCCCTTCTTGTTCGGGTCGCGGTAGCCCCAGCGGTAGCTGTTCTGGTCGACGCCGACGACCAGCTTCCCCTTGGCCTTGATCCGGGCGATGGTCGGCCCGTCCGCCGCCGAGGGCGCCAGCGTCTGCTTCTCGGGGGCCGTGCACGTCTCGGCGCGCGCCTGGGTGCCGACGGCGACCCGGGGGGCGCCGTCCGCGGCCGGAGCGCCCCCCGCGCCACCGCCGCGCTGGGTCAGGGGCAGCAGCAGCGCGCACGCCAGCGCCAGGGCGCACACGACCGCCATCGCGCCGACCCCGCCCCAGCCCCTGAGCCTCGCCCGCAGGTGTCGCAGCCTCATCGTCACGCCCCCTTCCGCCCGTGCGCCCCTCATCGGTACTCCGACAGCCTGCGGCCGATGCCGAGGACCGCGCCGGCCGCGCCCAGCACGGCGAGGACGGCGGCGCCCCACGCGAGGCCGCCCATCGCGTCCAGGCCGTCGCCGGCCGCCTGCCGGAACTCCTTCTCCTCGTGCGCCAGCGCGACGGCCAGGTTGGCGTCGACGCTGTCGAAGCACTCGCCGGTGGCGCCCTTGGCGCCGATCACGCCGTCCAGCGCCTTCTCGTACTCGCCGGACTCGTCCTCGCCGCGGGCCGCGTCATGGCGCCGGTTCCACTCCGCCATGTTGCCGACGGCCGCGGTGACCGGCTGCGCGCCGGCGGTGTCGTCGGCGAGCCGGCGCGCCTCGGTCAGGCTCTTGTCCAGGGCGGCCATGTCCGTCCGGAAGGAGGTGTCGTACAGGTCCTTGCCGTCCTTGGTCGTCTCCGCGCCGCGCGCCACCAGCGTGAGGTTCTCGTTGCTGCGGGCCTTCAGGGAGGCGATCCGCGCGTCCTGCAGGACGTTGAGGGAGCGCACCCCTTTCTCGCGGGAGGCGTTCAGGTCCGCGCGGGCGACGCTGTGGCCGACGACCAGCCACAGCAGCACCACCGCGGCCGCCGTGGTGGCGGCGACCAGACCCTGGTTGAGGACGCGGTGGGTGCGCCGGTAGTGCCGGTGCTGGGCCCAGCCCAGCGCGGCCAGCGCCAGCACGCCGAGCGCGATCCCCGCCCAGGGGTAGGGCGTGGCGCTCGCGTAGTCGGCGTTCAGCCGCTCGTTCTCCTTGGTGTACAGGTCCTCGGCCGCCGGGAGCATCTGCTGCTGCATCTTCTCGTTGGCGTACCTGAGGTAGGCGCCGCCCACCGGGAAGCCCTGCCGGTTGTAGGTGCGGGCACGCTCCACCAGGCCCTTGTACTCGGGCAGCAGCCGGTTCAGCCTGGTGATCGTGGCGGCGGCCGGGGAGCCGGGGTCGGAGCTGCCGGCGGCGGTGACCAGACCGGTGGCGGCCGTGCGGATGTCCTGCTCGTAGCGGTCGCGGGAGGCCTTGGTCTCCTCGCCGCCGGCCAGGAAGCCGCTGGAGGCGGCGGTGTTGGCGTCGGCGAGCGAGCGGTAGATGTCGGCGGCGGCCGCGCTCAGCGGCCGGCTCTTGTGCAGGACGTCGTCGGCGGCGGCCGCCCGCCCGGTGACCTGCCAGGCGGTGACCGCGCCGAACACGACCACGAGCAGCGCGAGGACGGCGCCGATGGTGCGCAGCCGGCCCGGTTCCGTGACGGCGGCCGCGCGCAGCCGCTCCACCCCCTCGGCGAACGCCGTACGCCGCGGGCGGACCGGTGCGGGGGAGCCGGGGCCCGTGACGGCCGCGGGCGCGGCGGGGCGGACGCCGGACTGCGGGGGGATCACCGGCATCGTGGGCGCGCCGGGGCCCGTCGGTGGCGCCGCGCCGCTGTGCTGCGGTTGTGTCACTGCCGACCTCCCCCATGGTCATCCGTCGCCGCAAGTATCGCTGCCGGGGCCCGTATCCGCACCGGCCGTCACCCGATCTTGATCGGATCGCAGTGTGGTGTGCGGACCGGCGCCGGATGACCCGCCCCTGCCCGTCCTGAAACTGCCCCTGCCCATGAATACGTCGGGGGAACCGGATCGGTTCCCCCGACGTCACGTACGGGTGACGGACGGTCACCCGCACCGCGGAATGTCGCGGCGCCGCTCAGCTCGCGCCGGGCGCGAAGTGCGCCCGCAGCCGCTCCTGCGCCCCGGCCGGCGCCCCCAGCCGGTCCAGACCCAGCAGCGCCGCCCCCAGCACCGGCCGCTGACGCACCACGCGCGGTACGGCCTTGGGCGCGCGCTCGGCCAGCAACTGCCGTACGCCGTCGTCGAGCCGGGTGTGCCCGGCGGCGAGGACCCCGCCGCCGAGCAGCACCGGGGTCTCCTCCGCCAGCAGGTCCAGGCGGGTCAGCGCGACCACCGCCATCGTGGTGATCTCCTCGGCGAGCCGGTCGACGATCCGGCGGGCCACCGGGTCGCCGGCGGTCGCGGTGGCGAACAGCACCGGCGTCAGCTCGTGCCGCCGGGTGTGCTCCACACGCCCCAGGTGCAGGGCCTCGATCAGCGCGTACATGGAGTCCAGGCCGAAGTGCGCGGGCAGGGTGCGGGCCAGCTCGGTGGGGCCGCCGCGCCCGTCCTCGGCGCGCGCCGCGTGCCACAGCGCCTCCTCGGCCAGGAACCAACCCCCGCCCCAGTCGCCGGAGATGCGGCCGATCGCCGGGAAGCGGGCGGTGCGGCCGTCGGGGCGCATGCCGACGCAGTTGATCCCGGCCCCGCACACCACGGCCACCCCGCGCGGCTCGGCGACGCCGGCCCGCAGGATGGCGAAGGTGTCGTTGCGCACCTCGACGGACGACCCCCACGCGCGCGCGTGCAGAGCCGCCGCCAACTGCTCCTCCTCCACCGGGAGGTCGGCGTTGGCCAGGCAGGCGGCGACATGCCCGACGGCGCTCACACTGGCACGCGCGTACGCCTCCCGCACGGCCTCGGCGAGGGTGTCCACCGCCGCCCGGACGCCGACCGCGGGCGGCCGGAACCCGCCGCCGCGGGCCGTGGCGAGGACGGCGCCGTCCGCGGCCACGACCGCCACGTCGCTCTTGCTGTTGCCGGCGTCGATGGCGAGGACACTCCCGGTCAGGCCCACGAAAGATGCTCCCGGTTGTGCGCGATCAGCCGGTCGGCGAGGGCGTCGGCGTAGGCGTACTGCCCGATCAGCGGATGGGCGAGCAGCGCGCGCACGACACGGTCGCGACCTCCCTCCAGGGCCGCCCGCAGGGCCAGCTCCTCGTACGCGGTGACGTTCGCGATCAGGCCCGCGTACAGCGGGTCCAGGCCGGGCACGGGCAGCGGTGTGGCGCCCTTGCCGCCGACCGCGGCCTGCACCTCGATCACCGCGTCGTCGGGCAGGAAGGGCAGTGTGCCGTTGTTGAGGGTGTTCACCACCTGGTACGGACTGCCCGCACCGCCCAGCAGCGCCGCGGCGAGGTCGACGGCGGCCTCCGAGTAGTAGGCGCCGCCCCGTTTGGCCAGCAGCTCCGGCTTCTCCTCCAGCGCGGGATCGCCGTACATCTCCAGCAGTCGCCGCTCCATCGCGGCGACCTCGGCCGCCCGGGACGGCTTGGTGCGCAGTTCGCCGACGACCTCGTCGTGGGCGTAGTAGTAGCGCAGGTAGTACGACGGGACGACGCCGAGGCGGTCCAGCAGCGGGCGGGGCAGGCGCAGGTCGGCGGCGATGGCCTCGCCGTGCTCGGCGAGCAGCCGGGGCAGCACGTCCTCGCCCTCGGGGCCGCCCAGGCGCACCCCGGTCTCCCAGGTGAGGTGGTTCAGACCGACGTGGTCCAGGTGCACCTCGGCGGGGGAGACGCCGAGGTGGGCGGCGAACTTGCGCTGCAGCCCGATCGCCACGTTGCACAGCCCGACCGCCTTGTGGCCGGCCTGGAGCAGGGCACGGGTGACGATGCCGACCGGGTTGGTGAAGTCGATGATCCAGGCGTGCGGGTTGGCGCGGCGGACCCGCTCGGCGATGTCGAGCACGACGGGCACGGTGCGCAGCGCCTTGGCGAGGCCGCCCGCGCCGGTGGTCTCCTGGCCGACGCAGCCGCACTCCAGCGGCCATGTCTCGTCCTGTTCGCGGGCCGCCTGGCCGCCCACCCGTAGTTGCAGCAGCACCGCGTCCGCGCCGTCCACACCGGCGTCCAGATCGGCGGTGGTGACGACCCGGCCCGGGTGGCCCTGCCTGGCGAGGATACGGCGGGCCAGGCCGCCGACCAGTTCCAGCCGTTCGGCGGCCGGGTCGACGAGGACCAGTTCCTCGACGGGGAGGGTGTCCCGCAGGCGTGCGAAGCCGTCGACGAGTTCGGGGGTGTAGGTCGAGCCGCCCCCTACCACGGTGAGTTTCATATGCGGTTAACCCTTCACTCCGGTGAGCGTGACGCCCTCGACGAACGCCTTCTGGGCGAAGAAGAACACGAGGATCACGGGGGCCATGACCAGCACGGTGGCGGCCATGGTGAGGTTCCAGTCGGTGTGGTGCGCGCCCTTGAAGGACTCCAGCCCGTAACTCAGCGTCCACGCGCCGGGGTTCTCGGAGGCGTAGATCTGCGGGCCGAAGTAGTCGTTCCAGGCGTAGAAGAACTGGAAGAGCGCGACGGCGGCGATGCCGGGCCTCGCCATCGGCAGCACGACCCGCACGAGCGTGCGCACATCGCCGCAGCCGTCGACTCTCGCCGCGTCCAGGTACTCGTTCGGGATGGTCGTCAGGAACTGCCGCAGCAGGAAGATGGAGAACGCGTCACCGAACGCCATGGGGGCGATCAGCGGCCACAGGGAGCCGGACAGGTCGAGCTGCTTGGCCCAGAACAGGTACATCGGGATGACGACGACCTGCGGCGGCAGCATCATCATCGAGATCACCAGCATCAGCGCCAGATTGCGGCCGCGGAAGCGGAACTTGGCGAGCGCGTACGCGACGGGGATCGAGGAGACGACGGTAAGGATTGTTCCCAGTCCCGCGTAGAACAGCGTGTTCCGCCACCAGGTGAGGAAGCCGGGGGTGTCGAAGACCTTCCGGTAGTTGCCCCACTCCCAGGTGTGCGGGACCAGGTCGCGGCTCAGCGCCTGGCTGTCGCTCATCAGGGAGGTGAGGAACACGAACACGAACGGCAGGACGAAGAACAGCGCGGCCGCGACGCCGAGGGCGTGCACCGCGATCCACTCCAGCAGGGCCCGGCGGCGGGCGGTGCGCTCGGCCGCGGGACGCACGGCGACCTGCACGGGCTGGTCCAGCACTTGGGTCATGGGTCAGTCACCTGCCTGGATCAGACCGCCGCGGCGCCGCATCAGGAACGCGGTGAACACCATCGACAGGGCGAACAGCACCAGGGCGACGACACAGGCGGAGCCGTAGTCGAAGCGCTGGAAACCGAGGTTGTAGACGAGCTGCGGGAGGGTGAGCGTGGACTTGTCCGGGTAGCCGGGCTCGAACTGGGTGCCCGCGCCCTGGATCACACCGGAGGCGACCTTCCCGGCGATCAGCGGCTGTGTGTAGTACTGCATCGTCTGGATCACGCCGGTGACCACGGCGAACATCACGATGGGGGAGATGTTCGGCAGCGTGACGAACCGGAACCGCTGCCAGGCCGACGCCCCGTCCAGCTCCGCCGCCTCGTACTGCTCGGTGGGCACATCGAGCAGCGCCGCCATGAAGATCACCATCAGGTCGCCGATGCCCCACAGCGCGAGCAGGGTGAGCGCCGGCTTGGACCAGGCGGGGTCGTTGAACCAGCCGGGCGCCGCGACGCCCGCCTTCTCCAGGACCGAGTTCACCGGGCCCGTACCGGGGTTGAGCAGGAACGCGAAGGCCATCGTGGCTGCCACGGGCGGCGCGAGGTAAGGGAGGTAGAAGAGTGTGCGGAAGACGCCCGTGCCCGTCTTGATCTTTGTGATGAGCAGGCCGACGCCCAGTCCGAAGACCACCCGCAGCGTCACCATGACGAGGACCAGCCACAGCGTGTTGCGCAGGGCGGGCCAGAACAGCGGGTAGTGCGTGAAGACGTAGGACCAGTTCTTCGTCCCGCTCCACGTCGGCGGCCGGAAGCCGTCGTAGTGCATGAACGAGAAGTAGACCGTGGACAGGAGCGGGTAGGCGAAGAACACCGCGAACCCGATCAGCCAGGGCGACAGGAAGGCGAGGGTGCGCAGCGCCGCGCGGCGGCGCTTGGACGCCAGGGTGATCGCGCTCATCGCTACTTCGCCTGCGCGATGTCCGTGTCGATCTGCGCGGCCGCCTGCTTCAGCGCCGCCCTGAGGTCGGTGACCTTGCCGCTCTCGTAGTCGTAGCCGAGCTGCTGGATCGTCACCAGGTACTGGCCGCCGTTGACGGACGCCGGCGTGGTCGTGGAGTGCGGGTTCGCCGCGATGTCGAGGAACGTCTTGAAGCGCGGGTCGTAGTGGAGCTTCGGCGACCTCAGGGCGGCCAGGGTGGAAGGAACGTTGTGGATCGCGTTGGAGAAGGCCACCACCGCGTCGGTGTCGGTGGTCATGTACTTCACCAGTTCCCACGCGGCGTTCTGTTTCGTGCTGGTGGCGGCGATCCCGGCGATGGTTCCGGTGACGTAGCCCTTGCCGTACTGGCCGGCCTGGTCGTCGGGGACGGGCAGCGGGGCCACGCCGACGTCGAAGCCGGGTTTCGCGTCCAGGGCCATGCCGAGCCGCCACTCGCCGTCGAGCTGCATGGCGACCTGACCGGTGTGGAAGGGGTGCTTGGGCCCCCACTCGTCGCCCAGCTTCGCCCGGTAGCGCTCCAGTTCGCGGAAGCCGCCGAGCTCGTCGACCAGACGCTTCTGCAGAGTGAGGCCCTTCTCGAACGCCGGGTCCCCGGCGAGGTTCGACTTGCCGGCCCCGTCGAAGTACGTCGGGGAGAACTGGCCGAGGTAGTGCTCGGTGGTGGTCTCCCAGCCGTGGTAGTCCGGCATGAAGCCGAGCTGCCGGAAGGAGTCGCCCTGCGGGACGGTCAGCTTCCTGGCGTCGGCCTCGAACTCGGACCAGGTCCTCGGCGGGCCGGCGATGCCGGCCTTCGCGAACGCCGTCTTGTTGTAGTACAGGCCGTAGGCGTCGCCGAGCAGCGGGGCCGTGCAGCGGTTGCCCTGGAACTGCGTGTACTCGTTCATCGCCTTCGGGAAGGTCCGCTCCGGGTCGATCCCCGCCTTCTTGAAGAAGGGGTTCAGATCCACCAGCGCGCCCGAGGAGCAGAACTTGCCCACGTTGTTCGTGGTGAACGACGAGATCACGTCCGGCGCCTTGGCGCCGCCCGCGCGCAGCGCCTGGTTGATCTTGTCGTCGGTCATGTTGCCGACGATGTCGACGTGGATGTTCGGGTGCGCCTTCTCGAAGCCGGCGACCAGCTCCTTGACGCCCTTGACCTCGTTCGGCGCGCTCCAGGCGTGCCAGAAGGTGATCGTCGTCTTCTGCGACGGATCGTCGCTCGCCCCGGCGCCGGACTGGCCGGTGCAGGCGGTCACGAGCAGGGCCAGCGACGCGGTCAGGGCAAAGGCCGTTTTTCGGGCGAGTGACGGTATGGCTTCGGGCATGGCGAGGCCTCCCAGGGGCGGGATCGGGAAACGAGGAGGTGCTCTGAGGGGAGCGGGTTCGGGAAGGAGGAGGTGCTCGGAGGGGAGCAGGTTCGGGAAAGGAGGAGGTGCTCGGAGGGGGCTGGGTGGCGGGGTCGGGACCGGGGCAGGCGCTCTGGCAGGGCTAGCGCGAGGTGTCGAAGACCTCGTCGCGGGTGACGGTCAGCGCGCGCTCCAACGCGCCGCGCAGGACGGGATGCTCGGTGACCTCGCCGACGACGAGCCGGGGCCGGGAGGCGGCCAGCTCCTGCAGCTCGTCCTCGATCAGGGCGCGCAGCACCTCCCCGCCGCTGGTCAGCGACGCGCCGGAGAGCACGACCAGTTCGGGGTCGAGGACGGAGACGAGCGAGGCGAGACCGGTGGCGAGCCGGGTAGCGTACGTCCGCAGCAGCAGCCCGCCCAGCACGGTCTCCTCGGCGGCGGCCCGCGCCACCAGCGCCGCCGCGACCTCGTCGTGCGGCCCCGACGGGACGTCGCTCATGCCGAGCTCGCGGGCGAGCTGGGGGACGGCCTGGGAGCCGGCCAGCTCCTGGTAGCCGCCACTGTTGGCTTTCCTCACCCCGCGCACCAGCGGGGTGCCGGGGACCGGAAGGAAACCCACCTCTCCTGCGCCACCGGTGAAGCCCCGGTGCAGCCGGCCGCCGAGGACCAGCGCGGCGCCCAGGCCCTCCTGGTTCCACAGCAGCACGAAGTCCTCGTGCCCGCGGGCGGCGCCCAGGCGCTGCTCGGCGAGCGCGACGAGGTTGACGTCGTTCTCGTACTCCACCGGCATCGGCAGCGCGGCGGCGAGTTCGTCGAGCAGGGTGGGGGAGTGCCAGCCGGGCAGGTGGGAGGCGTAGCGCAGCCGGCCGGTGCCCGGGTCGAAGGCGCCGGGGGTGCCGATGACGAGCCGGTGGACGTCGTCACGGGCCAGCCCGGCGGCCTTGACGGCGCCGTCGAGGGCGTCGGTGACCTGCTGGGCGACCGGCTGCGCGGGGCGCCGGCCGGGCGTGGGCAGCTCGTGGCGCCCGACGGTGCGGCCGGTGATGTCGGCGACGGCGGCGCGGATGCGGCCGGGGGCGACGTCGAGACCGGCGGCGTGGGCCGCGCGGGGGTTGACCTCGTACAGCTGGGCGTTGGGCCCCGGGCGGCCCTCGGCCCTGCCGGTGGCGAGCACCAGCCCGTCCGCCTCCAGGCGGGCCAGCAGTTGCGAGGCGGTGGGCTTGGACAGGCCGGTGAGCTTGCCGATGCGGGTGCGGGAGAGCGGGCCGTGCTCCAGCAGCAGGTCCAGTGCGGCACGGTCGTTCATGGCGCGCAGCACGCGAGGGGTGCCCGGCGTACCGGCGGTTCCTGCCATGGGGTGCGACACCTGCCTTTCCAGCGGGACAGCCTTCCAGTGCGCGGGGAGGGCTGTCCACCCCGCCTCCAGCACTGTTAGGAAAGTTTCCTATCGCTGCGCAGGAACGTAGGCCCGCCACAGAGGGGCCGTCAAGACACGACGCCCCCGCGGCAACGGAGTCGTTACCTGCGAGGGCGTCGGAGAGAAGGTGCCGGGCCGCTGGAAGAGACCTGCGGCCGGTTACTTCGTCGTGGTCGGCGGCGGGACCAGCGGCGTGGTCGCCTGCGCCTGCGCGGAAGTGGAATTGGCGAACGCGGACGGGGCGGCGACCGACGCCGCCGGGTCCGCGACATCGTCCTGCGCGGGAGCCGTGGCACCGCCGACGATGCGGATGTCGGCGGCGTCGAACGCGCGCTTGACGCGCCAGCGCAGCTCGCGCTCCACCGCGAGGGACTTGCCGGGCATGGTCCGGGCCGAGAGCCGGACGACCATGGAGTCGATCAGCACGCTGTCCAGGCCGAGCACCTGCACCGGGCTCCACAGGAGCTCGTTCCAGGGCTCCTCCTTGCCCATCGTCTCGGCGACCTCGTCGAGCGTGGCCTTCACCCGGTCCAGGTCCTCCGACGTCTTCACGGTGACGTCCACCCCGGCCGTCGCCCAGCCCTGCGAGAGGTTGCCGATGCGCTTGACCTCGCCGTTGCGGACGTACCAGATCTCGCCGCTGTCGCCGCGCAGCTTCGTCACGCGCAGCCCGACCTCGATCACCTCGCCCGACGCGACACCCGCGTCGATCGTGTCGCCGACGCCGTACTGGTCCTCCAGGATCATGAACACGCCGGACAGGAAGTCGGTGACCAGGTTGCGCGCGCCGAAACCGATCGCGACGCCCGCGACACCGGCGGAGGCCAGCAGCGGGGCGAGGTTGATGTCGAACGTGGCCAGCACCATCAGCGCGGCGGTGCCGAGGATCAGGAACGACGCCACCGACCTCAGTACCGAGCCGATCGCCTGCGAGCGCTGACGGCGGCGCTCGGCGTTCACCAGCAGGCCGCCGAGCGCGGTGCCGTCCACCGCCTGGACCGTACGGGTCATCCGGTCTATCAGCTTGGTGATCGCCCGCCGCACCGCCACCCGCAGTACCGTCGCGATCACCAGGATCAGCAGCACGCGCAGACCGATCGCCAGCCAGGTCGACCAGTTCTGCTCGATCCAGCTCGCCGCGTTCGTCGCGCTCTGCTGCGCGTCCTGGAGCGTGGGTACGGTCACCGACGGCGCCTCGGAACCGGAGGGCGACGGCGAGGGGCCGACGGCCCGCAGGACGGACGACAAGGACACGGTGGAAACCTCCAGGCGCAGCGGTCTGCCCCCGGCACCGGGAGGGCGGTCCCGGTCGTCAAGGTCACGGAAAGGTCACCGGAGGGCAGGAGCACCACACTAACGGGGCACGGTGTGTGCATCCGCCGGACGGCCCAAGGAGAGACCGTGCTCACCTGGGCTTGAACCGGTCACCACCCTGGGGATGATTCAGATGTGGTCGAAAACACTCCCAGCCCGTTACCGGGACATGGTGGCGCCGCCACCAGGCATGAGGGGAGACTGACTACGGATCGTCCCGGCGCGAGCCACGCGCCGCCGGCGTACAAGGAGGCATCCGTGCCGCATGTCCTGGTCCTCAACGCGTCGTACGAGCCGCTCGGCGTCGTACCGCTCCGCCGCGCGCTCGTCCTCGTCCTCGAGAACAAGGCAGTCTGCCTCGAGGAGTCCGGCGCCTTTCTGCACAGCGCAACCGTCACCGTCCCCGCACCCAGCGTGGTCCGGCTCAAGCGATTCGTGCGGGTTCCCTACCGGGGGCCCGTTCCTCTGACCCGCCGGGCGCTGTTCGCGCGGGACGGGGGCCGGTGCATGTACTGCGGTGGCGTCGCAACCAGCGTCGACCACGTCATCCCGCGCTCGCGCGGGGGCAAGCACGCCTGGGAGAACGTGGTGGCCTCCTGCCGCCGCTGCAACCACATCAAGGCGGACCGCCACCTGATCGAACTGGGCTGGCGCCTGCGCCACAAACCGGCGCCGCCGACCGGACTGGCCTGGCGCATCATCGGCACGGGCCACAGGGATCCGCGCTGGCTGCCCTATCTGCAGCCGTTCGGCGCGGACGACGCCCTGGCCCGGATCGACGGCATCTCCGCCTGACACCGACCCGGGCCCGACGCCGACCCGGGCCCACGCAGGCCCACCGCCTGACGCCGGCCCGGGCCCACGCAGGCCCACCGCCTGACGCCGTCACAGGGCCGGCCACCCCGGGAGCCCCCCTGGCCCCGGGGCGGCCGGCCCTGCGGCGCGCCGCGGCCCTGCTCAGCCACACCGCTTCCGCGCCCCCCGCGAGAAACACACCGGACACCCGCACCAGGGACAGCAAAGACCCGGCCGCGGGTGCGGCCGGGTCTGGGTGCGAGGCGTTCGTCAGGCGCGGGCCTTCGGCTTCGTCGTGCGGATCTTGGAGCGGTCCAGGACCATCACCAGACCCGTGATCACCGCGAAGATCACCAGCGGGGCGAACACGTACAGGCCCAGCGTCTCGCCGACGCTGAGGCCCTTGCCGGGGTCGTCACCGTCGTCGCGCGTGAGCGCGAGCGCGGGGGACGACATGAGCAGCATCATCAGCGTCGTACCGGCGGCCAGGGCGCCGGCGCGCAGGGCGTTCTTCTTGTCCACGGTGCCAACGTAGCGAACGCTTCCGAGGGCCGCGCGCCCGGGGTGCCGTACGGGGCTCACGGCTCGGCCCGCACCGCCTCGATCAGCGCGTGCAGCCGCGGTGAGGCCGCCAGCTCCTCCAGTGTCACCGGACGGCCCGTCGCGTCGGCGATCGGCAGCCGCCAGTTGGGGTACTGGTCCCAGGTCCCCGGCAGGTTCTGCGGCCGCCGGTCCCCGACGCCGTCCGGCAGCCACACCCCCACCAGCCGGGCCGGCGTGCGCCGCAGGAACCGGTGCACCGCCTCGATCTGCGCCTCCTCCGAGGGTCCGCCCGAGACCCCGTCCGAACCGTCCGCCCCGCGCAGCATCCCCAGCCGGGCCAGCAGCGCCAGCCACTCGCCGGTGTCCGCCGACGCCTCCTCCCGCTCCACCTCCAGCGGACGCGTCAGCAGCCCCAGCCGCTCACGCAGGTCCACGTGCTCACCCGTGAGCCGGGCCGCGGTCGGCGGCAGATCGTGCGTCGTCGCCGTCGCCAGACAGTCCGCGCGCCAGCGCTCCGGCGCCAGCGGACGCCCGTCGCCCGTCCAGTCCCGTTCGAACCACAGCACCGACGTGCCCAGCACCCCGCGCTCGCGCAGCGCCTCCCGCACCCCCGGCTCCACCGTGCCGAGGTCCTCGCCGACCACCACCGCGCCGGCCCGGGACGCCTCCAGCACCAGCACCGCCAGCATCGCCTCCGCGTCGTAGCGGACATACGCGCCCTCGGTCGGCGCCTCGCCCTGCGGCACCCACCACAGCCGGAACAGCCCCATCACATGGTCGATGCGCAGCGCCCCCGCGTACCGGAACAGCGACCGCAGCAGCTCCCGGTACGGCGCGTACCCCGACACGGCCAGCCGGTCCGGCCGCCACGGCGGCAGCCCCCAGTCCTGCCCGCGCGCGTTGAACGCGTCCGGCGGCGCCCCCACCGACATCCCGGTGGCGAAGAACTCCTGCTGCGCCCAGGCGTCCGCGCCCTGCGGATGCACCCCGACCGCCAGGTCGTGCACCACGCCCACGTCCATCCCGGCGTCCCGCGCCGCCCGCTGCGCGGCCCGCAGCTGGGCGTCGGTCAGCCAGGCGAGGTGGATGTGGAAGTCCACCCGGTCCCGCAGCTCCGCACGCGCGTGTGCCGTCTCGGCCGACCGGGGATCCCGCAGCCCCTCGGGCCAGCGGCTCCAGTCCGAGCCGTGCACCTCCGCCAGCGCGCACCACGTCGCGTGGTCCTCGAGGGCCTGCCCCTGCTCGGCGAGGAAACCGGCGTAGGCGGCCCGCCGGCCCGGACCGAGCGGCACCCGCCGCACCGTCTCCAGGGCCGTGCGCTTCAGCTCCCACACCGCGTCCCGGTCGATCAGCGCGCCCTTGTCCAGCACCGCCTCGCGCAGCCCCGCCGCCCGCTCCAGCAAACCGTGCAGGGCGTCGCGGTCGTCGGCGTAGGCGTACTCCGGGACCTCCTCCACCCGCAGATGCACCGGGTCGGGGAAGCGGCGGGAGGACGGCCGGTACGGCGAGGGATCGGTCGGCGCGCCCGGTACGGCCGCGTGCAACGGGTTGACCTGCACGAACCCGGCGCCCAGCGCCCGCCCGGCCCAGGCCGCCAGCTCGCCGAGGTCGCCGAGGTCGCCCATGCCCCACGACCGCCGGGACAGCAGCGAGTACAGCTGCACCAGCAGGCCGTAGGAGCGGCCGCCGGGCGTGGGCAGCCGCGGCGGGGCCACGACCAGGTGCGCCTGGGCGCGGCGGCCGTCGGGCGCGGTGGCGGTCAGCCGGTGCACGCCGTGCGGGAGCACCGTCAGGTCGGGGCGCGTCTCGCCCTGCTCGGTGACGAGCTCCAGCCGGGTGCCCGGCGGCAGCGCGGCCAGCGCCTCGGGCACGGCGCCGTCCCAGCTCACGAGGGTCGGCGGCAGCAGCCGTTCGGCCAGTTCCCGCTCCCGCGCCGCGAGCGCGGCGGTCACCGCTGCGGGACTGCCCGCGTCCACACCGAGGGCGCCGAGCACGCGGACCAGAGCGGCCGGCGACGCGGCCACCGTGAGGTCCGGGGAGGGCTGGTAGGAGGGCGCGACGCCGTGCAGTTCGGCGAGGCGCGCGAGGTCGGGGTCCGGGGTGACGGCGTGCGGCGCGGGTGCGGTCATCTACGGCCTCGTGGTGCCGGAGTCCAGGGACGCGTCGCACTCGCTGGTGAGCGGGGACGCGTCGGACAGGGGCGGCTCGCTGGTCAGGGGCTCGGCGTCGGGCAGCGGCGGCTCACTGGTGAGCGGGGCCTCGACGCAGGCGCTCTCGGCGCTGAAGACGCAGGCCAGAGCGGTGTCGTACTCGATGTCCGGGGCCGGAGCGGGGCGGGGCAGAACGGCCTGCGGCCCGGGTTTGGACAGGGCCGAGAGCAGAAGGTGTGCCGATGCGGCCACGGGGGCCTCCTTGTCGCGTGTGCCGAGTGCGGCGCGTGAACGGGTTACCGCAGCCCTACCCAGCGGGCGCGACGGCAGACGTCCCCTCGTCGAAGGACGCCGATCTCGGCGGGTTCCCCGCCTATGTATACGCCACAGACTCGGGCATACGGGGCACTGCTGTCCTTGTCGGCACCGCACGGGTCGTACGTTCGTGTGGGGCGGGTCACGTCCTCGGTGTCATGGGGGTCACTGCTGCGGCGACATGGCGAATCACGTCCCGTGGAGGTTGGAGCGGATCACGTTCCGTGACGGGGCGCGGATGCCGCTCCGCGGTGGATCACGGGTGCGGAGCCGTGAGGTACCGCTGCACGGTTGGCGCCAGCCAGGCCACGACCTCCTCGCGGGCGAGCGCGACGGCCGGCTCCAGGCGCAGGACGTAACGGGTGAGCGCGAGGCCGAGCAGCTGCGTGGCGACCAGTGCGGCGCGGGCCGGGGTCTGCTCGGGGTCGGGGCAGGCCTGGCGGGCGACGGGGAGCAGTTGGTCGCGGAAGATGCCCCGCATCCGCTCGGCGCCGGCCGGGTTGGTGACGCCGACCCGTAGCACGGCGGTCAGCTCCTCGTTCTCCTCCCACAGGCGGAGGAAGTGGCGCACCAGGGCCCGCCCGACCTCGCCGCGGGGCACGCCGGTCAGGTCGGGCAGCCGTAGATCGATGGCCACGGCGGCCGCGAACAGGCCCTCCTTGCTGCCGTAGTAGCGCATCACCATCGACGGGTCGATGCGGGCGTCCCTGGCGATGGCCCGGATGGTGGCCCGCTCGTATCCGTCGGCGGCGAAACGCTCGCGGGCGGCGGCGAGGATGGCGGCCCGGGTGGCCTCGGAGCGCGGGGTGGCGGAGCCGGATGCGCCAGAGCCGGAGATGCCGGAGCCGGAGACGCCGGAGCCGGCGGTGCCGGGCGTGCTTGCTTGCATGACAACGAGCGTAGGCCAACGAGTGTAGGCCAACAACTGTTGGCCAACAGGCGTTGACGGCGGCGAGGTGCCGCCCCTACCGTTGTCAACGAGCGTTGGTCAACGACCGTTGGCAAACGCTCGTTGGTGAGTGAGCGTCGGCGCCCCGGGAGGCACCCATGAACGGCACCACGGGAAAGACCCTCGTCATCGGTTCCGGCCCCACCGGTCTGCTCCTGGCCGGCGACCTGGCCGCCGCCGGAGTCCCCGTCACCCTCGTCGAGAAGCGCCCGCGCAAGATCAGCAACCTCTCCCGCGCCTTCGTCCTGCACGCCCGCACCCTGGAGCAACTCGACGCCCGCGGACTCGCCGACGATCTAGAGGACGTCGGCCGCCCGCTGGACCGCCTGCGCCTCTTCGGCCGCCTCACCGTCGACCTCGCCACCCTCCCCTCCCGCTTCCACCACGTCCTCGTCATCCCCCAGTACGAAGTGGAGAAGGCGCTGGAGAAGCGGGCCGCGGAGGCGGGCGTCGACTTCCGGTACGACACGGAGCTGACCGGCCTCACCCAGGACGCGGACGGCGTCACGGCGCGGGTGCGCACCGCGGGCGGCGCCACCGAGGAACTGCGGGCCGAGTACGTCGTCGGCGCCGACGGCATGCGCAGTGCCGTCCGTACCGCCCTGGGTCTGCCCTTTCCCGGCCGCAGTGTGATCCGCTCGGTCGTGCTGGCGGACGTGCGGCTCGCGGAGGAGCCGGCGGACCTGCTGACGGTCAACGCCGTCGGTGACGCCTTCGCCTTCCTCGCGCCCTTCGGCGACGGCTACTAC
Source organism: Streptomyces sp. NPDC097129 (assembly GCF_055668065.1). NCBI lineage: Bacteria > Bacillati > Actinomycetota > Actinomycetes > Kitasatosporales > Streptomycetaceae > Streptomyces > Streptomyces sp. NPDC097129. The sequence continues at coordinate 911,641 of NZ_JBVOQE010000001.1, read as the reverse complement.
CGGGTGATCGGCTGGCACCGCGGCCGCGACGTCCCCGACGACACGCCCCTCGATCTGGCGGAGGTCAAGGAGATCACCCGCCTCGCGCTCGGCCGGGACTACGGCATGCACGACGCCCGCTGGATGTCCCGCTTCCACAGCGACGAACGCCAGGCGCCGGCCTACCGCGTGGGCCGGGTGTTCCTCGCCGGTGACGCCGCGCACGTCCACTCTCCGGCGGGCGGCCAGGGCATGAACACCGGCCTCCAGGACGCGGCCAACCTCGGCTGGAAGCTCGCCCAGGTGCTGCGCGGCCACGCCCCGGACGCCCTGCTCGACACCTACCAGGCCGAACGCCACCCGGTCGGCAGGTCCGTGCTGCGCAGCAGCGGCGGCATCGTCCGCCTGGCGATGGCCAAGCGCCCCTGGACGCTCGCCCTGCGCGCCGCGCTGACCACCGTCCTCGACCACGCCGCGCCCGCCCGCCGCCGCGCCGTCGGCCAGATCACCGGCATCGGCTACCGCTACCCGGCACCGCGCGGCGCCCACCCCCTGACCGGCACCCGCGTCCCCGACCTCGCCCTCGCCGACAGCGGCCGCCTCTACGAAGCCCTGCGCGACGGCCGCTTCGTCCTGATCACCCCGGACGCGTACGACCCCGGCGCCCGCAAGGACCGCCTGACGACCGCCCGCTGGGCAAGCACCCGCCGCACCACCCTCCTCGTCCGCCCCGACGGCTATGCGGCCTGGGCCGCGGACGAGGCGACCCCAACGGCAGTCGAAGCCGCCCTCGCGACGCACCTGGGCTGATCCCACGCGGCGCGTCACCGAGCGGGCTGCCACGTCCGGCACTGCGCCGCACCCTGGTCGGCTCCCTGGTCGGGCCGCCGTGCCCGGCATGGCGCCGCCCCCCGGTCAGCCGCCGCACCGGGCGTGGCGTCGGGTCCCGGTCAGCTGCCCGGGCGGGCCGCCGCCCCCGGCATGGCGCTGCGCGCTGGTCAGCTCCCCGGTCAGCCGCCGCACCCGGCATCGCGCCAGCCGTACCCGGCATCGCGCCGCGCCCCAGTCAGCAGCCGCATCCGGCATCGCGCAGCCCCCCGGTCAGCTCCCCGGGCGGGCCGCCGCGCTCGGCAGGCGCCGGGTCCCGGTCAGCTCCCCGAGAGGGCCGCCGCGCTCGGCATGGCGCCGCGCCCCGTTCAGCTCCCCGACAGGCCCGCCGCCCCCAGCGTTGCGCCGCCCCCCGTTCAGCTCCCCGACAGGCCTGCCGCCCCCGGCACCGCACCGCCCCCCGGCCAGCTCCCCGAGCGACCCGCCGCCCCCGGCATGGCCGCCGCACCGACCGCCCCCCGCATCCCCCCGCCCCCCCGTCAGCTCCCCGAGCGCGTGGTCCCCGCCAGCAGCTCCCGCAGCAGGTCGGCCAATTGGCCGGCCTGTTCGTCGTCGAGGGCGCTGGTCACGGCCTCCGTCTGGACGGCGAGGCCCGCGCCGACGGCCTCGTCGATCAGGTGCAGGCCCTTGTCGGTCAGCGTGACCTTGAGGCCGCGGCGGTCGTGCGGGTCGGGGGAGCGGCGCAGAAGGCCGGCGCGCTCCAGTTTGTCGAGGCGGCCGGTCATGCCGCCGGTGGTGAGCATCAGCGTCGCCGAGAGCTGGCGCGGCGAGAGGGTGTACGGCTCGCCCGCGCGGCGCAGCGTCGCCAGCACGTCGAACTCGCCGCGGGAGATCCCGAAGCGGGCGTACGCCTTCTCCATGCGGTCGCCCATGGTGCGCGCGAGCCGGTAGACGCGGCCGAAGACCTCCATCGCGCGGGTGTCGAGGTCGGGGCGCACGGTCGCCCACTGCTCGACGATCGTGTCCACCGGGTCCCGGGGGGCCGGGGACGGCGAGTCCGGGGACTGCGGGTCCGGGGGCTGGGGGTGCGGCTGGGCGGCGTTCGGGCTCATGGGCCGAGTATCCGCACCGAGTCGATGGGTCGCAAGCAAGTCGGTCCGAACTAAGCCACTTGACAGTAAGTAGCTTAGAGCTAAGCTACTTATCCTCAAGTAAACCTCCGAGGGGGAAGTCGCCGTGAAGAAGACGGATCGCCAACCGGGCCTGTGGGCCCTCCCCGTCGCCGCCGCGGTCAACGGCGTCGGCACCGGCATGTACGTGCCGTTCACGCTGGTGTTCTTCCACTACGTCACGGGGCTGTCCTTCACGGTCGTCGGCGCCGTCCTCACCGCCACCGGACTGGCGGGGCTGACGGCGCTGCCCCTCGCCGGGGCGGCCGTCGACCGGTACGGCGCCAAGCGCGTGCAGTACGTGCTGTACGGCGTGCGGGTCGCCGGGTTCGCGCTGTACCCCTTCGCGCACGCCCTGCCCGCCTTCGCCGCGGTCGCCCTGGTCACCGCGGCGGCCGACCGCGCCTTCCCCGCCGTACAGCAGTCCCTGGTCGGCGAGGTGGCCGACGGCGCGGAGCGCGACCGGCTGCAGGCGGCCACCCGTGCCCTGCAGAACGGCGGCAACGGCGCCGGCGCGCTCCTCGCCTCGCTGGTCATCGCCTTCGCCGGCCCCACCGGCTACACCTACGCGGCCTGGGGCAACGCCCTGTCCTTCGCGCTGGCCGCGCTGCTGCTGCGCCCGCTCAAGCCGCTGCGGTACGCCACCGCCCGGCGCCGCGCCGGCTACCGGCTGGTCCTCGCCGACCGGCCCTTCCTCGTCGTCACCGGCGCCAACTTCCTCAACGCGCTCAGCTACTCGGCCCTGTCCGTCCTCTTCCCGCTGTTCCTGCTGGAGTGGCTGCACGCGCCCGGCGCGCTCACCGGCTCCGCGTTCACGATCAACACCGTGCTGTGCGCGCTGGCCGGGGTGTACGTCGGCAGCCGCGTACGGCGGGCCGGCGCGCGGCGCACCCGGGCCGCGGCCCTCGGCGGCACCCTCTTCTCGGCCGCGTTCGCCGCGCAGATCGTCCTCGGCACCGTGCGCCCCACCTCCGGCCCGGTGCTCGGCACCGCCCTCACCGCCGTGATCGTCGTCTACACGCTCGGCGAGCTGATCCACAGCCCCGCCGCCGAGGTGCTCGCCGTGTCGGCGGCGCCCGAGGAGGCGCGCGGCCGCTACATGGCCGCCTACCAGGTCTCCTGGTCGCTGGCGAAGGCCGTGGCGCCCTCCCTGTTCACGACCCTGTTCGCGGCGGACGGCCGGCTGCCCTGGGTGGTCCTGATCGCCACCTCGACCGTGGCCGCAGCCCTGCTGATCCGCGTGGAGCGCCACCTGCCCGCCGAGGCCGTACGACCCCGTCCGGCCGCCGTCGCCCAGGGCGCCACCCCCGCCACCGCGCCGGTCGCGGCGTAACCCCGAGGGAGACACAGCGATGTCCCGCACCGCCACCGCCACCGCCACCGCAACCACCACCGTCCTGCTCACCGCCCTCGCCCCGGTCTCCTGGGGCACCACCTACGCCGTCACCAGCGAGTTCCTGCCACCCGACCGCCCGCTGTTCACCGGCCTGATGCGGGCCCTGCCCGCCGGTCTGCTGCTGCTCGCCCTCACCCGGGTGCTGCCGCGCGGCGCCTGGTGGGGCAAGGCGGCCGTGCTCGGCGCGCTGAACATCGGCGCCTTCTTCCCGCTGCTGTTCCTGTCCGCCTACCGCCTGCCCGGCGGCATGGCCGCGGTCGTCGGCTCGATCGGCCCGCTCTTCGTGGTCGGCCTGTCCGCGCTGCTGCTCGGACAGCGGCCGACGGCCCGGTCCGTCCTCACCGGGATCGCCGCCGCGTTCGGGGTGAGCCTGGTCGTTCTGAAGGCGGCCGGCGCGCTCGACACCGTCGGCGTGCTCGCCGCGCTCGCCTCGACCGCGTCGATGTCGGCGGGCACCGTCCTGACGAAGAAGTGGGGCCGCCCCGAGGGCGTGGGCCCGCTGGCGCTGACCGGCTGGCAGCTGACGGCCGGCGGCCTGCTGATCGCCCCGATCGCCCTCCTCGTCGAGGGCGCACCGCCCGCCCTGGACGCCCCGGCGGTCGGCGGCTACCTCTACCTGGCGCTCGCCAACACGGCCGTCGGCTACTGGCTGTGGTTCCGCGGCATCGGCCGCCTCAGCGCCACCCAGGTCACCTTCCTCGGCCCGCTGTCCCCGCTGACTGCCGCGATCGTCGGCTGGGCCGCGCTCGGTCAGAGCCTGGCGCCGTTGCAAGTGGCGGGCATGGCCCTGGCGTTCACCGCGACGATCGCGGGCCAGCTGGGACACCGCGCCCCGGCCCAACCGTTCAGTTCAGCTGAACAAAACGCTCAGAAACTTTCGATGGACCTGACGGTCGAACCCCTGCGACGGTAGAGGCACACCTCAGGAAGGGAGCTTCGTGACCGTCACTGCCGCCCGCACCGACTCACCCCGCACCACCACCGCCACGATCCCCAGGGCCGCCACCCTGGGGATCGCGCTCGCCGCCGTCGCCACCGTCGTCTGGTCCGGCAGCTTCGTCGCCTCACGCGCCCTGGGCGCGACCGTGCCGCCCGTGCAGCACGCGTTCTGGCGCTGGGTCATCGCCCTCGTGGCGGTCGCCCCCTTCGGCGCCCGCGGGGCCTGGCGGCAACGGCTCCTGATCCGCCGTCACCTCGGCTACGTGACGCTCGCCTCGCTCCTCGGCGTCACCGTCTACAACACTCTGGTCAACCAGGCGGGCGTGACCACCCCGGCCGCCAACATGGGCATGATCATGGCCGCCTCACCGGTCCTGATGGCGGTCTACGAAAGGGCGGGCGGCGTACGCCTCGGAGGGCGCCGCGTCGCCGGGCTGCTCCTGGCCTGCGCGGGCGTCCTGCTGCTCGTCGGCCAGGGCGGCACGGCCTCCTTCTCCACCGGCGATCTGTGGATGATCGCCGCCGCCTGCTGCTTCGGCTCCTACAGCGCCCTGCTGCGCCGCCGCCCCGCCGGCCTCGACGGCACCGCCTTCCTGTTCACCACCTTCCTCCTCGGCACGGTGATGCTGCTCCCCGCACAGGCGGCGAGCGTGGCCGTGCAGGGCGGCTTCAGCCCGACCCCCGGCACCGTCCTGCCCCTCCTCTACGTCGGTGTGGCGTCCTCCGCCGTCGCCTTCTTCGCCTGGAACAAGGCGGTGTCCCTGGTCGGCCCGAGCCGGGCCGGCGTCGTCTACTACCTCCAGCCGGTGTGCGTGGCCCTGCTGTCCTGGGCGCTGCTCGGCGAGGCGATCGGCCCCTGGCAGGTGCTGTGCATGGTGCTGATCCTCGGCGGCGTCATGCTGGGCGCGGCGGCGTCCCGTAGCTGACCGGGCCCCCGCAGCCGCCCATACCTTGACCTCGACCGCGGGCCGCCCGCACGACCAGGCAGACTGCACGCGTCACAGACAAGCGGAGGGAAACCGACAATGACGCACGTCGCCGTGGTGGGACTGGGAATCATGGGCCGGGGCATGGCGGAGAACCTGCTGCGGCACGGGCACACGGTGACCGTCTGGAACCGCAGCCCCGAACCCGCCGCCGCGCTCTCCGCCTCCGGCGCCCAGGTCGCCGCCACTCCCGCGCAGGCCGCCGCGCAGGCGGACGTCGTCTTCGAGGTGACCGCCGACGACACCTCCTCCCGCGCGGTCTGGCAGGGCCCCGACGGCATCCTCGCCGGCGCCCGCCCCGAAACGGCCCTCATCGCCTCCGCGACCCTCTCCGTGGCCTGGGTCGAGGAACTGGCCGCCCTGTGCGCAGAACACAAGGCGCCCTTCTACGACATGCCGCTCACCGGAGGCGCGGCCGGTGCCCGCGAGGGCCGGCTGGTCCTGCTGGCCGGCGGCGACCCCGAGCGGCTGCCCGCGCTGAGCCCGGTGACCGACGCGATAGCCCGCGAGGTCCGCCACTTCGGCCCGGCCGGCGCCGGCACCCGCTTCAAGCTGGTCCTCAACGCGCTCCAGGCGATCCACCTGGCCGGTTTCGGCGAGGCGCTGCGCCTCGCACAGGCCGCCGGCCTCGACCCTCACCAGGTGGGCACCGCCCTGCTGGACCGCCCCGGCGGCGTGGTCACCCAGATGGCCTGGGACAACTACCTGACCCCGCCGCAGCAGGCCAACTTCTCCGCCGACTGGGCCCACAAGGACCTCACCTACGCCTCCCGCATGGCGGACGAGGTCGAACACCCCCTCCTCGACGGCGTGCTGTCCCTGTTCTCCGCGGCACTCGCGGACGGCCGCGGCAAGGAGGACTGGAGCACGGTCAACCCGGTGGCCGGATAGGTTGCCGCTCATGATCGAGTGGGACCTCCGGAAACTGCAGATCCTGCGCACGCTGCGGGAGGAGGGCACGGTCACCGCGACCGCCGAGGCCCTGCGGATGACCCCGTCGGCCGTCTCCCAGCAGCTGACCAACCTCGCCCGGCAACTCGGCGTGCCCCTGCTGGAGGCCCACGGACGCCGGGTGCGGCTTACGGCGGCGGCACGGCTGGTACTGCACCACACGGAGGCCGTCTTCGCCCAACTCCGGCGGGCCGAGACGGAACTGACGGCCTACGTCCAGGGGGAGGCCGGCGAGGTGAGGGTCGGCGCGTTCTCCACGGCCGTACCGGCGCTGGTCGTCCCGGCCGTCCGCAGCCTGAAGGCGTCGGCGCCGGGAGTGACCGTCCGCGTGCGCGAGGCCGAGGCGGCGGAGGCGTACGACCTCCTCGCGGCCGGCGAGGTCGACCTGGCCCTCTCCCTGGCGGCCCACGCACCGACCGCCCGCGACACCCGCTTCCACCTGGTGCCGCTCCTGGCCGACCCACTCGACGTGGCCCTCCCCGAGGACCACCCCCTCGCCGCCTCCCCGACCCTGCGCCTGGCCGACCTGGCGGCCGAGCCGTGGATCTTCGGCGGCAGCGGCCCCTGGTCCGATATCACCCGCGCCGCCTGCGAGGCGGCCGGCTTCAGCCCCGCCCAGGGCCACGCGGCGTCCGGCTGGACGGCGATCCTGGCGATGGTGGAAGCGGGCATGGGAGTGGCCCTGGTCCCGCGCATGGCGGCGGTCCCACGAGCCGGCGTCGCCATGCGACACCTCTCCGAGGACCGCCCGGTCCGCCACGTCCTGGCAGCGACCCGCCGAGGAACAACGGAAGCACCGGCGGTATCCCGAGTACTGCAAGCCCTACGCGAGGCCGCCCGCTGAACGGCGGACCGCAGCCGCGCGAGCCACGACGGCGGTGCACCCGCGTACGGCGGGCAGGGGACGGGGTGGGGGGTGCCCGCCCGCAGCGGCCGGCACCGGGCAACGGCGCCGCTCGTCGGGGACGGGCGGCCGGACCGAGGACGGACACCCCCCACCCCGGCCCCGACTCACAGACAACGGCAGGCGCGACACCAGCCACCCACCGGACAGCAAGGGGCCGCCGCAGGCACATAAGGGGCGCGGGGCTGTGTCGATATGCGGCTCCGCCGCGTGGGCGCGACCAGCCCCCACGCACCCGCACCCAAACGACGGCCCGAGACCGCTCAGACCGCGTCAGCGACCCGCGCCCGAAGTGCCCGCTCAACCCCCGACCGCGACTCCGACACCAACCGCCGAAGCGCCGCGCTCGGCGCGGCGGAGGACAGCCACTCGTCCGTGGCCCGCAGCGTCTCCTCCGACACCTGCACTGACGGATACAGCCCCACCGCGATCTGCTGCGCCATCTCGTGCGAGCGAGAGTCCCACACACCCTTGACCGCAGCGAAGTACTTCTCGGTGTACGGCGCGAGCAGCTCCCGCTGATCGGTCTGCACGAACCCCGCGATCACCGCCTCCTGCACGGCGTTCGGCAGCTTGTCGGACTCGACGACCGACGCCCACGCCTCGGCCTTCGCCTCCGGAGTGGGCCGCGCCGCCCGCGCGGTCGCCGCGTGCCGCTCACCGGCCGCGGTCTTGTCCCGCTCGTACTCGCCCGCGATCTCCGCCTCGTCGAAGCGCCCCACCGCCGCGAGCCGCTCCACGAACGCCCACCGCAGCTCGGTGTCCACGACGAGCCCGTCGATCCCCTGGGCGCCGTCCAGCAGCCCCTCCAGCAGATCCAGCTGCTCCGGCGTGCGCGCGGTCGCCGCGAACGCCCGCGCCCAGGCCAGCTGGTGGTCGCTGCCCGGCGCGGCGGACCGCAGGTGCGCCAGCGTCGCGTCGGTCCACCGGCTCAGCAGCGTGTCCCGCGTGGCCGGGTCGGCGTACAGGTCGATCGCCAGCTTCACCTGCCGCTGCAGCGACTGCACCACACCGATGTCGGACTCCTTGCCGATGCCGGACAGCACCAGCGACAGATAGTCCCGGGTCGCCAGCTCCGCGTCCCGTGTCATGTCCCACGCCGACGCCCAGCACAGCGCACGCGGCAGCGACTCCGTGAAGTCCCCGAGGTGCTCGGTGACGAACGCCAGCGACTGCTCGTCCAGCCGGACCTTCGCGTACGACAGGTCGTCGTCGTTGAGCAGCACGACCGCCGGACGGCGCTTGCCGACCAGCTGCGGCACGGCGGTCAGCTCGCCGTCGACGTCCAGCTCGACGCGCTCCACCCGCACCAGCTTGCCCGCGTCGTCGAGGTCGTAGAACCCGACCGCGATCCGGTGCGGCCGCAGCACGGGCTCGCCCTTGGCGCCGGCGGGCAGCGCGGGCGCCTCCTGCCGGATGGAGAAGGAGGTCACCACACCCTCGCCGTCCGTGTCGATCTCGGGCCGCAGCACGTTGATGCCCGCCGTCTGCAGCCACTTCTCCGACCAGGTGCTCAGGTCCCGCCCGGAGGTCTCCTCCAGCGCGCCCAGCAGGTCCGACAGCCGCGTGTTGCCGAACGCGTGCCGCTTGAAGTACGCCTGCACGCCCCGGAAGAACTCGTCCTCACCGACGTACGCGACGAGCTGCTTCAGCACGGACGCGCCCTTGGCGTAGGTGATGCCGTCGAAGTTGACGAGCACGTCGTCCAGGTCGCGGATGTCCGCCATGATCGGGTGCGTGGACGGCAGCTGGTCCTGCCGGTACGCCCAGGTCTTCATGGAGTTGGCGAACGTGGTCCACGAGTGCGGCCACCGCGAGCCCGGCGCGGCCGCCTGGCAGGCGATCGACGTGAACGTGGCGAACGACTCGTTCAGCCACAGGTCGTTCCACCACTCCATGGTGACCAGGTCGCCGAACCACATGTGGGCCAGCTCGTGCAGGATCGTCTCCGCGCGCACCTCGTACGCCGCGTCGGTCACCTTGGACCGGAAGACGTACTGGTCGCGGATGGTGACCGCGCCGGCGTTCTCCATCGCGCCCGCGTTGAACTCGGGCACGAAGAGCTGGTCGTACTTGGCGAACGGGTAGGCGTAGTCGAACTTCTCCTGGAACCAGTCGAAGCCCTGCCGGGTGACCTCGAAGATCGCGTCCGCGTCGAGGTACTCGGCGAGCGAGGGCCGGCAGTAGATGCCGAGCGGCACGGACTGCCCGTCCTTCTCGTACACGCTGTGCACCGCGTGGTACGGGCCGACGATCAGCGCGGTGATGTAGCTGGAGATACGCGGGGTCGGCTCGAAGACCCAGACGTTGTCCTTGGGCTCCGGCGTCGGCGAGTTCGAGACGACGGTCCAGCCCTCGGGCGCCTTCACGGTGAACTGGAAGGTCGCCTTCAGGTCCGGCTGCTCGAAGGAGGCGAACACGCGCCGCGCGTCCGGCACCTCGAACTGCGTGTACAGGTAGGCCTGCTGGTCGACCGGGTCGACGAACCGGTGCAGGCCCTCACCAGTGTTGGTGTAGGCGCAGTCGGCGACGACGCGCAGGACGTTGCGGCCCTGAAGCAGCCCGGGCAGCGCGATCCGGGAGTCCTCGAAGACCTCCGCCGGGTCCAGCGCGTCCCCGTTGAGGGTCACCTCGTGGACGGTGGGCGCCACCAGGTCGATGAAGGACGTGGCGCCGTGTTCCGCGCCGCTCGCCGCGACGTCGAAGCGCACCGTGGTCACGGACCGGTAGGTGCCGCCCTCCTGCGCGCCGGAGAGGTCGAGATCGATCTCGTACGAGTCAACGGTGAGCAGCTTCGCCCGCTGCTGCGCCTCTTCGCGAGTCAGGTTTGTGCCAGGCACGCGGTCATCTCCTCGTGATGTGTCGGTTGCGCCATCCTTCCACGTCAGCTCCGTCTTCGGCGATGATCCGGGACGGGCAGCACGAGGTCCGAATTCCGCCGGTGCCGCGCGCCCGCGCGAGCGAGGGTGAGGGCATGACCACGTACACCGCACGAGCCATCGCATCCGAGGCCCTGAAGGACCTGCGCACCACCGACGACGCGGGCCGCCCCGTGGCCGCGATCACCGACGAGGAGGGCGGCGCCCCGCTGCGCTGCTGCCTGCGCCACAGCGAGCCGGGAGAGAGGATCGCGCTGGTCGCGTACGCGCCGCTGCGCCGCTGGGCGGCCACGACCGGCGCCGAGCCGGGGCCGTACGACGAGCAGGGTCCCGTCTTCATCCACGCCGAGGAGTGCCCGGGCCCGCGGGGCGACGGCCTGGCCTTCACGAACGCCCACCGCGTCCTGCGCCGCTACTCCGCCGACGGCCGCATCCTTGGCGGAGAGCTGGTCGAGGAGGGCTTCGGCGAGCAGGACCTCGAGAAAGCGTTCGACGACCCGTCCGTGGCACTGGTCCACGTCCGGGCCGTCGAGTACGGCTGCTTCTTCTACGAGGTCCGCAGGCCCTAGCTTTGCGGGTTTTACGCCTGGCCGCGCAGTTCCTCCGCCACCAGCTCCGCGATCTGCACCGCGTTCAGCGCGGCGCCCTTGCGCAGGTTGTCGTTGGAGATGAACAGGGCGAGGCCGTTGTCGACGGTCTCGTCCTTGCGGACGCGGCCCACGTACGACGCGTCCTTGCCGGCCGCCTGCAGCGGGGTGGGGATGTCGGACAGCTCCACGCCGGGGGCGTCCTTGAGCAGCTCGAGCGCGCGCTCGGGGCTGAGGGGACGGGCGAAGCGGGCGTTGACCTGGAGGGAGTGGCCGGAGAAGACGGGGACGCGCACGCAGGTGCCGGAGACCTTCAGCTCGGGGATCTCCAGGATCTTGCGGGACTCGTTGCGCAGCTTCTGCTCCTCGTCGGTCTCGTTCAGACCGTCGTCGACGAGGTTGCCGGCGAAGGGCAGCACGTTGAAGGCGATGGGGCGCTTGTAGACGCCCGGCTCGGGGAAGTCGACGGCCTCGCCGTCGTGGGTGAGCTTGTCCGCGTCGGCGATCACCTTCTGCGCCTGGCCGTGCAGCTCGGCGACGCCGGCGAGGCCGGAACCGGACACCGCCTGGTAGGTGGCGACGACCAGCGCCTCCAGGCCGGCCTCCGCGTGCAGCGGACGCAGCACGGGCATGGCGGCCATGGTGGTGCAGTTCGGGTTGGCGATGATGCCCTTGGGGCGGTTCGCGATCGCGTGCGGGTTCACCTCGGACACGACCAGCGGGACCTCGGGGTCCTTGCGCCAGGCGGAGGAGTTGTCGATCACGACGGCGCCCTGGGCGGCGACCTTCTCGGCCAGCGCCTTGGAGGTCGCGCCGCCCGCCGAGAACAGGACGATGTCCAGGCCGGTGTAGTCGGCGGTGGAGGCGTCCTCGACGGTGATGCCGTCGACGACCGAGCCGGCCGAGCGGGCCGAGGCGAACAGGCGCAGCTCGTCCAGCGGGAACTTCCGGTCCTTGAGGATCCTGCGCATGACCGTGCCCACCTGTCCGGTGGCTCCGACGATTCCGACCCTCACGGCGACTCCCTGTCTCTCACACTGGCCGAGGCTCACGTGGCCGAGGCCTTTCCATCATGCGGCCGACCCCGGTCCGCCTGTCCAATTCTTTGCGCGGTGTGCCCGCGGAATGGGACGCCCCGGACCCGCGAGGGGTTCCGGACATCCGGTTTCCACCCCGTCTGAGCTGGAGAAATTCACTCCGCGGGCGTCCCGCACCGCAAGCTCGCCTGCCCATCGCACCCTCGCCCACACGGAGTGTGACGTACGCCTCGCCCGCCCCGTGACCGCACGCGAAAGGGCGGGCGCCCGTTCCCGGACACCCGCCCCACTGCCGTAGTAAACGAGTACGGCGTAACGAGTACGAAGTAACGACTACGGCGTAACGACTACGGCGTGACCTTCTCGATCTTCACGCTGCCGGTGCCCGCGGCCGTGCCGCGCGCGTCGACGAGCTGGACCTGGCCGAAGAACTCGCGGCCCTCCGGCGCGGCCGCCGCTGCGGTGACCGTGGCGGACACCGACGCGCTCTCGCCCGTGCCGAGCTTCACCGGCGCCGCGCCGTCCACGGAGACGGTGCCGAGGGAGTCGGCGAAGAACACGTCACGGTAGTCGTAGGCGGTGGTGCCGGCCGGCACCGAGTAGCCCGCGACCTCGATCGTGTACGTCCCGGCGGCCGGCGACGGGATGGAGACCGCCTCCTCCGAGTCGCCGTCGGCGGACTGGCCGACGACCTTGCCGGAGGCGTCCTTGACCGTCAGGTCCAGGTCGGCCGACGCGTCGGAGACCGAGCCGATGGCGACGTCCAGGGACTTCGCGCCCTCCGGCACCACGACCGTGGACGTCTGCGTCTCGCCCTGCTTGATCGACGGGCGGGCGCTCTTCGCGGAGCCCAGCGGACCGCCGACCAGCGAGCCCTGGAGCGCGGCGAACTTGTTGGTCACCTTCCAGGACGCGGCGACCGGCGTGCCGACCTTGGCCTCGGCAACCGTGACCGTCTCCGGGTCGAACGCGGCGCCGAGGACGGCGACGTCCAGGGTGTAGGGGTTGTCGAGCAGCGGCGAGGTGCGGCGCGCCTCGACCTCGATCTCCCACACGCCCGGCTGCGGGTCGGCGTAGGCCCGCACGTCCGGCTTGCAGCCGTTGCCGTCCAGGTAGTTGTTGTAGCAGTACGGCGTGGAGGTGTTGTCCACCGGCGTGCCGTAGGGGTGGATGGCGATGAACCGGGTCTGGCTCTTGTCCTTCAGCCCGCCGATCGCCACCTCCAGCGACTTGGCGCCCTCGGGCACGGTCACGAAGTACGACTGGGTGCTGTTGCGCTGCACCGAGGCGGACTTGGTGACGGTGTAGGCGACCGGCGTCGAGACGACGACCGTCGACAGCACCTGCTTGTCGATGCCCTCCGTCTTCGGGTCGTCGACCTCCAGGATCGCGCTCTTGATGCCCGCCGACCTCGGCGCGGCCTCGACCTTCACGGTCACCGGCTGGTTCAGCGGCAGCTTCACCTCGTCGTCGCCCACGATCCGGAAGGTGTGGTCGGCGTTGTTCTCGAAGTGCAGCTCGTGCCGGACGGCCTTGTCCGGGCCGGACGTACGGGTGATGGTGATGTCGTACGTCTTCTTCTGGCCGGCCTTCAGGCCGCCCTCGCGGTCGTACAGGCCGGTGCCGAAGCCCGGGGTCTTCAGCGCGGAGTCCAGCGCGGTGTCGACCGGGGCCTTGACGGTGTAGTCGTGGGCGGTGGCGCCGTCCTTGACGGCGTCCCAGGCGTCCACGATGTTGATCAGGCCCGCGCCCTCCTCGTAGGCCTGCGCGCCCTTGATGTGGTCGGCGGTCGAGGTGAGCGCCGTGCGCAGGTTCGCCGGGGTGAGGGCGATGCCCTTCTCCTTGGCGGCGCTCAGCAGCAGCGCGCTGGCGCCCGTGGCCTGCGGGGAGGCCATCGAGGTGCCCTGCAGCATGGAGTAGCCGGCCGGCAGCGAGTAGCCCGCCTCGGCGACCGGGGAGCCCGGCAGCCAGGTCTGGGTGGAGTTGATGGCCGCGCCGGGCGCGGTCAGGGTCGGCGTGAACCCGCCGTCCTCACGCGGGCCGCGCGAGGAGAACGGCATCATCGCGTACTTCTTCTCCACGGCCGAGCCGTAGTTGGCGGCCCAGGTCTCCTTGGAGATGGCCGCGCCGACCGAGATGACCTTGTCGGCCAGGCCCGGGTCGCCGATGGTGTTCGCGCCGGGGCCGGAGTTGCCCGCGGAGATCACCAGCTGCACGCCGTAGGTGTCGATGAGCCGCGTGTACAGCTCGGAGCGCGCGTTGTTGCCGTCGTTGAGCGCGGGCAGGCCGCCGATGGACATGTTGACGATGTCGACGCCGCGGTTGGCGACGAGGTCGATCATGCCCTCGGTGAGCGCGACGTTGGTGCAGCCGCCGCTCCAGGTGCAGGCGCGCGAGGAGACGATCTTGGCGCCGGGCGCGGCGCCGTTCATCTTCCCGCCGAACAGGCCGTTGGCGGCGGTGATGCCGGCCACGTGCGTGCCGTGCTCGGACTCGATCACGCCGATGTTGACGTAGTCGGCCTTGGCGCCGGAGGCGTTGTAGGTGACGTCCTTGCGGATCTCGACGACGAACGGCTGCCGCTCGACGACGTCCGTCGCCGGGTTGTCGGTGCCGAAGTACCCGATCTGGAAGCCGTCCTTGTACGGCTTCATCGGGGTGTCGTCGGTGAAGTCGTGGTTGTTGTTCAGGTCGACGCGGACCGTGCCGGCCGCCGCGTCGTACAGCAGACCCCACGTGTCGGTGGTGTCGCCGTCGCGGTTCGCGTCGCCCTTGGCGTCGCCGCCGGCGGTCGCTGCCTCGCTGAACAGGTTGAAGGCGTAGTTCCCGGCGGGCGCGGTCCAGGTCTGGCCGGCCGCCGTGAAGGTGGGGCCGTCGACCTTGGTGCTCATCCGCCGCCAGGTGGCGTCGCCGTCCACGACCGGGTCGGTCGCGGTGACCCAGTCGACGATCTTGCGTTCGCCGGTGGTGGTCTTCTGCAGCGCCGGGTGCCCGAGGTCCACGCCGGAGTCGAGGATGCCGATGGTGACGCCGCGGCCGTCCGCCTTCGGGTGCTCCTTGACGAAGTCGACGGCACCCGTCTCGAAGGAGGGGTTGTACGGGTTCTCGGCGGGGGTGTCCTTGCCGGGTCCCGGGTACTTCGCCTTGCTCGCGGAGAACTTGGCGGCCTGCGCGTTCGGCGCGGGGTCGTCGAGCGGGATCTCCTGCTTGAGGTCGATCGCGTGCACCGACGACAGCTTCGCGGCGGCGGCGATGGCCGCGTCCGCCTTGCCGGTCGGGACGGTGGCGCGGACGTAGCCCAGCTTGTCGTAGGTGCGGCCGACGAGACCGCCCTGGTCGTCCAGCTTCTCGGCGACCTGCTCGGTCTGGCCCGGCGCGGTCGCGATCATCATGGTGACCGTCTTGTCGCCGTCGGCCTTGGCCTCGGCGAGCCGGTCGGCGTCGTCGGCGCCGAGCTTGTCGTGGGCGGACTTCACGCCCGGGTCGGCGGCGGGGACGGTGGTGGAGGGGCCGTCCGCGGCGAGCGCCAGGGGTATCGGTCCGGCGGCGCAGAGCGCGGCCACCACACCCGCGGCCACGGCGATGCGCGCCACGCGTCTGGTGCCCGGTATCGGGTCGCGCTGGGGGATGAGGGTCATCGGCATCCCTTGTCGGTAAAGGAGCGTGCGAGGACCGACCGGGACCGATCGGTCCAGGTCGAAGGTCGTCCGGAGTGCGATACCGGATGAGCGGACAGCTTTACGCAAGGTCCGATTGTTTGGGGAGAGTTGACCGAATCGAAATGGATGTATGGGGAAAACCCGCTATGGAGGACGCAGGGGGCGACGGAAATCGAGGGTCGCGGCCCGCCGCCCGGCCTGCCCCGGGTCCGGAGAAGAACGACCCGTCACGGGACGGGAGTTCGCGCCCGTACCGGACAACGGCTGGAAAACGGTCAACCGTCGGTGGCCGCTCAACCCTGTGCCCCGGCGGCCGGTCCCTCCCCCCGACCGGGTCATCACGGCGGTGACACGGCCACCACCGAGGGGGAAGACATGAGAGCACGTTCCGCGCTGGCGGGTACCGCGGCCGCCCTGCTGTCCCTGGCGCTCGCCGCGCCCGCGATGGCGGCGCCCACGGGCGGCGACCACCGGCACGACGCCACCCGCGCGGCCGTGCGGGCCCAGGTCGCGGCCGGCGTTCCGGGCGTCACCGTCACGGCCCAGGACGGGCGGCACACCTGGAAGGCCACGGCGGGCGTCGGCGACCTGCGCACCGGCGCGCCGCGCTCGACGGCCGACCGCTACCGGGTCGGCAGCATCACCAAGACGTTCGTCGCCACCGTGCTGCTGCAACTGGAGGCGGAGGGCCGCCTGTCGCTCGACGACAGCGTCGAGACATGGCTGCCGGGCGTGCTCGACACCAACGGCTACGACGGTTCGAAGATCACCGTGCGGATGCTGCTCAACCACACCAGCGGCGTGTTCAACTACACCGAGGACGCCTCCGCCGCCGCGAAGTACTTCACCAAGGACGGCTTCTTCGCCCACCGTTTCGATCCCATGACACCGCGGCAGCTGCTGGCGATCGCCCTGCCCCACAAGCCGTACTTCGCGCCGGGCACCTCCTGGCACTACTCGAACACCAACTACCTGCTGGCCGCCCAGATCGTCGAGAAGGTCACCGGCCGCCCCTACGGCGAGGAGATCCGCCGCCGCGTGATCGCCCCGCTGCACCTGACCGGCACCTCGGTGCCCGGCACCCGCCCCACCCTGCCGCAGCCCAGCAGCCGCGCCTACGGCAAGCTCGCCCAGGAGACCACCGGCCCGACGTACGACGTCACCGAACTGAACCCGGCGCTGGCCTACGGCTCGGGCGAGATGGTCTCCGACTCCGCCGACCTGAACCGCTTCTACCGGGCCCTGCTCGGCGGCGCCCTGCTCCCGCCGCGGCAGCTGACGGAGATGAAGACGACGGTGAAGGCCGTGGACATCCCCGGCGCGGAATACGGCCTCGGCCTCATCGACCGCAAGCTGAGCTGCGGCGTCCACGTCTGGGGCCACGGCGGCGGCATCCACGGCTCCGCCTCGGAGGCCGTCACCACCGCCGACGGCCGCCACTCCCTGGCGTTGAACCTCAACAGCGACTGGACCGGCGACACGGACGCGGTGGTCGAGGCCGAGTTCTGCGGATGACCCACCGGCGGCAGGGGACGGCGGTCGGGGCCGAGTTCTGTGGCTGACCCACCAGCGGGAGGGGCCGCCGGCTCCCCGCCGGCGGCCCCTCCCGTCCCCTCCTGATGCCCCGCCCCGGTTCCCCGGCTACCGGGGCAGCACCACGACATAGGCGGCCGGATCGCGGTCCGCGGCCGCCATCAGCGCCGTACGGACCACGGTGGCCTGCTGCGCCGGCGACTCCCGCAGCTTCTTCGGCGTCACATGGACGACCGTGATGCCGAGCCGCTCCAGCGTCTCCCGCGTGCGGACGTACTCCGACCACAGCGCGTCGTCCTCCTGGCGGGGCGCCCGGGTGTCCAGCTGCACCGCCACCGCCTGCTCGGGCCAGTAGGCGTCGACGCCGCCGAGGTGCGGGCCGCCCGGCAGCCGCAGGTCGACGTTCCACACCGGGTCGGGCAGGCCGTGCTCGCGGACCATCGTGTAGAGGCGGTCCTCGGCGATCGCGCGGCCCTCGGCCAGCAGCAGGTCGACGGCGTCCACCACGTGCGGCCGGGTCAGCAGCCGCGCCTCGTGCAGCTCGCGCACCAGCGAGGCCGGGTCGCAGTGCCCGGCGCGCACCGCCTCGGTGAGCAGCCGGCGCACCACGCCCGCGTCCGACAGCCCCGCCACCGCGTCGGCCAGGGCGCGCGGCACCGGGGCGACCGGAATCCCGGTGACCACCTCCGGGTCGGGCAGGACGGCGGTGCGGACGATCCGGGCGCAGCCGGTGGAGCGCAGCCGGCGCAGCCGCGGGACCAGGACGTCGATCGTGTCCAGGGACTGCAGCGGGGGAGTGGCCGCGAAACCGTGCAGGGTGAGGGCCGCGAGCCCCGTGACCATCGCCTCCCGGTAGGCGGGCGGCCGGTGCGCGTCGCCGGAGGCGGGCTGCGCCGGTACGCCCGGGGCGGCCGGCCCCGACTCCCGGGCCGCGTACATCAGCACCGCGTGCAGCCGCTCGTCGGTGGTCGGCGGGCCGGGGTGCAGCAGGACCACGCCGGGCAGCAGCTGCTGCCACGTACCGCCGGAGCGGCACTGCTCGTTCAGGTCGGCGGTGGTCACGCCCTGGGCGCGCAGCTGGGCGACCGTCAGCACCCGGCGGTGGGCGTCGGGCAGGTGACGCAGGTGACGCAGGGGGTGGGGGGTGGCCGGGGGGAGCGGGGTGTTGTGGTTCATGTCCCGGAGATTCCCGCGCCCGATCCGTCCCTTAACCGCTGTTACACGCCCGTCGACACATCAGGACAACCCCGCACTAAAGGACGGGTGTTCGGGTGCCGAGTAGGGACGGGAAACCCCTGGTCCGAACGGGTGGGGGGCGGGGGTTACGGTTCCGATTGCCCGAATTCCGTAACGGCTACGGGGCGCTGAGTGCTGGCCAAAGGTTGGGTGGGTTCGCCGGTGCCGGCCGCTGCGGGCGGACACCCCCCACCCCGTCCCCTTCCCGCCGTACGCGGGTGCGCCAACGCCGTGGCGGGCGCCTTCGACCGCCAGAGCTGCGGGCCGGCGGCCCTGCGCATCGCGCCCGGCGTGGGGAACGCCGGGCGCGATGCCCCTCTCAGCTCTGGGTGGCCGCGTCGCAGGCCTGGGCTCGCAGGGAACGGGCCAGGTCGTCGCGGGACTCCAGGACCAGGCGGCGCAGTGCCGGTGCGGCCCGGTCGTGGGCGGTGAGCCACGCGTCGGCCGCGGCCAGCGTGTCCTGCGAGTCCTGGAGCATCGGGAACAGGCCCGACACCACGTCCATCCCGATCTGGATCGACCGCTCGGCCCACACCCGCTCGATCGACGCGAAGTACTTCTCCGCGTACGGCGCGAGCAGCTCCCGCTGCGACGGCCGGCCGAAGCCCGCGATGGTCGCCTCGGTGAGCGCGTTGGACAGCGCGTCCGACTCCACGACCTGCGCCCAGGCCTGCGCCTTGACCGCGGCCGAGGGACGCGCGGCAAGGCAGCGCACCTGGTGCCGCTTGCCGGAGGCGGTGTCGTCCCGTGCCAGCTCGGCGGCCAGCACGTCCTCGTCCGCCACCCCGTGCGCGGCCAGCGGCTCCAGGAACGCCCAGCGCAGCTCCTGGTCCACGTCCAGGCCGTCGATCTTCTCGGTGCCGTCCAGCAGCCCCTTCAGCAGCTGGAGGTCGGCGTCCTGGGAGGCGACCGTCGCGAAGAAACGCGCCCACGCCAGCTGGTGCTCGCTGCCCGGCCCGGCCGCCCGCAGCTCACGCAGCGCGCCCTCGGCGAGCAGCGCGGCCCCGGTCTCCCGCCAGGCCGGCGCCGCGTAGTGGACCAGCGCCGAACCGGCCCACGCGTGCAGCATCTGCAGCACGCCGATCTCCGACTCGCGGCCCGCGAACCGCAGCACCAGGTCCGTGAACTCCCGCGCCGGCAGCAGCGCGTCCCGGGTCATGTTCCACAGCGCCGACCAGCACAGGGCGCGCGCGAGGGGGTCGCTGATCGCGCCGAGGTGGCTCTTGAGGGTCTCCAGCGACGTCGCGTCGAAGCGGATCTTGCAGTACGTCAGGTCGTCGTCGTTGACCAGCACCAGCTCCGGCGCCTCGGCCCCGGCCAGCTCCGCGACGACCGTGCGCGCGCCCTCGACGTCCGTCTCGGTGCGGGCGTAGCGCACGAGGGCGTCGCCCTCACGCCGGTACAGGCCGACCGCGACCCGGTGCGGCCGCAGCTCGGGGTGCGACTCGGGCGCCTCCTGGAGCACGGCGAGCTCCTGGACGCGCCCCTCGGCGTCCAGCAGCACCTGCGGGGTCAGCGCGTTCACCCCGGCCGTCTGCAGCCAGGAGCGCGCCCACGCGGCCATGTCCCGGCCGGAGGTCTCCTCCAGCACCGACAGCAGGTCACCGAGGCGGGTGTTGCCGTAGGCGTGCCGCTTGAAGTAGCGCCGGGAGCCCTCCAGGAACGCGTCCTGGCCGGCGTACGCCACCAGCTGCTTGAGCACCGAGGCGCCCTTGGCGTAGGTGATGCCGTCGAAGTTGAGCTTGGCGTCCTGCAGGTCGCGGATGTCCGCGGTGATCGGGTGCGTGGAGGGCAGCTGGTCCGCGCGGTAGGCCCACGCCTTGCGGCGGTTGGCGAAGGTGATCCAGGCGTTCTTGAACCGGGTCGCGCCCACGTTCGCGAAGGTGCCCATGAAGTCGGCGAAGGACTCCTTCAGCCACAGGTCGTCCCACCACACCATGGTGACCAGGTCGCCGAACCACATGTGCGCCATCTCGTGCAGGATGACGTTGGCCCGCGCCTCGTAGGACGCCTGCGTCACCTTGCCGCGGAAGATGTACTCCTCGCGGAAGGTCACGAGTCCCGGGTTCTCCATGGCGCCGAGGTTGTACTCCGGCACGAACGCCTGGTCGTACTTGCCGAACGGGTACGGGTAGTCGAAGTGCTCGTGGAAGAAGTCCAGGCCCTGCTTGGTCACGAGGAACACGTCGTCGGCGTCGAAGTGCCTGGCCAGCCCCTTGCGGCACAGCGCGCCCAGCGGGATGCGCAGCGTGCTGCCGTCGGCGAGGGTGCGCTCGTAGGAGTCGGTGACGTAGTGGTACGGGCCGGCGACGACACAGGTGATGTACGTCGAGATCGGCTTGGTCTCCGCGAACCGCCACACCCCTTCGGTCCGCTCACCGGCGCCGTTGCTCCACACCGTCCACCCCTCGGGCGCGCGCACCTCGAAGCGGAACGGCGCCTTGAGGTCGGGCTGCTCGAAGTTCGCGAAGACGCGGCGGGAGTCGGCCGGTTCGTACTGGGTGTAGAGGTAGACCTCGCCGTCCTCGGGGTCGACGAAGCGGTGCAGGCCCTCACCCGTGCGGGAGTAGGCGCACTGCGCGTCCACGACCAGCTCGTTCTCCTCCGCCAGGTCCTCCAGCAGGATGCGGGAGCCGTCGAAGACCTCGCTCGGGTCCAGGTCGCGGCCGTTGAGCGAGAGAGCCGTCACGCTCGGCGCGATCAGGTCCGCGAAGCTGGCGGCGCCGGGCTCGTTGCAGCGGAAGCGGATCGTGGTGATCGAGCGGAAGGTGCGCGCACCCTCCCCCTGCTGCTCACCGACCGCGGAGCGGACGTCGAGGGACACCTCGTACCCGTCGACGGACAGCAGCGCGGCCCGCTCCCGGGCCTCGTCGCGGGACAGATTCTCACCGGGCACGGGCGGCACTCCCTTGTGTGTCGTGACTACGGCCGGACAGGAGCGATCCTGCCATGCGCCCCTGACGCGGCGCCGCCGGGAATGGCCGGGGCGCGCGGGAATGGCCGGGGCGCGCGACGGCGTTGTCGCGGGAAAGACGTCCGCTTGAGGAGAGACATGTCGCAGAAGACTCCCGTCGACTTCTGGTTCGACCCGCTGTGCCCCTGGGCGTGGATGACCTCGCGCTGGGTGCTGGAGGTGGAGAAGCTCCGGGACATCGAGGTCCGCTGGCATGTGATGAGCCTCGCCGTCCTCAACGAGGACAAGCTGGACGAGCTGCCCGAGGAGTACCGGGACATGCTCGCCACCAAGGCGTGGCAGCCGGTGCGGGTGGTGACCGCCGCCTGGCAGATCCACGGGGAGCAGGTCCTCGGCCCGCTGTACACCGCGCTCGGCACGCGCTTCCACAACAAGGGTGAGGGCGCGACCCTCGAGGCGATCGCCGGCGCGCTGGCCGACGCCGGGCTGCCCGCCGACCTGATCGAGTACGCCGAGCAGGAGGACTTCGAGTTCGACGCCGAGCTGCGCGCCTCCCACAAGGAGGGCATCGACAAGGTCGGCCAGGAGGTCGGCACCCCGGTGATCGCCGTGCCGGGCGCCGACGGCGAGCAGATCGCCTTCTTCGGCCCCGTCGTCACCCCCGCCCCGAAGGGCGAGGAGGCCGCCAAGCTGTGGGACGGCACCCTCGCCGTCGCCTCTGTCCCCGGTTTCTACGAGATCAAGCGCACCCGGACCAAGGGCCCGGACTTCAGCAACCTGTAGCCCCGGCCGTGCTGCTGCCGGAGGGGTGCTGGAACTCCTCCGGCAGATAGCCGCCCACCCGCCACCGCGTCTTTTGCTGCACCCGCCGGCATCCGGCGGCCGTGCAGCGGTGGAAGGCCCGGGCGACGAATGTCTCCCCGTCCAGCTCCGGGGCGAGTGCCGACCCGGCCGCCGCGACCTCCTCCCCGCGCAGGTCGCGGAAGTGCTGGATCCGGTCCTTGCAGGTGGGGCTGGGACATCGCACATGCGCCATGAGCGTCTCCTCAAGACAGGCGGACCCGTCCGCCGCAGTCTCCCAATGTGCCCTGTCCCCACCACATCCGCAGCACCATGCGCACACGACCCACCGGGGCGGGCGCGGCTCACGGCCCTGCGGCGGGCATGAAGGAGGCCCTTGCGAGTCCTGTCCTCGCAAGGGCCTCCCTTCTTCCGCCTGCCACGTGAAGGGTGAGAAGACGATCACGAGGCAGGAGCTCCCGGGCTCACGTCACGGCGCGAGCAGCAGCACGTCCGTGCGGGCCTTGGCGGCGGCGTACCGGCGACCCACGTCCTGCCAGTTCACGACCTGCCACATCGCCTCGATGAAGTCCACCTTCTGGTTGCGATACTGCAGGTAGAAGGCGTGCTCCCAGGCGTCGAAGACCAGGATCGGCGTCGCGCCCTGGCCGACGTTGCCCTGGTGGTCGTAGACCTGCTCGACGATCAGCCGGCCGCTGAGCGGCTCGTACGCCAGGACGCCCCAGCCGGAGCCCTGGGTGGTCGCGGCGGCCTTGGACAGCTGCGCCTTGAAGCCGGCGAAGGAACCGAACGACTCCTTGATCGCCTCCGCCAGCTCGCCCACCCCGTCGGCGGCCAGCGGCTCGCCGCCGCCCTCCTTCGGGCCGGTCATGTTCTGCCAGTAGATCGAGTGCAGGATGTGCCCGGAGAGGTGGAAGGCCAGGTTCTTCTGCAGGCCGTTGACCGAGCCCCAGGTCTCGTTGTCGCGCGCCTCGGCCAGCTGCTCCAGCGTGTCGTTGGCGCCCTTCACATAGGCCGCGTGGTGCTTGTCGTGGTGCAGCTCGATGATCTCCGGGCTGATCACGGGAGCGAGCGCGGAATAGTCGTACGGCAGGTCAGGCAGCGTGTAGACGGGCATGCGTAGGTAACCTCCGACCCCTTATTGCAAACAAGTCGCAACAACAAGTTAGCAGCAAAAAGCCCCCGTGTGGATCACACGGGGGCTGTCCGCGCGAGGGGCGCGGCCGGGCGCGGCCCGGGGTGGCCGTCAGGCGCGGGAGGCCCGCGCCTTCTGCCGGGCGTATCCGACGGCCGCCAGGACCAGCGTCATCGCGCCGGTCGAGTACAGCTGCACGCGGTTGGCCGGGTCACGGGCCATCAGCACGAAGATCGCGGCCATGCCGGCCAGCGCGATCCAGGTCAGCCAGGGGAAGGCCCACATGCGCACGACCAGCTTCTCAGGCGCCTCGCGCTCGATCCGGCGGCGCAGCAGCAGCTGGGAGACCGCGATGAAGATCCAGACGACCAGGATGACCGCGCCGATCATGTTCAGCAGCCACTTGAAGATGTCGTCCGGGCGCCAGTAGTTGAGCAGCACGCAGACGAAGCCGATGACGCACGAGGTGAGGACCGCGATCCGCGGCACCCCGCCGGACAGCTTTGCCAGCGCCTTCGGGCCCTGGCCGCGCTGGACCAGCGAGTAGGCGATGCGCGAGGAGCCGTAGATGTTGGCGTTCATCGCGGACAGCAGGGCCACGAAGATGACCACGTTCATGAGCTGGCCTGCGTGGGGGATGCCCAGGTGGTCGAGTGTGGCGACGTACGGGCCCTTCTCGACGACCTCCTTGGAGTCCCACGGGACCAGGGTGACCGCGACCGCCATGGAGCCGATGTAGAAGACGGCGATGCGCCACATCGCCGTGCGGACGGCGGACGCGACACCGCGGACCGGGTCCTGGGACTCGGCCGCCGCGATGGTGACCGTCTCCAGACCGCCGTAGGCGAACACCGAGGCGAGCAGGCCGACGAGCAGACCCTCGCTGCCGTGCGGCATGAAGTCCGTCAGGTGGGACGTGCCCGGCGCGTCGACGTCCGGCAGCACGCCCGCGATGGCCAGGACGCCGAGGATCAGGAAGAGGCTGATCGCCACGACTTTCAGCAGGGCGAACCAGAACTCGAACTCGCCGAAGTTCCGCACGGCGGCCAGGTTCGCGCCGCAGAAGACCACCATGAACAGGGCGACCCACATCCACTGCGGGGTGCCGGGGAACCAGCCCTGGGCGATGCTCGCGGCGCCCATGCCCTCCAGGCCGACCGCCGTGCACAGCAGCACCCAGAACGACCAGCCGGCGGTGAAGCCGGCCCAGGGGCCGATCGCCCGCTCGGCGTGCGCGGAGAAGGAGCCCGACGACGGGTAGGCGGCGGACATCTCACCGAGCATCCGCATCACCAGCATCACCAGCAGGCCGGAGATCGTGTAGGCGATCACGATCGACGGGCCGGCGGCGGCGATGCCCGCACCGGACCCGACGAACAGCCCGGCGCCGATGACGCCGCCGAGGGCGATCATCGATAGATGGCGCTGTTTGAGGCCATGGGAGAGGGAGCCGTCGTCCTGTTGCTGCGGCGGTGTGTCCGTGGTCGTGCGGCTGGGCATGGGCGCGGCTCTCCACGAGGCAAGGGGCGGGCAAAAACCCCGCCAGTGTGGGCGGCCCGTCCGCTCACACGAAGGGACTGCCCAGTATCCGGACACGCACAATACGCAGGGTAAGGCTCCGGTCACGCGGTCACGGGAGCGCGGCGCGCGGCGTCACCCGTGACGGACCGGCTCTCCTCGCCCTCGACACCGGCGGGGCGCATCACCGCGCTCCGGCCGACCCGTCGTCCGCCTTTGGTGGGACCCCACAGTCCGTCCGGCCGGGGCGAGGTGAGGAAGACGGCACTGCCTGCGTGACCGGTGTCACGTCAACCGGGGTGTTGTCGCCGCGTGTTGTGCGAAGCCCACCAAGTCGCCGTCCCCGCCTTTGTCGAGCGCTGATGGTGATCGGCTCGAGCGCGCTGGGATAGCGTCACGATGTCCCCAGCCGTCCCGACCCGCGGAGTCCCCATGAGCACCGCCGCCGCCACCCCCGCCCGTACCGGGCAGGTCCTCGCCGACCTGCTGCCGGCCTCCCGCGTCCGCGACGCGGCCCTCGTGCTCGGCGGCGCCGCGCTCACCGGCCTCGCGGCCCAGATCTCCCTCCCGGTGCCCGGCTCCCCGGTCCCGGTGACCGGCCAGACCTTCGCCGCGCTGCTCGTCGGCACCGCCCTCGGCGCCGGCCGCGGCTTCCTCGCCCTCGCGCTGTACGCGCTGGCCGGCATGGCGGGCATGCCGTGGTTCGCCGAGGGCGCCTCGGGCGCGAGCATGCCGTCCTTCGGGTACGTCCTCGGCATGCTGCTCGCCTCCACCGTCGTGGGCGCGCTGGCCCGCCGCGGCGCCGACCGGAGCATGTGGCGCACGGCCGGCACGATGATCCTGGGCGAAGCGGTCATCTACGCCGTCGGCGTGCCGTACCTGGCCCTGGCCGCCCACCTGTCCCTCTCCCAGGCGATCGCGGCGGGCCTCACGCCGTTCCTGCTCGGCGACGCCCTGAAGGCGGCCCTGGCGATGGGCGTCCTGCCCACCGCCTGGAAGTTCGCCCACCGGGACTGACCGCCCCCGCTTATCAGTTGCGCAAGAGGCTCGCCGGGTCGTACGCCGACCGCAGCACGGCGAGCCTCTTCGTCGTCCCGGCGTCGTGCAGCCCCCGGGTGCGGTCCCCGGCGCCGAAGGCGAAGCTCGCCGAGCGGCCGAGGGTGTGCGGGGCGAGCACGGCGAAGGCCGGGTCGAGCACGGCGCGGGCCGCCTCACGGTCGCCGACGGACAACAGCCGTACCAGGAAGCGCCCTTCACGCCACGGGACGGCGTTCGGCGCGGGCGCGGCGAGCGCGCCGCCGAGGTGGTTGACCTGTACGACGCACATGGACCCGCCGGCGTCCGGACCGGTACGCGCCAGCACCTCCGCGGCCGCCGCCACGTCCAGCTCGCGCCGCACCGCGCTGTCCCCGTAGCAGGCGTGCGGAAAGTCCGGGTCGCTGTGGATGGTGCGGCTGTCGGCGTACGGCGTCACCCGCAGCGAGTCGGACAGCGCCGGCCCGATCTCCCGCAGCGGCGCGACGAGCCGGTCCCCGTCGTCGCCGGTGTACGCCACCCGCACCGACACCACGTACCGCCCGCGCAAGGACGGCGGCAGCGCCGGCAGATCCGGATACGGCACGGCGGCCAAAAGGACGAGGTCAGCGCGTCCGGCACGGTCCGCGTCCACGCCTCGTACGCCCGCAGCGCCGCCGCCGGGCCCATCTGGCGCCCGTCGAAGGCGAGCGCGCCGCCGTACAGGGTGCGCACGGGCATGCCGAACGGCCGCGACCACGTCGTCGGCGCCCGAGGCGGCGACGACCAGGTCCGGCCGTTGGCGGATCCGGTCTGGAACCCGGCGACCTCCGCGTCATGGGCGGGGTCGCCGGGCCTGAGGAAGGGCAGCTGCGCCGGATCGGCGCCGAGGTCCGTGAAGTCCGTACGGCCGATGCCGGCCGCATGACGTGACAGCCGCCGTCGGGTTATCCGTGCGTGTCGGACGGAACCTCGGCGCGCGCTCCGGACAGGGCCTCGGCGGCCCGCCGGCCGCCGGTGACCTTCTGCTTGACGAAGGCGATGACGAGGACGACCGCCGCGACGCCCAGCGACAGCAGTACGGTCTCGCGCCCGTCGTGCTCGGTGTCGGTGAGCATGTAGCCCAGCACGAAGACGATCAGCGCGGCCGACGCCCAGGTCAGGTACGGGTACAGCCACATCTTCACGACGAGCTTCTCCGGCGCCTCCGCCTGGATGATCTTCCGCATGCGCAGCTGCGAGAAGCAGATGGCGAGCCACACGAACAGGGCGACCGCACCGGAGGAGTTGAGCAGGAAGAGGAAGACGGTGTCCGGGTACTTGTAGTTGAAGAACACCGCCACGAACCCGAACGCCACCGACACCAGGATCGCGGTCTGCGGCACGCCCCGCCGGGTGGTGCGCGCGAAGCCCTTCGGCGCGTCGCCGCGCTGGCCGAGCGAGAAGGCCATGCGGGAGGCGGTGTACAGGCCGGAGTTGAGACAGGACAGCACCGAGGTCAGCACGATGAAGTTCATGATCTGACCGGCGTGCGCGATGCCGAGGGAGTCCAGGGCGGCGACGTAGGAGCCCTTGTCGGTGATCGCCTTGCTGTTCCAGGGCAGCAGGCAGACGACGACGAGGATCGACCCGAGGTAGAAGACGCCGATGCGCCAGATGATGCTGTTCGTCGACTTGGTCACGGCCCGCTGCGGGTCCTCCGACTCACCGGCCGCGAGGGTGGCGATCTCGCTGCCCATGAAGGAGAAGACGACGAGGAGTACGCCGGTGAGGATGGCGCCGGGCCCGTGGGGCAGGAAGCCGCCGTGCGCGGTCAGGTTGGACACGCCCGCCTGGTCGCTGTGGGCGCCCGGCAGGACACCGAAGACGGCGAGTCCGCCGACGATGATGAACGCGCCGATCGCGACGACCTTGATGCCGGCGAACCAGAACTCGAACTCGCCGTAGGAGCCGACGGAGACGAGGTTGGTGGCGGTGAGCACCAGCATCACGATCAGGGCCCAGCCCCACTGGGGCACGGCCGGGATCCAGCCTTCGAGGATCTTGGCGCCGGCGGTCGCCTCGACCGCGAGCACCACGACCCAGAAGAACCAGTAGAGCCAGCCGATGGAGAACCCGGCCCAGGGGCCGAGCGCGCGGTCGGCGTGGGCGGAGAACGACCCGGAGGTCGGGTTGGCGGCCGACATCTCACCCAGCATGCGCATCACCAGCACCACGAGCGTGCCGACGAGCGCGTAGGAGAGGAGGATGCCGGGCCCGGCGGTGGCGATACCGGTGCTGGAGCCCACGAAGAGCCCGGCGCCGATGACACCGCCGATGGCGATCATAGAGAGATGACGGTTCTTGAGTCCTGCCTGGAGCCCGGTTCCGGGGTCGCCGGGGTCGCCGGGGCTTTTCTGGCCGTGTCCGGCCTGCGTCAGGGACGGCTGCGTCATGGGGACGGAATTCCTTTGCGCCGCGTGTGATCCGTTGTGATCTTGTCGGTCTGTTTCTGACCATCTCCGTACGGAGGGTGTACGAGTCGGACCAGTGAATCCGAGGCGACGGAATTGGGGAACCTTTGAATCCGGATCGTTATTTGAGGTTTTCCTGAGGTTCTGTATCCTTGACGGCGCTTCCCGGAGGGTCGCCGTGCGTCTCCACCCCGTCCTGCCGCCCGCCGGAGCGCATGTCACACTCGTCCCATGCGCGTGTATCTCGGCTCGGACCATGCCGGCTTCGAACTCAAGAACCACCTCGTCGAATGGCTGAAGGCGGCGGGTCACGACCCCGTCGACTGTGGCCCGCACATCTACGACGCCCAGGACGACTACCCGCCCTTCTGCCTGCGCGCCGCCGAGCGCGCCGCGGCGGAGTCCGGCTCCCTCGGCATCGTGATCGGCGGCTCCGGCAACGGCGAGCAGATCGCCGCGAACAAGGTCAAGGGCGTGCGTGCGGCCCTCGCCTGGAGCGAGGAGACGGCAGCGCTCGGCCGCCAGCACAACAACGCCAACGTCGTCGCGGTCGGCGCCCGCATGCACACGCAGGAGGAGGCGACGAAGTTCGTCGAGGTCTTCCTGAACACCCCGTTCTCGGGCGACCAGCGCCACATCCGCCGCATCGACATGCTGTCGGCCTACGAGACGACTGGCGACCTGCCGGCGATTCCGGCCCACCACCCGCAGCAGTAGCCGAGCCGAGGGCTCTGCCCGGACCCGGCGCGGGTCCGGGCGGAGCCCCGACGGCGGTCACGAGAGGAGACGGCCACCGTGCCAGAGGGGCACACGATCCACCGGCTGGCGCAGGACTACGCCGCCCGCTTCTCGGGCACGGCGCCCCGCGTCACCAGCCCCCAGGGCAAGTTCTCCGACGCCGCCGACCTCCTCACCGGCTCCGTCCTCACGGCCACCGAAGCCCACGGCAAGCACCTCTTCCTGAGCTTCCGCGACAGCGACCACGTCCACATCCACCTCGGCCTCTTCGGCAAGGTGACCTTCGGCGACGCCCCCGCGCCCCCGCCCACCGACACCGTCCGCCTGCGCCTGGCGAACGACACCGCCTACGTCGACCTGCGCGGCCCCACGACCTGCGCCCTGATCACGGACGCCGAGAAGAGGGCCGTGCACGCCCGCCTCGGCCCCGACCCGCTGCGCGACGACGCCGACCCCGGCGCCGCGTACCGGAAGATCTCCCGCAGCCGCACCACCGTCGCCGCGCTGCTCATGGACCAGAAGGTCATCGCCGGCGTCGGCAACGTCTACCGCGCCGAGGTCCTCTTCCGGCACGGCATCGACCCCTACCGCCCGGGCCGGGACATCACCCCCGCCCAGTGGCAGGCGATCTGGACGGACCTCGTCGCGCTGATGCGCGAGGGCGTCCGCCACAACCGCATCGACACGGTCCGCCCCGAGCACACGCCCGAGGCGATGGGCCGCCCGCCCCGCGTGGACGACCACGGCGGCGAGGTCTACGTCTACCGCCGCGCGACGCAGCCCTGCCACCTCTGCGGCACCGAGATCCGCACCGCCGGCCTCGCCGCCCGCAACCTCTTCTGGTGCCCCAGCTGCCAGAAACCCTGAGGCCCGGCTCAGAACCCGTGCGGCAGCCACGGCGCCACCGCCGACCCCAGCGCCAGTGACGCCTCCGCCAGCGCCCCGCGCCGCAGCTCCCCCACAAGCCCGGCCGCCGCCAGCGCCGTGAGCGGCACACCACCGAGATACGCGGCCCCCAACTCACGCACCGACAGAGCCAGATCGGCCGCGTCCGTGGTCCGTTCGCAGGAGGCGCCCTTCGTGTCGCCGCTCAGGCGCCAACGCCCCTCGTTCCACGGGCAGAAGGCGTCCGACACGTCCAGCACCACGTCCACCGGCGCCTGACAGGCCCGCGCCGCGAGCGCCGCCCCGACGTCCACGAGCCGCACGTACCCCTGGTCCCGCTCCTGCAGCAGACAGCGCCGGATGTCCGACACCTGGTACCGCCACGCCTCGTCCACCGGACGCGCCCGCACCACCAGCGTCGACGTCAGGTCGATGGCGTACAGGAACCGCCACAGCGCGGCCTGCGCCGCCGGGTCCAGGCCGTGCAGCTCCGCCAGCCGCACCTCGCCCTCGGGTCCGGCCGGCCCCCAGCCCGGCTTCACCCGGAAACGGGCGAACCCCACGACCTCGCCGCCGCGTTCGGCGAGCACGCACTGCACCGGCGACGCCCCGTCCCGCCCGCTGCGCGGATCCAGCAGCCCGAGCCGCTCCCAGCCCGGCCGGTGCCGCGCCAGCATCCCCGGCCGCGCGGGCACCAGCCGCGCGTACACCGCCTCGCACTCGCCCACCACCTCGCCCGGCTCCGCGTACCGCAGCCGTACGTCATCGGTGCCGTCCGGCACCGACAGCGACACCCTCGCGGTGTCGATCCGCGCGCCGAGCGAGAAGCTCGCCGCGCCGTACCCGAACCGGCCGTAGATCGCCGGCTCGGACGCCAGCAGCACCGCCAGCGGCTCACCGCGGTGCCGCACGTCCTCCAGCAGCCGCCGCATCATCCTCGTCAGCACCCCGCGCCGCCGGTGCGTGGCGGCCACGCTCACCATGGTGACGCCCGCCGCGGGCACCGGCGTCCCGCCGGGCACGGTCATCCGGAGGGAGAACGCCGCCGCCGTCCCCACCACCGCGTCCCCGTCCCAGACGGCGAGGGAGCGGTCGTACTCGGTGAGGTCCCGCCACAGCGCGCGCTCCTCCTCCGCCTCCTCCACCCCGCCGAAAGCGCGCAGCAGGGTGCCGTACCACTGCTCCCAGTCGCCGGGCCGCAGCACCCGCAGCTCGCTCGCCGGGCCCGTCGTCTCGCTCGCCACAGTCGCCATGAACCATGCCTATCAGGACCCCCAGGGACCGGCGAGGGAATTTCTCCCTCCGGGCCGCACGCGCGGGCCGCGTGCCGTTCACTGAGAACCCGCTGAGAAAGGGGGCCTCGGACGGGGGACAAGTGGGACCTCCCGTGCCAAGGGCCCGGCCCGATGGATAGGGTCCCCAACCAATGGCAGTACGACGAGGGCGGCGCACGGCGGCCGAGACGTTCACGGCCCGGTGGAAGATGCAGTGGCACCGGGTCCGCGTCGGCGTGCGCCGGGCCGCCGTCGACTACTTCCGCGGCGACGGCTCGGACTGGATCGCCCTGGCCGGCCTCTTCCTCACCATCCCGCTCATCGCCGCGCTGACCCTGGCCAACTCCGTCTGGTTCACGCCGGCCGCGCTGGTCCTGCCGATCGTCGCGGGCGGCCTGCTGCTGCGCCCGGCGAGCCTGCTCGGCCTGTACGCGGCCGCGGCCACCGCGCTGATCGTGGAGTCCGTGTGGCTCGGCCCGTACACCGAGGGCCCGAGCCGGGTCACCCCCGGTGTGGTGCTGGTGGTCGCCGCGTGCGGGTTCGTCGGACTGCTGATCGCCCAGTTCCGCAGCCGCGTCGGCGTGCCCTGGCGGCGCGGCGGCACCATGCTGTTCGACCTGCGGGAACGCATCCGGGTGCAGAGCACGCTGCCGCCGCTGCCGCGCGGCTGGCACCAGGAGATGGCGCTGCGCCCCGCGGGCGGGCAGTCCTTCTCCGGCGACTTCGTGGTCGCGGCCCGCACCGGCGGCGGCCGCACCCTGGAGGTCGTCCTCACCGACGTCTCCGGCAAGGGCATGGACGCCGGCTCACGCGCCCTGCTGCTGTCGGGCGCCTTCGGCGGACTGCTGGGCTCGCTGCCCCCGCACGCCTTCCTGCCGGCCGCCAACGGCTATCTGCTGCGCCAGGACTGGGACGAGGGCTTCGCCACCTCCATCCACCTGGTCCTCGACCTGGACTCCGGTGACTACGAGCTGTACTCCGCGGGCCACCCGCCGGGTCTCCAGCTCAGCGCGGGCAGCGGCCGCTGGGAGGAGAAGGCCGCCGAGGGCCCGCTGCTGGGCGTGTACGACGGCGCCCAGTTCGACCCGGTGAAGGGCTCGCTGCGCCCCGGTGACGTGCTGATGCTGTTCACCGACGGCCTGGTGGAGACCTCCGACCGGGACATCGTCGAAGGCATCGACCGGCTCACCGGCGAGGCCGACCGCTATGTCGCCGCCGGCTTCCAGGGCGCCGCCTGGCATCTGATCGAGGCGGTCGCCAAGGACGTCAACGACGACCGGGCCCTGCTGCTGATCTGCCGCGAGGGCCCGACGGCGTCGTCGATGCCCACCGCGCCCTGACGTCACCCACCGCACGGAGGGACCCATGCTGAGCCTGCCGGAAGTCGAAGCCCTCGCCCGCGCCGCCCACGCCGGACAGACCGACAAGGCGGGCCGGCCCTACGCCGAGCACCTGCACGCCGTCGCCGAGGGGGTGCGGGCCCGCGGCGGCGACGAGGAGCAGATCGCGGCGGCCTGGCTGCACGACGCCGTCGAGGACGACGCCCTCAGCGAGCAGTGGCTGTCCGGGGCCGCGCTGAGCGACCGCACGAAGGACGTCGTGCGGGCGCTGACCAGACGGCCGGGGGAGTCCCCGCAGGAGTACGCCGGGCGCATCCTCGCCACGGACGGCGCGCTGCTGGTGAAGGAGGCCGACCTGGCGCACAACGCCGACCCGGCCCGCCTCGCCGTCCTGGACCCGGCGACCGGCGCCCGCCTGACGGAGAAGTACGCCCGCATGCGCGCCCTGCTCGGACTGCCGGAGCCGGACTAGCCGTTCACCGGCTCGTGGGCCGCCGGCATGTGCTCCCGCGCCGCCGGCGCCTGCTCGCGGGCCCGGGCCTCGGCGGCCGGGTCCGTCCGGAACGCCCACGTCATCCTCGGCTCCGTCACGCACCGCAGGGCCCGCCGCACCGGCGGGGTGCACAGCAGGGTGACGGCGGCGGCCGCGAGCACGGTCACCGCGACCGCGCCGAACGGGCTGTGCACCCACGGCGCGTCGAACCAGCCGCGGTACTCGGCGAACTTCACCAGGAAGCCGTGCAGCAGATAGCCCGTGATGGTGCCCGCGCCGAGGGCCGTGCACCACAGGCGGCGGCCCGGCACCCAGGCGAAGAAGCAGGCCGTCAGCACCAGCGCGCAGCCGATCGACGCCAGCGTCATCACCGGCCCGCACCACCAGGGCGCGCCGAGGTCCTGCGCGGCCGACTGGCGGTAGAACCAGCCGCCGTTCATCCGCGGCACCGACCACCAGGCGACCGCGAGCGCCGCGACGCCGACCGGCACCGCCGCGATCCGCACCGAGCGCCGGCGCACCATCCGGAAGTGCTCGGGCCGCAGACACAGCCCCAGCACGAAGTACGGCAGGAACTGCAGGACGCGCTGGAGGTCGAAGTCCGTGCCGATGCTGGGGCTGACGCTCGCCAGCATGGCGACGGCGACGGCCGGCAGCAGCGGCCGGCGCACCACCTTCCACAGCGGCGTGGTGAGCCGCCAGATGAACAGGGCGGCGAGGAACCACATCAGATAGCTGGGGTCGAGCAGGCTGATCTCCGGGTCCGGGCGGTCGGCGACGTCCTTGAACAGCTCGTAGGCGGTCTCGAAGACGACGTACGGCACGAGGACCCCGGTGACCAGACGCCGCAGCCGGTCGGGGCGCGTGTCGAAACTCCGGGAGAAGTAGCCGGAGATGACGACGAACGCCGGCATGTGGAACGTGTACACGACCCGGTACGCGCTCTCCACCGCGCGGCTGCCGTCCATCATCTGGGCCCAGGTGTGCCCGATCGCGACGAGCACGATGGCCAGGTATTTGGCGTTGTCGAAGAAGGCGTCGCGCTGCTTGACCATTCGAGGCACCCTAAGCGCGGGTGCCGCGCCGCATCAACAGCCCGAAATGTCCTGGATAATTACTCTCAAACTTCCCTATATGGGCAGGTGATGTACGGTCGTTCGCGCACGCGCCGGTCCGGCCGACGGAGTGTCACGGACCGCACCGGACGGCACGGTTGGTGGCACGATGGTTCCCGGCGGGGGTGTACGGGGTAGCACCCCCGGGCCGGGAGAGCGGACTGACCGAGGGTGTGATCTGTTGTGGCCATTTCACTGTCTGTGGTGCTGTTGTTGGCGGTGATCCTGGTGGTGCTGGTCCGGGGCGGCTCGATCAAGGCCGGGCCCGCGATCGTCGCCATCCTCTTCGGCTTCTTCCTCGCCTCGACGGGGATGGCGCCGTCCATCAACCGCTTCCTGAACTCGATAGCGGAAACGATCAACTCGATCAGCTTCTGACGGGGTGCGGTGCGCCGGACCGCCGGAAAGTGTCTTGACGTCGAGATACCTGCCTGGGCAGGCTGACGTCATGACCGACACCGCCACCGGCTTCCCGGACATCCCCCCGGCCACCCTCGCCGACCTCGTCGGACGGGAACAGGTCATGGACATCGGCATACGGCCCCTGTGGTCGCCGATGCCGCGGCTGGCCGGCCCGGCGTTCACCGTACGGTGCCGCCCCGGCGACAACCTCATGCTGCACGCCGCGATCCACCGCGCCGCGCCGGGATCGGTCGTCGTCGTCGAGTCCGGCGACCTCGACCACGCCCTGGCCGGCGGCAACATCTGCGCGGTCGCCCGGCGCCGCGGCATCGCCGGCTTCGTCCTCGACGGCGTGATCCGCGACGTCGCCGAGGCGCGGCAGCTCGGCTTCCCGGTCCTCGCCCGCGGTGTCATCCCGATCCCCGGCACCAAGAAGGCCGTCGAGCCGCTGAACGTGCCGGTGCGCTGCGGCGGCGTCGAGGTGCACCCCGGCGACATCGTGGTCGCCGACGAGGAGGGGGTCGTGGTGGTCCCCGGCGCACGCCGGGAGGAGGTGCTGCGGGCCGCCCGCGCCCGGCTGGCCGAGGAGGCCGGGCAGTCCCTGGACGCCTGGCAGGAGGCCCACCGCACCCGCATCGACAAGATCCTCGCCGAGCGCGGCTTCGAGGACTGACCGCCCCCGCAGACGGCCTCAGGCCCAGCCGAGCCGGGAAAACCCGCCTCACCTGGGCCTGAGCCGTACAGAGCGGGCGACGGGAATCGAACCCGCGTAGCCAGTTTGGAAGACTGGGGCTCTACCATTGAGCTACGCCCGCACACAGTGCGCCGCAGGCCGATGAGGGCCGCGGCACTGCAAGGCATCGTAGCGGGTCGGCCCCCGTCGCCGCACACCCCCTGCGACGTGTGCGACCTCCCGGCGCGGCGCACGCTCCCGCACGCCCCCTCGCAGCGGCGGCCGTACCGCCTGCGGGCATGTACCCTACGTGTCGCACCAGACGGGGTGTGGCGCAGCTTGGTAGCGCGTCCGCTTTGGGAGCGGAAGGCCGTGGGTTCAAATCCCGCCACCCCGACCACCAGCAGGACCCCGGGACGATCATTCGTTCCGATCGGCCGCCCGGGAACCTGCCGATCATCCGGGGGACGACGCGGGTGATCGCCTTTTGGGC
Organism: Streptomyces sp. NPDC097129; assembly: GCF_055668065.1. Classification (NCBI taxonomy): domain Bacteria; kingdom Bacillati; phylum Actinomycetota; class Actinomycetes; order Kitasatosporales; family Streptomycetaceae; genus Streptomyces; species Streptomyces sp. NPDC097129. The sequence goes on along the minus strand of NZ_JBVOQE010000001.1, from coordinate 876,310 downwards.
CGTTCAGCGGCTGCGGTTACTATGCAAGCTGCGCGCCCGTGTGTCTCTCACCCAGTCCTCCCGGGCGGCGAACATCCGCCGGAGCCGTTCTGGCCCCGGCAGAAACCGAGAAGTCAGCCACAAGGAGACCGAACCGTGAAGAGCGCCGTGGAGACCCTGAACCCGACTCGGGTTCGGCTCACTGTCGAGGTGCCCTTCGAGGAGCTCAAGGACAGCCTCGACGCGGCGTACAAGAAGATCAACCAGCAGGTCACGGTGAAGGGCTTCCGTAAGGGCAAGATCCCGGCCCGGGTCATCGACCAGCGGTTCGGTCGCGGCGCCGTGCTCGAGGAGGCCGTCAACGACGCGCTTCCGAAGTTCTACACGGAGGCGGTCAACGAGGCCGAGCTCTCCGTGCTGGGCCAGCCCGAGGTCGACATCACCGAGCTGAAGGACGGCGAGACGCTGAACTTCACCGCGGAGGTCGACATCCGTCCCGCCCTGGAGCTCCCCGAGGACTTCTCCTCCATCGAGGTCGAGGTCGACGCCGTCGAGGTGACCGACGAGGACATCGAGAAGTCCGTGGAGCAGCTGCGTGAGCGCTTCGCGTCCACCACGCCGGTGGAGCGCGCCGCCGAGGACGGCGACGTCGTGACCGTCGACCTGGTGGCCAAGGTCGAGGGCGAGGTGCTCGAGGACGGCGTCGCCGACGGCGTGTCCTACACCATCGGCTCCGGCGAGCTGCTCGAGGGCATCGACGACGCCGTCAAGGGCCTGTCCGCGGGCGAGGAGGCCACCTTCACCTCCGAGCTGAAGGGCGGCTCCGCGGCCGGCAAGGAGGCCGAGGTCACCGTCAAGGTCACCCAGGTCGCCAAGCGCGAACTGCCCGAGCTGGACGACGACTTCGCGCAGCTCGCCTCGGAGTTCGACACCCTGGAGGAGCTGAAGGCCGACAGCCGCAAGCGCCTCGCCGACATGAAGCAGTTCGACCAGGCCACGCAGGCCCAGGAGCGCGTCCTGGACAAGCTGCTGGAGCTCGTCGAGGTGCCGGTCCCCGAGAAGCTCCTCGAGGACGAGGTCAACACCCGTAAGCACAACCTCGAGCACCACCAGCTCGGCCAGATGGGCCTGACCCTCGACAAGTACCTGGAGATCCAGGGCAAGACCGCCGAGGAGTTCGAGACCGAGACCCGCGAGGCCGCGGTCAAGGGCATCAAGACCCAGTTCGTGCTCGACGAGCTCACCAAGCGCGAGAAGCTCAACGTCAACCAGGAGGAGCTCACCGAGCACCTCATGCGCCGTGCCGCCTCCTCCGGCATGTCCCCCGACCAGTTCGCCCAGGCCGTCGTCGAGGGCGGCCAGGTTCCGCTCCTGGTCGGCGAGGTCGCCCGCGGCAAGGCCCTGGCCCTGGTCGTCGAGGCCGCCACGGTGAAGGACACCAACGGCGAGGTCATCGACCTGGACGACGAGGAGGACGAGGCCACTGAGGCCGAGGCCACCGAGTCCGAGGCAACCGACGCCGCCGAGGAGAAGACCGAGGGCTGAGCCCACGGTACTTCGCAGCTCCCAGGACGGGCCCCGGGTCACTCGTGACCCGGGGCCCGTTCGCCTACCTCGGGGGCGCGGGGAACCGCGCGACCAGCCACGGACGGCCCGCAGCCGCCGACGAGCGAAAGCACCCACGGCGCTACGCCCCCGGCGAACACCCCCGATCCCGGGATTCCCCGAAGGGACCCGCGCGTTAGGGTCCATGAATACGAGGGCAGTGGAGTCCCCGAACGGCTCCAAGCCCCGCAGGGAAACGTGAGACGGCCCGGCGCCGTCGTAAGACGAGCAGGTGGATACGTGACGAATCTGATGCCCTCAGCCGCCGGCGAGCCTTCCATCGGTGGTGGCCTTGGCGACCAGGTCTACAACCGGCTGCTCAACGAGCGGATCATCTTCCTCGGCCAGCCGGTCGACGACGACATCGCGAACAAGATCACCGCACAGCTGCTGCTCCTTGCCGCCGACCCGGACAAGGACATCTACCTGTACATCAACAGCCCCGGCGGTTCGATCACGGCCGGCATGGCGATCTACGACACCATGCAGTTCATCAAGAACGACGTGGTGACCATCGCCATGGGCCTCGCGGCCTCGATGGGCCAGTTCCTGCTCAGCGCCGGCACGCCCCGCAAGCGCTTCGCGCTGCCGAACGCCGAGATCCTGATCCACCAGCCCTCGGCCGGCCTGGCCGGCTCCGCGTCGGACATCAAGATCCACGCCGAGCGGCTGCTGCACACCAAGAAGCGCATGGCCGAGCTCACCTCGCTGCACACCGGCCAGTCGGTCGAGCAGATCACCCGCGACTCGGACCGTGACCGCTGGTTCGACGCCTACGAGGCCAAGGAGTACGGCCTCATCGACGACGTGATCCCCACGGCCGCCGGCATGCCGGGCGGCGGCGGTACCGGGGCGGCGTAACGGGCCCCACAGGCCCGTACAACGCCCGTACGGCGCCGGGTGGCCCCCGAGGGCCCGCCGGCCCCCACGTCCGCCTCAGCCACCGCCCCAGCCCTTTTCAGGAGACACCGTGAACGACTTCCCCGGCAGCGGCATCCACGCCGGTGCGCGCGCCGAGTACACCGGCCCCACGGCCGAGTCCCGCTACGTCATCCCGCGCTTCGTCGAGCGCACCTCCCAGGGCATCCGCGAGTACGACCCGTACGCGAAGCTCTTCGAGGAGCGCGTGATCTTCCTGGGCGTCCAGATCGACGACGCCTCCGCCAACGACGTCATGGCGCAGCTGCTGTGCCTGGAGTCGATGGACCCCGACCGGGACATCTCGGTCTACATCAACAGCCCCGGCGGTTCCTTCACGGCGCTGACGGCGATCTACGACACGATGCAGTTCGTGAAGCCCGACATCCAGACGGTCTGCATGGGTCAGGCGGCCTCCGCCGCCGCCGTCCTGCTGGCCGCCGGTACGCCGGGCAAGCGCATGGCCCTGCCGAACGCGCGCGTGCTGATCCACCAGCCCTACAGCGAGACCGGCCGCGGTCAGGTCTCCGACCTGGAGATCGCCGCGAACGAGATCCTGCGGATGCGTTCGCAGCTGGAGGAGATGCTGGCCAAGCACTCCACCACGCCGATCGAGAAGATCCGCGAGGACATCGAGCGCGACAAGATCCTCACGGCCGAGGACGCGCTCCAGTACGGCCTGGTCGACCAGATCATCTCCACCCGGAAGATGAACAACGCGGAGGTCCGCTGACCCTCATGGGTCACGGGACCTGTATCGTCTGCCGCCCCTTGGCACGGAGCGCGCACGGTTCCCGTGGAAGTGAACCGTGCCAAGGGGGGCCCGAACGGGGGGCCCGGCAAGGTACCGTCGGACATAAGGCAGCACCAGGAGCCACTGGACGTTGACGTCCAGGCGACTCCCAGGCGAAGGGGAAGCACACCGTGGCACGCATCGGTGACGGCGGCGATCTGCTCAAGTGCTCGTTCTGCGGCAAGAGCCAGAAGCAGGTCAAGAAGCTCATCGCAGGCCCCGGTGTGTACATCTGCGACGAGTGCATCGATCTCTGCAACGAGATCATCGAGGAGGAGCTCGCCGAGACCAGCGAGGTGCGCTGGGAGGAGCTCCCCAAGCCCCGCGAGATCTATGAGTTCCTCGAGGGGTACGTGGTCGGCCAGGAGCCGGCGAAGAAGGCGCTCTCCGTCGCGGTGTACAACCACTACAAGCGGGTCCAGGCCGGCGAGAACGGCGGCGGCAGCAGCCGCGAGGACGCCATCGAGCTGGCCAAGTCCAACATCCTGCTGCTGGGCCCCACGGGCTCCGGCAAGACGCTGCTCGCGCAGACCCTGGCCCGCATGCTGAACGTCCCGTTCGCGATCGCCGACGCGACCGCGCTGACGGAGGCCGGGTATGTCGGCGAGGACGTCGAGAACATCCTGCTCAAGCTGATCCAGGCGGCCGACTACGACGTCAAGAAGGCCGAGACCGGGATCATCTACATCGACGAGATCGACAAGGTCGCGAGGAAGAGTGAAAACCCGTCGATCACGCGTGACGTGAGCGGCGAGGGCGTGCAGCAGGCCCTGCTCAAGATCCTCGAAGGCACCACGGCCTCGGTCCCGCCGCAGGGCGGCCGCAAGCACCCGCACCAGGAGTTCATCCAGATCGACACGACGAACGTCCTGTTCATCGTGGGCGGCGCCTTCTCGGGCCTGGAGAAGATCATCGAGTCCCGGGCCGGCGCCAAGGGCATCGGCTTCGGCGCGACGATCCGCTCCAAGCGGGAGCTGGAGTCCAAGGACCAGTTCGAGGACGTCATGCCGGAGGACCTGGTCAAGTTCGGCATGATCCCGGAGTTCATCGGCCGTCTGCCGGTGATCACCAGCGTCCACAACCTCGACCGCGAAGCGCTCCTGAAGATCCTCGTCGAGCCGCGCAACGCGCTGGTCAAGCAGTACGAGCGGCTCTTCGAACTCGACGGTGTGGAACTGGAATTCGAGCGCGAGGCCCTGGAGGCCATCGCCGACCAGGCCATCCTCCGCCAGACCGGCGCGCGCGGCCTGCGCGCCATCATGGAGGAGGTCCTGATGTCGGTGATGTACGAGGTCCCGTCCCGCAAGGACGTGGCCCGTGTCGTCATCACCGCCGACGTCGTCCACTCCAACGTCAACCCGACCCTCATCCCCAGGGACGCCCGCGGCCGCGGCCCGGGCGAACAGAAGTCGGCGTAGGCACCAGCCGAAGGGGCCCCGGTCAACCGACCGGGGCCCCTTCGGCGTTGCGCGCGGTGAGCCGTCAGGCCTTCACCCGGACGTCCTTGCGCAGGTCGGCGGCCACCTGGGCCGAGGTGGCGAGGTCGACGCCCTTGCCGCCGGCGGCGGGCACGGCCATGCCGATCGTGCTGTAGTCGGCCCACATGCAGATGTACTGGGTGTCGGTGGCGCCGGTGGCCTCGTTCTTGCCCTGGGCCTGCTGGCACTTCATGACGGCGCCGTCGAGCCCGTCGGGTGTCACGGACTGGGTGGCACCGACGAACGTGACCTTGCTGTCGGGGTCGTTCTTCATGCCGGCGAAGCCGGTGTCGATCGCGTTCTCCGGGTCCTTCACCTTGCCGTAGAGGCCGACGAACGTCACCGCCTTGGACGTGGCGATGGCGGTCGGGTCCTTCAGGGTGTCGGGGTTGGAGATGTCGATCGTCGAGAACAGCGCGTGGACGGCTTTCGCGTCGGTGACACCGCTCTTGGCCAGGTCTTTGGCGTCGCTGGACGAGGCGTCCTCGGGCTGCTGGTTCTCCCCGATGCGCTTGTAGTCGCCGAGCACCGTCGCCGGTGTGACCAGCTTGTGCGGGCCGTCGTCCGCCAGGCCGCCGCCCCCGCCGCCCCCGAGGACGAAGTAGCCGCCGACCGCGAGTGCCGCGACGACCGCGACCGCGCCGATGATCAGGCCCGTCTTCTTCTTGCCGCCGCCGGCCGCCGGAGGCTGCGGCACGGTGCCGTACGGCTGCTGGCCGTAAGGCGCCTGCTGGCCGTAGGGGTTGGGCTGGCCGTACGGCGCCGGCTGGGGCGGCACCCCCGGCTGCGGGTGGCCGTAGCCCGGCTGGGGTGCCGGCGGCTGCTGCGGGTAGCCGTAGCCCGGCTGCGGTGCCGGCGGCTGCTGGGGGTAGCCGTAGCCGGGCTGCGGAGCCTGCGGCTGCTGGCCGTAGGGACCCGGCTGACCGTACGGCCCGGGCTGCTGCGGCTGCCCGCCGTACGGGCCCGGCTGGTTGTAGCTCATGACGGGGTTCCCCTCCGGATGCTCATGCGTTTCCGACATCCTGGCCGAGGCCCCTTCCCCGCAGGGCACCGGGGTACGGACCGTTACAGAAGAATCGCGTTTCGGGACAGGCCGGTGACGCCTCTAAACTGAGCGCCGTGACCGACAACGCTCAGCAGCAGCCACCAGCGCCCACCACCGAACTGCCGACCCAGTACGCGCCGGCCGATGTAGAGGGCCCGCTGTACGAGCGCTGGGTGGAGCGCGGTTACTTCGAGGCGGACGCGGCGAGCGACAAGCCGCCGTACACGATCGTCATCCCGCCGCCGAACGTCACCGGCAGCCTGCACCTGGGCCACGCCTTCGAGCACACGCTCATCGACGCCCTCACCCGCCGCAAGCGCATGCAGGGCTACGAGACGCTGTGGCAGCCCGGCATGGACCACGCCGGCATCGCCACGCAGAACGTCGTCGAGCGCGAACTCGCCAAGGAGGGCAAGTCCCGCCACGACCTCGGCCGGGAGGCCTTCGTCGAGCGCGTCTGGCAGTGGAAGGGCGAGTCCGGCGGCCAGATCAGCGGCCAGATGCGCCGCCTCGGCGACGGCGTCGCCTGGTCCCGTGAGCGCTTCACCATGGACGAGGGCCTCTCCCAGGCCGTCCAGACGATCTTCAAGAAGCTCTACGACGACGAGCTGATCTACCGCGCCGAGCGCATCATCAACTGGTGCCCGCGCTGCCTGACCGCGATCTCCGACATCGAGGTCGAGTACCAGGACGACGACGGCGAGCTGGTCTCCATCCGCTACGGCGAGGGCGAGAACTCCCTCGTCGTCGCCACCACCCGCGCCGAGACGATGCTCGGTGACACCGCCGTCGCCGTCCACCCCGACGACGAGCGCTACCGGCACCTGGTCGGCACGCTGGTCAAGCTGCCGCTCACCGACCGCTCCATCCCGGTCGTCGCCGACGAGCACGTCGACCCGGAGTTCGGCACCGGCGCCGTCAAGGTCACCCCGGCGCACGACCCGAACGACTTCGAGATCGGCCAGCGCCACGGCCTCCCGGCGATCGCGATCATGGACGAGCACGCCGTGATCACCGCCCACGGCCCCTTCCAGGGCCAGGACCGCCTGGAGGCCCGCTCCGCCATCGTCGCCGCGCTGCGCGCCGAGGGCCGGATCGTCGCCGAGAAGCGCCCCTACGTCCACTCCGTCGGCCACTGCTCGCGCTGCAAGACCACCATCGAGCCGCGCCTGTCCATGCAGTGGTGGGTCAAGGTCGGCCCGCTCGCCAAGGCCGCCGGTGACGCGGTCCGCGAGGGCAAGGTCGCCATCCACCCGCAGGAGATGGAGAAGCGGTACTTCGACTGGGTCGACAACCTCCACGACTGGTGCATCTCGCGCCAGCTGTGGTGGGGCCACCGCATCCCGGTCTGGTACGGCCCCGACGGCGAGGTCGTCTGCGTCGGCCCCGACGAGCAGCCGCCGTCCGGCGAGGGCTGGCACCAGGAGACCGACGTCCTCGACACCTGGTTCTCCTCCGGCCTGTGGCCGTTCTCCACGCTCGGCTGGCCGGAGCAGACCGAGTCGCTCGCGAAGTTCTACCCGAACTCCGTCCTGGTCACCGGCTACGACATCCTCTTCTTCTGGGTCGCCCGGATGATGATGTTCGGCCTGTACGCCATGGACGGCACCCCGCCGTTCCACACCATCGCCCTGCACGGCATGGTCCGCGACCAGTTCGGCAAGAAGATGTCGAAGTCCTTCGGCAACGCGGTCAACCCACTGGACTGGATGGACAAGTACGGCTCCGACGCCCTGCGCTTCACCCTCGCGCGCGGCGCCAACCCGGGCGTCGACGTCCCGATCGGCGAGGACTGGGTCCAGGGCTCGCGCAACTTCGCCAACAAGATCTGGAATGCCACCCGCTTCGCGCTGATGAACGGCGCGACGGTGGACGGGCCGCTGCCGGACGCGTCGAGGATGTCCCCGACCGACCGCTGGATCCTCTCCCGCCTGAACTCGGTCGTCGCCGAGGTGGACGCCTACTACGACGACTACCAGTTCGCCAAGCTGTCCGACACCCTCTTCCACTTCGCGTGGGACGAGGTCTTCGACTGGTACGTCGAGCTGTCCAAGACGACGTTCCAGGCCGGCGGCGAGGCGGCCGAGGTCAGCAAGCGCGTCCTGGGCGAGGTCCTCGACGTCACCCTGAAGCTGCTGCACCCGGTGGTCCCGTTCGTCACGGAGACCCTGTGGACGACGCTGACCGGCGGCGAGTCCGTCGTCATCGCCGACTGGCCGACCGACAGCGGCTTCCGCGACGCCGGCGCCGAGCGGGAGATCGAGACCCTCCAGCAGGTCATCACCGAGGTCCGCCGCTTCCGCGCCGACCAGGGCCTCCAGCCCGGCCAGCGCGTCCCGGCCCGCCTGACCCTGGACGGTACGGCCCTCGCGCCGCACGAGCCCGCCATCCGCCAGCTGCTGCGTCTGCAGCCGGAGGGCGACTCCTTCGCGGCCACGGCCACCCTGCCGGTCGCGGGCGCCGAGGTCGCCCTCGACCTCTCCGGCACGATCGACGTGGCGGCTGAGCGCAAGCGCCTGGCGAAGGACCTCGCCGCCGCGGAGAAGGAGAAGGCCCAGGCCACCGCCAAGCTCGGCAACGAAGCCTTCCTGGCCAAGGCCCCGGACAACGTGGTGGACAAGATCCGCACCCGCCTGGCCAAGGCGGAGGAGGACATCACCCGCATCGCCGCGCAGCTGGAGAGGCTGCCGCAGGCGTAGCTGTTCTTACGCAGGTCAAGGCCCCCGGTGCTGTCGAGTGCCGGGGGCCTTGAGCGACCTGGAAGGGGCGCGGGGACCACAGCGCACTCGCACCCGCACGACGACACGCGCCACCCCACCCAAGAGGCGCTCAAGCCCCCGCACGCTTTGTCACCACCGCTCCGTAAACTGACCCCGTGAGCGAAATCCCCGGCAACGACCAGCCCGACCCCCTCGACGACTTCGACGAGATCATCGAGGCCGAAACGACCCGCGACCCGGATCTCGCCGTGATCGAGGCCGGCAGCCGCACCCTGCGCACCCAGGGAGGCCCGCCGGAGGCCGACATCCCGGCCCGCCCGGAGGATCCCGAGGTCGACAAGGCGCTGCGCGAGGTCGAGGCCGAGCTGGCCACCCGCTGGGGCGAGACCAAGCTGGAGCCCTCGGTCGCCCGGATCTCCGCCCTGATGGACGTCCTGGGCGAACCCCAGCGCTCGTACCCCTCGATCCACATCACGGGCACCAACGGCAAGACCTCCACCGCCCGCATGATCGAGGCCCTGCTCGGCGCCTTCGAGCTGCGCACCGGCCGCTACACGAGCCCGCACGTGCAGTCGGTCACCGAGCGGATCAGCCTGGACGGCGCGCCGATCTCCGCCGAGCGGTTCGTCGAGACGTACCAGGACATCAAGCCGTACGTCGAGATGGTCGACGGACAGCAGGAGTACCGGCTGTCGTTCTTCGAGGTGCTCACCGGCATGGCGTACGCCGCCTTCGCCGACGCGCCCGTGGACGTGGCGGTCGTCGAGGTCGGCATGGGCGGCTCCTGGGACGCGACGAACGTGATCGACGGTGACGTCGCCGTCGTCACCCCGATCGACCTGGACCACACCGACCGGCTCGGCGAGACGCCGGGCGAGATCGCGGGCGAGAAGTCCGGGATCATCAAGCAGGGCGCGACCGTGATCCTGGCGCAGCAGCCGGTGGACGCGGCGCAGGTGCTGCTGAAGAAGGCCGTGGAGGCGGACGCGACCGTGGCCCGTGAGGGCCTGGAGTTCGGGGTCGTCGCCCGGCAGGTCGCCGTCGGCGGGCAGCTGATGACGCTGCGCGGCCTGGGCGGCGAGTACACCGACCTCTACATCCCGCTGCACGGCGCGCACCAGGCGCACAACGCCGCGGTGGCGCTGGCCGCCGTGGAGGCGTTCTTCGGCGTGGGCGCTCAGCGCCGGGAGCCGCTGGACGTGGACACGGTGCGCAAGGCGTTCGCGGCCGTGGCCTCGCCGGGCCGCCTGGAGGTCGTACGCCGCTCGCCGACCGTGGTGCTGGACGCCGCGCACAACCCGGCGGGCGCGCGGGTGACGGCGGAGGCGGTCGGGGAGGCGTTCCAGTTCAGCCGGCTGATCGGGGTCGTCGGCGCGAGCGCCGACAAGAACGTGCGGGGGCTGCTGGAGGCGTTCGAGCCGGTCTTCGCGGAGGTCGTGGTCACGCAGAACTCCAGCCACCGGGCGATGGACGCCGACGAGCTGGCGGGCATCGCGGTGGAGGTGTTCGGCGAGGAGCGGGTGCAGGTCGAGCCGCGGCTGCCGGACGCGCTGGAGGCCGCGATCACGCTCGCGGAGGAGGAGGGCGAGTTCGCGGGCGGCGGCGTGCTCGTGACCGGTTCCGTCATCACGGTCGGCGAGGCCCGGCTGCTTCTCGGGAAGAGTGCGTGAGCCATGCGGACGCTGTGTTCCTCGACGCTGATCGGTGAGTTCTTCATCATCGGGTTCGCCGGTCTGGTCGCGATGAAGGACCCGGACCTCACCACGGGCACGGTGTGGACGGTGTGCGGCATCGCGATGCTGCTGTGCGTGCTGCTGTGCGGCATGGTGACCCGGCCCGGCGGCGTCGCCCTCGGGTGGGCGCTGCAGATCGCGCTGGTCGCGGCCGGTTTCGTGGTGCCGCTGATGTTCTTCATGGGCGCGGTGTTCGCGGCGCTGTGGTGGGCGTCGGTGCACTTCGGGCGCAAGGTCGACGAGGCGAAGGCGAGATTCGCGGCGCAGGGCGCGCAGGGCGGCTCCTCCACACCTGACGCTGCGTGACGGGCGCCACGACACGCCCTGTAATCTCGTCCCACCGCACACCTGGCAGGAAGAAGGAGTCCCCCCGTGACCCAGCGCACCCTCGTCCTCCTCAAGCCCGACGCCGTCCGTCGTGGCTTGACCGGCGAGATCATCAGCCGTATCGAGCGCAAGGCCGGCTGGCAGATCACCGCGCTGGAGCTGCGCACCCTGGACACCGACACGCTGGAGCAGCACTACGGCGAGCACAAGGGCAAGCCGTTCTACGAGCCGCTGGTCCAGTTCATGTCGTCCGGTCCGGTCGTGGCGATGATCGTCGAGGGTGAGCGGGTGATCGAGGGCGTGCGCCAGCTGGCGGGTCCGACCGACCCGATCGCGGCCGCGCCGGGCTCCGTCCGGGGTGACTTCGGGGTGATCGTCCGGGAGAACCTGATTCACGCGTCCGACTCGGAGGAGTCCGCCGAGCGCGAGGTGAAGATCTTCTTCCCGGGCCGTGCCTGAGACGCACGCGAGGAGGTCCGCGAGGATGTTCCGGGGATTTTTCTGACACACCGTCAGCTCACTCCCCGTAGCTGACCTGGGACGGCCGGACGATTTCGGCCGTCCTTTGGCATATGCCGTGCCGATCGGGGGAACGGATGCCCCCGATGGCACGTCTCACCAAGCGGGGCGCCGCCGCTTCTGATGACAATGGCGAAGACCCTCACGCCGTGTTCGTGCAGGCGCGTTTACGATGGAAGCCTTCACGTCACAGCACCCACCTCGCCTACCTGAAAAGCCCTCACAAGCTCGTGGGAAGGCCAGACGAATCCTCATGGGGAACTCAATGTCGTTCATCGGCCGTGACATGGCTGTCGACCTCGGGACCGCCAACACGCTGGTGTACGTCAGGGGTCGTGGGATCGTACTCAACGAGCCGTCCGTCGTCGCGATCAACACCAACACCGGTGGCATCCTCGCGGTCGGCGCCGAAGCGAAGAAGATGATCGGGCGCACGCCCGGCAACATCGTTGCCGTCCGTCCGCTCAAGGACGGCGTGATCGCCGACTTCGAGATCACCGAGCGGATGCTCCGCTACTTCATCCTGAAGATCCACAAGCGGCGGTATCTGGCTCGGCCGCGGGTCGTCGTCTGTGTGCCCTCGGGCATCACCGGCGTCGAGCGCCGCGCGGTCATCGAGGCGTCGACCCAGGCCGGCGCCCGCCAGGTGCACATCATCGAGGAGCCCATGGCCGCGGCCATCGGCTCCGGCCTGCCGGTCCACGAGGCCACGGGCAACATGGTGGTGGACATCGGCGGCGGCACCACGGAGGTCGCGGTCATCTCGCTCGGCGGCATCGTCACCGCGCAGTCCATCCGCGTCGCGGGCGACGAGCTGGACAACGCGATCATCCAGCACGTGAAGAAGGAGTACAGCCTTCTGCTGGGTGAGCGGACGGCCGAACAGATCAAGATCACGATCGGTTCGGCGTACGACCTCGACACCGACGAGCACACCGAAATCCGCGGCCGGGACCTCGTCTCCGGGCTGCCCAAGACCGTCGTCATCTCCGCCGCCGAAGTGCGCAAGGCGATCGAGGAGCCGGTCAACGCGATCGTCGACGCGGTCAAGACGACCCTGGACAAGTGCCCGCCGGAGCTGAGCGGCGACATCATGGACCGCGGCATCGTCCTGACCGGTGGCGGCGCCCTGCTGCGCGGCCTGGACGAGCGGCTGCGCCGGGAGACCGGCATGCCGATCCACATCGCCGAGGACCCGCTGGACAGCGTGGCGCTGGGCTCCGGCAAGTGCGTCGAGGAGTTCGAGGCGCTCCAGCAGGTCCTGGACGCCGCGCCGCGCCGATGACGTAACGCTTCGATTCCGCCGTACGAGATGATCTCCTCTCGTGCGGCGGATCGTTGATATCGAGGCATAAGCTCCGCCATACGCCTCCGCACAGCTGAACACCCGCTTCCGACCCCTGCACACATTCCAATGAGGAAGGGCACGGCCGCCGCACGTGAGGGACACACGAGAGAGCCGGCTTCTCCTGGTGCTGCTGATCGCCATCGCGTTCGCGCTGATCACGGTGGACATCCGCGGCGGTGAGGACTCCCCGGTCGACGGTGCCCGGCAGGCCGCGGCCGCGGCCTTCGGTCCGATCGAGAACGGCGTGGCGTCGGCGGTGAACCCGGTCGGCAACGCGGTCGAGGCGGTCCGCGACTCCGGAGGGCGGCACGACCGGCTCGCCGCGCTGGAGAAGGAGAACGCGGCCCTCAAGGCCAAGCTGGGCAGCGACGACCGCAACCGCAGCCGGCTGGCGCAGCTCGACAAGATGCTGAAGGTCGCCGGCGCCGGCCAGTACGGCATCAAGGGCGCCGAGGTCATCGCCATAGGGGCGGCGCAGGGCTTCTCCTGGACCATCACCATCGACGTCGGCGCCAACGACGGCATCCGGCGCGACATGACCGTCCTCAACGGCGAGGGACTGGTCGGCCGGGTCACCACCGTCGGCCCGAACACCTCCACCGTGCTGCTCGCCAACGACCCCGACTTCACCGTCGGCACCCGGATGGAGGGCAGCGACGAGCTGGGCTTCGCCTCCGGCCAGGGCGACCGGCCGCTGCGCGTGGAGCTGCTCAACGGCAAGGCCGAGGTGAAGAAGGGCGACCGGCTGGTCACCTTCGGCTCGCAGGCCGACAAGCCGTTCGTGCCGGGCGTGCCGGTCGGCGTGGTCTCCCGCGTCGACCCCTCCGGCGGCGGGCTGACCCGGACGCTGTACGTCACGCCGTTCGTCGGCTTCACCAAGCTCGACATCGTCGGCGTGGTCGTCGAGGCGCCGAAGAAGGACCCGCGCGACACCGTGCTGCCGGCCAAGCCGAAGCCGGCCCCCACGCCGACGGTCACCGTCACGGTCACCCCGGGCGCGACCGCGCCGGGCGCCGGGCAGCAGGGGCAGCAGTCCGGGCAGCCGCAGTCGAGCGAGCAGCCGGCCACCGACGTCCGGACCGGACCACCAACGGGCGGCGGGCAGACCCAAGACGGCCAGCAAGAGCTGCAGTAGGAGCTGACATTCCATGCGCGTCAACCGGATCCTGCTCTCCACGGCGCTGATCGTCGTCGCCCTGGTCGTCCAGGTGAGCGTCCTCGCCCGCCTGCATCTGCCGGGCGCCGTCCCCGACCTGCTGCTGCTGACCGTCCTGGGTCTCGCCCTGGTCTACGGCCATGTCGGCGGCGCCCTCATCGGCTTCGGCGCCGGCCTGCTCGCCGACCTCGCCCCGCCCGCCGACCACGCGGCCGGCCGCTACGCCCTGGTGCTGTGCGTGACCGGCTACGCCGCCGGGCTGATGAAGCCGGACAACGGCCGGCTGAAGTCGGCGACCGGCCCGATGGTCACGGTGGTCGCGGCCGCGATCGGCTCGACCCTGCTGTACGCCGGGGTGGGCGCCCTCGTCGGCGACACCGCCGCCCGCCACGTGGGCCTGCCGAGCCTGCTGTTCACGGCAGCCCTGTACGACCTGCTGCTGGCGCCGTTCGTGGTCCCCGGGATCATGGCGCTGGCCCGCCGCACGGACAACGACCCGCTCGCCGAGACCGGCTCGGCCGCGAAGGCCGCCGACATCTCCTCCGGCTGGGTCGCGGGCGGCACCGGACTGAAGATCGGCGGGCAGCGCGGCGGGCTGCGGGTGAAGGCGGCGCGGGCCCGGGTGGCCCGCGCGGGACGCATCAAGGGGGTCAAGCGGCTGTGAGCGACGGGGAGTTCAAGTTCACCGGTACGGGTGAACGGCGCCGGAACCGGCGTTCGGGGGCCGTTCGTTCACCACTCGTACGCACCCGGCCACCGTCCGTACACGCCCAGTCGTCCGCGTCCTGAGAGGGGGAGACAGCCGCAGTGACCAACATCCCGGAGACCGGCCGGACGCCCCGCGTCCAGATCCGGCTCGTCGTCATCCAGATCCTCGTCCTCTCCCTCCTCGGCACCCTCGGCGGCCGCCTGTGGTACCTGCAGATCCGCGAGGGCGCGCAGTACCAGAAGCAGGCGTCCGGCAACCACGTCCAGCAGGTCGTCCAGCCCGCCGTGCGCGGCTCGATCCTGGACGCGCGCGGCGTGCCCCTCGCCGACAACGAGACGCGGCTGGTCGTCTCCGCCTCCCGCACCGACCTGCTGAAGCAGAAGGACGACGGCAAGGCGGTGCTCACCAAGCTCGCCGGTGTCCTCGGCATGGACCCCAAGGAGGTCCTGCTGAAGGTCCGGCTGTGCGACGCCAAGACACCCCAGCCGTGCTGGAACGGCTCGCCGTACCAGCCGATCCCGATCACCGACGAGGCCACCCCCAGGCAGGCCCTGCAGATCCGCGAGCGCGCCGAGGACTTCCCCGGCATCTCCGCCGAACCCGAGGCCATGCGCCGCTACCCGGCCCCCGGCAAGGCCAACACCGCGCAGGTGCTCGGCTACCTCTCCCCGGTCACCGACGACGAGATCCAGAAGGCCAAGGACACCGACTCGCCCTTCCTGCGCTCCGACCAGGTCGGCCGCTCCGGCCTGGAGCGGCAGTACGACAAGGCGCTGCGCGGCAAGGCCGGCGTCACCCGCTACGAGGTGGACAACCTCGGCCGGGTCATCGGCAAGGCCCAGTCCGACGCCGCCGAGCCCGGCGCCAACCTCGTGACCAGCATCGACGCCCGCGTCCAGCGGGTCGCCGAGTACGAGCTGAACGAGGCCATGAAGGCCGCCCGCGGACAGTTCGACAAGATCACCGGCACCAACTACAAGGCCGACTCCGGCGCGGTCGTGGTGATGGAGGCCAAGACGGGCCGCATCGTCGCGATGGCGTCCAACCCGACCTACGACCCCAACGTCTGGGTCGGCGGCATCTCGTCCAAGGACTACACCGCGCTCACCGGCAAGAACTCCGACTACCCGCTGCTGAACCGCGCCATACAGGGTCAGGCGGCGCCCGGCTCGACGTTCAAGGTCGTCTCCACCGCGGCCGCCGTGCAGGCCGGTTACGAGTGGGACGGCGGCTACCCCTGCACCAGCGCGTACTCGGTGGGCGGCCAGGTCTTCAAGAACTTCGAGGGCGAGAGCTTCGGCCCCATCTCCCTCGGCCGCGCCCTGGAGGTCTCCTGCGACACCGTCTTCTACGGCCTCGCGGACCGGGAGTGGAAGAAGGACGGCGGCATCAACCCCAAGAAGGGGGAGCCGAAGGACTGGTTCTTCAAGACCGCCCACCAGTTCGGCCTCGGCAAGGAGACCGGCATCGACCTCCCCAACGAGGTCACCGGCCGCGTCCCGGACCGCCAGTGGAAGCTGGACTACTGGAAGGCCAACAAGGACGCCTGGTGCAGGACCGGCAAGAAGGACGGCGACTACGTCGAGAAGATCGCCTACGAGAACTGCCTCGAAGGCAACAAGATGCGCGAGGGTGACGAGATCAACTACTCCATCGGCCAGGGCGACACCCTCGTCACGCCGATCCAGGAGGCCGTGATCTACGGCGCCGTCGCCAACGGCGGCACCATGTACCAGCCGACCATCGGCAAGGCGATCGTCAGCCCGGACGGCAAGAGCGTGCGGGAGATCAAGCCGACGGTGCGCGGCCGCCTGCCGGTCAGCCAGGCCACCCTCAAGGGCATGGACGACGCCTTCGCGGGCGTCATCACCCGGGGTACGGCCGCCTGGAAGTTCGGCGGCTGGCCGCAGGACAAGATCGCGCTGCACGGCAAGACCGGCACCGCGGAGGTCTACGGCAAGCAGACCACGTCCTGGCTGGCCACCTACTCCAAGGACTACACGGTGATCATGACGATCGCCCAGGCCGGTACGGGTTCCGGAGCCTCCGGCGAGGCCGTGCGCAACATCTACAGCGCCCTGTACGGCGTGCAGTCCGACGGCTCGATCGACAACAAGAAGGCACTGCTGCCCCAGCCGCAGAAGGGCCTGCCCAAGGTCCGCCCGGACGGCACCGTCGCCGCCCCGAAGATCACCGGCGACCCGGGGAAGGACGCCGAGGCCTCCCAGAAGGGCAACCCGACCAACGGCGACGGCCAGCAGCCCGCCGCCACGGCGTCCCCGACCACCGGCGGCAACCGCACCACCCGCAGAAGGCCGCGCAGGCGGGGAAGCCGGAGGATGCCCCGATGACCGGTGTGAACAGCTTCTCCGTCTCCGGGTACGGCCCCGAGCGGGCCGGGTGGACCAGGCTCTTCGCCCGTGACTCGCTCACCCGAAGGCTCGACTGGCCGATCCTGCTCGCCGCCCTGGCGCTGTCCCTGATGGGCTCGCTGCTGGTGTACTCGGCGACCCGCAACCGCACCGAGCTGAACCAGGGCGACCCGTACTTCTTCCTGCTGCGGCACCTGATGAACCTCGGCATCGGCCTCGCCCTGATGATCGCCACGGTGTGGCTCGGCCACCGCGCCCTGCGCAACATCGTGCCGGTCCTCTACGGCCTGTCCGTGCTGCTGGCCCTGGTGGTCCTCACGCCGCTCGGCGCGACGATCAACGGGCAGCGCAACTGGCTCGTCGTCGGCGGCTTCTCGATCCAGCCCGCCGAGTTCCTCAAGGTCACGATCATCCTGGGCATGGCCATGCTGCTGGCCGCGCGGGTGGACGCGGGCGACAAGCTCCACCCCGACCACCGCACCGTGGCCCAGTCCCTGGGTCTGGCGGCCGTGCCGTGCCTGATCCTGCTGCTCATGCCCGACCTCGGCTCCGTGCTGGCCATGGTGGCGATCATCCTCGGCGTGCTGCTCGCCTCCGGCGCCTCCAACCGCTGGGTCTTCGGCCTGCTCGTCGCCGGAGCGATCGGCTGCGTCGCCATCTGGCAGCTGCACATCTTGGACGAGTACCAGATCAACCGGTTCGCCGCGTTCGCCAACCCGGACCTGGACCCCGCGGGCGTCGGTTACAACACCAACCAGGCGCGCATCGCGATCGGCTCCGGCGGCCTGACCGGGGCCGGGCTGTTCCACGGCTCGCAGACCACCGGGCAGTTCGTGCCCGAGCAGCAGACGGACTTCGTCTTCACCGTCGCCGGCGAGGAACTGGGCTTCGTCGGCGCCGGGCTCATCATCGTCCTGCTCGGCGTGGTGCTGTGGCGGGCCTGCCGCATCGCCCGCGAGACCACGGAGCTGTACAGCACGATCGTCGCCGCCGGGATCGTCGCCTGGTTCGCCTTCCAGGCGTTCGAGAACATCGGCATGACCCTCGGCATCATGCCGGTCACCGGCCTGCCCCTGCCGTTCGTCTCCTACGGCGGCTCGTCGATGTTCGCGGTGTGGGTGGCGATCGGGCTCCTGCAATCGATCAAGGTGCAGAGACCGCTGTCCGCGTGAGAGAGGAGGCCCGATGAACCGCGACCCGGTCGAGATCGTGCGCGAGGTGTTCCGGCTCTACCGGGCCCAGGACGCGGACGCCGCCCGTCCGCTGTACGCCGAGGACTTCACCTTCACCAGTCCGCAGGACGACGGACTCGGCAAGGCGGCCTTCTTCGAGCGCTGCTTCCCGACCGCCGGCCGCTTCGCCGAACAGCGGCTGCTGCACGTCACGCCCGCCGGCGAGGAACTGGTCCTCGTGCTGTACGAGTACCAGCTGACCGGCGGCGAGCGGTACCGCAACATGGAGGCGATCACCGTGCGGGACGGGCTCATCCGGCAGGTGCAGGTCTTCTTCGGCCCCCGGGTGTGATCCAGCCGGGCGCGGCCATGTCGCGGCCGACGCCCTGCCGGCCCGGCGTCCCAGCCACTAGATTCGGGTCATGGCGGAGACGAAACGCGAGATCGAGCGCAAGTACGAATCCGACGACGGCGAGCTGCCCGACCTGACCGGCGTCGCCGGAGTCGCGGCCGTCCTCGAACAGGGCGTCACCGAACTGGACGCCACGTACTACGACACCGCCGACGAACGCCTCGCCGCGTCCGCGGTCACCCTGCGCCGCCGCACCGGCGGGTCGGACGCCGGCTGGCATCTCAAGCTCCCCGTCGAGCCCGGCGTGCGCGACGAGATCCGCGCACCGCTGTCCGACACCGTGCCCGACGAGATCGCCGCGCTGGTCCGCTCCCGGATCCGGCACGCCGAGCTGGTCCCCGTGGTCCGGCTGCGCAGCTCCCGGGACGTGCGGCACCTGGTCGACGCCGACGGCGCGCTGCTGGCCGAGGCGAGCTCGGACGACGTGCGTGCCGAACGGCTCAACCGGGCGGGCGGCACCGCCCGGTGGACCGAGATCGAGGTGGAGCTGGCGGACGGCGGCGACCCCGCCTTCCTCGGCAAGGTCGACAAGCACCTGCGCAAGGCGGGCGTCCGGCCGTCGGCGTCCCCCTCCAAGCTGGCCCGGGCCCTGGAGGAGACCGGCGGCACCCGGACCCGGACGGCCGCACGCGCCGAGCCCGTCACGGCCGGCGACCACCTCCTCGCCTACCTGCGCGCCCAGCGTGACGCGATCGTGGCGGGCGACCCGGCCGTCCGCCGGGACGTCCCGGACGCCGTCCACACGATGCGGGTGGCGACCCGCCGCATGCGCAGCACCTTCCGCACCTTCGGCAGCGTCCTGGACCGGGCCGTCACCGATCCGGTCGCCGCCGAACTGAAGTGGCTGGCCGGCGAGCTGGGCGCCGACCGCGACCAGGAAGTCCTCGCCGAACGCCTTACGACCGCCCTCGACGACATCCCGCCCGACCTGGTCCACGGCCCTCTCCACGAGCGGTTCACCACCTGGGCGGGCGCCCGGCACCGCCACACCCGCGGCCACCTCGTCGCCGTACTGGACTCCGCCCGCGCGCTCGCCCTGCTCGACACCCTCGACGCCGTGCTCGCCGACCCGCCGCTGCGCAAGAAGGCCGCGAAGAAACCGGACGCGGTGCTCACCGCCGCCGTGCACAAGGACCTCGCCAAAGTCTCCCGGCTGATCGCCCAGGCGCTCGGCCTGCCGCCGGGCCACGACCGCGACCTGGCCCTGCACGAGGCCCGCAAGAAGGCCAAGCGCGCCCGGTACGCCGCCGAGGCCGCCGCCCCCGCCCTCGGCCGCCCCGCCCGCTCGCTGGCCAAGTCGATGAAGTCCCTCACCAGCCTGCTCGGCGACCACCAGGACAGCGTCATGGCCCGCCACACCCTGCGCGAGCTGGCCGCCGTCGCCCACGCGGCGGGGGAGAGCACCTTCACCTACGGGCTGCTGTACGGCAGGGAAGAGGGGCGCGCCGCCGCCGCGGAGCGGGAGCTGCCCCGGCTGTGGAAGCAGATCGAGGAAGGGACGAGCCTGTGAGCGTACGGGGGTACCCGCCGACCGGGTTACGCTGAAGGGTCACCCCTGTCAGCTCACGAAGGTTCCCCCGGATGTCTGTCGAGTCGGTGTTCCCGCAGCTCGAAGCCCTGCTGCCGCATGTGCAGAAGCCGATCCAGTACGTGGGCGGCGAACTGAACTCCACCGTCAAGCCCTGGGACAGCTGTGATGTCCGCTGGGCGCTGATGTACCCGGACGCGTACGAGGTCGGTCTGCCCAACCAGGGCGTCATGATCCTCTACGAGGTCCTCAACGAGCAGGAGGGCGTCCTCGCCGAGCGCACGTACAGCGTCTGGCCGGACCTGGAGGCGCTGATGCGCGAGCGCGGCGTCCCGCAGTTCACGGTGGACAGCCACCGCCCGGTGAAGGCGTTCGACGTGTTCGGCCTCAGCTTCTCCACGGAGCTGGGCTACACCAACATGCTCACCGCCCTGGACCTCGCCGGCATCCCGCTGGAGGC
Organism: Streptomyces sp. NPDC097129; assembly: GCF_055668065.1. NCBI lineage: Bacteria > Bacillati > Actinomycetota > Actinomycetes > Kitasatosporales > Streptomycetaceae > Streptomyces > Streptomyces sp. NPDC097129. The sequence goes on along the minus strand of NZ_JBVOQE010000001.1, from coordinate 856,036 downwards.
GAAGGACCGCGGCCTGGACGACCCGGTCGTCGTGGCCGGCGGACACGCCGCGTTCAACCCGGAGCCGATCGCCGACTTCATCGACGCGGCCGTGATCGGCGACGGCGAGCAGGCCGTCCTCGACATCACGAAGATCGTGAAGGAGTGGAAGGCCGAGGGCCGCCCCGGCGGCCGCGAGGAACTGCTGCTGCGCCTGGCGAAGACGGGCGGGGTGTACATCCCGCAGTTCTACGACGTCGAGTACCTGCCCGACGGCCGTATCGCCCGCGTCGTCCCGAACCGCTCCGGCGTGCCGTGGCGGGTCTCCAAGCACACCGTCATGGACCTGGACGAGTGGCCGTACCCGAAGCAGCCGCTGGTGCCGCTCGCCGAGACGGTCCACGAGCGGATGTCCGTGGAGATCTTCCGCGGCTGCACCCGCGGCTGCCGCTTCTGCCAGGCCGGCATGATCACCCGCCCGGTGCGCGAGCGCTCCATCACCGGCATCGGCGACATGGTCGAGAAGGGCCTGAAGGCGACCGGCTTCGAGGAGGTCGGCCTGCTGTCGCTGTCCTCCGCCGACCACAGCGAGATCGGCGAGGTCGCCAAGGGCCTCGCGGACCGCTACGAGGACGACAAGATCGGCCTGTCGCTGCCGTCCACCCGCGTCGACGCCTTCAACATCGACCTGGCGAACGAGCTGACCCGCAACGGCCGCCGCTCCGGTCTGACCTTCGCCCCCGAGGGCGGCTCCGAGCGCATCCGCAAGGTCATCAACAAGATGGTCTCGGAGGAGGACCTGATCCGCACGGTCGCCACCGCCTACGGCAACGGCTGGCGCCAGGTGAAGCTGTACTTCATGTGCGGCCTGCCCACGGAGACCGACGAGGACGTGCTGCAGATCGCCGACATGGCGACGCGCGTCATCGCCAAGGGCCGCGAGGTGTCGCGCTCCAACGACATCCGCTGCACGGTGTCCATCGGCGGCTTCGTCCCCAAGCCCCACACCCCCTTCCAGTGGGCGCCGCAGCTCTCCGCCGAGGAGACCGACGCCCGCCTGGAGAAGCTGCGGGACAAGATCCGCGGTGACAAGAAGTACGGCCGTTCTATCGGCTTCCGCTACCACGACGGCAAGCCCGGCATCGTCGAGGGCCTGCTCTCGCGCGGCGACCGCCGTATTGGCGCCGTCATCCGCGCGGTCTACGAGGACGGCGGCCGCTTCGACGGCTGGCGCGAGCACTTCTCCTACGACCGCTGGATGGCCTGCGCGGACAAGGCGCTGGCCCCCTTCGGCGTCGACGTCGACTGGTACACCACCCGCGAGAAGACCTACGAGGAGGTCCTGCCCTGGGACCACCTGGACTCGGGCCTCGACAAGGACTGGCTGTGGGAGGACTGGCAGGACGCCCTCGACGAGACCGAGGTCGAGGACTGCCGCTGGACCCCGTGCTTCGACTGCGGCGTCTGCCCGGCGATGGACACCCACATCCAGATCGGCCCGACCGGTAAGAAGCTGCTGCCGCTGACGGTCAAGAACGCCGCTCCGGCGCCGGCCGCGAGCGGTCACACGCACTGACGGACGGCCCGCCGAGCCCCCTCCCCCGGGCAGCCCCCGGGGGAGGGGGCTCGTCGCTGTCCGCTCCCGGCCGGGAGATCCGTCGTGCACGCCCTCGACTACCGGGGGCTGCTGTACCTCGGCGCCGCCGTGGCGGTGGCGGCGTGCCTCGTCGCCCGGGCCGCGGGGGCCGCTCGCCTCCGCAGCGGGAAGCGGCCGGCCGGACGGGCCGTGCGCGGCCGTGACGGCATCGCAACCCCCCGGGTGAATCCGCGGCGGCGGCCGCTGCGTCCTGTCGGACATGGAACCGCAGATGCCTCCGCCCCGGCCCCGGCAGCCGGAAGGCTGCCTCGTCGTCGCCGTTCGCCTGCCCGTGCGGATCGTCGTCCTGGTCCTCGTCGTGCCGGTGCGGATGCTGTGGGACGCGGGGGTCGTCGCCGGGCGGGTGCTGCGGGACACGGTGCTGCGGCCCCTCGGGCGGGCGCTGCTGTGGCTCGGGCGGGCCCTGTTCGTGTGGCCGTTCGTGGCGCTGTGGCGGTACGTCCTCGTCCCCCTCGGCCGGGCGCTCGCCTGGCTCACCCGGGTCCTGCTCGTGGTGCCGGCGCTCTGGCTGTACCGGTGGGTGCTGACCCCCGTCGGGCACGCGCTGGCGTGGGCGGCGCGGGGGATCGGCGCGGCGGTCGCCTGGCTGGCGCTCGGCATCGGCGCGGGCCTCGGGTGGCTGTACGCGCGCGTGCTGACGCCGGTCGGCCGGGGGCTGCTGTGGGTGCTGCGCGGCGTCGGGTTCGTCCTCGGTGCGCTCGGCGCCGGGGCGTACGCGGTCCTCGCATGGCTCGTGCGCTACCTGGTCGTCGTACCGGCCGCCTGGCTGTGGACCTGGGTGCTCGCGCCGGCCGGGCGGGCCGTCGCCTGGTGTGCCCGGGGCGTGGCGTGGGCACTCGGCATGGCCGTCACCGGCCTCGGTCTCGCCCTGTACTGGGCCAGCCGGGTGCTGTTCGTGCTGCCCGCGCTCGCCGTGTGGCGGTGGGTGCTCGTGCCCGTCGGACGGGCTCTCGCCGTGATCGCCCGGGAGGTGGGGGCCGCGCTCGGGCACGCCTGGCGGATCGCCGGGCGGATCTCCCTCGCGGTGGGGCGCTTCCTCGGCACCGTCCTGCGGTGGGTCGTCGTCGAGCCGCTGCGCTGGGTCTACCGCGGCGTGCTCACCCCGGTCGGGCACCTCGTGCGCGACGCCGTCCTCAGGCCCGCCGCCCGGGCCGCACGCGCGGTCGGGCGGGCCGTGCGGCAGGCGCTCGTCTCGGCCCGGGAGTCGGCGCGGCAGGCGCGGGCGGACTTCCGGCGGATGCTGTTCGGGGAGCCCCCTGAGAGGGAGGCGGTGGCCCGGCGGGAACCTGACGGCCGCGAGACACGTACTCTTGAGAGAGGTACGACCGCTCTCACAAAGGACTAGGACACTGGGCAAGCGACAGCCCGAAGGCCCGCCGCCCGCACCCGCGGTGCAGCGCATCCGACTGCGCTACACCAAGCGCGGCCGCCTGAGGTTCACCAGCCACCGCGATTTCCAGCGCGCCTTCGAGCGCGCGCTGCGCCGCGCCGACGTACCCATGGCGTACTCGGCGGGGTTCACGCCGCACCCGAAGGTGTCGTACGCCAATGCCGCACCCACCGGCACGGGCAGTGAGGCGGAGTACCTGGAGATCGCGCTCACCGCGGCGCGTGACCCGGAGCAGCTGCGCGTCCTCCTCGACGAGTCGCTGCCCGCCGGGCTCGACGTGATCGAGGCGGTCGAGGCGCACACGTCCGGGCTCGCCGACCGGCTCACCGCTTCCGTCTGGGAGCTGCGGCTGGACGGCGTCGACCCGGCCGACGCGCGGCGCGCGGTGGAGGCCTTCAACGCGGCCGAGGCGGTGGAGGTGCAGCGCCTGACCAAGAACGGCATGCGCACCTTCGACGCCCGTCCGGCCGTCGTGAGCCTGGAGACAACTGAAACGCACAGTTCGCCGGCTGATAGGCCGAGTGACCAGCCCTGTGCGATACTGCGGCTGGTTGTTCGGCACGTGACGCCTGCCGTACGACCCGACGACGTCCTGTCCGGTCTCCGCGCCGTGGCCGACCTGGCGCCGCCGGTCCCCGCAGCGGTGACCAGGCTGGCGCAGGGGCTGTTCGATGAAGAGACCGGCACGGTGACCGACCCGCTCGCGCCCGACCGCGAGGCAGCGGTGGCCCTCGAAACGGCCGCTACGGCTGCCGCCGCGACGGTGCCGGCGCCGGAAGGTTCCGCGTAGGGACGGACGTCGTAAGCGCCGCCCTGGTACTCGGGAGCCACCTGGGTCGGGCAGCGCACCGACCACAAGACTTTCGCCAGGCCGTACGCGACAAGGTGTACGGAACCGGTGAGACAGGACACAGAAAGCTCCCGTGTGGCGCCCGCGCCCCGGACGGCGGCACCGCGCATCGCGCGAGCCGCGGACGTCAACGGTGGCCGATCCTCGAGATCGGCCCCGGACCAGGCGCGGCGCCCGGGAGCCTGACGGGAGATACGCCCGCATGCTCGAGCCGACCGAACCCACCCAGGGTTCCGAAGAACAGAACACTCCCAGCGACACCCTGCCGCCGCGTCGTCGGCGCCGTGCCGCTTCCCGCCCGGCCGGTCCGCCGGCCCACACCACCTCCGACGTCCCCGCCGAGACGGTCGAGCCGGCCATACCGGCCGCCGCGACCGCCGGCCCCGAGGCGGACGGGCAGGACACCGAGGCCGTCGCGGCCGCGGTGAACGCCGAGGCCGAGGAGGAGGCCGCCGTCGCCGAGGCGCCGGCCCTTCAGGCCCAGGGCGCCGAAGAGGCCGCGCCCGAGCGCCGTACGCGGCGCCGTGCCACCCGCCGCGCCTCCGCGCCCGCCGGAGCCCCCGCGTCCGCGGAGGCCGCTGAGACGGTCGTGCCCGCCGGTGCCGGTGAGGCTGCCGGGGCCGAAGGGGCGAAGGCCCCCGCCGAGGCCGTCGAGGCGTCTGCCGAGGAGCCCGCGCCCAAGGGCCGCCGCCGTCGCGCCACGCGCCGTGCCTCCGCGCCCGCCGGAGCACCGGCCGCCGCCGAGGCCGCTGAGACCGTCGTGCCCGCTGCCGGCGACGCCGCGATCGCCGAGACCGGGACCGCCGAGGCGCCCGCCGCCGAGGACGTCGCGGAGGAGGCCGCGTCCGAGCGCCGTACGCGGCGCCGCGTGACTCGCCGTGCCACCGCGCCCACCGGAGCCCCCGCGTCCGCCGAGTCCACTGAGCCGCTTGTGGCTTCTGGTGCCGCCGAGGTGCAGGCTCCCGAGGTCCAGGCCGCCGAAACGCCCGCCGAGCCGCTCGCCGCCGAGGCCCCCGCCGAGGAGGCCGCGCCCAAGGGCCGTGGCCGCCGCCGGGTCGCCCGTCGCGCCTCCGCGCCCGCCGGGGCACCGGCCGCCGCCGAGACGCCCGTGACCGCCGAGCCCCCCGCCGCCGGTGTCGACACCGAGACCACCGCCGTGGCCGGCGCGGGTGAGCCCGCCGCCGAGGCGCAGGAGCAGGCTGTCGAGAAGACTCCCGCTGAGCAGGCCCCCGCCGAGCAGCCCGAGGACGGCGCCCCGCGCCGTGGCCGCCGCCGCGTGGAGCGGCGTGCGGCGAGCGGGTTCGCCGCGGCCGCGCAGCCGGCCGGCGACGAGTCCGGGTCGGCGCGCCGGCCCGCGCGCCCCGCGGTCGCCGTCTTCCAGGCGCCCGTGTTCACCGAGCCGAGGTTCCAGACCCCGGAGCGCGCCGCCGCGGCGGCGGCCGCCGAAGGCCACCCTGTCCCCGCCCCGGAGCAGGCCGTGGAGGCCGAGGAGCCGGCGGAGGAGCAGACCGCGTCGCGCCGCAGCCGCCGTCGTCGCCGGGGCGCCGCGGAGGAGCCGGAGCGGCTCGCCGAGAAGACCGCCGTGGTGGAGACCCCCGCCGACGAGGAGGCGGAGGAGGCCGACGAGGAGGCCGAGGACGCCGCTGAGGGTGACGAGAGCGAGGACACGGGGTCCCGCCGTCGCCGCCGTCGCGGTGGCCGTCGCCGTCGCCGCGGTGAGTCCGGTGACGCGGACGGCGCCGAGGCCGACAGCGACGAGCTCGCCGCCGAGCAGGCCGCGCAGGACGCCGAGGACACCGCCGAGCAGGTCGAGGAAGACGACGACGAGGCCGAGGACGCGTCGTCCGCGGCCGAGGACGACGCCGACGACCAGGCCGGCGGGTCCACCGCCGGCAGCCGCCGTCGTCGTCGCCGTCGCCGCCGTGCGGGTGACGCGTCCGCCGAACCCGAGCCGTCCGCCGACGACCCGGAGCGCACCGTCGTCAAGGTCCGCGAGCCGCGCCCGGCGCGCGAGAAGGGCGCCGAGCCGTCCGACGAGGTGCAGTCCATCAAGGGCTCCACGCGTCTGGAGGCCAAGAAGCAGCGCCGCCGCGAGGGCCGTGAGCAGGGCCGCCGCCGCGTGCCGATCATCACCGAGGCGGAGTTCCTGGCCCGCCGCGAGGCCGTCGAGCGCGTCATGGTCGTCCGCCAGTACGGCGACCGTACGCAGATCGGCGTCCTGGAGGACGGCGTGCTCGTCGAGCACTACGTCAACAAGGAGCAGGCGGTCTCGTACGTCGGGAACGTCTACCTCGGCAAGGTGCAGAACGTCCTGCCGTCGATGGAGGCCGCCTTCATCGACATCGGCAAGGGCCGCAACGCCGTGCTGTACGCCGGTGAGGTCAACTTCGAGGCGCTCGGCATGGCCAACGGGCCGCGCCGTATCGAGTCCGCGCTGAAGTCCGGCCAGTCGGTGCTCGTCCAGGTCACCAAGGACCCCATCGGCCACAAGGGCGCCCGCCTGACCAGCCAGGTCTCCCTCCCCGGCCGCTACCTCGTGTACGTGCCCGAGGGCTCGATGACCGGCATCAGCCGCAAGCTGCCCGACACCGAGCGGGCCCGGCTGAAGACGATCCTCAAGAAGATCGTCCCCGAGGACGCGGGCGTCATCGTGCGCACCGCCGCCGAGGGCGCGAGCGAGGACGAGCTGCGCCGCGACGTCGAGCGGCTGCAGGCGCAGTGGGAGGACATCCAGAAGAAGTCCAAGAACGGCGGCAACGCCCCGACGCTGCTGTACGGCGAGCCGGACATGACCGTCCGGGTCGTGCGCGACATCTTCAACGAGGACTTCTCCAAGGTCATCGTCAGCGGTGACGAGGCGTGGCAGACCATCCACGGGTACGTCGCGCACGTCGCGCCGGACCTCGCCGACCGGCTGCAGCGGTGGACCAGCGAGGTCGACGTCTTCGCCACGTACCGGATCGACGAGCAGCTCGCCAAGGCGCTGGACCGCAAGGTCTGGCTGCCCAGCGGCGGTTCGCTGGTGATCGACCGGACCGAGGCGATGGTCGTCGTCGACGTCAACACCGGCAAGTTCACCGGTCAGGGCGGCAACCTGGAGGAGACGGTCACCAGGAACAACCTGGAGGCGGCCGAGGAGATCGTGCGCCAGCTGCGGCTGCGCGACCTCGGCGGCATCATCGTCATCGACTTCATCGACATGGTGCTGGAGCAGAACCGGGACCTGGTGCTGCGGCGCCTGCTGGAGTGCCTGGGCCGTGACCGCACCAAGCACCAGGTGGCCGAGGTGACCTCGCTGGGCCTGGTGCAGATGACCCGTAAGCGGGTCGGCCAGGGTCTGCTGGAGTCGTTCTCCGAGACCTGCGTGCACTGCAACGGCCGCGGTGTCATCGTTCACCTCGACCAGCCCGGCTCCACCGGTGGCGGCGGCAAGCGCAAGAAGCGCGCGCGGGCCGGCGCCGCCGACCAGCCGCACGAGCACGAGTACGAGGCCGTCGCCGAGGCGGCGGTGCAGAGCGCGCCGACCGCCGAGCAGGAGGCCGAGAGCGAGGACGAGGTGGCGGCCGAGGCCGCCGAGCCGTTCGCGCTGCCCGAGCCGGCCTTCGCCCCTGACGAGGAGCTGTACAGCAGCATCGCCGAGGCCGAGGCGGCCGCGTCCCGTGGTGGCCGCGGCCGGCGCCGGGCGAGCCGGCGGGCGTCCGCCCCGGCGGGCGCGCCGAAGGCGGAGTCCGCGCAGGCGGAGGCCCCCACGGCCGAGCCGGTGCAGGCCGAGGCGACGAAGACGGAGCAGCCGAAGGGCCGGGGCCGCAGGGCCGCGCGGGCCGAGGCCTTCGCCGAGTCCCTGGCGCCCACCGCGCAGACGGTGACCGCCGAGGAGGAGGCCGAGCGGCCCGTGCGGCCGGAGCCGGCCGCCGAGGTGCTGGCCGAGCCCGCGGCCGTCGAGGACGCCGTCGTCGCGGCGCCCGAGGTCCCGGCCGCCGAGCCGGCCGCGCCTCAGGGCCGTACCCGCCGCCGGGCCACCCGCCGGGTGTCCGCGCCGGCCGGTTCGCCCGCCGGGGCGGAGGCGGCCGTGGTGACGGTCCCGGAGACCGCGCCCGCCGAGGCCCCGCAGGCTGAGGCTCCCGCCGCGGCGCAGGTCCCGGCCGCCGAGACAGCCGAGGCTCCCGCCGAGCCCGCCCCTCCGGCCCGTCCGCGGCGCCGGGCCGTGCGGAAGGCCACCGCGCCGACCGCACCGGCGGAGACGGCCGTCGTGGTCCTGCCGGCCGCCGAGCCGCAGGTCCCCGTTGAGGCGACCGAGGCCGCTGACGCGTCCGAGGCCGTCGAGGGCGAAGAGGTGGCCCCGGCCAAGAAGACCGCCCGCAAGGCGGCCAAGAAGGCCACGGCGAAGAAGGCCGCCACCAAGACGACGACGGCCAAGAAGACGGCCGCGAAGAAGACGGCCGCCAAGAAGACGACGACGAAGAAGGCGGCCGCGAAGAAGACGGCCGCCAAGAAGACCTCGGCGGCGGAGCAGACGGGCCCCTCCGTCTCGGCCTCCGCCGACGAGTCCTGACCGATCAGGTCGCACGGGGCCCGGTTTGACCCTTCCGGGCCGGGCCCCGTAACCTAGGCCGTCGGCGTGTCCAATGCGCATGCCACATCCCCGTAAACCTCTTCCTCCCGGGCACACGGCTGACCGGGAGAGGTCGTCCGCGTATGCCGGGCGGCTGGCCTGCGGGGGTGCCGTTCCCCGAGCGAGAGAGTGAGACCCGCGTGTACGCCATCGTGCGCAGCGGTGGTCGCCAGCACAAGGTTGCTGTCGGCGACATCGTTGAGGTTGACAAGATTTCCACTGCCAAGGTTGGCGACACGGTCGAGCTCTCGACCCTGCTCGTTGTCGACGGCGACGCCGTGACCAGCGACCCGTGGGTGCTGGCCGGCATCAAGGTCCAGGCCGAGGTCGTGGACCACCACAAGGGCCAGAAGATCGACATTCTGCGCTACAAGAACAAGACCGGCTACCGCCGTCGTCAGGGCCACCGCCAGCAGTACACGGCGATCAAGGTCACGTCGATCCCCACGGCCGCGAAGTAAGGGACTGAGGAGAAATGGCACACAAGAAGGGCGCATCGTCCACTCGGAACGGTCGCGACTCCAATGCCCAGCGGCTCGGCGTGAAGCGCTTCGGCGGTCAGGTCGTCAACGCGGGTGAGATCCTGGTCCGCCAGCGCGGCACCCACTTCCACCCGGGTGCGGGCGTCGGCCGTGGCGGCGACGACACGCTGTTCGCGCTGCAGGCCGGCTCGGTGCAGTTCGGCACCTTCCGCGGCCGCAAGGTCGTGAACATCGTTCCGGTCGCCTGAGTCGGCTGATCGGAAGCTTTCGCGAGGCGGACCTCACTTCCCGGTCGGGAAGGCGGGTCCGCCTTTCGCGTGTTACACCGAAGACATCTCGTACCAAGAGAATCTCTCGTACGTCTCTGGAGGCACCCACCATGACCACCTTCGTGGACCGCGTCGAACTGCATGTCGCCGCGGGTAACGGAGGTCACGGCTGTGCCTCCGTCCACCGCGAGAAGTTCAAGCCGCTCGGCGGTCCGGACGGCGGAAACGGAGGGCGTGGCGGCGACGTCATCCTCACCGTCGACCAGTCCGTGACCACGCTGCTGGACTACCACCACTCCCCGCACCGCTCGGCCACCAACGGCAAGCCCGGTGAGGGCGGCAACCGCTCCGGCAAGGACGGCCAGGACCTGATCCTGCCGGTCCCGGACGGCACCGTCGTGCTGGACAAGGCCGGCAACGTCCTCGCCGACCTCGTCGGCCACGGCACCTCCTTCGTCGCCGCCCAGGGCGGCCGCGGCGGCCTCGGCAACGCGGCGCTGGCCTCCGCCCGCCGCAAGGCGCCCGGCTTCGCGCTGCTGGGCGTGCCCGGCGACCTGCGCGAGATCGTGCTGGAGCTGAAGACCGTCGCCGACGTGGCGCTGGTCGGCTACCCGAGCGCCGGCAAGTCCTCGCTGATCTCGGTGCTGTCGGCGGCCAAGCCGAAGATCGCGGACTACCCGTTCACCACCCTCGTGCCGAACCTCGGTGTCGTCACCGCCGGTTCGACCGTCTACACCATCGCCGACGTGCCCGGCCTCATCCCCGGCGCCAGCCAGGGCAAGGGCCTTGGCCTGGAGTTCCTGCGCCACGTCGAGCGGTGCAGCGTGCTCGTGCACGTGCTGGACACCGCGACGCTGGAGTCCGACCGGGACCCCGTCTCCGACCTCGACATCATCGAGGAGGAGCTGCGTCAGTACGGCGGCCTCGACAACCGTCCGCGCATCGTCGTCCTGAACAAGATCGACGTGCCCGACGGCAAGGACCTCGCCGAGATGGTCCGCCCGGACCTGGAGGCGCGCGGCTACCGTGTCTTCGCGGTGTCTGCGGTCGCCCACACGGGCCTGAAGGAGCTGTCGTTCGCGCTGGCCGACCTGGTGGCGAAGGCGCGGGCCGCCAAGCCCAAGGAGGAGGCGACCCGTATCGTCATCCGGCCCAAGGCCGTCGACGACAGCGGGTTCACGGTGGTGCGTGAGGACGCCGACGGCGAGCCGCTGTTCCGGGTGCGTGGCGAGAAGCCCGAACGCTGGGTGCGGCAGACCGACTTCAACAACGACGAGGCCGTCGGCTATCTCGCCGACCGGCTCAACCGCCTCGGTGTGGAAGAGGAGTTGATGAAGGCGGGCGCCCGCTCCGGCGACGGCGTCGCCATCGGCCCCGAGGAGAACGCGGTCGTCTTCGACTGGGAGCCGACGGTGATGGCGGGCGCCGAGATGCTCGGCCGGCGTGGCGAGGACCACCGCTTCGAGGCCCCGCGGCCCGCGGCCCAGCGCCGCCGGGACAAGCAGGCCGAACGGGACGAGTCCGAGCGGGAGTTCGACGACTTCGACCCGTTCTAGGCCGCGAGCTGGGCGGCGGTCAGAAGCCGCCGCCCATCTGCACGTACTCCCGCACGCTCAGCGCGCGGTGGGCCGTGCCGAGCAGCTCGCTGCCAGGGGCGGAGTACAGGGCGCGAACCCCGTTGTCCGCCCAGGCGCACTGGGCGACGTGCTGTTCCCGTATGACGAGCCCCTGGCACTTGAACAGCACGGGGCTCTTGTCGAGGCCTTCTTCGCGCTTGAGGAGGAACAGCCGGGGCTTCTCCGTCACCGTCACGCCGGGCGCCCCGGCGGCCGTGCGCAGCATGTGGTCGCGGGCCCGCCGGGGGTCCTCGATCCGGCCGTGGGCGCCGTCGACGGCGAGCCACTGGCTGACGGACTCCGTCGCGTCCGGCAGGTAGAGGCCGGACACTTCCCTCACGTCCTCATGGCCCGGATCGGGTGCTGTCGCGATCGGCGGGATGCCGTCCGGCCGGCTCTGTGCCCGGATCCAGGCGGAGTCCCAGATCGTCTCGGGCATCTTGAGCTCGGGCGGGCCCGACGGATACCGCGTGTAGCGCGTGGCCCCGGCCAGCGGCCCCCGCGTCATGCTCCACAGCCCCGGGCCGGCGCACAGCAGGGCCAGCACGGTGCACGACACCCACACCGCCCGGCGGCCCCGCGTACGGCCCAGGATCAACGCCAGCAGCGCGAAACCGCCGGCCACGCCGAGCAGGACGGCACCGGCCGTCTGCCGGCCCTCCCGGCTGCCCCGGGTCTCTCCCTCCTCCTGCGGGACCGGGGCCGTGACCGTGAAGTGGTCCTCGTGGCTCAGCGCGTTCGACGGGTCGTTCGGGAAGACGGCCACCGTGACGTCCTCGTCGACGAGCGCCGTGTCGAGCCGCAGCCTGAGCGGCCGCACCGTCGTGCAGGACAGGACCCGCCTCGTCCCCACCCTCCGGCAGCCGTCGCCGAGGCCCACCAGGGTGGTGTGCGCGGGGAAGAAGTACTGCAGCGTCGCGCCCTTCGCGAGGTGCGCCCCCTCGGGCAGGGCGGACCGTGCGTCGCGCACCTCGGGGTGCACCGTGACGGTCCCGCCCACCTCGGCGGTGGCGTAGTCCTCCTCCACCGCGACTCCGTAGCCGGGACCGTCCGCCGCCACGCTCACGGGGGCCGTCATGGCCAGCAGCGCCGTGGCGGCGGCCATGCCCAGGGCGGCACGATGAGCCCTCATCCGCGTCCTTCCGTCGACTCCCGCGTACCTGCGTGAGACCTCCGGCCGGCGCGATCGGTTGTACGGGACACCGGAAGGGCCCGCCCGCACTCCCGTGAGGGAGACGCGGGCGGGCCCATCCGACGTGTCAGCGGCTCAGGCCACCGGCTCCGGATCCCGGTCCGCCGGCGACGGCTCCTCCGCCTCCTCGGTCGGCCCCGAGGACCCCGGGCTCTCCCCGCCCTGCCGGCCGAAGCGCGGCTTGGCGGCGAGCAGCGGCAGCGTCAGGATGCCGAGGAACAGCGGCGCGAACATGTACCGGGCCAGCGGCGCCGGGTTGGCCGCCACCACCGTCAGCTGCAGCGCCAGCGGGACCGACATCATGGCCAGCGGCGCCCAGGACTTCTGCCGGCGGGCGAACGCCAGGAAGATCGCGTACGCGACGTAGCACCAGGTCGCGCCCCGCCACAGCAGCCACTGAAGCTGCGGGGTCTTGCTGGCCTTCCAGATGAAGAACGCCAGCTTGTGCAGCGTGTCGCTGAGCGGGCGGATCTTCAGGATCGGACGGTACTCGCTGTGCTTGATGTCCTGGTTCCAGTCGGCCCAGCCGAACAGGTTCTTCGGCACCGACGGCGGGCTGATCAGCGTCTGGCCCATCTTGTCCGCGGGCCCCGGGAACGGCGACCAGGCGATCTGCGAGCGGCACAGCCGTGCCCCGATCATCTGGTCCGGGGTGCGCTGCAGGACCCGCATCCACAGGTCCATCAGCTCGGTGTTGTACTCGGCGGCCTTCGGGCGGTTCATCGGCGGACGCATCGCCCAGTCGGCGTTGTAGCAGTTGGCCGCCCGGCCGCCCCAGTGGGACAGCGGCGCCACCTTCGCCATCAGGTCCTTGTCGGCCTGGGTGAAGGTCCACGGGGCCTTGCCGTAGACGACCGCGATGTCCGCGTAGTTCATCGCGTACACCTGGTCCTTGGTCGGCGTGATCACGCCCAGCGCGGGGTAGATCCACAGCTGCAGCGCGCCCGCGATCACCGCCGGGATCACCGTCGCGACCAGCATCGCCCGGCGCATCTTCGGCAGGACGAACAGCAGCACCGGCGCGGCGAGGACGGCGACCAGCAGACCGTTGTTGCGGAACAGGCCCATCGCCAGGAAGCCGGTGAACAGCAGCGCGACGTCGTTGCGGAACGCCTTGTCACGCACCGCCTGCCGGCCGCGCATCCGGCGCACCACGAGCCGTCCGGCCGCGCCGAAGGCCACGACCGAGCCGATGACGAACGGCACGTCCTTCCACACGAAGATGGTGAACGAGCCGATCGACGGCACCACCGCCACCATGATCGCGGCCGTCGCGCTCCACTTGCCCGGCACCCCGAACTGGCGCAGCGTCGTCGCCACGTAGGCGAGCGACGCCGCCATGGCGACGCTCTGGAGGAGCGTCAGGACCGACAGGTCACCGGTGATGTTGAGCGAGAGCCAGACCAGCCCGTCGTAGGCCACCGAGTGGTTGGACATCCAGTGGCCGGTGGTGACGTGCCAGACGTAGGCGATGGAGTCGTAGCTCATCCCGCCGGGGTAGAAGGCCGCCCACCACAGCAGGAAGACGACCTGGGTGACGGCATAGACGGCCAGGGGCATCCGGCGCCGGGCCGGGATGCGTTCCAGGCGTTGCCTGACGGCACTGGGGATCGTGGGCACGCTCAACGCTCCGCGGGCTCGTGGGACTGGTCGGGGTGCGCGAGTTCCAGCATCCGGTTGATCACTCGCTCGCCGGCGTGGCCGTCGTCGAGGTCGCAGAAGACGTCCTTGAACTCCCGGTAGGCCTCCGTGTAGGAGGCGCTGATCCGGTCGATGTCGGCGAGCGCGTCGATCAGTTCGTCCGAGGTCTGCAGCAGCGGACCGGGGGCCTTGTCCTCGAAGTCGAAGTAGAAGCCCCGCAGCTGGTCGCGGTAGTACTCGAGGTCGTACGTGAAGAACAGCATCGGACGGCCCGTGTTCGCGAAGTCGAACATGAGCGACGAGTAGTCCGTGACCAGCACGTCGGTGATCAGGAACAGCTCGGCGATGTCCGGGTAGCTGGAGACGTCGAAGACGAAACCGTCACCGGCGCCGGGCACCGCGTCGACGATGTTCGAGTGCTTGCGCACCAGCAGGACATGGTCGTCACCGAGGCGCTCGGCGGCCTTCTTCACATCCAGCCGCATGTCGAACTTGTAGTTGCCGGCCCGGTAGAACTGGTCGTCGCGCCAGGTCGGCGCGTACAGCACGACCTTCTTGCCGGCCGGCAGGCCGATCCGCTCGCGCACGCTCTTCGCCAGCTCCTGAGTGTCCTCGGAGAGCAGCACGTCGTTGCGCGGGTAGCCGGACTCAAGGATCTCGCCCTCGAACTGGAAGGCCCGCCGCATGATCGGCGTGGAGAAGCGGTTCGGGGAGATGAGGAAGGACCAGCTCGGCGCCTCCTCGGCGACCTTCTGCAGGTACTTGCGGTCGGCGAACTGGACGCTGTCGATGTCGTGGCCGATCCGCTTGAGCGGCGTGCCGTGCCAGGTCTGCACGATGACCTGGCCCTCGCGGCGGCGGATCCAGTGCGGCAGGTGCGTGTTGGTGACGATGTACCGGCTGCGGCCGAGCGCCTCGTACCACTCGCGGCTCCACCGCCGGATGACCTTGACGCCCTCGGGGATCTCGGCGCGGCGGTCCTCCACCACCCACACGTGCTCCAGCTCGGCGCCCCGGGCCACCAGCTGCTCGTAGACGGCACGCGGCGAGTCGGAGAACTGGCGGCCGGAGAACGAGGCGTACAGGACGGTGTCCCGCAGCGGGGCGGTACGGGCCTGCGCGTACACCTTGGTGCGCAGCTCGCGCTGGCGGTACCAGCCGACCTCGGCCGGGCCGAGGTCCGGTGCGGCCTCGATCAGCAGCCGGTCGAAGAAGCGGTGGGTGAGCGTGTAGTCCCGGCCGCGCACGGTGAAGTCGACGGGCAGGGCGTCCAGCGCGGACGGCACGGCACGCACCGGCACCTCGACCCGGGAGCCGGTGGTGCGGGCGAACAGGTACCAGCGGCCCTGGCGCAGCGGCACCTTGGCGATGCTGTCCGGCACCGGCAGGAAGTCGGCGGTGAGCACACCGTCGGCCACGGTCGCCGGGTAGGCGTGCTCCTCGGCGTGCCGGCTGTGCCGTACGACGATCTCGACCGGCTCCTCGACGTGCGCGGGCAGCGCGGCCGTGAGGGCGATACGGCCCTCGGCGCTCACCGACAGCTCGCCCGTCATGGGCTGCACGGGCTGGGTGCGCAGCACCAGGCGGCCGGAGCCGTCGCTGGTGACGGCGATCACACGGCTGCCCCAGGCGGCGGTGGGACGGCCGTCCACGGAGGTCTGCCGGCCGAGGTCGCCCTCGGCGGCGTCCACGGCGACGGGGAAGCGGCGCTTGCCGCCGACGCCCAGCTCGGCCGTCCACTTGTCGGAGACGTGCAGGTTGGTGCTGTCACGGCCCTCGACGTCCAGGCCGGCGAGCGGCACCCGCACCGAGAACGTGCCGCCGGTTCCGCGCTCCACCGGCAGGTCGAGCACGGACTCGGAGGAGCCGTGGGTCAGGCGCAGGGTGAGCGGCGCGTCACCGGTGGCGGCGTCGTGGCCGAGCGTGCCGGTCAGCTCCAGCACACCGTCCTCGGCCCGGTGCCCGGTCAGCCGCGCCCGCACCCGCTCGACGCGCAGGTACAGATGCTCGTCGGCGACGTACGGAACGACCCGCACGTCCTTGTCGACCCAGAACGGGGACGGGCTCTGCGCGCTGCCGGTCTCGCCGGCCTTCAGCCGGGTGCGGCGCACGATGCCCTGCTGGACGGTGGTGACGGTGAGCCGCCACACGCCGTCGCGCCAGCCGCCGCGCGCCTTGAGCTTGGCCGGGTTCAGGTCGGCGGTGAAGCCGGACCAGTCGTAGTTGTGCAGCGACTGGCCGGAGGTCTGCGTGGCGCGCAGCGCGCGCGCCGGGTTCGGCCGCACCAGCACGGTGCGGCGGCTGCCGACCTCGCGCAGCATCAGCACGCGCAGCGCGGTGCGCTGCGGCCGCTCGGCGGCCAGGTTGCGGATGTAGGCGTGGCCTTCGAGGTGCAGCCGGCCGCCGCGCCACACCAGCGCCTCGGCGCGGGCGCGGGCGGAGAAGTCGTTGTCGACGCGCAGTACCGAGCGGGGCACGGCCTGCCGGCCCTGGTCGAGCACCGGGTAGTCGGCGAAGTGCCGCAGGCCCTGCCGGACCACGGGGACGGCCCGCCCGGTCTCCCGCTCGTAGGCGAGCAGCTCCATCAGCTCGGTCAGGCGGCCCTCACGGATCAGATGGCACTTCAGCCGCAGCGCGACCGGCAGGCGGGGCATGACCGCCTCGTCGACGCGGCTGAGGAAGTCGGCGGAGCCGCTCATGAACAGCTCGCGGAACTCGTCGCCGGCCTCGTCGAGCACGCCCATGAACAGCGGCAGCTCGTCGGTGATGAAGATCTCGTCGTACCAGCGCTTGTGGGCGACGTACTCCTCGCCTGGCTGGGAGGCGAGGAACCGGCTCACCCGGTCGCACGAGCGGATGCGGTCGCGGACGTTGACCGGCTCGGTGCGGCGCTGGGTGATGGAGGGGGCGCCGCCGGTGCGCTGGCGCCACAGGTAGATCGGCTCGCCGAGCACGTCGACGGCCGAGGCCAGGAAGTGCGCGGGCAGCGTGACCGGGGCGTCCTCGTAGAGGATGCCGGGGAACTCGAAGGCGTGCTTGTCCCAGAACGAGCGGCGGAAGACCTTGTTCCACGCCGTGCGGTCGTAGACGAGGTTCTTGTCGCGGCTGATGTGGGTCCGCGTGCGGTCGGTGCGCAGCCGCTTCTCGTGCAGCGGGGAGAGGAGGATCTCGCCGGCCTTGAGCAGGTTGACGTTGCCGCTGACGAAGTCCGAGCCGGACGCCTCCAGACTGGCGACGCACCGCTCGTAGGCGTCGGGCAGCACGATGTCGTCGCTGTCGACGAACGCGAGGAACTCGGTGCCCTCGGTGAGGTGGGCCACACCGGTGTTGCGGGCGGGGCCGAGTCCCTGGTTCTCCTGGGCGACGACCCGGATCCGGTCGTCCTTGGCCGCCCACCTCTCGGCGATCGCGAGACTGCCGTCCGTGGAGCCGTCGTCGACGACGATTGCCTCCCAGTCGGTGAACGTCTGGTCCGCGATCGACTGCAGGCACTCGTCGAGGAAGAGTTCCACGTTGTACACGGGAACGACTAGTGACAGACGGGGAGGCATCTGCGGTACTGCGCCTTTCTCAGGTTACGTATGTGTCCGGCGGCGACCGGACCCGCCGGACACGGTAGCTCTAGCCCCGCGTGAGACGGCTCGGACGCTCCGCCGGAAGTGTCACCGGCGGCACATCCTCCTGGTTCAGGAAGACCCTGCGTACCACACGCTCCGCCGCCCGGCCGTCGTCGAACTCGCAGAACCGCCTGCGGAACTCCGTGCGTGCCTTCGCGGAGGTGTCGTCGCACCAGCGCCCCGAGAGGAAGACGTCCAGGAGGTCCCCTTCGGTTTCCACCACGTGGCCGGGCGACTCTACGTGAATGTCGAAGTAGGTGCCCCGGGTGGCCCGGTACACCTCCCAATCGTTGGCAAAGACGACGATCGGCCGGTCCAGCAGCGCGTAGTCGAACATCAACGACGAGTAGTCGGTGAGCAGACAGTCCGCCGCCAGGTACAGCTCCTCCACCGACGGGTGCCCGCTCACGTCGACGATCGGGGAGCCGTCCGTGGCGCCCGGCCCCGTGCCGAGGTTGAAGTAGTGGGCGCGCGAGAGGACCGTGAAGCCGTCTCCGAGCCGCTCGGCGAAGTGCTCCAGATCGAGCAGCGGCCGGGGCACCGCCTGGTAGTCCCGGTGGGTCGGCGCGTACAGCACGACCTTCTTGTCCGGGGCGAGACCGAGCTTCTCGCGGGCCCTCGCCCGGTCCTCGTCGGTGGCGTTGACCAGCACGTCGTTGCGCGGGTAGCCGTAGTCGAGGGAGGTGTAGCCGGCCGGGTAGGCGCGGTTCCAGATCGCGGTGGTGAAGCTGTTGGAGGAGACGCTGTAGTCCCAGCGGTCTATCCGCCGCACCAGCGTCTCCATGTCGAGGTCGGCCTGGCCGATCGGGTACTCGACGAGATCGACGCCCATCCGCTTGAGCGGCGTGCCGTGGTGGGTCTGCACGAAGACCTGACCCGGGCGCTTGACCACCAGCGTCGGAAAATTGACGTTGTTGACCAAATATTTGCTGCGGGCCATGGCCTTCCAGAAGCCCCACGAGCCCGGACGCACCACGGTGGTGCCGGCCGGCGGCATGGTGCGCGCGCCCGGCTTGAGCACCCAGGTCGTCTTCACCTGCGGGGCCAGCTCCAGCAGCTTCTGGTGGATGGCGGCCGGGTTGCAGGCGTAGTCGGCGTTCCAGTACGCGGCGAACACCGCGGTGTCCTTGCGCACCGGCAGCATCCGCTGGCCCCGGTAGTACGCCCGCAGCACCACCGAGCGCACCGGCTTCTTCAGCCGGCGCGCGGCCCGGTAGGCGCGGCGCGCGACGGGGCGCAGCCGGACCGGGAGCCGCTCGGCGACGCGGCGCCTGGCCGGCTTGCCGGAGGCGGCCTTCGGCGAACGGTGGCCGGCCGGGCGGCGGGCCTGCTCGGCCTGGAGCCGGCGGGCACGGAACTCGGCGCGCGCGTCGGCGGGCAGCCGGCCCGGCATCCGCTCGATGACGCCCAGGTGGAAGGCCATGCGCTCGTACAGCGGTCCGCGCCAGCGGTCGAACTGCGGGTTGTCGTCCAGGAAGGAGAACACCAGGTCGTACTGGTCGAAGACGTCGAAGTGCTTACGGCTGGAGGAGGACAGGATGGAGCCCTGGCGCCGCTGGCGGTAGTGCACGCAGACCCGGTCCAGCAGGGCGATGGTCTCGGCCGCCACCAGCACCGGGTAGGTCCACGGGGTGTCCTCGTAGTAGCCCGTGGGGTACTCGAAGCCCCAGCGCTCCACGAAGTCGCGGCGGTAGGCCTTGTTCCAGGCGACCTGCAGCAGGTCGAGCAGGTCGGGGTGGTCGTCCAGGCGGAACGCGCCGCGCGGGCCGTCGGTCAGGACCGGCCGCTTGGCGTTGGGGGAGACGCGGCCGTCCCAGTAGGTGCGTTCGTAGTCGAAGACCAGCAGCTCGGGGTCGCCGGTCTCCTCCAGCCGGCGCGCGATGGCCTGCAGGGAGCCCGGCAGCAGCGTGTCGTCGCTGTCCAGGAAGATCAGGTAGCTGCCCCGCGCGCGGGCCATGCCCACGTTGCGCGCCCGGCCGAGCCCCACGTTCTGCTCGAGCTGCACCGCCACCACGCGCGGGTCGAGACCCGCGTACTCGTCCATGATCTCGCCGCACGCGTCGGGTGAGGCGTCGTTGACGGCGATGACCTCGAAGTCCGTGAACGACTGGCCGAGCACCGAGTCGAGACAGTCGCGCAGATACGCCTCGACCCCGTACGCCGGGACGACGATGCTGAACCGGGGCGGGGCGCCCTCTTGGGCTTGCGTGGGAATCATGTGGACTTTGCGCTTTCGGAGGGGGGAAGCGGGGCGCGGTTCCGCGGGGCGGGGGTGGGGGCAGTCGAGCTCGCCCGCCCCGGGCGTGACGTCACTCGGATCTGGTCAGGGCGTACCTGAGCAGCTTGCGCGTGGCGTCGGACTGGCGGTGGCGCAGGGCGCCGGGCAGCAGGGTCAGGGCGTGCAGCCGCATCGACAGGTGCCGCCGCGCGGACCGGGCGGCCTTGGGCCAGCCGTGGCGGTCCAGGTCGTCGGCGACCTCGTGGAAGAACCGCACGGCCTCCCCGAACCGGGCGCCGGTGAGGGCCTCCGCCGAGGACAGGCTGCCGGAGTGGCGCCGGTAGCGGAAGGCCGGGGCCGGCTCCACGACCAGCTTCTCGCCGCGCCGGATCAGCTCGATGATCAGAGCCAGGTCCTGGATGACGGAGAGGTCCTCGCGGAAGTTGACCGCCTTGACGGCGTCGGCGCGCCAGCAGATCGACGGGAAGTACAGCCAGTTCCCGCCGAGCAGGTTGGCGGCCAGCGGCTCACCGGACAGCACCAGGCGCCGGCCGTTGTGCTTCGGGGCGTACAGGCGCCGCTTGACCTCGTCGCCGAGCGAGGTGGAGGGGTTGCCGTGCTCGTCGATGACCTCGACGCCGGGCTGGTAGATCGCCGCGTCCGGGACGGCCTCGACGGCGGCCCGCAGCGTCTCGACGTACGTCGGGAGCAGCAGGTCGTCGCTGCCGAGCATGGTGAAGTGCGTCGACTCCACCAGCTCCACGCACTTGCGGAAGTTGCGGGTGATGCCGAGGTTCTGCTCGTTGCGCTGGTAGCGCACCCGCTCGTCGCCGAGGGAGGCGAACCACTCGGGCACGCCCGGCTCGCGGCCGTCGTCGACGACGGTGAGCCGCCAGTCCTTGTCGGTCTGGTCCAGCACGCTCTGCACGGCTGCCTGCATCAGGGCGGTGTCGCCGTAGTGCGGCAGCATGATGTCCAGGGTCTGCACGCGCCTCACTTCCCGTTCCGGGCGGGCCGCAGCACCGAGCGGCGGCTGAACGCGAGCAGCAGGATCATGCCGATGCGGCCGAGGTACAGGGTGGCCTTCAGGGGGGACTGGCTGGGCGTGCCGGTCGTGCGCGGGCGCATCGCGACAGGGACCTGCTCGACGCGGTAACCGGCCCGGATCACGGCGATCGTGGACTCCACGGTGTCGCCGAGGTACTCCACGGGGTACCAGCGGGCGAACACGTCGATGAGGTCGCGGTCGCAGGCCCGGAAGCCGGAGGTGACGTCGGTGAGCCTGGTGCGCGCCATGCGCGAGAGCCAGAACGCGAGCACCAGCATCGCCCACCGGCGCGGGCCGCGGGCCTCGTACTCGCCGGTGCCGGCGAACCGGGCGCCCATGACGAGGTCGGCGCCGCTCTCCAGACGGGCGAGCAGCTCCGGCACGTTGCGCGGGTCGTGCTGCCCGTCGGCGTCGACCTGGATGGCGATGTCGTAGTCACGGTCGTGGGCGTACTTGTACCCGGCGCGCATCGCGCCGCCCACGCCCAGGTTGTACGGCAGCTTCATCACCGTCGCGCCGGCCGCGCGGGCGACCGCGGCGGTCGCGTCGGCGGAGCCGTCGTCCACCACGAGGACGTCGGCCCCCGGCAGGGTGGCGTGGACCTCCTTGATGACGTCGGCGACGCCGTCCGCCTCGTTCCACGCCGGCATGATGATCAGCACACGCTTGCCGTCGATCACTTCCCGTCCCCCTGTTCTGCGGATGCGGCGGGGGTCTCCAGCTCACCGAGCCGGGCCCGCAGGTCCTGGACGTCGATACGGAGCAGCGCCACCTCTTCGGAGAGGGTGCGGCCCTCCTCCTCCAGATGCCCGACTTCCCAGCTGAGCTGGAGCGAGACGACGAAGAGGAAGGCGACGCCCATGAACAGCACGAGGCTGACGCCGGACCGCACACCGAGGACCTCGGCCACCGTGTCCACGCCCCGCGGGAAGAACCCGAGCGGGATGATCACCAGACCGGTGATCACCCAGAGGAAGGCGTACTTCTCCTTGAGCTTGCGACGACGCAGGAGCTCGACGATGCACGCGACGAGGACGACTCCGGTGACCGAAGTCAGCATCCACAACTGCATACCGCACTCCGGTGTATCGGACGACTCATGGAAAGGGCCTGTCTACTCTTCCAGGGGTGTGGGCCAGGGGGAGCGGCTGCTGAGGGACCCACCCGACCGGACCCCGGCTCACGCGGGGGGACGATTACGAAGAGTGATGGAATGGCGGTCACCCTATGAGCGCACCGGGCGGTAGCTTACACGAGCGCGAATGGCGAGTGACATACAGGTGGCCACGGTCAGTGACCCTGCTGTGTAGGCCACTTCGACCCTCGTGCGCAGGTCCAGCGGGCTCAGCGTGACCGCGATCAGCACCAACGTGCCCACCACCCAGGACAACAGCTGAAGTCGCGCACCGTTACTGGTGAGCAGTGCCTGACCCAGCACCATGGCCAGCATGTACAGGGTCGTGCCGGCCGACAGCCAGGCGAAGTCCGCGGCGCCGAGCACGTCCGGTGCGCCGAACACGGTCGGCAGGATCGCGGGTCCGAGCGCCACCGCGCCCAGTCCGCCCGCGACGCCCAGCCCGCCCGTGATGGACGCGGCCCGCAGCAGCAGCCGGCGGTAACCCTGCGTGTCCCCCACGGCCGCCGCCGACGACAGTCCCGCGAGCAGCGACACCTGGAAGGCGCCGAAGACGAACAGCGGCACCCGGGCCAGCACCAGCGCCGACAGCAGCGCCGCGACCAGCGCGTCGTCGTTGGTGGAGATCAACTTGGTGCTGATCACCGCGATGTTGACGAGGAGCTGCGCGAGCAGCGTCGAGCCGACCAGCAGCCCGAGGTGCTCGATCAGCTCCCGCCAGTGCGCCTGCGTTCCGGGCCGAGCGCCCTGGAACACCGGCTTGATCGTGGCCAGTACGGCCAGCAGCGGGGCCACCGTCAGTACGGCCGCGAACGCGAACGGCGACGTCACACCGGTCACCGCCAGCGCGCCCGACAGCACGATCCGCAGCACGCCGTCCAGGCCCAGCTGCATGCCGTACGCCCGGAAGCGGCCGAGACCGGCGAGGACGCCACGCGTCACATACGCCACGGCCAGCGCCGCGAAGGCGCCGGCGAGCGAGTACACGAGGCTCGTGTCGCCGTGGAAGAACAGGTCGGCGATCCACCCGGCGAACGCCACGAGCGGCACCAGCACCAGCGCCAGCAGGCTCGCGGAGAGCACCGCGCCGCGCCGCAGCACCGGCAGCACCCCGTCGCCGTGCACCACGCGGGCGGCGACGATCCGGGTGATCTCCTGCTCGACCGGGAAGAACAGCCCGAGGCCGATGGAGAACACCACCGTCCACAGCACCGAGAAGCTCGCCATGTCGTCGACGGCGAGCGTGTGGCCCGCCGCCGCGAGATGGACGTAACTGGCCACGCCGAGCACCGCGGTGCCGGCGCCGACGAACGCGGTGCCCTGCGGCAGTGCCGTCGTGATGCGGTCGAGGAGGCTCACGCGCGCGTCCGCTCCTCGCCGGCCATCACCTTCAGCGCCTCGGCCAGCTGGTCGCGCCAGTGCGGCTGCACCGCCACGCCCGCCTCGGCCCAGCGCTCGTGCGCGAGCACGCTGTAGGAGGGGCGGCGGGCGGGCCGGACGAACTTCTCCGACGTCGTCGGGCGCACCCGCTCCGGGTCCAGACCGCTCAGTTCGAAAGCGGCCCGGGCCAGGTCGAACCAGGTGCCGGTGCCGGAGGCGGTGCCGTGGTAGACGCCCGCCGGGGCCCGCCCGGCGAGGGCCGCCTCGGCCAGGTCCGCGATCTGCCGGGCGAGCGCGACGGTCCAGGTGGGCTGGCCGCGCTGGTCGTCGACCACGTCCACGGTGTCCCGCTGCGCCGCCAGGTTCAGCATGGTCGCCACGAAGTTGCGCCCGTGCACGCCGTACAGCCACGCCGTGCGCACCACATAGCCGCGCTCGGGCAGCAGGGCGGTCACCGCCTGCTCACCGGCCAGCTTGCTGCGGCCGTAGGCGTTGATCGGCGCGGTCGGGGCGTCGTGCCGGTACGGCTCGTCGGCGTCGCCGGGGAAGACGTAGTCGGTGGAGACCTGGATGAGTACGGCGCCGCTCCCGGCGCACGCCTCGGCGAGCACCCGCGGGCCCTCGCCGTTGATCCGGGTCGCCGCGGCCTCCTCGGCCTCGGCGCCGTCCACGTCGGTCCACGCGGCGGCGTTGACCACCACGTCGTGACCGTCGACGGCCGCGCGCACCGCTGCGGCGTCGGTGATGTCCAGCCCGTGGCGGGTCACCGCGTTCACGTACAGGCCGCGCCCGCCGAGGACCTCGGCCAGGTCGCGGCCGAGCATGCCGGCCGCGCCGGTGATCAGTACCCGCGTCATGCCGTCAGCGCCGCCTTCGCCTTGAGCGGCTCCCACCAGGCGCGGTTGTCGCGGTACCACTGGACGGTGTCGGCGAGGCCCTGCTCGAAGGTGACGAGCGGCTTGTAGCCGAGCTCCTCCTGGATCTTGGCGATCGACAGGGAGTAGCGCAGGTCGTGGCCCTTGCGGTCCTCGACGTGCTCGACCATGTCCCAGCCGGCGCCGCAGGCCTGAAGGAGCATGCCGGTCAGCTCCTTGTTGGTCACCTCGGTGCCGCCGCCGATGTGGTAGACCTCACCGGCGCGGCCGCCGCGCAGCACCATCTCGATGCCCCGGCAGTGGTCGGACACGTGCAGCCAGTCGCGCACGTTCAGGCCCTCGCCGTACAGCGGGACCTTCTTGCCGTCCAGCAGGTTCGTGGTGAACAGCGGGATCATCTTCTCAGGGAAGTGGTACTGCCCGTAGTTGTTGGAGCAGCGGGTGACGACCACGTCCATGCCGTGCGTGCGGTGGTACGACAGCGCCAGCAGGTCCGAGCCGGCCTTGGAGGCCGAGTACGGGGAGTTCGGCGCCAGCGGCCAGTCCTCGGTCCACGAGCCCTCGCTGATCGAGCCGTACACCTCGTCCGTGGACACGTGCACGAACCGGCCCACGCCGTGGCGCTTCGCGGCGTCCAGCAGCACCTGGGTGCCCAGCACGTTCGTGGTGACGAACGGTGAGGAGTCCATGATCGAGCGGTCCACGTGGGACTCGGCGGCGAAGTGCACCACCGCGTCCTGGCCGCGCATCGCGTCGTCGACGGCCGCGTAGTCGCGGATGTCGCCGTGCACGAACGTGTAACCGGGCTTGTCGGCCACCGGGGCGAGATTCGCCTCGTTCCCGGAGTAGGTCAGGTTGTCCACCACGGTGACCTGGGCACCCTCGCCGGAGGGCAGCTCTCCGAGAAGCAGGGCGCGCACGAACTGTGAACCGATGAATCCGGCGCCGCCGGTGACGAGAATCTTCATAAGGCCCACTATCCTAGGCGCAGCCGTGTGGGCCCCCGTTCGGTGCCGGTTGGGTCCCGGTTCGGCCGCCGTTTCCGTGGCAGTTCTCACCCCCGTCTCACCCAGTGGATGGCCGGGGCGGTCATCCGCCTGCCGTAGGCTGCGTGCCCATGCGTGGAATTGTGCTCGCCGGTGGTACCGGCTCCCGTCTGTGGCCGATCACCCGTGCGGTGTCGAAGCAGCTGATGCCGGTCTTCGACAAGCCGATGATCTACTACCCGCTGTCCACCCTGGTCATGGCCGGGCTGCGGGACATCCTGGTCATCACCGGACCCGACGAGCGCCCCCAGTTCGAGCGGCTGCTCGGCGACGGCTCCGACTGGGGCCTGAACATCGAGTTCGCCACGCAGGACAAGCCCAACGGCATCGCCGAGGCCTTCGTCATCGGCGAGGACTTCATCGGCGACGAGCCCGTCGCGCTGATCCTCGGCGACAACATCTTCCACGGCGTCGGCCTCGGCCGGCAGCTCGCCAAGTACCGCGACCCCGAGGGCGGCGTCGTCTTCGCGCACGCCGTCTCCGACCCGACCGCCTACGGCGTCGTCGACTTCGACGAGGACGGCCGCGCCCGCTCCATCGAGGAGAAGCCGCAGAACCCCAAGTCCCGCTACGCGGTGCCGGGTCTGTACTTCTACGACAGCCGGGTCGTCGAGATCGCCCGCAACCTGAAGCCCAGCGCCCGCGGCGAGCTGGAGATCACCGACGTCAACGGGTACTACCTGGAGCGCGGCGAACTGCAGGTGTCGGTGCTGGACCGCGGCACGGTCTGGCTGGACACCGGCACCTTCCAGTCCCTCGTCCAGGCGTCCGAGTACGTGCGCGTGGTCGAGGAGCGGCAGGGCATGAAGATCGGCTGCCTGGAGGAGGCCGCCTGGCGCGCCGGGTTCATCGACGACGCCCGGCTGCGCGAGCTCGCCGAACCGCTGACCAAGAGCGGTTACGGCGACTACCTGCTGGACCTGCTGGCTCACGAGTCCGCGCAGGCCTGAGAGAGGAAGCGGCTGTTTTCATGAAGGTCAACCCCCTTGGCATCGAAGGCGCGTGGGAGTTCGTCCCGCAGCAGCACGGTGACGCCCGCGGCCTGTTCCTGGAGTGGTACAAGGCCGAGCGCATGGCCGAGGCCGTCGGTCACCCGCTCGACCTGAAGCAGGGCAACCTCTCCGTGTCCGCCGCCGGGGTGGTGCGCGGCATCCACTTCGCCGACGTGCCGCCCGGCCAGGCCAAGTACGTCACCTGTGTGCGCGGTGCGGTGCTCGACGTGATCGTCGACGTGCGGGTCGGCTCGCCCACGTTCGGGCAGTGGGAGGGCGTCCGCCTCGACGACCAGGACCGCAAGGCCGTCTACCTCTCCGAGGGCCTCGGCCACGGCTTCTGCGCGCTCACCGACGACGCGACCGTCACCTATCTCTGCTCCGAGGGGTACGCCCCGCAGCGCGAGCGCACCGTCCACCCGCTCGACGCGGCGATCGGTGTCGAGTGGCCGGTCGACGGCGAGCCAGAGCTGTCCGCGAAGGACGCCCAGGGCCCGACGCTTCAGCAGGCGCGCGAGGCGGGCATCCTGCCGGTGTACGAGGAGTGCCTGGCGTTCCGCGCGTCGCTCGCGCAGCGCGACTGAACGCTTACAGCGTGCATATACCCGGCTGTTAGGCTGCGCGGATGACCTGGCTGATCACCGGCGGTGCCGGCTACATCGGTTCGCACGTCGTCAAGAGCATGGCCGGGGCGGGTGAGCCGGTGGTCGTCGTGGACGACCTCTCCAGCGGCGACGCGCGCCGGCTGCCGGCGCAGGTCCCGCTGGAGCGCGGCACCGTCCTCGACCGGTCCTTCCTCGACCGTGTGCTGCGCGAGTACGCGGTCGAGGGGATCGTCCACCTCGCCGCGAAGAAGGCCGTGGGCGAGTCCGTCGAGAAGCCCCTCCTCTACTACCGCGAGAACGTGACGGGGCTTCAGATCCTGCTGGACGCCGCCGTGTCGGCGGGCGTGAGCAGCTTCCTGTTCTCCTCCTCCGCCTCCGTCTACGGCACGCCCCCCACCGACGTCGTCACCGAGGACACCCCGCTCGCGCCGCTCAGCCCGTACGGCGAGACCAAGACCGCCGGCGAGTGGATGGTCCGCGCCACCGGCCGCGCGCACGGCATGGCCACCGCGTGCCTGCGCTACTTCAACGTGGCGGGCACCGCCGAGCCGGCCCTCGCCGACACCGGTGTGTTCAATCTCGTCCCGATGGTCTTCGAGCGGCTCGACGCCGGGCTGCCCCCGCTGATCTTCGGCGACGACTATCCGACGCCCGACGGCACGTGCGTGCGCGACTACATCCACGTCGCCGACATCGCCGACGCCCACCTCGCCGTCGCCCGCCGGCTCGCCACCGGCCGGGGGACCGCCGACCTCGTCTACAACATCGGGCGGGGCGAGGGCGTCTCGGTGCGGGAGATGGTCCGCCTCATCGCCGAGATCACCGGCCACGACGTCGCCCCCGAGGTCGCCGACCGCCGCCCCGGCGACCCCGCGAAGGTGGTCGCCTCCGCCGACCGCCTCGCGACGGACCTGGGCTGGAAGGCCCGCCACGACGTCCACGCGATGATCGCGTCGGCCTGGGAGGCGCGGCGCGCTGCGCGGGGCTAGGCCCTGTCGTCCGGATCATCCCGGCGTCGCGGGGCCGGGCGGGGCGGGTCGACCGGGTTGCGCCGCCATGCCGTTCCGCGTCGCCCGTCAGGCCGGTCCACGGTGCGAAACGGGCGCGCGGGGACCGGGTCCGCTCCCGTAGATTTTCCTTCCCGGGCAGACCGCGGCCATCCGGTGCGCGGTGCGAGGGACCGAGTGAGGACGGCGCAGGTGGCAGTGGCAAGGCAGGACGTGGGAGACGCCCGCAGGATCGTCGTCAAGGTGGGCTCCTCCTCGCTGACCACCGCCGCCGGAGGCCTGGACGCCGACCGCGTCGACGCGCTCGTTGACGTGCTGGCCAAGCACCGCAGCGGGGGCGAGAAGGAGATCGTCCTGGTCTCCTCCGGCGCCATCGCCGCCGGCCTGTCCCCGCTGGGCCTGCGCCGCCGCCCCAAGGACCTGGCCCGTCAGCAGGCCGCCGCCAGCGTCGGCCAGGGCCTGCTCGTCGCCCGCTACACCGCCTCCTTCGCCCGCTACGCCGTCCGCGTCGGCCAGGTCCTGCTGACCAGCGACGACATGAGCCGCCGCACCCACCACCGCAACGCCTCGCGCACCCTGGACAAGCTGCTGGCGATGGGCGCCTTCCCGATCGTCAACGAGAACGACACCGTCGCCACGGACGAGATCCGCTTCGGCGACAACGACCGCCTCGCCGCCCTCGTCGCCCACCTCGTCCACGCCGACCTGCTGGTCCTGCTGTCCGACGTCGACGGCGTCTACGACGGCGACCCCAGCAAGCCCGGCACCTCCCGGATAGCGGAGGTGAAGGGCCCGCAGGACCTCGCGCACGTCGAGATCGGCAGCGCGGGCAAGGCCGGCGTCGGCACCGGCGGCATGGTCACCAAGGTCGAGGCCGCCCGGATCGCCGCCGCCGCCGGCATCCCGGTGGTGCTGACCAGCGCCGTGCACGCCGCGGAGGCCCTCGCCGGCGGCGACACCGGCACCTACTTCCACCCCACCGGCCGCCGTTCCGCCGACCGGCTGCTGTGGCTGCAGCACGCCTCCACCCCGCAGGGCGCCCTGATGCTGGACGACGGCGCGGTGCGCGCGGTCGTGGAGCGGCGTACGTCGCTGCTGCCGGCGGGCATCGCGGCCGTCGAGGGCGACTTCAGCGCCGGCGACCCGGTCGAACTGCGCGACCGGCAGGGTCACGCCGTCGCCCGCGGCCTGGTCAACTTCGACGCCAAGGAGATCCCCCGGCTGATCGGCCGCTCCACCCGGGAACTGGCCCGCGAGCTGGGCCCGGCCTATGAGCGCGAGGTCGTACACAGGGACGATCTGGTCCTGCTGCACCCCTGAACGGGGTCGAACGTGCCCGGAACCGGGGTCGAAACGTCCACTTCCGCGGGCGACGTTCCGCAAAACCACCCCGCGAAGCCGTGCGGCCTGCTGGACTTTGTCCGAGGCACACCATTCCTGTCTCAGGGACACATCCGCACGAACACTGGGCGAAGGAGGCCGTCGTGGCCGTCGTGAGACGAGTGCGCCCCGGGGCGGCGGCATCCCGTGGCGGCGCGGGCGGCGGTGCCGCGGGCAGCCGCGGACCCCGGGCGGCAGGTGAGGAGCGCGCCCTGACGTCCGTCGCGGCCGGCGAACGGCAGGAGACGGAACCCAAGGACCTGCCCCGGCTGTGGCACGTCACCCTCAGCGTGTCCGGCGACCCGGCCCCGCTGCCGGAGCTGCGCCGCGCCCTCGAACAGCTCGCCCACGACCACCCTTTCCTCCTGACCAGCAGATACGCCCCCGATCACGCCGAGATCCGGTACTGGGAGGAGGCCCGCGATCTGCACGACGCGGCCGCCGTCGCCCTGCGCCTGTGGGGCGAGCACCGCCGCACCGCCGGGTTGCCGGCCTGGGAGATCGTCGGCCTGGAGGTCATCGACCGCGAGACCTACCACCAGCGTGTCGCCGAGGGCTACGGCCCGCCGCCCGCCTCACGAGTGGGCGTGCAGCCTTTTTGAGGACCTTTGCTCCTTGATGCCCTCTCGGGGCGTCTGATGGCGTCTGGTGGGGCCTGAGGGCCTCTGAGGGTGTCTGAGCACGTTTGATGCCGTCTCGGGGTGTGGAACGGGCGACGATGGCGCCGCCGGGCCGCACTACGCTTCCCTCATGACCACGCTCTCGCCGTACGACTCGATGTCCCCGGTCACCCAGGCCGCCTACCGCGCCAAGGCCGCCACCGCCACACTCGCTCCGCTGCCGCGGGCCGAGAAGGACGACGCGCTGCTCGCCATCGCGGACGCGCTGGAGGTCCGCGCGAGCGAGATCGTCGAGGCCAACGCCCTGGACGTGGCCAAGGCCCGCGAGAACGGCACGAGCGAGGGCATGATCGACCGGCTGACGCTCACCCCCGAGCGGGTGCGCGCGATTGCCGCCGACGTGCGCGACGTGGCCGCGCTGCCCGACCCGGTCGGCGAGGTCGTGCGCGGGTCGACCCTGCCCAACGGCATCGACCTGCGCCAGGTCCGCGTCCCGCTCGGCGTCGTCGGGATCATCTACGAGGGCCGCCCGAACGTCACCGTGGACGCCGCCGCCCTGTGCCTGAAGTCCGGCAACGCGGTCCTGCTGCGCGGCTCCTCCTCGGCGTACCGGTCGAACACCGCCCTGGTGCGGGTGGTGCGTGACGCCGTCGGCGGTGCCGGGCTGCCCGCCGACGCCGTCCAGCTGGTGCCGGGGGAGAGCCGGGACAGCGTGCGCGAGCTGATGCGCGCCCGCGGCCTGGTCGACGTGCTCATCCCGCGCGGCGGCGCCTCGCTGATCAACACCGTGGTGCAGGAGTCCACCGTCCCGGTGATCGAGACCGGCACCGGCAACTGCCACGTCTACGTCGACGCCCGGGCCGACCTCGACATGGCCGTGGAGATCCTCATCAACTCCAAGACGCACCGGGTCGGCGTCTGCAACGCCGCCGAGACCCTGCTGGTCCACCAGGACATCGCCGCCGAGTTCCTGCCCCGCGCCCTGGACGCCCTCGCCGACGCCGGGGTGACCGTGCACGCCGACGAGCGGGTGCAGGCGTACGCCAAGGAGTCCCGGGCGGCCGTGGTGCCGGCCACCGCGGAGGACTGGGAGACCGAGTACCTGTCGTACGACATCGCCGCGGCCGTCGTGGACTCGCTCGACAAGGCCGTGGAGCACATCCGGCTGTGGACGTCCGGTCACACCGAGGCGATCGTGACCTCCTCCCAGCAGGCGGCCCGCCGTTTCACCCAGTTGGTGGACTCCACCACGGTCGCGGTGAACGCCTCCACCCGGTTCACCGACGGCGGCCAGTTCGGCTTCGGCGCCGAGATCGGCATCTCCACGCAGAAGCTGCACGCGCGCGGCCCGATGGGCCTGCCGGAGCTGACCAGCACCAAGTACATCGTCACCGGCGACGGGCACGTGCGGCGCTGAGACACCGGCCGCTCCGGCCGGGAGACGGGCGGGCATATGCGACTGGCGTATGCCTACCGCCCTTTCGCCGGATGGCGTGAAAGGCGTCCCGCCCCCAGCACGAATTTCCGTACCGTCTGCCCAAATTGACCCCCCAGGTCTACTCTGGACGTGTGCCGGAGGACGTGGGGGGTTCGCCGTTCCCTGACGGCTGGGAGCCCGACGACGACCACGACCGCGGGGTGTCGGACGAAGAGTTCGCCTCCGTGGTCTTCGACGAGGCCTTCGTCCGGGCGGCCACGGTCC
Source organism: Streptomyces sp. NPDC097129 (assembly GCF_055668065.1). Taxonomy (NCBI): domain Bacteria; kingdom Bacillati; phylum Actinomycetota; class Actinomycetes; order Kitasatosporales; family Streptomycetaceae; genus Streptomyces; species Streptomyces sp. NPDC097129. The sequence continues at coordinate 824,723 of NZ_JBVOQE010000001.1, read as the reverse complement.
ACGAGCCGACCGCCGTCGAACGCCTCCTGGCCGCCGCCCAGGCCCGCGCCGAAGCCTCCGAGGCCGAGGCCGCCCGCCGCGGCCACCACCGGCGCGACAGCTACGACGACTACGGCCCGGGCGAGCACGACGGTCACGACCACGACCTCGACGACCTGGACGACCCGTACCTCTTCGACGGCCGCCGCGGCGCCCTGGGGCGGTACGCCAAACAGGTGCGCTGGCACCGCCCCGTCGCCTGGATGCTCGCCCTCGTGATGGGCGTCGGCATGGTCGCGCTGGCCTTCGCCGCGGTCTACCGCGGCGGCTCCGGCGGCAACCGCGAACAGGCCCCGCCACCCGCGTCCACCGGCCTGGAACAGAGCCCTCCGCCGGCTCCGGCGGCCTCCGCCGGCTCCTCCCGCGCCGCCGTCCCGGCCGACCCGCGTACGCCCTGACCGACAGGCCGAACGGCCCCGAAACGGCCGCCCGCCGCAGGTGAGCCGCTGTCAGAAGTTGTGGTGTACCAGGGCGTTTACCGGGCCCCCCGGAGACATACTCTGAATATATGGCCGGGCCTGGAGAGCCACCTGAGGGGACACCCCAAGGCGCCCCCGGTGGAGGAGAGGACGAATACAGATCCGTCGTGTTCGACGAGTCGTTCGTCCGCGCTGCCCGCCTCCAGGAGTACTCCGCCGAGGAGCGCATGGCCGAGCACACCCCCGCCGTGCGCCGCCGGCCGCCCCTGCACCGGGGCCTGTCCCGGCAGGCGCTGATCCTTCTCCTGCTCATCGCGGTCGCCTTCGCCACCGCCGTCTACATGGGGGTACGCCACCCCTACAGCTCAGCGCTGGCCCGCCGGCCGGCCGACCCGGCGCGGATGACCGTCATCCCGCTCGCCCCGCAGGGCAAGGTGCCCGGCACGGCCGACGCGGAGTACCTGTACGCGCACAGCCCCGCCGCGCAGTACCGGATCGGAGCCGAGGGCGTCCCGCTGCCCGCCTCGCAGGGCACCGCGCACTTCTCCGACAGCCAGGTGGTGGCCGCCCTCACCACCGCCAAGGACTACATCGTGCGCTCCTCGCTCTACCCGGAGGTGGTCACCGGGCAGCAGGTGCGGCCCGTGCGCGTCCTGCTCGACGCGGACCAGCTCGACCAGTTCGACCAGAGCTTCCGCCGGCCCTCCGCCGACGGGCGGCACGCCCCCACCGGCTGGATGGTCCGCTTCGACGCCTCCCAGGCCGAGCTGGCCGACGACAAGATCCGCGTCCAGGGCACCCTCGCCGCCGCCGAGACCGACGCCTCGACCCTCGAGGTCACCGCCGACCACACCTTCGTCTACGCCCTGCGCGCGGCCGGCTCCGGAGCGCACGCCACGGCGTCGCTGTTCACCGTCCGACGCGAGCTGCAGTTCCGCTTCAACCGCGACGACCTGCGGCTGCACCAGGCGCAGCTGGTCGCCTCCTACGTCCAGGCGGGCCCGCTGGCCTGCGCCGACGACGCCACCGACCACCTGCACCCGCTGCTGGCCGGCCAGAGCGCGAAGTCCGGCGGCCCGGCCGGCACCGACCCCTACGCGACCGGCAGCGCGACGGCCCTGTGCGGCACCCTGGCCACGAGCGCCCAGCCGAGGGTGTGAGCCGCAGGTGTGAGCGGTCACTCCTCGTCGCGCGGCGGGGTGTCCTTCGGTGAGCCGCCCTCCGACGGCGGCGGGGTGTCCTTCGCGGAGCCGGTGTCCTTCGCGGCGCCGCCCTCGGACGGCGGCGGGCCCGCGAACCCGCTGAAGCCGCGCCGCACCCGGCTGCCCAGGTCGCCCGCACCGTCCGCCAGGTCGCTGACCAGCTTCATCAGCGGGTCCTTCGACGTCTTCACATGGTTGGCGTAGTGGGACGCCGACTCCCGGAAGGAGTCCGACACCGAGGTGTCCTTGTCCTCGCTGCGCCGCGGGTAGTGGCCGTCCATGAGCCGCTGGAAGTCCCGGGACTGCGACCACTTCTTCAGCTCGGCCGCCCGCACGGTGGTGAACGGGTGCGAGCGCGGCAGCACGTTCAGGATCTTCAGCACCGAGTCGCGCAGGTCGCCCGCGGACTCGTACTCCTCGGCCTGCTGGAGGAACGCGTCCACGTTCATCTCGTGCAGATGGTTGCCGCCGGCGATCTTCATCAGGCCGCGCATCGAGGCCTGCGGGTCCTGCCCGACCAGCAGCCCCGCCCGGTCCGCGGACAGCTCCGACTTGCGGAACCACTCGCGCAGCGCCGTCACGATCGCCATGATCGCGAGGTTGCCCAGCGGGATCCAGGCGACCCGGACCGCCAGGCTGGTCAGGAAGAGCAATATCGTGCGGTACACCGCGTGCCCGGACAGCGCGTGCCCCACCTCGTGGCCGACGACCGCCCGCATCTCCTCCTCGTCGAGCAGCTCGACGAGACCGGTGGTGACCACGATGACCGGCTCGTCCAGGCCGATGCACATCGCGTTGGGCTGCGGGTCCTGGTTCACGTACATCGGCGGGACCTTCTCCAGGTCCAGGATGTAGCAGGCGTCGAGCAGCATGACGTTGAGGTGCGCGAACTGCTGGTCCGACACCCGCACCGAGTCGGACAGGAACAGCAGCCTCAGGCTCCGCTCGGGCAGCAGCCCACTGAGCGCCTTGAACACCGTGTCGAAGCCGCTCAGCTTGCGCAGCGCCACCAGGGCGGAGCGGTCGGCCGGATGCTCGTACGCCCGTGAGGAGATCCCCGGGAAGCGCCTGCGCTGCCTGCTCGGCACGCCCCCGTGCCCAATCTGCTCGTGGCCGTCGTCGGACATGTGATCCCCCATGTGCGTCTGTGTGGCCGCGCCGCGGCCCTTGCGCCCCCGAAGCAGAGCCCAGCCTAGGCGGAGTTACCGTGGACGGGCACTACAGCGAAGGAGTTCCACGCCATGGAGCACACCCCCCCAGCCGTCTGGCTCACCGAGGCCGCGAGCGCCGCCCAGCACCAGGGGGCGGGGAATCTGCTCCGGGTCGTACTGATCGTGATGATCGTGGGGTGCGCGCTGACGGGATGGTTCCTGCTGCGGGGCTACAAGCGGAAGGACGACTGAGGACCTGCGAAGGTTCCCCAACGGCGGAGTCGGCGTGATCGCCGGGAAGGCGCCCGCTTACGATGAGCCGACGTCTTTATCCCGCCCACACGCGATAGGTACTGCCGAAGATGAGCATCCATCTCGCCGCCGCCCACTTGGTCACCCTTGCCGCCGAGGGCGAGGAGCACGGCGGTAACCACAACAGTCTCAACCCGGCGATCACCGGCGGCTGCGCCCTGGGGATCCTGCTGCTCCTGCTCTGGATCACCACCCGCTTCAACCGCGACCGCTGACCTGGGCCCCGCCGTTGCCCTCAGGGGAACTGGCGGCCGAAGTCCTCAGGCCGGGCCGGTAGGGTCTGCACGCATGGGAGAGCAGGACATGCCTACCGGTCCGGCGCACGGCACGGCCGGCGGCCCGCACGGCACGCACGGCGAGAGGCCGCCATTCGCGCACCTGAGCACCCCGGGCCGCGGCCCGGCCGACCCGGGCAAGCGCCGCCTGGGTGTCATGGGCGGCACCTTCGACCCGATCCACCACGGCCACCTGGTGGCCGCCAGCGAGGTCGCCGCGCAGTTCCACCTGGACGAGGTCGTCTTCGTCCCGACCGGTGAGCCGTGGCAGAAGAGCGAGCGCAGGGTCTCCCCGGCCGAGGACCGCTATCTGATGACGGTCATCGCGACCGCCGAGAACCCGCAGTTCTCCGTCAGCCGCATCGACATCGACCGCGGCGGGCCCACCTACACCGTCGACACCCTGCGCGACCTGCGGGCGCTCAACCCCGACACCGACCTGTTCTTCATCACCGGCGCCGACGCCCTCTCCGCGATCCTCACCTGGCGCAACATCGAGGAACTGTTCTCCCTCGCGCACTTCATCGGTGTCACCCGGCCCGGACACCACCTGGGCGACCCCGGGCTGCCCGAGGGCGGCGTCTCCTTCGTGGAGGTCCCCGCGCTCGCCATCTCCTCCACCGACTGCCGGGCGAGAGTCGCCAAGGGCGAGCCCATCTGGTATCTGGTGCCGGACGGGGTCGTGCGCTACATCGACAAGCGCGAGCTGTACCGCGGCGAGTGAACCGAGAGGGGCACCGGTGAACGACCGATACGACGCGGGACACGGCAGCCAGGACGGCGACCCGTACGAAATCGTCGGCTACGACGAGTACGGCAGGCCGGTCTACCGGCAGACCCAGGCGCAGCAGCCCCCGCAGACGCCCTACGACCCTTACGCAGCGCAAGGCTACGGCTACGACCCGTACGCGACCGGGCAGCAGCCCCAGGCGCCCGCCCACGACCCCTACGGTCACCAGCAGTACGCCGCCCCCGCCTACGACACCGGCAACCAGCCCCCGGTCCCGCCCGCCGACCCCTACGGGACGTACGCCACCGGCGCGCACGCCCCGGCGTACGACCCTCCGACGTACAACCCACCGGCCTACGACCCTTCGGGCTACGACCCTTCGGCCTACGACCCCTATGGGCGCGCCGCGACCAGCGGGCAGCAGCCGCGGGTCGCCGAGCAGACCGCGCACATCCCGCAGCAGGCCGGGCCCGCCGATCACGACACCGACGCCTGGCAGAGGGAACAACGGGACGCCGGGCAGCCGGAAGCCGGGAGGCAGGAACCGGGGCGGCAGGAGCCGGGGCAGCGGGAGCCGGGTCAGCGGGAGCCGGGGGACTACCGCACCGAGCAGTTCGCCTTCGTCGAGGAGCCGGACGGCGACTCCGAGGACGTCATCGACTGGCTGAAGTTCACCGAGAACCGCACCGAGCGCCGCGAGGAGGCCCGCCGCCGCGCCCGCAGCCGCCTCATCGCCGTCGCCGTCGTCCTCGCCCTGGTCGCCGCCGGCGGCGTCGGCTGGCTCTGGTACGCGGGGAAGCTGCCCGGCCTGTCCTCCTCGGGCACCAAGTCCGGCGCCCCGGCCACCGCCGCGGCCGCGCAGAAACGCGACGTGATCGTCGTCCACCTGCACGACACCAAGAAGGGCGGCACCGCCACGGCGCTGCTCGTCGACAACACCACCACCAAGCAGGGCACCACCGTCCTGCTGCCCAACAACCTCGCCCTGACCGACGACGACGGCACCGCCACCACCCTCGCCAAGTCCGTCGACGCCGACGGCTCCTCCGGCACCCGCGACGCCCTCGACACCGTGCTCGGCACCGACATCGAGGGCACCTGGCGCCTGGACACCCCCTACCTGCAGAACCTCGTCGACGTCGTCGGCGCCGTCGAGATCGACACCGACGCCGACGTCCCCGACCCCGACGCCAAGAAGAAGGGCGGCCCGCCGCTCGTCCACCAGGGCACCGCCCAGACCCTCAGCGGCAAGATGGCCGTCGCCTACGCCACCTACCGCGCCCCGGGCGAGGCGCCGAACGCCCAGTTGCAGCGGTTCGGCCAGGTCTTGCAGGGCGTGCTGCGCAAGCTGTCCTCCGACCCGCAGGCCGCCACGGTCACCGTGCAGACGCTCCAGCAGATCCTCGACCCCTCCCTGACCGACAACGACCTCGGCACTTTCCTGGCCAAGCTCGCCGACCTGGCCAAGGGCGGCGACTACAAGACCGCGCTGCTGCCGGTGCAGGGCGACGGCACCCTGAGCGCCCGCGCGGCGAACAGCGTGGTCAAGGACATCCTCGGCGGCGCCGCCAAGAGCCCCGAGCAGGGCTCCGCGCTCCGGGTCTCCGTGCAGAACGCCAGCGGCGAGAAGGACAACACCGGCAAGGCGCGCGTGGTCCTCCTCAACGGCGGCTTCACCTTCCTGGAGGGCGGCACCGCCTCCTCCAGCGAGACCTCGCAGGTCGTGTACGCCGACGCCGCGCACAAGGACGACGCCGCCGAGGTCGCCAAGACCCTCGGCCTGCCGACCGGCTCCGTGACGAAGGGCACGGTGTCGGGCAACGCGGACGTCACCGTGGTCCTCGGCCGCGACTACAAGCCGTCCTCTTCCTAGCCGCGCGGGGGCCGCGCCCCGGGTGATCCTTTAATCACCCGGGGCGCCGTCTGCGGTCGTGAGACCCTTGAAGGCAAACCGACCGCCGAGGGAAAGCTCTGTAGTGACCGCAACCGACCGCTCTGTCCAACTGATCAACACCGCCGCCCAGGCGGCCGCGGACAAGCTCGCCCACGACGTCATCGCCTACGACGTGAGCGACGTCCTGTCCATCACGGACGCCTTCCTGCTGGCCTCCGCACCCAACGACCGCCAGGTCAAGGCGATCGTCGACGAGATCGAGGAGCGCCTTCACAAGGAGCTCGGCGCCAAGCCGGTGCGCCGCGAGGGCGACCGCGAGGCCCGCTGGGTCCTGCTCGACTACGTCGACATCGTCGTCCACGTGCAGCACAGCGAGGAGCGTGTCTTCTACGCGCTGGAGCGGCTGTGGAAGGACTGCCCCGAGCTCGCCCTGCCCGAGGACGCCCGGGCCACCCGCGGCAAGGCCGAGGAGCACGCCAAGCAGCAGGCCGCCGAGGAGGCCGTCGAACCGGACGGTGACTGGCGATGACCGCACCCGCTGCCGGAACCGGCTCCCGGGGCGGCCGCGAGCCGGGCCGGGGCCGCCGCGTCATCCTGTGGCGGCACGGGCAGACGTCCTGGAACGTGGAGCGCCGCTTCCAGGGCTCCACGGACGTCCCCCTCACCGAGACCGGCGTGGGCCAGGCCCGCCGCGCCGCCCGGCTGCTGGCCTCCCTCAGGCCCGACGCGATCGTCGCCTCCGACCTCCAGCGGGCCGCGCGCACGGCTGCCGAGCTGGCCGCGCTCACCGGTCTCGAGGTCACGCACGACGAGGGTCTGCGCGAGACCTACGCCGGGGTGTGGCAGGGCCTGACGCACGACGAGATCGTCGACCGCCACGGTGAGGAGTACGCCGCGTGGAAGCGCGGCGAGCCGGTCCGCCGCGGCGGCGGCGAGCTGGAGAGCGAGGTCGCCGACCGCGCCGCCCCGGTCGTGCTGCGGCACGCGGAGAAGCTGCCCGACGACGGCACGCTCGTCGTCGTCAGCCACGGCGGCACCATCCGCACCACCATCGGCCGTCTGCTCGGCCTGGAGGCCGAGCACTGGGAGAGCCTGGGCGGGCTGTCCAACTGCTGCTGGTCCGTGCTCGGCGAGGGCGCCCGTGGCTGGCGGCTGCTGGAGCACAATGCCGGCACCCTGCCCGAACCGGTCCTCGGCGACGACGACTGACCGCCGGATCGGGCGCCACCGGCGGCGCCCGGGACCCGGATTTCACTTTCCGGCAGGTCGCAGGCTAAAGTTCTTCTTGTTCGCCCCGCCGAGCGGGAAGAACAAAGCCCGGGGCTATAGCTCAGTTGGTAGAGCGCCTGCATGGCATGCAGGAGGTCAGGAGTTCAATTCTCCTTAGCTCCACTGATCGGCACTCTTCGAGGTGTCAAAGATCGGTAGTTGATGATCCCGTCCCCCAGGGGGCGGGATTTTTCATGCCCGGGCTGCCCCGGCGGGGCCGGGACCGCTCTCCTCCCGGCCGGCTTGAGTCACTCGGCGCTCCGGGACGTATAGCTCCGCGAAGCGCGTCCGGCACGTGTGCGCGCTCGCCGCGTCGGCCCTGGTGGGTGCGGTGTCCGGACCGGTACGACGGCGTCGCTGACCGTATTGGCCCGGTCGTGGCAGAATCAAACGGCCGGAAGGGAGCGCGGCCCGACGGGAGGGAGTGGTGATGCCTGCGAGCATCCTCGAAGAGGTCGGTCACCTCTTCGACACCGGCTGTGCGCGGGGTACGGCGACCCGGCTCAGCTGCCCTTCCTGCGGTTCCGCGCATGTGGCCCAAGTCCTCGGCGACAACGGCGGAGTCTCGTACGTGTGTACGGCCTGCGGCCACAGCTGGAGCTGACCCATGGGTGCCCACAGGCGGAAGTGCGACTGGTGCGGCAGCGGTACGCCGATCGTCCGCGACATGGAACCGGTCAACCCGGACTACCAGTACTGGTGCGAGGAATGCGCGCGGGCGCTGATCATAAAAGGCGACCCCATCGAGACGTACCGGGAGCTGGAGGGCGAGCCGATCTACGGCCGGCTGCTGGAGGAGCACTGCACGCTCAAGCGGTTCTACTCGTTCGTCACAGCCTGACAAAGCGGACATCTGCCCCTAAGTGGGGTGCGGGCGGAATGGATTTGGTGCTGCACCGCAAGGCCCTGTAATGTTTACGTCGTCGCCGGGGGAACCGAGAGGGAAACCGGGCGGCGAAGCAGAACAAGGGGCTATAGCTCAGTTGGTAGAGCGCCTGCATGGCATGCAGGAGGTCAGGAGTTCAATTCTCCTTAGCTCCACAGCAATCGAGGGCGGGTCATCCGAAAGGATGGCCCGCCCTCGACGCGTCGGGGGTGCCGCACCCGCGTGGGGAGAGCCGGCGGGAGGCGGCCCCGGGGGCGCGCCTCCCGCCGGCTGTCAGCGGCCGAGCGCCCGCCGGCCCCGCCCCTGTGACAGCACCGGCAGATTGCCGCGGGGGGCGGGCTCCACGCGCGTGTCCTCCTCGATGCGCAGCGCCAGCGCCGGGCAACGCCGCACCGCGCGCAGCGCCTTCGCCTCCGCGTAGCGCGGCACCGACGCCTGCGCGACCGTCGGAAAGCCGTCGGCGCCGAGCTCGAACACCTCCGGCAGGATGTCCGCGCACAGGCCGTGGCCCCGGCACAGCGTCCAGTCGACGTAGATCTTCTGCCGGCTCGGCCCGCTGTCCTCGGCCGCCGCGCCGCCCGGGAGGCCCGCCGGTCCCCGGCCCCCCTCGAAGAGCGGCAGCACGCCCTGTACGGGCCGCCCGCAGCCGTTGCCCAGGACATGCGCGGCGAGGTCGTCGGTGAACGCCTTGATGGTCGACTCGAGGAACATCGCCGAGCCGTCCGGGTGCGAACACGCCCCGCGCCGCTTGACGTTCCTGGCGACCTGCTTCAGCGCCTCCAGGGCGGCCGGACCGCCCCCGTTCAGGATGTCCGCCAGGCCGCGCGCGGCGGCCGGCAGGCCGAGGTAGCAGGGGCCGCACTGACCGGCGCTCTCCTCGGCCAGCCACTGCGCCACCCGCAGCGACTCGCCCAGCGGGCAGGTCTCCTGACTGATCGGCAGGATCGCCCCGGCGCCCAGCGAACCGCCCACCGAGTCCAGGGAGTTGCGCGAGACGATCGCCTCGTCCACGGTCGCCGCGTCGATCCACTTGCCGTGGTAGCCGCCGGTCAGCACGCCCTGCGGCATCGGCGGGGCGCCCGCCAGCTGCAGCACGTAGCGCAGCGGCACGCCCGTGGGGACCTCGATCACCATGGGGCGGGCGACCGCGCCGGAGACGGTCAGCATGACGGTGCCCGGCTCGTCGTACAGGCCGGTGTTGGCGTAACGCTCCGGGCCGATGCGGGCGGCGATCGCGATCTGCGCGAACGTCTCGGCGTTGGACAGCAGGGTCGGTGCGCCGCCCACGCCGCTCAGCGAGGCGCTGATCTTGCGGCCGGGCGGGATCGCCGGGCCGCCGTCGATCGAGCGGATCAGCGAGGCGGCCGCGCCGGTGACCATGCGCACCGGGTTGCGCTGCACGCGCGCGCGGAGCGCGGATCTACGGCCGTTGCTCAGGCCGCGTTCGGCGAGCGCGGCCTCCATGGAGCGCTGGGTGGACTCCCGGGTGACCCCCACCACGAGCGTGCGGGCGCCGAGGGCCTCCGCGCACAGCAGAGCGCCGTCGAGGATGAGGTGCGGGGCGCGGTTGATCAGGACCGTGTCCTTGCGGCAGGCCGGTTCGTCCTCGCTGCCGTTGACGACGACGACCGGCCGCACCCCGCGGCGGATCGCCGACTCGGCGACCGAGCGCAGCTTCTTGTGGAAGGGGAAGCCCGCGCCGCCGCGGCCCCTGAGGTTGATGCGCTCGGCGAGCTGGGCGAGCTGCTCGCCGCCCATCGGTTCGAGCGGCCCGTGCACCTTCAGATGCATCGGCAGATCGAGTCGCTCGACAAGGTCGAAACCCGACGTGAGTTGCGGAAGTCCGACCACGCGGACCTCGGGGACGTCGGGCAGGGCCTCGTTCACCTGTAGCCTCCGGAAGGCGTGTTCCAGGGCTCGCCGGAACCCGGTGCGTCGAAGGAGGCGCCGGGCAGGGTTTCCGTGGCGGGACCGCTGGTGTACGTGTCGTTCGAGGGGTACGCGCCGGACCAGGGGTTCGTCTCACCGGTGTCGTACAGGTCACGTCCGCCGTAGCCGGCGCTGTCCGCGCCGCCGTAGGCCGGGACGGTGTAGCCGGTGTCGCGCAGCGGGTCGTACGCGGACGGGGGCGCCTCGCCGACCGGCGGCGGGGACGGGATCGGCCAGCCGCCGGCGGGACCCGTGCCGCCGTCGACGCGGGGCATCGCCTGGGTGGGCTGTGTGTCCAGCGGCAGGTCCACGCGCGCGTACGGGGGGACGTCCGTCCGCGCGGTCCGGTCGCCGGCGTAGGACGCCCCGGTGGCGAAGGTCTGTTCGGCGGCAAAGGAGTGGTCGGCGCGGAGGCCCTGGCCGGTTGCGTAGAGCTGGTCCGCAGTGGGATTCCAGTCGGTTGCGTAGAGCTGGTCCGCGGTGAGGTTCCGGCCGGCAGCGTAGGGCTGGTCCGCGGTGGGAATCCGGTCGCTCGCGTAGGGCTGGTCGGCGGTGAGGTTCCGGTCGGTCGCGTAGAGCTCGTCTGCTGTGGGGTTCCCGCCGCTCGCGAAGGGCTGGTCGCCGGTGAACGGCCGCGTCGCACGCGCGCGTGCGGAGACGGCGCGGTAGGCCGCGGCGAAGCCGCCGGCCGGCTCGGGCCTCGGGGCGTCGTCGGCTGGGGCGGCCGGTGTGCCGGTGCGCTGCCGCGGGATGCCGTAGCCCGGCAGCGCGGAGGTGTCCCGCGCCGCCGCGGCGCGGCCCGGCCTCTCGGCGGCCTCGGTGCGGCCCGTCCGCTCCGCCGCCCCGGTCCGGCCCGGCGCCGGCTCCTCGCGGCCCGTGCGCTCCTCCGTGCCGAGCAGGGCGGCGACGGTGGCGGCGACCCGGCGCTTGACCGGTCGCGGCGCCGCGCGCAGGGCCAGGGCGGCGATGACGCCGAGCAGGGCCAGTCCGTAGAGGAAGACGAAGAGCGGCTTGGCGGATCGACCCGCGTAGAGGCCGTGCACCAGGGCGGCGCACCAGGCCGGGTAGGCCAGCATGTGCATGGCCCGCCAGCGCGCGGCGACGGGGGCGGGCGAGGCGAACCTGCTGCGCAGCGCTCCGGTGACGCCCACGAAGACCATCAGCAGCCCGGCCGCCGAGCCGAGCCCGATCAGGCCGGCGCTGCCGGTGACGCCCAGTGAGAACGGGATCACCGCGGCGATCAGCACCGTGTGGTCGAGGGCGAGCTTGGTGGTGATGTGCAGCAGCAGGAACGCGATCGAGGCGACCGCGGTCGTGCGGTGCACGGCCTGTCCGACGATCCGCTGGCGGGTGCCCAGCAGGATCCGGTCCTGGGCGACCAGGCCCCAGATCACCGAGCAGCTGAGCGAGACGAGCGAGAGCACGCCCGCGCCGAAGTTGAGGAAGTCGCGGACCCGGTCACCTCCCACCAGCACGATCACGGGTATCAGGAGCAGAGCGACGGCCGACGCCACCCCGTAGGCCGAGCGGCCCGGCCGGGGGAGCGAGGGGGTACTACGACGACGGTTCATGGGGGCAACTCCGAGCAGTTCGGGAAAGCGGTCCCGTTGCCGCACTCTAGGTGGCGCCATACCGGCGAGTACGAGGTTTGAGTTATTGGGCTGTTATCAAATGACAATGCGCTTGTTGTGATGTCCCTTAGTGGCTGTTACGCCGGGTAATCCATGGCCTTCGATCTGTGCGTGTCGTGCTTCGCCCAGTCGTACGGAAGCGCGTCGCAGCTTGCTCAAGGGGTGCGGTACCCTGGCGCCATGCGTGCCGTACGCCTTCTGCTTAGCGAGCCGCGCTGATCAGTCCCGACCGCCGATGAGAGAACGTGGTCGGAATCGGCGCGGCGTCCCCTCCTGTGCGAGGGGATTTTTCGTTTCCGGATGAGGAAGCCGCTGGCAGAGACGATCGATGGAGCTTTGAGGATCATGAGCGAGACGAACCCCGCCGCCTCTTCGGAGGCGGCCGCGCCGCACCGCTACACGGCCGCGATGGCCGCCGAGATCGAGGCACGCTGGCAGGACTTCTGGGACGCGGACGGCACGTACGCCGCGGCCAACCCCAAGGGCGACCTGGCGGGCGACCCGCAGACCGCCGCCCGGCCCGAGAAGTTCATCATGGACATGTTCCCGTACCCCTCCGGTGCGGGCCTGCACGTCGGCCACCCGCTGGGCTACATCGCCACCGACGTCTTCGCCCGCTTCCAGCGGATGACCGGCCACAACGTCCTGCACACCCTGGGCTTCGACGCCTTCGGCCTGCCCGCGGAGCAGTACGCCGTGCAGACCGGCACGCACCCGCGCGTGTCCACCGAGGCCAACATGGAGAACATGAAGGTCCAGCTGCGCCGGCTGGGTCTGGGCCACGACAAGCGCCGCTCGTTCGCCACGATCGACCCGGACTACTACAAGTGGACCCAGTGGATCTTCCTGCAGATCTTCAACTCCTGGTACGACGACGAGGCGAAGAAGGCCCGCCCGATCGCCGAGCTGGTCGCCCTCTTCGAGTCCGGTGAGCGCCCCGTCCCGGGCCACACGCGCGCGTGGAGCGAGCTGAGCGCCGCCGAGAAGGCCGACGTGCTGGGCGAGTACCGGCTGGCCTACGCCTCCGACGCGCCGGTCAACTGGTGTCCCGGCCTGGGCACCGTCCTGGCCAACGAGGAAGTCACCGCCGAGGGCCGCTCCGAGCGCGGCAACTTCCCCGTCTTCAAGGCCAAGCTGCGCCAGTGGAACATGCGCATCACCGCCTACGCCGACCGGCTGCTGGAGGACCTGGACGCGCTGGACTGGCCCGAGGCCATCAAGCTGCAGCAGCGCAACTGGATCGGCCGCTCCGAGGGCGCCCGCGTCGAGTTCCCGATCGACGGCGAGAAGATCACCGTCTTCACCACCCGCCCCGACACCCTGTTCGGCGCCACGTACATGGTGCTGGCGCCCGAGCACCCGCTGGTGGAGAAGTTCACCCCGGACGCCTGGCCCGAGGGCACCCACGACGTGTGGACCGGCGGCCACGCCACGCCCGCCGAGGCCGTCGCCGCCTACCGCGCGCAGGCCGCCGGCAAGTCCGACGTCGAGCGGCAGGCCGAGGCCAAGGACAAGACCGGCGTCTTCATCGGCGCCTACGCGACCAACCCGGTCAACGGCGAGCAGGTCCCCGTCTTCATCGCCGACTACGTCCTGATGGGCTACGGCACCGGCGCCATCATGGCCGTCCCGGCGCACGACAGCCGCGACTTCGCCTTCGCGCGCGCCTTCGAACTGCCGATCCGCTGCGTCGTCGCGCCGACCGACGGCCGCGGCGAGGACACCGCCGCCTGGGACGACGCGTTCGTGTCGTACGACGCGCGGATCGTCAACTCCGCCGGCGAGGGCGTGACGCTGGACGGCCTGGGCGTCGCCGAGGCCAAGGCGCGCATCACCGCCTGGCTGGAGTCCCGCGGCATCGGCGAGGGCACCGTCAACTTCCGCCTGCGCGACTGGCTGTTCAGCCGCCAGCGCTACTGGGGCGAGCCCTTCCCGATCGTCTACGACGAGGACGGCATCGCCCACGCGCTGCCCGAGTCGATGCTGCCGCTGGAGCTGCCCGAGGTCGAGGACTACAGCCCGCGCACCTTCGACCCGGATGACGCCGACACCCAGCCCGAGACGCCGCTGTCGCGCAACGAGGACTGGGTCAACGTCACCCTGGACCTGGGCGACGGACCGAAGAAGTACCGCCGCGAGACCAACACCATGCCCAACTGGGCCGGTTCCTGCTGGTACGAGCTGCGCTACCTGGACCCGCACAACAGCGAGCAGCTGGTCGACCCGGAGATCGAGCGCTACTGGATGGGCCCGCGCGAGGGCAAGCCGCACGGTGGCGTCGACCTGTACGTCGGCGGCGCCGAGCACGCGGTGCTGCACCTGCTGTACGCCCGCTTCTGGTCGAAGGTGCTGTACGACCTGGGCCACGTCTCCTCGCGCGAGCCGTTCCACAAGCTGTTCAACCAGGGCATGATCCAGGCCTACGTCTACCGCGACAGCCGCGGCATCGCGGTGCCCGCCGCCGAGGTGGAGGAGCGCGACGGCGCCTACTACTACCAGGGCGAGAAGGTCAGCCGCCTGCTGGGCAAGATGGGCAAGTCCCTGAAGAACGCGGTGACGCCGGACGAGATCTGCGCCGAGTACGGCGCGGACACGCTGCGCCTGTACGAGATGGCGATGGGCCCGCTGGACGTCTCCCGGCCGTGGGACACGCGCGCGGTGGTCGGCCAGTTCCGGCTGCTGCAGCGGTTGTGGCGCAACATCGTCGACGAGAGCACCGGCGAGGTCACCGTCGTCGACGCCGAGCCCGACGAGGAGACGCTGCGCGCCCTGCACAAGGCGGTCGACGGCGTCCGCCAGGACTTCGAGGGCATGCGGTTCAACACCGCCATCGCCAAGGTCACCGAGCTGAACAACCACCTGACCAAGGCGGCCAAGCCGGTGCCGCGCAGCGTCGCCGAGCCGCTGGTGCTGCTGGTCGCGCCGCTGGCCCCGCACATCGCCGAGGAGCTGTGGCGCCGGCTGGGCCACACCGACTCCGTCGTCCACCGGGACTTCCCGGTCGCCGACCCGGCGTACGTCGTGGACGAGACCGTGACCTGCGTCGTCCAGATCAAGGGCAAGGTCAAGGCCCGTCTGGAGGTGCCGCCGGCCATCTCCGAGGAGGAGCTGGAGAAGGTGGCGCTGGCCGACGAGAAGGTCGTCGCCGCGCTGGAAGGCGCCGGCATCCGCAAGGTGATCGTGCGCGCGCCGAAGCTGGTGAACATCGTCCCGGCGTGACGCACTCGGGGTAGTCCCCTACGGGTACGGCTGGGGTTGTCTGCGGGCAGGTTCGGGGTTCTTCCGGAACTCCGGGCCTGCCCGGTGCGTTTACCGTGGAAGAGCGGCGCGCAGCGTGCCGCAGCGGGCTGGAGGAGGAGCGTCGTGGAAGCAGTGATCGCAGTCTTCGCCCTGCTTTTCGTGCTCTTCGTGGTCCTCGGCGCGTATGCCGCCACGAAGGCGATCGGCGCCGCCAAGCGCGGCGTGGACCGCACGATCACCGAGGCCCGCCGCACGGTCGAGGACCACACCCTGCGGGCCAAGTCCTTCGGCCGGCCGGGCCCCGCAGGGGAGATCGCCCAGCTCAGGCTGAAGCTGCGCACCTCGATGCGTGCCACGCAGGACGCGCTGCACGCGGGCGTGGCCGAGGACGAGTCGCTGAAGGAGTCCCTGGGCCTGTTCGAGCGGCTCAGCGCGCACGGGCACGAGCTGGACGACGACCTCAGGCGCCTGGAGTCCGAGCCGGACCGGGCCACCCTCGCCGAGCGGCTGCCCCGGCTGCGCGAGCGCACCGAGCGCATCGTGCACTCCGCGGACTCCCTGCGCTGGGCGGTCCGCGACCGCGCCGGCCACCTCGCCGACGACGACCTCGACGCGCTCAGCGCGCAGATCGACGTGGAGACGGGCGCCCTGCGGCACTGGACGACGACGGAGCCGGCCACCGCGCCGCCCGCCTCCTGGCCGAGGACCCCCGCGGCCGGAGCGGACAGCGGGCAGACCTGGCCCGAGGACGCCACGGCCCCCACCTCCGAGGAGCCGGCGCGGCCCGCCATCACCCCGCCGACCGCGCGCCCGGCCTACCCCTGGCAGAAGAGGCCGCGCCCGGAGAGCACGACCTGATTCGGTCAAGGCATTCCCAGGTGCAAGGGCCCGGACTGCCGCCCGCGCGCTACGGCAGGTAACCTCCAGCTCATGTCCCGCCATGTCGCGATCGTCACCGATTCCACGGCCTACCTGCCGCCCCGGATGAAGGAGCGGCACGGCATCACCACGGTGCCGCTGACCGTGGTGCTCGCCGGTGAGGCCCTCGACGAGGGCACCGAGATCTCGACCCGCTCGCTCGTCCAGGCGCTGCAGAAGCGACGGCCCGTCACCACCTCGCGCCCCAGCCCTCAGCTGTTCGCCGAGACCTACCGCGAGGTCGCCGCTTCGGGCGCCACCGGCATCGTCTCCCTCCACCTGTCCGGCGAACTGTCCGGAACCTACGACGCCGCCGTCCGCGCCGCCCGCGAGGCCCCGGTGCCGGTGCGGGTCGTGGACACCGGCATGGTCGCGATGGCGCTCGGCTTCTGCGCGCTGACCGCCGCCGAGACCGCGGAGAGCGGCGGCACCGTCGACGAGGCCGTCACGGCCGCGGAGAAACGCGCCGCGGGCACGGCCGCCTACTTCTACGTCGACACCCTCGACTATCTGCGCCGGGGCGGGCGGATCGGGACCGCGCAGGCCCTGCTGGGTTCCGCGCTCGCGGTGAAACCGCTGCTGCAACTGGAAGGCGGCCGGATCGAGCCGCTGGAGAAGGTGCGCACGGCGTCCAAGGCGATCGCACGCCTGGAGGAGATCGTCGCCGAGCGGGCGGGCAGCGCGCCCGTCGATGTCGCCGTCCACCATCTCGCCGCCGCCGACCGGGCGTCGGCGCTGGCGGAGCGGCTGCGGGGGCGGGTACCGGGACTGGCCGACCTGCATGTGAGCGAAGTGGGCGCGGTCATCGGCGCACACACGGGGCCGGGCCTGCTGGGGGTCGTGGTCTCGCCCCGGTGAATCACCCGTGTGAGTGGCTGAGATATCCACAACTCGGCGCTCGTCCACGGAATTCGCGCAAGATCATCGCGAATCGGCGTCCTGCCCGATGCTCGTCGCATGGCACTTCGAGAACGCACACGCCCAGCCCGTGCGACCAGTGGGCCCGGCCGCGGGCCGGCCTCCGACGGCCGCCTGCGTGACCGGCGCCCGGCCGGCCGCGTCCGCCACCACAAGCGGCACGCGTCCGCGGAGGAACTGCGCCGGCGCGCACAGATCGTCTTCGCCCAACACAGCGCTGCCGGGCCGGAGTCGGGCACCGCGCCCCCCACACCCGGTGTGGCGAGGGCACCGGACGCACAACGCGCTCAGGACGAGCCGAGGGCGCCGCAGCAGCGGGGCGGCCGTCGGTGGACCCGGATCGGGCCGGCGCTGCGCGAGCGGATGCCGGTGTGGTGGCAGACGCGGTGCGGTCTGGAACGCCGCAGCGTCCTCGCGCTCGGCGTCCTGCTCGTCGTAGCGGCCGTCCTCGCGGCGCAGCACTTCTGGACGGGCCGGACTCAGACCGTGAGCGCGCCCGAAGTGGTGCGCGCGGCGGCCCCCCAGTCGGCGGAACCGGCCGTGTCGCACGTGCGCGCGGACCCGCCCCCTCCCGCGGCGACCGCCGCACCGGAGATCGTCGTGGACGTCAGCGGCAAGGTCCGCAAGCCCGGCATCCACCGCCTGCCCGCCGGTTCCCGGGTCGTCGACGCGCTCCGCGCGGCCGGCGGGGTGCGACCCGGCACCGACACCCAGGGCCTCAACCGCGCCCGCTTCCTCATCGACGGGGAACAGGTCGTCGTCGGCGGACCCCCGCCCGCTGCGGGGCCCGGCACGAGCGGCACGGGCACCGCCGGCGCCGGGGGCGGTGTGTCGGCGGGAGGCGCGGCCGGGGCGGCACCCGCCGCTCCCGTCTCGCTCAGCACGGCCACGGTGGACCAACTGGACGCCCTGCCGGGCGTGGGTCCCGTCCTGGCGCAGCACATCATCGACTACCGCACCCAGCACGGCGGTTTCCGCTCGGTGGACGAACTGCGCGAGGTCAACGGCATCGGCGACCGCCGCTTCGCCGACCTGCGGGAACGGGTGCGGCCATGAGCGTCGGCCCGGGCGTCCGGCCCGGCCAGGAGCCCGGGGCCCCCTCCTCGTCCATCGGCCGCTCCGGGGCGGGCGAGCATCCCGCCCGCGCCCTGCGCAACCCGGTGCACGTCGCGTCCGGGAACCGGCTCGGGGCCGCCCACCCCCGGCAGGAGGGCCCGGTGGACCTCCGCCTGGTGCCACCGGCGCTGGCGGCATGGGCGACGGCCGCCCTGACGCTGAACGCAGAGCCGTGGGCGGTCGTCGGCGGGACGGCGGTCTGCCTCACCGTGGGCGTCGCCCTGCTGGTCGCCGGGCGACGCACGGCCGGTGCGCCGAACGCCCCGCGGCAGTGGCGGCCGGAGCTCTGGCCCATGTCGCGCGCGGGAATGGGCACGAGCCTCGCCGCCGTCCTCCTGTGCGCCGCGGCCGCTGCCACCTCCGCCGGTCTGCATGGCGCGGACCTGCGCAGAGGGCCCGTTCCGGCACTGGCCCGGCAGTACGCCACCGTGTCCGCCGACGTGGAGATCACCTCCGACGCGCGCCTCACCCGGCCCCGGGTGCGGGGCGACCACGTCACCTCGCCGTCCGTGGTGATCGAAGCGGAGGTGCGGGCGGTGGAGGGCAGCGGCGGGCGGCCGGTGCGGTCGGTGGACGGGAGCGGCGGGCGGCGGGTGGTGACGCGGACGCCCGTGCTGCTGATCGTGGACGCGGGGCACGGACAAGGAAGGACCCTCTCCCCCTCCCCGTGGCTGGAACTGCTGCCGACCACCACGCTCAGGGTGAACGGCCGGCTCGCCCCGTCCGTCCTCGGCGGGGACCGGGTCGCGGCCGTCCTGCGGGTGAGGGGCCCCGGACCACCGCGGGTGGTGGGGGAACCGTCGGGGCCGCAGCGGCTGGCGGGGCGGTTGCGGGCCGGGCTGCGCGAGGCGACCGACGGTCTGCCGGCGGACGCGCGGGCCCTGCTGCCCGGGCTGGTCGTCGGGGACACCTCCCGGATCACACCGGAACTCGACGAGGCGTTCAAGGAGACCGACCTCACCCACACCCTCGCCGTGTCCGGCGCGAACTTCACCATCCTCCTCGCATTGCTCCTCGGCCCGCCCGGCCTGGCCCAGCGGGCCGAACGCCGGGGCCTGGCGCCCCGCCTGGGGCTGCCCCTGCGGGCGACGGCCCTGCTGGGGGCGGCAGCGACCCTCGCCTTCGTGGTGGTGTGCCGGCCCGACCCGAGCGTGCTGCGCGCGGCGGCGTGCGGCTCCGTCGCACTGCTCGCGCTGGCGACCGGACGCCGCAGAACGCTGATCCCGGCGCTGGCGACGGCGGTGCTGCTGCTCGTCCTGTACGACCCGTGGCTCGCCCGTAGTTACGGATTCCTGCTCTCCGTGCTGGCCACCGCAGCCCTGCTCACGATCGCGCCCCGGTGGAGTGCGGCGCTGCGGCGGCGCGGGGTACCGCCGAGGGTGGCCGAGGCGCTGGCGACGGCGGGCGCGGCCCAGGCGCTGTGCGCGCCGGTCGTGGCGGTGCTGTCGGCGCGGGTGAGTCTGGTCGGGGTGCCGTGCAACCTCCTCGCGGAGATCGCGGTGGCACCGGCGACCGTGCTCGGTTTCGCCGCACTGGCGACGGCGCCGCTCGCCATGCCGGTGGCCAAGGCGCTGGCGTGGTGCGCGAGTTGGCCGGCCGCGTGGATCGCCGGGGTCGCGCGGACAGGGGCGGCGCTGCCCGGCGGGGGAGTGGACTGGCCGGGCAGCTGGACCGGAGCGCTGCTGCTCGCACTCGCCACGGCGCTCGTGGTGGTCGCCGGCCGGAGGCTGCTGCGTCACCCCTGGCTGTGCGGGGCGTGCGCGGTGCTGCTCCTGCTGTTCATGGTGCGGCCTGCGCCGCTGACCCGGGTGATCACGGGCTGGCCGCCGCCCGGCTGGCGGCTGGTGATGTGCGACGTCGGGCAGGGCGACGCGACGGTGTTCGCGGCGGGGGAGGGCCGCGCCGTGATCGTGGACGCCGGACCCGAGCCACGCAGCGTGGACCGGTGCCTGCGCGCCCTCGGCATCACCCGGATCCCGCTCGTCGTGCTCACGCACTTCCACGCCGACCACGTCGCCGGGCTGCCCGGGGTGTTGCGGGGCCGGGCGGTGGGGGCGATCGAGACGACCGGTCTGGAACAGCCCGCGGACCAGGTGCGGTTCGTCAGGAGGGAGGCGTCCGCGCGGCACATCCCGCTCACCCGGGCCGCCGCGGGGGAGGAGCGACGGGTCGGTGGGCTGTCCTGGCGGGTGCTGTGGCCGCAGCCCGGCGCAGCACCCGCGATGGACGGTCCGAACGACGCCAGCGTCACCCTGCTCGTGCGGACGGCGGGACTGCGGGTGCTGATGCTGGGGGACCTCGAACCGCCGGCCCAGCAGGCGCTGGCGAGATCGCCGGCCGCCGCGTCGCTGCGGGGTGTGGACGTGCTGAAGGTCGCCCATCACGGCTCCGCCTACCAGGACCCGGACCTGATACGGATGGCCGCCCCACGGCTGGCGCTGGTGTCCGTCGGCGCGGACAACCCGTATGGGCATCCCGCCCCGGTGACCGTCCACGCGCTGCGGGACCAGGGAGCGACGGTGCTGCGGACCGACCGGGACGGATCCCTGGCCGTGCTCGGGTCGGCGGGGCCGGGTGGGCCGGGGGCGGACGGGGGGCTGCGGGTGGCGCGAGACTGAGGGTATGGACTCCGCACAGGCCGATGCCTACCTCCGTCGGCTGGGCGCCCGGCGCCCGGACCGGCCCACCGACGACGCCCTGAGCGAACTGCACCTGCGGCATCTGCGCACCGTGCCCTTCGAGAACCTCTCGATCCACCTCGCGCAGGAGATCGTGCTGGAGGAGAAGCGGCTGGTGGACAAGATCGTGGAGGCGAAGCGGGGAGGCTTCTGCTACGAACTCAACGGCGCTTTCGGGGCGTTGCTGACGGCGCTCGGCTTCGAGGTGACGCTGCTCGCGGCGCGGGTGTACGGGGACGGCGAGCGGACCGGCATCCCCTACGACCACCTCGCGTTGCGGGTGCGCACGGCGGACGGGGGCGACTGGCTGGCCGACGTCGGGTTCGGGGCGCACAGTCACCTGCCGCTGCGGTTCGGTGAGCGGGGCGAGCAGACGGACCCCGGCGGGGTGTTCCGGATCGCGGAGGCGGGGCCCGACGCGGCCGGGGTGCGCGGGGGCGCCGAGGGTCCGGGCGGGGCGGCCGACCTGGACGTGCTGCGGGACGGCCACCCGCAGTACCGGCTGGAGGCGCGGCCACGGGTGCTCGGCGACTTCGTCACCGGGGCCTGGTGGCACAGCACCTCGCCGCGGTCGCACTTCGTGCAGTCGCTGGTGTGCTCCCGGCTCACGGACGACGGCGGCCGCGTGACGCTCAGCGGGCGGCGGCTGACCACGACCGCGGCCGACGGAGCGCGCCGTGAGCGGGAGCTGGAGGGGGACGCTGAGGTACTGGGGGCGTACCGAGAGCTGTTCGGGATCGACTTGGCCGAAGTGCCCGACGCGCCCGAGGCGCCGCACTGAAGGCTCCGCCGCTCGCCGCGAACCCGCCGTCCGGCTGCCGATCATGCGCCGCCTCCGGCCGCCCCGCCGTCCGCCTTCCCCTCAGGTGCCGGAAAATAGGCACGTGAGTGATGTGAGACATGTGCTGGTGCTGCCCGACCGTGACGCGGCGGAGGAGGCTGCTCAGGTGCTCGGGGAGCGGTTCCGGATCGACGAGGAGCCGCGGATCGTGCGGGACGCGCTGGCGGGGGAGGACGACGCGGAGGACGCGCAGTGGCTGGTGGTGCTGCGCGACGAGGCCGAGCGGCTCGACCCCGGGGAGCTGGACGCGTTCGCGGGGGAGTGGGACGGGTGGCGCGAGGAGCCCTGAGCCGTCAGACACCCGGGACTGTCGCCAGGTACCCCGGACGGATGGTCAGGCACCCGTGACCGATCGTCGCCGTCGTCGTGGAACGGCCGTGAGTCCCGTTGTCAGTGGCCCGTGCCATGCTTGTCCCGATGGCCAGGAAGACTGCGAATGACGACCCTCTCGCCCCGGTGACGCTCGCCGTGGGCCAGGAGGACCTCCTGCTCGACCGTGCCGTGCAGGAGGTGGTGGCCGCCGCTAAGGCCGCCGACGCCGACACGGACGTGCGGGATCTGTCCCCGGACCAGTTGCAGCCGGGCACGCTCGCCGAGCTGACCAGTCCCTCGCTCTTCGCCGAGCGCAAGGTCGTGGTCGTACGCAACGCGCAGGATCTGTCGGCCGACACCGTCAAGGACGTCAAGGGGTACCTCTCGGCGCCCGCCGAGGAGATCACGCTGGTGCTGCTGCATGCCGGCGGCGCCAAGGGCAAGGGGCTGCTGGACGCCGCGCGCAAGGTGGGCGCGCGGGAGGTCGCCTGCCCGAAGATGACCAAGCCGGCCGACCGGCTGGCCTTCGTGCGGCAGGAGTTCCGGGCCGTGGGGCGCTCGGCCACGCCCGAGGCGTGCCAGGCGCTCGTCGACGCGATCGGCAGCGACCTGAGGGAGCTGGCGTCCGCAGTCTCGCAGCTGGTGGCCGACGTGGAGGGGACGATCGACGAGGCCGTCGTCGGCCGGTACTACACGGGCCGGGCGGAGGCCTCCAGCTTCACGGTCGCCGACCGGGCGGTGGAGGGGCGGGCGGCCGAGGCGCTGGAGGCGCTGCGGTGGTCGCTGGCCACGGGCGTCGCGCCGGTGTTGATCACCAGCGCGTTGGCGCAGGGGGTGCGGGCGATCGGCAAGCTGTCCTCCGCGCGCGGCGGGCGCCCCGCCGACCTGGCCCGTGAGCTGGGGATGCCGCCGTGGAAGATCGACCGGGTGCGCCAGCAGATGCGCGGCTGGACGCCGGACGGCGTGGCCGTCGCGCTGCGGGCGGTGGCCGAGGCGGACGCGGGCGTGAAGGGCGGCGGCGACGACCCCGAGTACGCCCTGGAGAAGGCCGTGGTGACCATCGCGCGGGCCGCGCGCTCCAGGGGCCGATAGCCGCACGGCGGAGGAGAATCGGACGCGTCAGCCGTACATCGCCGAGCTACGGAAAGGTGGCGATCGACATGGCTGAGCATCCGCACGCAGCGCTGGTTCGCAGAGGGTACGAGGCGTTCACCCGGGGGGACATGGACACCCTGCGCGAGATCATGACGTCGGACTGCACCCACCATGTGCCGGGCAGTCATTCGATGGCCGGCGACTTCAAGGGGCAGGACGCGGTCATCCAGATGTACGGCCGGCTCTTCGAGGAGACCGGCGGTTCGCTGAACGTCGAGCTGCGCCAGATCTTCGTCGACGGGCGGGGACACGCCGTCGCCCTGCAGCACATCACCGCCGACCGTAACGGCAAGCGCCTGGACGAGGACGGGACCATCGTCTTCCGCGTGGTCGGCGACAAGATCACCGATCTCGACCAGTGCTCCGCCGACCTCGACAAGGACAACGACTTCTGGTCGTGACGCACGGACGCCGTGAAGCGCAGAAGGAGCATGCCGAACGGCCCCGTCGCCCGCCCGGGGAAGGGCGTGGCGGCGGGGCCGTCGATGAAGCGGGTGAGCCCGTTCCCGCGTGGCGAACGCAGGCCGCGAACAGGCTCGGAGTGCCGGACGGGAGCGGATGAGAGAGGGCCCGCTCTGGGTCCCTCCGGCGGTCAGATCAAAGGAGGTGCTCAGCCCTGGAGGGACGCGACCTTGGAAGCAAGCGCCGACTTCTTGTTGGCGGCCTGGTTCTTGTGGATGACGCCCTTCGAGACGGCCTTGTCCAGCGCACGCGCGGCGACGCGCTGCAGCTCGGCGGCCTTCTCGACGTCACCCGCGGCAGCGGCCTCGCGGGCCTTGCGGATCGCGGTCTTCAGGGAGGACTTGACGGCCTTGTTGCGCAGCCGCGCCTTCTCGTTGGTCTTGATCCGCTTGATCTGGGACTTGATGTTCGCCACGAATGAGCCTTTTCAGGTTCAGGCACGGGGTCAGAGGATTCCACAACGGAAAGCCCGGATCCCGTACCAGGTGATTTCTTGGAGTGTGCCTCGCGCTGAGAGGGCATGAGACACAGCCGCCTACACTACCAGCGGCCCTCCGAGTGGCCCAAACCGGTCGCCGCGCCGCACCCGTGGGACCATGGAAGCTACGTATCGATCCGACCCGAGGCATAAGGCGCCTCAAGAGACAGGACCCTGCGTGCCCGCGACCCCTTCCCATGTGCCCGAGCCGAGCCGTACCGACCCGGCTCTGATCCGCAATTTCTGCATCATCGCGCACATCGACCACGGCAAGTCCACGCTCGCCGACCGGATGCTCCAGCTGACCGGCGTCGTCGAGCAGCGGCAGATGCGTGCTCAGTACCTCGACCGGATGGACATCGAGCGCGAGCGCGGCATCACGATCAAATCCCAGGCGGTGCGGCTGCCGTGGGCCCCCACCCACGACAAGAGCAACACGCACATCCTCAACATGATCGACACCCCGGGGCACGTCGACTTCACGTACGAGGTCTCGCGGTCGCTGGCCGCCTGTGAGGGGACCGTCCTCCTCGTCGACGCCGCCCAGGGGATCGAGGCGCAGACTCTCGCCAACCTGTACCTGGCGATGGAGAACGACCTCACGATCATCCCGGTGCTGAACAAGATCGACCTGCCGGCCGCGCAGCCCGAGAAGTTCGCCGAGGAGCTCGCGAACCTCGTCGGCTGCGAGCCGGGCGATGTGCTGAAGGTCTCGGCCAAGACCGGCCTCGGCGTGGATGCGCTGCTGGACAAGGTCGTCGCCGAGATCCCGGCCCCGGTCGGCGTCAAGGACGCCCCCGCGCGCGCCATGATCTTCGACTCGGTCTACGACTCCTACCGCGGTGTCGTGACGTACGTCCGTGTCATCGACGGCCAGCTCAACAAGCGCGAGCGCATCAAGATGATGTCGACGGGCGCCACCCACGAGCTGCTGGAGATCGGCACCAACTCGCCCGAGATGCTCCCGGCCGACGGCCTCGGCGTCGGCGAGGTGGGCTACCTGATCACCGGTGTGAAGGACGTCCGCCAGTCCAAGGTCGGTGACACCGTCACCAGCCAGTCCAAGGGCGCCACCGAGGCGCTCGGCGGCTACAAGGACCCCAAGCCCATGGTGTTCTCGGGCCTGTATCCGCTGGACGGCTCGGACTACCCCGAGCTGCGCGAGGCCCTGGACAAGCTGCAGCTCAACGACGCCGCGCTGGTCTACGAGCCGGAGACCTCCGCCGCGCTCGGCTTCGGCTTCCGCGTCGGCTTCCTCGGCCTGCTGCACCTGGACGTGATCCGCGAGCGCCTCGAGCGCGAGTTCGGCCTGGACCTGATCGCCACCGCGCCCAACGTGGTCTACCGCGTGGTGATGGAGGACGGCAGCGAGCACACGGTCACCAACCCGAGCGAGTTCCCCGAAGGCAAGATCAGCGAGGTCTACGAGCCGGTCGTGCGGGCCACCATCCTCGCGCCCACCGAGTTCATCGGCTCGATCATGGAGCTGTGCCAGACCCGGCGCGGCACCCTGCTCGGCATGGACTACCTCTCGGAGGACCGCGTCGAGATCCGCTACACGCTGCCGCTCGCGGAGATCGTCTTCGACTTCTTCGACCAGCTGAAGTCCAAGACCCGCGGCTACGCCTCCCTCGACTACGAGCCCACCGGCGAGCAGACCAGTTCCCTGGTCAAGGTCGACATCCTGCTGCACGGCGACAAGGTCGACGCGTTCTCCGCGATCACCCACAAGGACGCCGCGTACGCGTACGGGGTGCGGCTCGTCGCCAAGCTGCGCGAGCTCATCCCGCGGCAGGCCTTCGAGGTGCCGATCCAGGCCGCCATCGGCTCCCGGGTGATCGCCCGCGAGACCATCCGCGCCATCCGCAAGGACGTCCTCGCCAAGTGCTACGGCGGTGACATCTCCCGTAAGCGCAAGCTGCTGGAGAAGCAGAAGGAAGGCAAGAAGCGGATGAAGATGGTCGGTTCTGTGGAGGTTCCGCAGGAGGCCTTCATCGCCGTCCTGTCCAGCGATGACAGCGGGGCATCGGCCAAGGGCAAGAAGTAACCAGCGGTTACACCTCGCCACCCCGGCAAATCCGGTCACACAGGGGTCCGTCGTACGAAAGTGCGCCGGGCCCCTGTGTGTGTCGGTGTGACCCACCGCGGGGAAACGACCGGGCATCAGCTCTTACGCGGGCGGCGGTCGGGCTCTACTCTGTCCCTGCCCGATAGTTACTCGCGAGTTAAACAACGTCTCGTGGGTAGGAACCAGCCGCACTGTCGCGCCAGCCGCACTGTCGCGGGCCCCGGAGGATGTCGTGAGCGACGCAACTAGCCTGATCGAGAACCGTCCGCCGTCCGTGGCGGGCCTCTTCCTGGAGCGCGTGGCCGCCACGCCGGACGCCGAGGCCTACCGGTATCCGGTGCCCGCCGCGTCCGGTGAGGGCCCGGACGACTGGAAGTCGCTGAGCTGGGGCCAGGCGGCCGAGCGGGTGCACGCGATCGCGGCCGGGCTGATCGAGCTGGGCGTCCAGCCGGAGCAGCGCGTCGCCCTCGCCGCCTCCACCCGTATCGAGTGGATCCTGGCCGACCTCGGCATCATGTGCGCGGGTGCGGCCACCACCACGATCTACCCGCAGACCAACGCCGAGGAGTCGGCGTTCATCCTCTCCGACTCCGGCAGCAAGGTCCTCATCGCGGAGAACGCCGCCCAGCTCGCCAAGGCGCTGGACAAGCGCGCCGAGCTGCCCGAGCTCACCCACGTCGTGGTGATCGACCCGGCCGGCGTCGACAGCGGCGACTGGGTGCTCACCCTCGCCGAGCTGGAGCAGCGCGGCGCCGTCCGCCTCGCGCAGGAGCCGGAGCTGATCAGGGAGCGGGTCGGCAAGATCACCCGCGACCAGCTCGCCACCCTCATCTACACCTCCGGCACCACCGGCCGCCCCAAGGGCGTCCGCCTGCCGCACGACAACTGGTCGTACATGGCCAAGGCGATCGCCGCGACCGGACTGGTCGGCCCGGACGACGTGCAGTACCTGTGGCTGCCGCTCGCGCACGTCTTCGGCAAGGTGCTCACCTCCGGCCAGATCGAGGTCGGCCACGTCACCGCCGTCGACGGCCGCGTGGACAAGATCATCGACAATCTGCCGATCGTGCAGCCGACGTACATGGCCGCCGTCCCGCGCATCTTCGAGAAGGTCTACAACGGCGTGGCCGCCAAGGCGAAGGCTGGCGGCGCCGCCAAGTACAAGATCTTCCAGTGGGCCTCCGAGGTCGCCCGCGAGTACGCCAAGGTCACCCAGGACAACTTCAAGCGCACCGGCAACCGCTCCGCGCCCGTCGGGCTCGCCGCCAAGCACAAGGTCGCCGACACGCTCGTCTACAGCAAGATCCGCGAGGCGTTCGGCGGCCGGCTGCGCGCCTGCGTCTCCGGCTCCGCCGCGCTCGCCCCGGAGATCGGCTACTTCTTCGCCGGCGCCGGCATCCACGTCCTGGAGGGCTACGGCCTCACCGAGTCCTCGGCCGCGTCCTTCGTCAACCCCGGCGAGGCCTACCGCACCGGCACCGTCGGCAAGCCGCTGCCCGGCACCGAGGTCCGCATCGCCGACGACGGCGAGATCCTGCTGCGCGGCCCCGGCATCATGCAGGGCTACCACAAGCTGCCCGAGAAGACCGCCGAGGTGCTGGAGAGCGACGGCTGGTTCCACACCGGCGACATCGGCGAGCTGTCGCCCGACGGCTACCTGCGCATCACCGACCGCAAGAAGGACCTGATCAAGACCTCCGGCGGCAAGTACGTCGCGCCGGCCGAGGTCGAGGGCCAGTTCAAGGGGATCTGCCCCTACGTCTCCAACATCCTCGTCCACGGCGCCGACCGGAACTTCTGCACCGCCCTCATCGCCCTCGACGAGCCGGCCATCCTCGACTGGGCCAAGGACAACGGCCTGGCCGGCAAGGCGTACGCCGAGGTGGTCGCCGCGCCGCAGACGGTCGAGCTGATCGACGGCTACGTCAAGGAGCTCAACGAGGGCCTGCAGCGCTGGCAGACCATCAAGAAGTTCCGCCTCCTGCCCCGCGACCTCGACGTCGAGCACGGCGAGATCACCCCGAGCCTGAAGCTGAAGCGTCCGGTCGTGGAGCGCGAGTACCGGCACCTGCTGGACGAGATGTACGCCGGGACGCGCGAGGCGTAGGTCCCGGATGCCGGGGACGTGTCTGGCATAGTCCAGCGGCGCACGCATGATGAACGCCAGATGCCCGGATCCGAACTCTTTCTGTCCGGATCCGGGCATCCGCGCGCCCCTCTTCTCACTCATCGCGACCCAGTTCGGTAACTCCACGCTTATGCGCCGGTCCGGTCTGTCACCCTGTCGCCAACGCCCGACAGATGTCCAGCCGAACCGCTCGGGGAGTTGTCGATGGGGGTCGTACCGACGCAGCGCGAGACCGAGATCCTGACCGGTGCCGCGCCCGCGCACGCCGACAGCCGTGCGCGGGCGCACGCCCTCCTGCCCGGCAGCGAACTCGCGCCCGGCACCGCCCGCGGCTTGGTCCGCGCCGCGCTGGCCGAGTGGACCGGCCTCGCCCTGCCCGGCGCCGACCGGCTCACCGAGCGGCTCGCCCAGGACACCGCCCTCCTCGTCAGCGAACTGGTCACCAACGCGGTCGTGCACGCGGGCACCGACGTCGACCTGCACTGCCGGCTGGAGCCGGCCGGCGCCGTCGTCGTCGAGGTCACCGACCGGCACCCCGCCCGCGCCCCCCGCGACAGCGGGGCCGACCCCGGGACACCGGAACCGGAGTACGGCCGCGGCCTGCACCTGGTCGCCGCGCTCGCCGAGTCCTGGGGCGTCACCTACCGCCGTACCGCCAAGACGGTGTGGGCCCGGCTCACCCCGGACAGCGAGGACCGCGCCCACCACGACGACCGCCCCCACCTCACCGACCCCGGCGACCGCGCCCTCGGCGAGGCCCTCCGGCTCGCCGGGATCCTCGCCCCCGGGCCGCGCGGCGCCGACAGCGACGGGGACTGGCTCGGCCGCGGCGCCCTGTCCTTCCTCGCCGAGGCCTCCGACCTGCTCGCCGGACAGCTCGACGAGGACCTCGTCGCGTCGCTGACCGGCCAGCTCGTCGTGCCCCGCCTCGCCGACTGGTGCGCGGTGTGGCTGGAGGACGAGGTCACCGGGCGCGGCTGGGCCGACGGCGGCGGACCGGGCGACCGGCCCGCCCGCGTGTGGCACAGCAGCGAGCACCTCGTCGAGGAGCTGCGCCAGGCCCTGGAGAAGGAACCGCCCCGCCCGCCCGACGCCGCCTCCCCGGGCCCGCTGCCCCACCCCTGGCCGGTGGCCGCCCTCGGCCCGCACGGCGCCGCGCTCGCCTACCGTCTCGTCGCCGGCGGCCGCCCGCTCGGCACCCTCGTCATCGGCCGCACCGGACTGCTCCGCTTCCCCGACGAGGTCACCGGGCTCGTCGAGGACCTCAGCAGGCGCGTCGCGCTCGCCATCGGCGCCGCCCGCCAGTACGCCCGGCAGGCCACCATCAGCGCGGTCCTCCAGCGCGGCCTGCTGCCCGGCGCCGTCGCCGAGATCCCCGGCGTGCGCACCGCGCTCGTCTACGAACCCTGCGACAAGGGCGGCCCCAGCGGCGACTTCTACGACGTCTTCCCGGCCGGAGAGGGCCGCTGGTGCTTCGCCGTCGGCGATGTCCAGGGCAAGGGCCCCGAGGCCGCCGTCGTCATCGGACTCGCCCGCCCCTGGCTGCGGCTGCTGGCCCGCGAGGGCTACGGCGTCGCCGACGTCCTCGACCGCCTCAACCAGCTCCTCCTGGACGACGCCACCGAGGCCGCCGACGCCGCCGCCCGCGCCTTCGCCGGTCCCCTCGCCCCCGGCGACGGCCCGCAGACCCGCTTCCTGTCCCTGCTCTACGGCGAGCTGGTCCCCCACGCGGGCGGCGTCCGCTGCACCCTCGCCTCCGCCGGGCACCCGCTGCCGCTGGTCCTCGGGCCCGGCGGCGACGTACGCACCGCCGCGCGCCCGCAGACCCTGCTCGGGGTCGTCGAGGACGAGACCTACGCCAGCGAGACGATCGAGCTGCGGCCCGGCGACACCCTGCTGTGCGTCACCGACGGGGTCACCGAGCGGCGCAACGGCCCCGACCAGTTCGACGACGGCGACGGGCTGGCCCGCGCGCTCGCCGGGTGCGCCGGCCTGGACGCGGACCTCGTCGCCGAGCGGATCAGCCGGCTGGTCCACGGCTTCGGCGGGCAGCCGCCCGAGGACGACCTGGCGCTGCTCGTCCTCCAGGCGGAGTAACCCCGCGCCGTCCTGGACAATGGGAGACATGCCTTCCGCACTCCCCGACGGCGAGCCCGTCCCCGACGACGGCGCGCTGCCCGCGTCCGCGCTCGCCGGCGCGACCGAGCGGCCCCTCGGGTTCTATCTGCACGTGCCCTACTGCGCGACCCGCTGCGGCTACTGCGACTTCAACACCTACACGGCGACCGAGCTGCACGGCACCGGCGGAGTGCTGGCCTCCCGCGACAACTACGCCGACACCCTGACCGACGAGGTCCGCCTCGCCCGCAAGGTGCTCGGCGACGACCCGCGCCCGGTGCGCACGGTGTTCGTCGGCGGCGGCACGCCCACCCTGCTGGCCGCCGGCGACCTGGTACGGATGCTGGCGGCGATCCGCGACGAGTTCGGCCTCGCGCCGGACGCCGAGATCACCACGGAGGCGAACCCGGAGTCCGTCGACCCGGCCTACCTCGCCACCCTGCGCGAAGGCGGCTTCAACCGGATCTCCTTCGGCATGCAGAGCGCCCGGCAGCACGTGCTGAAGATCCTCGACCGCACCCACACCCCCGGCCGCCCCGAGGCGTGCGTGGCCGAGGCGCGCGCGGCGGGCTTCGACCACGTCAACCTCGACCTGATCTACGGCACGCCCGGAGAGTCCGACGACGACTGGCGGGCCTCCCTGGACGCTGCGATCGGCGCCGGACCCGACCACGTCAGCGCGTACGCCCTCATCGTCGAGGAGGGCACGCAGCTCGCCCGGCGCATCCGGCGCGGCGAGGTCCCGATGACCGACGACGACGTGCACGCCGACCGGTACCTCATCGCCGAGGAGACCCTGTCCGCGGCCGGCTTCGACTGGTACGAGGTGTCCAACTGGGCCACCTCCGAGGCGGGCCGCTGCCTGCACAACGAGCTGTACTGGCGCGGCGCCGACTGGTGGGGCGCCGGCCCGGGCGCCCACAGCCACGTCGGCGGCGTGCGCTGGTGGAACGTCAAGCACCCGGGCGCCTACGCGGCGGCGCTGGCCGCGGGCCGCTCCCCGGGCGCCGGGCGGGAGGTCCTGAGCGAGGAGGACCGCCGGGTCGAGCGCATCCTGCTGGAGCTGCGGCTGCGCGAGGGCGTACCCCTGGACCTGCTGAAGGCGGACGGCCGCCGGGCCGCGGACCGGGCCCTGACCGACGGCCTCCTCCAGCCGGAGCCGTACGCCGGGGGCCGCGCGGTGCTCACCCTGCGGGGCAGGCTGCTCGCGGACGCGGTGGTGCGGGACCTGGTGGACTGAGTGGACTGAGGCGTCAGTCCACGGGTTCGGTGACGAAGTCGATCAGCTGCTCCACCTTGCCCAGCAGCTCCGGCTCCAGGTCCCTGTACGACCGCACCCGGCCGAGGATCGCCTGCCAGGCCGCGCCCGTGTTCTCCGGCCAGCCCAGGGCCCGGCACACGCCCGTCTTCCAGTCCTGGCCGCGCGGGATCACCGGCCACGCCTCGATCCCGAGCGCCGACGGCTTCACCGCCTGCCAGACGTCGATGTACGGGTGGCCCACGACCAGCGCGTGCTCACTCGTCACGGCCTCGGCGATCCGCCACTCCTTGGTGCCCGGCACCAGATGGTCCACCAGCACGCCGAGGCGGGCGTCCGGACCCGGGGCGAAGGACTCCACGATCGACGGCAGGTCGTCGACGCCCTCCAGGTACTCCACGACCACGCCCTCGATGCGCAGATCGTCGCCCCACACCTTCTCCACCAGCTCGGCGTCGTGCCGCCCCTCGACGTAGATCCGGCCGGCCCGGGCCACCCGCGCGCGGGCGCCGGGCACGGCGAGAGATCCGGACGCGGTACGACTGGGCCGTACCGGAGCCGCCGAGGCGGGCCTGACCAGCGTCACCACCCGGCCCTCCAGCAGGAAGCCGCGCGGCTCCATGGGGAAGACCCGGTGCTTGCCGAAGCGGTCCTCCAGCGTGACCGTGCCCGCCTCGCAGCGGATCACCGCACCGCAGAAGCCGCTGCCGGGCTCCTCCACCACCAGGCCGGGCTCGGCCGCCACCTCGGGCGCCGGCGCGGGCTTCTTCTTCCAGGGCGGGGTCAGGTCGGGGGAGTACTGCCGCATTCGGATGACGATAGGAGAATCCCGGGCGTCACCGGGCGCGGATCACCGCGACACGCCGAAGCGGGCCGCCAGCGCGTCCCGTTGCGCCCGCACGAACGCCGCGTCCACCACCGCTCCGTGACCGGGCACGTACAGCGCGTCCTCGCCGCCGAGCGCCAGCAGCCGGTCCAGCGCGTCCGGCCACTGCGACGGTACGGCGTCGGGGCCCGCCTGCGGCTCGCCGGACTCCTCGACGAGGTCACCGCAGAACACCACCTCCCGCTCGCCCGGGACCAGGACCACGAGATCGTGGGCGGTGTGCCCGGGACCCACGTTGGCGAGCAGCACCTGGCGGCCGCCGCCGAGGTCGAGGGTCCACTCGCCGCTGACCAGGTGGCCGACCGGCACCGGCGCCCCCGCGGCCTCCTCGGCGACCTCCGGGTCCAGGCCGGCCGCCACCGCGTCCACCCGCAGCTCCTCCCGGCCGCGCGGGGTGAACGCCGAATCGATGCCGACCGCGCCGAAGACCTCCGCGGCCCGGATCGAGGAGGCACCGAGAACGTGGTCGAAGTGGGGGTGGGTGAACGCGAGATGGGTCACACCGTGCCCGGTGAGCCGTTCGGCCTCGGCGCGCAGCCGGGCCCCCTCCGCGAGGCTCGACCCGGCGTCGACCATCAGTGCCGTGTCCGCGCCGACGATCAGCCCCGTCGTGCAGTCCCAGCCCGGCAGCCGGCACCGCCCGACCCCGGCCGCCAGCCGTTCCCACCCCAGCTCTTCCCAAGTCACCGTCATACCCGCGACGCTAGCCCTTACCGGCCACGCGGTATGACCAGCCTTGCCGGGGGCGTACCCCACCGCCGTACACTGGGCCGGGGACGTCTGGCACTCGCACGAGCAGAGTGCCAGGGGCGAGACGAGGAAGACTTCTGGAGGTGTGCGCGATGCTGAGTGAACGACGGCTTCAGGTGCTGCGCGCCATCGTCCAGGACTACGTGGGCACCGAGGAGCCGGTCGGTTCCAAGGCGCTCACGGAGCGGCACAACCTCGGTGTCTCCCCGGCGACGGTCCGCAACGACATGGCGGCCCTGGAGGACGAGGGGTTCATCGCGCAGCCGCACACCAGTGCGGGGCGCATCCCCACCGACAAGGGCTACCGGCTGTTCGTCGACAAGCTGGCCGGTGTGAAGCCGATGACCGGCCCGGAGCGGCGCGCGATCCAGAACTTCCTCGAGGGCGCCGTCGACCTCGACGACGTGGTGGCGCGGACGGTGCGGCTGCTGGCACAGCTCACCCGGCAGGTCGCCGTGGTGCAGTATCCGTCGCTGACCCGCTCGACCGTGCGGCACGTGGAGCTGCTGTCGCTCGCGCCCGCGCGGGTGATGCTGGTGCTGATCACCGACACCGGC
Source organism: Streptomyces sp. NPDC097129 (assembly GCF_055668065.1). NCBI lineage: Bacteria > Bacillati > Actinomycetota > Actinomycetes > Kitasatosporales > Streptomycetaceae > Streptomyces > Streptomyces sp. NPDC097129. The sequence goes on along the minus strand of NZ_JBVOQE010000001.1, from coordinate 791,103 downwards.
CGGGTGGAGCAGCGGATGGTGGACTGCCCGGCGCCGTTCGGCGAGACCGCGCTGGCGGACCTCAGGGCCCGGCTGAACAGCCGGGTCGCGGGCCGCCGGTTCACGGATGTGCCGAAGCTGGTGGAGGATCTGCCGGAGGCCTTCGAACCGGAGGACCGCGGCACGGTCTCGACGGTGCTGTCCACGCTGCTGGAGACGCTCGTCGAGGAGAACGAGGAACGGCTGATGATCGGCGGCACCGCCAATCTGACGCGGTTCCCGCACGACTTCCCCCTCACGATCCGGCCGGTGCTGGAGGCCCTGGAGGAGCAGGTCGTCCTCCTGAAGCTGCTCGGCGAGGCGAAGGATCCGGGCGTGACCGTCCGTATCGGTCATGAGAACGCCCACGTAGGACTCAACTCCACGTCCGTCGTGTCGGTCGGCTACGGTTCGGGCGGCGAGGCTGTCGCCAAGCTCGGCGTGGTCGGACCGACCCGCATGGACTACCCGGGAACGATGGGAGCGGTACGCGCAGTGGCACGGTACGTCGGACAGATCCTGGCGGAGTCGTAGGTGGCCACGGACTACTACGCCGTACTCGGCGTGCGCCGCGACGCGTCGCAGGATGAGATCAAGAAGGCGTTCAGGCGGCTCGCACGCGAGCTGCACCCGGACGTCAATCCCGATCCGAAGACGCAGGAGCGGTTCAAGGAGATCAACGCCGCCTACGAGGTGTTGTCGGACCCGCAGAAGAAGCAGGTCTACGACCTCGGCGGCGACCCCCTCTCGCAGTCCGGCGGCGCCGGCGCGGGCGGCTTCGGCGCGGGTGGCTTCGGGAACTTCTCCGACATCATGGACGCGTTCTTCGGTACGGCGTCGCAGCGCGGGCCGCGCTCGCGCACCCGCCGCGGCCAGGACGCGATGATCCGGGTCGAGGTCGAGCTGGACGAGGCGGCCTTCGGCACCACCAAGGACATCCAGGTGGAGACGGCGATCGTCTGTTCCACCTGCTCGGGTGAGGGCGCCGCGCCGGGCACCTCCGCGCAGACCTGTGACATGTGCCGCGGCCGTGGTGAGGTCTCGCAGGTCACCCGGTCCTTCCTGGGCCAGGTCATGACCTCGCGGCCGTGCCCGCAGTGCCAGGGCTTCGGCACGATCGTGCCGAACCCGTGCCCGGAGTGCGCCGGTGACGGCCGCGTGCGCTCGCGGCGGACGCTGACCGTGAAGATCCCGGCCGGTGTCGACAACGGCACCCGCATCCAGCTCGCCGGTGAGGGCGAGGTCGGGCCCGGTGGCGGTCCCGCCGGTGACCTCTACGTCGAGATCCACGAGCTGCCGCACGCGATGTTCCAGCGGCGCGGCGACGATCTGCACTGCACGGTCACGATCCCGATGACCGCGGCGGCGCTCGGCACCAAGGTGCCGCTGGAGACGCTGGACGGCATGGAGGAGGTCGACATCCGGCCCGGCACCCAGTCCGGCCAGTCGATCCCGCTGCACAACCGGGGCGTCACGCATCTGCGCGGCGGCGGCCGGGGCGACCTGATCGTGCACGTCGAGGTGCAGACGCCGACCAAGCTCGACCCCGAGCAGGAGCGCGTGCTGCGCGAGCTGGCCAAGCTCCGCGGCGAGGAACGGCCCACGGGCCAGTTCCAGCCGGGGCAGCAGGGTCTGTTCTCCCGGTTGAAGGACGCGTTCAACGGGCGGTGACCATGGCTACGGGACCGGGCGGCCGACCGCCCGGTCACCGGCCCGTTCCTGTGGCTTATGCCAACAGGGACGGTGGATTCGGTCCCGTCCGGGGGACGTGACACCATGCCGTCATGTCCTCCCTGACCGATCTCTTCCCCCGTCCGATCGTGCAGGCTCCCATGGCGGGCGGCGTCTCCGTCCCGCCGCTCGCCGCCGCCGTCTGCGAGGCGGGCGGGCTGGGGTTCCTGGCCGCCGGGTACAAGACCGCCGACGGGATGTACCAGGAGATCAAGCAGCTGCGCGGCCTGACGAGCCGCCCCTTCGGGGTCAACGTCTTCATGCCTCAGCTGGAATATCCCGGTGCGAGCACCGGCTCCACCGGAGCGGCCAACGCCGCGCCCCCGTCCGGGGCCGTAGAGGTCTACGCGCACCAGCTGGCCGGGGAGGCCACCTGGTACGAGACCGAGCTGGGCGACCCCGACGGCGGCCGGGACGACGGCTACGACGCCAAGCTCGCGGTGCTGCGGGACGACCCGGTGCCGGTGGTCTCCTTCCACTTCGGCGTCCCGAGCCGTGAGGTCGTCGACTCCCTGCACCGCGTCGGGACGTATGTGATGGTCACCGCCACCACCGCGGACGAGGCCGTCGCCGTGCAGCAGTCCGGTGCCGACGCGGTGATCGCGCAGGGCGTGGAAGCCGGAGGCCACCAGGGCACGCACCGGGACGTGCCGGAGAACGACGGCGCGGGGATCGGACTGCTGTCGCTGCTGGCCCAGGTACGGGAGGCCGTGTCGATCCCGGTGGTCGCCGCGGGCGGGCTGATGCGGGGCAGCCAGATCGCCGCGGTGCTCGCGGCGGGGGCGAGCGCCGCACAGCTCGGAACGGCGTTCCTCGCGACGCAGGAGTCCGGCGCGCACGCCGTGCACAAGGACGCGCTGACCAACCCGCTGTTCGTGCGGACCGAGCTGACCCGGGCGTTCTCCGGGCGTCCGGCGCGGGGGCTGGTCAACCGGTTCCTGCGCGAGCACGGGCCGTACGCACCGGCCGCGTACCCGGAGATCCACCATCTGACCGCGCCGCTGCGCAAGGCCGCCGCGAAGGCGAACGATGCACAGGGCATGGCGCTGTGGGCGGGGCAGGGGCACCGGCTGGCGCGGGCCGTGCCGGCGGGACGGCTGGTGGAGCTGCTGGCCGCCGAGACCGAGGCGGCGCGGACAGCGTTGTCGGCCGGGATCCACGGGGGTGAGGTGCGGTGACGGCGCCCGTCTTCGTCGTCGAGTCGTTCGGGACGGGCCGGGGCCGGTTCGTCCTGGACGGGCCCGAGGGGCGGCACGCGGTCTCGGTCAAGCGGCTCCAGGTGGGCGAGGAGGTCGTCCTCACGGACGGCGCCGGGCGGTACGCGCTGTGCCAGGTGACCGGGGTCGAGGGCAAGGACCGGCTGATCGTCGACGTGCCGTCGGTCGAGGAGGAGCCCGCGCCGGCGCCGCGGATCACCGTGGTGCAGGCCCTGCCCAAGGGGGACCGGGGCGAGCTGGCCGTGGAGACCATGACCGAGGTCGGCGTGGACGCGATCGTGCCTTGGCAGGCGGCACGCTGCATCACGCAGTGGAAGGGCGAACGGGGACTGAAGGCGCTCGGCAAGTGGCGCAACACCGCCCGGGAGGCGGGCAAGCAGTCCCGGCGGGTGCGGTTCCCCCAGGTCGCGGACGCGGCCACGACCAAGCAGGTTGCGGCACTTTTGGCCACGGCGGACTTCGCCGGGGTCCTGCACTCGGACTTCGATGTCGCCAGTGCTCCGCTGGCGACGGCCGAGTTGCCGGCATCGGGGGAGATCGTGCTGGTCGTCGGTCCCGAAGGGGGCGTGGCCGGTGACGAGTTGGAGCTGTTTCGTCAGGCGGGTGCCGCGCCGTACGTGCTTGGGCCTACGGTGTTGCGTACGTCGACCGCCGGGACGGCGGCCGCGGCACTGCTCCTCGGCCGCACCGGACGGTGGTCCTGAACCGGGGGGTTGCTGCCTCGTGGAACTGGCTCAAGTGCGGCTGCTGGTCACCGACTTCGCCGCGTGCTACCGCTTCTACGCCGACGTGCTGGGGCTGAAGCCGCAGTCGGGGGCGGCTTCGGGGCCGTACGAGAAGTTCAGCCCCGCTGTGGGGTCCGCGGGGATCGCGTTGCAGGACCGGGCGATGATGGCGTCCGTGCTGGGGGAGTTGGGGGAGACGGCGGCGGGGCACCGGTCGCTGGTGGTGCTGCGGGTGGACGACCTGGACGCGTACTGCGAGGAGATCACCGCACGCGGGGCCGAGCTGCTGCACGGGCCCGAGGCGATGACCGACCGGATGCGGGTCGCCCATCTGAAGGACCCCGAGGGCAATCTGGTGGAACTTCAGGAGTGGCTGCTGCTGCGCGGTTGACCCGCCCGGTGGCCGTATGCGGTCTACCGTCCGGCGTGCGGTGGTGGGACGCTGCTGGGCATGGGCGGTTTGAGGCGTGTTTCCTCCGCTGTCGGCCTTCTCGTCGTGGTCGTCGGCGGAGTCGTGGCCTGTGATCCCGGCGGGATCGGTTCGGCTGCCGTCGCCTACACCACCGACCGGACCGCGACCAGGGAACTGGAACGGCACCACGTCGACGTGCGGTGGATGACCTGCACGGCCGGTTACGGCGACAAGGGGGCCACGGCCTCCGCTTCCGCCTCCGCCTCCGCGGACACCGTCGCCACCGTCGACTGCCGGGGCCAGACCAAGGACGGCAGGGACATCACCGTCACCGGGAAGGTGACCCGCGCCGTCGACGGGGCCTGTGTGCGCGGGGACCTGACGGCCACGGTCGGCGGGAAGCAGGTGTTCCATGTGAACGGCCTCGGCGACTGCAACGCCACCCCGTCCCCCGTCAGGCCGCCGGGGAACGGGCCCGGGCCGGCGCGGCCGACCGTCACCGTGACCGTCACGCGGACCATCTGGTGCCAGGGCGATCCGACCTGCTGGCCCGTACAGGGCAAGTGACGGCGCCTGCGCTGTCGTAGCCACTCGCTACGATGCCTCCGTACGCGATCATCCCGGCGTCAGGAGGCACACGCATGGCAGGGGAACCGCAGGACGACTGCTTGTTCTGCAAGATCGTCGCGGGCAGCGTCCCGGCGACGATCGTGCGCGAGACGGAGACGACCACCGCCTTCCGTGACATCAACCCCCAGGCGCCCACCCACGTCCTGGTGATCCCCAAGGCCCACCACAGGGATGCCGCCGCGCTGGCCGCCGAGGCGCCCGAGCTGGCCGCCGACGTGCTCCGCGAGGCGCAGGCGGTGGCCGACCAGGAGGGCCTGGAGAGCTACCGGACCGTGTTCAACACCGGCAGCGGCGCCGGACAGACCGTCTGGCACGCGCACGCCCATGTGCTCGGCGGGCGCGGGCTGAACTGGCCGCCCGGGTAGACGCCGTGTCCGTACGCGAACTGGTCGTCCTCGGCACCGCCAGCCAGGTCCCGACCCGGCACCGCAACCACAACGGGTATCTGCTGCGCTGGGACGGCGAGGGGTTCCTCTTCGATCCCGGTGAGGGCACACAGCGGCAGATGCTGCGGGCCGGGGTCGCCGCCCACGACCTGAACCGGCTGTGCGTCACGCACTTCCACGGCGACCACTCGCTGGGCCTGGCCGGAGTGATCCAGCGGATCAACCTCGACCAGGTCCCGCACGACGTCACCGCCCACTACCCGCGCTCCGGGCAGCGCTTCTTCGACCGGCTGCGGTACGCCACGGCCTACCGGGAGACCGTGCCGATCACCGAGGCGCCGGTCGGCGGGGACGGGGTGATCGCGCGGACCGGGCGATACACGCTCGAGGCGCGCCGGCTGTCCCACCCCGTGGAGTCCTTCGGGTACCGGATCGTCGAGCCCGACGGTCGGCGCATCCTGCCCGGGAAGCTCGCCGCGCACGGCATCAAGGGGCCCGACGTCGGGCGCATCCAGCGGGAGGGCGTGCTCGGCGGGGTGCGGCTGGAGGACGTCAGCGAGGTGCGGCGCGGTCAGCGGTTCGCCTTCGTCATGGACACCCGCCTGTGCGACGGTGTGCACGCCCTGGCCGAGGGGTGCGATCTGCTCGTCATCGAGTCGACCTTCCTCGACGAGGACGCCCGGCTCGCCGCCGACCACGGGCATCTGACGGCCGGTCAGGCCGCCCGGGTGGCCCGGGACGCCGGGGTGCGGCACCTGGTGCTCACCCACTTCAGCCAGCGCTACTCGGAGCCGGAGGAGTTCGAGCGGCAGGCGCGGGCCGCCGGGTTCGAGGGCGAGCTGACCGTGGCCCATGACCTGCTCCGGGTGCCGGTTCCGAAGCGGAGGTGACAGCGCCGTAACATGTGGTGATGCCGCTGCCCAAAGCCGAACTGCACCTTCACATCGAAGGCACCCTGGAGCCCGAGCTGGCCTTCGCGCTGGCCCGGCGCAACGGGGTCCAGCTGCCCTACGCCGACGAGGACGCCCTGCGCGAGGCGTACCGGTTCGAGGATCTGCAGTCCTTCCTCGACCTGTACTACGCCCTGATGGCCGTGCTGCTCACCGAGCGGGACTTCGAGGATCTCGCCGACGCCTATCTCGCCCGCGCCGCAGCCCAGGGCGTGCGGCACGCGGAGATCTTCTTCGACCCGCAGGCCCACCTCGCGCGGGGCGTGCCGATGGGCACGGTCGTCGAGGGGCTGTGGCGGGCGCTCGGGAACAGCGAGGCCCGGCACGGCGTCTCCACCCGGCTGATCATGTGCTTCCTGCGCGACGAGTCCGGCGAGTCGGCCATGGAGACTCTGGACGCGGCCAAGCCCTACCTGGACCGGATCACGGGCATCGGGCTCGACTCCGCCGAGGTCGGGCACCCGCCGGTGAAGTTCCGCGAGGTGTACGAGGCCGCCGCCGCGCTCGGGCTGCGCCGGGTCGCGCACGCGGGGGAGGAGGGGCCGCCGGAGTACATCACCGAGGCCCTGGACGTCCTCGGCGTCGAGCGCGTCGACCACGGGCTGCGCTGCATGGAGGATCCCGCGCTGGTCGAGCGGCTGGTGCGCGAGCGGGTGCCGCTGACGCTGTGCCCGCTGTCCAACGTGCGGCTGCGGGCCGTGGACGTCCTCGCCGAGCACCCGCTGCCCGCGATGCTCGACGCGGGGCTGCTGTGCACGGTCAACTCCGACGACCCCGCCTACTTCGGCGGCTACGCCGGCGACAACTTCGACGCCGTACAGCGCGACCTGCACCTCGGCGAGGACCGGCTGCGCGAGCTGGCCCGCAACTCCTTCCTCGCCTCCTTCCTGGACGACGACGAGGAGCGGCGGGCCCGGTATCTCGCCGAGGTGGAGGCGTACGTCTTCTGACGACGTACGCCGGTCAGGCGGCCGGGGTCGTATCGCGCGCCAGTGGGGCCGGGCTCTCCACGGGGATCTCGACCACGGTCGGGCTCTCCACGGGGATCTCGGCCACGGTCGGGCTCTCCAGGGGGAACTCGACCACCGGGAGCGGGCGCCGGCCCGCCGAGCGGGCGACCACCGTCATCGGTACGGCGATGACCAGCAGGCCGGCCGCCAGGACCGCGCCCATCACCGGGAACCCGGCCTGCGCGGCCAGCACACTGCCGGTGAGCGGCCCCGCCGCCGTGCCGAGGGACGAGGCCGACCCGACCAGCACCGCCCAGCGGCCCTGCGGGTCCAGGGAAGCGGCCAGGCCGATCAGGTACGACAGCACGATCGGGTAGAACGCGTTCCAGGCGATCTCGCCGGCCGCGAACGACGTCAGGCCCGTCGCGGACGCGCTCAGCGCGATGCAGAGCGCGATCACGACCGTGCCGGCGCCGATGGGCGCGGTGCGGCCGAAGCGCGGGCCGAGCGCACCCGCACCCGTCACCCCCAGCAGGCCCGCGACCAGCGCCACGGCGAACACGGCGCCGACCGCCGACTCCGACAGGTGCGCCTGCGTGAGGCCGATGCGGCCGCTCACCCCCCACAGCGCGTTCTGCGCGAGGGACCAGCACGGCATCGCGGCGGCCAGGAGCAGGCCGGCCCGCAGATGGGGCAGGCGGGTGGCCGGGGCGCGACGGGTGTGCGGGGCGGCGGCGCCGCGGACCGGGAGGCGGCCCGTCAGGGGCCAGACCGCGAGTGCGGTGAGAGCGATCGCCGCCAGCGGCTGGGCGTGGCCCGGGCCCAGGTGCGGGATCGTCAGGCACAGGGCGGCCGCCAGCGCGGAGACGCCGAGGAGGCCCACGGTGGTCGTGCGGTGCGGGTCCTTCTGGGCGGCGATGCCGGTCGCGGCGACCGCGGTGATGGTCCCGGAGCCGAACCCGCCGATCACCGCGCCCGCCACGACGGCCGGTACGGCGGTGGTGAGCGCGGCGCCGCCGTAACCGAGCAGCGCGAGCGTGAGGCCGATGCGGGCCAGCAGGCGGGCGCCGATCCGATCCACCCGGGAGGCCAGGAGGAAGCCGGCGCCGGCCGAGCCGAGCAGCAGGGCGCTGCCGGCCGCGCCGGCCTGAGTGGCCGTCAGCGGCAGGCCGGAGTCGAGGCGGCCGACGGTGGTCGGCAGCAGATAGGGGGCGAGGTACCCGGCCGTGAAGAGGGCGACGAGGGGCCAGGGCGTGGTGCGAGGGGCGGACACGGGCGTTCCCAGGGCATGCGAAAGGAGCGGCACGGAAAGGGGGATGGGCGACGACCGTCGACGGACAGGAACGCGCGCAGAATTTGTATCAAGCGCGACGGGCCGGAAGAAGGGCGGGGGGTGTGATCTGGCGCACGCTCCGGTTTGGCGTGCACGAGGAGGGGTAAAAGAGGCCGCCATCGCAGGTGGGGGACCGGTGGCGGTGCGGTGGGGCGGCAGCGGGGGCCGCGGCGGCCGGACGCCGGTCAGGGGGCGGGCGGCGGTGTTACGGCGCCGGGCGGAAGCGGCGCGTTGTCGGTGGCGGGGTGCCGGGCGGAAGCGGCGCGTTGTCGGTGGCGTGGTGCAAACTGGCCAGACCCGCACCACGTCAGGGAGCGCACCGTGACCGCGTCCACCGGAGCCATGGGATCGATGGGATCCCTGGGAGAGGACCGCAACCGCCGGCCCCAGATCGACCCGCTCGCCGCCCTGCGCACGGCAGGCGATCCGCCCTGGGACGTGTTCCTGACGGGCACCGTCTTCCTCGACATCATCTTCACCGGCCTCGACTCCGCCCCCGTCCGCGGGACGGAATCCTGGGCCCGGGGGATGGGCTCCAGCCCCGGCGGCGTCGCCAACATGGCCACCGCGCTCGCCCGGCTCGGGCTGCGCACGTCGCTGGCCGCCGCCTTCGGCGACGACCACTACGGCGAGTACTGCTGGGACGCGCTGGAGCAGGGCGAGAACATCGACCTCACCCCGTCGCGGACCGTGCCCGGCTGGCACTCCCCGGTCACCGTGTCGATGGCGTACGAGGGGGAGCGCACGATGGTCTCCCACGGGCACGAACCGCCCCCGGAGGAACCCGCCCCGGACCATCCGCCGCACGCCCGCGCCGCCGTCGCCTCCCTGACGCCCGGCCGGCGCGCCCCCTGGATCGCCACGGCCGCGAGCCGCGGCACCCGCGTCTTCGCCGACGTCGGCTGGGACGACACCGGGGCGTGGGACCTCGCCGGCCTCGCCGACCTGGAGCACTGCGAGGCCTTCCTGCCGAACGCGGACGAGGCGATGCGCTACACCGGCGCCGACTGCCCGCGGGCGGCGGCCCACGCGCTCACCCGCCATGTGCCGGTCGCGGTCGTCACGCTCGGCGCGGAGGGGGCGTACGCGGTGGACCGGCGCACGGGGGAGTGCGCGGAGGTCCCGGCCATCGCCGTGGAGGCCCTGGACCCGACCGGCGCGGGCGACGTCTTCGTCGCGGGCTTCGTCACCGGCACGCTCGCCGGGTGGCCGCTGGCCGACCGCCTCGCCTTCGCGGGGCTCACCGCCGCGCTGTCCGTGCAGGAGTTCGGCGGCTCCCTCTCGGCGCCCGGCTGGGCCGAGATCGGCGCCTGGTGGCGCGCGATCCGCTCGCTCGACGGCCAGAACCCGACGGCCCTGCGCCGCTACGCCTTCCTCGAGGGCCTGGTCCCCGACGAACAGACCGCGTGCTGGCCCCTGCGCCGAGCCGTCCCGACGCTCGGCTTCCGCCACCCGGCGTGACGCCGACGGGACCGCAGCCCACCCAGGGGCGCGGGGCTGTGCTCGCCGTGCGGCTCCGCCGCGTGGCCGCGGCCGGCCCCCCCTCACCCGCAGCCCCCCTCACCCCCACCCCCACTCACCCGCAACCCCCCTCACCCCCACCCCCACTCACCCGCAGACCCATGCGCTCCCCTCGCCGCAGGCGAAAAGCCTTTCGGTGATGTCACCCCCGCGTCGTACCCTTGGAATCGCGAGGCCGCTCGAAGCCATGCGGCCGTGACGAGGAGGAACCGCGAGGCGCTCCGCGCCGGCCCATGACTGAGACACCCACAGCTCACACCCCCGCGCAGGGGCAGGCGAAGGCACAGTTCACCGTCCCCGCCCAGCACCCCATGGTGACCGTTCTGGGCTCCGGCGACTCCCTGCTGCGTGTGATCGAGAAGGCCTTCCCGGCGGCCGACATCCACGTCCGGGGAAACGAGATCAGCGCGGCCGGCGACCCCGTCGACGTCGCCCTCATCTCGCGTGTGCTGGAAGAGATGTTGCTGGTGCTGCGCACCGGGCAGCCGATGACGGAGGACGCCGTGGAACGCTCGATCGCCATGCTCAAGGCCAGCGACAACGGCACGAGCGACGGCCCGGAGACCCCGGCCCAGGTCCTCACGCAGAACATCCTGTCCTCCCGCGGCCGCACCATCCGCCCCAAGACCCTCAACCAGAAGCGGTACGTCGACGCGATCGACAAGCACACGATCGTCTTCGGCATCGGCCCCGCCGGCACGGGCAAGACGTACCTCGCCATGGCCAAGGCCGTGCAGGCCCTGCAGTCCAAGCAGGTCAACCGGATCATCCTCACCCGCCCCGCCGTCGAGGCCGGTGAGCGGCTCGGCTTCCTGCCGGGCACGCTCTACGAGAAGATCGACCCCTACCTGCGCCCGCTGTACGACGCGCTGCACGACATGCTCGACCCCGACTCCATCCCCCGGCTGATGGCCGCCGGCACGATCGAGGTCGCCCCGCTGGCGTACATGCGGGGAAGGACCCTGAATGACGCCTTCATCATTCTCGACGAGGCGCAGAACACCTCGCCCGAGCAGATGAAGATGTTCCTCACCCGCCTCGGCTTCGATTCGAAGATCGTGATCACGGGTGACGTGACCCAGGTCGACCTGCCCAACGGGCAGAAGTCCGGTCTGCGTCAGGTCCAGGAGATCCTGGAGGGCGTCGAGGACGTCCACTTCTCCCGCCTCTCGTCGCAGGATGTCGTCCGGCACAAGCTGGTCGGCCGTATCGTCGACGCGTACGAGCAGTACGACAGCCAGCACGGCACCGAGAACGGCGGGCCCAAGGCCGGCCGGGGCAAGTCCGGGCACAAGGGGAAGTAGACACACACAGCACCATGTCGATCGACGTCAACAACGAATCCGGAACCGAGGTCGACGAGCAGGCGATCCTCGACATCGCCCGCTACGCGCTCGCACGGATGCGCATCCACCCGCTCTCCGAGCTCTCGGTGATCGTCGTGGACGCCGACGCCATGGAGCAGCTCCATGTGCAGTGGATGGACCTGCCCGGGCCCACCGATGTCATGTCCTTCCCGATGGACGAGCTGCGGCCGCCGTCCAAGGACGACGACGAGCCCCCGCAGGGCCTGCTCGGCGACATCGTGCTGTGCCCGGAGGTCGCCGCCCAGCAGGGCGCCGACGCGCCGACGCGGCACTCCATGGACGAGGAGCTCCAGCTGCTCACCGTCCACGGGGTGCTGCACCTGCTGGGCTACGACCACGAGGAACCCGACGAGAAGGCCGAGATGTTCGGCCTGCAGGCGGCGATCGTGGACGGCTGGCGGGCCGAGCGGGGCCTGACCGGGCCGTCCCCGGCGCCCACTGTGTCGTAGTCCCATGAGTCCGCAACTCGTGCTCGGCGCGATCGCCCTGGTCGTCGTCGCCTGGCTCGCCGCCTGCGCGGAGGCGGGCCTGGCGCGGGTCTCCAGCTTCCGCGCCGAGGAAGCCGTCAAGTCCGGCCGCCGCGGCAGCGCCAAGCTCGCCCAGATCGCCGCCGACCCCACCCGCTACCTCAATGTGGCGCTGCTGGTCCGCGTCACCTGTGAGATGGCCGCCGCCGCGCTGGTCACCTACGCCTGCCTCCAGGAGTTCACGAGCACCGCCGCCGCGCTGCTCGTCGCCATCGCCGTGATGGTGCTGGTGTCGTACGTCGCCGTCGGGGTCTCCCCGCGCACCATCGGCCGTCAGCACCCGCTGAACACCGCGACGGCGGCGGCGTACGTGCTGCTGCCGCTGGCCCGGATCATGGGCCCGATCCCGTCGCTGCTGATCCTCATCGGCAACGCGCTCACCCCCGGCCGGGGCTTCCGCCGCGGCCCGTTCGCCTCGGAGGCGGAGCTGCGCGCGCTGGTCGACCTCGCCGAGGCCGAGTCGCTGATCGAGGCCGACGAACGGCGCATGGTGCACTCGGTGTTCGAGCTGGGCGACACGCTCGTGCGCGAGGTCATGGTGCCGCGCACCGACCTGGTCACCATCGAGCGGTACAAGACGATCCGGCAGGCCCTCACCCTCGCCCTGCGCTCCGGGTTCTCCCGCATCCCGGTCACCGGCGAGAGCGAGGACGACATCGTCGGGATCGTGTACCTCAAGGACCTGACCCGCAAGACGCACATCAACCGGGACGCCGAGAGCGAGCTGGTCTCCACGGCGATGCGCCCGGCGGTGTTCGTCCCGGACACCAAGAACGCGGGCGACCTGCTGCGGGAGATGCAGAAGGAACGCAACCACGTCGCCGTCGTCATCGACGAGTACGGCGGCACGGCCGGCATCGTCACCATCGAGGACATCCTCGAGGAGATCGTCGGCGAGATCACCGACGAGTACGACCGGGAACTGCCGCCCGTGGAGGAGCTGGGCGCGGACCGGTTCCGGGTCACCGCGCGCCTCGACATCGGCGACCTGGGCGAGCTGTACGGCCTGGAGGCCTTCGACGACGAGGACGTGGAGACCGTCGGCGGGCTGCTCGCCAAGGCCCTCGGCCGGGTGCCCATCGCCGGCGCCTCCGCGGTGGTCGAGCTGCCCGACGGACGCAAGCTGCGGCTGACGGCCGAGTCCGCCGCCGGACGGCGCAACAAGATCGTCACGGTGCTGGTCGAGCCGGTCACCCCGGCCGGCGAGCCCGACGGCGAGGAGGAGCCGGAGTGACCCCCGAGGAACTGCGCGCGCTGTGCCTGTCGTTCAACGCCGTCGTGGAGGACTTCCCGTTCCGCCCCGACGTCTCGGTGTTCAAGGTGCTGGGCAAGATGTTCGCGCTGACCCAGCTGGACGCGCGGCCCCTGACGATCAACCTCAAGTGCGACCCGGAGGACGCGATCCGGCTGCGCCGCGAGCACGAGGGGCTGATCGTGCCCGGCTGGCACATGAACAAACGCCACTGGAACACGGTCACGGTGGACGGCGACCTCCCGGACCCTCTGATCCGTGAACTCGTCGAGCACTCCTACGATCTGGTGGTCGCCGGCCTCCCGAAAGCGGAACGACTGCGTCTGGACCGCGCCTAGGGCCGTGGAATGGTCGGCCTCCCCGGAGGGCCGGCGCGGGACGGTGTACCCCGTGGCCGGATGACGGGCGGGGTTGTTCGTATGCTCGGGTCATGACCGACAGCAACGCGCTCGACGCCGAGGACCGCAAGATCGTCACCCTGGCCCGTTCGGCCCGCGCCCGCAACGGCGTGCCGGAGGGGGCCGCCGTCCGCGACGACACCGGCCGCACGTATGTCGCCGGGACCGTGGCGCTGGACTCGCTGAAGCTGAGCGCGCTGCGCACGGCCGTCGCCATGGCGGTGGCGTCCGGCGCGAAGTCGCTGGAGGCGGCGGCGGTGGTGACGGAGGCGGAGTCCGCGAACGCGGAGGACCTCGCCGCCGTACGCGACCTCGGCGGGGCCGGGACGCCGGTGCTGCTGGCCGGCCCGGACGGCGAGGTGCGTCAGACCGTCTCCGCGGGCTGAGACGGGCCGGGACAGGCTCCGCGGGCTGAGGCAGTCCTACAGGGCGTCGGGTCCGCGCTCGCCCGTGCGGACCCGGACGACCGTGTCGACGGGCAGCGCCCACACCTTGCCGTCGCCGATCTTGCCGGTCTGCGCGGCGCGCACGATCGCGTCGATGACGTCCTCGGCCAGCGTGTCCTCGACGACGACCTCGATACGGACCTTGGGCACCAGGTCGATCTGGTACTCGGCGCCCCGGTACACCTCCGTGTGCCCGCGCTGGCGGCCGTAGCCGCTGGCCTCGCTCACGGTCAGGCCCTGGATGCCCAGCTCCTGGAGCGCGGTCTTGACCTCGTCGAGGCGGTAGGGCTTGACGATCGCGGTGATGAGCTTCATGCCTGGGGGGTGACCTTCTGGGCGGTGGGGACGAGCGAGTGGGCGACCGGGGCGCCGTGGCCCAGGACGCCGTGATCGTATGCCGTCTCCGCGTGCACCGTAAGGTCCAGGCCGGTGTGCTCCTGCTCCTCGCTCGCCCGCAGGCCCACGACCTTGTCGATCGCCTTGCCCAGGCCGTACGTCACCGCGAACGCGTATCCCGCCACGACGGCCACGGCGACGAGCTGCTTGCCGAGCGGGGCGAGTCCGCCGCCGTAGAGGAGGCCCTCGGCGCCTCCGGTCATCGCCTTCTCGGCGAACAGGCCGATCAGCAGTGTGCCGATGATCCCCCCGACCAGGTGGACGCCGACGACGTCCAGGGAGTCGTCGTAGTTCAGCTTGAACTTCCAGCTCACCGCGTAACTGCAGACCACACCGGCGGCGAGGCCGACGACGAGCGCGCCGAGCAGCGAGACCGTGCCGCAGGACGGGGTGATCGCGACGAGGCCGGCGACCGCGCCGGAGGCGGCGCCGAGGGTGGTGGGGTGCCCGTCCCTCTTCTGCTCGACGAAGAGCCAGCCGAGCAGGCCGGTGCAGCCGGCGGCGAGGGTGTTGAGGAACGCGGCGGCGGCGAGGCCGTTCGCGCCGAGCGCGGAGCCGGCGTTGAATCCGAACCAGCCGAACCACAGCAGCCCGGCGCCGAGCACCACCATGGGCAGGTTGTGCGGCCGCATGGCGTCCTTCTTGAAGCCGAGGCGCGGGCCCAGGACCAGGCACAGGGCGAGGCCGGAGGCACCGGAGGTGATCTCCACGGGGAGGCCGCCGGCGAAGTCGAGGGCGCCGAGTCCGTTCGCTATCCAGCCGCCCGGGCCCCACACCCAGTGGGTGACGGGAACGTATACGAGCAGCGCCCACAGGGGCACGAAGACCAGCCAGGCGCCGAACTTCGCCCGGTCCGCGACCGCGCCGCTGATCAGCGCGGCCGTGATGATCGCGAAGGTGAGCTGGAAGGTGGCGAAGAGGACGGTGGGGACGGTGCCATGGACGCTGTCCGGGCCGAGGCCGCGCATCCCGGCCTGCCCGAGGCCGCCGATGAGGCCCCCGAAGGCGTCGTCGCCGAAGGCCAGCGAGTAGCCGGCCGCCAGCCAGACCACCGTGACCAGGGCGATCGACACGAAGCTCATCATCAGCATGTTGAGGACGCTCTTCGCGCGGACCATGCCGCCGTAGAACAGGGCCAGGCCCGGGGTCATCAGCAGGACGAGGGCGGTCGCGGCGAGCAGCCACGCGGTGTCGCCGGTGTTCACGTGGGCGGCGGCGAGGGTCACGGGGTCTCCAACGGGGGTGGGGGCTGCGTCAGAGGGTGACCCGGATGCGTTTCCGGTCGTGTACGGGTGTGTTTCCGTGACGTTTCATTGCCGGAGCGTTACCGGAAGCTCACCGTGGGGGCGGGGGGCGTGGACCGGTACGGCGGGGGTTCGTGGATCAGGGACAATGAACGCCATGAGCGTTCGCACCCAGTCATCCGAGCAGCCGGGCGAGACCGTCCACCGCGCCGGCTTCGCCTGCTTCGTGGGCCGCCCCAACGCGGGCAAGTCCACCCTCACGAACGCTCTGGTCGGGCAGAAGGTGGCGATCACCGCGGACCAGCCCCAGACGACGCGGCACACGGTACGGGGCATCGTGCACCGGCCGGACGCCCAGCTGATCCTCGTGGACACCCCGGGGCTGCACAAACCGCGCACGCTGCTCGGCGAGCGGCTCAACGACGTCGTCCGCACGACGTGGGCCGAGGTCGACGTGATCGGCTTCTGTCTGCCGGCGAACGAGAAGATCGGGCCCGGTGACCGGTTCATCGCCAAGGAGCTGGCCGGGATCAAGAAGTCCCCGAAGGTCGCGATCGTCACCAAGACCGACCTGGTCGACTCCAAGGCCCTGGCCGAACAGCTGATCGCGATCGACCAGCTCGGCAAGGAGCTGGGCATCGAGTGGGCGGAGATCGTGCCGGTGTCCGCGACCGCCGGCCGGCAGGTGGATCTGCTGGCGGATCTGCTGATCCCCCTGCTGCCGGAGGGGCCGGCGCTCTACCCCGAGGGCGACCTGACGGACGAGCCCGAGCAGGTGATGGTGGCGGAGCTGATCCGCGAGGCGGCCCTGGAAGGCGTCCGCGACGAACTGCCGCACTCCATCGCCGTGGTCGTGGAGGAGATGCTCCCGCGCGAGGACCGCCCCGCGGACCGGCCCCTGCTGGACATCCACGCCAACGTCTACATCGAACGGCCCAGCCAGAAGGGGATCATCATCGGCCCCAAGGGCAAGCGGCTGAAGGAGGTCGGCATCAAGTCCCGGCGCCAGATCGAGGCGCTGCTGGGCACGCCGGTCTACCTCGACCTGCACGTGAAGGTCGCGAAGGACTGGCAGCGCGACCCGAAGCAGCTGCGCAAACTGGGCTTCTGACGCCCGGCTCCGCTCGTCGTACGGCTCCGGGCCACCGGCCCTGAGCCGCGGCGCCATGGACCTCGGGGGCTGCCTGCTGGCCAGGGAGCCCCCGCCGCGGGGCTCCGCCCCGGACTCCGGGGTGCTTCCCGCCCACCCACCGCGTCAGCCGGCCAGGAGGCCACGGCACGGGACTGCGCACCGAACCCCCGCGGGATTCCGCAACGGGGCTTCTCCCGCGGTCCCGGCGGGTTTTGTCATCGGGCCTCGCTCCGGGGTTCCGGCGGGTTTTGTCATCGGGCCTCGCCCCGGGGCCTGTCCCGGACCCCCGTCAGAGGTTCCACCCCGGCACCCTCGCGGTCGCTCCAACCCCCGCGCTTCCCCAGTGGAATGCCCCGCATCCGCGCCCCGCTCGCAGCGATGTGTTCCTGTCCTCGTCCCGAGTGACCTTCCCCCAGCGGCCCGCGCCCCGGGCAGTGACCTCCCCCCGCGCTCCGGGCCAGGAACTCCCCTCCGCCTGCCGGGCCTTCACCGGCCCCGCGGTGACAGGTCCTGCCGGCTTTCGTGCTGTGTCCCTCGGTAACCAGGTCCACAAATCCTTCACACCCATCACGTGATGATCGCAGGATGTTAATGATCTCCCCATGGGGAAATGGGGCCTTCTGTGGCAAGCGCGGCATCTTGCAGCCGACTTGCCTCCGCATTTCCCTTTAAAAACGGCCAAGTTGGTCTCTGTCTGACGTTTGATGAAAGACAGACGGCGGCGTAGTTTCCGCTTCAACGTCCTGCCGCGGGAATCGCCCGGACGAGGTCACGAACCCCTCCATCTGTCTGCCGCGGACACGGCTCCCTCCCTTACCCGCTGGGTGCGCATCACCTGCGCACCGGTGGCGCTGTGCGACAGAGCCGTCTGCCGTCCCCTTCTTGTTCACGGAGAGTCATGGAACTTCTCTTGCCCGCGCGCTCGGCACCGGAGACCCGCCCGCCGACCCCTGCCGAGCTCGCTGCCGCTCCCGTCGCCGTCGTGGGTCTGGGATACGTAGGTCTCCCCACCGCTCTCGCCCTGCTCGCCGCGGGCAACGAGGTGATCGGCGTCGACGTCAGCGAGGCGCGGCTGGACGCCATTCGTGACCGGGCGGTCGACCTCCTGCCGAGCGACCACGACCGCCTCACCGCCCGCGTCGAGGACCCCCGCTTCACCCTGACCGCGGACCCCGCGGCCCTCCAGCGGGCCCGCACCGTGGTCATCTGCGTGCCGACCCCCGTCGACCGCCACCTGGTGCCCGATCTGACGGCGCTGTCCGCCGCCTGCGCCTCCGTGGTGGCGCACGCCGTGCCGGGTCAGCTGATCATGCTGACCTCCACCACCTACGTGGGCACCACCCGCGAGCTGCTGGTCGAGCCGCTGACCGCCCGCGGGTTCCGGGTGGGCGCCGACGTGTACGTGGCCTTCTCGCCCGAGCGCATCGACCCGGGCAACGCCCACCACGCGCAGGACCGCACGCCGCGGGTGGTCGGCGGTACGAACGAGCTGACCAACCGGCTCGCCATGGCCGTCCTGGAGCGCACGGCGCCCTCCGTCCACCTCATGCCGTCCGCCGAACAGGCCGAGATGACCAAGCTGTGGGAGAACACCTTCCGCGCGGTCAACATCGCGCTGGCCAACGAGTTCGCCGAGGACTGCCGGGTGCTGGGCCTGGAGCCGCTGCCGATCATCGAGGCGGCCGCCACCAAGCCGTACGGCTTCATGCCGTTCTACCCCGGTCCCGGCGTCGGCGGGCACTGCATACCCTGCGACCCGCACTACCTGCTGTGGCAGCTGCGGGCGCGCCGGGTGTCCTCGCCCCTGATCGACGCCGCCATGACCGCCATCGCCGGCCGCCCGCGGCGCGTCGTACAGCGGGTCCGGGAGATCCTGGCCGACCGCGGCAGGTCCGTCTCGGGCGCCCGCATCCTCGTCGTCGGCATCGCCTACAAGCCCGGCGTCGCCGACCTGCGGGAGTCCCCGGCGCTGGAGATCATGGAGGAACTCGCCGCCGACGGCGCGAAGATGGCGTTCTCCGACCCGCTGGTGCCCTCGCTGCGACTGGGCCCGGCCGTGCACACCGGTGTCGTCGAGCCCGGCGCCGAGGAGTGGGACCTCGTGCTGGTGCACACCGTGCACCCCGGGGTGGACCTCGGCTGGCTCGCCGGTCAGCCGCTGGTGCTGGACGCCACCTACCGACTCGACTCCATACCCAGCAAGGCGGTTGTGTGAGCAGCGGCTACCACCGCCCGCCGGGTGGCGAGCGGTCGTATGAGGACACGGCCCCGGGGATGGTCCCGGGCATGACTCCGGGCATGACTCCGGGCGTGATCCCCCATCAGGCATACGGTCCCGGCTGGGCCGAGAACGGTGACGCCCTGGCCTACGTCGACCAGGCGTTCGGGGACCGGACCGCCGAACGCGCCCCCCAGACGCCGTACCCCTCCGGCCCCCAGGCGCCGTACCCCTCCGGCCCCCACGCGTCGTACACCCCGGGCCGCGTCCCGCCGTACGGCGATGCCGGGACCGGCGGGGCGGCCCTGGACGGACCGGTGGCCGTGCTCACCCCGTCGCACCCCGGCCCGTCCCGTCCCACCGCCGCGCCGGTGCCGTTGCCCCGGCTGCGTTCGGCCCGGCGGCACCGGCCCGGCTTCCTGCGGCGCGCCCTGGACCGGCAGGACCCTGCGATCCGGCACGCCGCCCGGCGGGTCCTGACGCTGGTGTGCCTGCTGCCCATGCTGCTGATCCTCGGCCGGGAAGCGCCGCGGCTCGCGCAGAGCCCGCTGGTGCTGGGCTACGGCTTCACGGTCCTCATCGGCACCATCGCCATGCTCTACATCGCCTACAGCCGCTACGACGACCCGTCGGAGCGGCTGCTCAGGCGCCGCCCGCGGCCGAAGGACCTCGCCTCCTTCCCCTCCCTGCCCTCCGTGCCCCGCGTCTCCTTCCTGCTGGCGGTCAAGGACGAGGAGGAGTGCATCGAGGACTGCGTGCGCTCCATGGCCGGCAGCGACTACCCGGACCTGCAGGTCATCGTGGTCGACGACCTCTCCGAGGACGGCACCCGGGACGTTCTGCGCCGTCTCGAGGCCGAGCTCGGCATCACGGTCGTCTACCTGGAGAAGAACGTCGGCAAGAAGCACGCCCTCGTGCGCGCCTGCGAGATCGCCGACGGTGACGTCATCGCCTTCACCGACTCCGACTGCATCCTCGCCCCGGACGCGCTGGCCCGCTGCGTCCGCGCGCTGGTCACCCACCCGGAACTGGGCGCGGCCAGCGGTCACGCCAGGGCGCTGAACGCGGCGCACACCTTCTTCACCAAGGCGCAGGACGTCTGGTACGAGGGCCAGTTCCGGGTCGCGAAGGCCGCCGAGTCCACCTTCGGCTCGGTGACGTGCGTGTCCGGTCCGCTGGCCGTCTTCCGGCGCGACGCGATCTACAACTACCTGCCCGCCTGGGCCGGTGACCGCTTCCTCGGCGCGCCCTTCCGCTTCGCCACCGACCGGCAGCTGACCGGCTACGTCCTGGGCCAGCGCTGGAAGGGCGGCGCACTCAAGCGGCGCTACGCCGACTCCCCGTTCATCACCGCCCAGGACTACCCGGAGCGTGCCTGGAGGATCGGGTACGTGCAGTCCGCGAAGGTGTGGACGAACGTCCCGGCCCGCTTCAAGCCCTTCATGAAGCAGCAGATCCGCTGGAAGAAGAGCTTCATCCGGAACCTGTTCTTCACCGGCTCGTTCATGTGGCGCCGCGGCCTCGGCCCGGCCGCGCTCTACTACGGGCACGCCCTGTGGGTCGTCGCCGCGCCCGTGATGGCGTTCCGGCACCTGCTGTGGGCCCCGCTGCACGGCGCTGCCTTCCTCACCCTGCTGTACCTGTGCGGAGTGATCCTCAAGGGCTGCGTCTGGGGGCTGGCCTTCAAGATCGACAATCCGGGTGACGGCCGCTGGCGCTACCGCCCCCTGATGAGCCTGCTCTCCGCGCTCGTCCTGGCCTGGCTGCTGCCGTACTCCTTCGCCACCATCCGGCGCGGCGTCTGGGCCCGGGGGGACAACTGATGACCGGTTTCCGCCTGCTGCTGCGGCTGCTCGCCGCGCTGCTGACCTCCGCCGTGGTGTGCGGCGCCTACCTGATCGTGCTGACGAGAGGAAGCATCCTGCCGTGACGCGCCACGAGTCCTTCACGGCGCCGTCCACCACGCGGCGCCGCCCGCGCCGGGGGCCGGGGCACTACGCCGCGAGGGCCGGCCTGGTGCTCCTCGCCCTGGCCGTGCTCGCCCTGCCGTTCTACGCCGCGACCGAGTTCTACCTGTACCAGAAGTACATGAGCACCCAGGTGGACACCGCCGCGGTGGACCTGTCGTCCGCCGACACCGCCGCGTGGTCGGCGACGGTGAAGAGCCTGCCCGCCACCTCGGCCCCGGTCGTGCTCGCCTACCACGACATCGGTCACAACAACAGTTCCTACGTGGTCACTCCGCAGGACTTCGAAGCCCAGATGGCCGCGCTGGAGCAGGCCGGCTACCGCAGTCTGACCACGGACGAGTTCGTGGACTACCTCAAGGGCGGCCCCGCGCCGCCCCGTTCGGTGTACATCACCTTCGACGACGGCCCCAACGGCCTGTGGGTGTACGGTGACCGGATTCTGGCCCGGCACCACATGCACGGCAGCG
Organism: Streptomyces sp. NPDC097129; assembly: GCF_055668065.1. Taxonomy (NCBI): domain Bacteria; kingdom Bacillati; phylum Actinomycetota; class Actinomycetes; order Kitasatosporales; family Streptomycetaceae; genus Streptomyces; species Streptomyces sp. NPDC097129. Next base: position 769,813 of record NZ_JBVOQE010000001.1, on the reverse strand, counting down.
TCTTCCTCATCACCGGCCGCGTCGACCGGCGTCCCTACTACCTGTCCTGGAACGAGATCCAGCGCATGGCCGCCTCGGGGCGCTGGGACTTCCAGGACCACACGCACGACCTGCATCTGCGGGCCGCCGTGGACGCCGCGGGACACACGGCCTCCATGCTGGCCAACCGTCTGTGGCTCGCGGAGCAGCTCCGGCTGGAGACCCGCAAGGAGTACGAGCACCGGGTCACGCAGGACATCGAGCAGTCGATCGCCGACTTCGCCGAGCACCGGCTGCCGAAGCCCCAGGTCTTCGCCTACCCCTTCTCGGAGGCGACCGAGAAGGTCAACGTCCCGAGCCCCGGTCCCACCCTGCAGGCCCTGATGGAGCAGTACTTCACCGCCACGCTGACCAACGACTCCTCCCGGCCGCTCACGGCTAGCCGCCGTGCCGCCGCGGCCCGGCAGGTGCAGCGTCTGGAGGTGGTGCGCAGCACCCGGCTGACGTCGTTGATGACCCAGATCGCGCAGTGGACCCAGGTCGCCCCCTCGGAGCCGGCTCCGCTCTCCCACCCGGAACTGTGGGGCCGCGACGACGGGACCGGCCAGTCCGGCATCGGTGCGCTGACCGGGGACGGCCCCCCGCCCGCCGGCGCGGCCCGGTACGCCGCCGCCGACTACCGGGCCATGAGCAGCGTCGACTGGACCGGCTACCAGGTGGACGCCGCCCTCGGCGGCCTGGGCGACGGCACCAACCAGGGCGCCGTGCAGGTCCGCGGCGGCAGCCGGGAACCGGTCACGGTCAGCGTGAGCCAGGGGACCCTGCTGCTCTCCGTCGACGGCGAGCACGTCGGTGAAGCCAGACTCCCCGCGGCGCGCACCCACCACCTGCGCATCACCGTGCAGGGACAGACAACCACCGTGCGGGTCGACGGCACCGTCACCCTGCGCCGCACGTCCCGCCTGGCCGCGGCCGACATCACCGGCGGCATCGGCATCAGGGTGGGCATCAACCGGCCGGGCGCCGACTGGCCCCGGTTCACCGCCCTCACCGTCCGTCAGCTCACCGGTGCCCTCGCGGGCTCGGGCCCCCGGCAGAGCGTGTCGGGCTCCGACCTGATGGATCCCGCGGCGCAGTGGCTCAGCGCGCCCGGCGTGCCCGCCCCGTTCCGCGTCTCACGCACCGTGATCGAACCCACCGGCCGTACGCTCTCCGCATACGGCGCCTACCAGCCGGAGCGCGCCCGCGGATGGACCGGTTACACCGTGACCGGCACGGTACGGCGGCTGTCCGGCCCGGGCGTCAGCGGAGCGGTCTGGGTCAGGGTGGGCAGTGCGCTGGCCATCTGCGTTCAGGTCGGCCCGGACCGGCTGAACGTCCTGTCCGGCGACGCGGACAACCAGCAACTCGTCGGCACCCGTTCGCTCACCCCCGGGGACAGCCACCGGGTGTCCGTCACCGTGACCGGGAACGCGACGCGCATCGCCGTGGACGGCTCCGTGCGCATGACGCTCATGGCCCGGTCGGAGACCGGCGGCGTGGCCTACTCCGCGTACCGGGACATGACCCGGCACTCCTGGCCCACCGTCGGCGACCTGCGGGTCACCCCACAGGTGAGCCCGTGACCGGCACACCGGCCGGGAGTCCGCGGGCGGCCGGTGGCTTGCGGGTCTCCCGTCGGGCCCTGCTCGGGGGCGGTCTCGCGGTCTCGGCTTGCGTCACGGTGACCGGCGCGGTTCTCCTGGACCGCGCGCTCGGGCACGCGCCGGCCCCGTTCGCTCCGGTCCTGGGCGCCGACGGGCTGGTGACGAACGAGTACGCCTTCCGGCATCCGCGCGCCGCCGACGTGCGCGTCTCCGGGGACTGGGTGGTCACCAGCGGCTCGCTCTTCGCCTCGGGCGGGGACGGCTGGACCGGGACGCCGGACGCGGGAGACACCGGGCCGGACTCCGCGCACACCACCGATTCCGCCGTTTTCCGCCTCGTCAGCCGGCGCCGGGACTTCGGATCGGTGTCCGTCACCACCTGGGTGCGTCTGCGCCGGCCCGTCACGACGCCGCGCACGCCCGCCCGGGACTGGGACGGCGGCCATCTCTGGCTGCGGTACCACGGCCCGGAGGAGCTGTACGCGCTCAGCTTCCGGCGCCGCGACGGCTCCGTGGTGATCAAGAGGAAGGTGCCCGCCCACGACGCCCGGTCCGTCGACGGCGGCGACTACGCGACCGTGGCCGAGGGCCGCCACGCCTTCGCCTACGACGGCTGGCACAAGGTCACCGCGAGCGCTGTGAACCACCTCGGCGGCGTCCGGCTGGAGCTGCGGATCGACGACCGCACCGTGCTGACCGCCGACGACCGCACCCCGGGCCCCCTCGCGTCCCCCGGCGGCGTGGGCGTCCGGGCGGACAACTCGGAACTCTTCTTCCGCCACTTCCACGCCGTGCCGGAGGAGTCCTAGGCCCCCTCCTTCAGTACCCGTGAGATCAGCGTGCGCTGTTCCTCGGTGAGGTGGGGGTCGGCGGCGTACACCGTCGTGCCCTCCACGGTGATGCGGTAGCGGAAGCCGTCGGGCACCCCGGCGGGCGGGGCGGCCCCGCCCGCGGCCAGTGCCCGTTCGGCCAGGGTGTGCCACTCGGCCGCGTCGGGGCGGCCCGCGGTGTCCACCTCGCCGTGCCGCTCGATGCCCGCGAAACCGCCCGTGCGCCGCACTTGAATACGCATGGGGGACTGTCTAGTACGGAACGACGGCGTGCGCACCCCGGCCCGGCCGCAGGGCCCGATTCCCGGCCGGACCACGGCGTGCGCACCCCGGCCGGTCTACAGCGTGCGCACCCCGACCTGTTCCCACGCCTTCTGCACGGCCTGGAGTTCGTCCCCGGCGCCGTAGCGCTCCCGGGCCGCCTTCACGGTGAGCGTGGCGAAGTCGGCGAACAGGGCGTCCTCCTTCAGCTCGCCGCCGGTCAGCACGTCGTACCAGACCTGGCCCGCCTTCTCCCAGGCGTGGCCGCCGAGGGCCGTGGCGGCGAGGTAGAAGGCGTGGTTGGGGATGCCGGAGTTGATGTGCACGCCGCCGTTGTCGCGGCCGGTGCGCACATAGCCGTCCATCGTGCCCGGCTGCGGGTCCTTGCCGAGGGCGTCGTCGTCGTACGCCGTGCCCGGGGCCTTCATCGAGCGCAGGGCCATGCCCGTGACGCGCGGGGCCAGCAGGCCGGCGCCGATCAGCCAGTCGGCCTCGGCGGCGGTCTGGCCGAGCGAGTACTGCTTGATCAGCGAGCCGAACACGTCGGACAGCGACTCGTTCAGCGCGCCGGACTGCCCGAAGTACTCCAGGTTCGCGGTGTGCTGTGTGACGCCGTGGGTGAGCTCGTGGCCGATGACGTCGACCGGGATGGTGAAGTCGAGGAAGACCTCGTTGTCGCCGTCGCCGAAGACCATCTGTTCGCCGTTCCAGAAGGCGTTGTCGTAGCCCTCGCCGAAGTGCACGGTGGCGTCCAGCGGCAGCCCGTGGTCGTCGATGGAGTGCCGGCCGTACGCCTTCAGGTACAGCTCGAAGGTGGCGCCGAGGCCCGCGTAGGCGCGGTTGACGGTGGCGTCGGAGCCGGGCTCGGCGCCTTCCTCGCGGACCTTGGTGCCGGGCAGGTCCTGGGTGTGCCCGGCGTCGTAGATCGTGCGGTGCGGCTGGTCGGCCGGTGCGCCGGCCGGCGCGGCGACGGCCGGTGCGCCGATCACCGTCGTCAGGCGCCGCCTGGTGCGCTGCAGGGCGTCGTGCTCCAGGGAGCGGCGGGCCGGTCCGGAGAGCGCGGGGTCCTCGTTGCGGGCGAGCCGGTCGAGGACGTGGGGCGGGACGATCGTGCAGAAGACGGGCCGACGGCCCCCGTGTGTCGTCATGCACCGCACCTTTGCACTGAGTGATGACGGTGTCACTAGCTGCCACCATGATTGGTGAAATACCGGGACAGCGGGCACGGTTCGATGTCACGCTGTGCTACGGCTGCGCGGCCGGCCGTGCGGGCGGTGTGGTGCAGCGCACTTTTTGTCCTATTTGTGGTGCCGGTCCCGCATACTGGGACAGGCCCTCATCCCGGGGGCGGCTCGGGCTAGCATGCGGAGCATCATGCGTTTCGGGCTGCTCCTTCTTAGCTGCCGCGGCGAGGGCCTGTAGTCGAGGCCGACTCCCTCCCCGCGGAGCTTGGTGTTGCGTCGTCGGCCGTCCTTCCGGACACCGGGACTTTCCCGCACACTCGAGGAGCCCACGCGTCATGGCGAACCGCCAGCAGCCCAGCCCGATGCCGATCCACAAGTACCGCGGTTACGAGCAGGTCGACATCGCCGACCGCACCTGGCCTCAGCAGCGGATCACCGCGGCCCCCAGGTGGCTGTCCACCGACCTGCGGGACGGCAACCAGTCCCTGATCGACCCGATGACGCCCGAGCGCAAGCGCCGGATGTTCGACCAGCTGGTCAAGATGGGCTACAAGGAGATCGAGGTCGGCTTCCCCGCCTCCGGCCAGACCGACTTCGACTTCGTGCGCTCGATCATCGAGGAAGAGGGCGCGATCCCCGACGACGTCACGATCTCCGTACTGACCCAGGCCCGCGAGGACCTGATCGAGCGGACCGTGGAGTCGCTGAAGGGCGCCAGGCGCGCCACCGTCCACCTGTACAACGCCACCGCCCCGGTCTTCCGCCGGGTCGTCTTCCGCGGCTCCAAGGACGACATCAAGCAGATCGCCGTCGACGGCACCCGCCTGGTGATGGAGTACGCCGAGAAACTGCTGGGCCCCGAGACCGAGTTCGGCTACCAGTACAGCCCGGAGATCTTCACCGACACCGAGCTGGACTTCGCCCTCGAGGTCTGCGAGGCGGTCATGGACGTCTACCAGCCGGGCCCGGGCCGCGAGATCATCCTCAACCTGCCCGCCACCGTGGAGCGTTCGACGCCGTCCACGCACGCGGACCGGTTCGAGTGGATGCACCGCAACCTGTCCCGCCGCGAGTACGTCTGCCTGTCCGTGCACCCGCACAACGACCGCGGCACGGCCGTGGCGGCGGCCGAGCTGGCGGTCATGGCCGGCGCCGACCGCGTCGAGGGCTGCCTGTTCGGGCAGGGCGAGCGCACCGGCAACGTCGACCTGGTCACTCTGGGCATGAACCTGTTCTCGCAGGGCGTCGACCCGCAGATCGACTTCTCCGACATCGACGAGATCCGTCGCACGTGGGAGTACTGCAACCAGATGGAGGTCCACCCGCGCCACCCGTACGTGGGCGACCTGGTCTACACGTCCTTCTCCGGCTCCCACCAGGACGCCATCAAGAAGGGCTTCGACGCCATGGAGGCCGACGCCAAGGCCAAGGGCGTCACCGTCGACGACATCGAGTGGGCGGTGCCGTACCTGCCCATCGACCCCAAGGATGTCGGCCGTTCCTACGAGGCGGTCATCCGCGTCAACTCGCAGTCCGGCAAGGGCGGTATCTCCTACGTCCTGAAGAACGACCACAAGCTGGACCTGCCGCGCCGGATGCAGATCGAGTTCTCGAAGATCATCCAGGCGAAGACGGACGCCGAGGGCGGCGAGATCACGCCGAAGGAGATCTGGGCGGTCTTCCAGGACGAGTACCTGCCGAACCCGGAGAACCCCTGGGGCCGCATCCAGGTCAGGACCGGCCAGTCGACGACCGACACCGACGGCGTGGACACGCTCACCGTCGAGGCGACGGTCGACGGCGCCGACACCGTGCTGACCGGCTCCGGCAACGGTCCGATCTCGGCCTTCTTCAACGCTCTGGAAGGCCTGGGCCTGGACGTACGCCTGCTGGACTACCAGGAGCACACGATGAGCGAGGGCGCCTCCGCGCAGGCCGCCTCCTACATCGAATGCGCGATCGGTGACAAGGTCCTGTGGGGGATCGGCATCGACGCGAACACGACGCGTGCGTCGCTGAAGGCGGTCGTCTCCGCCGTCAACCGCGCCGCGCGCTGATCCTCCTGACAGGGAGTTTTCGGGCCCCGACCGCCGGGAACGGCGGCCGGGGCCCCGTCGTTTTCGCGCCAACTCGCCCACAGGTCACGGGAAGGTCTCGTCCGGGGTGCTGACTCAGCCTCATGGATGTGGCTAACATCACGCAAGCGCTCGGCGATGTTGCCGTGGGGTTACGGAGGTGCGACGTGCTGCCAGTTCGGGGACACAACGGCCATGACGGCGCGTTCGTGCGCATCCTGGGCACCCGCATCGCCTGGACGCCCGTCGGCGACGGCGAGTTCTTCTGCCCCGGCTGTGGCGGCGACCGCAACTACCAGCGTCTGACCGGCCGGCGCCGGCTCACCCTGCTCGGCCTGCCCGTCCTGCCGCGCGGCGCGTCCGGGCCGGTCGTCGAGTGCGCCGCCTGCCACCGCCACTTCGGCACGGACGTCCTCGACCACCCCACCACCACCCGTTTCTCCGCGATGCTGCGCGACGCCGTCCACACCGTCGCCGTCGCCGTGCTCTGCGCGGGCGGCACCTCCTCCCGTACGGCCCTGGAGACCGCCGCCACGGCCGTGCGCGCCGCCGGCTTCCCGGACTGCACCGAGGAACAGCTCGCCGCGCTCGTCGAGGCGATCGAGGAGGACACCGGCCGGCTCCACCCGGACCGCACCTGCGGCCCCGGGCTCGGCATAGAGCTGCACGAGGCCCTCGACCCGCTCGCTGCGCACCTGGCCTGCGTCGGCCGCGAATCGATCCTGCTCACCGGCGCCCGCATCGCGCTGGCCGACGGCCCCTACATCCCGGCCGAGCGCGACACCCTCGCCACCGTGGGCGCCGCGCTGACCCTGTGCGCGCAGGACGTCACCCGCCTGCTGGAGGCGGCGCGCACGCCGTCCTGACGCAGCAGTGGCGCGGTGGCTCAGAGCAGCCCCGCCGCCACCAGGTGCCGTTCCACCGTCCGCACCTCCTGCGGCGACAGCGGGATCTGCGGCTGTGCCGTCGCCGGGCAGGCGATCACGCCGCGCAGGTGCAGGGCCGCCTTGAAGGCGCCCAGGGCCGAGGAGCCGGCGCCCATGCGGGCCGGGTCGCCGGCGCGGACCAGGCCGAACAGGGCCGCGAGCCGCTCCTGTTCCAGCCGGGCCCGCTCCCGCTCACCGGCCCGGCACAGCCGGTCCAGGCGGACGTAGCCGTGCGGGTCGACGTTGGCCAGACCCGGGACCGCGCCGTGCGCGCCGACGGCCAGCGCGGCGTCGACGATCAGCTCGGAGCCGGTGAGCACGCTGAAACCGGGGTGGGCGCGGGCGCCGATGACGATCTCCCGGAAGCCGGCCAGGTCGCCGCTGGAGTCCTTCACCCCGGCCAGCACCCCGTCGGCGGCCAGCCGCAGGACGACGTCGGCGGGCGGCCTGGCCGGGACGGACACCGGGATGTCGTACGCCAGGACCGGGACCGGGCTGCCCGCGGCGACGGCCCGGTAGTGGCGCTCGATCTCGGCCGGGTGGGTACGGGCGTAGAACGGCGCGGTGACCACGACCGCGTCCGCGCCCGCCGCCACCACCGCGGCCACCTGGTCCAGCACCCTCGCCGTCGTCATGTCGATCGCCCCGGCCAGCACCGGCAGCTCACCGCCCACGTGCCGCACGACGCTCTCCACGACCAGCCGCCGCTGCCGGTCCGTCAGATACGCGGCCTCCGAGGTCGAGCCGAGCACGAACAGGGCGTGCACCCCGCCCGACACCAGGTGGTCGACCAGCCGCAGCAGCGAGTCCACGTCCACCTCCCGCTCCTCGGTCAGTGGCGTGCACACGGGCGGAACGACACCGGTCAGCGGGGCGGGCACGGTCATCTGCGGCTCTCTGGGACGCTGCGGCGGACGAGGCCGCGGCCCGCGCCCTCGTCCCTCCCGCCCGACCGTACCGGGGCGGACTACGGCAGCGTCTTCTCGTACGCCGGGTCGCGGTCCGAGTCGTAGACGAGCTTCCCGGCGGCGTCGTAGCCCTGGAGGTGCGGGGCCTCGGTGACCTGGCGGTGCAGCGTGCCCGAGGCCACGAGCCAGCCGTGGTCCAGCACGGCCTCACTGCTGCCGCCGCCGTACGATACCGTCACCCGGGCCACCGACGGTTTGACCGTGCCGATGAAGCCCCAGCGGAACGGCAGCTTCCAGTGGCCCTTGTCGAGGAAGGACTGCTGGTACAGCTTGCCGCCGTTGATGTCGGCCGAGACGGGAGCGGAGCCGTCCGCGCCGACGCCGCCGCCGCTGACGTTCAGGCCCTGCGCCCTGCCGTCCCTGATGTTGCAGATCACCCGCGTCGGCTGGGCCCCATCCTTCACGGCGACGACGAACATGCCGTCGCCCGGAGCGTTGGAGTCGCCCGTGGAGTCCATTGCCAGGATGATCCGGTAGTCGGCGGCCTTCCCCAGCCCGGGGCCGCGTGCCGGACCCCGCAGCGTCCTGTTGTTCTCCCGGTCGTAGGCGAGGCACTGGTCCAGCCCGTGCGCCGCCTGCGCGAAGGTGATCCCGTCGAGCAGCTGCCGCCCGGCATCGGCGGGCTCCGCCGGACCCGACGGCTTCGGCGACCGGGCCGGCGCCGGGCTCACCGGCGCCGAGGCCGAGGGACGCGTCGCCGCCGTGTCCGCCTTCCCCGGGCCGTCGCCGCCCAGCGCGTACGCGCCCACCGGCAGCGCCGTCAGCACCACCAGCGCCGCCCCGGCCGCCGCCACCCGCCGCCGCCGCTCCAGCGCGCCCTGCCGCCGGATCTGCGGATACGGCGCCGGCGCCGGCCGCACCTCAAAGGCGTCCTGCGCGAGGAGCCGCCGCAGCCGCTCCTCGAAGTCGCCGTCCTGCCCGTGCCGTTCCCCGCTCACCTGCCGCCTCCTCGCCCGCCGGCCCCGTCGGCGAACTCCATCAGCCCCGGATACGTACGCAACTTCGCCAGTCCCTTGGACGCCTGGCTCTTGACCGTGCCCGGCGAGCAGCCGAGCACCTCGGCGACCTCCGCCTCCGACAGGTCCTCCCAGTACCGCATGACGACCACCGCCCGCTGCCGGGGCGGCAGTCCGGCCAGCGCCGTCATCAGCGCACCCCGCTCGTCGGACCACGCCACGTCGTCCCGGCCCGCCCGCTCGGGCGGCGCCGACGTCAGCGACTCGCTCACCCGCCGTTTGCGGAAGCGGTCGCTGTTGCAGCTGACGAGCATCCGGCGGACGTACGCCTCCGGGTTGTCGCTGCGCACCACGCGCCGCCACGACCGGTACGCCTTCGCCAGCGCCGTCTGCGTCAGATCCTCGGCGTGGTGTGCGTCGCCGGTGAGCAGATACGCGGTCCGCACCAGGTGTGACCACCTGGCCGAGACGAACTCATGGAACCGGTCCTCCAGTTCGGCCTGCATCAAGCACCCTCCTCGCCCTCCAGACCACCGATCGGACGGATTCGGTTGCCCGGGGCCGGAAGATGGTCAACGGCAGTACGTGTCACCGTCCGGCCGCTCACCCGTGGCCAGGAAGCGGGAGACCGTGTCGTCGCCGCACGCGTTGCCGTTGGCGAGATAGGCGTCGTGGCCCGTGGAGTTCACGGTGACCATGACCGCGCGCCGGCCCAGCGCCTCGCGGAGCCTGCGGGCCCCGGCGAGCGGGGTGGCCACGTCCCGTTCGTTCTGCACGAGCAGGATGTTCGACGGCCCCCGGCCGGTGATCCGCACCGGCGCCTGCCGCGGCGGGTACGGCCACGCGGCGCACAGCATCGCATTGCGCGGCATGCCCGCGGTCAGCGGGTACGCCTTGCGGCTCACGTCGACGTCCTTCTGGTAGACCGCCGCGTCCGTCGGCCACGCCACGTCGTTGCACAGCGTCGCGGCGCCCACCGCGGCCACGTTCTGCAGCACCGGCTCCGGCGGGCCGGCCGGCGCCGGCGGCAGCGTGCCCTTGCGGGCGTCCACCATCAGCTTCGCCAGACCGTCGAACTGGTCGGGGTCGTACAGGCTGTCCAGCATGGTCTGGCGCAGCACGTTGCCGTTCAGCTCCGGGGGGTTGGCGCCGGGCCAGGGGATCGGCCGGCGGTCCAGCTCGGCGGCCAGCCGCAGGAACTCCTCGCGGACGCCTTCAGGTGTGTCCGCGACCCGGTAGGGGTGACCGGGCGCCGACACCCGCTTCGCGAACTCGGGGAACACGTCCTCCACGCCCTGCTCGTGCCCGGCCAGCCAGGCCCGCGAGACCCGGGCGGGATCGGGGTCGTCGTTGCTGTCCAGCACGATCCGGTCCGTGCGCTGCGGGAACAGCTGGCCGTAGACGGCCCCGGCATACGTCCCGTACGACACGCCCCACGCCGAGATGCGCCGCTCGCCCAGCGCGGCCCGGATGCGGTCGATGTCGCGGGCCACGTCGACGGTGCTCAGGTGCCGCAGCAGCTCACCGCCGTTGCGCGCGCAGGCGTCGGCCGTGCGGCGGGCGGTGGCCAGGTTCCCGGCGACCGAGCCGTCCGCGTCCGGCCAGGGCCGCAGCCGGGAGGTGGCCAGGTCGGCGTGGTCGAGGCCGCAGTCGACGGCCGTCGAGGGGGCCATGCCGCGCGGCGCGAACCCGACCAGGTCGTAGGCGTCGCGGACCTCCTTCGGCAGCTTCTGCCCCTTGCCCGAGGGATCGTCCAGGCTGGAGCCGCCCGGCCCGCCGGGAATCATCAGCAGCACACCGCGCCGCGCCCCGGGGTTCTCGCTGCGCACCCGCGAGAGGACGAGGTCGATCACCGGCCCGCCCGGACGGCTGTGGTCCAGCGGGACGGCGAGGGTGGCGCACTCCTGCGGCGAGCCGGGGGCGGCGCCGGGACACGACCCCCAGACGAGGGCCGGCCGCCCGGCGGGCGCGGCGGTCGCCGTGAGCGGCGCGGCGAGGGACAGCAGGACGGCGGAGGCGGCGGCGAGCGCTCCGTGGCGCTTCATCGAGATCATGCCGAGGAGCCTCGCCGATCGCAGCCCACCGCCCCATCCGGCCAACTGCCTTGTCCGTACGGGGGTTTACCCCCGGCAGGGCGCGGCGGCACCCGCAAGGCCCGGAACCGCCGAAGGCAGAGGTGAACGATCGTGCACACTCCGTGACCGGTCCTGTCCGGTCTCCTCCTGAGGGCACAATGGGTCCATGAGCCTGTTCCGCGACGACGGCATCGTGCTGCGCACCCAGAAGCTTGGTGAGGCGGACCGCATCATCACGTTGCTGACGCGCGGGCACGGGCGGGTGCGGGCCGTGGCCCGGGGGGTACGGCGGACCAAGTCGAAGTTCGGGGCCCGGCTGGAGCCCTTCTCCCACGTCGACGTGCAGTTCTTCGCGCGGGGCAGTGAGCTGGTGGGCCGGGGCCTGCCGCTGTGCACGCAGAGTGAGACCATCGCCCCGTACGGCGGCGGGATCGTCACCGACTACGCCCGGTACACCGCCGGGACGGCCATGCTGGAGACCGCCGAGCGCTTCACCGACCACGAGGGCGAACCGGCCGTCCAGCAGTACCTGCTGCTGGTGGGCGCGCTGCGCACGCTCGCCCGCGGCGAGCACGCGCCGCACCTGATCCTCGACGCCTTCCTGCTGCGCTCGCTCGCCGTCAACGGCTACGCGCCGAGCTTCACCGACTGCGCCAAGTGCGGCATGCCCGGCCCCAACCGGTTCTTCTCCGTCGCCTCCGGCGGCTCCCTGTGCGTCGACTGCCGGGTGCCCGGCTGTGTGGTGCCCTCCCCGCAGACCCTGGCGCTGCTCGGCGCGCTGCTTACGGGAGACTGGGAGACCGCGGACGCCTGCGAGCCGCGGCACGTCCGGGAGGGCAACGGACTGGTCTCCGCCTACCTGCACTGGCATCTGGAGCGCGGCCTGCGTTCCCTCCGGTACGTCGAACAGTAGAAACAGCCGAAGGAGACGAGAAGCACATGGCCGTACGCGGGTTCCTGGGGCGCCAGCGCCGTGAGTACAGGACGCCGGAGCCGCACCCGTCCGGCGCGCGGCCCCCGACCCTCGGCGAGCTGGTCCCCGGCCACGTGGCGATCGTCATGGACGGCAACGGCCGCTGGGCCAAGGAGCGCGGGCTGCCCCGCACCGAGGGCCACAAGGTCGGCGCCGAGCGCGTCCTGGACGTCCTCCAGGGCGCCATCGAGATGGGCGTGGGCAGCATCTCGCTGTACGCCTTCTCCACCGAGAACTGGAAGCGCTCGCCCGACGAGGTCCGCTTCCTGATGAACTTCAACCGCGACTTCATCCGCAAGACCCGCGACACCCTCGACGAACTGGGCGTGCGGGTGCGCTGGGTCGGCCGGATGCCCAAGCTGTGGAAGTCCGTCGCCAAGGAGCTCCAGATCGCCCAGGAGCAGACCAAGGACAACGACCGCCTCACCCTGTACTTCTGCATGAACTACGGCGGCCGCGCGGAGATCGCCGACGCCGCGCAGGCCCTCGCCGAGGACGTGAGGGCGGGCCGTCTCGACCCGTCCAAGGTCAACGAGAAGACCCTGGCGAAGTACCTGTACTACCCGGACATGCCGGACGTCGACCTGTTCCTGCGGCCCAGCGGCGAGCAGCGCACCTCCAACTACCTGCTCTGGCAGTCCGCCTATGCCGAGATGGTGTTCCAGGACGTGCTGTGGCCCGACTTCGACCGCCGCGACCTGTGGCGGGCCTGCCTGGAGTACGCCTCCCGCGACCGCCGCTTCGGCGGCGCCATCCCGAACGAGGAGCTGCTGGCGATGGAGGGCCGCCAGGAGAGCTGACCGCCGTTGCCGTACGATCCCGCCTCATGGTCATGGACATGGGGCGGGACGTCGTTCAGGACGACGCTGTCGAGCTGGAGTACACCCACGAGCAGCGGGACATGACGGACGCGGTCCGGCTGCTGATGCGCAAGCGAAAAGGGGTGTTCGGGCTGCTGTACCACCCGGCGCTGGCGGCGACGGCCGCCCTGCTCGGAGTGGCACTGCTCGTCGTCGGCCGCGTGGACAACCTCGGGATCGGCATCGGGCTGATCGTGTGGGGCGGGCTGATGCTCTGCCTTCCGCGTCTGTCGGCCGCCCAGCTGCGCAAGGCGCACGAGCACCACGGCCAGGTCCGGGTGACCGTCGGGGCTGCGGGCGTACGCCTGGTCAGCCCGCACGCGGAGGTCCGCACCGGCTGGGCCAACTACGGCAGCTACGCCGAGTCGGACCACGTCTTCATCCTCCGCAGCCCCGACCGAGCGGGCCGCTGCGCCAACATCCTCGCCAAACGCGGCGCCCGGACCCCCGAGGACGTGGACCGCCTCCGCGAGATCCTGGACGCACACCTACGGCGCGTGTGAACCGAGGGACAACGGCGATCAGGCGAACCGGCTCAACCCGCGGAGCGCCCCGCGCAGTCCGAACACGTCCCGAAGATCTCCACCGTGTGCGCCACGTTCACGAACCCGTGCTCGGAGGCGATGGCCTCCGCCCACTTCTCCACCGCCGGCCCCTCCACCTCGACGGCCTTGCCGCAGGAGCGGCAGACCAGATGGTGGTGGTGCTCGCCGGAGGAGCAGCGGCGGTAGACGGACTCGCCGTCGGACGTGCGCAGGACGTCGACCTCACCGGCGTCGGCGAGGGACTGCAGGGTGCGGTAGACCGTGGTGAGCCCGACGGAGTCGCCCTTGTGCTTGAGCATGTCGTGGAGTTCCTGCGCGCTGCGGAACTCGTCCACCTCGTCGAGCGCCGCCGCCACGGCGGCGCGCTGCCGGGTGGCGCGGCCCTTCACGGGCGGTCCAGCGGTCGTCACCGGTTGCCTCCTTCGACGGCGTCTGCCCCTGCCGGGCCATTGTGCCAGCCCGGCCGGGAAGCCCCGGTCAGACGCCGATCTCGTCCGGCGCTTCCCGGCCGGCCGGGATGGTGCACTCCGCCGGATCGCCGGCGGGCTGCGCGGCGGACAGGGCCCGGGCGCGGCGCCGGGCCAGCGGGGCGGCCACCGCGGTGAGCGCGATGAACGCGGCGATGGTCAGCAGCACGATCGTCGCGCCGGGCGGCACGTCCTGGTAGTACGAGGTGACCGTGCCGCCGATGGTCACGCTCACGCCGATCGCGACGGCGATCGCGAACGTGGCCGCGAAGCTGCGGGTGAGCTGCTGGGCGGCGGCGACCGGCACCACCATGAGCGCGCTCACGAGCAGCAGCCCGACCACGCGCATCGCCACCGTCACGGTCACCGCGGCGGTCACGGCGGTGAGCAGGTTCAGCGCCCGCACCGGCAGCCCGGTGACCCGGGCGAACTCCTCGTCCTGGCTGACGGCGAACAGCTGCCGGCGCAGGCCCAGCGTGACCAGCACCACGAACGCGGCGAGCAGGCAGATCGCGACGACGTCCGACTGCGACACCGTCGACAGGGAGCCGAAGAGGTACGACGTGAGGTTCGCGTTGGAGCCGGTCGGGGCGAGGTTGATGAACATCACGCCGCCGGCCATGCCGCCGTAGAAGAGCATCGCGAGGGCGATGTCGCCGCGGGTCCTGCCGTACCAGCGGATCAGCTCCATCAGCACCGCGCCCAGCACGGACGTCAGGGTGGCCATCCACACCGGGGACGCCGACAGCAGGAAGCCCAGGCCGACGCCCGTCATCGCCACGTGGCCGATGCCGTCGCCCATCAGGGCCTGGCGGCGCTGCACGAGGTAGATGCCGACCGCGGGCGCGGTGATGCCGACCAGGACGGCGGCGAGCAGCGCCCGCTGCATGAAGGCGTAGTCGAGGAGTTCCATCAGCTCAGCAGTCCCGTGCGAAGAGGTTCGGTGCCCGCCGGTGCGTGCGGGTGGACGTGGTCGTGGCCGGGCAGGGCGTGCTGGCCGACGGCCTTGGGCGGCGGGCCGTCGTGCAGCACGCAGCCGTCGCGCAGCACCACCGCGCGGTCGATGAGGGGCTCCAGGGGCCCGAGTTCGTGCAGCACCAGCAGGACCGTCGCACCGGCCTCCACCTGGCCCTTGAGGGTGCGTGCGAGCACCTCCTGGCTGGCCAGGTCGACGCCCGCCATGGGCTCGTCCATGATCAGCAGTTCGGGTGCGGCGGCCAGCGCCCGCGCGATCAGCACCCGCTGGTGCTGCCCGCCGGACAGGGCGTTCACCGAGTCCCCCGCGCGGTCCGCCATCCCGACCAGCTCCAGGGCGTGCCGTACGGCCTCCCGGTCGGTCTTGCGGAAGACGCCGAAGCGGGTGCGGGAGAGCCGGCCCGAGGAGACGATCTCCGTCACGGTCGCCGGGACGCCGCCCGCGGCGGTGGTGCGCTGTGGGACGTATCCGACCCGTGACCACTGCCGGAAGCGGCGGCGCGGGGTGCCGAACAGTTCGATCTCGCCGGCGCTGACCGGCACCTGGCCGATGACGGTGCGCACGGCTGTGGACTTGCCGGAGCCGTTGGCGCCGAGCAGGGCGACGACCTCGCCGCGGTGCACGGTCAGGTCGATGCCGCGCAGTACGGGCCGTGCGCCCAGCTCGGCGCGCACACCGCGCAGGGATATGACGGGCTCGGTCATGGCGCCCTCCGGTCGGTCGGTCACTTGGTCCCCAGAGCGGTCTGCAGGGCCTTGAGGTTGGCCCGCATGACCTGGAGGTAGTCCTGGCCGCGGGACTTGTCCGTGATGCCCTCGATCGGGTCGAGGACGTCGGTGCGCAGGCCCGCGTCCTTCGCGACGGTCCTGGCGGTCTTGTCGCTGACGAGGGTCTCGTAGAAGACGGTGGAGACGTGGTCGGCCTTCGCCATCTGCTCCAGCTCCTTCACGCGGGCGGCGCTCGGCTCCGACTCCGGGTCGAGACCGTTGATGGCCTCCTCGGTCAGGCCGTAGCGCTCGGCGAGGTAGCCGAAGGCGGCGTGGGTGGTGAGGAAGACCTTGGTCCTGGTGTTCTTCAGCCCGGCGGCGAACTCGGCGTTCAGGGCGTCGAGCTTGCCGACCAGCGCGCCGGTGTTCTTGCGGTAGTCCGCGGCGTGGGCGGGGTCGGCCTTGGCGAAGGCGGCGCCGACGCCCCGGGCGACCTCGGCGTAGCGCACCGGGTCCAGCCAGATGTGCGGGTCGTTGCCGCCGCTCTCCTCGCCGTGCTCGTGGTCGTGCTCGGCGGCGTGTCCGCCGACCTCGTTGCCGTGCTTCTCCAGGGTGGTCAGGGAGGCGGCGTCGATCTTGGTGCGGGCCTCGGACTGGCCGACGGCCTCGTCGACGGCCGGCTGCAGGCCCTTGAGGTAGAGCACCGCGTCGGACTGCTCCAGCCGGCCCCGCTGCCGGGCGCTGATCTCCAGGTCGTGCGGTTCCTGGCCGGGCGCGGTGAGGCTGGTGACGTGCACATGGCCGCCGCCGATCTGCTCGGCGAGATAGGCCATCGGGTAGAAGGACGCGACGACGTCGAACTTGTCCGTGTTGCCGGCGGCCGTGCTGTCACCGCCGCAGGCGGTCAGGGTGCCGATCCCGGCAGCGGTGACGGCGGTGGCCGCGACCGCGGATATGAGGCGTCGTCGTACGTTCATGACAGTCATTTTCAACAAATATGGAAACCGTTGTCAACAAGCCTGCTGAGAGCGCCGGACCGGCCCCGTTTTGCCCGTCCGGCCGGGCCCCCGATTTGGTTGAGGGGGAGCCCGCGCCGGTACGCTGAAGCATTCGCTGGAAGCATCTCGCTTCGTCGCCCGTCGTCGTAATGAAGAGAGCACCGTGGCCGCCGACAAGATCGACACCATCGTCAGCCTGAGCAAGCGCCGTGGCTTCGTTTTCCCGTGCAGTGAGATCTACGGCGGACAGCGTGCCGCCTGGGACTACGGACCGCTGGGTGTCGAGCTCAAGGAGAACATCAAGCGCCAGTGGTGGCGCTACATGGTGACGTCGCGCGAGGACGTGGTCGGTATCGACTCGTCCGTGATCCTGGCCCCCGAGGTCTGGGTCGCCTCCGGCCACGTCGCCACCTTCACCGACCCGCTCACCGAGTGCACCTCCTGCCACAAGCGGTTCCGCGCGGACCACCTGGAGGAGGCCTACGAGGAGAAGAAGGGCCGCGCCCCCGAGAACGGCCTCGCCGACATCAACTGCCCGAACTGCGGCAACAAGGGCCAGTTCACCGAGCCCAAGCAGTTCTCCGGTCTGCTGTCGACGCACCTCGGCCCGACCCAGGACTCCGGCTCCGTCGCCTACCTGCGTCCCGAGACCGCTCAGGGCATCTTCACCAACTTCGCCCAGGTGCAGACCACTTCGCGCCGCAAGCCGCCGTTCGGCATCGCCCAGATGGGCAAGTCGTTCCGCAACGAGATCACGCCGGGCAACTTCATCTTCCGCACCCGCGAGTTCGAGCAGATGGAGATGGAGTTCTTCGTCAAGCCCGGCGAGGACGAGCAGTGGCAGGAGTACTGGATGGAGCAGCGCTGGAACTGGTACACGGGCCTCGGCCTGCGTACGGAGAACATGCGCTGGTTCGAGCACCCGAAGGAGAAGCTCTCCCACTACTCCAAGCGCACCGCCGACATCGAGTACCGCTTCCAGTTCGGCGGCAGCGAGTGGGGCGAGCTGGAGGGCGTCGCCAACCGCACCGACTACGACCTGAGCGCCCACTCCAAGGCCTCCGGCCAGGACCTGGCCTTCTACGACCAGGAGGCCGGCGAGCGCTGGACGCCGTTCGTCATCGAGCCCGCGGCCGGTGTCGGCCGCGCCATGCTGGCCTTCCTCCTCGACGCCTACGTCGAGGACGAGGCGCCGAACGCCAAGGGCAAGATGGAGAAGCGGACCGTGCTGCGCCTGGACCACCGCCTCGCGCCGGTGAAGGCCGCGGTGCTGCCGCTGTCCCGCAACCCCGAGCTGTCCCCGAAGGCCAAGGGTCTCGCCCAGGCGCTGCGTCAGCACTGGAACATCGAGTTCGACGACGCCGGCGCCATCGGCCGCCGCTACCGCCGCCAGGACGAGATCGGTACGCCGTACTGCGTGACGGTCGACTTCGACACGCTGGACGACAACGCGGTGACCGTCCGTGAGCGCGACTCGATGAAGCAGGAGCGCGTCTCCCTGGACCAGATCGAGGGCTACCTCGCCTCCCGCCTGATCGGCTGCTGAGGCCGCCCGCCGGCACACGCGAAGGCCCACCCCTGCATCCAGGGGTGGGCCTTCGCGCATGCCTGGGCGGTGCGTGCCCGTGCGGGCTCGCGGGCTCCTCAGGTGACCTTGACCGTCACCGTCGGGGAGTGCACCATGCCCGCGGCGACCCGCAGATGCTCGGTGCCCTTGGTGTTGAAGCCGGCGGTGAGCCGGTAGCTGCTTCCCTTCTTGACGGTGGTGTGCTCCTTCAGGGACGTCCACTTGCCGTTGTGCTGGCTCTGCAGCACCAGCGTGGTGCCCACCTTCAGGCCCTTGGTGCGGCCGGTGAACATCACCTTCTGGCCCGTCTTCACGGTCGTGTGGTCGGCCTTGACGGTGATCGAGGCGGCCGTGGAGTGGCTGCTGCCGCTGTGCGTGGTGTGGTGCGGGTACGGGCTCGGTGAAGTGGCGGCGAGGGCCCCCGCCGTCCCGCCCGCCATCAGCGCGGCGGACACGGCGCCGACCGTGAGCACGCGGCCGCAGCGTCCACGGAACGTGGTCTTCATCTTCGGCTCCTTGGGGATGCAGGACGCTTCCCCACCAGCCTTCGCCCGCGACCCGCCCCCGGCGAACGCACCGGGGTGAGCGTGCGGTGAGAAACCCCCTGCGCCTTCTGAAACCCGCAGGTGGGGACGGGTGTCGGCGGGGGGATCTCTTACCCGGATTCTCAACGTGGCGCGGCAGTGAAACGCCAACATGCTGACAAGATTGGAGTGACAGATATTGAAATCTGTCACCTGTCATGCCACTCTGGACGCATGACGACGATGCGTACCCGAAACCTCGGCACCACCGGCCCCCAGGTCTCCGCCCTCGGCCTCGGCTGCATGGGCATGTCCGCCCTGTACGGCGACGCGGACCGCGCGGAGTCGATCGCCACCCTCCACGCCGCCCTCGAAGCGGGCGTCACCCTGCTCGACACCGGCGACTTCTACGGCATGGGCCACAACGAGATGCTCATCGGCGAGGCCCTGCGCACCGCGCCCCCCGCACGCCGCGAACAGGCCCTGGTCAGCGTGAAGTTCGGCGCCCTGCGCGACCCCGACGGCAGCTGGAGCGGCTACGACGGCCGGCCCGCCGCCGTGAAGAACTTCGCCGCCTACTCCCTGCAGCGCCTCGGCGTCGACCACATCGACGTCTACCGCATCGCCCGGATCGACCCGGACGTGCCGATCGAGGAGACCGTCGGCGCGATCGCCGACCTGGTCGACAAGGGGTACGTACGGCACATCGGCCTGAGCGAGGTCGGCGCCGACACCGTCCGCAAGGCCGCCGCCACCGCCCCGATCAGCGACCTCCAGATCGAGTACTCGCTCATCTCCCGCGGGATCGAGGAGGAGATCCTCCCCACCGTGCGCGAGCTGGGCATCGGCGTCACCGCGTACGGGGTGCTCTCCCGCGGACTGATCTCCGGCCACTTCTCCCGCGACCGGCAGCTCGCCGCCGGCGACTTCCGCGCCCACTCGCCCCGCTTCCAGGGCGCGAACCTCGAGCACAACCTGAACCTCGTCGACGCCCTGCGCGAGATCGCCGGGCAGAAGGGCGCCGGCGTCGCGCAGACCGCCATCGCCTGGGTGCTCTCGCGCGGGGAGGACATCGTCCCGCTCATCGGCGCCCGCACCCGCGAGCGGCTCACCGAGTCGCTCGGCGCGCTGGACCTGACGCTGGACGACGCCGACCTCGCGGCGATCGAGAAGGCCGTGCCGGCGGACGCGGCGGCCGGCGAGCGCTACCCGCAGGCGCAGATGGCACACCTCGACAGCGAGAAGTGATTCCGGCGCCGGGTACGGTCTAGGCATGGCACCGCCCACCGAGACCCTGACCGCCGAGCGCATCCTCGCAGCGACGGAGGAGGTGCTGCGCCGCCACGGACCGGCCAAGGCGACCGTGGTGGACGTGGCCCGCGCGCTCGGGGTCAGCCACGGCAGTGTCTACCGGCACTTCCGGACGAAGGCCGCGCTGCGGGAGGCGGTGACCAAGCGGTGGCTGGACCGCACCTCGGCGCGGCTCGCCGGCATCACGGAAGCGGACACGCCCCCCGGGGAACGGCTGCGGGAGTGGCTCGCCGCCCTGTTCGAGGCCAAGCGGCACAAGGCGGGCGACGACCCCGAGCTGTTCGCCACCTACACGGTGCTGACCGGGGAGAACGGCACAGCCGTCGGCGAGCACATCGCCGACCTCACCGCCCAGCTGACCCGGATCATCGAGGACGGCGTCAGCGCGGGTGACTTCACCGCCGCCGACCCCGCCGCCGCGGCCCGCGCCGTCTTCCACGCCACCGGCCGCTTCCACGACCCGTGCCACGCGGCCGAGTGGAAGGACCCGGCCATCGAGGCGGACTTCACGGCGGTCGTGGATCTGGTCCTGCGGGGACTGACGGCGGCCCGCTGACCCCCCGCCGTCCGAACCGTCCGAACCGTCCGAACCGTCCGAACGGGCCGGAGGCTCAGGCGCACGCCCGCCAGAACTCCCGCATCAGCGGGGTCGGGGCCGGGCCGGTCATGGCCGCCTGGGTCAGCAGGATCGTGACCGTGTCCGTCGCCGGGATCACGTGGGCCGTCGTGCCGGTGGCGCCGATCCAGCCGTAGCGGCCGGGCACGTTCCACGGGTCGAGCGGGGCCACGTCGACCGAGCCGCCGTAGCCCCAGCCCTGTCCCTCCAGGAAGAGCGTGGCGTTCTCGCGCTGCGCCGCGGTGAGGTGGTTGCCGGTCATCCGGCTCACCGAGGCGGGGGACAGCAGGTCACCGCCCCCGGACAGGAGCATGCGGGCGAAGGCCAGCCAGTCGTCGGCGGTCGAGACCAGCCCGCCGCCCCCCGAAGGGAAGCGCGGAACGCTGCTGAACTGGCCGTCGGGGGTGTCCGCGAGCTCCAGGCCGCCGTTCTCCGAAGGGCGGTAGGCCCAGGTGAACCGGTCCCGTTTCGCCGCCGGGACGTCGAACGCGGTGTCCTTCATCCCCAGCGGCTCGAAGATCCGCTCCGCCAGGAACTCCGGCAGCGCCATGCCGGTCACCCGGGAGGCCAGCAGCCCCTGCAGGGCGGACGCCGTGCCGTACAGCCAGGCCTCGCCCGGCTGGTGCAGCAGCGGCACCTCGGCGAGCCGGGCCAGCCAGACGTCCGGGCCGGGCCAGCTCTGCAGGGGCCGGCTGTGGTCCTGCACCGCGAACAGAGCCTGGGCAGCCGGCAGCGAGAAGTCCGAGGGCAGGCCCCAGCCGGGGCGGGAGGTCAGCAGGTCCTCCACGGTGATCGGGCGGCCCGCCGGCACCACGTCGTCGACAGGGCCCTCCGGCGTGCGGACCACGCACGGTTTCGCCAGCTCCGGCAGCCACTCGGCGATCGGGTCGCCCAGCGCGACGCGGCCCTCCTCGACCAGCGTCAGCACCGCCGCCGCCATGATGGGCTTGGTGACCGAGGCGATCCGGAAGATCGACTCCCGGCTCATCGGGACGGTGCCGCCGGCGTCCGCCGAGCCGACGGCGGCCACCTCGACGTCACCGCCCCGCGCGACGAGGGCGACCGCCCCGGGAACGGTCCCGTCGTCGACCCGTCGGCGCAGGGTGCCGTACAGCGTGCTGCTCGTGCTGGTCATCCTTCGGCCTTCCGCCGGTGCGGGCGCGTCGATACGGGGGATACGACCGGCGACGGCGCCCGGACTCATCGCTCAGCCCACCGTCCGCGGCAGCCGCAGGCTCAGCAGGCCCGTCAGCGCCACCCCGGCCAGCTGGACCAGCAGCACCGTGATCAGGGCGTCGCGCATGCCGGTCCCGGGGGTCAGCGACAGGAAGAGGGTGCCGAGCGTGGCCACACCCAGCGCCAGGGACGCCTGCTGCGTCGTCGACATCACGCCGCTGCCGACACCGGCCCGCGCGGGCGGCACCTCGGAGAGGACCACCCGGTAGATCACGGGCAGTTGCAGGGCCTGGCCGACACCGGCGACCGCCCCGCCCGGCAGGAGTTCCACGACGCCCAGGTGCGGCCAGGACCACCAGGCCGCCAGCGCGATCAGCGCCAGCCCGACGCCCTGGAGCGCCGCGCCCGCGGTGACGACCCGCGTGCCGTACCGGGCCACCAGGCGCGGACCGGCCAGGGAGGTGAAGAAGAACGTCACGGCCAGCGGCGCCAGCGCCAGTCCGGCCGGCACCGGGCCCAGCCCCGCGCCCTGCTGGAGGGCGACGGCGACGACGAACATGAAACCGCTGAAGCCGATCGAGAACGGCAGGATCAGCACCAGCCCCCGGCGCAGTGACGTCAGCGCGAACAGGCTGGGCGGCACCAGCGGCGTACGGCCGGCCCGGTCCGCCCGGCGTTCCACCACGAAGAAGGCGGCCGCCGCGAAGGGGAACGCGGCCAGCGACAGCCACGTCCACAGCGGCCAGCCCGCCGCCCGGCCCTCGGTGAGCGGAGCCAGCAGCGTCAGCAGCGCGACGGCCAGCAGCACCGTGCCGGGGCCGTCCACCGGCTCCGGACGCTGCGAACGGGTCTCCGGCACCGTCCGCGCGGCCAGCAGCAGACCCACCGCCACGACCGGCACGTTGACCAGGAACACCGAGCGCCAGCCGGTGCCCCACAGGTCGGCGGCGACCAGCAGACCGCCGAGGATCTGCCCCGCCACCATGGCCAGGCCGGCCGTCGCGCCGTACAGGCCCATCGCCCGGGCCCGGCGCGCGCCGGAGGTGGCCGACTGGATGGTGGCCAGCACCTGCGGCAGCATCGCCGCCGACGCGGCGCCCTGCGCCACGCGGGCGGCGACCAGGGTCCAGGCGTCCGGGGCGAGCCCGCACGCCAGCGAGGTCACGCCGAACGCGGCCATCCCGGCGAGGAAGAGCCGCCGCCGGCCGAACAGGTCGCCGAGCCGCCCGCCGAGGACGAGCAGCACCGCGTACGCGACGCCGTACCCGGCGACGACCAGCTCCAGCACGGACTCACCGGCCCGCAGATCCCGGCCGATGGTGGGCAGGGCGACGTTGACGATGAAGAAGTCGATCAGCGGCAGTGCCGCCGCGAGCAGCACCGCGAACAATCCGGGCCCGCTCAGCGCGGGCGGTGTGGCAGGGTCGGATCGGACAGGGCGTGAAGTGAGGGTCTCGGTCACGCCACCGAGCCTGCGCCCGGCCGGAGGCTGGTACCAGAGTGTCCTTATCCTGGTACCAGCACTACCTGGAAACAGGTCCCGTGAGGCGGCATGCTGGGACCATGACCATGCTGGCCCAGGAGACGCAGCCCGCCGCCGCCCCGCACGGCACCGATATCCGCCGCCACGAGCTGGCCGCCTTCCTGCGCAGCCGCCGTGAGCGCCTCACCCCCGAGCAGGTCGGCCTGCCCCGGGGCCGCCGGCGCCGCACCCCCGGGCTGCGCCGCGAGGAGGTCGCCCAGCTCTCCGCGGTCGGCGTCACCTGGTACACGTGGCTGGAGCAGGCCCGCGACATCCAGGTCTCCGTGCAGGTGCTGGACTCCCTCGCCCGGACCCTCCAGCTCGACGGCACCGAACGCGCCCACCTCTTCCAGCTGGCCGGCGCCGTCGACCCGAGCCCGGCACAGAGCTGCCCGTCGGTGACCCCCGCGGTGCGGGCCCTGCTGGAGCAGCTCGAACCGGTCCCGGCGGCCATCCAGAACGAGCGGTACGACATCGTCGGCTACAACCGCACCTACGGCCTGCTGATGTGCGACCTGGACGCGGTACCGCCCGAGGACCGCAACTGCCTGATCCTGTCGTACACCCACCCGGACTGGCAGTCCTCGATCGTGCACCTCCAGGAGGCCCAGCGGCTGATGGCGGCCCGCTTCCGCGCCGCGATGGCCGGCCACCTCGGCGAACCCGCCTGGAAGATGCTCCTCAAGCGGCTGCGCGACCAGTCCCCGGACTTCCGCGAGGCCTGGGACCGCCACGAGGTCGTCGCCCACCGCACCAAGCGCAAGGAGTTCCTCAACAAGTACGTGGGCCGCCTGGTCCTGGACCACACGGACCTGTGGCTCAACCCCGAGATAGGGGCGCGCATGGTCACGTACGTCCCGGCGGACGAAGAAACGCGGGCACGTCTCGAGCAACTGCACGAATACGCCGTGAAGGGGCGCGGGGCATGACCGTAAAGGGGCGCGGGGCCTGACATTGTGCGGCTCCGCCGCGTGGGCGCGACCAGCCACAGACCACCCGCAGTTAGGCGCGCTCAGAAGCCCCCACAACCTGCCGCACCTCGTCCGACTCAAGCCTCTCAGCCGTACGCGACGCAGTCCCACGCGCCCAACGCCCACTGCTCACAATCCCGAGCACCAGCACCGCCACTCCGCAAAAGACCAGCACCCACCAGCCCGGTTTCGCCGCGGAGACGAACGCCTCCCGGTACGACGACCCCGCCACGCCGGAGGCAAGGAGCGCACCGACCACCGCCACGCCGAGCGTCTGCCCCAGCTGCCGGCTCGTGGAGGCGACCGCGGCGGCCACTCCGGCCTGGGCGCGCGGCATGCCCGACACCGCGGTGTTGGTGATCGGCGCGTTCACGAAGCCGAAGCCGATGCCGAAGAGCACGTACCCGACGAACAGCGTCACATTGGACGTCTCCGCCTCGAACGCGGCGAACAGCACCGCGCTCGCGGTCATGGCCACGCCCGCGATCAGCAGGGGCAGCCGCGGGCCGCGGGAGCCGACCAGCCGCCCGGACAGCGGGGCGCACAGGAACGTCGGCACGGCCATCGGCAGCATCCACAGACCGGCGTGCAGGGCGCTCAGGCCGCGCACGTTCTGCAGGTACAGCGTGGACAGGAACAGGAAGCCGCCGAGCGCCGCGAACGCGCTGATCGCTATCACGGTGGCCCCGCTGAACGGCGCCGAGTGGAAGAAGCGCAGGTCGATGAGGGGTTCGTCGCGTCGCGGCTCGTACCAGAGCAGGCCGGTCAGGGCGGTGAGCGCGATCGCCGCGAAGGGCAGCACGGAGGCGGCGCCGGAGGTCGGGGCCTCGATGATCGCGTACGTCAGGGCGCCGAACAGGGCGATGATCAGCAGCTGGCCGACCGGGTCGGGGCGGCGCGCCTTGGGGGCGCGGGACTCGGGGACGTAGCGCAGGGTGAGCAGCAGGGCGGCGAGGCCGACCGGCAGGTTCAGCCAGAAGATCGACCGCCAGCCGACCGCCTCCACCAGCACTCCGGCGACCATCGGGCCGGCGGCCATGGAGATGCCGACGACCGCGCCCCACACGCCGATGGCGCGGGCCCGCTCGCGCGGGTCGGTGAAGGTGTTGGTGATGATCGACATCGCGACCGGGTTGAGCATCGACCCGCCGACCGCCTGCACCATGCGGAAGGCCACCAGGGCGTCGAGGTTCGGCGCGAGCGAGCACAGCGCGGATCCGGCCGTGAACACCACCAGGCCCGCCATGAAGACCCGCTTGCGGCCGACGCGGTCGGCGGTGGAGCCGGACAGCATCAGCAGGGAGGCCAGGACCAGCGTGTAGGCGTCGATCGTCCACTGCAGCCCCGATGTCGACGCGTGCAGATCACGCTGCATGGCGGGCAGGGCCACGTTCAGGGCCGTGACGTCGAGGCTCACGATCAGCAGGCTCATACAGCAGATCGCGAGCACGAGCAGTCTGCGGCGAGGGCTCAGCTCAGGCATGGGACCAGAATACCCCTCATCGCTAGTGTGCCTAACTAATTACTTTGGTCGGTGGTGGCGGGCGTACGCGACAATGGGGCCATGCGCACGCCCACGACTGCTGTGAACTCCACGCTGCGAATCGGTCCGCACCCCGTCGCGCCGCCGGTGGTGCTCGCTCCCATGGCGGGTATCACGAACGCGCCCTTCCGCACCCTGTGCAGGGAGTTCAGCGGCGGCAAGGGCCTGTTCGTCAGCGAGATGATCACCACGCGGGCGCTGGTCGAGCGCAACGACAAGACCATGCAGCTGATCCGCTTCGACGACAGCGAGCGCCCCCGCTCCATCCAGCTGTACGGCGTCGACCCGGCCACCGTCGGCAAGGCCGTCCGCATGATCGTCGAGGAGAACCTCGCCGACCACATCGACCTCAACTTCGGCTGCCCGGTCCCGAAGGTCACCCGCAAGGGCGGCGGCTCCGCGCTGCCGTACAAGCGCCACCTGCTGCGGGCCATCCTGCGCGAGGCCGTCAGCGGCGCCGGGGATCTGCCGGTGACGATGAAGATGCGCAAGGGCATCGACGACGACCACCTCACCTACCTCGACGCCGGCCGCATCGCCGTCGAGGAGGGCGTCACCGCCATCGCGCTGCACGGCCGCACCACCGCCCAGCACTACGGCGGCACCGCCGACTGGGACGCCATCGCCCGGCTCAAGGAGCACGTGCCGGAGATCCCCGTCCTCGGCAACGGCGACATCTGGTGCGCCGAGGACGCGCTGCGCATGGTCCGCGAGACCGGCTGTGACGGCGTCGTCGTCGGCCGCGGCTGCCTGGGCCGGCCGTGGCTGTTCGCCGACCTGGTCGCGGCCTTCGAGGGACGGGACGACTTCGTACGGCCGACCCTGCGCGAGGTCGCCGACGTCATGGTCCGGCACGCTACCCTGCTCGGCGAGTGGCTCGGCGACGAGTCGCGGGGCGTGATCGACTTCCGCAAGCACGTCGCCTGGTACCTCAAGGGCTTCGCCGTCGGCTCCGAGATGCGCAAGCGCCTCGCGATCACCTCCACCTTGGAGGACCTGCGCTCCGGGCTGGACGAGCTGGACCTCGGCCAGCCCTGGCCGGCCGGCGCCGACGGCCCGCGCGGCCGCACCTCCGGCAACAACCGCGTGGTGCTGCCCGACGGCTGGCTGAAGGACCCCTACGACTGCGCGGGCGTCACCGAGGACGCCGAGCTGGACACCTCCGGCGGCTGAACGCCGCCGGGCGGCGGCAGCCGGTCAGCCTCGGGAGGGGGAGGCCCGGTAGGGGTGAAGGGCGGTAGGGGTGAGGCCCGGTCAGCTCCCGGACGGGTGGGGGACGGACCCGTACGCCGTCAGGAAGCGGTCGCGGAAGGCGCTCATCTTCCACACCGGCGCGGTGTGCGCGGGCCGCAGCCCGTCCGTCCAGCCCCACCCGGCGATCTTCTGCAGCACCTTCGGGTCCTTGGCGACGATCGACACCGGGACGTCCCGGCTGGCGTGGTTGCCGCTGACCCGGGCGATCGGCTGGTGGTCGCCGAGGAACACCAGCACGGTGTCGTCGGTGCCGTAACGCTGAAGCCACTGGGTGAGCGCGGTCACCGAGTACTGGATCGACTTGCCGTACTCCTCGCGGGAGGCGGTGGAGTCGGCGATGACGTCCGCGGACTTCTTGCCCGCCTTCTCGATCGCGCCGTAGACCGTGCCGTCGCCGAGCCGGTCCCAGCCGACCATCTGCGGGAGCGGCGCCCAGGGCTGGTGACTGGAGGTCAGGATGATCTCCGACATCAGCGGCCTTTCCCGCTTGCGGCCGTGCTCGCGCTGCTGGAACTGCTGCAGCGCGAACTGGTCGGGCATCGTCGACCAGCTGAACTTCGGGCCGCGGTAGCCGAGCTGGAAGGCGTTGTACACCTTGTCCAGGCCGTAGTACCTCTGCTCCGGCCACGCCTTCTGCACACCCGGCATCACCCCGACGGTGTCCCAAGCGCCGGTCTTGGCGAACGCCTTGGTCAGACTCAGGTGGTCGCTGGCCATGACCGTGCGGTAGCGCTGCTGGTTGCTGATCCACAGGCCGGACATGAAGGTGGAGTGGCCGAGCCAGCTCCCGCCGCCGTACGTCGCCGACGTCAGCCAGCCGCTCTTCGCGTGGAAGCCCGCCTTCGCCAGCGCCGCGGTGCTCGCGGTGAGGGTGTGGTCCACGCCCGGCGCCATGACCGGGTCCTCCACGGCGCTGCGGCCGTAGCTCTCGATGAACGTGAAGATCACGTCCTTGCCCCGCAGATCCGGCACGAGCTGGGCCGGCGGGGTGTTCCCGAAGGCGTCGACCCGGGCCTCCTTGCCGAACGCGGCCTCGTCGCGCACCGTGTCCCGCACGGTGCGCGCCTGCGCCTCCGCGACGGTCGCCGCGTGCCGCGAGGCCAGCGGGCCGCCGGCGAACTGCACCCCGAACGCCGTGCAGGTGATCCACACCGTCCCGGCGATCAGCGCACCCCGGGCCGCGCGCGCCCGGTGCCGGGC
The DNA here is from genome assembly GCF_055668065.1 of Streptomyces sp. NPDC097129. Classification (NCBI taxonomy): domain Bacteria; kingdom Bacillati; phylum Actinomycetota; class Actinomycetes; order Kitasatosporales; family Streptomycetaceae; genus Streptomyces; species Streptomyces sp. NPDC097129. The sequence goes on along the minus strand of NZ_JBVOQE010000001.1, from coordinate 741,703 downwards.
GAGCACCGAGCCGAGGCGCACGGCGGCCAGCGCGACGAGGACGACCAGAGCCACGACGAGAGCGAGGGCGCCCACCGTGAGACCGAGCGCCGCCGTGGAGCCGAGCGAGTCCGCGACGTAGGAGCGGGCGTCGTCGAACAGCCCCCAGTCCAGGATCATGTTGAACGGCCGGCCCAGGTACTCCGTGAAGCCGATGTCCAGCATGTCCAGCACGGCCAGCCAGCCCACCAGCGCCCCGGCGAGCGCCGCCGCGACGATCCGCGGCCGCCGCGGCAGATACAGCAGCACGACCGCCCCGACGATCGCCTCGGCCGGCAGCCGCACGAACGCGGAGGGCCGCAGCCCGGCCTGCGTGTCCGGCATCTCCAGGGCGACCTGGACGAGGAGAGCGGCGAGCACGGTGACGGTGAGGGACACCCACCGGGCGGCGGACGGATGCCGGGCACGCCACCGGGCGAGCCGGGCGCGCGGACGCGGTGCGCGCAGCAAGCGGCGGGCGGCGGCTGGCGCCGCGCCGCTCTCTTCCCGCTCGCGAGTACTGGTGTCCTGAGACAACCCGGGATCCTTCCAACGGCAGGCCGACGACACCCTCCGATACGGCGGCCCGCGGACCCCTGTTCACGAGCGTGGGCAAACACCCGGCAAACGGTTCTGGGAAATGCCGGGCACGGCAATGCCGGTCAGGGGCGCGGGGCTGTGTTCGATATGCGGCTCCGCCGCGTGGGCGCGACCGGCCACGCACCACCCGCACCCCCGCAGAGAACAGACCCCCCCACGGCGCTTCCCGGCCCCTATACGCCGCCCACAGCTGTCAGAAGGGCGAGCGGTGCCGCCGCAGACCTGGATTCCCGCTCGCACGCATGGGGATACGGCACCGGCTCCGCATGAGCCCCCCGCCCGTACCCCGCCAGTACCTCCGGCAGCCGGTGCCCGCTCACCGCCGCCGCGTCGACCAGCCCGCGCGCGATCATCCGCGCCTCGTCGTGCAGCCCGTACCGCGCCAGCCCGAGCGCGATGACCGCGTTGTCGTGCGGCCACACCGAACCCCGGTGGTACGACAGCGGGTGGTACGCCGGCTGCCCGGCCGCCAGCGTGCGCACGCCCCAGCCCGAGAAGAAGTCCGGCTCCAGCAGGCGCCGGCCCACCTGCTCGCCGTACTCCTTGTCCAGCAGCCCCGACCACAGCAGATGCCCGGCGTCCGAGGCCAGCGCGTCGACCCGGCGGCCCGAGCCGTCCAGCGCCAGCGCCGGGAAGGAGTGCTCCGGCATCCAGAAGTCCCGCTGGAAACGGTCGCGCAGACCGGTGGCGGCCTGCTCCAGCAGCGCCGCGTACCCCTCGTCGCGCCACACGGTGCGCGCCAGCCACGCCGTGCGGCGCAGCGCGTCGTAGGCGTAGCCCTGGGCGCCCGCCGCCATCACCGGGCCGCCGGGACGGGTGCCGTCGGCGGAGCAGATCGCGCCGGGGGAGTCCTTCCAGTTCTGGTTGGCGAGGCCGCCGCGGTCGGCACGGTAGACGAGGTAGCCGCGCGAGGTGAGCCCGCCGTGGTCCAGCATCCAGCCGACGGCGGCGCGGGCGTGCGGCTGGAGCCGGCCGCCCAGTCCGGTGTCGCCGGTCTGCTCGACGTACGTCCCGAGCAGGACGAGGAAGAGCGGGGTGGCGTCGACCGAGCCGTAGTACCGCCCGTACGGCACCTGCCCGAAGTGCGCCAGCTCGCCGTGGCGCACCTCGTGCACGATCTTGCCGGGCTGGGCGACCGGGGCCGCCGCGTCCTCGCCGGCCTGGGTCGCGGCGAGCGCGAGGAGCGTGTCGGCGGCGGGCCGCGGCCGGTAGGGGAGCGTGAACAGCGAGGTGAGCAGGGCGTCCCGGCCGAGCAGCGTCAGGTACCAGGGCGCGCCCGCCGCGGGCACCCGCAGCTCCTCGCCGTCCGGTCCGCGCGCCGGCACCTGGAGCGCGGCGAGGTCGGCGAGGCCGCGCGCGCAGGCCGCGGCCAGCTCCGGCCAGCCCGTGGGGAAGGCCACCCCTTCGGCGAACCGGTCCTCCTCGGCCCGCAGCCGGTCGGCGACCGACCGCGGGGAGCGCGGCACCCGCAGCGCCCGCTTCTCGCCGTGCGGGCGGGCCATCACCCGCAGCGTCAGCTCGGCCGTGCCGTGCGCCGGCAGGTCCAGGGTCCACACCATCCGCCGCGCGCCCGTGCCGGTCTCCTCGACGGCGTCCGGGGCGGGGTCCGCGCTGACCGTGGTGCACGAGCGCCACTCGCTGCGCCGGTAGGTGAACTCCACCCCGTCGTCCAGGACCCGGCGGGAGCGTACGACGCCCAGCTTGGCGTAGGTGCGGTGGTCGGAGCGCAGCTCGAACTGGTCGGCGAAGTCGGCGTCGACGGTCAGCGCCAGCCGGACCGTGACCGGCGCCGGGCGGTTGCCGACGACCCGCAGCACCTCCACGAACGAACCGTCCCCGACGGCCTGCTCCCGGAACAGCGTGTACGCGGGCGGCTCGTCGCGGCCGCCGCGCGGCACCAGCACACACCGCGCGGTGTCCCCGCCCGCGACCGGCGTCAGCGTCTCGGGCACCGCGCCGTCGACGGTCAGCTGCCAGCGGCTCAGGTGCCGCCCGTCCCGGACGAAGAGCCCGTCGGGCACATGCCCGCCGCGCGCCCCGGTGATGTCGCCGCCGTCGCCCACGGCGGCGAACGTCCCCGCGTACACGAGCAGATGATGCCGGTCGGTCATCCCCGGTCCCCCTTCGAGTTCCCGCAGTTCCTGTCGCTGCTCTGTCCGAACGTCCCGCCGGCCCCCGGGGACACGCCCGCGTCCCGTCCGGCCGTGCCGTGCAACAGGTCGAGCGTCAGCGCCGCCGTCCAGCCGAAGTCCCGGGTGCCGCACGGCTCACCGGTGTACGGGTCGACGTACTCGGCGAAACCGGAGGTGTCCGCGCAGGTCAGCAGCGACCGCGCGAGCGCGTCGGCCCGCTTCCGCTCGCCGTGGGTCCGCAGCCCCCGCTCGATCAGCCAGCCGGTGTTGAACCAGGCAGGCCCGCGCCAGTAGCGGTGCGGGTCGAAGGAGTCGCCGAGCAGGTCGTAGCTGGGCACCAGACGGGTGGTGTCGCCCAGCCCGAAGTGCGGTCCGCCGAGCGTGCGGACCAGCGCGTCGGCCTGCTCGCCGGGCAGCTCCGGCAGCAGCAGCGGGATCAGCCCGGACACCCCGCGCTCGGCGATCAGCTCGCCGCCGACGACGTCCCGGCAGAAGAACATGGACCGCGCGGGGTCCCACAGCCGCTCCACGAGCGCCCCGGTGAGCCGCCCGGCGCGCGCGTGCCGGGCCGTGCCGGGCGCGCCCAGCTCGTGCGCGATCCGTGCGAGGGCGTGCTCGGAGGCGATGAGCAGGGCGTTGAAGGCGGGGTCCTCGACGGCGAAGTCGCTCGTGCCGTCGGCGTATCCGCGATCCCGGTAGTCGCCGGCCAGCCGCACGTACCGCCCGTAGTCCAGGTCGGTGGGCCGGTCCTCGGGGGCGCCGTGGTCGAGGTCGGCGCGGCGGAAGGAGCGGGCCGGGGCGGCGGGGACGCGGGCCAGCGGGGCGTCCCAGCAGGGGCTGTTGTCCATGCCCTGCTCCCAGGGGTGCACCACGGACACCAGGCCGCCGCCGCCCAGGTCGCGGCGGTGCAGCAGATACCGGTGCCAGGCGGCCAGCTTGGGATACAACCGGGCGAGGAAGCCGCGCGCCCGCGACAGCTCCGGGTCGGCCCGGTGCACCAGCCAGGCGGCCAGCGCGTGCACCGGCGGCTGCACGATGCCCGAGGTCTGTACGGTGCGGGGAGCGCCGGCGGCGCGGCCGGCGCCGGAGGAGCGCCAGAAGTCGGGGCTGGGGAAGTAGGCGTCGAGCGGGACGGCGGGGTTGAAGACGATGTGCGGCACGCGCCCGTCGCCCCACTGGGCGGCCAGCAGCGTCTCCAGCTCCGTCTGGGCCCGTAACGGCGCGAGGTGCCTCAGCCCGATCGCGATGAACGCCGAGTCCCACGACCACTGGTGCGGATACAGGGTGCGGGAGGGCACGGTGGAGGTGCCGGTCCAGTTGGCGTCCAGCACGGCTGCGGCTCTGCCGTGCAGCTCGGCGCGGGTGGAGGGCGGATCGTGGGCGGTGTCCCGCTCGGTGCGGTGGGCGGTGAGCTGAGCCGTGCGATCCACTCGGGACTCCCCGAAAGACATGCGGCCGAGCGGACCGGCCGGGACCACCATAGGGTTGCAACAGGTTACGTCTATTTAACACGCAAAACCCACTGTGTAATGCAGGATGGGGAAACGCAAGGGGGTGCGGGCATGACCGGACGAACCGGGGAGGCCGGACGGACGGCGCAGCCCGGAGAGGCCGTGCGGCCCGGGCAGGCCGGGGAGGCCGTTGGGACCGGGCAGGCCGGTGAGGCTGTGCGGACCGGGCAGGCGGGGGAGGCTGTGCGGACCGGGCAGGCCGGTGAGGCTGTGCGGACCGGGCGGGCGGGGGAGGCTGTGCGGACCGGGCAGGCGGAGGAGGCGGGAGGGACCGTGCGGCCCGGCACGTCGGGCGGCCGCGGGGCCGGGCGCGGGGCCGGCGGGACCGGGGCCGGCCGCGGCGCGAGCGGCACCGGCGTCGGGGATCTCCTCGGCCTGGTGCGCAGCGGCCGCGCGACGACCCGCGGGGCGCTGCAGCAGGCGACGGGCCTGTCCCGGGCGACCGTCGGCCAGCGCCTGGACCGGCTGTTCCGGGCGGGCTGGCTGCGCGAGGGCGCCGGCGGCCCCGTCGACTCGCCGCTGGGCGGCCGCCCCTCCATCACCCTGGAGTTCGACGACGAGCACGCCGTCGTGCTCGCGGCCGACCTGGACACCCGGCACGCCCGGGCGGCCCTGCTGACCCTGGGCGGCGAGATCCTCGCCGAGCGCACCGGCACCCTGGTCGTCGAGGACGGACCCGAGGCGGTGCTCGGCGAACTGGGCCGCTGGTTCGCCGGCCTGCCGGCCGCGGCGGGACGGCCGGCCGCTCAGGTGTGCGGCATCGGGCTGGCCGTCCCGGGTCCGGTGGACAGCGAGTCGGGCCGGGTGGTGCAGCCGCCGATCATGCCGGGCTGGGACGGCTACGACATAACAGGCCGCCTCGCCAGAGCCTTCACCGACCACACCGGCCTGCCCCCGGTCCCCGTCCTGGTCGACAACGACGCGAACCTCATGGCGTACGGCGAACAGCGCACGTCGTACCCCGACTGCTCCGCGTTCGCGCTAGTCAAGGTGTCCACGGGCATCGGTGCGGGCGTGGTGGTGGACGGCTCGGTCTACCGGGGCGTCGACGGGGGCGCCGGCGACATCGGGCACATCAGGGTGCCGGACGGCGAGCGGGCGCTGTGCCGGTGCGGTTCCTACGGCTGCCTCGCGGCCGTCGCGAGCGGCGGCGCCGTGGCGCGGCGGCTGGCGGAGGCGGGGGTGGCGGCGGCGTCCGGCTCGGATGTGCGCGAGCTGCTGGCGGCCGGGCATCCGCAGGCGGTGGGGCTGGCGCGGGAGGCGGGGCGCCGGGTCGGCGAGGTGCTGGCGACGGTGGTGACGCTGCTCAACCCGGGCGTACTGATGATCGCGGGCGACCTGGCGGGCACGCCGTTCGTCACCGGCGTACGGGAACTGCTGTACCAGCGGGCGCTGCCGCGTTCCACGGCTCGCCTGGAGGTGGTGACCTCGCGGCTGGGGGAGCGGGCGGCACTGGTGGGCGCGGGGGCGCTGGTGGTGGAGCACCTGTACGCGCCGGAGCGGGTGGAGGAGCGGTTGCGGGCGCTGGGCGTGTGAAGCCCCGGCCGGCCGGATACCCGTCCGCATGGTGAAATCTCGCCCCCTGTGGGAGCGTGATTCTCGCCACCCCTGATAAGGGTTGCGCTCAGATGAGCGAATCAAGAGCGACTGCACTTCATCAAAGGGTGGCACTGAGTGCCATCACTTGATCGTTCATCGGAGAAAATCAAACGTGCCGAAAGCCGCTCATAAGAGCGACGACGGCGGTCTACGGGCGTTGATGCGTTCAAGAAGTGAAAACAAAACCCCTCGGTTGCTTGCCAAGCCTTGACTTTCGATCCGCTGGCGGACGACTGGTTACAGGCGCATGACGTGCAAGTGGACGTACCCAGGTGCCTTCGATCTGGGTATGTTCCTCGACGTCAGGGCAGCCACCGCGTCCTCGAGGAGTCGAGACCCGTGTCGGAAAACAAAGATCAGCAGCGACCCGTGTCGGGCAACAGCGTTGAGGGCGTGAAGTTCGTCTACGACTTCACCGAGGGCAACAAGGACCTCAAGGACCTCCTCGGCGGCAAGGGAGCGAACCTCGCCGAGATGACGAACCTGGGCCTTCCGGTCCCGCCCGGCTTCACCATCACCACGGAGGCCTGCAAGGTCTACCTGGACAGCGGCGAGGAGCCGGCGGCACTGCGTGACGAGGTGAGCGCACACCTCGACGCGCTGGAGAGCCGCATGGGCAAGAAGCTCGGCCAGGCCGACAACCCGCTCCTGGTCTCCGTACGCTCCGGGGCGAAGTTCTCCATGCCGGGCATGATGGACACCGTCCTCAACATCGGCCTCTCGGACAAGTCCGTGAAGGGCCTCGCCGACCAGGCCGGCGACGAGCGCTTCGCGTGGGACTCCTACCGGCGCCTGATCCAGATGTTCGGCAAGACCGTCCTCGGCGTCGACGGCGAGCTCTTCGAGGACGCGCTGGAGAAGGCCAAGGAGGCCAAGAAGGTCGCGGTCGACACCGAGCTCGAGGCCGCCGACCTGAAGAAGCTGGTCACCACCTTCAAGAAGATCGTGAAGAAGGAGACCGGCCGGGACTTCCCGCAGGACCCGCGCGAGCAGATGGACCTCGCCATCCGCGCCGTCTTCGACTCCTGGAACGGCGACCGCGCCAAGCTCTACCGCCGCCAGGAGCGCATCCCCGGCGACCTGGGCACCGCGGTCAACGTCTGCTCGATGGTCTTCGGCAACCTCGGCCCCGACTCCGGCACCGGCGTCGCCTTCACCCGCGACCCCGCCTCCGGCCACCAGGGCGTCTACGGCGACTACCTCCAGAACGCGCAGGGCGAGGACGTCGTCGCCGGCATCCGCAACACGGTGCTGCTCGCCGACCTGGAGAAGCTCGACAAGAAGTCGTACGACGAGCTGATGCAGATCATGGAGACCCTGGAGAACCACTACAGGGATCTCTGCGACATCGAGTTCACCATCGAGCGCGGCAAGCTGTGGATGCTGCAGACCCGCGTCGGCAAGCGCACCGCGGCCGCGGCCTTCCGCATCGCCACGCAGCTCGTCGACCAGGGCCTGATCGACGAGGCGGAGGCGCTGCAGCGCGTCACCGGCGCCCAGCTCGCGCAGCTGATGTTCCCGCGCTTCGACGAGAAGGCGAAGGTCCAGCAGGTCGGACGCGGCATCGCGGCCTCGCCGGGCGCGGCCGTCGGCAAGGCCGTCTTCGACTCGTACACCGCGGTGAAGTGGTCCCGCTCCGGTGAGAAGGTCATCCTCGTCCGCCGCGAGACCAACCCCGACGACCTGGACGGCATGATCGCCGCCGAGGGCATCCTCACCTCGCGCGGCGGCAAGACCTCCCACGCCGCTGTCGTCGCCCGCGGCATGGGCAAGACCTGTGTCTGCGGTGCGGAGGAGCTGGAGGTCGACACCAAGCGCCGCCGGATGACGGTGCCCGGCGGCCAGGTCGTGGAGGAAGGCGACCTGATCTCCATCGACGGCTCCAGCGGCAAGGTGTACCTGGGCGAGGTCCCGGTCGTCCCCTCGCCCGTGGTCGAGTACTTCGAGGGCCGCATGCACGCGGGCGCCGACGACGCCGACGAGCTGGTCGAGGCCGTCCACCGCATCATGGCGTTCGCCGACCGCAAGCGCCGCCTGCGGGTGCGCGCCAACGCCGACAACGCGGAAGACGCGCTGCGCGCCCGCCGCTTCGGCGCCCAGGGCATCGGCCTGTGCCGCACCGAGCACATGTTCCTCGGCGACCGCCGCGAGCTGGTCGAGCGCCTGATCCTGGCGGACACGGAGGAGGAGCGCGAGGCGTCGCTGAAGGCCCTCCTCCCCCTCCAGAAGAAGGACTTCGTCGAACTCTTCGAGGCGATGGACGGCCTCCCGGTCACGGTCCGCCTGCTGGACCCGCCGCTGCACGAGTTCCTGCCCGACATCACGGAGCTGTCGGTCCGCGTGGCGCTGGCCGAGTCCCGCCAGGAGCCGCACGAGAACGACCTGCGCCTGTTGCAGGCCGTACACCGCCTGCACGAGCAGAACCCGATGCTGGGCCTGCGCGGCGTACGCCTCGGCCTGGTGATCCCCGGCCTGTTCACGATGCAGGTCCGCGCGATCGCGGAGGCGGCGGCGGAGCGCAAGAACGCCAAGGGCGACCCGCGCGCCGAGATCATGATCCCGCTCGTGGGCACGGTCCAGGAACTGGAGATCGTCCGCGAGGAGGCCGACCGGGTCATCGCGGAGGTGCAGGCGGCGACGGGCACGGACCTGAACCTGGCGATCGGCACGATGATCGAGCTGCCGCGCGCCGCGCTCACGGCGGCCCAGATCGCGGAGGCGGCGGAGTTCTTCTCCTTCGGCACGAACGACCTGACCCAGACGGTGTGGGGCTTCAGCCGTGACGACGTGGAGGCGAGCTTCTTCACGGCGTACCTGGAGAAGGGCATCTTCGGCGTCAGCCCGTTCGAGACGATCGACAAGGACGGCGTCGGCTCCCTGGTGAAGCTGGCCGCCGAAGCGGGCCGGCGCACCCGCCCCGACCTGAAGCTCGGCGTCTGCGGCGAGCACGGCGGTGACCCGGAGTCGGTCCACTTCTTCCACGAGGTCGGCCTGGACTACGTCTCCTGCTCCCCGTTCCGCATCCCGGTGGCCCGCCTGGAGGCCGGCCGCGCGGCAACCCAGTCCGAGGGCAGCGACCACCGCTGACCCCTCCGGGGCGGCGCGCGGTCCATGCGGGGCCCACGCGCCACCCCGGAGCCCCCGGCTGCAGAGGCCGGGGCGCCCCGGGCCCCCCGGACTGTGAGGACCGGGGCGGCCCTGAACCCCGGACTGTGAGGACCGGGGCGGCCCTGAACCCCGGTCCACGAAGGCCGCGCAAGCCCCGGAGCCGTCGCTTGTCACCCGACCCTCACCGATCGGCGACGGCTCCGGACCACGGAGAGAGGGCGGCACCCTTGTGCGGGGGTGCCGCCCTTTCGGCCTACGGGGCGTTGGGTGTTCCCGCGAGCCGCCGTACCGTCCCGGCGTGGGGCGGGCTGCCGGTGTCCACCGACAGGGGCCACCGCACAGCGTCGGCGTCCCGCAGGCTGCCGCCGCACACCACGGATCGCGTGCCGCGCATCGCCCCGGCAGTTGCGCCCCCCAACGGGCGCCGGGTCCAGCCGACGGAAGTGGATTCGCCGTGGGCACCCGCTCTTGAGGCGGGCCGCGGAAGCACGACGCTGCCAAGAAGCGAGGGGCCGACGGCCACCGCATCGCAAGGCCCGCATCGACGGCGCCGCCCCGCCGCCCCGTAGGCTCCACGCGTGATTGAGACCTTCGTTTTCGACGTCGGCGAAACCATCACCCGGGACGACCGTTACTGGGGCTCGTGGGCGGATTGGCTGGGCATTCCTCGACACACCCTCTCCGCCCTGGTCGGCGCGGTGGTGGCGCAGGGGCTCGACAATGCGGAAGCGCTGCGGCTCGCCCGGCCCGGTATCGATGTAGCAGCTGAGTACCGGGCCCGGGAGGCTGCCGGCCGTGGCGAGCAGATCGACGACAGAGATCTCTACAACGACGTCCGCCCGGCGCTGACCGCACTCCGCCAGACCGGAGCACGCGTGATCATCGCAGGCAACCAGACGTCGCGGGCAGGCGAGCTTCTGCGGGACTTGGGACTGCCGGCGGATCTGGTCGTGACGTCCGGCGAGTGGGGTATCGCGAAGCCACAGCCGCAGTTCTTCCACCGCGTACTCGAAGTGGCGCAGGCCAGGCCGGAGGCGACGCTGTACGTAGGCGATCACCCGGCGAACGACATCTTCCCGGCGAAGGCGGTTGGCCTTCGCACGGCCCATCTGCGCCGAGGGCCTTGGGGCCATCTGTGGGCAGACGACCCTATGGTCGAGGCAGTGGCGGACTGGCGGATCGACGGCCTGGCTGAGCTGGTCGAGCTGGCCGGCCGCTGAACCAACCGAAGCGTCCCAGATGGACATCCCCATCTCCTACGCTGCTCACACAACGTCTCCGAGTGAACACGACGCGGAGTGGGTGGAGTGAACTGGAGCCGTGATGCCTCAACCTGACCACGGTGGAGTCGGGCCCCGGGTTGCCTACCACCGCAGGCTGAGGTGTATGACGCAGGAACAGCTGGCCCGGGCCGCGGGGGTGGCGCTGGGGACGGTTCGTAAGATCGAACGTGGAGAACGAGGCGTAGGCGAGTCCACCCTGGAAGCGATCGCTGCTGCTCTCTGGCTGGACCCGATGCAACTGCGCACTGACAGAAGCCCGGCCCAGACACCTGTCCATGAGGCGCTCCCCGCCCTCTCGGCAGCGATCGCCGCGTACGACGTCCCGGAAGACGGACCTGTCCGGCCCCTGCCAGAACTACGCACCGACGTACGCGATGCGGCCTCTTGGCGCTTGTCCGCCCAATACACGCGCATCGCCCGCCAGTTACCCGAGTTGCTTGCCGAACTGGCCCGCGCTTACCACGCTGCCACGCATCGGCAACGAGCCGCACTGGCGGCTCTGCTGGTGGGCGCCTACCGCTCCGCAGATGCGGTGGCATACAAGTTCGGCGCCCGAGACCTGTCCGCGCGTCTCATCGAGCTCATGAGATGGGCCGTGCCGGAGGCGGACGATCCGCTCCTGACCGCATCCGTCGCCTATGTGCGGACGGAGACGTTCTTCGCGGCGCATGCTCACGGCGCCGGACTGCGTGCCCTCGAACATGCCCTGGATGCCGCTCCTGCTCCGACTTCGGTGCCGCAGGCTGCCGTTCGTGGATCCCTGCACATGCGGGCGGCGGTCATCGCAGGCCGGGCACGCGATGCGGAACGTGCGACCACCCACCTGGACGAGGCCCGCGCGCTGGCCGACCAGATGCCGGAAGGCGTGTATTACGGCACCGCTTTCGGTCCGGACTCCGTCCGTATTCATGAGGTCTCCGTCGCGGTCAGCCTCGGGAACGAGCACGTCGGCCGGGCTCTGAGCCTTGCCGGAGAATGGAAACCGCCCGCCGACCTCCCCGGCGAGCGGCGGTCCGGTTTCTACATCGAACTGGCCCGCGCTCAGCTCTGGTCAGGCATGGCCGATGATGCGTTCGAGTCACTCAAGGTCGCCCGGCGCATCGCCCCGCAGCACACACGCGAACACCCCTGGGTGCGTGAGGACGCCGCGACCTTGCGCCGCTTGAAGCGGACGGATTCCGAAATGCTGTCCAATTTCGCGGAGTGGTGCTCGGCGATCTGAGCACGCGACTACCCCTCGCCGGGGTAGTTGTGGCCCGATCCTGCCGCCACCATCTGATGCACGCGCAGGAAGCAGCAGTGGGGAGGACAGGTTGCCTGACATGCGCCTGCTCGCGCCTTTGGTGATCGACGGGCGCGTGAGCATCGTCCGATTGCACGGCGAGGCCTGCTTCGACTGCGGCGCGGTCAACAAGCCTTTGTGTGCAGTCGGTCACGTAGTGCTTCGCGGCACCACGCGCGTGTGGCAGATCGCCACATGCGGTTGCCGCGCGAAGGACCCCACTGCCTGATCTGCTCCTCAGACCACCAACAGACCCCGGCGACCGCTCGCGACGGCCCCGGGGCGCGGTCCACGCTACGAAGGAGCGTCGACATGACGAACGCTACAACCCCGGCCCGGAAGCGCCCTCCCGGGGTGAAGATGACCATCCGGATCTACACGGTGAACCGCCACGGCACGGTCGTCGAAGATCGCGGCACCGTCAGCGTCCGCGACGACCAGGAACCACCTCTGGACATCGCAACGATGCGCGAGACGGCGAGCCTGCTGCTCGAACCGGACGGAGCGCCCGGCGTACTGCCCCCCTCAGCCGAAGAACTGGACACCCTCACCCGAATGCTGCGCGGACACCTGGAGTTGCTGATCCCGGAGGTGGCGCGGGCGGCCGCTCACGTCGGCGAGGAGAGCGTCGCCGGCTACAGCGCGCTGTCCTGCGCATGGGAGGCGCGCAGCAGACTCGCCTCGAAGCCCACCCCCCGATACGGCGGCACAGCAGGCCACGCCCGACGCCTGGCCCGGGTCCTCCGTCTGCTCTGCGACCAGTACGAGAGCCTCGGCGGAGCCGACCGATGAGAACTGCCAGGCTCTGACAACGGCGTTGGCACTGCTCGCTCACGCGACGGCCACCGCCGCTCCAGTCCTCGCTCCGGTGCCGGCGTGGACCCTCCAACGACGGCACCCCCACGGCGACCGCAGGGTCAGGGTCGCGAGAACGCTTCTCCCGCCGGAGGCCGGAAACTCCGGCGGGCGAGACCTCAATTGCTGCTCAGAGATCCCCTCTTCGCTCCAGGAAGGCACCGCCGGGCGCATAGCCTGCCCGTGTTCGAACCGCCTACGGGGGGCGGTTCCGACGCGGGGGTGCCACCTGTGAGCAGCCGTTCCGGCTACGCCGCCGTCGCGGTAGTCGCCGCGCTGTCCTGCCTGGGACTGACCGCCTGCACGGGATCCGGCGAAGCCGGCCGTCCCTCCGCGCCCGCCGCGAGCAGCACGCCGGGAAGGCCGCCTGTCGCGGGCGTGCCGACGGGGCAGCGGGCTGAGCACATCGAGGGTGAGACGGTCACCGCCGCGCCGAAGCTGCCCTCCGGCACGCCACTGGCCCAAGTTGCCTCCGCCCGAGGGAATCGTCAGATCGAACTCGGAAGGATCGCGGCGGGTCCCCTGGTGGTGACGGTGAACTGCCAGGGCGAGGGCACGCTGACCGTCAAGGTGGAGCCCAGGGGTCTCAGCTTCCCAATCAGGTGCGTGTCGAGGGAAGTCAGCACCGCGTACAACGAACTGCGGCTCAGCGAGGCGCCCGCCCGCGCAACGGGTTCCGTGACCGCGCCGTCCATCATCGTCTGGTCGCTCGCCGTCGGGCGTTAGCCGGAGCGCGGAGCCGCGGCGGTGGCCAAGGGGGGACGACCGGCGCGGGGGCGTCGTTGACGCGGAGGGCTGAATCACCTGATGTGGTGGTCATGGGCTAGGCAGATCGTTTCTTTGCGTTTCCATGGCATTACAGTCCGTGATCACGAGGTGGCTGTCCGGGCCGCCGGTGACGACGGAGTGTGCGAGATGAAGAAGCTGTTGGTGGGTTGGGCGGTCGCCGGACTGTTCCTGACGACTGCGGGCGCCGCCTTCGCTGACAGTTGGGGCGCGCCGATCGAGAAGCTCAAGTCCGGCGGCGTCGAATTCACCGAGGGGCGGTACAAGTTCAATCCCGCGCACACCAACCATGGCGCCTTCGAATGGCAGGGGTTGCTCGACGACACGAGCGATGAGGACGGCCACAACGTCTACATGCAAGCGCGTGTCGAAGGGCACGGCTGGGTCCGTTACAACGGCAAGCAGAACTCCATGGTCAAGCTGCACAAGTCCAACTGGGACGGCGCCCAGCTCTACACCCACCACGCTCACCTGCGAGCTTGCCGTGACCGGGGCAGCCTGCGCCCCGACAACTGTTCGAAGACCGTCGACTTCCTGAACAAGAAGGCGCGCTAGGTCCTGATCGGCCAACCGAGCCCAGACGCACGCCGTCTGGGCTCACGGCTCGGCAGAGGGGAACACCATCAATACGTCAGAAGTCCTGGCTGCCACGGGAATCGAGCTGCGCTACGGCGCTACGGCAGCCGTGCGGGGCGCGGATATCGCGCTGAGCCGCGGGGAGGTCGCGGCGATCACAGGGCAGAGCGGCTCGGGTAAGTCATCGCTGCTGTACTGCCTCGCCGGTGTACTGCCTGTGGCCCGGGGTGAGGTGCGCTTCGAAGGGCGTGCCCTCGGTGAGCTGGATGATGAGGATCTCGGCACGCTGCGCCGCGAGCGCTTCGGTTTCGTCTTCCAGTACGGCGAGTTGCTGCCCGAATTGACCATCGAGGAGAACGCGGCTCTGCCGCTTCGGCTGGCAGGACAACGCAAGCGCGAGGCGCTCGTCGCCGCGGGGGAGGTCCTCGACCGGCTCGGTCTGGGGGATCTGCGCAAGCGGCGGCCTTCGCAGGTCTCGGGTGGACAGAGTCAACGTGTCGCGGTGGCCCGGGCGTTGGTTCACCAGCCCGCCGTGGTTTTCGCTGACGAGCCGACCGGCTCGCTGGACAGCGCCAACGCGAAGTCCGTTCTGGACGAGTTCCTCACTCTCGCTCGGTCACAGGGCGCGGCAGTGGTGCTTGTCACGCATGACCCGCAGGTGGCCGAACGCGCGGACCGGCAGTACACCATGCGCGACGGAGTGCTGACGGCTCGGACGAAGGAGGCAACATGACCGAACTCCTCCTGGGCCTCCGCCTGCTGCTGGGCAGTGGCCGGGGCAATCGTGTGCGTTTCTTCCTCATGAGCTTCGGGAGCGCGGTCGGAGTGTGCTGCCTTGCGGCTGTCCTGGCCATTCCCGGCGTCCTCGCGGCCCAGGATGCGCGTGTCGCGCAGCGCCAGCCCACCTGTGACCTGGACATGCAGGCTCGATGCATCCATGGCGACGGTGCACCTCTGGAGCTGACCAGGACGGACGCGCTCGGCGCCCGCCCGATGACCCGTGTTTTTCTCGCGCCGGGTACTCGCCGCATCGAACCACCGCCGGGGTTGCGGAAGTTCCCGGAGGCGGGTGAGGTCTTTCTGTCGCCCCGTCTGCACGACGCGTTGCACGCACACCGTCAACTCGCTCAGCTCCTTCCCGGGCGGGAGAGCGGGTTGGTGGGCGCACAAGGGCTGGCCCGCCCGGACGAGCTCATCGCCTACGTCGGCGTGGGTCGTGACCAGCTTCGGGACGGGGGCCCGATCACCCGCTTCGGTATGTCCTACTCGCCCGACCCCACGGTCGAGTCCTCAACGCTCGACATCGTGCGCTTCACTCTGGCCGGGGTCGTCCTGCTGCCCCTGGCCGTCTTCCTGTCCGTGTGTGCCAGGCTCTCTGCCGCCGCACGGTCACGCCGGCTGGCGGCGCTGCGGCTGCTCGGGATGAGTAAGAAGGGGGTGCAGCGGGTCAACGCCGCCGAAACGGTTGCTGCCGCCCTGCTCGGAGCAGTCATCGGCCTCTGTGCCTACTGGCTCCTCAATCAACTGATCAGCCGAGTCGGACTCCCCGGCTTCACCTGGTATCCGTCCGACGGAAGCCTCAGCCTGCTGACAGCACTCGTCTGCCTGATCGGCTGTCCGGCCCTTGCCTGGTTCGTGGGCCGGGCCGGCGCCCGCAAGGCAGCCGCGAACCCGCTGGCCGTGCGACGCAGCGCGGTGGAGAAGCCACCGGGCAAGTGGGGACTGCTCCCGCTGGTGCCTGGACTGGGTATCGTCGCCGGATACTGCGTTGCGGGTGCCACGGGTCACGCTCCCCGCGACACCGCCTTGTCCTCGCTTCTCATGCCGATTGCCGTCGTACTCGTCGGTGTCGGCCTGGTATTGGCATTGCCGCATCTCTCGCGCCTCTTGGCCCGTCGGATGGCCCGTTTCAGTAACTCTTTGCCCCTCGGCATCGCCATGCGCCGCAACGAGGTGGAACCGGGCGGCGCCCTGCGCGTGGCCACGGGGCTGGTTCTCCTCGTGTATGCCGCTTCGCTCGTGCAAGGGGTTTTGATCGAGCTGGACCAGGTATCCAAGCACAACTCTCCCGTGCAGATTTACGGCGTCATGCTGGACCGCCTGCCCCTCGACGATCAGGAAGGGTTGGAGAGGGTGGCGGGGGTGCGTACGCACGCCGTCCAGATGATGTCCGCGGATTCCATCGGTGGGGGGAATGACAGCCGCATCAGCGCGCTGGTGGCGACGTGCGGTCAGCTACGCGCCCTTGTGCCGAAGATCAGTCCTTGCGAGGACAACCGTGTCGTTCGCCTGCGGGAGGAATACGCCGGCGTCGACGAGAGCTTCGGCAAGCCCGGGGAGACCTATTCGTTCGAGGTCCGCAAGCAAGCCGAGAAACGGTATGTGCAGGTGAAGGTGCCCGAGGTCGCCATCCGGTACAGCGACTGGCCGGAAATCGGCGCGGTTGACGCCGACGTTCTGGTACCGCCCTCGCTCCTTCCAGCCGGCTATCGCCCGGTGAGCGGGTCACTGACGCTGCTCAGTGACTCGGATCCCACAACGGTGCGGAAGGTACTGGACAACGTCGGCGGCGTCGATCCGACGATCGAGGTGGACCCTTTCGGTATCAACGTCACCGCCCTCCAGCAGATCGCCATCGTCAAAACCCTCCTAGCCGTAGGCATGGTCCTAGGCCTCGTCATCGGCGTATCCGCCTACCTCGTCGCCTCCGCCGACCGGGCCGTTGAGCGGCGTTCTCAGGTTACTGCCTTGGCGCTGCTCGGGGCGAGGCCCTGGACCCTGCGGGGTGTGCAGGTGGCGCAGGTCGTCGTGCCGTTGGCTGTCGGGCTGGTGCTGGCCGTCGTCGCCGGGAAGGCCGCCGAGTCGAGCTATCTCGTCACCGGGGGCGGGGACGTCTTCTGGGACGGGGACGGGGTGCCGTTGCTGATCGGGTCCGCCCTCGGGGCCGTGGTCGTCGCCGCGCTCGGGTCGTTGCCGCTCATCGGGCGGAGGATCGACCCCGAGTTGATCCGGCGGGACTGAGACCCCGGTACCCGAGTCACTCGCACGCCACCCCGTCCCCGTCCCGGTCGAGGTGGGAGTCGTAGCCGGGGTCGCCCGTGTGCAGTGGGGCCGCGCCGGCTGCTCGGGCCTCGCTGCAGTTGGCGTAGTAGACGCTGCCTCCGCCCGAGCCCCCGCCCGAGCCGTCGTCCGCGTACGGGTCGTCCGCCGGTTCCGCCGTGACCGTTTTCGTCGTCGTCACCTTCACCGTCTCCGTGACCGTCACCGCCGGCTCGGGCTTCGCCGCGGGCGTCGCCGTCGCCGTCACTGTCGAAGTGGCGGTCACCGTGGCCGTGGGGGTGGGGCTCGCCGCCGCGGGTTTCGCGTCCTGCGCCGTGCCGCCCTGCTCGTCGCTCGCGCCGATTCCCACGCCGACGAAGAGAGCCAGCAGCAGGGCCGGGACGGCGTAGCGCTTGCGCGCCCAACGGGGGCGGGACGAGGAGGGAGCGGTGTACGGGTTCGTCATGCGGGTGCTCTCCGAGGTGGCAGTTGATCGTTTGACGAAACTATGGCCGCACCGCCGCGTGTGAAGGCGTTGTGGCCGTTTTGTGATGAGAGGGGGGTGGGGTGGAGGTGTGCGAGGGGGGCGGGGCGTGGGGGCGGGGGTGGCGTCCGGGGCGCCCTCACACCGCCCCCGCAGAGCCCCTCGGTTCCCTCACACCCACCCCCCGCCCCCGCTGAGCGCAGCGTTCCTCCCGGGAAACAGAGGTGAACCCACCGGGAAACACCCGGCCCGCACGCTCGACGGCATGACCTCGAAAACGCGTGTGGTGGTGATCGGCGCCGGGCTCGCGGGCGTACGACTCGCCCGGCGGCTCGGTGAGCTGGGCGTGGCCGTCACGCTGGTCGGCGAGGAGGAGCACCAGCCGTACAACCGGGTGCTGCTCGCCGAGGTGCTGGCCGGGCGCTACAGCCCGGACGTGATCGCGCTCCCGGCGCCCGCCGGCCTTGTCCGTGCCCGCGTCACCGGCATCGACCGCGCCGAGCGCACCGTGCGCTGCGCCGACGGCACCGGGATCGCCTACGACACGCTGGTGCTGGCCACCGGCTCCAACTCCGTACTGCCGCCCCTGCGCGGGCTGTTCACGCCGGATCGCGAACTCCCCTACGGCGTCCACGCCTTCCGTACGCTGGACGACTGCCTCGGGCTGTCCAAGGCCGTACGGCCCGGCGTCAAGGCCGTCGTCATCGGGGGCGGCCTCCTCGGCGTGTCCGCCGCCCGCGCGCTCGCCGTCCGCGGCGCCCAGGTCGTCCTCGCCCAGCAGGCCGAACGGCTCATGGAGCGCCAGCTCGACCCCAACGCGTCCGCGCTGGTCCACCGGCACCTGACCGGACTCGGCGTCGAGGTGCACACCGAGTGCCGGGTGCGCGACGTGCGCTGCGTCGGCGGCGCGGTGCGCTGTGTGGAGATGGCCGACGGATTCGCCCTCGACGCCGAACTCGTCGTCCTCGCCTGCGGGGTGCACCCGCGCGCCGGGCTCGCCAAGGACGCCGGACTCGCCGTGGACAAGGGCGTCCTCGTCGACGACCGGCTCACCACGTCCGATCCCCGCATCCACGCCATCGGGGACTGCGCGCAGCACGACGACATCGTCTACGGCCTCGCCGCGCCCGCCCTCGAACAGGCCGACCTCCTCGCCGAGTTGATCGCCGGGAAGAGAGAAGGGGGGAGAGAGGGAGGCGGAGGCCTCCGGTACACCGGCACCCGTTCCCTCACCCGGCTCACCCTCGCCGGACTCGATCTCGCCGGTCTCGATCTCGCCGCGTTCGGCGAGACCGTCGCGCTGCCCGGCGACGACGTCGTGCAGCTCACCGACGCCACCCGCGGCACCTATCGCAAGGTCGTCGTCCGCGACGACCGCCTGGTCGGCGGGGTCCTCGTCGGCGAACTCGGCACCGTCGGCGCGCTCGCCCGCGCCTGGGAGGGAGCAGAGCCGCTCCCGACGAACGGCGGCCCCCTGCTCCACCTGCTCACCCATGACGGAGGCTCCTGATGTCCCCGGACACCACCCCGGACACCCCCACGGCCGTCCCCGCGGACACCGCCACGGGCACCCCCACGGCCGTCCCCGCGGACACCGCCACGGGCACCCCCACGATCGTGCTCGTCGGCCACGGCATGGTCGGTCAGCGCTTCCTCGAAGCGCTCGCCGAGCGCGGGCTGACCGCCACGCACCGTGTGGTCGTGCTGTGCGAGGAGCCGCGCCCCGCCTACGACCGCGTCGCCCTCACCTCGTACTTCTCGGGCAGGACGCCCGAGGACCTGTCCATGACGGACATGGAGTTCATCAAGGACCACGGGATCGAGCTGCACATCGGGGACCCCGCCGAGAGCGTCGACCGCACGGCCAAGAAGGTCACGGCGAAGTCCGGGCAGGTCTTCCCCTACGACACCCTCGTCCTCGCCACCGGCTCCTACCCCTTCGTCCCGCCGGTCCCCGGCAAGGACGCCACCGGCTGTTTCGTCTACCGCACCATCGAGGACCTCCTCGCCATCGAGGAGTACGCGGGCCAGAAGGCGTCCACGGGCGCCGTCGTCGGTGGCGGGCTGCTCGGGCTCGAGGCCGCCGGTGCGCTCAAGGGGCTCGGCGTCGACACGCACATCGTGGAGTTCGCGCCGCGGCTGATGCCCGTGCAGGTGGACGAGGGCGGCGGCGCGGCCCTGCTGCGCACCATCGAGGACATGGGGCTGTCCGTGCACACCGGCGTGGGCACGCAGGAGATCCTCGCCGGCGACGACGGCGCGGTCACCGGCATGAAGCTGTCCGACGGCTCCGAGATCGCCACCGACATGGTGATCTTCTCCGCCGGTGTCCGCCCCCGCGACCAGCTCGCCCGCGACTGCGGTCTGGCCGTCGGGGAGCGCGGCGGCATCACCGTCGACGCGCAGTGCCGTACCGTCACCGACCCGTTCGTCTTCGCCATCGGCGAGTGCGCGCAGGCGGTGGACGGGCGGGTGTACGGGCTGGTCGCGCCGGGGTACGAGCAGGCCGCGACCGCGGCCGCCACGATCGCCGACGACGAGGCCGCCTTCACCGGCGCCGACCTGTCCACCAAGCTCAAGCTGCTCGGCGTCGACGTGGCCTCCTTCGGCGACGCGCACGGCGCCGCCGGCGACTGCCTGGACGTCGTCTACTCCGACTCCCGCGCCGGCCTGTACAAGAAGCTGGTCATCGGCCGCGACGGCACCCTGCGCGGCGGCATCCTGGTCGGCGACGCGGAGGCCTACGGCACCCTGCGGGCCCTGACCGGCTCCGTCCCGCCCATCGCTCCGGAGTCCCTCGTCCTGCCCGCCGGCGCCGACTCGGGCGCCCAGCTCGGGCCCTCCGCCCTGCCCGACGACGCGATCATCTGCTCCTGCCACAACGTGACCAAGGGCGTCATCCGCGGCGCGGTCACCGAGCACCGGTGCACCACCGTGCCCGAGGTGAAGAAGTGCACCAAGGCCGGTACCGGCTGCGGCAGTTGCGTCAAGGTGCTCGGCCAGCTGGTCACCGCCGAACTGGAGGCGTCCGGCGTCGAGGTCGACAAGGGACTGTGCGGCTGCTTCTCCCAGACCCGCGAGGAGCTGTACGAGATCGTCCGCGCCCTGCGCATCGCCTCCTACCAGGACCTGCTCGACCGGTACGGCCGCGACGGCGCCCGCGGCGGCGACGGCTGCGAGGTCTGCAAGCCCGCCGTCGGCTCGATCATCGCCTCCCTCGCCCCGGCGATCGGCGCCAGCGGATACGTCCTCGACGGCGAACAGGCCGCGCTGCAGGACAGCAACGACCACTTCCTCGCCAACCTCCAGAAGAACGGCTCCTACTCCGTCGTCCCCCGCATCCCCGGCGGGGAGATCACCCCGGAGAAGCTCATCGTGATCGGGGAGATCGCCCGGGACTTCGGGCTCTACACGAAGATCACCGGCGGGCAGCGGATCGACATGTTCGGCGCCCGCGTCGAGCAACTCCCGCTGATCTGGACCCGGCTGGTGGACGCCGGCTTCGAGTCCGGGCACGCCTACGGCAAGGCGCTGCGTACGGTGAAGTCCTGCGTCGGCTCGACCTGGTGCCGCTACGGCGTGCAGGACTCGGTGCGCATGGCGATCGACCTGGAGCTGCGCTACCGGGGCCTGCGCTCCCCGCACAAGCTGAAGTCGGCGGTCTCCGGCTGCCAGCGCGAGTGCGCCGAGGCCCAGTCGAAGGACTTCGGCGTCATCGCCACCGCGGGCGGCTGGAACCTGTACGTCGGCGGCAACGGCGGCGCCACCCCGCGCCACGCCGACCTGCTCGCGCAGGACCTGTCCGACGCCGAACTGGTGCGTCTGATCGACCGGTTCCTGATGTTCTACATCCGCACCGCCGACCGCCTGGAGCGCACGAGCACCTGGCTGGAGCGGATCCCGGGCGGCCTCGACCACGTACGGGACGTGGTCGTGCACGACTCGCTCGGCATCTGCGACGAGCTGGAGGCGCTGATGCGGGCGCACGTCGCCCACTACCGCGACGAGTGGGCCGAGACGGTCAACGACCCGGAGAAGCTCGCCCGGTTCGTGTCCTTCGTGAACGCCCCCGACACCCCCGACCCGGTGGTCGCCTTCGTCCCCGAACGCGACCAGATCAAGCCCGACCTGCCGCTGCTGACCCTCGGCATGCGGCCCACCGCAGACCCGGCAGACGTCCTGGAAGGAAGCGCCCAGCGATGACCCTGGCACTCGAGACCACCGACCTGAAGGTCCAGCTCCAGCTCGCCGACGACTGGTTCACGGTGTGCGATCTGAGCGTCCTGAGCCCCGGCCGCGGGGTGGCGGCGCTGCTGCCGGACGGCCGGCAGGTGGCCGTCTTCCAGGACCGCTCCGGCACGCTGTACGCCGTCGACAACCGCGACCCGTTCACCGGCGCGGCGGTCCTCTCCCGGGGCCTGACCGGCACCCACCAGGGCCGCCCGTTCGTCGCCTCCCCGCTGCTCAAGCAGCGCTTCGACCTGGCGACGGGGGAGTGCCTGGACGACGAGACGGTCCGGGTGACGGCGTACGAGGTCCGCGCCCGCTGACCCACGGCCCGCGATCCTGCGTGAGCGAGGGAGTGGGGTGAACCCCGGACCCCCCGCTTCCGTGGCAGCACCCTCGTGCGGGACGCCTCCGGGCGGGAGGCTGGACGCACCGCATCCAGCAGCCCGTCCGGCTGATCCCGCCCCGGACACGCGCCGGGCTCAGCGCCGGCTGCCGCTCAGGTGGGCGAAGACGACCACGTTGCCCTGGTAGCCGGTCGCGCGGGAGTAGCCGCCGCCGCAGGTGATCACCCGTAGCTCGGGGCGGTGGGCGGCGCCGTAGACCTTCTGGTCGGGGAAGTCCTCGGCGCGGTAGACCTCGACGGCGTCCACGGTGAACACGGCGGTGCTGCCGTCGCGCCGGTCCACCTCGATGGCGGCGCCCTTCTTCAGCGCGCCGAGGTCGTAGAAGACGGCGGGGCCGTCGGCGTTGTCGACGTGCCCGGCGACGATCGCGGTGCCGCGCTCGCCGGGGCTGGTGCCGGCCTCGTACCAGCCGGCGAGGTTCTTGCGGCCGGCGGGCGGGACGTCCAGGCTGCCGGCCGGGGTCAGTGACAGGCCCATCAGCGGGGCGTTCACGCGGATCGACGGTATGCGGATCCGGTCGGGCGGGGACGGCGGCAGCGCGGGTGCGGCCGAGCCGCCGGCGCCCGGGCCGGCCGACGCCTCGGCGGCCGACGGCTGCGGCGGGGCGTGTCCGGCGGTGCCGCTGTGCAAAAGCCAGGCGCCGGTGCACAGGGCGGCGGCGGTGACCGCCGCTATCGCGGTGTTGCCGACCCGGCGCATGGGAACCCCTCTCGACGGTACGGCCTCGCGACGATCGACGGCCGTGGAGCGAACCGGCAAACGACGACCCGTGGACTGCGGCGGGTCAGGTCACGGCCTCCCCGGAGAAGCCGGGGCTCCCCGAGGGGCCGTCGCCCCGTGCCCCCTCCGGGCCGCGAGGGGCGTCGGACCCGGAGGGGGAGGGGACCTGCGGTACCGGCGGACGGACAGCGGAGGGTGTCCGTCAGATCCCGTCGCCTCTCGCCCGGCGATGCAGGAGCCAGGTACCGCCCGCGGCGGCGACGGCGAGAGCCGCCACGCCTGCCGCGGTCTGCACGGGGTCGGGGCCCAGGGCTCCGCCGACCCCCGTCTTCACACTTCCGTGCGGTTGCAGCTGCCCGCGCTCGGCGGTCAGCGCCACCACCAGGTCGCCGCGGACCACGCGGCCGCCCTCCGCACACGTGGCGACGATCTCGTACGTCCCGGGCTGCGCGCTCGGCGGCACCCGGAACTGCCCGATCGCGTCGCCCTCGTGCGTGCTCGGCGCCAGGGTGAACCGGCCGGCGCCGACCGCGCCGGCGTCGCCGGTCGCCGCGCCGCCGTCGCCGCACGCCGCGGTGTTCACGGTGACGTCGGCGCCGGGTGACACGGTGGCCGGGTACACCTCGAGGCCGCCGGCGTCCGCCGCGTACCCGGGCGCGGCGAGTGCGCCCAGAGCGGTGGCGGCGAGCGCGGCAGCGGTCAGCACGCGGACGGTGCGTCGCATCGGTGCTCCTTCGAGCGGTCGGTTGCCCCTGCTCTTCCGAGGTAAGGGCCCGCACGCCGCGGCCGCTTCCTGAGGGTGCGTCAAAAGTGCGGCGAACGGGTGCCCCGGGCGGGCGAAACGGCGCCTTCCCGAGGCCGTTTCAGCAGGTCAGAGGTACCGAGGGGACGCAGGGGCGAAGTGCACCGGATGGGCGTGACCCACCGGTGTGAACGGGCCGGCGCCCGCGCTCCGGCCCGGCTGGGACAGGTCCGCTCCCGGCGCCGCCGGCCTCACCCCCTGGCCAGGCGGGCCCGTCGCTTCACCTCACAGTCATGAGCATGGCGAAGCTGCCAGAACTTCGACCTGCTCAGCTCCTGCGCGACGACCGTGTCCTGAGCCGGAGACGGCACGCGAACGCCGTACCGGTGAGGAGAGGTCTCCCCGCCGGTACGGCGCCGTCCGTTCCTTTGTCAGTTCACGTTGACGGCGCTCCACGCCGCCGCCACCGCGTTGTACTCCGTGCTGCCCGCGCCGTAGAGGTCCTTCGCGGCGTTCAGGGTCGCCGTGCGCGCGCCCGCGTAGTTCGTCGAGGAGGTCATGTAGACCGTCAGCGCGCGGTACCAGATCTTGCCGACCTTGTCCCGCCCGATCCCGGTGACCGTCGAGCCGTTGGACGTCGGCGAGTCGTAGCTGACGCCGTTGATGGTCTTCGCGCCGCTGCCCTCGGCGAGCAGGTACGCGAAGTGGTTGGCGACGCCGGAGGAGTAGTGCACGTCGAGGTTGCCGACCGTGCTGCTCCAGTAGTCCGCGGAGTTGCCGTCCTTGGACGGCTTGTCCATGAACCTGAGGGCGGCCTTGCCGAAGCCGGGCTTCACGATCTTCTCGCCGATGAGGTAGTCACCGGTGTCCGTGGGGTTGTTCGCGTACCACTCCACCATCGTGCCGAGGATGTCGGAGGTGGCCTCGTTGAGCCCGCCGGACTCGCCGGAGTAGGTCAGCGCGGCCGTCTTGGAGGTGACGCCGTGGGTCATCTCGTGCCCGGCGACGTCCAGGGCGACCAGCGGGCCGAAAGTGGTCCCGTCGCCGTCGCCGTACGTCATGCAGAAGCAGCTGTCGTCCCAGAAGGCGTTGTTGTAGGCGTTGCCGTAGTGGACGCGGTTGTAGGAGCCCTTGCCGTCGCCGCCGATGCCGTTGCGGCCGAGCACGTTCTTGTAGTAGTCCCAGGTCTCGTCGGTGCCGTACTGGGCGTCGACGGCGGCCGAGGCGCGGTCGGTGGTGGCGCCGGTGCCCCAGTGGTTGTCGGCGTCCGTGAAGAGGGTCGCGGGGGCGCGGCTGAAGCAGATGTTCAGGAAGCACACGTCGGTCTTGTTCGCCGCGTCACCGGTGTAGGTGTTGCCGCGGGTGGGGTCCTTGAGCTGGTACGACGAGCCCGACTGCGTCGTCTCCAGCGCGACCGTGCCGCTGTAGAGCGACTTTCCGTCGCCGCTCACGTGCTCCAGGCTGTCCCAGGCGTCGATCTGGGCGCCGCTGGCGGCGTCGGTCAGGACCGTGCGGGCCACCGGGTTGCCCTGGGCGTCCTGGGCGACGGCGTTGGTGCGCCAGGCCAGCTTGGGCGCGCCGTGCAGGGCGTCGACGACCAGCTCGGGCTTGGCGGTCAGCCGGCGCAGGGTCTGGCCGAGGTTGACCGCGCGCAGCGCGTTCGCGGCCAGGCCGGCGGCCCTGTCCCCGGCGACCTTCGGGGTGACGCTCGGCAAGGAGAGCGTGGACCTCGTCGCCCGGGAGGCGCTGCGGTAGCTGCCGTCGGGGGCCAGGTGGACCACGAAGTCCCCGCCCAGCACGGGCAGTCCGTGGTAGGTGCGGTCGTACCGCACGTGCTGGGTGCCGTCCTTGTCCACGATCACGTCGCGGACCGTGGTCCTGACGTCGCCGGTCAGACCCAGCGCGGTGGCGTGGGAGCGCAGCACGTCCGTGGCGTGGGCGATCGCGGTGGCCCGGCTCGGCCGGTCGGCCGCCTGCGCGGCGGGGGAGAGGGCGGCGGCCAGCAGGGCCGCGGTGGTGGCGGCCACGCCGGCGGTGGCGAGACGGGATCTGCGGGAGCTGCGGTGGGTGCGGGACTCCGGGTCGTGCTGCCGTATCCGACTCATCGTTCTCCTCGGAAAGGCGCCTCGGGGCGCGTGGGGGCGGCGCAGATGCTGACCCAGATTTAAGAGGCCATGACATGTCATGTCCATAGCGCGTACGAGGAGGTGTGTGTGGGGTCAGAATCGTTTCTGTGACCCTCCCGCCCCCGCCGCACCTCCCGTTCTTCGTCTACGGCACCCTGCGCCCCGGCCGGCCCAACCACGACCTGTTCCTGCGCGGCCGCACGGCGAGCGAGGAACCGGCCCGGATGCCCGGCCTGAAGCTGTACGCCGGACCCGGCTACCCCTACGCCGTCGAGGAGCCCGGGGAAGTGGTGAGCGGCGAACTGGTGACGGCGCGGCCGGAGGCGTACGGCGAACTGCTCGTCGTCCTCGACCGGTTGGAGGAGTGCGTCCCCGGCGACCCGCGCAGCCTGTACGACCGCGTGGCCCGCGAGGCCGTCCGGGACGGCGACGGCACGCCGGTCCGGGCGTGGGTGTACGTGGCCGCGCCCGCCGTCGCGGCACGACTGCGGGCGCGGGGAACGCCGATCGAGGGCGGGGACTGGCCCGCCCGGCGGTGACCTACGCGGAGGCGACGGCCTCCAGCCGTACCGCGCACACCTTGAACTCCGGCATCCGCGACGTCGGGTCGAGGGCCGGGTTGGTCAGCGTGTTGGCGCGGCCCTCGCCCGGCCAGTGGAACGGCATGAACACCGTGTCCGAGCGGATCGCGGTCGTGATCCGGGCCGGTGCCACCGCCCGCCCGCGCCGCGAGACCACGGCCAGCAGGTCGCCCTCCGCCGCGCCCAGCCGGGCCGCCAGACGCGGATGCAGCTCCACGAACGGCCCCGGCGCCGCCCGGTTCAGCTCCTCCACGCGCCGGGTCTGCGCGCCCGACTGGTACTGGGAGACCACCCGGCCCGTGGTCAGCAGCACCGGGTACTCGGCGTCCGGCTCCTCCGCCGCCGGCCGGTGCGACACCGGCACGAACCGGGCCCGGCCGTCCGGCGTCGCGAACCGGTCGAGGAACAGCCGGGGCGTGCCCGGGTGCGGACCGGGCGCCTCACGCGCCGGGTCGTCGTCCGCCACCGGCGCGTCCAGGACGGCGTCCTCACCCTCCTGCGGGTCCGCTCCGCTCCCGTCCGGCGCCGGGCACGGCCAGAACACGCCGTCGCCCTCGGCCAGTCGCGCGTAGGTGATCCCGGAGTAGTCGGCGGGCCCGCCCGCGCTCGCCCGGCGCAGCTCCTCGAAGACCTCCTCCGGGTCGGTCGGGAACCCCTTCTCCACCCCGAAGCGCGCGGCGAGTCCGTGCAGCACGTCCAGGTCGCTGCGCACCCCCTCGGGCGCGGTGAGCGCCTGCCTGCGCAGCAGCACCCTGCCCTCCAGGTTGGTGGTCGTGCCCGTCTCCTCCGCCCACTGCGTCACCGGCAGCACGACGTCCGCGAGGGCCGCCGTCTCCGACAGCACGACGTCGCACACGGCGAGGAAGTCCAGGGACCGCAGCCGCTCCTCGATGTGTGCGGCACGCGGCGCCGACACCACCGGGTTGGAGCCCATCAGCAGCAGGGCGCGGATGTCGGAGCCGAGCGCGTCCAGCAGCTCGTAGGCGCTGCGCCCCGGCCCCGGCAGCGCATCGGGGTCCACGCCCCACACTCCGGCCACGTGCCGTCGCGCCGCCGGATCGTCCAGCTTGCGGTAGCCCGGCAACTGGTCGGCTTTCTGCCCGTGTTCGCGCCCGCCCTGCCCGTTGCCCTGCCCGGTCAGGCAGCCGTACCCGGACAGCGGCCGCCCCGCCCGCCCGGTCGCCAGGCACAGGTTGATCCACGCGCCCACCGTGTCGGTGCCCTTGGACTGCTGCTCCGGACCGCGCGCGGTGAGCACCATCGCCGCCTCCGGCTCGCAGAACATCCGCACTGTCTCACGCAGTTCGGGCACGGACACGCCCGTGATCCGCTCCACGTACTCCGGCCAGTGCGCCATCGCCGCCGCCCGCGCCTCCTCCCAGCCGGAGGTGCGCTCCCGCACGTAGTCCTCGTCGACGCGGCCCTCGGCGACGACCAGGTGCAGCAGGCCCAGCGCCAGCGCCAGGTCGGTGCCCGGCCGGGGCGCCAGATGCAGGTCGGCCTGCTCCGCCGTCCGCGTCCGCCGCGGGTCGACGACGATCAGCTTCCCGCCGTTCTCCCGCAGCTCCTGGAAGTAGCGCAGCGCCGGCGGCATGGTCTCGGCGAGGTTGGAGCCGACGAGGATCACACAGCCGGTCCGGGGCACGTCCTCCAGCGGGAACGGCAGCCCCCGGTCCACACCGAACGCCTTCGTGCCCGCCGCCGCGGCCGACGACATGCAAAAACGACCGTTGTAGTCGATCTGGGACGTGCCGAGCACCACCCGCGCGAACTTGCCGAGCGAGTACGCCTTCTCGTTCGTCAGGCCGCCCCCGCCGAACACGCCCACCGCGTCCGGACCGCTCTCCACGCGCGCGTGGCGCAGCGCCCCGGCGATCCGGTCCAGCGCCTCGGTCCACGACGCGGGCTCCAGCGTCCCCGCGGCGGAGCGCACCAGCGGCGAGGTCAGGCGCACCCGGGAGGACAGCACGGCCGGCGCGGTGCGGCCCTTGCCGCACAGCGCGCCCCGGTTCACCGGGAAGTCCGCGCGCTCCGTCACCTCCACCGTCCCCTGCGGGGCGGGCGTCAGATTCATCCCGCACTGCAACGCGCAGTACGGGCAGTGCGTGGGCGTCGCGGTGTTCTGCATGCCCCTCAGCCTGCGCCGGCCGTGTTACGGCCCCCACGACGTGGTGTTACACGGCCGGGACGGCGACCTCCCCGCGGCCGGCCGGGCACGGTGAGGCGGCGGTCAGCGCCTGCTCGCCAGTGCCCGCGCCACGCCCGGCTCCTTGGGGCCGAGGAAGCGCGGATCGGGCCGGAAGAGGGCGTCCAGCGCCGCCTTGCCGGCCGCGAAGACCTCCCGGGTCCCGCCGTAGTACCAGGTCACGTCGTGCCGCTCGTCCACGCCGACGCCGTACGACGTCACCCCCGCCGCCTCGCACAGCGCCACCGCCCGCCGGATGTGGAAGCCCTGGCTGATCAGCACGGCCCGGTCCACCCCGAAGATCTTCCTGGCCCGCACACAGGAGTCCCAGGTGTCGAAGCCCGCGTAGTCGCTGACGATCCGCTCCGTCGGCACGCCGTGCTTGCGCAGATACGTCCGCATGGCGTCCGGCTCGTCGTAGTCCACGCGGCTGTTGTCCCCGGTCACCAGCACGGCCTCGATGCGCCCCGCCCGGTACAGCGCGGCCGCCGCGTCCAGCCGGTGCGCCAGGTACGGCGACGGCTCCCCGTCCCACAGGCCCGCGCCGAAGACGACGGCGACCTCGGTGTGCGGCACGTCGTCCGTGCCGCGCAGCCGGTCGCCCGTGACGGCGTACATCCAGGTCGCGGGGGACAGCGCCAGCACGCACACGGCCATCACCGCCTGCACCAGCCGGCGCTGTCCGGTACGCGTGCGGGGCAGTCTCCAGCGGCGCATCGTTTCCTCGGCCCCCTCCTGATCGGTCCCGCCTGTTCGGTCCCGATCCCTCAGGACGCGCCGGCGGCCGATCCGGTTCGCTCACACCGCGCACGGGCCCGCGGTGAGCGGCAGGAAAAGACAGCCGTCACGGTCGCGCAACCAAGGCGCAACCTGGCGCGGCCAGGATCCTTCCATGACGGCGTCGAACCCTCCCCGTGGCGAAGCCCCCCTCGACAGCACCGCAGCCCCCCTCGACAGCACCGCGCACCTGCTGACCGCGATCAGCACCGAGCTGACCGGCCGGCTCCGCCTGGTGCGCCCGGACGGCCGGCGCCGCCCCGCCCCCGCCGCCCTCGTCGTCGTCGCCCACGGCAGCCGCGACCCGCGCGCCCTGAGCACCGTCCGCACCCTCCTCGAGCGCGTCCGCGAACTGCGCCCCGCGCTGCCCGTGCACCTCGGCCACATCGAGCTCAACGCCCCCCTGCTCTCCGACACCCTCACCGCCCTGGGCGACACCGAGGCGGTGCTGGTCCCGCTGCTGCTCACCCGCGGCTACCACGTCAAGCGGGACATCCCCGACCTGGCGGCCGCCTCCCCGGTACGCGCGCGCGTGGCCGCACCCCTCGGCCCGCACCCGCTCCTCGTGGAGACCCTGTACGCCCGCCTTACGGAGGCCGGCTGGCCCGTGCGGATGACGGAGGCCGAGCGCCGCGCGAGCGCCGTGGTCCTGGCCGCCGCCGGCTCCCGTGACCCGGACTCCGCGGCCGGCACCCGCCGCACGGCCCACCTCCTCGCCGACCGCCTGGGCGTCCCGGTCGTCCCGGCGTACGCCTCGGCGGCGACCCCCACGGTGGAGGCGGCGATCCGGGCGCTCACGGCGCGGGGCCGGCACCGGATCGCGGTGGCCTCCTGCTTCACGGCCCCGGGGCGTTTCGCGGCCCAGTGCGCGGCGCGGGCCCCCTGGATGGCGACCCGGCCCCTGGGCGCCCACCCGGCGATGGCGCGGCTGGTGCTGCAGAGGTACGACCAGGCGCTGCGGACGCCGGCGGCGACAGCCGCCTGAGATCCACTCCCGGGAACCCGCGCAGGCTGCGCGCGGGGCGTCGATCCGCATCGGTGGCGCCTACAATGGATCTCAGATTCTTGTGATCTGGATCACAGGAGGAGGCGCAGATGAGCACCCCGACCACCGAACAAGGAACCATCGCGGACCCCGGCCCGCTCGGCCTCGCCGCCTTCGCCGCGACGACCTTCGTCCTCAGCACCTTCAACGCGAACCTCATCACCGACAAGACGCTGGTCGCCGTCGTCCTGCCGCTGGCACTGTTCTACGGCGGCCTCGCCCAACTCCTGGCGAGCATGTGGGAGTTCCGCAAGGGCAACACCTTCGGCGCCACCGCGTTCGGCTCCTTCGGCGCCTTCTGGCTGTCGTACGCCGCCTACGCGAAGTTCGTCGCACCCGGCCTGCCCGTGTCCACCGCGCACCAGGCCACCGGGCTGTTCCTGCTGGTGTGGGCGGTCTTCACGGTCTACATGACCGTCGCCGCGACCCGCACGACGGGGGCGATCCTCGCCGTGTTCGTGACGCTGTCCGCGACGTTCATCGTCCTGTGCATCGCCGAATTCGCGCAGTCCCCGAACACCGCCAAGGCCGGCGGCTGGCTGGGCCTGGTCACCGCCGTGTGCGCCTGGTACGCGTCCTTCGCCGGCGTCACCAACTCCACGTACAAGCGCGCCGTCCTGCCGGTCTTCCCGAACCTCGGTGAGCACCTGCGGCCGCACCGTACGCACCATCGCGGTCCCTTCGGAGCCCACGCATGACCGCCTCCGGTGGCGAGACACTCTCCAACCTGCTGCACGAGGAACGGCGGTTCCCGCCACCCCCGGAGCTGGCCGACGCGGCGAACGCCACCGCGGCGGACTACGAACGCGCCGGCACCGACCGCCTCGCCTTCTGGGCCGAAGCGGCCGGCCGGCTGGACTGGGCACGGCCCTGGGACCAGGTCCTGGACTGGAGCCGTGCCCCGTTCGCCCGCTGGTTCACCGGCGGGCGCCTGAACGCGGCGTACAACTGCCTGGACCGGCACGTCGCGGCCGGCCTCGGGGAGCGGGTCGCCTTCCACTGGGAGGGCGAGCCCGGCGACACCCGCACGATCACCTACGCCGACCTGACGGCCGAGGTCTGCCGGGCCGCCAACGCCCTCACGTCGCTCGGCGTGCGGACCGGCGACCGGGTCGCGATCTACATGCCGATGATCCCGGAGACGGTGGTGGCCATGCTGGCCTGCGCCCGCATCGGCGCACCGCACACCGTGGTCTTCGGCGGCTTCTCCGCCGAGGCGCTGCGCGGCCGGATCCTCGACTGCGACGCGCGCGTGGTGATCACCGCCGACGGCGGCTACCGCAGGGGCAAGCCCTCGGCGCTGAAACCCGCGGTCGACGAGGCGGTGCGCGAGTGCCCCGACGTCCGCAGCGTGCTCGTCGTGCGGCGCACCGGACAGGAGGTCGACTGGAGCGACGGCCGGGACGTGTGGTGGCACGACCTGGTGGACGCCCAGCCCTCGGAGCACGAGGCCGAGGCGTTCGACAGCGAACACCCGCTGTACATCATGTACACCTCCGGTACGACGGCCCGCCCCAAGGGCATCCTGCACACCACCGGCGGCTATCTCACCCAGGTCGCCTGGTCGCACTGGGCGGTGTTCGACGTCAAGCCGGAACGGGACGTGTTCTGGACGGCGGCGGACATCGGCTGGGTCACCGGCCACTCGTACATCGTCTACGGCCCGCTGGCCAACGGCGTCACGTCCGTGATGTACGAGGGCACACCCGACACCCCGCACAAGGGACGCTGGTGGGAGATCGTCGAGAAGTACCGGGTGACGATCCTCTACTGCGCCCCGACCGCGATCCGCACCTTCATGAAGTGGGGCGGCGGCATCCCGGCCGAGTTCGACCTGTCGTCGCTGCGCCTGCTGGGTTCGGTCGGTGAGCCGATCAACCCGGAGGCATGGATCTGGTACCGCAAGCACATCGGCTCCGACCGCTGCCCGGTCGTCGACACCTGGTGGCAGACGGAGACCGGCGCCCAGATGATCAGCCCGCTGCCCGGGGTGAGCGTCTGCAAGCCGGGCTCGGCCCTTCGCCCCCTGCCCGGCGTCGCGGCCGACGTCGTCGACGACACCGGCAAGCCCGTGCCCGACGGCTCCGGCGGCTACCTCGTCCTGACCGAGCCGTGGCCCGGGATGCTGCGCACCATCTGGGGCGACGAGCAGCGCTACCTCGACACGTACTGGTCGCGCTTTCCCGGCATGTACTTCGCGGGAGACGGCGCCAAGAAGGACGAGGACGGCGACATCTGGCTGCTCGGCCGGGTCGACGACGTCATGAACGTCGCCGGCCACCGCATCTCCACCACGGAGGTCGAATCCGCCCTCGTCTCGCACCCGATGGTCGCGGAGGCCGCCGTGGTCGGCGCGACCGACCCGACGACCGGGCAGGGCGTCGTGGCCTTCGTCATCCTGCGCGGCGACGCGCAGGAGCCGGGAGCCGGCGGGACGGCCGGTGCGGAAGAGGTGGCCACGGAACTGCGCGCCCACGTCGCCAAGGAGATCGGCCCGATCGCCCGGCCCCGGCAGATCATGGTCGTCGCCGAACTCCCCAAGACCCGCTCCGGCAAGATCATGCGCCGCCTGCTGCGGGACGTGGCCGAGAACCGCACGCTCGGCGACGTCACGACGCTCACGGACTCCACCGTGATGGACGAGATCCGCGAGCGGCTGCCCTCGGCGGGCTCGGCGGGAGAAGAGGAGGCCTAGGCCACGACGGTGGCGGCTGTGTCACCGCCGGCTGCGGTCCGCCCCACGCTCTGGTGGCGGGCCGCAGCCGCTCTCGTCGATCCCCACCCGCGGGACCACGGAACTCGGCAGACGAGTACGCACCCAAATGTCACACCCCCCGCTTACTGTCGAGACATGCCGTACGACGCGCAGGACACCGAACGCTGGGTCACGGAACCCGAGAAACGCCCCGGCCGCACCGCATTCCAACGCGACCGGGCCCGCGTCCTGCACAGCGCGGCCCTGCGACGGCTCGCCGGCAAGACCCAGGTCGTCACCCCCGGCGAGCGCAGCGCGTCCGCGTGGGACGCCAGCCCCCGCACCCGCCTCACCCACTCCCTGGAGTGCGCACAGGTGGGCCGGGAACTCGGCGCGGCCCTCGGCTGCGACCCGGACCTCGTCGAGGCGGCCTGCCTCTCGCACGACCTCGGCCACCCGCCCTTCGGTCACAACGGCGAACAGGCGCTGAACGAGTTCGCGCGGGACTGCGGCGGATTCGAGGGCAACGCCCAGTCGCTGCGGCTGCTCACCCGCATCGAACCCAAGCGCTTCACCGAGGAGGGCTCCGTAGGCCTCAACCTCACCCGCGCCGCCCTGGACGCCGCCACCAAGTACCCCTGGCCGCGCGGCGCCCACCCCACCGACCCCTCGTCGGGGAAGTTCGGCGTGTACGAGGACGACCGCCCGGTCTTCGACTGGGTCCGCAAGGAGGCCCCCGGCACGCGCACGTGCTTCGAGGCGCAGGTCATGGACTGGTCCGACGACGTCGCCTACTCGGTGCACGACGTGGAGGACGGACTGCACGCCGGCCACATCGACCCCGTCTGCCTGCACGCCGAGCCCGAACGGCAGGACGTCTTCCAGGTCGCGATCGGCCGGTACGTGCCCGAGGACACCGACCCCGAGGAGCTGGCCGCCGCCCTCGACCGGCTCCAGGACGCTCAGTGGTGGCCGCACGGCTACGACGGCTCGGCGGTCGCGCAGGCCCGCCTCAAGGACGCCACCAGCCAGCTCATCGGCCGGTTCTGCCTGGCCGCCGAGGCCGCCACCCGGGAGGCGTACGGCGGCGGACGGCTCACCCGGTACGCCGCCGAGCTGGTCGTGCCGTGGGAGACCCGGCTGGAGTGTGCGGTGCTGAAGGCGGTCGCCGACCGGTACGTGATGCAGCGGGACGAGCAGGAGCGGCTGCGCGCCGACCAGCGCATCGTCGTCCTGGAACTGTCCGCCGCGCTCACCGCCCGCGTCCCCGAAGGACTGGACCCGCAGTTCCGCGCCCTGTTCGACAAGGCCGGCGACGACCGGTCACGCAAACGGGTGATCGTCGACCAGATCGCCTCCCTCACCGACGCATCGGCGCGTTCCCTTCACGCCAGGCTGACGAGACAGGCGTGACACTGGAGGCGCATGTGCCGTAGACACCCCTCCGGACGCAACCAGATGTGACCCTCCGTGGCCTGATCGGGCCACACCCTCTTCCCCCATCACGCTCCGTGCGGGACGCTCCCCTGTGGCGGCACCCTTACGAGGAGGCATCAAGTGGTCGACGCGGACCAGACATTCGTCATCGTCGGAGGCGGCCTGGCCGGCGCCAAGGCGGCCGAGACGCTCCGGGCGGAGGGCTTCAACGGGCGCGTGATACTGATCTGCGACGAGCGCGACCACCCCTACGAGCGCCCGCCCCTGTCCAAGGGCTACCTCCTCGGCAAGGAAGAGCGCGACAGCGTCTTCGTGCACGAACCCGCCTGGTACGCGCAGAACGACATCGAGCTGCACCTCGGGCAGACCGTCGACGCGATCGACCGCGCCGCGAAGACGGTCCGCTTCGGGGACGACGGCACCCTCGTCCACTACGACAAGCTGCTGCTGGCGACCGGCGCGGAGCCGCGCCGGCTGGACATCCCCGGCACCGACCTGGCCGGCGTGCACCACCTGCGCCGCCTCGCCCACGCCGAGCGGCTCAAGGGCGTGCTCAGCGCGCTCGGCCGGGACAACGGCCACATCGTGATCGCCGGCGCCGGCTGGATCGGCCTGGAGGTCGCCGCGGCGGCCCGCGAGTACGGCGCCGAGGTCACCGTGATCGAACCGTCGCAGACCCCGCTGTACGGCGCCCTCGGGCCCGAACTGGGCAACGTCTTCGCCCAGCTGCACCGTGAGCACGGCGTCCGCTTCCGCTTCGGTGTGCGGCTCACCGAGATCGTCGGCCAGGACGGCGTGGTCCTCGCGGCCCGCACCGACGACGGCGAGGAGCACCCGGCGCACGACGTGCTCGCGGCGATCGGGGCGGCGCCGCGGACGAGCCTCGCGGAGGCGGCCGGACTGGAGATCGCCGACCGGGCGCACGGCGGCGGGATCGTGGTGGACGAGCGGCTGCGCACCTCCGACCCGGACATCTACGCGGCCGGTGACGTGGCGTCCTTCCCGCTCGCCCTGTATTCCACCCGGCTGCGGGTGGAGCACTGGGCGAACGCCCTGAACGGCGGCCCCGCGGCCGCGCGCGCGATGCTCGGCAAGGAACTCGTCTACGACCGGGTGCCCTACTTCTTCACCGACCAGTACGACCTCGGCATGGAGTACAGCGGGTGGGCGCCGCCGGGGACGTACGACGAGGTGGTGATCCGCGGGGACGCGTCGAAGCGGGAGTTCATCGCGTTCTGGGTGAAGGAGGGCCGCGTACTGGCCGGGATGAACGTGAACGTGTGGGATGTCACAGAGCCCATCCAGAAACTGATCCGCTCCGGCAGGCCGGTGGACCCGGAGGCCCTGGCCGACCCGCACGTCCCGCTGGACAGCCTGGCTTCCTGAGCATCGGGAGTGCCGGTCCTGCCCCGTAGAATCGCCACGTGGCAGGACGGATCAGAGACGAGGACGTGAAGGCTGTTCGGGACGCTGTCCCGATCGACGCCGTCGTCTCCGAGTACCTCCAGCTGCGCAACGCGGGCGGCGGCAACCTCAAGGGCCTGTGCCCCTTCCACGACGAGAAGTCGCCGTCCTTCCAGGTCAGCCCGAGCAAGGGTCTCTTCCACTGCTTCGGCTGCCAGGAGGGCGGCGACACCATCGCCTTCGTGATGAAGGTCGACCATCTGACCTTCTCCGAGGCCGTCGAGCGCCTCGCCGGCCAGGCCGGCATCACCCTGCGCTACGAGGAGGGCGGCTACAACCCCGCCCACCAGCGCGGCGAACGCATCCGCCTGGTCGAGGCGCACAAGGCCGCCGCCGAGTGGTACGCCGAGCAGCTCGCCACCAGCCCCGAGGCCGACACCGGCCGGATCTTCCTCGCCGAGCGCGGCTTCGACCAGAACGCGGCCCTGCACTTCGGCGTGGGTTACAGCCCCCAGGGCTGGGACCACCTCGTGCGCCACTTGCGCGGCAAGGGCTTCAGCGACAAGGAGCTGCTGCTCTCCGGCCTCGCCCAGGAGGGCCGCCGCGGCCCCATCGACCGCTTCCGCGGCCGGCTGATGTGGCCGATCCGCGACATCGGCGGCGACGTCGTCGGCTTCGGCGCCCGCAAGCTGTACGAGGCGGACAACGGCCCGAAGTACCTCAACACCCCCGACACGGCGATCTACCGCAAGAGCCAGGTGCTGTACGGCATCGACCTGGCGAAGAAGGAGATCGCCAAGTCCTCCCGCGCGGTCGTCGTCGAGGGCTACACCGACGTCATGGCCTGCCATCTCGCCGGCGTCCCCACCGCCATCGCGACCTGCGGCACGGCCTTCGGCGCCGACCACATCAAGATCCTGCGCCGGCTGCTGATGGACAACGGCAGCGCGCGGGTGATCTTCACCTTCGACGGTGACGCGGCCGGGCAGAAGGCGGCCCTGCGCGCCTTCGAGGACGACCAGAAGTTCGCCGCCGAGACCTACATCGCGATCGCCCCCGACGGCATGGACCCGTGCGAACTGCGCCTGGCCAAGGGCGACGAGGCGGTCGCGGACCTGGTCGAACCGCGCACCCCGCTGTTCGAGTTCGCGCTGCGCCAGATGGTCGCCCGCTACGACCTGGACACCCCGGCCGGCCGCGCCGCGGCCCTCGACGAGGCGGCCCCGGTCGTCGCCCGCATCAAGAACAGCGGCGCCCAGCACGAGGTCGCCGTGCAGTTCGCCGGGATGCTCGGCATCCTCGACACGCAGTTCGTCGTCAAGCGGGTCGCCCAGCTCGCCCGCTGGGCCCGCGACCGCGGTGGCAAGGGCCCCGCGCCGTCCGCCACGCAGTCCTCCCCGCAGCCGTGGGCGGCCACCGCCGGCCCGGCGTTCTCCGGCCCCGCCCTCACCCTGCGCAACCCCGTCTACGCCACCGAACGCGAACTGCTCAAACTCGCCCTGCAACGCCCCGAACTGGTCTCCCCGGCCTTCGACGCCTACGGCATCGACGAGTTCACCGCCCCGCCGTACGCCGCCGTACGCCAGGCGATCATGGACGCGGGCGGCGCCGAACAGGGCGTCGCGGACGGGCAGGAGTACGTGGTCCGGGTGCGTGAGGCCGCCCCCGACGACCGGGTCCGCGCCATGGTGACCGAGCTCGCCGTCGAGGCGATCCTGCGCCGCACGGTCGACGAGACCTACGCCGGCACGGTCCTGGTCAGCGTCCGCCGCCGGGCCGTGGAACGCCGCATCACCGAGATCCAGTCCCAGCTGACCCGCCTCGGCGCGGCCGGCGACCCGGCCGCCCTGGCCGCCGTACAGAACGAGCTGTGGGTCCTCCAGCAGTACGACCAGGCACTTCGCGCGCAGGGAGCAGCGGCGCTCTGACCCGGACCGGCCGCCGGGATCACCACGCGGTCACGGAGCGGACGCAAAAAGTCATCGCACGCCCCTCGTTTCCGCGATGTGTCGTACTCCACACTGGGTCCGGTGCCTGAGTCCCCGGAGCGCGGCCGATCCGTCCCCCACGGGTCCCACACCCGCGCGGTCCGCTCACCTCAGCAGCGATCAGCCCTGGAGGTCGCCCCCGTGCAGACCCAGACCCTCGTACAGAGCGACAGTACCGACGGCGCGGAAGCGGACACGGAGGCCGCCCTGCTGGCCGCCGTGCGGCCGCAGAACCCCGCCGCGCACCACCCCGAGGCCGTGCCCGAGCCCGTCGAACCGCCGGCCGAGGCCCTCACCGGACACGAAGCCGGAGCCGAGGCAGAGGCGGAAACGAAGGCCGAAGCGGAAGCCGAAGCGGAAGCCGGGTACGAGACCGCGGTGGAGCCCGTCGAGGCGGTGGCGCCCGCCCGGGCCGAGACCACCGGGCCCTCCGCCGACCTGTTCCGCCAGTACCTGCGGGAGATCGGCCGCATCCCGCTGCTCACCGCAGCCGAGGAGGTCGACCTCGCCCGGCGCGTGGAGGCCGGCCTGTTCGCCGAGGAGAAGCTCGCGAACACCCCCGACCTGGACAGCCGGCTGGCCTACGACCTGGACCGGCTCGTCGTCCTCGGCCGCCTCGCCAAACGGCGGCTCATCGAGGCCAACCTGCGCCTCGTCGTGTCCGTCGCCAAACGCTACGTCGGCCGCGGGCTGACCATGCTCGACCTCGTACAGGAGGGCAACCTCGGGCTGATCCGCGCGGTGGAGAAGTTCGACTACGCGCGCGGCTACAAGTTCTCCACCTACGCCACCTGGTGGATCCGCCAGGCCATGTCCCGGGCGCTCGCCGACCAGGCCCGCACCATCCGGGTGCCCGTCCACGTCGTCGAACTCATCAACCGGGTCGTGCGGGTGCAGCGCCGCATGCTCCAGGAACGCGGCTACGAGCCCACCCCCGAGGAGGTCGCCGCCGAGCTGGAGCTGGCGCCGGAGCGGGTCGGCGAGGTGCTGCGGCTCGCGCAGGAGCCGGTGTCCCTGCACGCGCCGGTGGGCGAGGAGGAGGACGTCGCCCTCGGCGACCTCATCGAGGACGGCGACGCGGCCTCCCCCGTGGAGTCGGCCGCGTTCCTGCTGCTCAGGGAGCACCTGGAGGTGGTGCTGTCGACGCTGGGGGAGCGCGAGCGCAAGGTCGTCCAGCTGCGGTACGGGCTCATCGACGGCCGCCCGCGCACCCTGGAGGAGATCGGCCGCCTCTTCGGCGTGACCCGCGAGCGCATCCGGCAGATCGAGTCCAAGACCCTCGGCAAGCTCCGCGACCACGCCTTCGCCGACCAGCTCAGGGGCTACCTGGACTGAGCGGCGGGTCGCCCGGCGCCGGGCGACCCGCCGGGCGGTCAGTCGACCTCCGCGACCGCCTGCGCGAACTGCGCCTGGTACAGCCGCGCGTACGCCCCGCCGGCCGCGAGCAGCTCCCCGTGCGAGCCCTGCTCGACGATGGAGCCGTTCTCCATCACCAGGATCGTGTCCGCGTCCCGGATCGTGGAGAGCCGGTGCGCGATCACGAACGACGTCCGGCCGTGCTGGAGCTTGGCCATCGCCTTCTGGATCAGCACCTCCGTACGGGTGTCGACGGAGCTGGTCGCCTCGTCGAGGACCAGGATCACCGGGTCGGACAGGAACGCCCGCGCGATGGTGATCAG
Source organism: Streptomyces sp. NPDC097129 (assembly GCF_055668065.1). NCBI lineage: Bacteria > Bacillati > Actinomycetota > Actinomycetes > Kitasatosporales > Streptomycetaceae > Streptomyces > Streptomyces sp. NPDC097129. The sequence goes on along the minus strand of NZ_JBVOQE010000001.1, from coordinate 702,417 downwards.
CTGCTTCTCACCGGCGCTCACGCCCGTGCCCTCGTCGTCGATGACGGTGTCGTAGCCGTCGGGCAGCGTGCGCACGAACCGGTCGGCGTGCGCCGCCCGCGCCGCCTCCTCGATCTCCCCGCGGGTGACCTCGCGCGCCGCGCCGTAGGCGATGTTCTCCGCGATCGTGCCGCCGAACAGCCACGTGTCCTGCAGCACCATGCCGATCCCGGCGCGCAGCTCGTCCCGCGACATCCGCGCGATGTCGACGCCGTCCAGGGAGATGCGCCCGCCGGTCACCTCGTAGAACCGCATCAGCAGGTTGACCAGCGTGGTCTTGCCGGCGCCGGTCGGGCCGACGATGGCGACGGTCTGGCCGGGCTCCACCTTCAGCGACAGGTCCTCGATGAGCGGCTTGTCGGGGTCGTAGCGGAACTGCACATGCTCCAGCTCCACCCGCCCGCGCAGCTCGGCGGGGGTCTCCGCCGGTGCCGGGTCGCTCTGCTGTTCCTCCGCGTCCAGCAGCTCGAAGACCCGCTCCGCCGAGGCCACGCCCGACTGCACCAGGTTCGCCATCGACGCGACCTGCGTCAGCGGCATGGAGAACTGGCGGGAGTACTGGATGAACGCCTGCACATCACCGATGGACAGCGCACCCGAGGCGACCCGCAGACCACCGACCACGGCGACCAGCACATAGTTCATGTTCGACACGCACATCATCAGCGGCTGCATGATCCCGCTGTTGAACTGCGCCTTGAACCCGGCCTCGTACAGCGCCTCGTTCTGCTCGGCGAACTGCTGCGCCGACTCCTGCTGCCGGCCGAACACCTTCACCAGGGTGTGCCCGGTGTACATCTCCTCGATGTGCGCGTTCAGCTTGCCCGTGGTGCGCCACTGCTGCACGAAGTGCGGCTGCGAGCGCTTGCCGACGCGGGTGGCGACCACGAACGACAGCGGCACGGTCACCAGCGCGACCAGCGCCAGGATCCAGGAGACGTAGAACATCATCGCCAGCACGCCGATGATCGTCAGCAGCGAGTTGATGAGCTGGCCCATCGACTGCTGGAGCGTCTGCCCGATGTTGTCGATGTCGTTGGTCGCCCGGGACAGCACCTCACCGCGCTGCCGCTTGTCGAAGTACGACAGCGGAAGCCGCGACAGCTTCGTCTGCACGTCCTCGCGCAGCCGGAACATGGTGCGGTTCACGGCCCGGTTGACCAGGCGCGTCGCCACCGCCATCAGCAGACCGGCGATCAGGAACGTGCCGAGCGCGAGCAGCAGGACGTCGCCGACCGCGCCGAAGTCGATGCCCTTGCCGGGTGTGAAGTCGGTGCCGCTCAGCATGTCGGCGATTCCGCCCTGCCCCCGTGCCCGCATGGAGTCGAGGACCTGTTCCTTGGTCGCCCCGGCCGGCATGCGCCGGCCGATGATCCCGGCGAAGACCAGGTCGGTGGCCCTGCCGAGGATCTTCGGGCCGACCACGTTCAGCCCGACGCTGACCACCACGCACGCCAGCAGCGCGTAGATGGTGACCCGCTCCGGCCGGAAGTGGGAGACGAGCCGTTTGCCCGAGTTCTTGAAGTCCAGCGAACGGCTGTCGGGGCCGCCCCCGGCCATCATCCGCCCCATGGGCCCGGCCATCAGGCAGCCTCCGCTTCCGTGAGCTGGGAGAGCACGATCTCCCGGTAGGTCTCGTTGTCCGCCATCAGTTCGTGGTGGGTGCCGCTGCCGACGACCCGGCCCTCGTCGAGGACGATGATCCGGTCGGCGTCGCGGATGGTCGCCACCCGCTGGGCGACGATCACCACGGTCGCCTCCGCGGTCTCCCGGCCCAGCGCGGCGCGCAGGGCGGCGTCGGTGGCGTAGTCGAGCGCGGAGAAGGAGTCGTCGAAGAGGTAGATCTCCGGCCGCTGCACCAGCGTCCGCGCGATCGCCAGGCGCTGGCGCTGACCGCCGGAGACATTGGTCCCGCCCTGCGCGATCGGAGCCTGAAGACCGCCCTCCAGCTTGGTGACGAAGCCCTTGGCCTGCGCCACCTCCAGCGCGTGCCACAGCTCCTCGTCGGTGGCGTCCGGATTGCCGTACCGCAGGTTGGAGGCGACGGTGCCGGCGAACAGATACGGCTTCTGCGGCACCATGCCGACCGTGCGGGCCAGCAGCCGCGGCTCGACCTCGCGGACGTCCACGCCGTCGACGAGCACCTCCCCGTCCGTGGCGTCGAACAGGCGCGGCACCAGACCGAGCAGCGTCGACTTGCCGCTGCCCGTCGAGCCGATCACGGCGGTCACCTCACCGGGCCGGGCGACCAGGTCGATCGCCTTCAGCACCGGCTCCTCGGCCCCCGGGTAACGGAAGCCGGCGGCGCGGATCTCCAGATGGCCGTGCCGGCGCAGCTCGCTGACCGGCGCGGACGGCGGCACCACGCTCGACTCGGTGTCCAGGACCTCCTCGATGCGCTCGGCGCACACCTCCGCGCGCGGCACCATCATGAACATGAAGGTGGCCATCATCACGGACATCACGATCTGCATCAGATAGGCGAGGAACGCCGTCAGGTCGCCGATCTGCATCTCACCGCTGTCGATGCGGTGCGCGCCGAACCACACCACCGCGATGGACGACAGGTTCACCACCGTCATGACCATCGGGAACATCAGCGCGAGCAGGTTGCCGGTGCCCAGCGCCATCTGCGTCAGGTCCGTGTTCGCCTTGCGGAAGCGCTCCTGCTCGTACTCGTCGCGCACGAAGGCGCGGATGACGCGGTTGCCGGTGATCTGCTCGCGCAGCACCCGGTTCACCGTGTCCAGCCGCACCTGCATGGCGCGGAACAGCGGCCGCAGCCGGCGCACGATCAGCGTGACGCAGATCGCCAGCACCGGGACCACCGCGACCAGCACCCCGGACAGCGGCACGTCCAGACCGAGCGCCAGGACGATGCCGCCCACGCACATGATGGGCGCCGACACCATCAGGGTGAACGTCATCAGGGCCAGCATCTGGACCTGCTGCACGTCGTTCGTCGTACGGGTGATGAGCGAGGGCGCGCCGAAGTGACCGACCTCACGCGCGGAGAAGGACTGCACGCGGTCGAAGACGGCGCCCCGCACGTCCCGGCCGAGCGAGGAGGCGGTGCGCGCGCCGAAGTACACGGCGCCGATGTTGCACACGACCTGTGCCAGCGAGATGGCGATCATCAGGCCGCCGTGGCCGATGATGTAACCGGTGTCGCCGTTGACGACACCGTTGTCGATGATGTCCGCGTTGAGGGTGGGCAGGTACAGGGTGGCGCAGGTCTGCAGGAACTGCAGCCCCACCAGCAGGGCGATCGGTTTCTTGTAGGGCCTGAGATAGGTCCGCAGGAGTCGTATGAGCACGCTGGGTTCTCTCGGTCGTCGGCGACGGGGCGGTTCGGTTGCCCGTGGCCCCTATCGTCGAACACTCCACCCGCGTTACCCCAACCGATTAATCCGAACCGGCGGTCCTTCACGGACGCATGGCCCCCGGATGGGTCTGCTCGCGCACCGAAACGTACTGCTGGCGCACGGCCTGGCCCACCGCCAGCTCCTCACCGGGCTCCAGCACCTGCGCCGCCGCCCCCTGCCAGGCCGGGGGATCGCGCGGATCGAGGGTGCCCTGCGAGACGCCGAGCGCCCACGCCGCCTGCCGCGCCGCGCCGATCGCCGCGTAGTCCGCGGGCTGCGGTACGACGACCTGCACGCCGAACAGCGCCGGAGCCGCCGCCTGCACGGCCGGCAGCTCGGCCGCCGCGCCCAGCAGGAAGATCCGCCGCACCTCCACGCCCCGGCCGCGCAGCACGTCCAGCGCGTCCGCGAGCCCGCACAGCATCCCCTCGAACGCGGCCCGCGCCAGGTGTTCCGGCTTCATCGACTCCCGCCGCAGCCCGGCGAGCGTGCCCGCGGTGTGCGGCAGATGAGGCGTCCGCTCACCTTCCAGATACGGCAGCAGCACCAGCCCGTGCGCACCCGGCGTCGACTTCATCGCCAGCTCCGACAGGCCCTCCAGGTCCGCCACCCCGAGGAGTTCGGCGGCGCCGCGCAGGGCCCGTACGGCGTTGAGGGTGGTGACGACGGGCAGGTGCATGCCGGTCGCGTCGGCCAGCGAGGTGATCATCCCGGTGCTGTCGACGAGCGCCTCGGGATGGACGGCCATCACCGACCCCGACGCGCCCAGCGAGACGACGGCGTCCCCGAGCCCGATCCCGAGCCCGAACGCGGCGGCCATCGTCTCGCCGGTCCCCGCCGAGATCAGCAGCCCCTCCGGTGTCGTACCGGCCGCCTCGGCGGGGCCGATGACCTCCGGCAGCATCGCCTGGTGGCCGAGCGCCAGCTCGACCAGATCGGGCCGGTAGGCGCCGGTGGCCGCCGACCAGTACCCGGTGCCGGAGGCGCCGCCGCGGTCGGTGGTCCGGCGCACCGGACGCCCCAGCAGCTGCCACACCAGCCAGTCGTGGGCCTGCATCAGCATCGCGGTGCGCCGCGCGTTGTCGGGTTCGCTGCGGGCCAGCCAGCGCAGCTTGGTCACCGGCTGCGCGGCCTGCGGCACGCACCCCACGGCCTGCGCCCACGCCTCCCGCCCGCCGAGCGTGTCGATGAGGTCGGCCGCCGCGACCTGCGCCCGCTTGTCGCCGCCGGCCAGCGCGGGGCGCACGGTGGCGCCCTGCCCGTCCAGCGGGATCAGCGCGTTCTGCTGCGCGGAGACGCCGATGGCCTGCACGCCCTCCAGCAGCCCGCCGCCGGCCGCCTCCCCGAGGGAGAGCAGCCAGGCCTGCGGGTCGACGTCGCTCGGACGTCCCTCCAGGGGATGCGGGGCATAACCCTGGCGTAGTACGGCACCGGTGTCCGTGTCGCACACCACGATGCGCGTGAAGTCCGGTGAGCTGTCCAAGCCGGCGACTATCCCCATGGCGACCGATTGTGCCGTAGGGCCGCGCCGGCTTGGGCGGGGGGCGCGGTTTCGTCGTGGGGTGCTCGTGTCGGCCGGCGGGTGCGGGTCGTGGGTGGCTGGTCGCGCAGTTCCCCGCGCCCCTTGGCGGCGCTGCCCCCGCCGGCGCTGACAAGGCGCCTTATGTGTTGCTCGTGCCCCAGTCGTCCGCCGCGCCTCCGTTGTGGGCGCTGCGTTCGCGGAGGGCCTTGACGCGGTGGGCCACCGAGTCGGGGACGTGGACGCGGTCGCCGACCTTGTCGCTGACGACGTGGTAGGCCTTGCCCGCGAACTGACGGCCCTGCATGGCGGCCGTCTCGGCGGTGTTGCGCACCGCCGGGTTCTGTGCGACCTGGCGAGCGGACTTCTTCAGCTGCTCGTAGCGTTCGCGCCCGGCCTTCGTGCCCAGCACGTAACCCAGGGCGAGTCCGGCGACGAACGTGAGCCGGTAGCGCATGGCGGCAACCCTTCTTCGTGACGGTCCTGCGGTGCGGCGTCGGCGCCGGGGGGAACCGATTGGCGGAGCACCCCCCTGCTTGCGCTAATGTATGTGTCGCAGCGAGCGAGCGCCCCCTGGCGAATACCCCAGGAGGTCCGTTCGATGCGAACGAGGCATTCCTCCGTAGCTCAATTGGCAGAGCAGCCGGCTGTTAACCGGCAGGTTACTGGTTCGAGTCCAGTCGGGGGAGCTCGGTCCTCCGTAGCTCAATTGGCAGAGCAGCCGGCTGTTAACCGGCAGGTTACTGGTTCGAGTCCAGTCGGGGGAGCATGCTGAACGAGGACCCCGATGGGGTCCTTTTTCATTGGGGCGGGAACCGTGCGCACGGCGGCGCGGTCCTCATGGTCGTGACGTGGCCGAGGCGGGCATGCGAGGGTCGGCCCTGCGGGGCAGGAGATCGTATGAGCGGCTATGCTGCGGCACACGGCGCGTACACATGTACGCGACACGCCGCGATGGGGCGGTAGCTCAGCCGGTTAGAGCAGCGGACTCATAATCCGTCGGCCGTGGGTTCGAGTCCCACCCGCCCCACCATCCAAGCGGTGCAGAAGCGTTTCTATCTGTGGGAACGCAAGGACGAGGGCCGCCACGCGCGCGTGACGGCCCTCCTTCGTTCGTTCGGCTCACGTGCTCAGACGATCTCCACGGTGGCGTCACCCGCGGCGAAGGCGGGGGAGCCCACCGCGAACGTCACCTCCGCGTCGGTGCCGGGGCGGGCGTCGCCGCGGATGCTCATGCGCGGATAGAGGACCACGCTCTCGTCCTGCGCGATGCCGAGGTTCACGCCGGTGCAGGTGAGCCGGCGACGGTCGGCGGAGCGGGCGCAGGGGTAGCGCTCCTCGCGATCGTCGCGGGACAGGGTGAGCCGGTCCTCCTCGAACCGCAGGCCCGCAGGGGCCGTGACCGTGACCTGTTGCCGGCCGATGGACTTCTCGCCGGTGTCGGTGACCACGACCGAGGGATAGACCCAGAGGTCACCGGGACCGCCCTTGGCCCGCTTGCGCTGTTCGACGCTGGCGTGGAGGGCGGAGTGGGCCTGTGCGGCGTCGGGGACGCGCCACAGGGTGTGGCTGTCCCGGTCGGCGACGTAGGCGCCGCCGTTCTCGTCGAGGGCGACGCCGACGGGGTACGACATCCCCGACGCCACCTCCCGCTTGGTGTGCTGCGCCGGATCGACCTCCCACAGCTTCCCGTCGCTGCCCCCGCTGACGTACAGCGTCCCGGACGGGGCGACGGCGAGGCCCTCCGGCCGTCCGATGCCGTCGGCCACGGTCGCCTTCGCGCCGGTCCGCAGGTCGACGGCGTAGACCTTCCCCTGGTCGACGGCGGAGACGTAGGCGCTGCCGCTGCCGTCGAGCGCGACGCCCCGGGCCCCGCCCACGCCGGTGGCGACCTCCCAGTGGTCACCGGTGTTCAGGTTCACCGCCCACAGGGTGTCCCGCTCGCTGTCCGTCACGTACGCCATGCCCGTGGCGGGGTCCAGGGCGATGCTGTGGGCTTGGCCCAGGCCCTCGGTGATCTTCTTGGTGCTGCCGGTGGCCAGGTCGACCCTGGTGACGCGGCCGCTGTAGAACTCGGTGACATAGGCGTGGCCCTGGCCGTCGAGGGCGACCCCCAGCGGGTTGTCCAGGCCGGTGGCCACCTCGTACGGCCTCCCCGTGGTGCGGTCGACCGCGCGCAGGACCCCGCTGGATCCGTCGGCGACGTAGACGTGGCCCTCGCCGTCGAGGGCGACGCTGTGCGGGCTGGTGAGGGCCGTCGTCACCCTGCGACAGCCTGCCGAGGGGCAGTTGACGGGGGCGTTCGCGGCAGGCGCCGCGGCGGTGTGGGCGGGGGCGGCGGCTGCCGGAGCGGCGGCTGCCGCGGCCGTGCCGGTCAGCGAGGCCGCGGCGATCAGGGCGGCGGCCAGAAGGGGGGAGCGGTGGGGGGCGGGGGTGCGTGCCATCAGGGGCGTCCTTTCGGTGGAGGGGTGCAGGTGTGTGCGGCGACGGGCCGCGGTCTCAGTGGGGGCCCGGCTGCGGGGCCGCCAGCTCCAGGGCCCACCAGGTCTCGCCGTCCCGGACGACGGCGCTGACGCCGATGTGCCGGTAGGCGCACGTGAGGAGGTTGCGCCGGTGGGGTGGGCTGGCCAGCCACGCGGCCAGTACGGCCGGGGCGTCGGGCTGCCCGCGGGCGATGTTCTCGCCGAACCGGGACCAGTCGTATCCGTGGCCGCGGACGCGTGCCGCGCCGCTCGTGCCGCCGTGGCCCCGGTGGGTGAGCAGGTGCCGCTCCGCCATGTACGCGGCGTGCTGCTCGGCGGCCCGGCCGAGCCGTGCGTCCGGGGTCAGGGGCGGGCAGTGGGCGCGGCGGCGGAGCCGGTTGGTCTGCTGGATGAGCCGGCCCTGCTGGGTGACGCGGTGCGCCTCGGCCGGGCGTTGTCCGGCGGGGGCCGCGGCGGTGGGGAGCGCGGGGCAGCAGAGGGCGGAGACGAGCACCAGGAGAGCGACGCCCGCCCCCACCCTGTTGCGGACCACGGTCCCTCAGCCGGCGCGGACGACGACGTGCGCGTCGCCGGAGGCGAAGACCGGTGAGCCGATGTCGAAGGTCACCGCGTGGTCGGCGCCGGGCCGGGCGTCGGCGGCGATGCCCATGCGCGGGTAGAGGACGGTGCTGTCACCGGCGTCGAGGTCCAGGCCGACGCCGTTGCAGGTGAGGACGCGCCGGTTGGCCGAGCGGGTGCAGTTCACCGGCCGTTCCGCGCCGTCGTGCCACTGGGTGAGCGTGCTGTCCTCGAAGCGCAGGCCGTCCGGAGCGGTGATCCGCACCTTCTGCCTGCCGATGTGCTTCTGGCCGGTGTTCGTCACCAGGACAGAGGGATAGACCCACTGGTCCCCGGGGCTGCCGGTGGCGCGCTTGCGTTGTTCCACGCTCGCCTGGAGGGTTCCGGGGGACTGCGGCAGGCCGGCCTCGTTCACCCGCCAGAGGGTGCCGTTGTAGTCGGCGACATAGGCGGTGCCGTCGCTGTCGATCGCGACGCCGTCCGGCTTGCCCAGTCCCGTGGCGACGACCGACTTCGCCCCGTCGGACAGGTCGATCCGGATCAGTTCGCCGCTGCCGTAGTCGACGGCGTAGGCGGCGTCGCCGGCGTCGTCGAGCGCCACGCTCTGCGTCGCGCCCAGGTCGCGGGTCACCTCGCGCTTCACCCCGTTGTCCAGGTTCACCTCCCACAGCCTGTCGTCGGTGTCGTCGGTGACGTAGGCCGTTCCGGTCGACGTCTTCAGGGCGACCCCGTCCGCGCCTCCGAGCCCCGTGGCGACCTCCGACTTGCGTCCGTTGCGCATGTCCACCGCCCACAGGGTCCCGCTGTTCTTGGAGGCGACGTACAGGGTGTGGTCGCCGTCGAAGGCGAGGCCGGCGAGGGTGTCGTCGATGTCGGTGGCGACCTCGTGCTTCGCGCCGCCGGGCTCCACGGCCCAGATGAGGCGGGCGTTGCGGTCGGCGACGTAGACGGTGTCGCCGGCGACGGCCACGCCCTCCACGTAACCCATGCCGTCGGCCACCATGGTCGAGCTGCCGGTGGCCAGGTCGACCTTCCACAGCTTGCCGCCGTCGTAGTCGGTGACGTAGGCGCTGCCCCGGCCGTCCAGGGCCACGTTGTTGGCATAACCGACGTCCTGGGAGACCCGCCGGCAGGCCGCGGACGGGCAGTTCAGGGTGTCCTCGACGGCGGCCTTGCGCACGCTGGGGACGCTCGCCGGAGCGGCGGTGGCGGTGGCCGCCGTGACACCGGTGACGGCTGTCGCGGCGACGAGGGCGGCGGCGAGGAGCAGGCGGCGGTGACGGGGGGTGGTGGGGGTGGTGTTCATTTGGGCGGAGTCCTTTCGTGGTTTTTCAGCGGGGTGTTCAGCGGCGGATCGTGACGGTGGCGTCGCCGGTCGCGAACGCCGGGCTGCCGAGGGCGAAGCGGACGTCCGCGGGGCCGCTGCGCGCGTCCTCGTCGACGCTCATGCGCGGGTACAGGACGACCTCCTGGCCGGGCTCGATCCCGACCCTGACGGTGGCGCAGGTCAGGGTGCGGTGGTCGGAGGACCGGGAGCAGGTGGTGGTCTCCTCCTCGTCGTCGCGGGAGAGCGTCAGCCGGTTCTCCTCGAAACGCATCCCGGCGGGAGCGGTGACCGTGACCTTCTGCGTGCCGATGCGGCGGTCGCCGGTGTTCTCCACGAGGACGGAGGGGTAGACCCACCGGTCCCCGGGGGCCGCGGACACGCGCCGGCGCTGCTCGATGCCGGCGCGCAGACGTCCGTTCGAGGCGCCGGTGCCGAGGTCGCGTACGTGCCAGAGCTTGCCCTGGTTCACGGCGGCGACATGGGCACCGCCGTCGGCGTCAAGCGTGACGCCGTGCATGCTCTCGGCCCGGGCGACGAGGCGCTTGCCGCCCCGGTCCTCTCCCTCCAGGCCGATCTCGTAGAGCTTTCCTTCCTCGGTGGCGGTGTAGGCCCGGCCGTGTCCGTCGAGCGTCACGCCGTTGGCCTGCGCCAGGCCGTCCGCCACGACCTTCCTGGTGCCCCGGTTCAGGTCGACCTCGTAGAGCTTGGCGTCGTTGTACGCGGCCACGTAGGCGTGTCCCCGGCCGTCCAGGGCGACGCCGTGCGGGTTGTCCATGCCGGCGGTGACGAGGGAGGAGTTGTGGGCCGTGTCCCCGTTGCCGAGGTCCAGCTCGACCAGCTGGTCGGCCCAGTAGAGGGTGACGTAGGCGTGTCCCTGGTCGTCCAGGGCGATGCTGTGCGGGTGGTCGAGGCCGGAGGAGACGACCGTCCTGGTGCCGCGGTCGAGGTCGACCCGGTACACCTTGCCCTGGTCGCCGGAAGTGACGTAGGCGTTGCCCTGCCCGTCGAGCGCCACACCGTACGTGCGGCCGAGGCCGCTGGTGACGATGTGCGTCTCCCCGTCGGCCAGGCCGACCGCGAGGAGGCTGCCCGAGGGCCCGTCGGCCACGTAGAGGTGGCCCTGCCCGTCGTCGGTGATGCTGTACGGCTGCTTCGGGCCGGCCGGGTCGCTCGGCGTCGCCGCGTGCGTCCTCACCTGGCGGCAGCCGGCGGACGGGCAGTCCACCGGGTCGGGGACGTCGGCGCGCACCGACGTCACGGCCGCGGCGGCGGTGGCGGGGTGGGCGGACACGGCGGCGCCGGAGAGTGCGGCCAGGACGGCGACGGCCGGCGCGATCGAGCGGCAGGGTGCTGGGCGTAGTGCGGACATGGTGGTGTTCCTTTCCTCAACGGGGTGTGCGGGGCAGCAGCTTCGTCACGGAGACGAAGGCCATGAGGAGCGTCGTCGCGGCGACGACGGCGGCGAGGGTGTCGAAGCCCGTCGCCATGAGTGAGGCGCCGCCGAGGCCCGCGGCGTGCGGGGCGGCCAGGGGTGAGTACATGTCGGTGTTCCTTGAGGACAGCGGTGGAAGGCCAGGCGGCCTCACGTGAGCGGCCAGCGCTCCCGGCGCCGGCGGGAGAAGTCGTACAGACAGCGCAGGTAGACGGCGTGCTGGAACAGGTCGTAGACCAGCTCGACGACGAGGACGGCGGCCAGCGCCTGGCAGCGCCGGCCCGCGCGGCGGGCGGTGACGGTCTTCTCGGCGACGAACAGCGCGCCGACGGCGATCCACAGCGGGGAGATCGCGGAGACGCCGCGGATCAGCATCCAGGCGGTGAACAGCAGATACAGCAGCAGGGCGAGGACGGACAGGCCCATGGCGGCCTGACGCAGGAAGTACGGCAGGGTGATCGGCGTCAGCCCGTAGTGACGCAGGTTCTCCAGAGCGCCGCGCTGCCAGCGCACCCGCTGGTGCCAGAGCTTGCGGAGGGTGGGCATGACCTCGGTGGTCACCGCGCAGCCGGCCGGAGAGACCGTGCGGTAGCCCAACGTCCGTACCGCTTTGGTGATTTCGTCGTCCTCGGTCAGGGACGCGGGGGAGTAGTAGGAGGTGCCGCCGGGCAGGCGGCCGTCGCGGCGGGCCTGCCGAAGGCGGCGCAGCGTCGCCACACGGAAGAGGGTGGCGGTGCCGGTGAGGACGTCCGCCCGGTAGTCGCGGCGGGCGATTTCGCGGGCGTAGCGGTGGAACTCGATGCGTTGCAGGGTGCCGAGCAGTCCGCCGCCCTCGTCGCCGTAGAAGATGCCGCCCACGGCGCCGACTCCGGGGCTCAGCGCGGCGATGGCGTGTTCGAGGAAGGCGGCCTCGATGACGGTGTCGGCGTCCTGGACGAGGACGAGGTCCTGATCGCGCAGGGCCGGCATGAGGAAGTCCAGGCCCTGGTTGAGGGCGCCGGCCTTCTTCTGGGTGTTGCCGCTGGTGCGCAGGACCAGGGCGCCGGCGTCGGCGGCGATCTCGGCAGTGCGGTCGGTGCAGTTGTCCGCGATGACGACGACGGTGTCCGGGCGGCGGGTCTGGTGGCGCAGGGCGGTGATCGCGGCCGCGATGCGCGTCTGTTCGTCGTGGGCGGGGATCAGCGCCACGATCTCCGGGCCGGTCCGCGTCGGCAGGGCGTGCCGCGGACCGGAGCGGGTGGTGGGTGCGGTACTCACGTAGGGGGCCTCTCGGGCATGGACGACGGGGCGTCCCTCGGCTGGCGTCCGGGAGCGCGCCGGGCCGGTGGGCGGCCGGCCCGGCGCACGGGAGGAGGAGCGGCGGTTGCCGCCGTGCGGCGACGGGGGGCGATGGACACGCCGCACGACGGCGTGGGTGGGGTCACGCACCCGGGTGGTGACCGGTCGTCTCCGCCGCTCGGGTCGGGCCGGTCAGTCGTGGATGTCCACGCGCGCCTTGCCGGAGGCGAACCCCGGCGAGCCCAGGGAGAACTTCACCTGCGCGGTGTCGGGCGCCTGGACATCGGAGTCCACGCCCATCTCCGGGTACACGACCAGGTACCGCTGGGGGTCGAGGCCGAGGCTGAGGTGGTCGCAGATCAGGACCCGGTCGTCCGAGACCAGGTCGCACTTCAGGTGCTCCTCCTGCCCGTCGCGCCGCGAGATGCCCAGCTCGTCGCTGAGGAAGTGGGTCCTGGCGTCGGCGGTGACGACCAGCTTTTCCTCGCCGAGCGGACGGGTGCCGGTGTTCTTGATGACCATGGCCGGGTAGATGTAGTCCTGGCCCGGCTGGGCGTCGACCGGCTTGCCCTGGCGAATGTTCGCGGCCTTGCCGTCGGCCGCGGTGGCGGCCGGCGCCACCGCCGCGCCGAGGGATCCGGCGGCGACGAGCGCGAGCAGTCCGGCGACGAGCGGACGCCGGCGGCCGGCGGAGCGGCGATGCGGGGCACGGGTGAGCGGTGAACGGCGCATGATTGCTTCCTTTTCGGTCGGGTCGGGAGACGCCGGAAGAGCGGCGCCATTCCAGACTGACCGGCCGTGGTCAGCCGTCCCATATGCAAAGTGGCCGCGGACTTCCCTGGAATTTGGGCCACTTGTGCCTACGGCGGGCCGTTTCCGCAGGTGAGAAAGGGAAGTTACGCCGCCCTGCCCTGGAGGCGTGTCGACACAGCGACCTGATCCACCTCCCTCACCTTGGACATCTCGTCGATTGCGAAGAGCCCGGGAGATCACGGAGTCTTGGGGCGGGCCCGCCCGAATTTCAGGCGGCGGACATCTCGTCGTACTTAACCGGTTCACCCTTATAGCCCTGACCGGGTATTTGCTGGGTTTTTACAGTGGCAAGTGCCATCGTCACGGAAGTGGCTTTTCCGCGGGTCCCCGTGCGTTTGCCGGTGCGTCACCGGCCTGCTCGGCTGCCGACCCGCACGCCCCTGTCCGCCGCACTCGTCGCCGACCTCTGGACAAGGACTCGTATGACCATCCCTCCACAGTCCCAGCGCACGGCCGCCGACCCCGCCCCGGCGCTGCTCCGCCAGATCGCCGTCGACCTGGGACGCCAGTGCGCCGACCTCGCCGACCGGATCACCCGGTACGGCGGTGCGCCCCCCGGTGGAGCACTGCCGCCCTCCGCCGCCGTGACCGACGTCCTGCTGTGGCTCGACGTCCTCGCCGGGAACGTCCCGGCCGGCGACGTGAGTTGCCGCTTCGGCGCGGCGGGCCGGGAGCACGCCCACCGGGACACCCTTCCCGAGGACGCCATCGTGCTCCAGCACACCTGTGTGGCCGTGCTGCGCCAGGCCGTCGCGGACCGGGCGCACCAGGAGCGGCCGCCGCAGGAGGCGGCGGCCGCCGTCCGCGCCTTCGACGCGGTGGTGCACCGCTCCCTGGGGCCGGCCATCACCGCGATCGCCGCCGCCTACCGCGCCGCACGCACGCGCGCCCGCGCCGCACCGGTCGCCGACGGTCCCGACACCGTCGCCCACGCCGTACGGGCGCTGTCCGGCCAGGACGACGGCGGCGCCACCGTGCGGCTCCCGGCCCAGGTCCGTACGCCCCTGCACTGGTGCCTGGTGGCCCGCCGGGACTCGGCGCCGCAGGCGGAGGACGCCTGCCGGCGGTTCCGGGCCGCGAACCCCGGCGCCCTGGCCGCCGCCCTCGGCCGGACACTCGTCGCCTACAGCCACGACCGGCCCGCCCTGGTGGACGGCTTCCCGCCCAGCGGCCTCGCCGCCGTGGAGAACTCCCCGGCGCAGGCCGCCCGCTACGCCGGCATCTGCGCCCAGCTGGCCCGGGACTACGGCCATCCGCTCGTGGACGCGCTGCAGATTCGCCCGCTCATCGCGGTCCTCGACCAACGGCCCGTGGTCCAGGAGGAATTCCTGGCGGCATGCCTGGGGCCGCTGTACACCGACGACCAGTACGGCCACCTCCTGCAGACGCTGCGCGCCTACCTCGCGCACGGGCTGCGCTCCGCGCCCGCCGCCCGCAGCCTGTACGTCCACCGGCACACGCTCACCTACCGGCTGCGCTGCATCCGCACGCTCACCGGTCTCGACCTCGACCAGCCACTGCACCGGCTCCAGGCGGAACTGGCACTGCTGCTGCTGACCAACCGGCCCGGCGGCGCGTCCCCGGGCGCGCCACTCCAGCTCCCGGACCGGCCCCGGCCGCACGCCTGAGGCGGACGACGGCTGTGACCCGAGCCGGTCCGGCCCTGCACGCGCGTCCGCACGCGACCTGTGCGGGACAGGTCGCGTGCGCTGGGTGCGGCAGGTCGCGTGGGGGTGGGGCGAGCAGGTCGCGTGGGGGTGGGGCGAGCAGGTCGCGTGGGGGTGGCGGCGAGCAGGTCGTATTGGGGTGGGGGTGAGCTGATCGTATGGCTGACCGGGGGAGTACAGGTCGGTGTGGACGGGTGGAGCAGAGGGCGCGTGGGGGGCCCGCCCCGCTTCGGCGCGTCAGGACCCCTCACTCACTCAGCGCCCACTCACCGGACGTGGACCGTGGTGCTGCCGGAGGCGAACTCCGGGTCGCCGACCCGGAAGCGGACCTCCTTCCCGCCCGGGGCGGCCGACGACGACACGGCCATCGCCGGGTACACCGCGGCGCTCTCCCCGGTGGCGAGGCCGAAGTCGACGGCGTTGCAGGTGAGGGTTCGCTGGTCCGAGGACCGGGAGCAGCGGTGCCTGACCTCGTCCGTGCGCTCCTGCCAGGTGGTCACCGCGTCCTCCTCGAACCGCAGGCCGGCGGGAGCGGTCACGATCAGCTTCTGCCGGCCGAGGTTCTCCCAGCCGGTGTTCGTCACCAGCGCCGAGGGGTACACCCACCGGTCCCCGGGCCGGGCCCAGGTCTGCCCGCGTTCCTCGACGGTCGCGCGGAAGTCGCGGTCGGGGGGAGGCGGCGTGGAGCCGGAGAGAGCGACGTCCGTCACGAGGGCGCCGCACAGTCCGGGTGTGTTGACGGACTCGAACGTCAGCCGCGTGGTCGTCCCGGTGGCGGTGAAGGTGAACTCCCCGTCCTTCCAGTGCGCTGAACGGCCGTCGGGATAACCGGCGTTGAACACCCGGCCCGGGTCGTCCCCGGCCGACACCGACAGCTTCTCCGGCACGTTCCTGTCGCATCCGCCCCAGACGTCGGTGCCGTACAGGAACGTGACGGTGTAGGTGGTGTTCTTCTGTGTGCGCAGGGTCTGGCTGATCGCGCCGGGCGCGCCGCCGATGACGCTGAGGGCCTGTGAGCCGCCCGGCGCGCCGGAGTACGACTGGCTCAACAGGTCGACGTTGCCGTACTCCACCGACCAGCCCCCGAGGTCCCCGCCCTTGCCGATGGTCCTCCAGGCGCCATTGACGTGCGGGTTGCCGAAGTCGCCGTTCTTCACGACGGGGTCCTTCTGGCCGGAGTCGGCGGGGGTGGCTTGCGCGGGCAGCACGGCCGCCAGGGACAGCGCGGAGGCGAGGACGGCGGCAGCGGCCGTCGCTCGACGTGGGAAGTGAACGGACATCAGTCCTCCAGGAGTTGAGGGGGAGGCTCCGGGGAGCCCTTGCACGGAATCCCGTTCCGCACTCCGGGACGGAGGAAGCCGTCCGCGCGGGAAGTGCGGCCAGAGTGCACAAGCGCCTTGGGCCGGCGTGTCCACCGGCCGTGACAGCGCGCGACCCGCGCCTGTTCCACCCCTCCGAGCAGGAACGATCACTCTCCGTGCGCTCCCTTTTCGCCCCGGGGCGCACGACTCCCTCACTCTTCCGGGTGGTCACGATCACGCACGGTAACGGGCAGGATCGTCGGTGTGGGAGCGCGGATACACGGTTCGTCCGGTCGGCGCTCCCTTCCCGAGCCCCCGCGCCAGGCCCTGCCGGCCTTCGCGCGCCCCACCGCAGAAAGGGAGTGCCGCTGTGCCTTTGACCGTGCAAACAGTGGAAGCGGAAATGGAAGCGGCGAGCCAGGAAGGCGACCCGGCCGCCGACGCGCTCGTCTCCGACCTCATCGACAACCAGGAGGTCGACGGGGTCAACGGCTTGTTCCGGACCATCGGAACCCTCAAGCCGGGCATGGACTTCTCGGCCCTGCCCGAGCGGCTGGCGGAGTTCCTGCACGAGGCCGCCCCCGAACCGCCGGACTGGAGCGAGGCGGACGTGAAGGCCGCCGAGGGCTTCTTCGACCACCACCACGGCGTGGCGTCGATGCTGCAGGGCACCGTCGGCCTGATCGGCACCTACCTCTCACCCACGGGTGCCTTCACGCTGCGCTCCACCGGCCGCCTGGGCAACGTGGAGGGGCCCGGACGGCGCCTGTCGCAGTCCTCCCGCCTGTTCATCGACATGGGCGATCGCCGTGCCCTGAGCAACGGCACCCTCGCGGCCAACGTCACCAAGGTCCGCCTGGTCCACGCCTCGGTCCGCCAGCTGCACAAGAAGAGCGGGAAGTGGGACTACGGCACGTGGGGCGAGCCGGTCTCGCAGAAGTACACCAGCGGCGCCATCGCCGTCTTCAGCGTCCAGGTGCTGGAGGCGATGCGGAACCTGGGCATCACCGTGTCCAAGGAGGACGCCCACGGGTTCATGTGCGCCTGGCACTACGTCAACCACTACCTCGGCACCCCGGACAAGTGGCTGATGCCCAAGGACGTCGAACTCGTCGACCGGATCTGGCGCATCGAGCGGGAGAGGGAGTGGAAGCGGACCGACGACTGCGTCTTCCTGACCGAGCAGGCCGTCAAGTTCTACCGGGACCTGCTCAAGCCCGGGGTCAGCGACGCCTTCCTCGCGGTGGCCCGGGTCGGGCTCGGCGACAGGTACGCCGACATGGCCGGTCTGCCCAAGAGCCCCATCGACTTCGGCGCCAAGGCCGTCGCGGAAGGACACAAGGTCGTCAGCGGGCTGGGCGGCGGCCTCCTCGGCGGCACCGCCAAGAAGGCCACGGGCGTCAACCCGTACGACGAGGCCGTCGGCGTCGCCGCCAAGGGCTACAACGAGATCGTCAAGTACGCCATCACCCACGACCAGGACCGCCAGCCCCAGATGCACCAGGAAATCGGCGACGACCGCTAGCCAGGGAGCCGCCGCTCATGAAAGGGCGATGTATGACGCGCTCAGGGGCCTGCCGACGCGTGCAGCAACAGGACGAGTCGGGCCGCATCACCGGCCACGGGTGCGTACTCGTGGCCGGCTGACCGGCTGACGGCTGACGTCGGCCGGGCCCGGGTGGTGGGGGCCGCCGGCCGCGCGGGTGGCGCCAAGACCCGGTGCGCGTTGTGCCGGAAGAGCGCGCTCACCGCCGCGCGGGCTGCCGCCGGCCGCCGTCCGCGATCCGGTACGGCGGCCGGGCGGGTGTTCGGGTGTCACTGGGGGGTGTCGGCCGTCGCCGTGTCCTCGGTGTCGTCGTCGCGTTCGCCCTCGGCCTGGGACGGCGTCGTCTGCGCGGAGGTCGGCTCGTCGGTCGGGTCGGAGGTGTCGCCTGCGGTCTCCGGCTCTCCCTCGGCCTGGGACGGGGTGGGTTCGGTGGTCATGGCTTCCTCCCGGGTCCGTCGGTCGCCGGCCCGAGTACCCCGGGGGATCACCGGGCCACACACCTCGGCACGGGCTCACGGCCTGGTCGGGGCCGTACACCCTGGGTCACGGCCGGTGGTGGGACAGGGCCGTGCGCAGGGCTGTGCGGATCTGCTCCGGGAGAGGGGCGCCCCGGGGGCCGGCGCCCGCCGTGAGCGACGCGGCCACCTCGCGCAGCTTGGTGTTGGACAGCTGGGAGGTCTCCCGCAGGATCGTCCACGCCTCCTGGGTCGTGCAGCCGTGCGTGGCCATCAGCATGCCGCGCGCCTGGTCGATCACCGGCCGGGAGGCGATCGCGTGCCGCAGCTGCGCGATCTCCTCCTGCAGCGTCCGCAGCCGCTCCGCCCGCTCCAGTGCCACCGCCGAGGTGGTGCGCGGCGGCGCGGCGGCCGGCCCCGCACCGCCGTGCGCGCCGCCGCGCAGCGGCTCCTCGGGGTCCAGGCCGGCCAGCTCCAGGACGCGGCGCGGCTGGCCCTGCCAGTGCGCGGTCCTCACCGTGACCCCGTGCCGGTGTCGGTGGTCGTCGAGCAGGTCCAGGAAGCCCAGCCCGGCCGTGTCCATGAAGTGCACTGCGGACATGTCCAGCACGATCTCCCGCACCCCGCCCGGCAGTTCCCGCAGCGTGTCCGCCAGGGTCCGGGCACAGCCGTGCACGAGCTCCCCGCGTGGTCGCAGCTCCGCCCGTCCGTCGGTCACGCGGGCCTCGACGACCAGCGTGTCCAGCCGCCCGGCCAGCGGCGTCCGGATCGGGGCGCTGCGGTCTGCGTCCCGGTGGTTCCCGACGGTCCTCACGGCGTCGTTGGCCCCCTGTGCCTTTCGGTGCTCTGTACTGTCCGCGGTCTCCCGCGTGCGTTCGAGGCGCTGTGCCTCTCGTCGCCAAAGTGCGCCTGCCCGGCGTACTGTCTCCTACACGTGCCCGTCCCGGTCCGGGACGGGCATGGCCGGGTGCCGGGCGGGTAGATGGTGATCGTCGAGGAGGTGGCGGGTGTGGACAGCCCTGAGGGGGTGCCGGCCGCGTCCGTCGGGGCGGTGCCGGCGCTGACGCTGGCCCCGCTGTCCGGGCGGCCCGGTCTGCGGGCGGCGGGGGAGATCAGTCTGGGGACGCGCGGGGACTGGGAGCGCGCCTTGGAAGTCGTGTTGTGCGAGGACGATGATGTGTACTACCTGGAGCTGTCCGCGGTGACGTTCGCCGACGTCGCCGGGGTGGGGGTGCTGGCGGCGGCGGCTCAGCGGCTGCCGGAGGGGCGGCGTATTGTGCTGCACCAGCCGCCACCCGTGGTGAGCAGGGTGCTGGAGTTGTTCTGGCCCGGGATTCCGGCGATCGAGGTGTCGATGTCATGAGTACGAGCGAGGCGTTCACCTCCGCCGACCCGTTCGTCCACCCGGCGCTGTTCTACCGCGACGCACAGGAGTACGTCGACGGCACCCTGCCCTTCGTCCGCGCGGGCCTCGAGGCCGGTGAGCCGGTCGCCGTCGCCGTCCCCGGCGACAACCTGAACCTGATCCGCTCGGAGCTGGGCGACGACGCCCGCCGGGTGCGGCTCCTCGACATGCGAGAGGCCGGACGCAACCCCGGCCGCATCATCCCCGGCGTGCTGCGCGCCTTCGCCGACGCCCAGCCGGCCGGGCGCCGGGTGCGGATCATCGGCGAGCCGATCTGGGCCGGGCGCAGCGCCACCGAATACCCGGCGTGCGTGCAGCACGAGGCGCTCATCAACGCGGCGTTCCAGGGCCGCGAGGTGACGATCCTGTGCCCGTACGACGTCGTCCGGCTTCCGGAGCGGATGGTCGCCGACGCCTACGCCACGCACCCCACGGTCATCCCGACCGGGGCCGTCGACGAACGCCTCAGCCACGCCTACGCCCCCGGCGACGTCGTCGCCCGCTACAACGAGCCGCTGCCGCCCGCCCCCGACGTCACGGCGTTCGACTTCGACCGGTCTACGCTGTCGGCGGCCCGGCATCACGCGGTCGGCGAGGGCGCCCGGCTCGGCCTGGAGGGCGTGCGGCTGGACGATCTCACGTTGGTCGCGGCCGAGTTGACGACGAACAGTGTGGTGCACGGAGGCGGCAACGGCGCCCTGCGGGTGTGGGCCGACAACGGGCACGTGGTGTGCGAGGTGCGGGACGCCGGGCGGCTCGCCGACCCGCTGGCCGGCCGCCGGCCCGTCCCGCGCGACCAGCGCGGCGGCCGCGGACTGCTGCTGGTGAACCTGGTCAGCGACCTGGTGCGGTTGCACACGGGGGAGGACGGCACCACCGTCCGCGCCTACCTGGCCTGCTAGGGCCCGGCCGGCCCCCCGCGCCGGAGCGCCCTCGGCATCCGTCGCCGTGCGCGTCCCGGGAGGGGGTCACTCCCGTACCGAGTGCCGCGCTGCGCGCGGGCGTGCCCGGCGGCGCGCCGAGGCCGGACCCGGACCCCGGGCCCGGCGGAAGAGACCGGCCGGGCCCCGGTGCACGCCGCCGTGCGGCTCAGGGCGGGGCGCGGCGGCAAGGGGCTGGCGGCCCCCGGCATGCGCCGCCGTGCGAACCTGATCCGCTCGGAGCTGGGCGACGACGCCCGCCGGGTGCGGCTGCTCACGGCAGGGCTCGGCGGCAAGGGACCGGCGGCCCCCGGTGCATGCCGCCGTGCGGCTCATGGCAGGGCCCGGCGGCAAGGGACCGACGGCCCCCGGTGCACGCCGCCGTGCGGCTCAGGGCAGGGCCGGGCGGCAAGGGACCGACGGCCTCGGGATGCGCCGCCGCCGTGCGGCTCAGGGCAGGGCCCGGCGGGAAGGGGCCCCCGGTGCACGCCGCCGTGCGGCTCACGGCGGGGCCCCGGGGGAAGGGCGACGGCCCCGGGATGCGCCGCCGTGCGGACAAAGGCAGGGCCCCGCCGCAAGGGCGGTGGCCCTGGGGTGTGTCCTCGTGCGGTTCAGGGGGCCAGTGGGTCCAGGTGCAGTGGTTCGATGCGGCCCTCCAGCATGGCGCCCAGGCCCTGCGCGGCGCAGATGTCGGGACGGTCGGCGATGTGCACCGGCATCCCCGTGGCCTGACGCAGCATCTGGTCGAAGCCGGGGAGCAGGGCGGAGCCGCCGACCATCATGATCCCCCGGTCGGCGAGGTCGGCGACCAGGTCGGGCGGGCAGTCCCGCAGCACCTTGCCGATGCCGTCGAGCACGGCGGTCAGCGGCGTCTGGATGGCGTCCCGCACGGCCGCGGTGTCGATGCGGACGCTGCGGGCGAGCCCGGTGGCCACGTCCCGGCCGTGGATCTCGGTGGATGCCGGGCCGTGCGGGGTGAGCCCGTTGCCGGACAGGGCGAGCTGCAGCGGCCGTACGGACTGGCTCGGCAGCATCAGCTCGTGCTCGTGGCGCAGGTGCTGCACGATCGCGTGGTCCACGGCCTCGCCGCCCACCGGGATGCGTTCGGCGGTGACGATGGAGCCGAGGGAGAGCACCGCCACCTGGGTGGCCGCCGCCCCGCACACCATGATCATGGTGGCCTCGGGCCGCTCCACGGGCAGCCCGCAGCCGACCGCGGCGGCGATGAGCGTGTCGACCAGCTCCACGCGCCGCGCGCCGAGCCCGACCAGCGTCTCGATCGCGGCGCGCTGCGCGAGCGGGTCGGCGTCGTGCGGGGTGCAGGCGGCGGCCCGCAGCCGCGGCTTGCGGCGCAGCTGGCGGCGGATCTTGTCGCCCAGCAGGTGCCGCAGCATCCGCTGCGCCATCTCGATGTCGACGACCGTGCCACCCGAGACCGGGCGCACGACCCGGATGTAGTGGGGGGTGCGGCCCGTCATCTTCTCGGCGAACTCGCCGACCGCGATCAGCGCGCCGGTGCGGGTGTTGACGGCGGCGGCGGACGGCTGGTCGACGACGAGCCCCGCGCCTTTGACGTAGACGCGGGTGCGGGCCGCCCCCAGGTCGACGGCGAAGTGGCAGCGGCGCAGCTGCTCCAGACTGGCGGTCATGGCTGGCGGTTCCTCCCGTAAATGGCGGGCCTGCTTCGCATCCTGCGGGCGCGGGGCGGACGCCGCTCGCTGAAGGGGGCCGGGCGGGGTGCCGCTGAACGGGTGTTTTCCCGACGGCCGCCCCAAGTGCCGTCCCCCGCTGGGAGGAGACGGAGCGTCAG
Organism: Streptomyces sp. NPDC097129; assembly: GCF_055668065.1. Taxonomy (NCBI): domain Bacteria; kingdom Bacillati; phylum Actinomycetota; class Actinomycetes; order Kitasatosporales; family Streptomycetaceae; genus Streptomyces; species Streptomyces sp. NPDC097129. Next base: position 680,499 of record NZ_JBVOQE010000001.1, on the reverse strand, counting down.
CGCGGCGGCAGGGCGCGCGCCGCCTCCAGCAGCGGGTCCAGCGACCCGACGGTGATCTCGCAGCCCGCCTCCCGCAGCTGCCGCTGAAGGGTCGCGGTGCGGGCCAGCCCCACGAACGGCAGTCCCAGTCGCCGCGCCGCCGCCAGTTCCGCCGGCGAGGACCCGACCAGCACCGCGGCCGACCCGGGAGCGCTGCCCAGCGCCCGCAGCAGGCAGTCCGGGTCGGGCATCAGCCGGGTGAGGTCGTCGCCGCGGCCGTGGACGCCGTCCAGCGGCAGCCGGTACGGCTCCAGATACCGGTTGACGGCCTGCTCCGAGACGTCCGTGACCACATGGACCCGGCGTCCGGAGCCGTGCAGGGCGCGGATCAGCGCGGCGCAGTGGTGGGTCGTCGGCGCGTCCGGCACCGCCCGCAGCTCCAGTTCGTCCAGGCGTGCCCGCAGCGGCGGCCCGAGCCGGTCGCGGGCGAAGGCGCGCAGCACGTCCAGCGGGTGCACCGACGCCTCCCGCACCGCCTCCACGGCCAGCGGACGGCCGGTCAGCGCGTCCTCGGGGTCACGGTGCTCGCTGACCAGCGCGAGCAGGTCGAGCGCGGCGGCACGGGCCGTCGCCGACGAGAACAGACGCGCCACGGGCCCCTCGAACCCGACGAGCACGGTCCCCGCGTCCGCCAGCACCTGGGCCAGCGGTGCGTCCGTGGCCGCCGGGGACTGCGGCTGCGGCGCGGGCGCCCACTCCGGGGCCAGCCGCACCCGGCCCGTCACCGCCAGCCCCGGCACCGGCCAGCGGCCCAGCTCGTGGTGCACCGCCCGCTCGGCGCCGGCCGCCCGGCGCAGCGGGTGCCGGCCGGTGATCCGCGCCGCCCGCTCCTGGACGTGTGCCGCCAGCAGTTTGGCGACGTCCGCCGGCTGGGCGTGCACGTAGGCGACGGGGTCCTCGACCCGCCAGGACAGTTCGACGACGGCGGTGAAGTCCCCCCTGCCGGAGCTGGGCAGCGCCATCTCGTGCCGGGCCTGCCGGGGTGTCAGGTCGACCTCGTAGTACGTCGCGGGCCGCGGGGTGCGGTACGGGCGGGCGGGGTCGAGGAGGGTGAGCGGGCCGTCGGCGTGCAGGTGGACGATCGCGGTGCGGCCGGGGGCGGGGATGCCCAGGCCGCGCAGATCGTGGGTGATGAAGGGCCCGCGCACCAGGTCCGGCCCCTGCGGCCCCCGCCCGCCCCCCGACGGCGACAGCGGGCAGTACCAGGCGCGGGGCGGATCGTGGGGCGAGGCGCCCCACAGCGGCCTGAAACCCGGGGACCACGCGGCGGCCGAACTGGCGGCGAACTCCTCGTACAGGGCGGCCGGTACGGCGATACCGCGGCCGGTGTCCGGCTCCTCGGGCAGGGCGGCCGGCGAGAACGTCACCCGCAGGCGGGGCCGGTCGGGGAGCACGCCGGGGAACGTGCGCACCAGCGCGACCAGGAGGGGTAGCAGGGAGGCGCCGGGGTCCACGCGCACGAGGTAGCCGTCCCGCCGCACGGTCGTCTCGTAGTGCTGCGGGGCCAGCGACCGGGACAGGATGTCGTGCACGGCCGCTTCGAGGGTGATGCGGGCCTCGGGGCTGCCGGTGAGATCGTCGGTGAGGAAGGTGACCGCGGGCCACGCCGACGCCGGGTCGGCCGCGGCGGTGAGCGTGCGGTGCAGGGAGTCGAGTTCGGCGCGGGCGGCCCCGGCGGCCGGGCCGGGGATGCCGTCCAGGGGAGTGCCGCGCCACAGGGCGAGCGCCGACCGCGCCCGCTCTCGGCGTCGCTCCGGATCGTCGTCGGCGTCGAGCCCGGAGCCGAGAGCGCGGGCGAGCAGGGCGTCGACGTCGTCCTCCGCGGGGAAGGGACGCAGGCGGACGGTGTCACCCTCGACGGTGATCTCCGCGTCCGGCCGCAGCACGGCCCGCAGGTCCCTGATCCGCCGGTCCACGTGTGCGGCCGTCCCCAGCCCGGCGGCCAGTCCGGCGCGGGTGACGCCGCCGCCGTTCAGCAGCAGCATGCACAGCACCGCCCCGGCCGAGGGCCCGCCGACCGGGACCTCCCGCCCGGCCCGCGTGACCCGCACCGGACCCAGCAGGGAGTAGCGCAGCCGCTCCTGCGGCAGCGTCAGGTGGCACAGCCGTTCGGCGCCGCGCTCCTGCTCGTCGGCGAGGTGGGAGCGGAGGTCCACGACCGCCTCGGCCAGGTCCCCGGCCAGCCGCGGGGGCAACTGGTCCTCCCGGTACAGCGCGGACACGATGGCGCCCAGCGCCCGCAGGTCCTCCGCCCGGCTCCCGGTGCCGACGGCGAGGCCGTCCAGGCAGGTCAGCACCGGTCCGGTCGGAGTGATCAGGACGTACGACGGGTCCAGCCGGCCGTGCGGGCGGCCGTGCGCGTGCAGGGCGTTCACCGCGTCCACGAGCGGCGGGACCACCTCGGTCAGCTCGCCGGGGGAGAGGCCCGGCCCCCCGCGCTCCAGGAGCTCCGGCAGCGGCCGCCCGTCGACGTGCTCGCGCACCAGGTAGGTGAGTCCGCCGGCCGTGCCGTAGTCGCGGACCGCCGCGATCCCCGGGTGGCGGACCGCCGCGAGCCGCCGGGCCACGTCGGTGAAGCCGCCGTCCGGCCACATCAGCGCGCTGTGCCGGCGCACCACGACGCTCGCGTCGCCGTCCCGGGTGTCCTCGGCGAGCCAGCTCGCGCCCGCGACGCCGAGCCGCCGCAGCAGCCGGTACCGCCCGGCGAACAGCTCCTCCTCGCCGCCGCCCTCCGCCAGCCGCCGTACGCTGTCCCGGCTCACCTGGGCGAACGGTTCGCTGTCCACGCCCGTCGGGCGGCCCGCAGGCGCCGGGGTCGAGGCGCGGAACTCGCCCGGTGTCCGGCCCGCCGCCGTGTCGATCAGGCCGCCGACCTGCTCCAGCAGTTCGGTCGTGCGGCCGTGCGCCGAGCGGGGCAGGCCGCGCAGCAGCAGCTCCCGTACGCCGGGCCGGAAGGCGTACGAGCCCGCCGGGCCCGGCAGCGCGGTGAGCATGCCGCTGAGGATGACCTCGGCCAGGTGCTGCGGCCGCGGCTCGGCCTCAACGGCCCGCTGCACCAGCCGCATCACCGGCAGGTCCGGCCGGCCGACCGCGAGGTGCCCGGCCAGCCGGAACGCCTCCGGCGACGCCGTCGCGCGAAAACGCAGCACCAGCTCCTCGGCGGACAGCCGGGAGACGTCGGTGCGCTCGCCCGCGTCGGCGGGCAGCGGCCCGCGCAGGGCGGCGCCGGCCGCCGGGACCTCGGTGCGGCCGGGCGCGGCCAGCAGCGCCGCCCAGTTCGCCAGCCAGCGCGGCCCCGGCTCCAGCACCGGCAGGACGGGTGAGGCGTCCGCCTCGTACGGGTCGGGCGGCTCGTACGGCGTGAAGGTCAGGGCGGCCGCCGGGGCCGCCGGGTGGGGGGCCGACAGACGGCCCGGGACCGCCGGCAGGGCCGTGTCCCGCCACAGGTGCTCCGGCAGCGGCTGGACGACCGCCAGCGGCATCCGGCCGGCCCAGCGGCGCAGGGTGGCGTACCAGCGGCTGCCCGCCGGCCCCTCCCGCCACTGCGGGCCCATGCAGTCGCTGACCAGCAGCAGGACCGTACGGCCGTCGGCGGGCGCGGCCGGGCCGTGCACCGTGCCCTCCGGGTCCGCGCGGTACAGGGTGACGGTGCGGAAGAGCCCCGACTGGGCCAGCGTGGCGTGCAGTTCGCGCACCAGGGGCCGCCACACCGGCATCGTCGGCCCGGCGTCGTGCACCAGGTGCAGGCGCAGCCAGCGCTCGCGTGCCGGGCGCAGCACCGGCAGCCACCACTGCGGGCCGGCGCCCAGGCGGGCGATGCGCTCGGCGGTCGCCCGCTCGTCCAGTTCGTGCCCGGCGGGGGCGTCGACGCGGCGGCCCAGCGGGCGCAGGGCGCGCTGCAGGGCCAGCGGGTGGGGCAGCATCGGCGGCGCGGGCGCCAGCAGCGAGGCGTGCGGGGCGGCAGCGGCGCCGGGCGCCGGTTCGGGGACGGGCAGGTGCAGCGGGGCGCGGGGCGGGGCGGGCGCGGGCTCCGCCGGGGCCGCGGGCGGGGGCGCCCGGTGCGGCCGGACCTCGGGTTCCGGCAGCGGCGGCGCGTCGGCCGCCGGCGGCTGTTGCGTCCGCGGCCGCTCCCCGCCGTCGTCCTCCATCTGCCGGGCCAGCCACAGCAGTTCCGCCAGCTGCAGCGCGGTCGGCCGGGGACCGCCCGCCGCCTCGGCCAGCACACCGGCCAGTCGGCCCAGCGCGGCCGGCAGGGCCGGCGGGGCGGGCGGGCGGTCAGAAGACATCGGTCTGCGCGCCCTGGCCCAGGTACGGCATCAGCCGCTCCGCCAGCTCGTCCAGGGACGTGACGTCCAGGTCGGCTGAGCGGGCCAGGTAGATCGCGTTCAGCAGCTGGTCGGTGGCCAGGTCGCCGGCGCCCGCCCGGGACAGGAACCGGTCGATCAGCCGCCGCGCCCGCTCGTCCGGCTCGCCCAGGTGCGCCCGCACGATCTCGGCGAGATGCCCGTCGTCGGGCTGCCGCAGCCGCAGGGTGACACAGCGGCGCAGGAACGCGGGCGGGAACTCGCGCTCGCCGTTGCTGGTCAGCACCACGAACGGGAACGCCCGGCAGCGCACCCGGCCGCGCTCCACCGGCACCCGCTCGTCGGTGCCGTCGATCATCACCTGGGCGCGGCCCTCGGGCGAGTGCCGGGCGGAGCGCACCAGTTCGGGAATCTCGTACTGGCCCTCCTCCAGCACGTTCAGCAGGTCGTTGGGCAGGTCCAGGTCGCTCTTGTCGATCTCGTCGATGAGCAGGGCGCGGGGACGGGCGTAGGGCAGCAGGGCGGTGCCGAGCGGGCCGAGGCGCAGATGGTGCTCGATCCCGGCGTCCGCCGTCTGCGGCCCCTGCCGGGCCGCGTACAGCCGCGACAGCGGGTCGTACTGGTACAGGCCGTCGTGCAGGGTGGAGCGGCTGGTGATGTTCCAGCGCAGCACCGGGCCGAGGCGCAGCTCCCGCGCCACCGCGTACGCCAGCGACGACTTGCCGGTGCCGGGCGGGCCGGTGACCAGCAGCGGGCGGCGCAGGTAGAGCGCCGCGTTGACCAGCTGGACGGTGTCCCCGGTGGCCTGGTAGGTGGCGGCGCGGTGGGCGCGGTCGGGGGAGACGGCGGCGGCGTCGGCGCGCTCGTCCGGCACCGGCAGCACCGGGCCGCCGTCGAAGTCCCGCCAGGGCGGGGGCGGCGGCAGCCGGTCGACGCCGTCGTGCGGCGCGCTGGTGCCGGTGTAGACGGGCCACAGAGGCATGGGTTCGTTGCTCCAGGGGGTTATCGGGCGACCGGGGTGTGCAGGCTCGCGGCGGGCTCCGGGAAGCAGCGCGGGTCGTCCCACAGCAGCTGCAGTTCGCGCGCCCAGTGCCCGTCCGGGTCCTCGGCGTCCGCGGTCAGCCGCAGCTTCTGCACGTACCGGGGCAGTTCGGTGGGGGGTACGCCGGTGAGGGACGCCGTCAGCTCGTCCAGGAACACCGTGCCCGAGCACGGGCCGTCGTGCCCGGCGGCGGGGCAGCCTGTGCGCCGCCACAGCAGGACCGGCACCGGGACGGTGAGCGAGACCGCGAAGTGCTCGGCGGCGGCCGTGGGCGGCGCGGCGAAGCCCGCGAGGTGCGCGTCGCCGTCCCACAGCCGCTTGCGCAGCCCGCCGGGGCGTTCCCGGGTGCCGCACTCCACGCGGTGCACGGCCGCGCCCGGCGAGGCGTCCAGCTTCTGCCACTTCTTGCGCAGCTGGTGACGCAGCCGTCCGCTGCGGTGCCGCGCCAGGTCCGTCACCACCAGCGGATAGGCGCAGCCCAGCGGCGTGCTGTCGTACTCGCTGCACTCCCACTGCGCCACCGGCTCGTTCAGCCACTCGCGCGGCAGGACGAACGTCACCAGCTCCTCGGCGTCCGGCGCGAGCTGGTCCGCGGCCTCGTCGAGGCGCTGCTGCACGTAGGCGCGCACCGCGTTCCTCGGCAGCCGGCGGGTTCCGACGGGCCGGCGCCGGCCGTCGCGGTACGCGGACACCTCGACGGTGACCTGGTCGGGCCCTTCGCCGCTGTGGTCGATCTCCACCACGACCGGCGACCAGACCGCGGCCGGCTGCACGGGAGGCGCCCCGTCCAGGAGTTCCTCCAGCCGGTCGGCCAGCCGGGACGCGGCCTCCGCCTCGGGCACCTCCCACTGCACGTACGCCGCCGCCGCGGACAGCGAGGTGAAGCCGCCCGGGGGCAGCGGCGGCCCGAACGCGCCCACCGCGTCCCCGTACAGCCGGTTCGCGTCGCACGCCCCGCCCTGCGCCTCGGCCCGCCGCACCAGCGCGTACAGCCGGCGCAGCGCCTCGGGCCGGTGACCGGTCGGCACCAGCTCGCCCAGGCCCGGCCAGTACCGGGCCATGACCTCGGTGGGCAGCATCCGGCCCACCCGTACGTCCCGGCCGCCCGCGACCGCCGTGACCATGCCGACGACCGCACCGTCCTCCAGCGTCACCGCGGCCCCGCTGAACCCGGCCGCCAGCGGCTGCCCGTGCCCGGTCAGCGCCTCCAGCTGCACCCACTCGTCGGAGATCCGCGGGCCGGGCAGCGCCCGGTAGGAGGCGAGCATGCCCTCGTCGTAGCCGCGCGGGAAGCCGTAGGCGACCAGCTGCCGGCCGCCGCGCTCGGCGCCGGGCGGCGCGAAACGGGCCGGGGCGAGGGGCACCTCCTCGGGCAGCTCCAGCACCGCGAGGTCGCCGGGGTCGGCGGCGCCGCCCTGCCAGCCGCCGCGCACTGCCACGGCGGCCGGTAACTCGCCCAGCTGACGGGAGTTGGGGAAGCTCACGCCGACGGGGTCGGTGCCGGCGTGCCGCACGACGTGCGCGCAGGTGAGGACATGGCGTGCGGAGACCAGGAAGCCGGCGCCCACCTCGTTGCCGCAGACGACGCGGGCGTGCCAGGCGGTGGCGCTCATGCGGGGGTCTGCGGGTCCGGCGCCGCGCCGCCCGGCGACCAGCTCAGCTTGACCACCAGATGGGCCTCCGCCGCGCCCTTGGCGATGACGGCTCCCGCCTCCGCGCTCATCTTCACGCCGAACTCCAGCTCCACCGCGTCCGGTCTGAGCGCGCCGCCGCGCAGCACCCGCAGCGCGGACTCGGCCGCCGTGCGCACGCCCGCCAGGGAGTCCTCGAAAGTGCGGGTGGCCTGCGCGGTTCCGCCGCGGGAGACGAGCCGGGCGCCGGCCTCGTCGTCGACGCCCTCCACGACGACGTGGGCGCCCTCCGCGGTCGTGAACTCCACCAGTTGCTCCATCGCGCGCCAACTCCCCCGTTGCGTGGTGACCTTGTCGGTCCTCATTGTCGCTGACGGCGCCGGGGCGGTGCAGCCGGTTACACCCGTGGTGGCCGGGCGCCTGGCGGGAACCCGCCAGGGCAGCTTCCCGCCGCCTACCGTCAACTCCCGGGCCACACAAGCCCCGTGACACTCGTCGGACACACGACGAAATGAGGCGTGGATGAGCAGAGGACCAGTCGGACGCGGGGCGAGTCTCCTGTCGGCCGGGCTCGTGATCGCCCTGCTGCCGGCGGGTGCGGGCGCGGCGGCCGGCAGCGGCACGGCCACCGGCGCACCCACCGTGAGCGCCGCCCGCACCGCGGACGCGGCCCGCACCGCGGACGCGGCCCGTACCGTCACCCTCGTCACCGGCGACCGGGTGACCGTCACCGGCCTCGGCGGCGGCAAGCGGACGGTCACCGTGCAGCGGCCCCGGGGCGCGAGCGGCGCCGTGCGCACACAGAGCGCGAACGGCGAGATCAGCGTCGTACCGGACGAGGCGCTGCCGTATCTGCGGGCGGGCACGCTCGACCGGCGGCTGTTCGACGTCAGCGCGCTGATCGGGCAGGGGCTCACCGACGACAAGGCCGGCGCGCTGCCGCTGATCGTCACCTACGGCACGGGTGTGCGCGCGGCGCTGCCGCGGGGCGCCGAGCGGGTGCGGGCGCTGCCCAGCGTGCGCGGGGACGCCGTGCGGGCGCCCAATGGGCGCGCCTTCTGGCAGGCGGTCACCCGGCAGGGCGGCGTGGAGAAGGTGTGGCTCGACGCGCGGGTCACGGCCGACATGGCCGAAAGCAACGGCCAGATCGGCACGCCGCAGGCGTGGGAGGCCGGGCTGACCGGCAAGGGCGTCACCGTCGCCGTCCTCGACACCGGCGTCGACGTCACCCACCCCGACCTCGCGGGCCGGGTCACCGCGTCGAAGAGCTTCATCGAGGGGGAGGAGGTCGCCGACCGCAACGGCCACGGCACGCATGTCACCTCCACCGTCGGCGGCAGCGGCGCCGCTTCCGACGGCCGGGAGAGGGGCGTCGCGCCGGACGCCACGCTCGCGGTCGGCAAGGTGCTCAGCGACCAGGGCTCGGGCAGCGAGTCGCAGATCATCGCCGGTATGGAGTGGGCCGCGAAGGACGTCCACGCCAAGGTCGTCTCGATGAGTCTGGGCTCGACCGAGCCCAGCGACGGCACCGACCCCATGGCCCAGGCCGTGAACACCCTCACCCGCGAGACCGGCGCCCTGTTCGTGATCGCCGCGGGCAACACCGGCGCGCCCTCCTCCATCGGCTCGCCCGGCGCCGCCGACGCCGCGCTCACCGTCGGCGCCGTCGACTCCGCCGACCGGGCCGCGTACTTCACCAGCGCCGGACCCCGGTACGGCGACAACGCGCTCAAGCCCGACATCTCCGCGCCGGGCGTGGACATCCTCGCCGCCCGCTCCCAGCTCACCGCGGGCAGCGGGCCGTACACCTCGATGAGCGGGACGTCGATGGCGACGCCGCACGTCGCCGGTGTCGCCGCGCTGCTCGCACAGCTCCACCCGGACTGGAGCGGCGCCCGGCTCAAGGACGCGCTGATGTCCACGTCCAGGCAACTGGACGCGTCCGCCTACCAGCTGGGCAGCGGGCGGGTCAGCGTGCCGGACGCGATCGGCGCGACCGTCACCGCCACCGGCAGCGCCGAACTCGGCTTCTACCGCTGGCCGTACGACGCGGACAAGCCGGTGACCCGCACGCTCACCTACACCAACTCCGGTGATGCACCGACCGAGTTGAAGCTCTCCGTCACCGGTGCGCCGGACGGTGTCGCCGCCCTCGCCGACACCGCGCTGACCGTCCCCGCGCACGGCACCGCCTCCACCACCGTCACCGGCGACGGCGCCAAGGCTCCCGTCGGTACCACCAGCGGGCAGGTCGTGGCCGCCGACGCGGCCGGCACGCCCGTCGCGCACACCGCGTTCGGGCTGGTCAAGGAGGAGGAGCGGTACACGCTCACCGTGCACGTCAAGGACCGCGACGGCGCGCCCGCGGCCGCGGACCTCGCTGTGCAGCAACTCGCGGCCGGCGTGGACCCGTTCCCCGCGCAGGTCGGCGGCTCCGGCACCCTGACGCTGCGGCTGAAGCCGGGGACGTACAGCCTGACCTCCTTCCTCGACGTGCGCGGCAGCCACGGCGCCGACTCCCTCGGCCTGGGCTTCCTCGCCGCCCCCGAGATCGCCCTGGACCGCGACCGTGAGGTCACCCTGGACGGCCGCACCCTGCGTGAGGTGCGGGCCGAGACCGGGCGGCGCACCGAGACCCGGCAGCTGCTCATGGAGTACGACCGTGCCGCGGGCGGCTCCGACCTGTTCGGCGCGGTCCAGGTGCCGGTGACGTACGACAGCGTGTTCGCGGCGCCCACCCGGAAGGTCGCGCGGGGCATCTTCGAGTACCGGACCGTGTGGCGGCTCGGCAAGCCGCTCATGGAGGTGCGCGGGGCCGGCGAGGCCGTCGCGCAGCCCGGCGGGGCTCTCACCGACGGACGGCTGCGGCTGCCGCTCGTCGACGCCGGCGACGGCCCGCTGACCGGCGTCGCGGGCAAGGCCGTCCTGGTGCGGCTCACCGAGGGCACCGACCCGGCCGCCCTCGCGCAGGCCGCGCAGGACGCGGGCGTGAAGGCGCTGTTCGTCACGGACTCCACCCCCGGCCGCCTGAACGCCTGGTGGGGCGCCGACGACGGCAGTGACCGGCCCTTCCCGATCGCCACGCTGAACACCGCCGACGCCGGGCGGCTGCGCCGAACGGGCCGCGCCGACCTCACGATCACGCGCGACACGCCGTATGTGTACGACCTGTCCGAAGGGCACCCGGGCGCGATCCCGGACCGTGACCTCACCTACGCGCCCGGCACCCGGCAACTCGCCTCCGTCGGTGTGAGGTTCCACGCGGCGAAGCCCGTCTCCGGCGGAGAGTTCCGGTACTCGATCACCGGCACCTTCCCCATCGGCATCGGCTTCCAGGAACGCGCCGACTTCCCGGCCGAGCGCACCGACTACGTCTCCACCGGCCCCGGCCAGCTCTGGCACGAGTCGGTGACGGCCGCCGACGGGGCGCTGGAGGAGCGCAGCGGGCTCGTCGCCTACCGGGGCGGCACCCGGCCCGGGCTGAACTGGTTCCGGCCGGTGTGGCACCCCTGGCTCGGCACCGGGCTCGGCTGGGGACAGCAGCGCACCGGCAACCAGCTCCAGTTCAACACGCCCGGCTGGGGCGACTCCGGGCCCGACCACACCGGCTTCGGCGACGTGTGGAGCGAGGACAGCGGCATGAGCCAGACCACCTCCGTCTACCTCGACGGGACACTGGTCGACACGGGCCGCAGCTCCGCCGCGTACGTGTGGGACGCGCCCGCCGACGAGCACGAGTACACCGTCGTCACCGAGACGGCCCTCGACGCCGCCCGCTGGGGCAGGGCCACCCGGGGCCGCTCCGAGTGGACCTTCCGCTCGGCCGCGACCCCCGGGGACCGGCAGACCTTCCTGCCGCTGATCAACCTCTCCTACGACATCGGCACCGACCTCGCCGGCGGCGTCCGGGGCGGCAGCCGCGTCCCGGTGGGGCTGAGCGCCTCCCACGTCGAGGGCGCGCCCGGCACCGGCACGCTCGGCGGCGGCCGGCTCGAGGTGTCGTACGACGACGGCAGGACCTGGCGTCAGGTGCGCCTCGACGGCTCCGGCGCGTCCTGGCGCGGCACGCTCACCGTGCCGCGCGGCCCTGCGTCCCTCTCGCTGCGGGCCTTCGCCCGTGACGACCGCGGCGGCTCGGTGCGCCAGGAGATCCTGCGGGCGGTGGGTGTGAGGTAACCCGGTACGGATACACGGACGGCGGCGCCGTCTCCCTGGGACGGGGAGACGGCGCCGCTGTTGCTGCTTCGGGCCTTCGCCCTCAGACCAGCCAGCCGATGAAGTGGACGAGGCCGGCGAGGACGTTGGTGAGCAGGTTCATGGTGGTGCTTCTCCTTGCGGTCATGCATGGTTGTGGGACCTGTGCGTCAACTACGGTCTGCAGCCCGTCGCTTGCACACCGTAAGTATCACTGGTCCCACCCGCCGCAGTCGCCCTCACGAGTGACGATCACCTGTTCCAGGGAACAACTGATCGCCTGTTCGGATCACGCCCAGCTCCGTCAAGTCCTGCGGCCGGATGCGGAGTTGGTCGGCCGTCGCCTCCACCTCCTCCGGCGGGCGCTTGAGGATGGCCGCCGCGAGCTCCGGCGCGATGACGGAGAAGTAACTGTCCGCGGTGGCCCACGTGTTGCCGGGGGCCGCGAGCGCCAGCGCGCCGCCCGAACCGCCTTCGCCGATCACCAGCGTCGTCACCGGTGTGCGCGCCGACGCCAGTGCCGCGAACACCTCCGCGATGGCCGGGCCCGCGCCCTGCCGCTCGGCCTCCGCGTCGTTGGCCGCGCCCGGCGTGTCCACCAGCGTCAGCACGGGGATGCCGAGCCGGTCCGCGAGCCGGATCAGCCGGGCCGCGGTGCGGTAGCCGGCCGGCCGGGTCGCCGTGCCGGTCTGGGCGGCGTAGGCGACCGTCCGCCCCTCGTGCTCGCCGAACCCGCAGAGCATGCCGCCGGGGTCGGTGCCGCCGCAGCGGTCGCCGGAGATCGCCGCACGCTCGCCGAAGCAGGCGTCCAAGTAGGCCTGTGCGCGCGGACGCCGCGGGTCCCGGGCCCGCCGGACGGCTTCCCAGCCCGAGGCCGGCATGTCCCGCGCCCCGAGCGCCTCCGGGACCGGCGCCGGCGCCCCGGACGGGCGCGTCAGCAGCCGCAGCCACCGCCCCAGCACCGCCCGCAGCTCACCCGGCTCCACCACCGCGTCCGCCGACCCCGCCGCCACCTGCGCCTCGGCCGTGTACGCGGCCGGGTCGGCGTCCGGCGGCCGCACCCGCGAGCCCGCGAAGCCGACCTGTGCGCCGGGCAGCGCGAGGATCACGTCGGCGCCCGCGCCGAGCGTCGCCCAGCCGCCCCCGGTCGTCGGGTCCCGCAGGACCGCGATCTGCGCCAGCCCCGCCTCCCTGGTCAGCGCCGACTGCCGCGCCACCCGCTGGAGCTGGGTGAGCGCGAGCATGCCCTCCTGCATCCGGCTGCCGCCGGTGGCGACCAGCGGCACGACCGGCAGCCGGTGGGCGCGGGCGTGGGTGTACGCCTGCTCCAGCCGGTCGCCGGTGCGCTCGCCCAGGGAGCCGCCGAGGAAGCCGAACTCGAAGGAGATCAGCACCGCCCGGGTGCCCTCGACGGTGCCGGTGCCGCAGACGACGGACTCCTCCTCACCGGTGCGTTCGGCGGCGCGGGCCCGGGCGTCGTCGTAGCCCTGCCAGCCGAGCGGGCCGTCGGGCCGGGACCGCCGCTCGGGGGCGGGCAGTTCGGTGAAGTCGTCGGTGACCAGGGCGAGGGCCGCCCGGGCGGACGGGCGGTCAGTCATGGGCCAGCGCCCGCTTCATGATCTTGCCCATGTCGTTGCGGGGAAGGGCGTCGAGACAGCGGACCACGCGGGGACGCTTGTGCGGGGCGAGCCGGTCCGCGACATGGGCGGCCAGGTCCTCGGCGGACGGCGGCGCCGCGGGGTCCGCCGGGACGATCCACGCCACCACCCGCTCGCCCAGGTCCGGATCCGGCTCCCCGGTGACGGCCGCCTCCCGCACCCCCGGGTGCTCCAGCAGCGCGTTCTCGATCTCCCCGGCGCCGATCTTGTACCCGCCGCTCTTGATGAGGTCGGTGGCCTTGCGCCCGACGATCCGCACATAGCCGTCCGGATCCCGCACCGCCACGTCCCCGGTGCGGAACCAGCCGTCCTCGGTGAACGCGGCGGCGGTGGCGTCGGGCCGGTTCAGGTACGCGGTGAACAGGTTCGGGCCGCGCACCTGGATCTCGCCGATGGTCTCCCCGTCGTACGCGGCGACCGGGGAGCCGTCCTCCTGCACGAGCCGCAGCTCCACGCCCGGCAGCGGCACGCCCACCGTGCCCGCGCGGGCCTCGCCGTCGGCGCGGACGCTGGTGTTCATCAGCGTCTCCGTCATGCCGTACCGCTCGATCACCCGCCGCCCGGTCGCCGCCGCGATCCGCTCGTGGTCGTGCACCGGCAGCGCGGCCGAGCCCGACACCAGCAGCCGCGCCCCGGCCAGCGCCTTCACCAGCCCCGGGTCGTCGGGCAGGGCCTCGGCGAGGCGGTGGTACATGGTCGGCACGCCGAAGAGCATGGTGGCGCCCGCGCCCAGCTCCCTCGCCACGCCCTCGGCCGTGAACCTGCCGAGGTGGCGCACCGAGCCGCCGTGGCGCAGCGGGCCGAGGACGCCCAGCACCAGCCCGTGCACATGGAACAGCGGCAGCCCGTGCACCAGCACGTCCGCGCCGGTCCACTGCCAGGCGTCGGCGAGCGCGTCCAGGGTCGCGGCGATCGCCCGGCGCGGGATGACGGCTCCCTTGGGCGGGCCCGTGGTCCCGGACGTGTAGACGACCAGTGCGGGGTCGCCCGCGTCGGCGTCCCGGTCGTCGGGGACGGGACCGGCGGCGCGCACGTCGACGTCCACGCGCTCGTATCCGTCCAGGGCCGCCGGGAGGTCGTCGCCGGGGGCGGCGAGGACGAGGGCGGGCGCGCTGTCGGTGAGGATGTGCCGCAGTTCCTTCTCGCCCGACTTCGGGTTGAGGGGGACGGCTGCCGCGCCGGCGAGGAGCGTGCCGAGAACGCCGACGGCGGTTTCCAGTGCGGGGGTTGCCCATACGGCGACCCGGCCGCGGTCGCGCACCCGGTCCCCGACGGCGCCGGCCGCGGCGGCGAGTTCCGCGTACGTCAGCCGACGGTCGCCGAAGCGGAGGGCTTCCTGCTCGCCGGGGTTGTCGGTGAGGGTGGGGAAGAGGGAGGGCACGGGGCTCCTTTTCTCGGGGGGCTCGGCGTCCTTCCTACCCCAGGGCGCGGTCTCGTCTGCCGGGTTTTGGTCGTCGTGCGGGTACGGGTGGTCGTGTGGCTGGTCGCGCCCACGCGGCGACGCCGCAGATGAATACAGCCCCGCGCCCCTGAGGGGGCTGCCGTCACCTTCGCGGTGAAGTGACCGCCGTGCGTTGGAGCAGGCCCCAGGTGAACTCCGCGACCACCTCGTGGCGTACGCCCTGTGTGTCCGGGGCCGTGAAGGCCAGGCCCCAGCGGGTGGGGGCCGTGCCCTCCAGGGGGCGGGCCGGGGCGAAGGCGCGGGCCGCCTCGTCGACCGTGCAGCACCAGGGGGTCAGGTCCTCCAAGGTGCGCAGGCCGGTGGCGGGGGCGTCCGGGGCGCGGACCAGCCACTCGTTCCAGACCGCGCCGTGCGGGCCGACGAGCACCTCGAAGCGCAGGTCGGGCCAGAGGGGGAGCGGCCACTGCCAGGCGGGGCACTCCAGGTCGCCGATCGTGCGTTTCGCCTCGTACTGCGGCGGGCCGAGGACCGATCGATACCGGGAGGCCGCCGCTCGGGCTCGGGGGGAGCGGATCATCGCCTGCCAGCGCTTGTTCGCCTCGCGCATCTCGGCCAGGGAGGCGCCCAGGGTGCGGCGGGCGTCGTCCACCAGCTCGGGGTTGTGGTCGGCCATGCGGCGCAGCAGGACCAGCTGGAAGTCACGGCGGGTGAAGGGTGCGGCGGGGCGCGGGGACGAGGGGCGCTGGGAAGAGGGCGGCACGTCCTCCATCGTTCCCCAGTCCACACGCGTGCGTCCGCACCATTGCCCGCGCGATCCGGATATGACTAGCCTGTGTTCGTCATGCCGACCGCCTGTTGAAATATCGAACGCAGGCTTTCCGACACAAGGGAGGGGGCCGGTCGTGGGACGCCTCGTACCTGCCGTGACCCGGGCTCTGGACATTCTGGAGCTCTTCCTCGACGGGGACGGCACGCTCTCCGCCCCCGACATCGTGCGCAAGCTGCAACTGCCGCGCACGACCGTGCACGAGCTGGTCACCACGCTCGCCGCGCGCCAGTACCTGGTCACCGTCCCCGGCCAGCCCGGACGCTACCGGCTCGGCGTGCGCCCGTACCAGCTCGGCAGCCGCTACGCCGAGCAGCTCGACCTCGCCGCCGAGGGACAGCTGGTGGCCCGCGCCGTCGCCGAGACCTGCGACGAGACCGTGCATGTGGCGATCCTGGAGGGCACCGACGTCATCTACATCGCCAAGGTGGACTCCACCCACGCGGTGCGCATGGTCTCCGCGGCCGGCCGCCGGCTGCCCGCGCACTGCACCTCGGTGGGCAAGATGCTGCTGGCCTCCCTCCCCGAGCACGAGCTCGCCGCCCGCGTCCCCGACGACGCCGAGCTGGTCGCGATGACCCCGAACAGCATCACCGATCCGGCCGCCCTGCGCGAGGCCCTGGCGGGGATCCGCGCCCGCGGCATCGCGGTGGAGTCCCGCGAGTCCAACCCGGACGTGTCCTGCGTGGCCGCGCCGGTCCGCGACCGCACCGGGCGGGTCGTGGCCGCGCTGTCCATCTCCGTGCCCATGATCCGCTGGAGCGAGGAGCGCCAGGCCGAGCTGGAGCAGCTCGCCGCCAAGGGCGCCGCCGAGCTGTCGGAGAACCTCGGCCACCGGAGCGCGGCATGAGCGGACCGGCGTACGAGGTCGCGGTTCGGGCCGAGGCGGCCCTCGGTGAGGGACCGACCTGGGACGCGGCCGCCGGCCGGCTGATCTGGCTGGACATCCTCGGCTGCCGCGTCCACACCTACGACCCCGTCACCGGCCGCCGCACGGTGCGCACCACCGGGCAGCACGTCGGCGCGGCCAAGCCCCGCGCCGGCGGCGGCCTGGTGCTGAACCTGCGCGACGGCGTCGGCCTCCTCGACGCCGACGGCGCGTTCCGCTGGCTGCGCCACGAGCCGGTGCCGGGCCGCCGCGCCAACGACGCCGCCGTGGCCCCCGACGGCGCGCTGTGGGCGGGCACCATGCGCTACGACGAGGCGCCGGGCGGCGGCACCCTGTCCCGGATCACCGGCGACGGCGCGGCCGAAGTGGTCCTGGACGACGTGGCGGTCAGCAACGGCACCGGCTGGAGCCCGGACGGCCGCCTGATGTACTACGTCGACTCCCCGACCCGCCGCGTCGACGTCTTCTCCCACGCCGGGGGGCGCGTGGCGGACCGGCGGCCGTTCGCGCAGATCGAGGAGGGCGCCGGGTTCCCGGACGGCCTCACGGTCGACGCCGACGGCTGCGTGTGGGTGGCGCTGTGGGACGGGGCGGCGGTGCGCCGCTACACCCCCGGCGGCCGGTTGGACCGGGTGATCCCGCTGCCCACGCCGAGGGTGACGGCGTGCGCCTTCGGCGGCCCGGACCTGACGGACCTGTACGTCACGACCGCCCGGGTGGGCCTGACCGCGCCGCATCCGGCGGCCGGTTCCCTGCTGGTCGTCCCGAACGCGGGCAAGGGCCTGCCGCAGCGGGCGTTCGCGGGCTGAAACCGGGACGACACCGGGCCCCTGCACCCGCCGGGCCCCTGCACCCACCCGGGTCCCTGTACATGCCGGGACCGCCCTGCACGCGCCCGGGTCCCTGCACACGCCGGGGCCGCCCTCACACGCGCCGGTCCCTGTCGCGCCCGGGCCGCCCTGTACACGCCGGGCCGTCCTCACACGCCCCGGTCCCTGTCGCGCCCGGGCCGCCCTGCACACCCCGAGGCCGCCCTTCCCACGCCCCCGGTCCCTTCTACACCCCCCGTCCCCTCACGCGCCCCGGCTGTTTTCCACCCGCCGGCCGGTCTCCTGGCCGCGCCCCCGCTCCTCCCGTCCCCTGCGGTCCAGTTCCGTGAGGATCTTGCGTTCCGCCGGGGTCAGCGGCGGCCCCGACAGGGCCGGGAGCAGGGGGCCCGTCACCGCGGCCAGGACCGCGTCGGGACGCAGCAGGCGGGTCGGCCCGGTGCGCAGGCTCGTCACGTCCCACAGGGCGCGCGCCGCGCCGTAGGAGGAGGTCGCCGCGCCCGTCAGTCGGCGGGAGTAGCGGGTGACGAGGCGGTCGGCGACGCCGGGCCGGCCGCCGCGCACGTCGGGGAACCAGATGTCCTGGCCGACCGCCGACGCCCAGGCCGCCTCCACCGCGCGGGCCGCCCTGCGCTGCACCCGGCGGGCCAGGCCGGGCGCGGTGGGGCCGCCGCGTTCCAGCTCCCGGCGCAGCCCCGCGGCGCCCAGCGCGGCCACCGACATGCCCTGCCCATAGGCCGGGTTGAACGTCGCCACCGCGTCCCCGAGCACCACGAAGCCCTCCGGCCACTCCCGCGACCGCTCCAGATAGCGGCGGGAGTTCTTCGTACTGCGGCTGACGTGCACGTCGCCCAGCGGTTCGGCGCCGGAGATGAGCCGGCCGACGATCGGGTGCGGCAGGTCGAGCGTGTACCGCAGGAAGCCCTCCGGGTCGGCCGGCGGCTCACCGCCCCGGGTGCCGGCGAGGCTGACCATCCAGCGGCCGCCCTCGATGGGCAGCACCATGCCGCTGCGGCCCGGCCGGGACACGTACGGGTCGGCCTGGACGACGGTCAGCGGGAAGTCCTCGGCGCCCTCGGGCGTGCGGTACAGGCGCGTGGCGTTGACGAGCCCGGCGTCCACCGTCTTCTCCCGTATCCCGGACACCCCGAGCCGCTCCAGCCGCTCGACGACCCGGGAGCCGCGCCCGCCCGCCTCGACCACCAGGTCCGCCGTGAACTCCTCCTGCCCGGCGGCCGTTTCGACCCGTACGCCGCTCACCCGGCCGCGGGAGCCGGTGAGTTCCAGCGCCCGGCCGCGCTCGATGCGGACACCGGTGTGCGCCAGCACCAGGTCCCGCACCACCCAGTCCAGCAGCGCCCGGCTGCACGTGATCATGCGGGGCCCGCCGTCGCGCCAGCGCCGCAGCCAGCCCTCCGGGGTGAGCGCCAGCATGCCGGAGCCGAGCGGCACCTCGTGCGCGCCGGCCGCGAGCAGCGCCTGACGCACACTCGCCCGCGGTATCAGCTCCTCCATCGCGGCCAGGCCGCCCGGCATGAGCAGATGGGCGTGCCGGCCCTGCGGGAGCCCCTTGCGGTGGTCGGGGCCCTCGGGCAGGTCGTCCCGCTCCACCACGACCACCTCGTCCACGGTGGCCGACAACGCCGCCGCGGCCAGCATCCCGGCGAGGCCGGCTCCGATGACGACAGCTCTGTGCGGCATGGGGCTCCTAGGGTTCGGCGGACGGGAGTTCAGCGGGGGGAGGCGGCCCTTACCGTACCGGCGCGCCCGCCCGCGTCGAGAGGGGAACGGGACAGCGCCCGCGCCAGTTCCACCAGGCCGCTGGTGCCGGGGACCTCCGTGGCGTGCAGCCGGTAGGGGCTCGGCGCGTCCAGCGGCGGCTCCTGCGCGGCGGCCCGGCGGGTGGCGGCGGCCAGCATGGCGGCCTCCGCCTCGATGCGGGCCCGGTGCGCGCAGCGGCCGGCCCGCAGCGCCTCGTCCAGCGCGCGGACGCGGACCCGCTCGTCGAAGTACGGGGCCAGCGCGAGCAGCGCGTCGTGGATGGACACCTCCCGCCAGCGCAGCCGTTCCTGCGGCAGCCACCACCAGCAGGCCTCCGGCTTCGGCGCGGTGGAGGCGAAGCGCACCGCGGACCACAGCGGACGCAGCGTGCGGTTCTCGCCGTAACCGCGCCACTGCGCCACGATCGCCGGCAGCAGCCTGGGCAGCACGAAGCCGGCGGAGCAGATCAGCGCGGCGAGGGACGCCATGGGCGGGGCGACGGTCGTGGACAGGAAGTCCAGGTCCCGGCCGCACCAACGGGCCGCAACCGCGGCGTACTTGGTGGCCTGGAAGCCCAGCAGGTCCAGCAGCGCGCCGGCCAGGATCAGCCGCAGCCCGGCGCGCAGCAGGCCGGTGACCTCACGGCCCCACTTCAGGCACACCGCGCACATGGCGAGCATGGCCGCGCTGTGCCCCAGCAGGTACAGCAGGATCATCTCGCGCAGGCCGGGCGTCGTCGCGTAGTAGGTGTCCAGGTCGGTGAGCCGCTCGGTGCGGGCGCCGGCGACGGCGAACAGCACGACGATGGCGACGACGACCGCCCCGTACGCGGCGACGCAGCGCAGCACCAGCCGCCGCACGCGCTCCCGGGAGCCGCCGCGCCAGTTGATCAGCAGGATCAGCAGGGAGCAGCTGTACGCGGAGAGCATGCCGTAGGTGAGCGGGGCGCCGAAGTTGGAGATGCCGGTCAGGTCGTTGACCGCGGCGAGCGTCAGCGGGGCGGCGCACACGAAGACGAGCGCGCCGAGGACGATCGCCGCGCAGGTGGACACGGTCAGCGGGTCGCGCAGGGCGGTGCGGGGGCGGCGGAAGAGCAGCACGGAGGACAGTCCGAACACACAGGCCGCCAGATACACGACGAGGCTCATCGCGCACGCACCCCGTCCACGCCCCGCACCCCTGCGCCGAGCGCGTCGGCGATGCGGGCCAGGTCGACGGGGCCGCCCGGCGGAAGGGCGGTCCGGTCACCGGCCACCGCGACCATCAGCGGCCCGCCGGCCCCGGTGCCGGGCGCCCCGGTCGCGGTGGACAGCGCGCCGCCGACGCGGACCGCGGCCGCCGGGGCCCCCGCGGTCACCTCCGCCGTCCGCGGGTCCGCCGGCGACGCGGCCGCCGCCCGGTCCCGTTCCGCGGCCGCCGCGATCACCGTCGCCCAGGCCGTCGCGCTCGCCCGGGCGGGGTCGCCGGTGGCGGCGAGGGCGGCCTCGTGGGTGCGGGCGTACAGGAGGGGGTCGTAGGCGCTGTCCAGGTGGCCGAGGGCGTTGTGGATGCTGGTCTGGCGCCAGATCAGGCGGGTGGGCGGGGTGGCCCAGCGCGGCCGGGGCAGGCGCAGGGCGCGGCGGGTGAGGACGCCGTCCAGCTCCCGCTCCAGCGGGGCGAGCCGCGCGTACTCCCGCCGCGCGCGACGCCACTGAGCGAGCCGGGGGCCGGCCAGCGGTACCAGGATGCCGGCCGAGGTGAGCAGGGCGCCGAGCCCCGCCGCGGCCGGCGAGACGGCCGTGTCCAGCGGCGACCAGTCGTGCCCCGTCCAGCGGGCGCCCACCGCCACGAGCTTGGCGGCGCTGTAGCCGGCCCCGGACAGCGTGCCCACGCCCAGCACGAGCAGCCCGGCGCGCAGCCAGCCGGTCACCCGCCGGGCCCAGGAGAGCGCCGAGACCATGGTGACGGTGGCGGCGACGAGGTGCGCCACCAGGTACAGCACGATCATCTCGGCGATGAACGGCGTCGTCGCGTAGTAGGTGTCCAGGTCGGTGCGGCGCTCCACGGGCGCGTCGCCCAGCGCGAACGTCAGCCCGATGCCGAGGGTCACGCCGGTGTACGCGGTGATCCAGCGCCGCGCGGTGCGGCGTACGCCGGGACCGCCCCGCCACCGCACGATCAGCACCTGGGACGCGGCGCCGTACGCGGTGATCGCCGCGTACGTCAGCGGCGCGGCGAGGTTGGCGACGCCGCTGAGGCGGTTGACCGCGCCCACGGTGGGCGGCGCGCCGAGGAGGAAGCACAGCCCGGCCAGGCCCAGCACCGCGCAGATGGCCCGCAGATAGGGGTCGTGGCGGTGCCGCACCAGGTCGGGCGCCTTCAGGGCGAGTCCGAGCCACAGGACACCGCAGCTGAGGTAGTTGGTCAGGCCGTTCATCTGCGTGTCCCGCGGTAGTTGAGCGCCGCCCCGATCCGGCCGGCGAGGTCCTGGGGGCCGCCGGTGTCGGCGCTGCCGGCGGCGAACACCGAGTCGGGGGAGGCCTCGAGCCAGGCCCGCAGCCGGCGGCCCATCAGCATGCCGAAACGGTCCGCCTCCTGTTCCTCGTCGAGGCTGAAGTCGGTGCGGGCGGCGACCGGCCGGGGCAGTGCGCCGAGCGTCTCGGGCTCGTCGTCCCGCCGGTTCATGTGCCACACCTCGTGGCAGAAGATCACGATCTGGTGCCACACCGCGGCCCGCCGGTCGACGACCACGATGTCCTGCCCCTCCCGCTCCAGCCACAGCCCGCTCGCCGTGTGCGGCGGGAAGACCTCGCGGTGGACGGTGACCTCGCGGCCCCGCCAGGCGCTCACGGAGTCGACGAGTGCGGCGAACAGCGTCTCGGCGTCCGTGGGCAGGGGCACCCGCATGGGGTCGATGAGGGCGTCGGCGAGCCGACGCATCTCCTTGCTCGTACGCCAGATACGCACTGTTCTCGGCACCGTCCCGGTGTGCTCGTACGGTCGTCGTGCACCTTGCAAGCCCCCGCCGTGCACTATGCCAACCCCCGCGCCTCCTCAGCTACCTCGTGCCCTGCGCGGAGCCGAGGCCGGCGGCGCGGGCGCGCACCTCCTCCAGCGCGTCCCGGCGGCGCAGCGCCCGCGAGACGGCGCCGATCTCCCTCAGCAGCCGCGCCGTGTCCACACCGTCGGCCCCCGCCTCCTCGCCTCCCTGGCTGCCGCGCCCCGCCTCGACGGCGTCCACCAGGGCCACCGCGGCGGCGAGCGCCCGCGCCCCGTCCGGCGGGTGCCCGAGGGCGACGGCGGCGTCCTCGGCCCGGCGCCGCAGGTCCTCGTCGAGGTGGCGGGCCAGCGGCAGCAGGACGTCGCGGATGTACGTCTCGCGCCGGATGAGCCGCAGCTCGGGCGCGGCGCGCAGCACGCGCGGCACACCACCGCCGTGCAGGGACCGCAACAGCTGGTACAGCGGGGCGAGTTCGCGGTGGGCGAGCCGCATCCGCCAGCGGTCCTGCAGGTACTGCCCGATGTGCGGCAGGATGAAGCCGACGGCGATCAGCACGGCGGACAGACCGGCGACCGGCGGCGCCGCCTCGGTGGAGAGCCGGTCCAGGTCGTGCCCGGTCCAGCGGGCGGCGACGGCGGTCAGCTTCGCGGCGTCGAAGACGAGGTTCATGGCGTAGCCGCCGCCGAGGAAGACCAGCCCCCAGCGCAGCCAGCCGTCGAGGCCGTCGGCGCGCACCCAGTTCCACAGCAGCCGCGAGGTGATCAGGACGGCCACGCAGTGCGCGAGGAGGTAGAGCAGGATCTCCTCGCGCATGAACGGCGTGGTGGCGTAGTAGGTGTCGAGGTCGCGCAGCCGCTCCACGGGCACGTCGGCGAGGGCGAACAGCGCCCACAGGGCGACGATCACCGCGCCGTAGGAGGTGAGGACCAGGCGCCGGGCGCGGCGGGTGGTCGGCGAGTGCTGGGGCAGGCCGTTGCGCCAGGCGATGATCAGCAGCAGGCAGGACCCGCAGAACGCGGTGAGCAGCGAGTAGACCAGCGGCGCGGCGATGTTGGGCACGCCGGTGACCCGGTTGGTCCAGGCGATGGTGGACGGCGCGACGAACACGAACACCGAGCAGGCCAGCAGGAGCAGGCCGCCGACCGCGCGCAGCAGCGGGTCCTTCCACAGCCGCACGATGGTGGGCAGTTTGACGGCCAGCGCGGAGGCGAGCACCAGCGTCGGGATCCACCAGAACGAGGTGTAGAAGTCGGTCACGAACGCCGACGGGGTGAGCGCCAGCCGTAACGTCATCGTGGGGCCCGTCCGCGCCGGTGGTAGCCGAGGGAGCGCTGCAGCGGGTCGGCCGGGCGCCCGCCGGCGGGGCCGGTGACGAGGTCCCGGCACAGTGCGGCGAGCCGGTGACCGAAGTCGTCGGCCTCGGCCTCGTCGCGGGAGCGGGAGCCACCTCGGGCGGCGGCGCCGAGCGCGAGGCCCTGCCAGCCGGGCCGCCCGGCCAGCGCACGGGCCGCGGCGGGGGTGGCGACCTGGTGCCGGTGCCCGGCGTGCAGATGCCACAACTCGTGCCCGAGGACGACCAGTTGCTGCACCTCCTCGGCGCGTTCCTCGACGATGACGAGGTCGAAGTCCGCGAACTCCACCCACAGTCCGGTCACCCCGATGCCGTCCGGGAACTTCTCGAAGCGCAGCTCGACGGGCCGTCCCCCGCGCCGGCGCGCCATGGCCGCGCACAGCGCACGGCACAGCTCCCGCACATCGGCGGGGGGTTCACCGGACCGGCGTACGGCGGTGGTGAGGGAGGCGGCGAGCGCGCGCATGGACGAGCGGTGCCGAAGGCGTCCCGGCAGCGCCGTGATGCCCATCCCGCCCTCCTTCCGCCGCCGCTTCCAGGGTTGTTCGAGCCTACGTGGCCGGGCGTGTCCGCGTCACGCGAACCACCGGCCGGGAGCGCGGGGCGGGTTGATTACGTTTCGACAACCCGGGTCGAAGTCGTGTCCGAACCATTGACGTCCCGGCGCGACGACCTTACGTTCCCGTTCGAAGTTACGAGCGCCATTCGAAATACCGAACATATGGGGATGGCGCTGCGGGCACAAGGGCACGAAGCCCTCGAAACGTAAGGGCAGGCAATGGGACGACCTGGCCTGAATCGCAGGCACCTTCTGGCCACCGCGGGCGGCCTCGCCGTCGCGGGAAGCTTCGGCTTCGCGGCCCTCGGCACGGGCGCCGACGCGCTCGCCGCCGGCGCGCGCACCCGCGTGCGCTACTGGAACCTCTTCAGCGGCGGCGACGGCTCCAACATGATCGCCATGCTGGACGCCTTCCGTGAGGAGAACCCCGACGTCGCGGTCAAGGACTCCACCCTCCAGTGGGGCAACCCCTTCTACACCAAGCTCGCCATGGCGGCCGCCGGCAACCGCGCACCGGAACTCGGCGTCATGCACCTCGGCCGCGTACCCGGCTTCTCACCGGGCCGTCTGCTCGACCCCTGGGACGTCGGTCTGCTCGCCAAGTACGGGGTCCACGAGAAGGACTTCAACCCCGCCCTGTGGAAGCGCGCCGTCGTCGACGGCAAGCTCTACGCCCTCCCGCTCGACATCCACGTCCAGCTCTGCTTCTACCGCAGGGACGTGCTGAAGAAGGCGGACCTGATCGGCGACGACGGCCATCTCGTCCCCGTCACGTCCACCGGCGAGTGGTTCGACGTCCTGAAGAAGGCGAAGAAGGTCACCAAGAGCGGCCTGCAGACCATCGGCCTGTGGACCAACGACCAGAACTTCCAGTGGTGGTTCTTCGTCGCCTTCTACACCCAGCTCGGCGGCACCTGGTTCAACGCCGCGAACACCGAGGTCACCTTCGACGCCGACAAGGCCACCGAGGTCCTGGAGTTCCTCCGCCGCCACGTCACCGACGGCTACGTCATCCCCGGCGCCCCCACCGGCGAGCAGTTCGTCAACGGCGCCCCCTTCACCTGGGAGGGCAACTGGTCGGTGCCGGTGTTCTCCGGCGCGAAACTCGACTACGGGGCGACCCCGCTGCCGCCCGTCTTCGGCAGACGGGCCACCCACGCCGAGTCCCACTCCTTCGTGCTGCCCCACCAGTCCGGCCGCGGCGGCGCCACCAACGAGGGCGCCCACCGGCTCGCCGCGTACGTCGTCAAGCACGCCCTGCAATGGGCGGCCGGCGGCCACATCCCCGCGTACACGCCGACGCTGTCCACGGCCGCGTACCAGAGGCTCACCCCGCAGCACGAGTACGTCAGCGCCATGGACCACCAGGCCACCGAGCCGAAGGTGTGGTTCGCGGGCTCCACCGGCATCCTCGCCCAGGACCTCGGCCCGATGGTCGTCTCCTCCACCATGGGCTCCGCCAAACCGGACACGGTCGCCCGGCGGATGAGGACCGGACTCGTGAAGCTCCTCGCCTCGAAGAACCCGATGGACGGCCACACCGCCGCGCAGGGAGGTGCGGTCGCATGACGACCAGCGCTCAGACCGTCGTCGCACCGGTGCGGACGAAGACCGCCACCGCCGGCGCGACCGCCCGCCGCAAGCAGGGCTTCCAGCACGGGGCCTGGTTCGTCGCCCCGTTCCTCGCGCTCTTCGCGCTCTTCGTGATCTGGCCGCTGCTGCGCGGCATCTACCTCAGCTTCACGGACGCCAACGTCTCCGGCGAGAGCGCGAACTTCATCGGCCTCGGCAACTACCGCGAGGCCCTCAACGACGCGGCCATGTGGGACGCGCTCGGACACAGCGCGTACTTCACCCTCCTCGTCGTCCCCTGCATCACCGTCCTCGCCTTCGGGCTGGCGATGCTCGCCCACCACATCGAACGCGGGAAATGGCTGTGGCGGATGTGCTTCTTCGCCCCGTTCCTGCTGCCCTCCACCGTCGCCGGAAACATGTGGCAGTGGCTGTTCACCCAGGGCATCGGCCTGTTCAACCAGACCCTCGGCATCGACACGCCCTGGCTCACCGACAAGTCGTACGCCATGCTCGCCATCGTCATCGAGACCCTGTGGTGGACGGTCGGCTTCTCCTTCCTGCTCTACCTCGCCGCGCTCCAGGGCATCCCCGCCCACCTCTACGAGGCCGCGAAGCTCGACGGCGCGAACGCCTGGCACCGCATGGTCCACATCACCCTGCCGATGCTGCGCCACATCACCGGCCTGGTCGTCGCGCTCCAGATCCTCGCCTCGCTGCAACTCTTCGACCAGGCCGTCGTGATGATGGACTTCGGCCCCGGACCGGAGCTCAGCACCCGCTCCTTCGTGCAGTACACCCTCGAACAGGGCTTCACCAGCTACCGCGTGGGCTATGCCTCCGCGATCTCCATCATCTTCTTCGTGATCATCGCAGTCGTCGCCCTGGCGCGGATGTGGCTGCTGCGCAACCGTGAGGAGGGCGGCCGATGACCACCGCCACGACGACCGTACGCACCAGGCCCCGCAAGCGCTGGACCCCCAGCCAGATCGTCCTCACCCTGCTCGGCGTCGCCGTCTCCGCCGTCTTCGTGGCACCGATCGTCGCGGCCCTGCTCACCTCCCTGAAGTCCGAGGCGGAAGCCGCCGAGATACCGCCGCACTGGCTGCCGAAGCACGTCACCGGCCAGGCCTGGAAGGCCCTCTTCGACACCGGCAACATCACCGACTGGCTGGTGAACTCGCTCGTCGTCTCCGTCTGCGTCACCGCCATCGTGCTTCTGGTGAGCGCGCTCGCCGGATACGGCTTCGCCCGCACGGAGTTCAAGGGCAAGGCCGTCCTGATGGGTGTCGTGATGGCGGGCCTGATGGTCTCCCCGGCCGTCCTCGGGGTGCCCCTGTTCACCACGGTCCAGCAGATGGGGATGGTCGACACCTACTGGGGCATGATCCTGCCGCAGTGCGCGCCCGCCGCGATGGTCTACATCCTCTACAAGTTCTTCCAGGGCATCCCGCGCGAACTCGAAGAGGCCGCCTTCATCGACGGCGCCGGCCGCTGGCGGGTCTTCTTCACCGTCGTCCTGCCCCTGTCGCGCTCCTCGCTCGCCGCGGTCGGCATCTTCACCTTCATCGCCTCGTGGAACAACTTCCTGTGGCCCTACATGGTGACCAACAACCCCGACCTCATGACCATGCCGAACGGCATCGCCACCGTCATGAACTCCTACGGCATCCAGTGGGCCCAGCTCATGGCCGGCGGCCTGATGGCCGGCCTGCCGCTCATCGTCGTCTTCGTCTTCTTCCAGCGCCAGATCGTGGCGGGTGTCGCGCACACCGGCCTCGCCGGACAGTGAGAACTCCCGAGGAGCACCTGAGTTGAAGCGCACGCGACTCGCGACGGCCGTCGCCGCCGCCGTCATCGCCCTGATCCCGGCCACGGCGCAGGCGGACACCACCTACCCCGACCCCCAGCCCGTCACAGGTCAGCAGATCATCCACGACCCCACCGTCATCCGCCTGAAGTCCGGCGGCTACGTCGCCTACTCCACCGGCGGCGTCATCGGCGCCCGCGTCTCCGAGGACCGCAAACAGTGGGACGACGCGGGCAACGCCTTCGCCACCCCGCCGAGCTGGTGGTACGAGTACAACGACACCGGCGACCCCTGGGCCCCCGACATCTCCTTCCGCGACGGCCGCTACTGGCTCTACTACGCCGTCTCCTCCTGGGGCACCAACCACTCCGCGATCGGCGTCGCCACCTCACCCACCGGCCTGCCCGGCACCTGGACCGACCACGGCAAGGTCTTCAGCTCCGAGAAGACCGACGCCTGGAACGCCATCGACCCCGCGGTCCTCAAGGCCGACGGCAAGCTGTGGATGACCTTCGGCTCCTACTGGACCGGCATCCGCATGGTCCAGCTCGATCCGAAGACCGGCAAGGCGATCCCCGGCGCCGAGGTCCGCCACCTCGCCACCCGCCCCGACGCCCCATACGCCGTCGAAGGCCCGTACATCGTCCACCACGGCCGCTACTACTACCTCTTCGCCTCCTACGACGCCTGCTGCGCCGGCGTGAACTCCACCTACAAGATCCGCGTCGGCCGCTCCACGTCCGTCACCGGCCCGTACGTCGACAGCACCGGCACGCCCCTGCTGGAGGGCGGCGGCGATCTCCTCCTCGCCGGCCACGGCCGCTACGTGGGTACGGGCGGCGAGTCGGTCTTCAACGACCGCGGCCAGGACTGGCTGGCCTACCACTACTACGACGCGACGGACAACGGCACCCCGAAGCTCGGCCTCAACAAGCTCAGCTGGAAATCGGGCTGGCCTGAACTGACCTGAAGGGGCGCGGGGCTGCCTCGAACATGCGGCTCCGCCGCGTGGGCGCGAGCAGCCACGACGAACCGGTAGTCGCCCGAGCGACACAACCACCCACTTGGAAAGGCGAACATTGCACCCCGCCCGATTCACCCTGGACCCCGCCTTCACCATCGGCGAAGTCAACCCCCGTGTCTTCGGCTCCTTCGTCGAACACCTCGGCCGCTGCGTCTACACCGGTATCTACGAACCCGGCCACCCCACCGCCGACGAGGCCGGCCTCCGCCAAGACGTCCTCGACCTCGTCCGCGAACTCGGCGTCACCGCCATCCGCTACCCCGGCGGCAACTTCGTCTCCGGTTACCGCTGGGAGGACTCCGTCGGCCCCGTCGAGGACCGCCCCCGCCGCCTCGACCTCGCCTGGCACTCGACGGAGTCGAACCGCTTCGGCCTGTCCGAGTACATCGCCTTCCTGAAGAAGATCGGCCCGCAGGCCGAGCCGATGATGGCCGTCAACCTCGGCACCCGCGGCGTCGCCGAGGCACTGCAGCTCCAGGAGTACGCCAACCACCCCTCCGGCACCGCGCTCAGCGACCTGCGTGCCGCCCACGGCGACAAGGAGCCCTACGGCATCAAGCTGTGGTGCCTCGGCAACGAGATGGACGGCCCCTGGCAGACCGGCCACAAGACCGCCGCCGAGTACGGCCGCCTCGCCGCCGAGACCGCCCGCGCCATGCGCCAGATCGACCCGTCCGTCGAACTCGTCGCCTGCGGCTCCTCCAGCCAGGCCATGCCCACCTTCGCCGCCTGGGAGGCGACGGTGCTGGAGGAGACGTACGACCTGGTCGACCACATCTCCCTGCACGCCTACTACGAGCCCATCGACGGCGACGTGGACTCCTTCCTGGCCTCCGCGGTCGACATGGAGTCCTTCATCGAGAACGTCGTCGCGACGGCCGACCACATCGGCGCCAAGCTCAAGTCGAAGAAGAAGATCAACCTGTCCTTCGACGAGTGGAACGTCTGGTACCTGACCCGCTGGGAAGAGCGGGCCAAGACCTTCGCGCCGGACGACTGGCCGGAGGCCCCCCGCCTGCTGGAGGACAACTACAGCGTCACCGACGCCGTCGTCTTCGGCTCCCTGCTCATCGCCCTGCTGCGGCACGCGGACCGGGTGACCGTCGCCTGCCTCGCCCAGCTGGTCAACGTCATCGCCCCGATCATGACCGAGCCGGGCGGCCCGGCCTGGCGGCAGACGACGTACTTCCCCTTCGCACAGGCGTCGAAGTACGGCCGCGGGCAGGTGCTGGACGTCCGCGTCGACTCACCGGCGTACGCGACGGCGAAGTACGGCGAGACCGACCTGCTGCACGCCACCGCGGTGCGCGCCGAGGACGGGACCGTCACCGTCTTCGCGGTCAACCGCGGCCGCACCGAGCCGCTGCCGCTCCAGGTCGCCCTGAGCGGCCTGGACCTCACCCGGGTCGTCGAGCACAGCGCCCTCGCCGACGCCGACCCGGACGCCCGCAACACGCTCACCGAGCCCGATCGCGTCGTCCTGCACCAGGTCGACGGCACGACCCTCGCCGACGGCCGGCTGTCGGCCGTGCTGGAGCCGCTGTCGTGGAACGTGATCAGGCTGGCGTAGAAAAGGAGTTGTGCGGGCCCGCGCCGGCGCTGATAGCTTGCGGTCGACCGTGAGACGGACCGAGGAGGTGAGACCCATGACGGCGGTAACGATGTGGGTGCTCCCCTCTGCGACACGGTCGGGCAAGTGACATAGCCGTCACCGGGAGCGCCTGGACACCAAGGCACTCCCGGAAGGCAGCACATCATGAACTCCTTTGATTTCACCGCCCGTTCCTCGTCGCACGGCATGCTCGAACGCGACTTCACCGTAGGCGGCATCCCCGGCGTCCTCTGGTCGCCGCAGACCGGCCCCGACCGTGCGCCGCTGGTGCTGATGGGTCACGGCGGCGGCACGCACAAGAAGTGGCCGGCGATGCTCGGCCGCGCCCGGCGCCTCGTCACCGACGGCGGCTTCCACGTCGCCGTCATCGACGCGCCCGGTCACGGCGACCGGCCGCGCACCGCGCACGACGAGCGGGAGATCGCCGTCATGCAGCGGGCGATGGCCGCGGGCGAGCCCGTCGGCCCGGTCGTGACCCGCTACAACGCCCACCTGGCCGAGCGCGCCGTACCCGAGTGGCAGGCGGCTCTCGACGCGCTCCAGCGGCTGCCGGAGATCGGTCCCGAGGGCCCCGTCGGCTACTACGGCCTCAACATGGGCACGGCGATCGGCGTACCGCTGGTGGCCGCCGAGCCCCGGATCACCGCGGCGGTCTTCGGCCTGTTCTGGCCGGACACCCTGGCGGAGACGGCGCAGCGGATCACCGTCCCGGTCGAGTTCGCGCTCCAGTGGGACGACGAGCACATCCCGCGCGAGGCCGGACTCGCTCTGTTCGACGCCTTCGGCTCGCAGGAGAAGACCCTGTACGCCAACGCGGGCCGGCACAAGGAGCTGCCCCGCTTCCAGACCGACAGCGCGGTCCGTTTCTTCACCCGCCACCTGGGCCGGGCGGTGGTGCCGGCGGCCTGAGCCGCACAATGAACCCATGAGGATCTCGGCGCGGGCGGACTACGCGGTGCGGGCGGTGCTGGAGCTGGCCGTACGGCAGCAGGGCGACGACCCGCTGAAGGCGGAGACGATCGCCGCGGCCCAGGCCATCCCGCACAAGTTCCTGGAGGGGATCCTCGGCGACCTGCGCCGCGCCGGCATCGTGGACAGCCGGCGCGGCGGGGGCGGCGGCTACCGGCTGGCCCGGGAGGCGTCCGCGGTCACGGTGGCGGACGTGATCCGCGCCGTGGACGGCCCGATCGTCTCGGTACGCGGCGAACGCCCCACGGGCCTGACGTACACCGGCAGCGCCGAGCCCCTGCTCCCGCTGTGGATCGCCCTGCGCGCCAACGTCCGCAGGATCCTGGAGGGCGTCACCCTCGCCGACATCGCGGCCGGCGCCCTCCCGGAACCGGTACGGCAGCTGGCGGCGGAACCGGCGGCCTGGGAGAACCCGTGAGCCGGCCCCGCCGGGCGTCCCGCAGGACACGTGAGAACCCCTGAGCCCCTGAGTCAGCCCCGCCGGGGCGTCCCGCAGGGCACCTGAGCCCCTGAGCTAGCCCCGCCGGGCGTCCCGCAGGGCACGGACGAGCGCCTGATCCCCCTGCCCGAGCAGGGCCTTCTCCAGGCTGTGGTCGTCGCCCCGGTCGAGCCGCTCACCGTGCGCGAACCCGTCCGTGTCGACGACCTGCCCGCACCACTCCCCGCGCCCCGCCACATGCCCGTCGAACGGCACGACGGCGCCCTCGCCGAGGGCCACCCACCGCCCCTCGCGGTGGCGCAGGGCGAGGATGTAGGTGTGGCCGGGCACGACGCGGGGCGCGTCCCCGGTCAGCACGTCGACCCGGTCCCGGCTGCCGCGGGTGATCTTCCAGCCGGGCGCCACGTAGTCGAGGGCCGCGCCGACCGCCGGATGGGACCGCGCCCGCGACTCGTACGGCACGGACTCGGCGCGTATCCGCACCGTCCGCTCGACGGCGTACCGATAGGGGCCCAGGGCCAGCTCCCGCCGCCCGCTCTCCCGCTCGCCCACGACCTGTCCGACGACCACGACGTCGGCGTACGTCACCCAGTCCCGCGCGGTCTCGGACGGATAGGGGTTGTCCGGATACCCGCACCCGTTGACGGTGTCGACGCCGCCCCACCCGACGAGCACCCCACCGACCACCCCGGCGGCGGCCAGGGCGGCGACGAGGACACCTGCCACGGAGGAAGAGGACGAGCGGGATCTGCGCATCCGTTGATCTTGGAGGCCGCCGCGGGCCCCGGCTGTGGTGGAAGCCATAACTCCGGTCACAGCCGTGTCACAGGAGGGGGCCACGAATGGCCGGTGGCCGCCTTCACGGCTCCCTCACACATCCCCGACAGTCGGTGCGACACACTCACCCCCCACCGAACGGACGGACAGACCATGGCTGGTGGACTCCTCCTGAGCGGCGTCGTCGCCGCTCTGCTCGGCGCCGCACTACCGGCACAGCACCCGTCCTCCGGGTTCACCGACCCGCCGCCGGACAAGATCGTCATCAAGGTCGCCACGGTGAACGGCTCCGGCTGCCCCCAGGGCACCACCGCGGTCGCCGTCTCCGAGGACAACACGGCGTTCACCGTGACCTACAGCGCCTACCTGGCCCAGGTGGGCGGCAACTCCGACCCGACGGCGTTCCGCAAGAACTGCCAGCTGAACCTCGTCGTGCACGTCCCCCAGGGCTTCACCTACGCCGTCGCCAGCGCCGACTACCGCGGCTTCGCCTCCCTCCAGCAGGGTGCGAGCGGGGCGCAGAGGGCCTCGTACTACTTCCAGGGGTCACCGCAGACCGTGTACCGCAACCACCCGCTGGCCGGCCCCTACGACGACAACTGGCAGGCCACCGACGCCACGGACTGGGCCCAGCTGGTCTGGGCGCCCTGCGGGGTCCAGCGCAACTTCAACATCAACACCGAGCTGCGGCTGACCGCCGGCACCTCGGCGCCCGGCAAGGTCAGCTTCATGACGATGGACTCCACGGACGGCGACATCAGCACGGTCTACCACTTGGCGTGGAAGGAGTGCCCGGCCTCCTGAGGCACCACGGGTGGCGCGGAGGAGTTCGGTGAACGCCTCCGCGCCTCCCTTCGCTTGCGCCGCTGCCTTCCGTGACGGTCCTGGTGACGAACTTCCGTTGCCGCGTGAACCATTGACGCGCAACGCCTTCGACTCTACGGTCCCGTCCGATGACGCGATCGTCGTTCGCCATGTCGAACGGCGGACCCCACCGAAGGAGCGTCCCCATGAGCCGCACGTCCCGGAGAGCCGCCCTCCTCGCCGTCCCCGCCGCGATCCTGCTGGCCCTCGTCCCGCAGACCGCCTCCGCCTACCCCAACCCCGGTACCGTCACCGGCAGCACCGTCGTGCACGACCCGTCGATGGTCCGCACGTCCGGCGGGCGCTATCTGCTCTACGCCACCGGCGGCGGGCTCGCCTACCGCACCTCCACCGACCGGACCGCGTTCACGGCCGGGGCCGACGCCTTCACCACCAAGCCCGGCTGGTGGTCGTCGTACGCGTCGGAGGCGTGGGCGCCGGACATCTCGTACCACGGCGGCAGGTACCTCATGTACTACGCCGTCTCCACCTTCGGCTCCAACAAGTCGGCCATCGGGCTGGCCGGTTCGGCAACCGGCCTGCCGGGCTCCTGGAGCGACTACGGCGTCGTCCACACCTCCACCACCTCCAGCGACTACAACGCCATCGACCCGAACCTCTTCGTCGACGACGACGGGAAGTGGTGGCTGTCGTTCGGGAGCTGGTGGACGGGGCTCAAGATGATCCGCATCGATCCGTCCACCGGGAAGCAGTACGCCGGCGACACCACCCGGTACTCCCTCGCCTCCCGGCCCACCGGGACCAAGGCCGTCGAAGCGCCCTTCGTCGTCAAGCGCAACGGGTACTACTACCTCTTCGCCTCCTACGACACCTGCTGCGCCGGCACCAGCTCCACCTACAAGGTCAAGGCCGGCCGGGCCACCTCCGTCACCGGGCCGTACTACGACAGGAACGGGGTCGCCCTCATGAACAACGGGGGGACGCCGGTGCTGGAGTCGCACGGCAGCGTCATCGGGCCCGGCGGGCAGTCCGTCATGAACGACGTCGACGGGGACCTGATCGTCTACCACTACTACGACGGCAACGACAACGGCACCCCGAAGCTCGGCATCAACCTGCTGGACTGGAGCAGCGGCTGGCCCGTCGCCCACTGAGGCGCCCACGACGCAGCCCCCGGTTCACCTCACCCGGCTCACCTCACCCGGCTCACCCCACCCGGCTCACCCCGCCCGGCCCATCCCCGCCGCGTTCGGCCAGCCCGCCGCCGGGGCCGCCGTCAGGCCGTCCGGCAGGCCCGTCGTGCCCCGCACCTGGGCCGCCGTGAGGCCGCCCTGGGCCGGGGCCCCCGCCGGAGGCAGCGGCTGGGGCCACGGCTGGGCCGGTGGGAGCGGCACCCCCGTGCCGTTGGTCTGGCCGACCAGCCGGTCCACCGCCGCCGTGCCCGAGCTGTAGCCGTTGCTTGTGCCGGTGGCCGGCCCGGGCACGGCGGCGTCCCTCCTGGACGTCCCGTAGAGGACCGCTTCCAGGCCGGACACCAGGCGACGCACGTCCCCCTGGGGGCGCACCACGAGCCGCAGGAAGCGGCTGGAGGAACCGATCTTGTTGCCGCACTCGCGGACCAGGATCCGGTGCCCGGTGAGCAGCCGGTCGCGCACCACGGGGCCCTCGGCGCCCACGGGCAGACGCACGAAGAGGAAGTTGGCCTGCGAGGGATAGACGGTCAGGCCCGGCAGGGCCGACAGCGCGGCCGTCATCTCCAGGCGGTCGCGGCGGACCTGCTGGACGCTGCGGGCGTACTCCGCGCCGTGGTCGCGCAGCATGAACACCACGTGCTCGGCGAAGGAGTTGAGGTTCCACTTCGGCAGCATCGACCTGACCCGCCCGGCCAGGGCCGGGTTGGCCACCAGGTAGCCGAAGCGGACGCCGTGCAGCCCGAAGTTCTTGCCCAGGCTGCGCAGGACGATCACGTTCGGGCGGAGCACGGCCTCCTGGACCACGGAGGGGTCCGCCTCCGCGTCCGCGAACTCCAGGAACGACTCGTCCACGATCACCAGGTCCAGGTCCGCCATCGCGTCCAGGAACGCCACCAGCGCCTGTTTGTGCCGGTAGCCGCCGTCGGGGTTGTTCGGGTTGCAGACGACCGCCACGCGGCTGCCGCGGGCGCGGAGGAAGTCGGCGTACCGGGACAGGTCGAGGGCGAAGCCGTTCGCCTCCTGCAGCGGGAACATGTCGACCCTCTTGCCGGTCTCCATCGGCTGGTCGGTCCAGCGGCCGAAGGTGGGCACGGGCACGGCGAGCGACTCGCGGACCAGCAGATGGTCGATCCAGGTGATCAGTTCCGTGGAGCCGTTGCCCATCGCCACGCAACTCGGCGGCAGGCGCAGCAGCTCGCACAGCTCGGCGGTGACCGTCTGCGCGCTGCTCGGGTAGTACGTGAGGATCTCGGGGAGCCGGGCCGCCAGCTCCTCGAACATCGCGGGGGTGGGGAAGTACGGGTTGCAGGGGATGCAGAAGTCCAGTGGTCCCGCCCCGTCGCTCTCCCGCGTCAGCGCCGCCATCGAGGGAGTGTGCGCGGCGTGCTCACGGAACAGCGAGGTGACGTTGTCTGCCAAGGCGGCCTCCGTGTCCAAGGGCGGCCCGTGCCGGAGGAGCACGGGCCGCCCTTGTGTACGCGGGCCGGTGGGGCGCCGTTCAACACGCCCGGCGTGTCACCGACTTCACGCGGAGAAGCGGTGGACCGTCCGCGTGCGGTACGTCTCGCCCGGGCGCAGCACCGTCGACGGGAACGCCGGGTGGTTGGGGGAGTCCGGGAAGTGCTGTGTCTCCAGGCACAGCGCGTCGCCCTGCCGGTAGGTGCGGCCGGACGTGCCGGTGAGGGTGGAGTCGAGGAAGTTGCCGGAGTAGAACTGCAGGCCCGGCTGGTCGGTGGCGATCCTCAGGGTGCGGCCGGAGGCGGGGTCGCGCAGCGTCGCGACGTGCTCGGGCTCGGCGGTGATCCCCTTGTCCAGCACCCAGTTGTGGTCGTAGCCCTTGGCGAGGACCTGCTGCGGATGGCCGGCCCGGATGTCCCGGCCGACCGGCTTGGCGCGGCGGAAGTCGAAGGGAGTGCCGGCGACCCTCGCCAGTTCGCCGGTGGGGATCAGGCCCGCGTCGGTGGGCGTGAAGCGGGAGGCGGCGATCTGCAGTTCGTGGTCCTCGATGCTGCCGCTGCCCTCGCCCGCCAGGTTCCAGTACATGTGGCTGGTGAGGTTGACGACGGTGGCCTTGTCGGTGGTGGCCGCGTAGTCGATGATCCAGTCGCCGCCCCGGGTGAGGGTGTACGTCACGGTCGCCCGCAGGGTGCCCGGGTAGCCCATCTCGCCGTCGTCACTGGTGCGGTGCAGGCGCAGCCCGACGTCGGAGCCGGAGGAGAAGGGCTCCACGTCCCACACCCGCTTGTCGAAGCCCTTGGCGCCGCCGTGCAGGCTGTTCTCGCCGTCGTTCACCGACAGCTGGTGGCTCGTGCCGTCCAGGGTGAAGCGGCCCTTGGCGATGCGGTTGCCGTAACGGCCGATCAGGGCGCCGAAGTACGGGCTGGACGCCACGTAGTCGTCGAGGTTGTCGAAGCCGAGGGAGACGTTGGTCCAGCGGCCGTGCCGGTCGGGTATCTCCAGCGACTGGACGACACCGCCGTAGGAGAGGACCTTCAGGCGGGTGCCGCCGTTCTCCAGTGTCCAGCGGTACACCCTGGTGCCGTCGGCGAGCGTGCCGAAGTGTTCCTTCACCGGCCTGCGGCCACCCGGGGCGGATCCCGGGGCGGCCTCGGCCGTGCCGCCGAGGGCCGTGGCGGCGATGCCCGCCGCCGCTGCCGAGGCGATGACCGTGCGTCTGTTCAGTTCCATGGGTACGGCTCCTCACACGACGTCAAAGGAGGGGCCCCGCCCGGCCGGCGGGGCCCCGGTGACTCACGAACCGGACTTGCGCTTGTTCCACACGTCGAACCCGACCGCCGCCAGCAGGGCGAAGCCCTTGATGACCTGCTGCCAGTCGGTGCCGACGCTGAGCAGGTTCATGCCGTTGTTCAGCACGCCGAGGACGAGACCGCCGATGATCGCGCCGAGGACGGTGCCCACACCGCCGCTCATGGACGCGCCGCCGATGAACGCCGAGGCGATCGCCTCGAGTTCGTAGTTCAGGCCCGCCTTCGGGGACGCCGCGTTCAGCCGGGCTGCGATCGCCAGCCCCGCCAGGGCCGCGAGCGCGCCCATGTTCAGGAAGACGAAGAAGGTGACCTTCCTGTCCTTCACGCCGGACAGCTTCGCCGCGGGCAGGTTGCCGCCGATGGCGTAGATGTGCCGGCCGAACACCGAGTTGCGCATCACATAGCCGTAGCCGACGACCAGGGCGCCCAGGATCAGCAGCACGATCGGCGCGCCCTTGTAGCTGGCGAGCAGCATCGTGACGACGAGGATCGCGGCGACGATGGCGACCAGCTTCAGCAGGAACAGGCTGCGCGGCACCACGTCGAGCGAGAACTCCCGCTGCCGCTTGCGGTCCCGGACCTCCTGGACCACCGAGAAGACGATCAGCGCGAAGCCCAGCAGCAGCGTGATGTTGTG
The DNA here is from genome assembly GCF_055668065.1 of Streptomyces sp. NPDC097129. NCBI lineage: Bacteria > Bacillati > Actinomycetota > Actinomycetes > Kitasatosporales > Streptomycetaceae > Streptomyces > Streptomyces sp. NPDC097129. The sequence continues at coordinate 643,410 of NZ_JBVOQE010000001.1, read as the reverse complement.
GTAGTTCGTGTGCGGGCCGGCCTCCGGCAGGAAACCGTTGCCGATCTTCTGCAGGCCGTTCGGGAAGGGGCCGAGGGTCTGCCCCTGCAGCAGGATCTCCGTGAAGCCGCGGAAGATCAGCATGCCCGCGAGGGTGACGATGAACGACGGTATGCCGAGGTAGGCGATGAAGTAGCCCTGCACCGCGCCGGCCACCGCGCCCGCCAGCAGGCACAGCACCACGGCGACCGGCCACGCCACATGGTGTTCCACCGTCAGCACGGCCGCGAAGGCGCCCACGAACGCGGTGACCGAACCCACCGACAGGTCGATGTGACCCGCGATGATCACCAGCATCATGCCGATCGCGAGGACCAGCACATAGCTGTTCTGCAGCACCAGGTTGGAGACGTTGCGCGGCAGCAGCAGGTCGCCGTCGGTCCACACCGCGAACACGGCGACGATCAGGCCGAGCGCGAGCAGCATGCCGTACTGCCGCATGTTGCGGCGCAGGCCGCCCGCCACCAGCTGCAGCAGGTTCTCGCCCGCCGCGCCGCGGCCCGGGCGGCCGCCCGGCGGGGCGGCCACCGGGCTCTTGGTCACTTCGGTGCTCATCGCGTCACCTCTTCGTCCTTCGTGTCCTTCGTCATCCGGCGCATCAGCACTTCCTGCGTGGCCTCGGCCCGCGGGACCTCGCCGGTGAGCCGTCCGGCGGCCATGGTGTAGATCCGGTCGCACATGCCGAGCAGCTCGGGCAGCTCGGAGGAGATGAAGACGACCGCCTTGCCCTGCGCCGCCAGCTGGTCGATGACCGTGTAGATCTCGTACTTGGCGCCCACGTCGATACCGCGCGTGGGCTCGTCCAGGATCAGCACGTCCGGACCCGCGAAGATCCACTTGCTGAGGACGACCTTCTGCTGGTTGCCGCCGGACAGCTTGCCCACCGGTTCGAACACGGTCGGCGCCTTGATGTTCATGGACTTGCGGAAGCCCTCGGCGACCTGCCGCTCCTCGTGCTCGTCGACCACGCCCCGCCTGGCGACCTTCTTCAGCGCGGTCAGCGAGATGTTGCGGTTGATCGTGTCGATCAGGTTCAGGCCGTAGTGCTTGCGGTCCTCGGTGACGTACGCGATGCCGTGCTCGACCGCCTCCGCGACGGTCTTGGTGCGGATCTCCCGGCCGTCCTTGAGGACCGTGCCGCCGGCGTAGCGGCCGTAGGAGCGGCCGAAGACGCTCATCGCCAGCTCGGTGCGGCCCGCGCCCATCAGTCCGGCGATCCCGACGATCTCCCCGCGGCGCACGGTCAGCGACACGTCGTCGACGACCTTGCGCTGCTGGTCGATCGGGTGGTGCACGCTCCAGTTGCGGATCTCCAGCGCGGGAGCCGCGCCGGCCTCCGGCTCGTGCGGGGTGCGCTCGGGGAAACGGTTGTCGAGGTCACGGCCGACCATGCCGCTGATGATCCGGTCCTCGGTCGTCTCCGCGGCCTTCACGTCCAGGGTCTCGATGGAGCGCCCGTCGCGGATGATGGTGACCGAGTCGGCGACCGTGCGGATCTCGTTCAGCTTGTGCGAGATGATGATCGAGGTGATGCCCTGGTCCCGCAACTGCAGGATCAGGTCCAGCAGTTTGCCGCTGTCCTCGTCGTTGAGCGCCGCCGTCGGCTCGTCCAGGATGAGCAGCTTCACCTTCTTCGACAGCGCCTTGGCGATCTCCACCAGCTGCTGCTTGCCGACGCCGATGTCGGCGACGCGCGTCTCGGGGTGCTCGTCCAGACCCACCCGGCGCAGCAGCTCGGTGGCGTGCCTGAGGGTGTCGTTCCAGTTGATGAGGCCGCGCCGGGCGTGCTCGTTGCCGAGGAAGATGTTCTCGGCGATGGACAGATACGGCACCAGCGCCAGCTCCTGGTGGATGATGACGATGCCGTGCTGCTCGCTCGCCCGGATGTCCTTGAACCGGCAGACCTCCCCCTCGAAGAGGACGTCCCCCTCGTAACTGCCGTACGGATGCACGCCGGAGAGCACCTTCATCAGGGTGGACTTCCCGGCGCCGTTCTCCCCGCAGATGGCGTGGACCTCGCCCTGGCGGACGGTCAGCGTGACGTCGGACAGCGCCTTGACACCGGGGAAGGTCTTGACGATCGAGCGCATTTCCAGGACGGGTCCCGCCATGGTCGTGCCTTCCAATCCTTCTCGGTACCCGGTTACTTGAGCTGGCCGGCGGTGTAGTAGCCGCCCGCGATCAGGACCTTGTCGTAGTTGCTCTTGTCGACGCTCACCGGCTGCAGCAGATAGGCGGGCACGACCTTGGCACCGTTGTCGTAGGTCTTGCTGTCGTTGACCTCGGGCTTCTTGCCGTTCAGCACGGCGTCGACCATGCCGGAGGCGACCTTGGCCAGCTGGCGGGTGTCCTTGTAGACGGTCTGCGTCTGCTGCCCGGCGATGATGGACTTCACCGAGGCCAGCTCGGCGTCCTGACCGGTCAGGACCGGCAGCGGCTTGCCGGCGGAGCCGTAGCCGTCGGACTTCAGCGCCGACAGGATGCCGATGGAGATGCCGTCGTAGGGCGACAGGACGGCGTCGACGCGGGCGCTCTTGTAGGACTTGGTCAGGATGTCGTCCATGCGCCGCTGGGCGGTCGCACCGTCCCAGCGCAGGGTGGTGACCTGGTTGAGCGAGGTCTGGCCGGAGCGCACGACGAGCTTCTTGCTGTCGATGTACGGCTTCAGGACGCTCATCGCGCCGTTGAAGAAGTACTTGGTGTTGTTGTCGTCGTTGGAGCCGGCGAACAGCTCGATGTTGAAGGGGCCCTTGCCGCTCTTCAGGCCCAGCTTGTCGGCGATGTAGTTCGCCTGGAGCTCGCCGACCTTCTCGTTGTCGAAGGAGGCGTAGTAGTCGACGTTGGGCGTGCCGAGGATGAGCCGGTCGTAGGCGATGACCGGGATGTTGGCGTCCTTGGCCTGCTGCAGCACGTTGCCCAGCGACTTGTTGTCGATGGCGGCGACGATGAGGGCCTTCACGCCCTGCGTGATCAGGTTCTCGATCTGGGAGACCTGCTGGTCGGGGTCGTCCTCCCCGTAGACCAGCTTGGCCTGGTAGCCCTTGGACTCCAGGTCCTTCTTGACGTTGTTGCCGTCGGCGATCCACCGCTCGGAGGACTTCGTCGGCATCGCGATGCCGACCGTGCCTCCCTTGGCGGACCCCGAGCTGTCCTTGCTGCCGCCCTCACCGCTCTGGCCGCAGGCGGTCAGGGTGAGGGAGAGCGAGGCGGCTGCGGCTATCGCGGTCAGTGCGGCTCTGCGGTTGCGCATGTCGTCTTCCTTGATGTCGAGCACGGCCGACTGCGGCTGTGCGGCAACGCTGTCAGGAGGGGGTGGTACGGGAGAACCGGCGAACGGTGGTGCGGGGGAACCAGCGAACAGACGAACAGACGTGTGGGATTGTGTTCGGCTCCGTCGCCTTCTGTGAAGAGGGAGTTGCGAAAATTTATGAACGTGTTTCGAACCGCTGGAGCTCACCGGGCAGCCGGGACCCCAGCGGAGCCATGTCGTCACCGGCCCCGTGCCGGGCGAGCAGGTCCAGCGCCAGCCGTCCGCGCCGCACCCGCTCCTTCGCCGTGGCCAGCGTGACCTCCCGCAGGTGGTGGCCGTAGGGGTAGATCCCGGGCGCCTTGGACAGCCCGAACTTCAGATACAGGGGCGCCCCCCGCCGGATCAGCTCGGCCACCTCGTACATCCGGATGTAGCCGCCGAGGTCGTCCGGCGCCTCGATGTACATGTCCATCGGCGCCGCCGACGCCTGACGGATCTCGGTGAGATGCGCCAGCGTCAGATCGCTCGGCACATTGACCGAGTCGGCGCCCAGCCGCTCGTATACCGCGTACGCTGCCGGGTTGACGGGGCCGATGAGCGCCGAGACCTTCAGGGTCGTGTCGGCCGGGACGACGCCCTCCACGCGCGCCCGGTGCAGCGTCCACAGCACGCCCTCGTCGGCCACCAGCAGGCACCTGACGCCCAGTTCGGTGGCGCGGACCGCGTCCTCGACGCAGCCGGCGACGGCGTCGTGGCCACGGGCGCGCAGCCCCGCCCCGCGCGAGTCGGTACGGGTCGAGCCGCCGATGTCCCAGGTGCCGCGCGGCCCGGTGAACAGGCACAGCTCGATGTCGCGTTCGGCGGTGGCCTCCACCATCTCGGTGATCTCGGCGTCGCTGAGCATCCACACGCCGCTGCCCTGGCTGATGCGGTGGATCGGCACGTCCAGCCGCGAGGCCTCCTTCAGCACCACCGCGAGCGCCTCGGGACCCTCGCACGAGGGGATCTCGGTGCGCCAGCGGCCGCCGCCGGGGAAGGTGTACGGCGAGGCGTCGGCGGGGTCGGGGGCGGGCGCGCCCAGGCCGAGCGCGGTGAGCGCGGGCTCACCGGGGCGGCGGACTGCCGTGGCGGAAGGGTCGGTCACAGGTTGTCCTTAAAGTCCTGGTGTCCAGTAACCTGGACGTTCGATATGTCGGACAAGGTTCGCGGCTCATGGCGTGCGGGGCTGGTGGTACGCCGGTACGGAGGCCGTCAGGTCGCCCCCGTACCGGCGTACGTCTTCAGCGGGGCGGTGGGCTACGGGTGCAGAAGAACCTTGCCCACCTTCGGATCGCCGGGCCCCACCAGCTCCATGGCCCGCGGGAACTCGGCGAGCGACAGCTCGTGCGTCACCAGCGGCACCGGATCCAGCAGCCCGGCGGCGAACACCCGCACGGTGTGCGACCAGGCGTCCGGCGGCGCCCCGAAGACGGTGTGCACCTCCAGCTGCCGTACGACGAGATCGGTCGGGTCGAGCCCGTCGGCGCCCGGCGCCGGGATGCCGGTCAGCACCAGCCGCCCGCCGCGCCGCAGCAGGGCGGCGGCCGTGCGGGCCGCCTCGGCGGACCCGGCGGTCTCGATGACGACGTCGAAGTCGCCCGGCACCCGCTCGTCCCTGGTCCGGAAGTCCGTGGCGCCGAACTGCCGCGCCAGCTCCTCCCGGTCCCTCCTGGTGCCCACGACCAGCAGCTCGGCCGGGGAGGCGGCCCGCAGGAACTGCACCGCGAACATGCCGAGCGTGCCGGTGCCGACCACCGCGACCCGCTCACCGGGCCGGGCGTTCGCCTTCAGCGCGGCGGCCGCGACGCAGGCGGCCGGCTCCAGCAGGGCGGCCGCCGTCAGGTCGGCGTCGTCGGGCAGCACATGCAGCAGCCGGGCGGGCAGGGTCAGCGTCGGCGCCATCGCGCCGGGCTGGGTGAACCCGGTCTCCTCGTAGCCGTCGGTGCACAGCGTGGTCTCACCGGCGTGACAGCGGTCGCACACCTGGCAGTTGCGAAAGCCCTCGCCGACCACCTTGCGGCCGGTCAGGCCCGCCGGGACGCCCGGACCCACCGCCTCGACGGTCCCGGACCACTCGTGGCCCGGCGTCAGCGGGTAACGGACGTACCCCTCGGGCCGGTTGCCCTGGTACACCTCGCGGTCGCTGCCGCAGATGCCGACCGAGTGCACCCGCACCAGCGCCTCGCCGGCCTCCGGCGCGCGCGGGGTGTGCGCGGCGAGCCGGTGCTCGCCGGGCGCCTCGATGACGACGTGGACGGTCACTGCGCGCCCTTCGGCTGCCGCTTCTCCCAGCCCTCGGCCCACAGGTCGAACCGGGCCTGCTGCTGCGGGAACTCGGCGGCCGCGTCCACGTCCAGCTCGACGCCGAGCCCCGGCGCGTCGGACAGGTGGAAGTAGCCGTCGACGACCTCGGGCGCGCCCTTGACCACCTTCTTGATCTCCGCGTCGGCGAAGTCGTTGAAGTGCTCGAGGATCTTGAAGTTCGGCGAGGTGAAACCGACCTGGAGGGAGGCCGCGGTGAGCACCGAACCGCCCACGTTGTGCGGGGCGATGAGCATGTAGTGGGTCTCGGCGGTCGCGGCGAGCTTGCGCGTCTCCCAGATGCCGCCGATGTGCCCGAGGTCCGGCTGGATGATGTCCACGGCCTGGCTGTCGAACAGCTCCCGGAACTCGATCCGGTCGTGGATGCGCTCACCCGTGGCCACCGGGATGTCCACCTTCGCGGCCACCTTCTCCAGCGCCTTCAGGTTCTCCGGCGGCACCGGCTCCTCCAGCCAGGCCGGCTGGAAGGGCGCCATCTCCCGGGCGAGGCGGACCGCGGTGGCGGGGGAGAAGCGGCCGTGCATCTCCAGCATCAGCTCGGTCTCCGGGCCGATCGCGTCCCGCACCGCCTCGATCAGCGAGACCGCGTACAGGGTCTGCTCGTGGTCGAGCTCGAAGTGCCCGGTGCCGAACGGGTCGATCTTCAGCGCCTGGTAGCCGCGCTCCACGACGCCCTGCGCGGCCTTGTGGTACGCCTCCGGGGTGCGCTCGGTGGTGTACCAGCCGTTGGCGTACGCCTTGACCCGGTCGGTGACCTTGCCCCCCAGCAGCTGCCACACCGGCACGCCGAGCGCCTTGCCCTTGATGTCCCAGCAGGCCATCTCGACGACGGCGATGCCGGACATCACGATCTCGCCGGCCCGCCCGTAGTCGCCGTACTTCATCCGCTTGACGAGGTCCTCGACGGCGAACGGGTCGGAGCCCAGGATGTGGTTGGCCTCGGCCTCCTTCAGATAGCCGAGGAGGGCGTCGGTGTGGCCCAGCATCCGGGTCTCTCCGACTCCGGTCAGCCCCTCGTCGGTGTGCACCTGGACGTAGGTCAGGTTGCGCCACGGCGTCCCGACCACGTGCGTGCTGATTCCGGTGATGCGCACGGCAGTTGCCCTCCGCTGTTCGAGATTTCGTCACACGTTCGAAATGCTGGCGTGACAGTAAGGACGGGGTGGCGGCAGCGTCAAGGGGTCCGACGGGTAACGGTTTCGAGACTTTCGGTGAGCGGACGCTTGCCTTCCCACACAACATTCACAGTGGTGCCTAGGAACGTTACCCAGGCCGCACCTAGTCTTCCCGCGTCATGGACTTCTGCCACTCCTGCCACCGCCATCTCAACGGCGCCCTCGCCTGCCCGGGTTGCGGCGTGCCGGTGGACCAGCTGCACACCCGCGCCGAGGACCCCACGGGGGACCAGCACGCCTACGAGGCGTACGACTACGGCGAGCAGGGCGCGGCGGGTCCGGCGGACCAGGACGTGCCGGACACCCCGCTGGACGCCCCCGCCGGCCGCCGGCTCCGTAACGCCTCGGCCGCGGAACGCGCCGCCGGAGGGCGCGCCGCACGACGCGGCGGGGACGGCGGGAGCCGCCGGGACCGCAAGGCGGCCGCGCACCGCAGGCGCCGCCGCCGCACCCTGCTCATCGCCGCCGGGTTCGTCCTGGCCGCCGGTGGTCTGAGCCTCGCCGAACTCGGCACCGACGCGCCGGGCTTCTCCGCCCCCGACCCGGCGGCGGCCGGTGACCAGTCGCCGGACGGCTCGGCCGGCGGTGACGCGCAGCCCGGCGCGGACGAGACGTCCCGCCCGCACCAGGTCCCGGCCTCGGACAGCCGCTCCGCGTCCCCCTCCCCGGACTCCTCCGCGTCCGCCTCGCCGTCCCCGTCCGCAAGCGCGCCCACCCCGAGCCCCGACGCGAGCGCGACGAGCGGCGCCCCGGCCGCCTCCGGCACCCCCCGCCCGGCCCCCTCGGCGTCCCGGACGCAAGGCCCGGCCCCGGCCACCTCCCGTCCGCCCGCGCCGAGCACCCGGCCTCCCGCCCCGGAACCCGAACCGTCGAAGACCTGCAACCGGTTCCTGTGGTGGTGCGCCTGAGCGAGGGCCGCCGTTGAGTCGAACGGGCGGCCGGCGCCGTACCCGTTGACGCATCACCGGCGTGGAGCACCACCGGCATGATCTCCGTCGGGCACCATGGGAGGCGGAGTCCAGGGGAGGAGAGCGGATGGGTCAGGAGATTCACGGCGCCGTGGCGGACGGCTTCGAGGCCGTGCGCGAGGAGTTCGCGGCCTTCGTCGCCAGCGAACGGCCCGACTACGAGGGCCAGGTGTGCGCGTATGTGCACGGGCGCCGGGTCGTCGACCTGTGGACGGGCAACGCGGCCGACTCCCTGTACGGCGTGTTCTCGTCCACCAAGGGCGCCGCCCACCTCGTGGCCGCGCTCCTGGTCCAGGACGGCACCCTCGAACTGGACCGCAAGGTGACGTACTACTGGCCCGAGTTCGGCGCCGAGGGCAAGGGCGCGGTGACCCTGCGGGACCTGCTCGCCCACCGGGCCGGCCTCATCGGGATCGACGCCGGGTTCTCCGCGCAGGAGCTGGCCGACGACCGGGCGATCGCCGAACGGCTCGCCGACCAGAAGCCGTACTGGCGGCCCGGCACCGCGTTCGGCTACCACGCCTACGTCATCGGCGCCCTGGCCGGCGAGGTGGTCCGCCGGGCGACGGGCCACACCCTGCAGGAGGTGTACGAGGAGCGGGTGCGCGCGCCGTACGGGCTGGACTTCTACCTGGGGCTGCCGGAGTCCGAGGAGCCGCGCTTCCGGTCCGTGCAGCCGATGACCCCGACGCCGGAGCAGCAGGCGCTGCTGGACGCCCAGCCGTCCGGGCCGCACACACTGGCCTCGATCGCCTTCAACACCCATGCGGCGGAGCCGGTGACCCTGGAGGAACACGCCAACTCCCGGCTGGTGCGCGCCAAGGGACCGGCGTCGGCGGGCGGGGTGGCCTCCGCGCGCGGCCTGGCGAAGATGTACGCCGCCGCGATCAGCGAGGTGGACGACCGGCCGCCGCTGCTGAAGCCGGACACGGTCGCCGAGGTCGGCCAGATCCACTCCGTGGGCTACGACCTGGTGTCCCGCACCCACAAGGCCTTCGGCCTCGGCTTCCACGCGAGCTCGGACCCCTGGTACCCGTTCCTGGGCGCCGGCGCCTTCGGTCACTCCGGGGCGGCCGGCTCCCAGGCCTTCGCCGACCCCCGCAGCGGCCTCGCCTACGGCTACACCCGCCGCCGGATGGCGTACCCGGGAGGCGCGGCCCCGGAGAACGAGCCCCTGATCAGGGCCGTACACCGGGCGGTGCTGGAGGCGAACTGACGCGGACGTGGCAATGCCGGGCGCGGTGACCCACCGGAAGGGGCGCGGGGAACTGCGCGAGCAGCCCCCACGACCCGCATCCGGCAGATGACCGCACCCGGCAGACGGGACCCCGGACTCAGACGAGCGTCACCGTGATGTTGCCGCGGGTCGCCTTGGAGTACGGGCAGACCTCGTGCGCCTTCTTGACCAGGCCGGCGGCCGTCTCCGCGTCCACGTTCGGGATGTTCGCGGAGATCTCGACGATGATGCCGAAGCCGTCCTCGTTCTTGCCGATGCCGACCTTCGCGGTGACGGTCGAGCCGGAGATGTCGGCGCTCTCCTGACGGGCGACGACGCCGAGCGCGCCCTGGAAGCAGGCGCTGTAGCCGGCGGCGAACAGCTGCTCCGGGTTGGTGCCGGCGCCGCTGCCGCCCATCTCGACCGGCGGGTTGACGACGACGTCGAGCTTGCCGTCGTCGGTGGCGACCCGGCCGTCGCGGCCGTTCTCGGCGGTGGCGACGGCGGTGTACAGGACGTCGGACTGCTGGATGGACATGGGGTTGTCTTCCTCCTCCTCGGTCCGCCGCGACTCGCGCCCACGATCGACGACGGATTTTCGGAAAGAAGTTACCGCATACCGGAAAGCGCCGAAAGGCTGAGGGTCCCCGGGTCCGCGGGTCCGCGGGTCTGCTGGTCTGCTGGGCTGCGGGTCTAGAGCTTGACGACCATCTTTCCGATGTTGTCGCCGCGCAGGACGCCGAGGAACGCCTCCAGGGTGTTGTCGATGCCCTCGACCACGGTCTCGCGGTACTTCAGCGCGCCCGAGGCGACCCACGGGCCGACCTCCTGGACGAACTGCGGCTGCAGGTCGTAGTGGTCGCCGACCAGGAAACCCTCGATGCGGCCGCGGGTCTGGATGAGGCGGGCGAGGTTGCGCGGGCCGGGGGCGGGCTCGGTGTTGTTGTACACCGAGATCATCCCGCAGACCGCGATCCGGCCGCCCTCGTTCAGGGAGCCGATCGCGGCCTCCAGGTGGTCCCCGCCGACGTTGTCGAAGTACACGTCGACACCGTCGGGGGCGGCGGCGCGCAGCTGCTCGCTCACGGGGCCGTTCTTGTAGTTGAACGCGGCGTCGAAGCCGTACTCCTCGACCAGCAGCTTGACCTTCTCGTCGGAGCCGGCCGAGCCGATGACCCGGGAGGCGCCCTTCAGCTTGGCGATCTGCCCGACCTGGCTGCCGACCGCGCCGGCCGCGCCGGAGACGAAGACGGCGTCGCCCTCCTTGAAGGACGCGGTGCGCAGCAGGCCGGCGTAGGCGGTCAGGCCGGTCATGCCGAGGACGCCGAGGTAGGCCGACAGGGGCACGCCCTCGGGGTCGACCTTGACGGACGGGACGGCGGTCGGGCCCACCTTGACCGCGTGCCGGGCGTCCAGGACGGCGTACTCGCGCCAGCCGAAGAAGTGCAGGACGTGGTCGCCGGCCGCGATGCCCTCGGCGTTGGAGGTGATCACCTCGCCGACCGCGCCGCCCTGCATGGCCTTGCCCAGCTCGAAGGGGGCGGCGTAGGACTTGGCGGCACTCATCCGGCCGCGCATGTACGGGTCCACGGAGAGGTACTTGTTCCGTACCAGGACCTGGCCCTCACCCGGCTGCGGCACCTCCGCCTCGACCAGGGCGAAGTCCTCGGGCTTCGGCCAGCCGACGGGGCGGCTGAGCAGGTGCCATTCGCGGTTGATCATGACTGGGCCTTTCGCTGTGGTGCGGGAGATTTACTTCAGTACCTGAAACAACGATGCTCCTGGATATTTCAGGTTGTCAAGTAACCGGGTACCCTGGAAGTCATGTCCACCCCACACACCACCCGCCGCCCCGACCCGCTGACCCTCGAGGTCGTCGAGCTCATCGGGGACGTCGTGGCCCGCTTCTACGCGGACTACGAGGAGGCGGCGGGCGAGCACGCGCTGACCGGCGCCCAGGCGCGCCTGCTCAGCCTGCTGTCCCTGGAGCCGCTGCCGATGCGCAGGCTGGCGCAGAAGCTGAAGTGCGAGCCGTCCAACGTCACCGGGATCGTGGACCGGCTGGAGGCGCGCGGCCTGGTCGAGCGCCGCCCGGACCCCGCCGACCGCCGGGTCAAGCTGGCGGCCGCCACCGACGACGGCCGCCGGGTCGCCGGCGACCTGCGCGACGGCCTGCGCTTCGCCCGCGAGCCCCTGGCCGCCCTGTCCGACGCGGAACGCGAGTCCCTGCGGGACCTGCTGCGCAGGATGCTCACGGACTGACGCGGGGGATCTCGTGGCCGGTGCCGGTGCCGGTACTGGTACTGGTGCCGGGGAGGCTCGCGAGCGGTGCTCGCTAGAGTGCTGTCATGCGTGATCTCGGGGTGGGCTTCGGCTATCTGCTCAAAGGCCAGCGATGGGTGGCCAGGCACGGCAGGAGTTACGGCTTCGGTCTGCTGCCCGGCCTGGTGACGCTCGTGCTGTACGCCGCGGCGCTCGTGGCCCTGGCGCTGTGGGGCGAGGACTTCGTCGCGTGGACGACCCCCTTCGCCGACGACTGGTCCAGCCCCTGGCAGGGCCTGTTCCGCGGCTTCCTCACCGCCGTGCTCTTCGCGCTGGGACTGCTCCTCGCCGTCCTGTCCTTCACCGCCGTCACCCTGCTGCTCGGCCAGCCCTTCTACGAGAACCTCTCCGAGAAGGTCGACCGCGACGTGTCCCCCGACGGCACCGCTCCCGAGTCCGGCCGGCCGCTGTGGCGCGAGCTGTGGGTCTCCGCCCGTGACAGCCTGCGCATCCTGGTCCGGGCCGCGGTCTGGGGCGTGGCGCTCTTCGCCCTGGGGTTCGTGCCGGTCGTCGGCCAGACCGCGATCCCGGTGATCGGCTTCTTCGTCACCGGCTTCTTCCTCACCGAGGAACTGGCCGCCGTCGCCCTGGAGCGGCGCGGTGTCGCCCTGCGCGAGCGTCTCGCCCTGCTGCGCTCGCGCAAGTTCCTCGTGTGGGGCTTCGGCACCCCCCTGGGCCTGGCCTTCCTCGTCCCCTTCGTCGCCGTGTTCCTGATGCCGGGCGCGGTCGCGGGCGCCACACTGCTGGCGCGCGACCTGCGGGGCGAGGAGATCGAGGAGGGCGGACGCGACGGCGGCGACGAGGCCGCTGCACCGTTGCCGCAGCCACCGACAGGATCGCCCGCACCTGGGCGATGACGTCCAGCCGGTCGCGGACGAACTCCGGGTCGGTGACCGCGCCCGTCACCGGGTCGGCGCCGAACTGAAACCGGCGCGTGCACATGCCCGCCGGGCAGCGTGCCGTGCATTCCGAGCCGGTCGCGCAGCAGCGTCACCCGGTAGGCGATCTCGCCGCAGGGCGAAGCGCCCGACGCGGCCCTGGCTCACCGTCGTGAACAGGTCCACCCGCGGCAGGTACGGCCGCAGCGCCCGCTCCACCGCCCCCTGCACGAAGTCCCGCCAGCGCACCGGGGACACCACGGTCTCCGAAGGAGCGTCGGTCTCGGGCGGCGACTCTGCAAGCGGCCCGCGCCCCCCGGCGGCGCCCTCAGGCGGCCGGCTCGCCCAGCAGGTGCAGGAAGTCGCGGAACGCCCCCGGCATGTCCACGGTCTCCGGGTCCAGCAGCCACTGGTACTGGAGGCCGTCCATCACCGCGACCAGGAGCGGGGCCGTGCGCTCGGGGGAGAGGCCGTTGGGCAGGCGGTCGCCGTACTCGGTGCGCAGGACGGCCGCCATGTTCTCGCGGACCCGGCGGTAGCGGTCGGTGAAGTAGGCGCGCGCCGGGTGATCCTCCGTGACGCTCTCGCCGAGCAGGGCCGAGAAGGTCTGGATGATGCCGGGCCGCATCGCGTTGTACTCGACCAGCGAGGCGAGCAGGTCCAGGCGCCACTGGCTGTCCGGCACCGCGTCCCACTGGTCCCGCTCCTTGAGCACCGCGACCAGTAGCGCGTCCTTGGTCGGGAAGTAGTGCAGCAGCCCCTGCTGGGTGAGCCCCACCCGCTCCGCCACCGCGCCCAGGCTCGCCCCCCGGTACCCGCGCTCGGCGATCACCTCCAGTGCCGCCCGCACGATCTCCGCCCGCCGCTCCTCGCTCCTGACCCTTGCGTTCATGGCGTCACCGTACGGCATGACCCGCGTCGAGAATAACGGGAAGATAACGAAACCTACCGCTCTACAGGTAACCGGTGCACGATGGAGCCACCTGCACGGAGGCAACGAGGAGGCACCGCGATGGCGGGAACCCAGCGCACCCCGGACGACGAGGCCCGCGAGGCGGTCGTCGAGTCGGCACTCGGCAAACTCGACCTGGACGCCAAGTCCCGGCTGCTGGCCGGCCAGGACATGTGGTCCCTGCCCGCACTGCCCGAGATCGGTCTGGCGTCCCTCGTCATGTCCGACGGGCCGATCGGTGTGCGCGGCGTGCGCTGGAGCGCCGACGACCCCTCCGTCGCCCTGCCCTCCCCGACCGCGCTCGCCGCGACCTGGGAACCGGGACTCGCCCGCCGGGCCGGCGTGCTGCTCGCCCAGGAGGCCCGCCGCAAGGGCGTCCACGTCCTGCTCGCGCCCACCGTCAACCTGCACCGCTCCCCGCTCGGCGGCCGCCACTTCGAGGCCTACAGCGAGGACCCCTACCTCACCGGCCGCATCGGCGCCGGTTACGTCCAGGGCGTGCAGTCCGGCGGCGTCGGCACCACCGTCAAGCACTTCGTCGCCAACGACGCCGAGACCGACCGCTTCACCGTCGACAACCGCGTCTCCGAGCGCGCCCTGCGCGAGCTGTACCTCGCGCCGTTCGAGGCGATCGTGGCGAACGCCCGCCCCTGGGGCATCATGACCGCCTACAACACGGTCAACGGCACCACCATGACCGAGCACCACCACCTGGTGAACGAGGTGCTGCGCGGCGAATGGGGCTTCGACGGCTTCAACGTCTCCGACTGGTTCGCCGCCCGCGACACCACCGGCGCCCTCACCGGCGGCCTCGACGTGGCCATGCCCGGCCCGCAGACCGTCTACGGCGAGGCCCTCGCCCGGGCCGTGCGCGCCGGCGAGGTCACCGAGGGCGCCGTCGACGAGGCCGTACGCCGTGTCCTGCGGCTCGCCGCGCGCGTCGGCGTCCTCGCCGGCGCCGAACCGGCCGTCACCGCGACCGCGGACACCGTCGACGGTGACGCCCTGGCCCGCGAGATCGCCCGCCGCTCCTTCGTCCTGGTCCGCAACGAGGGCGCCGCCCTGCCGCTGAAGCCCGGCCGCACCGTCGCCCTCATCGGCGCCGCCGCCCGCGACGCCCGCGTCCTCGGCGGCGGCTCCGCCACCGTCTTCCCGGCCCACGTCGTCTCCCCGCTCGACGGCCTCACCGCCGCCCTGCCCGAGGGCGCCGTCCGCTACGCCCTCGGCGCCGACCCGGCCACCGAACTCTCCCTCGCCGACCGGGGCTTCACCCTGCGTGCCGTCTGCCGCGACGCCGACGGCCAGGTCATCGGCACCGCGTCCGCGCCGAACGGCCAGCTCCAGTGGCTCGGCGCCGACCTGCCCGAAGGCGTCACCCACGACACGCTGCACTCCGTCGAACTGACCGGCACCTTCACTCCGCGCGAGAGCGGCCCGCACACCTTCGGCATCCGCGGCACCGGCACCTTCACGCTGCGCGTCGACGGCACGACGTACTTCGACGACGTCCAGCCCCCGGCCGCCGACAGCGACCCCTTCGAGGCCTTCTTCGGCTCCCCGGTGCCCCGCGCCCAGGCCGAACTGGCCGCCGGGGAGCCCGTCGAGGTCTCCCTGACCCATGTCGTCGAGCAGCCGGAGGACCGGCCGCTCAAGGCCGTTCTGTTCGCGCTCGCCCACCAGGCGCCGCAGCGCGACCCCGAGGAGCTGATCGCCGAGGCCGTCGAGGCCGCCCGCGCCGCCGACACCGCCGTCGTCGTGGTCGCCACCACCGAGCGCGTGGAGTCCGAGGGCTTCGACCGGGGGGACCTGAAGCTGCCCGGCCGCCAGGACGACCTGGTGCGCGCGGTCGCCGCCGCCAACCCGGACACCGTGGTGATCGTCAACTCCGGCTCCCCGGTGGAACTGCCCTGGCGCGAGCAGGTCGCCGCCGTCCTGCTGAGCTGGTTCCCCGGCCAGGAGGGCGGCGCCGCCCTGGCCGACGTGCTCACCGGCGCGTACGAGCCGGGCGGCCGGCTGCCCACCACCTGGGGCTCACTGGCGGACGCGCCCGTCACCCGGGTCGTGCCCACCGACGGCCGCCTCGACTACGACGAGGACGTGTTCATCGGCTACCGCGCCTGGGAGAAGGAGGGCCGCACCCCGGCCTACCCCTTCGGCCACGGCCTCGGCTACACCGACTGGACCTACGAGGCTGTGGAGACCGACGGGACGACGGTGACCGTGCGTGTACGCAACTCCGGTGCCCGCGCCGGGCGCGAGGTCGTGCAGGTCTACCTCGCGCCCCTCGAGCCCGGCGCCGGCCGCCCGGCGCGGTGGCTGGCCGGCTTCGCGGGCGTCGAGGCCGGGCCGGGCGAGGTCGCCGAGGCGGTCGTCGAGCTGCCGCGCCGCGCCTTCGAGATCTGGGACGAGACGACCAACTCATGGTCGTTTGTGAAGGGTTCGTACGAAATCCAGGCCGGACGCTCGATCGCGGACCGTCGCATCGCCGCCACGATTACCGTCTGATCCGGGACGCCGCCCCACCTGACGGGGACGGCCCCCCACCAGCAGCCCCGGTCCGGGACCTGACCCCTGGACCGGGGCTCACGCCGTTCAGCGCGCGGAGAAGCCGTACACCGTCTCCGAGCGGTACACCCCGCCCGGCCTGAGGACCGTGCTCGGGAACTCCGGCCGGTTCGGCGAGTCCGGGAAGTGCTGGGTCTCCAGCGCGATGCCGCCCCCGGGGGCGAACGGCTCGCCCAGGTGGTCGGCGGTGTACAGCTGCAGGCCCGGCTCGGTCGTCGCCACCGTCAGCACCCGCCCCGACGCCGGGTCGTACAGCTCGGCCACCTCCACGGGGGCCGGCGTGACGCCCTTGTCCAGCACGAAGTTGTGGTCGTAGCCGGAGCCCGTCGTGCGCGGCGTGCGGAAGTCGAAGCGGGTGCCGGTGACGTCCGCGAGCTCGCCCGTCGGGATCAGACCGGCGTCGACCGGGGTGTAGCGGGAGGCCGCGAGGCGCAGTTCGTGCCCGCCCGGGTGACCCGAGCCGGCCAGGTCGAAGTAGCTGTGGTTGGTCAGGTTCACCACGGTCGGCGCGTCCGTGACCGCCTCGTAGGCCAGGCGCAGCGCCCCGGAGGCGTCCAGCGTGTACGTCGCCGTGACCCGCAGACGGCCCGGGAAGCCCTCCTCGCCGTCCGGGCTGACCCGGGTCAGCCGCAGCCCGTGCTCCACCGGCTCGACGTCCCACACGCGCTTGTCGAAGCCGCGCTCACCGCCGTGCAGCGAGTGGCGGCCGCCGTTCGCCGCGAGCGCGTACGTCCGCCCCTCCAGGGTGAAGCGGGCGTCCGCTATCCGGTTGGCGTACCGCCCGACCAGCGCGCCGAGATACGGCTCGGGGTGGGCGAGATGGCCCTCCAGGTCGTCGAACCCCAGCACCACGTTCCCGGCCCGCCCGTGACGGTCCGGCACCTCCAGCGACTGCACGATCCCGCCGTACGACAGCACCCGCACCCGCACGCCCGCGCGCTCCAGGGTCCACCGGTGCACCGGCGTACCGTCGGAAAGTGTGCCGAAAAGTTCGCTCATGTGGGAAACCCTAGGTCACCGGCTCCTTCGCGGTCACCGTGCGGTACGCGATCTCCGCCAGCCGGGCCTGGCCGTCGGCGCTGGGGTGGAACCAGTCCCAGTGACTCAGCTGCGCCGTGCCGAACCGGAAGTCGTGCACCGCGTTGCCGTCGAAGCGGCAGTACCGGTCCTTGGCGCACACGTCCTTCAGCACCGCGTTGTACGACTCCACCCGGTCCTGCACGGCGTCCCGGCGCAGGATCGCCGCCGTGCTGAAGGAGTCCGCGTCCCCCAGCATCGACGGGCAGATGCCGAGCTTCCAGATCTGCTTGCCGAGCGCGCTGGTCCGCCCCTGCGACCACAGCCGCTTCAGATCGGGCACGCTCGCCACATACACCTGGGCCCTGGGCAGGCTCTCGCGCAGCGTGCGCAGGGCCTCCTCGAACCGGGCGCGGAAGTCCGTCACGGACGTCATCGCCGCCGTACTGTCCCGGCAGGCGTCGTTGGCGCCCGCCATCACCGTCACCAACTGGGGCCGGTGCGCCGCCGCCTGCGCCATCTGGGCCGGCAGGTCGGCCATCCGCGCCCCCGTCACCGCGAAGTTCCAGCTGTGCGTGGCCGCCCGCTCGCGGCCGAGCAGCCGCACCGCCAGCGAGTCCACGTCCGGACTGCTGCCGGTCGCCCAGGACACCTCCGGGCAGTCCGACAGCACCGAGCAGGCGTCGAAACCGCGCGTGATGGAGTCGCCCACCGCCGCGACCGAGTCCGGTCCGGTGTTCCACGACGGCGTGGGCGACGGACGCGCCGGGCGCGCCTGACCGGCCGAGGAGTCCCCGCCGACCGCGTCACAGCCCGCGGCGCCCAGCACGACGGCCGCCACGGCCGCCGCGACGGCCCGCGCCCGGTGGCTTCGCTTGCGCATGCGCAGCAGATCCCCTCACCTCGTCCGGCGGACTCCTCCCACCACGACAACGCGCGGGAGTTCCCCACCGTGCCGTGCAACGGCTCACACCCGCCGTTCGGACCCGTCCCGGCATCGTCGCAGCCACGGCACGCCCGCGCGAGCCGGCCCGGCGGCCGGTCCGACGGGCCGCCCCAAGCGTCCTGCCGGGTGAATGGCGGAAGTTTCACGCCCCCGGGACCGACGGTACGTCACACTCCTTGCGCCGTCGCACGGTAGCCTCGCCATCAACGTGGCCTGACGGCCGCCGCCCCGCCCGCAAGACGACCCGCCTGCCCGGAGGTCCCGGTGACGACACGTGGAGTTCTGTACGTGCACTCCGCGCCGCGCGCGCTGTGCCCGCACGTCGAGTGGGCCGTCGCCGGGGTGCTCGGCACGCGCGTCAACCTCGACTGGATCCGGCAGCCCGCCGCGCCCGGCACCTGGCGCTCGGAGTTCTCCTGGCAGGGCGAGGCCGGCACCGCCTCCAAACTCGCCTCCGCCCTGCGCGGCTGGCAACTGCTGCGCTTCGAGGTGACCGCCGAGCCCTGCGCCAGCACCGAGGGCGAGCGCTACTCCTGCACCCCCGACCTCGGCATCTTCCACGCCGTCACCGGCATCCACGGCGACATCCTCATCCCCGAGGACCGCCTGCGCGCCGCCCTGCTGCGCTCCCAGCGCGACGAGACCGACCTCGAGGCCGAGATCGCCCGGCTCCTCGGCAAACCCTGGGACGACGAACTGGAGCCCTTCCGCTACGCGGGAGAGGGAGCCCCGGTCCGCTGGCTGCACCAGGTCGTCTGAACCCGGCGTACAGCACGAGGGGCCCCCACCTCACCGGGTGGGGGCCCCTCACGCACGTACGGGCGGCTGTCAGACCGTCCGGAACGCCAGCACCACGTTGTGACCGCCGAAGCCGAACGAGTCGTTCAGCGCGGCCAGACGGCCCTCCACGGGCAGCTTGCGCGCCTCCCCGCGGACCACGTCCGCGTTGGCCTCGGCCTCGGGGTCGATGTTGTCGACGTTGATGGTCGGCGGCGCCACCCGGTGGTACAGGGCGAGCACGCACGCGACCGACTCGACACCGCCGGCGCCGCCGAGCAGGTGACCGGTCATCGACTTGGTCGCCGAGACCGCCATGTGGTCCGCGTCGTCACCGAAGACCTTGCGCAGCGCCTTCAGCTCCGCGATGTCACCGGCCGGCGTCGAGGTCGCGTGCGCGTTGACGTGCACGATCTCGGCGGGGTCCAGGTCGGTGCGGTCCAGCAGGTTCTGCAGGGCGTGCGCGATGCCGCGGCCCTCCGGCTCCGGCTGCACGATGTCGTGGCTGTCGGCGGAGATGCCCTGGCCGACCGCCTCCGCGTACACGCGCGCACCGCGCTTGGCGGCGTGCTCGGCGGACTCCAGGACCAGCACACCGGCGCCCTCGCCGAGGACGAAACCGTCCCGGGCGACGTCGTAGGGACGCGAGGCGCCCTGCGGGTCGTCGTTGTTCTTGGACATCGCCATCATGTTGCCGAACGCGGCGATCGGCAGCGGGTGGATCGCCGCCTCCGTACCGCCGGCGACGACGACGTCGGCACGGCCGGTGCGGATCATCTCGATGGCGTAGCCGATGGCCTCGGCGCCGGAGGCGCACGCGGAGACCGGCGTGTGCACGCCCGCCCGGGCGCCCACGGCCAGACCCACGTTCGCCGAGGGGCTGTTCGGCATCAGCATGGGCACGGTGTGCGGGGAGACGCGGCGGACGCCCTTCTCCTTCAGCACGTCGTACTGGTCCAGCAGGGTCGTCACGCCGCCGATGCCGGAGGCGATGACCGCGCCGAGCCGGTCGGGGTCGATGTTCGGGTCCTCGCCGGCCTTCGCCTCGAAGCCGGCGTCCTTCCACGCCTCCTGAGCCGCGATCAGCGCGAACTGCGCCGAGCGGTCCAGCTTGCGGGCCTGCGGCCGCGGGATGACCTCGGTGGGCTCCACGGCGATCGAGGCCGCGATCTTGACGGCCTGGTCGGCCGCCCAGTTCTGCTCCAGGGGCTTGACGCCGGAACGTCCGGCGACCAGACCCTCCCAGGTCGAGGCCGCGTCGCCACCCAGCGGTGTGGTTGCGCCGATACCGGTGACGACCACGGTGCGATTGGTCGAGCTCACGGGAATTCTTTCTCCAACGATCGAACGAGGATTCGTCTCGGCGCCACCGCCGGGTGGCGGGGCCGGGGCTCCCCGGCCCGAGCGGGACTCAGGCCTGGTGCTTGAGGATGTAGTCGGTCGCGTCGCCGACCGTCTTGAGGTTCTTGACGTCGTCGTCCGGGATCTTCACGTCGAAACGCTCTTCGGCGGCGACGACGACCTCGACCATGGACAGCGAGTCGACGTCCAGGTCGTCGGTGAAGGACTTGTCCAGCTGGACGTCCTCAACCGGGATCCCGGCGATCTCGTTCACGATCTCCGCGAGACCGGCGACGATCTCTTCCTGAGTGGCGGCCATGATGGCGCTCCTTCTGCTGTGTTCTTCAGGGTGTGGCGCCCGCCGCGGGAGCGGCGGGGTGGTGCTGCGCCGTGCCGGAGACGATGATCCGGCACGGAGTGCCTAGGGGAGAGTAACGACCGTCGCGGCGTAGACGAGACCCGCCCCGAATCCGATGACGAGCGCGGTGTCGCCGCTCTTCGCCTCCCCGGTCGCCAGGAGCCGCTCCATCGCGAGCGGGATCGAGGCGGCCGAGGTGTTGCCGGTGGTGCGCACGTCACGGGCGACCATGACGGTCTCCGGCAGCTTCAGGGTCTTCACCATCGAGTCGATGATCCGCTCGTTGGCCTGGTGCGGGATGAAGACGTCCAGCTCGTGGGCGGTGATGCCGGCCGCGTCCAGCGCCTGCTGGGCGACCTTCGCCATCTCGAACACGGCCCAGCGGAAGACCGCCTGGCCCTCCTGCGTGATGGCCGGGAACTTCTCGACCGTGCCCTCGCGGTAGTCCGTCCACGGCACGGTCTGCTTGATGGTCTCGGACTTGTCGCCCTCCGAGCCCCAGACCGTCGGGCCGATGTGCGGCTCCTGCGAGGGGCCCACCACGACCGCGCCGGCGCCGTCACCGAACAGGAAGGCCGTCGCGCGGTCCGTCAGATCGGTCAGGTCGCTCAGCCGCTCCACGCCGATGACCAGGACGTACTCGGCCGAACCCTCGACGATCATGCCCTTGGCGAGGGTGAGGCCGTAGCCGAAGCCGGCGCAGCCCGCGGAGATGTCGAAGGCGGCGGCCTTGTTCGTGCCGAGCTTGTCGGCGATCTCCGTGGCCACGGCCGGGGTCTGCTTGAAGTGCGAGACGGTGGAGACGATCACCGCGCCGATCTGCTCGGCGGAGATCCCGGCGTCCGCGATCGCCTTGCCGGACGCCTCGACGGACATCGCGGCGACGGTCTCCTCGTCGTTCGCCCAGTGCCGGGTCTGGATGCCGGAGCGCGAGCGGATCCACTCGTCGGACGAGTCGATCGTCTCGAGGATGACCTCGTTGGGCACCACGCGGGTCGGGCGGTAGCCGCCCACGCCGACGATGCGCGCGTACGGGGCGCCCTTGCTGGCCTTGATCTTCGCCATGTTCGATTCGGCTCCTTGGGCGTCTCAGGCGTGCTCGGCGAGGAGCTCGCGGGCCGCGTCGAGGTCGTCGGGGGTCTTGAGCGCCAGCGTCTTCACGCCCGGCAGGGCACGCTTGGCCAGGCCGGTCAGGGTGCCACCGGGGCACACCTCCAGCAGGGCGGTGACGCCGAGCTGCTGGAACGTCTCCATGCACAGGTCCCAGCGGACCGGGTTGGCTACCTGGCCGACCAGGCGCTCCAGCACGTCCGCGCCGGTGGCGACGGCCTGCCCGTCCTTGTTGGAGACGTACGGCACGGTGGGGTCGGCGGGCGTGAGGGCCTTGGCGGCCTCGGCCAGCTTGTCGACCGCGGGGGCCATGTGGTGCGTGTGGAAGGCGCCGGCCACCTTCAGCGGGACGACCTTGCGGACACCCTCGGGCTTGTCCTCGTTCAGCGCGGCGAGCTGCTCCAGCGTGCCGGCGGCCACGATCTGGCCGGCGCCGTTGATGTTCGCCGGGGTCAGACCCAGCTTCTTCAGGTGCGCGACGGACACCTCCGGGTCGCCGCCGAGCAGCGCCGACATGCCGGTCTCGGCGATCGTGGCGGCCTCGGCCATCGCGAGACCCCGGGTGCGCACCAGGGTCAGGGCGGCGGTGTCGTCCAGGACGCCCGCGAAGACGGCCGCGGTGATCTCACCGACGCTGTGCCCGGCGACCGCGCCGGGGGTCCCCGCCGCGTCAGCGGCTGACGCCGGGGAGCCCAGTGCCGCGGCGGACAGGATGCCGGCCGCCACCAGCAGCGGCTGGGCCACCGCGGTGTCGCGGATCTCCTCCGCGTCGGCCTTCGTGCCGTAGTGGGCGAGGTCCAGTCCGATGGCCTCGGACCAGGCCGCGACGCGGTCGGCCGCGCCGGGCAGGTCGAGCCAGGGAGTCAGGAAGCCGGGCGTCTGAGCGCCCTGGCCGGGAGCGACGAGTACGAGCACTCTCACACTCTCTCTTGGGGACGGCCGTGGCCGCCCGTGGGGACAAGGACGAAGAACACGAGGGGGTTTTGTGGGCCCCCGACAAAAGACTAGGTCTGGGGATCACCGTCGGCCAGACGCCCCAGAATCAGTGCGATGCGCAAGGTGAACGCAGAGCGTACATCGGAAGGCGACCAACCGGTGACGTCCGTCACACGTCGAAGCCGGTAGCGCACGGTGTTGGGGTGAACGAACAGCATCCGGGCCGCGCCCTCCAGGCTGCTCGCCTGTTCCAGGTAGACGGCGAGCGTCTCCAGCAGCGCGGAGCCCGCCTCCTCCAGCGGTCTGTAGATCTCCTCCACCAGCTGCTCGCGCGCCATCGGATCACCGGCCATCGCGCGCTCCGGCAGCAGATCGTCCGCCAGCACCGGCCGCGGCGCGTCCTGCCAGGCCGAGCAGGCCTTCAGGCCCGCCGCCGCGGCCTGCGCGGACCGGGTCGCCGCCAGCAGGTCCGGCACGATCGGGCCGGCCACCACCGGCCCCGCCGCGAACGGGCCGATCAGCGACCTGGCAACCGCCAGCGGGTTGTCGCTGCCGCCCGCGACGACCACCAGCCGGCTGCCCAGCACCCCGGTGAGCACCTGCAGCTTGGCGTGCCGGGCCGCCCGCCGGATCGCCTCCACAGTCAGCTCGCTGTCCCCGTCGGGGGCGGTGCCCAGCACCACGCACACGTGCTCCGGCGCGTTCCAGCCGAGCGCGGCGGCCCGGCTGACGGCGCCCTCGTCGGCCTCCCCGCTCAGCACGGCGTTGACGACGAGCGACTCCAGGCGGGCGTCCCAGGCACCGCGTGCCTCCGCGGCCTGCGCGTACACCTGGGCCGTCGCGAAGGCGATCTCGCGGGCGTACACCAGCAGCGCCTCGCGCAGCACGCTCTCGTCGCCCGGGGCGGCCACCTCGTCGATGGCCGACTCCATGACCTCGATGGTGGTGCGCACCATCTCAACGGTCTGCCGCAGCGTGATCGCCCGGGTCAGCTCGCGCGGCGCGGTGCCGAAGACGTCGGTGGAGATCGCCTGCGGGGCGTCGGGGTGCCGGAACCACTCCGTGAAGGCGGCGATGCCCGCCTGGGCGACCAGCCCGATCCAGGAACGGTTCTCCGGGGGCATCGCCCGGTACCAGGGCAGCGTCTCGTCCATCCGCGCGATCGCCTGCGCGGCGAGCGAACCGGAGGACTTCTCCAGCCGCTTCAGCGTCGCGGTGTGCGGATGGGCGGGGTGCGCTACGGGGCCGGGATGACGGGATTCGGGTTCGGGCACGGGGACAAGACTGCCTTATCGGGCCGACGGCATGTGCCGCCGGGTCTGATCAGCCCCGGCCCCGGCACAGGTGTCCGTCGGCGAGCCCTGCGCCGGCCGGGGCGCGCGACCGCCCCTCCAGGCACGCGCGCGTCCGCCGGCGCCGCGCAGGGTGTGATCCGGTGTCGCCCGGCAGGGCTACCGTGGGGGCCGTGATGGTGGACGTACGGCGCGCGGGCGCGCGCTACCCCGGTGGGGAACCGGCGGCCGGGATCGAGTCCTGGCACTCCTTCTCCTTCGGGCCGCACTACGACCCGGACAACCTCCGCTTCGGCGCGCTGATCGCCTGCAACGAGGAGCGCCTCGCGCCCGGAGCCGGCTTCGACGAGCACCCGCACAGCCACACCGAGATCGTCACGTGGGTCGTCGAGGGCGAGCTGACCCACCGCGACTCCACCGGCCACGAGACCCGGGTGCGCCCCGGCGACGTACAGCGCCTCAGCTCCGCGGCGGGCGTACGGCACGTGGAGCGCAACGACGGCACCGCGCCCCTGACCTTCGTGCAGATGTGGCTGGCCCCGCTGGAGCCGGGCGGCGAGCCGTCGTACGAGATCGTGCGCGGCATCGCCGACTCCACCCCGTACGCCGTACCGGAGGCGGGCGCGCTGCTGCATGTGCGGCGGCTCGCGGCGGGGGACCGGACCGCGGTGCCGGACGCGGCGCACGTCTACGTCCACGTGGTGCGCGGGCACATCCGGCTCGGGCAGGAGCGGCTGGGCCCGGGCGACGCGGCACGTGTCACGGACGCGAAGGACCTGGAGCTGCCGGCCGAGTCGGCCGCAGAGGTGCTGCTGTGGGAAATGACCAGCGTGAGATGACCGGCGTGAGACGACCGGCGCTGGGTGACCAGCGCCGGACGACCACCAGCGTGAGGTGCCCGGCCGGGGATGGCGACCGGCTGGGGATGGCGGCCGGGCCGGGCGAGATGGCTAGCGCAGCTCCGCCCGTACCGCGTCCGTGAACGCCGGCCAGGCCTCGATCGCCCACGGTCCGAAGGCGCGGTCCGTCAGCGCCACGCACGCGGCGTTCACGTCCGGGTCGATCCACACGAACGTCCCCGACTGGCCGAAGTGCCCGAAGGTGCGCGGCGAGGAGGAGGCGCCCGTCCAGTGCGGCGACTTGCCGTCGCGGATCTCGAAGCCGAGACCCCAGTCGTTCGGGTTCTGGTGGCCGTAGCCCGGCAGGACGCCCTTGGTGCCCGGGTACTGCACGGTCATCGCCTCGGCGACCGTGCGCGGGTCCAGCAGCCGCGGCGCCTGCACCTCGGCGGCGAAGCGCAGCAGGTCCGCGACCGTCGAGACGCCGTCCTTGGCGGGGGAGCCCTCCAGCGACGTGGCCGTCATGCCGAGCGGCTCGAGCACCGCCTGCCGCAGGTACTCGGCGAAGGGGATGTCCGTCGCCTTGGCCACATGGTCGCCGAGCTGCTCGAACCCGGCGTTGGAGTACAGCCGCCGCTCCCCGGGCGCGGCCGTCACCCGGTGCTCGTCGAAGGCGAGTCCGGAGGTGTGCGCCAGCAGATGCCGCACCGTCGACCCGGCGGGCCCGGCCGGCTCGTCCAGCTCGATCGCGCCCTCCTCGTAGGCGACGAGCACGGCGTACGCCGCGAGCGGCTTGGTCACCGAGGCGAGCGGGAAGCGCCGGTCGGCCGGCCCCTGGGTGCCGAGCACGGTCCCGTCGGCCCGTACGACGCCCGCCGCGGCGGTGGGGACCGGCCAGTTCTCGATCAACGCGAGGCTGTTCAGCGACATGCCGACGAGCCTATGCGCTCACAGCGTCAGCTCCATCAAGGGGTCGGGCTTGCGGACGAGGCCCATCGACGCGTACAGCGGCTCCGCCTCGGCCGACGCGGTCAGATGCACGTAACCGGCGCCGCGCTCATGTCCGGGCCGGTCGCCGCGCTGAAGACGAACCCGGCCGACGAACGCGGCGAAGTCCCCGTCCGGGTCCGCCGGCCGCGCCCGCAGCCCGGGCAGCGACTCGGCGTGCCGGTCGGCGGCCCGCCCGGAGCGCACGGCGTCGATCCGGAATCCGCTTGCTTGGAGTGCACTCCAAGGTCTTAGCGTGGGGACCATGACGGTGATGCAGACCACGGCCACGACCCGCCTTCAGGGGACCGAGGACACAGCCGCCCGAAGGGACATCTGCTCCGCCCCGCCGCGGCGCCATCCCCGCCCCGACGGACAGGACCGCTACACGATCAGCGAGGTCGTCGCCTTCACCGGCCTGACCGCCCACACCCTGCGCTGGTACGAGCGGATCGGGCTGATGGACCACATCGACCGCTCGCACACCGGCCAGCGCCGCTACAGCAACCGCGACCTGGACTGGCTCGACCTCGTCGGCAAGCTGCGGCTGACCGGCATGCCGGTCGCCGACATGGTCCGCTACGCACAGCTCGTGCGCGAGGGGGACAGCACGTACGCCGAGCGCCAGGAGCTGCTCGAGACGACCCGCCGGGACGTCCTGGCCAGGATCGCCGAACTGCACGACACCCTCGCCGTGCTCGACCGCAAGATCAGTTTCTACGCCGAGGCCGCCAGGCCCTGACCACGCCGGGCCCGGCAACGCCGCCGAAGGGGGAACCCGGCGGACGAGCGGACGGCAGCCGCTACAGCTCGGAGAGCAGCTCCGCCTTCTTCACGGAGAACTCCTCGTCCGTCACCAGCCCGGCCTGATGGAGCTCCCCCAGGTGCCGGATCCGCTCGGCGATGTCCGCGGGGTCCCGCCGCGCGGCGGGCACCGACACGGCCGGCCGGGAGTGCCGCACCGCGGCGAGCACCGCCGCCGCGAACGGCAGCGACTCGTGCACCGGCCCGTACCCGAGCCCGAAGACGACCGCGGCCGGGTCCTGGTCCGGCTGGACCGGCGCGGCGGAGTCGGCGTCGCGCGGTATCAGCCGCAGATGCCCCTCGAAGACCTCGGGGGAGCGCCACTCCACCCCGCTGAGGCCGTCGACCGGGAAGTTCTGGTCGCCGGCCTTCCACTTCGCCGACGACGCACCCGTCCACGACCAGCGGAAACGGACCGCCGATCCGTCGAAGGACGCCTTCGCGTCGTACGCCTTGAACGACCGAGGCGAGCCGGGCGCCCCGATCAGGAACCGTTCGGCGGGACCGGTCTCGGTCAGCAGGCCCCGCAGTTCGTCGGCGTAGAACTCGGCGAGCGTCTCCTTGTCGGCCGGCAGCACCAGCCGGTAGGGGTCGCAGGCCTCCTTCAGCTGGCCGTCGGCCGCCTCCAGCAGCGGATCGGCCCCCGGCCGCGGCACCGCGCGCAGCACGACCGTGCCCCGTTTGCCGGGCGTGAGCGTCACCGACTCCAGCGCCGTGAGCGGGACGCGCCGCTCACCGAGCGCCTGGAACAGCTTCGGTGTTCGAATCCCCCGTTCGTAACGGATGAGCACGGAGTCGGACTCGAACTCCCAGGCGGCATGAAATCCGGCCAGTACGTCACCCATGCGGCTCATCGTAAGCGGCTCCGCTTCTTCGGCCCATCCCCCCGCAGACCGCACTTCCTGCTGTCTCTACGCGCGTCCGGCCATCGAGGCGCCGGACAAACCCACCCGGCAGGCGCCGTCGTCGTCACCGCAGCTCACCGCGTCATAGGCGCCGACGCCGATGTCGGCGAAGTTGCGCACGCTGTCCGTGCCGGGCTCGAAGTAGCCCGCGTGCCCGTCGGCCTTCCGCGCCGACAGCACCCGCGCGCCGAACGCCGGCGACACCGGATCCGCGCCGTGACCAAAGCCGCCGAACTCCAGATACGGCACGTCCTGGATCCAGTCGGTGGCGTCCCGCATCGCCCACACCCGGGCGGAGGTGCCCAGGTGCGCCGCCTTCGTCACCCGCATGCCGGGGCTGCCCGCCACCGCGATGTCGGACACCCGGCCGGGCAGCGTGTGCGCGGCGACCCCGCACACCACGGAGCCGTAGCTGTGGCAGAACAGCGAGACCGGTGCGCGCCCGGGCAGCGCGCGCACCAGCGCGTTCAGGCGTACGGCGCCGTCCTGTGCGCGCCTGGCGGTCGCCGAGTCGATGCCGAGGCCGGCGGGCGCGGTGTAGTCGGCCCAGGCGATGACGGCCGTACGGGTCGAGGGGCTCGCCGCCCGCTCGGCGGCGTACAGCGAATCGGCCATGCCGGCGGGCGCCGAGTACTTGCGGTAGGTGCGCTGGAAGGTGAGCAGGTCGGTGTCGACGCCGGGGACGATCACCGAGATCCGCTCGGCCTTGTCGAGGTCGCCGAAGACCTCGGCGACGCGGCCGGAGCCGTCCGGGTCGAAGGCGAGGATCTGCCGCTTGCCGCTCAGCATCGACTCGTAGCGGTGCATCCGCTTGCCCGCCGCCTGCTGCCCGGCCCGGCTGAGCCGGGTGTCGTGCATGCGGTCGCGCTCGCTGTGCGCGGCCTGGGCGAGGGCGACCCGGTTGGCGTGGTAGCGCAGCTGGGCCGGGGCGCCGTTCATGTTGCCGACGGCGAGCGGGTAGCGGCGGGCGAGCGATGCCCGCTGCTGCGCGGTCAGCGAGGTGAAGAACCGGGTGAGGCGGGCGGGGCCGGCGGCCGGGTCGGGCAGCCGGTGGCCGCCCATCCGGCCGTGCTCCCAGTCCGAGAGCGAGGCCTGCAGCGCGGTGCTCTCCGGGCCGTGACGCAGTGCCGTCCAGCCGGTGGTCGCCAGCATCACGAAGACGACGGCCAGCGCGAGCAGCATGCGCGAGACGTTCAGGTGTGGGGAGGTGTCGAAGGAAGTCACTGGGAGGACACACTAGGAGAACGAGAGGGTCTCGCGTGAATCGAGTGACGGGGATCACGTTTCGTAAACCCGGTGCGGGGTTCAGGTGGTGCGCCAGTTGCCCCTGATGGCCGGGCCCACCTGATCGAGGTACCGGGCGGTGAGCTCGCGCATCGCCTCCACGCTGCCGTCCTCGCCCACGCTCCACTGACGCTCGGTGACCCTTATCACCCCGCCGAAGACGGCCACCACGAGCCGGGGCCGCGGATCGGCGTCCACGTCGATGCCCTCGCGGTCGGCCAGCACCCGTGCGATCTTCTCCTCCGTCTCGGCGGAGCGGCGCAGATGCGCGGCGAGCAGCACCGGCGTCGACTCGATCATCCGGTACATGCGCAGGTACAGCTCCACCGGGACGACCGCCTCGACGGCCTCGCCGATCCCGTCCCAGCCCTCCACGACGGCCTGCCGCAACGCCTGCATCGGCGTCTCGTGCGGCGGGCGGCCGCGCACCGCCTCCAGGAAGTACGCCTCCGTCATGGCCTGCACGGCGAGGGCCGCGTCCTCCTTGCTCGCGAAGTAGCGGAAGAAGGTGCGCTGCGAGACGTCGACGGCCTCGGCGATCTCGTCGACCGTCGTCCGTTCGTAGCCCTGGCTGGTGAACAGCTCCAGGGCGGCCCGCACCAGCGCGTCCCGGGTGCGCTGCTTCTTGATCTCGCGCAGCCCCGGCTGTGGTGGTGTGCGCGGGGTCCCGAGCGTGTCCACATTCCTCCTTCGCGACGGTTGCCCCAGTTCAGGCTATCCGTCAGTGTCGTGTCAGTTACCGACTTGTGAATTGGTTTGTCAATTGTCAGTGGCTGTCACTAGCCTCGAACACATGACTAGTCAGATCACCCTCGACAAGACGGGACCGGGGGGCGGCGGCCCGTCGGACTCGTCGGGGCGGGCGCCGGGCGCCAGCGGCCTGCGCGGCCATCCGTGGCTCACCCTCATAACCGTCGCCGTCGGCGTCATGATGGTGGCCCTCGACGGCACGATCGTCGCCATCGCCAACCCGGCGATCCAGAAGGACCTCGGCGCCACCTTCCAGCAGGTGCAGTGGATCACCAACGGCTACTTCCTGGCCCTCGCCGTCTCGCTGATCACGGCGGGCAAGCTCGGTGACCGCTTCGGTCACCGGCAGACCTTCCTGATCGGTGTCGTCGGCTTCGCCGCCGCCTCGGGCGCGATCGGCCTGTCCGACTCCATCGCGCTCGTCGTGACCTTCCGCGTCCTGCAGGGCCTGTTCGGCGCGCTGCTGATGCCGGCCGCGCTGGGCCTGCTGCGGGCGACCTTCCCGGCCGAGAAGCTCAACATGGCCATCGGCATCTGGGGCATGGTCATCGGCGCCTCCACCGCCGGCGGCCCGATCCTCGGCGGGGTGCTGGTCGAGCACGTCAGCTGGCAGTCGGTGTTCTTCATCAACGTGCCGGTCGGTGCCCTCGCCCTGCTCCTCGGCCTGCTGATCCTGCTCGACCACCGCGCCGCGAACGCCCCGCGCTCCTTCGACCTGCTCGGCATCGCGCTGCTGTCCGGCGCGATGTTCTGCCTGGTCTGGGCGCTGATCAAGGCCCCGGAGTGGGGCTGGGGCGCCGGGAAGACGTGGCTGTTCATCGGCGCGTCCGCACTCGGCTTCGCCCTCTTCGCCCTGTGGGAGACGAAGGTCGCCGAACCGCTGATCCCGCTGAAGCTGTTCCGCTCGGTGCCGCTGTCCGCGGGTGTGGTGCTGATGGTCCTCATGGCCATCGCCTTCATGGGCGGCCTGTTCTTCGTCACCTTCTATCTGCAGAACGTGCACGGCATGAGCCCCATCGACGCCGGCCTGCACCTGCTGCCGCTCACCGGCATGATGATCGTCGGCTCGCCGCTGGCCGGCGCGCTGATCACCAAGCTGGGCCCGCGCGTCCCGCTCGCGGGCGGCATGGCCGTCACCGCGATCGCCATGTACGGCATGTCGACGCTGAAGGCGGACACCGGCAGCGGTCTGATGTCGCTGTGGTTCGCCCTGCTCGGCCTCGGCCTCGCGCCGGTCATGGTCGGCGCCACCGAGGTCATCGTCGGCAACGCGCCCATGGAGCTGTCCGGTGTCGCCGGCGGTCTCCAGCAGGCCGCGATGCAGATCGGCGGCAGCCTCGGCACGGCCGTGCTGGGCGCCGTGATGGCCTCCAAGGTCGACAGCGACCTGCCCGCCAACTGGACGGACGCCGGTCTGCCGCCGCTCACCGACCAGCAGCTCGGGCAGGCCTCCGAGGCCGTCCAGGTGGGCGTGGCCCCGGTCCCGCCGGGTACCCCTGCGCAGATCGGCGAGAAGATCGCCGGCGTCGCGCACGACACCTTCATCTCCGGCATGAGCCTGGCGTCGCTGGTCGCCGCCGGCGTGGCCGTGGTCGCGGTCTTCGTCGCCTTCCTCACCAAGCGCGGTGAGAACGCCGACGCGGGCGCGGGAGCGGCACACATCTGACGCAACGTCAGGAAAGTTCGCTCATCAGGGTGACAGTGCGAAGGATCCCGCCCCTGCGGCGCCGGGCACACGTCACAGTGGGTCAAGCCTTCCGGTACGGCACATGCGCCGGGCATCTGTGCCCGGCATGTGCGTCGGCGCCGGGAGGCGGCCCGGGCGTCGCCGCGCTGCCGGAGGGGGACAGCGCGCCGGCGCCCGGGTTTTTTCTTGAAATCCCAACTCCCGGCGGCATGACCGTGCCAAGCCGGGTTACCCGAAGCGACAGAACCCCGACGCACCTCAACTGACCCCGGGGTTCTGGGAGTTGATGATGTCGGGCTTCGGCAACGGAACGCGCGGGTACCCCCGGTCACGTGGCCGGATGTGGTCACGGACCGGGCCGGACCGCGCGACGCTCGGAATCATCGGAGCCATCTGCGCGGTCGCCGGTTTCTTCACCCTGGGGATCGTCCTCGGTCCCGCGGCGATGCTCTGCGGCTGGCTCTCCCTGGGCCGC
Organism: Streptomyces sp. NPDC097129; assembly: GCF_055668065.1. NCBI lineage: Bacteria > Bacillati > Actinomycetota > Actinomycetes > Kitasatosporales > Streptomycetaceae > Streptomyces > Streptomyces sp. NPDC097129. The sequence goes on along the minus strand of NZ_JBVOQE010000001.1, from coordinate 612,176 downwards.
ACCTGGTCGGGCGCCTCCCGCCGGACGCCGGCCCTGGTCGCCTTCGTCCTGGGCGCCATCGACACGCTGCTGGCCGTCCTCTGGCTGGCCGGAGCGGCGACCCCCGGCAACGGCCTGCTGTAGCAGGGCGGAAGTCCGGGGAGGAGACCGGGAAGAAAACCGGTCGTAAACAGGGAAGGACCCCTGGCGCCGGCCGGGGGCCCACCCTTGCGCGCACGCGCACGCGCACGCGCACGGGCACGGGGCACGGCCACGGTCACATGGTCATCCCCGCCCCGACGGCGCCCGCAGCTGCGCGACCTCGGCCCGCAGTGCGCGGACCTCCCGGGTCAGGGACTCGATCGCCTCCGTCTGGCGCCGCTCCTCCACGTCGTCCTTCTCGAACCGGGCGATGAACCACGCCGCGATGTTCGCCGTCACCACACCCAGCAGCGCGATCCCGGACAGCATCAGCCCGACCGCGATCAGCCTGCCGAGCCCGGTCGTCGGCGCGTGGTCGCCGTACCCCACGGTCGTCATCGTCGTGAACGACCACCACAGCGCGTCACCCAGCGTCCGGATGTTCCCGTGCGGAGCCGACCGCTCCACCGACAGCACCGCAAGCGACCCGAACATCAGCAGCCCGACGACCGCCCCGACGACATACGTCGTGAGCCGGATCTGGTTCGCCATCCGCGCCCGCCGCCCCACCAGCAGCAGCGTCGCCACGATCCGCAGCAGCCGCAGCGGCTGCAGCACCGGCACCACCACCGCGCACAGATCCAGCCAGTGCCTGCGCACGAACGGCAGCCGGGCCGGGGCGAGCGCCAGCCGGACGAGATAGTCCGTGGCGAACGCCCCCCACACCACCCACTCGGCCACCGTGCAGGCGACGATCACCGGCCGCTCGGCCGAACTGTCCACGATGGGCACGGCGTAGGCGACGGCGAACAGCACGGCGAGCGCCAGCAGCGGCCGCTGGGTGCGCTGCTCCCAGTGGGCCTGGCGGGCCCGGCGGACCTGCGCCGATTGTGCGTCCATGCACCGCATCGTAAAGAACGGACCGGGGCGGTGGAGACTCGAGCTCCACCGCCCCGGAAACCGTCCTCAGGACCCGGCAGGCCCTCTTGGGGCCCGCGAGGTTACGCGTCGCCGCCCGCCGCGCCCGGGTCCGCCGCCGTGACGTCGAGCAGCTGGTACCGGTCGACGGCTTGCTTGAGCACCGACCGGTCGATCTTGCCCTCACGCGCCAGTTCGGTCAGCACGGCCACCACGATCGACTGCGCGTCGATGTGGAAGAACCGCCGGGCCGCGCCCCGGGTGTCCGCGAAGCCGAACCCGTCCGCGCCGAGCGACTGGTAGGTGCCCGGCACCCACCGCGCGATCTGGTCCGGCACCGACCGCATCCAGTCGGAGACGGCCACGAACGGACCCTGCGCCCCGGACAGCTTGCGCGTCACGTACGGCACGCGCTGCTCCTCCTCCGGGTGCAGCAGGTTGTGCTCCTCGCAGGCCACCGCCTCACGCCGCAGCTCGTTCCAGGAGGTAGCCGACCACACGTCGGCCTTGACGTCCCACTGCTCGCCGAGGATCTTCTGCGCCTCGATCGCCCACGGCACCGCCACACCGGAGGCCATGATCTGCGCCGGGATCGAGCCGGCCGTCCCCTCGGCGAACCGGTGGATGCCCTTGACGATGCCCTCGGCGTCCACGTTCTCCGGCTCGGCCGGATGCCGGATGGGCTCGTTGTAGACGGTGAGGTAGTAGAAGACGTCCTCGCCGTGCGGGTGCTCCTCGGAGGCGCCGTACATCCGGCGCAGCCCGTCCTTGACGATGTGCGCGATCTCGAACCCGAAGGCCGGGTCGTACGCCACGCACGCCGGGTTCGTCGAGGCGAGCAGCTGGGAGTGGCCGTCCGCGTGCTGCAGACCCTCACCGGTGAGGGTCGTCCGTCCCGCGGTCGCGCCCAGGACGAAACCGCGCGCCAGCTGGTCGGCCATCTGCCAGAACTGGTCGCCGGTGCGCTGGAAACCGAACATCGAGTAGAAGACGTAGACCGGGATCAGCGGCTCGCCGTGCGTGGCGTACGCCGAGCCCGCCGCGATCAGCGACGCCGTGCAGCCCGCCTCCGAGATGCCGTCGTGCAGCATCTGGCCGGTCGGCGACTCCTTGTAGGCGAGCAGCAGCTCGCGGTCCACCGACTCGTACTGCTGGCCGAGCGGGTTGTAGATCTTCGCACTCGGGAAGAAGGAGTCCATGCCGAACGTGCGGTACTCGTCCGGCGCGATCAGCACGAACCGCTTGCCGAGCTCCTTGTCCCGCATGAGGTCCTTGAGCAGTCGTACGAACGCCATGGTCGTGGCGATCGACTGCTGACCCGAACCCTTCTTCACGGTCGCGTACGTCTTGTCGTCCGGCAGTGCGAGCGGCTCGGAGCGTACGACCCGGGTCGGGACGTACCCGCCGAGCGACTTGCGCCGGTCGTGCATGTACTGGATCTCCTCGGTGTCCCGCCCCGGGTGGTAGTACGGCGGGAGACCGCTCTCCAGTTCCTTGTCGGAGATCGGCAGGTGCAGCCGGTCGCGGAAGCCCTTGAGGTCGTCGACCGTGAGCTTCTTCATCTGGTGCGTGGCGTTGCGGCCCTCGAAGTTCGGGCCCAGCGTCCAGCCCTTGACCGTCTTGGCCAGGATGACCGTCGGCTGGCCCTTGTGCTCCTTGGCCGCCTTGAACGCCGCGTAGATCTTGCGGTGGTCGTGGCCGCCGCGGCCCAGGTGCAGGATCTGGTCGTCGGTCATGTTCTCGACCATGGCGCGCAGCCGGTGGTCGTCACCGAAGAAGTGGTCGCGGATGTACGCGCCCGACTCGGTGGCGTACGTCTGGAACTGCCCGTCCGGGGTCGTGTTCATCCGGTTGACCAGCACGCCGTCGCGGTCCTGGGCGAGCAGCGGGTCCCAGGTGCGGTCCCAGATCAGCTTGATCACGTTCCAGCCCGCGCCCCGGAAGACCGACTCCAGCTCCTGGATGATCTTGCCGTTGCCGCGCACGGGACCGTCCAGGCGCTGCAGGTTGCAGTTCACCACGAAGGTCAGGTTGTCCAGGCCCTCACGCGCGGCGATGGACAGCTGGCCCAGCGACTCCGGCTCGTCCATCTCGCCGTCGCCGAGGAACGCCCACACGTGCGACTTGGAGGTGTCGGCGATGCCGCGCGCCTCCATGTAGCGGTTCATCCGCGCCTGGTAGATCGCGCCGATCGGGCCGAGGCCCATGGAGACCGTCGGGAACTCCCAGAAGTCCGGCATCGAGCGCGGGTGCGGGTAGCTGGACAGGGCGTTCGGGTACTTCGACTTCTCCTGGCGGAAGCCGTCCAGCTGGTCCGCGGTGAGCCGGTCGAGCAGGTAGGCGCGCGCGTAGATGCCCGGCGAGGCGTGCCCCTGGAAGAAGACCTGGTCGCCGCCGTCGCCCTCGTCCTTGCCGCGGAAGAAGTGGTTGAAGCCCACGTCGTACAGCGAGGCGGAGGAGGCGAACGTGGCGATGTGCCCGCCGACGCCGATGCCCGGGCGCTGGGCGCGCGAGACCATCACGGCCGCGTTCCACCGGGTGGCGTTGAGGACCTTGCGCTCGATCTCCTCGTTGCCCGGGAAGAACGGCTCGTCCTTGGTGGCGATCGTGTTGACGTAGTCCGTGCTGCGCATCTCGGGCACGGACACGCGCTTCTCGCGGGCCCGCTCGATGAGCCGCAGCATCAGATAGCGCGCCCGCTCCCGGCCGCGCTCGTCGATGGCGGCGTCGAGCGAGTCGAGCCACTCCTGCGTCTCTTCGGGGTCGAAGTCGGGGACCTGACTCGGAAGGCCGCCAATGATGATCGGGGTGCGATCGGATCCGGAAGCCACGCTGATCCTTACCTGTCGAGGGGACCTGTCGAAAAGGACCTGTCCAAAGGGCCGTGTTGCCGCCGACCCCATCGTCCACCCCGGGTGGGGCGCACGTCATCTCCGGCGCTGTCACTACCGCGAGGTAATCCACAGGCCGGCCGGGGTGGGAAACTCATTCGAGTCTCGTACCCACACGTGGTTCCCAAACGCCCAAAGGGGGCAGAAAGGTGTGGTGTGCATCACCCCGGTCTGAGATCCTGTGCCGTAAGTTGCGGCGACACGGCCAGGAACGTCACCGTTTCGGCGGTCCGAACCGCCGGGTACTTGCGCGATCCGTCCCGCCCGTGTGGACTACGGCCAATGCTTCGCGCACGCGCGTGGCTGAGAATCCCCCGAGCTCTTGAGGAGCAGGGGGCACCCCATCCAAGACATGATCAGGAGGCAACCCGTGAGCGCGACCGCGGACCACGCGGAGGAGCGGACGAACCCTGCCGGCAGGCTGGGGTTCCAGCCCGGGCAGGTGGTCCAGGAGATCGGCTACGACGACGATGTCGACCAGGAGCTCCGCGAGGCCATCGAGGAAGCCATCGAGGGCGACCTGATGGACGAGGACTACGACGACGTGGCCGACGCCGTTGTGCTGTGGTTCCGTGACGACGACGGCGACCTGACGGATGCGCTGGTGGATGCCACCACGTACATCGAGGAGGGCGGGGCGATCCTGCTCCTCACGCCGAAGACCGGCCGTTCGGGATACGTCGAACCCAGCGACATCTCGGAGGCCGCCACCACGGCGGGGCTGACGGCGTCCAAGAGCGTCAGCGTGGGCAAGGACTGGAGCGGCAGCCGGCTGGCGACGCCGAAGGCGGCCAAGTCGAAGCGGTGACCCAGATGCCCGGGCGGGCCGGCCGACGCCGGCCCGCCCGTCGGCCTGCCGCCGTCCGCAGGCCTGCCGTCGTCCCCCGGTGATCGCCTCGTAGGGTGGTACCGAGCGTTCTCACCCGAACAGCGCACCGAAAGGGACGTAACGACGATGGCGATCCAGGTCGGCGACAAGGCCCCCGATTTCGAGCTGAAGGACAACCACGGCCGGACCGTGAAGCTGTCCGACTTCCGCGGCACCAAGAACGTCGTCCTGATCTTCTACCCGTTCGCCTTCACCGGCGTGTGCACGGGTGAGCTGTGCGAGGTCCGCGACCATCTGCCGCAGTTCTCCGGCCGCGACACCCAGGTGCTCGCCGTCTCCAACGACTCCATCCACACCCTGCGCGTCTTCGCCGAGCAGGAAGGCCTGGAGTACCCGCTGCTCAGCGACTTCTGGCCGCACGGCGAGGTCTCCCGCGCCTACGGCGTCTTCGCCGAGGACAAGGGCTGCGCGGTGCGCGGCACCTTCGTCATCGACCAGGAGGGCGTCGTGCGCTGGAGCGTCGTCAACGCCCTGCCCGACGCCCGGGACCTGAACGAGTACGTCAAGGCCCTCGACACCCTCTGATCCGGGCCGACACCCGGCGATTGTTGCGCTCCAGGGCCTGCGGGGTGCGGGAACCCGTTACTAGGATCGGTTCGTTGATCCGATGACACAGCACTACGGGGCTCCCCGCCCCCGGACACCAATGGAGGACTCGTGGGAGTCAGCCTCAGCAAGGGCGGCAACGTATCGCTGACGAAGGAGGCCCCGGGCCTGACCGCGGTCATCGTCGGTCTGGGCTGGGACGTGCGCACCACCACCGGCACCGACTTCGACCTCGACGCCAGCGCGCTGCTGCTGAACAACTCGGGCAAGGTCGCCAGCGACCAGCACTTCGTCTTCTTCAACAACCTCAAGAGCCCGGACGGCTCCGTGGAGCACACGGGCGACAACATCACCGGTGAGGGCGAGGGTGACGACGAACAGATCAAGATCAACCTCGCCGCCGTCCCGGCGGACGTCGAGAAGATCGTCTTCCCGGTCTCGATCTACGACGCCGAGAACCGCCAGCAGTCCTTCGGCCAGGTCCGCAACGCCTTCATCCGCGTCGTCAACCAGGCGGGCGAGCAGGAGATCGCCCGTTACGACCTGAGCGAGGACGCCTCCACCGAGACGGCGATGGTCTTCGGCGAGCTCTACCGGCACGGCGCGGAGTGGAAGTTCCGTGCCATCGGCCAGGGCTACGCCTCGGGTCTGCGCGGCATCGCGCAGGACTTCGGCGTGAACGTCTGAGCCGCGGGCCCACCGCCTGAACGTCACCGTCCGGCGCCGCGCGACGCGCGGCGCCGGACGCGCAGGACAACCACACAGGCTTCACCAGGGGAGGACCAGCATCATGGGCGTCACGCTCGCCAAGGGGGGCAACGTCTCCCTGTCCAAGGCCGCACCGAACCTCACCCACATCATGGTCGGGCTCGGCTGGGACGCGCGCTCCACCACCGGCGCACCGTTCGACCTCGACGCCAGCGCCCTGCTGTGCGGCGCCGGCAACCGGGTCCTGGGCGACGAGTGGTTCGTCTTCTACAACCAGCTCAAGAGCCCGGACGGCTCGGTGGAGCACACCGGCGACAACCTCACCGGTGAGGGCGAGGGCGACGACGAGTCGGTCCTGGTCGACCTGTCGAAGGTGCCGGCGCACTGCGAGAAGATCGTCTTCCCGGTCTCCATCCACATGGCCGACGAGCGCGGCCAGACCTTCGGCCAGGTCGCCAACGCCTTCATCCGCGTCGTCAACCAGGCCGACGGCCAGGAGCTCGCCCGCTACGACCTGAGCGAGGACGCCTCCACCGAGACGGCCATGATCTTCGGCGAGCTCTATCGCTACCAGGGCGAATGGAAGTTCCGGGCCGTGGGGCAGGGGTACGCGTCGGGACTGCGCGGCATCGCTCTAGACTTCGGGGTCAACGTTTCGTAAAGCCGAGTGCGGCGCGGGGAGCTGATGCTCCCCCCTTCGCCTCGCTCGGGGGGACCCCCGGACACAGGATTGGGTAGCCAGTGCTTCTGAAAACCTTCGGCTGGTCGTTCGCGGTCACCGCGCTCGGCCTGGTCGCGGCGGCGTTCTACGGGGGGTGGACCGCCTTCGGCATCGTGGCGATCCTGGCCGTCCTGGAGATCTCGCTGTCCTTCGACAACGCGGTGGTGAACGCGGGCATCCTGAAGAAGATGTCCGCCTTCTGGCAGAAGATCTTCCTCACCGTCGGCGTCCTCATCGCGGTCTTCGGCATGCGCCTGGTCTTCCCGGTCGTGATCGTCGCGATCACCGCCAAGATGGGCCCGATCGAGGCGGTCGACCTCGCGCTCAACAACAAGGACCGCTACCAGCAGCTGGTCACCGACGCCCACCCGGCGATCGCCGCGTTCGGTGGCATGTTCCTGCTGATGATCTTCCTCGACTTCATCTTCGAGGACCGGGACATCCAGTGGCTGCGCTGGATCGAGCGGCCGCTGGCCAAGCTCGGCAAGGTCGACATGCTGTCGGTCTGCATCTCCCTGATCGTCCTGCTGATCACCTCCTTCACCTTCGCCAGCCACGCCCACCAGCACGGCGGCGCCCACGCCGACAAGGGGCAGACGGTCCTGATCGCCGGTATCGCCGGCCTGATCACCTACATGATCGTCGGCGGTCTGTCCGGCTACTTCGAGGACAAACTGGAAGCGGACGAGGAACGCGAGCACGAGGAGGAGGAAGAGGCCGAACGCACCGGCAAGCCGCGCAACGCGGTGAAACTGGCCGGTCAGGCCGCGTTCTTCATGTTCCTCTACCTCGAGGTCCTGGACGCGTCCTTCTCCTTCGACGGCGTGATCGGCGCGTTCGCCATCACCAACGACATCGTCCTGATGGCCCTCGGTCTCGGCATCGGCGCGATGTACGTCCGCTCGCTCACCGTCTACCTGGTCCGCCAGGGCACCCTCGACGACTACGTCTACCTGGAGCACGGCGCCCACTACGCGATCGGCGCCCTCGCCGTGATCCTCATGGTCACCATCCAGTACGAGATCAACGAGGTCATCACCGGTCTCGTCGGCGTCGTCCTGATCGCCTGGTCGTTCTGGTCCTCCGTGCGCCGCAACAAGGCGCTCGCGGCGGCCGGGGGAGACGCGGGCTCCGACGACAAGACGCAGGTCCCCTCCGGGGTGTGACCACCTCCCCGGCGAGGGAACGCTTCACGGCGGGGCGGCTGCGCAGGACGACTCCTGCGCGCAGCCGTCCCGCCGGTCTGTGCTGTGACACCTGGGGGCGGGAAATGGGACTCTTCGACGGGCTGCTCGGCGGACGTGCCGCCGACTTCGACTCCGGCAACGCCGCGACCAACTCCATCGAGCTGACCAAACGGCACCGCCAGGTCTCCCTCACCAAGCAGGGCGCGGCCACCGGCAACCTGCGGATCAACCTGGCCTGGCGGATGCGCACCTCCGACATCGGCGGCTCACAGCGCGAAAGCCTGCTGCGCCATCCCTTCCGGGCGCTCAAGCCGCCGGAGGTGCTCGAACACAGCCAGTCCATGGTCAACGTCGACCTCGACCTGGGCTGCCTGTACGAGCTGACCGACGGCACGAAGGGGGTCGTGCAGCCGCTGGGCGGCTATCTCGGCGACGTCAACGCACCGCCGTACGTCAAACTCAGCGGCGACGACCGGTTCGGGTCCGGATCGGGGGAGACGATGTACGTCAACCTCGACCACCGGGAGAACATCAAACGGCTGCTGGTCTTCGTCTACATCTACGACCAGACGCCGGCGTTCGACCGTACGCACGCCATCGTCACGCTGTACCCCAGCAACGGGCCGCGGATCGAGATCGGGCTCGACGAACGGCACCCGCAGGCCCGCTCCTGCGCGGTGGTGATGATCGAGAACGTGAAGGGGGAGCTGGTCGTCCGGCGCGAGGTGAAGTTCGTGTACGGCTTCCAGGGCGAGATCGACCGGCTGTACGGCTGGGGGCTGCAGTGGGGCAGGGGCTACAAGGCCAAGGCCGAACGGTAGCCCGGCGACGTCACCGCCCGATGAACTGCGGGCCCATCGGCGGCAGACGGAAGTCCGGGTCCGGGGCGGCGGTCACCGGCTGCGGGTAGCCGTAGCCGTCCACCGCCTGGGGATAGCCGTACGCCGGCCCGGTCCCCGCGTGCGGAAAGCCGTACGCCGGCTGCAGCGGGGCCGTGGGCGGCATCTGCTGGGGATAGCCGTAGCCCGGCTGGGTCGGCACCGCCGACGGCGTTTCCGGAGGCAGGGGCTGGGCGGACGGCGCGGTGGCCGCCGGCTGGTCCCCGGCCGGCTCCTCCGACTCGTCCACCGAGATGCCGAAGTCCGTCGCCAGGCCCTTCAGACCGTTGGAGTAGCCCTCGCCGAGAGCGCGGAACTTCCAGCCGTCGCCCCGCCGGTACAGCTCCCCGCAGATCAGCGCCGTCTCCTCACCGGTCTCCGGCCGGATCGTGAAGGACGCAAGCGCCTGGCCGTCCGCCGCGGCGGCGTCGTACAGCAGGATGCTCAGATCCCGCACACGGTCGAAGGCGACCCCGTCCGCCGAGGCGACCAGCACGATGCGCGAAACCGCCGCCTCCACCCCCGTGAGGTCCGTCTGGATCGTGTCCGTCAGGCCCTCGGCCAGCCGCTTCTTGCCCAGCCGCCACACCGCCCCCGACGGATGCCGGGGCTGGTTGTAGAACACGAAGTCCTCGTCCGAGCGCACCCGGCCGCCGGAGCCCAGCAGCAGCGCCGAGGCGTCCACGTCCGGCACGTCCTGCCCCGGCGACCAGCGCAGCACGGCACGGACCGTCGTGGCCTCGACCGGGACGTTCGACCCCTTCAGCATCGCGTGCGTCATGCCGTCATCCTGCCTTCTGGGTCCTGTCCACGACAATGCGGGGGCACCCCGTGCCCCAGCGGGGCTCTCCCGCGCCGACACAGCGCTGCCTCGGGCGCGTTACCGGAAATTCATGCCCCGCGGGAACCCCGGACATGGGCCCGTACGTACTATTACCGGCCACCTTTTACCGCAACCACAGGCCAGACCTTGCGCCCCGGGGGAGATACATGCGTCATTTCGGGCACATCGCCCCTCAGGTGCGAGAGCGCCTCTTCCACCGCCAGCCCTGCGAGTTCACCACCGACTCCCCGGCCCGGCTGCTCTCCGTGGCCCTCGGCGCCACCCTGTACAGCCCGGCGACCCGCCCCCACCTGGCCGACGACATCGTCAAGCAGGCCGCGCGCGGAGTCGTGTCGATGGTGCTGTGCCTGGAGGACTCCATCGGCGACGAGGACGTCGCCCACGGCGAGGACAACCTCGTCCGCCAGTTCGCCGGCCTCGCCTCCCTCCCGCACACCGACCGGCCCCTGCTGTTCATCCGGGTCCGCACCCCCCGGCAGATCCCCGACCTGGTGCGCCGCCTCGGCGAAACCGCGCGCCTGCTGTCCGGATTCGTGCTGCCCAAGTTCACCGAGGAACGCGGCGTCCCCTTCCTGGAGGCCCTCACCACCGCCGAGGCCGACTGCGGCCGCCGCCTGTTCGCCATGCCGGTCCTGGAATCCCCCGAGCTGCTGTACCGCGAGTCGCGCGTCCAGACCCTCGAGGGCATCTTCCGCGCCGTCGACAAGTTCCGCGACCGCGTCCTCGCCGTGCGCCTCGGCGTCACCGACTTCTGCTCCTCCTACGGCCTGCGCCGCGCCCCCGACATGACCGCCTACGACGTCCAGATCGTCGCCTCCGTCATCGGCGACGTCGTGAACATGCTGGGCCGCGCCGACGGCACCGGCTTCACCGTCACCGGCCCCGTCTGGGAGTACTTCCGCGTCTCCGAACGCATGTTCAAGCCGATGCTGCGCACCAGCCCCTTCCTGGAGGGGCAGGCCGTCGAACTGCGCGAGAGACTGATCGAGCACGCCATGGACGGACTGCTGCGGGAGATCTCCCTGGACCAGGCCAACGGCCTGCTCGGCAAGACCTGCATCCACCCCTCCCACGTGCTGCCCGTACACGCGCTGTCCGTCGTCAGCCACGAGGAGTACAGCGACGCCCAGGACATCCTGAAGCCCGAACGCGGCGGCGGCGGCGTCCTGAGGTCGGCGTACACCAACAAGATGAACGAAGTGAAGCCGCACCGCGCCTGGGCCGAGCGGACCCTGCTGCGCGCCGAGGTCTTCGGCGTCGCCGACGAGGGCGTCAGCTTCGTGGAACTGCTCGCCGCCGGCATACCCGGCTGAGGACACACGGACGGATGAGGAACGCAGTGAACAACGGGGTCTGGACCGGCACCTGGGTCGCCGAGCGGCTCGGCGTCGAACTCGCCGGCGACGACGAGCTCACCGAGCTGCTGGGACTCGCGCTGCGCCGCAACCCCAAACGCGCGCACCTGCTCGTGTCCCACGTGCTCGGCAAGCACGTCCCGCAGTCACCGTCCGTCGTCCACGGCTACGGCCTGGCGCTCGGCCGCAGGGTCCGGGAACTGCTCGGAGCCGAGGAGGCGGCCCGCGCGGCCGTCCTCGGCTACGCCGAGACGGCCACCGGACTCGGCCACTGCGTCGCCGACGGCCTCGGCACCGCCCCCTATCTGCACTCCACCCGCCGCCCGGTACCCGGCGTCGCCCCGGCCGGCGGCTTCGAGGAGTCCCACTCCCACGCCACCACCCACCTCCTGCTCCCCGAGAACCCGGCCCTGCTCGCGGGCGAGGGCCCACTGGTCCTGGTGGACGACGAGTTCTCCACGGGCAACACGGTCCTGAACACGATCCGCGATCTCCACGCGCGCTACCCGAGACGGCGATACGTCGTCGTCGCCCTGGTGGACATGCGCTCCCCGGAGGACACCGGGCGGCTGGAGGACTTCGCGCGGGAGATCGACGCGAGGGTGGACCTGGTGGCGGCGGCCTCGGGCACCGTAAGGCTGCCGGAGGGCGTGCTGGAAAAGGGACGGGACCTTGTAGCGACGTACGAGGACGCCGCCCCGGGGGCGCGGGGCGGTGACCCATGCGGCTCCGCCGCGGGGGCGCGACCAGCCACCCCGCACCCGCATCCTGACGACGACCGAACCACCCGCGTCGATCTGCACTGGCCCCGGGGCCTCCCGGACGGCGGCCGCCACGGCTTCACCCCCGCCCACCGAGCCCGCCTGGAAGCCGCACTGCCGGCGATGGCCGCCCGCCTGGCCGAAGCACTGCCCCCCGATGCGCACCGCGTCCTCGTCCTCGGCACCGAAGAGCTGATGTACGCCCCGCTCAGGCTCGCCCGCGCACTGGAACAGCTGCTGCCCTCGGCGCAGCTCCGCTTCTCGACCACCACCCGCTCACCCGTCCTCGCCGTCGACGACCCCGGCTACGCCATCCGCACCCGCCTGGTCTTCCCCGCCCACGACGACCCCGCCGACGGCCCCGGCGAGCGCTACGCCTACAACGTGGCCGGCGCCGGCTTCGACGCCGTCGTCGCCGTCGTCGACTCCGCCGGCGACACCGACGCGCTGCACGCCCCCGGCGGACTGCTCGACCGGCTCGCCGCGCACACCCCGCACGTGATCCTCACGGCCGTACCGTCGTACGTCCCCGCGCCCGCGCCCGCCCCCGAAAGGCCCGCCATGCTGCCCGAGCCACTCCGTGGCCCCGCCTTCTCCTCCTATGCGCCCGAAGAGGTCGGCTGGCTGCTGCAGGACCTCTCGGACGTCACGCTGGAGGCGCCCACCGAGGAGCGCGAGGAGGCCATCCAGAGCGGCGGCGCCCACTACGCCGAGTCGCTGCCGGTGGAGTACCAGCCCAGCGAGCAGTACCAGGACCTCTTCCACCAGGCCCTCGACGTCTCCGCGGCCCGCATCGCGCACGCCGCCGGCGTCGTCACCGAAACGGTCATCGCCGAACGGTCCCCCCGCCCCGTCCTGGTCTCCCTCGCCCGCGCCGGCACCCCCGTCGGCATCCTCATGCGCCGCTGGGCCCAGTACCGGCACGGCCTCGACCTGCCGCACTACGCCGTGTCCATCGTGCGCGGCCGCGGCATCGACGCCAACGCCCTGCGCTGGCTGGCCGCCCACCACGACCCCGCCGACGTCGTCTTCGTCGACGGCTGGACCGGCAAGGGCGCCATCACCCGCGAACTCGCCCAGGCCGTCGCCCAGTTCGAGGAGCAGGAGGGAACCACCGGCTTCGACCCGGAGATCGCCGTCCTCGCCGACCCCGGCTCCTGCGTGCGCACCTACGGCACCCGCGAGGACTTCCTCATCCCCTCCGCCTGCCTCAACTCCACCGTCTCCGGCCTGATCTCCCGCACCGTGCTGCGCGCCGACCTGGTCGGCCCGCACGACTTCCACGGCGCGAAGTTCTACCGCGAACTCGCCGGCGTCGACCTCTCGAACGCCTTCCTCGACGCCGTCGCCGCCCGCTTCCCCGAAGTCGCCGACCCCGTCGACGCGGCCGTCAAGGAACTGCTCGCCGCCGACCGCACCCCCACCTGGGCGGGGTGGGCCGCCGTCGAACGCATCAGTGAGGAGTACGGCATCCACGACGTCAACCTCGTCAAGCCCGGCGTCGGCGAGACCACCCGGGTGCTGCTGCGCCGGGTGCCGTGGAAGATCCTCGCCCGCGCCGGAGCGGGCGCCGACCTCGACCACGTCCGGCTGCTCGCCCAGCAGCGCGGCGTCCCCGTCGAGGAGGCCGCCGAACTCCCCTACACCTGCGTCGGCCTGATCCACCCCCAGTACACGCGCGGCGCGACCGGCGCCGACGGCAAGGCGGTGACCCGGTGATGCCGGTCCTGGTGGCGAGCGACCTCGACCGCACGCTGATCTACTCCGCGGCCGCCCTCGCCCTGACCATGCCCGACGCGCGGGCGCCCCGCCTGCTGTGCGTGGAGGTGCACGAGAGCAAGCCGCTGTCGTACCTGACGGAGACGGCGGCCCGGATGCTGACCGAACTCGGCGACACGGCCGTCTTCGTCCCGACGACCACCCGCACCCGCAAGCAGTACCAGCGCATCAACCTGCCCGGACCGCCCCCGGCCTACGCGATCTGCGCCAACGGCGGCCATCTGCTGGTCGACGGCGTGAGCGACGCGGACTGGCACGCGGCCGTGCAGGCACGGCTCACCGACGAGTGCGCGCCGCTCGCCGAGATCCAGGACCACCTGATGCGCACCGCGGACCCGGTGTGGGTACGCAAGCACCGCAGTGCCGAGGACCTCTTCGCCTACCTCGTCGTGGAGCGCGAGCTGCTGCCCGAGGAGTGGGTGAAGGAACTCGCCGCCTGGGCCGAACCCCGCGGCTGGACGGTGTCCCTGCAGGGCCGCAAGATCTACGCCGTCCCGGGGCCGCTGACCAAGAGCGCGGCGGTACGCGAGGTCGCCCGCCGCACCGGCGCCGACCTCACCCTGGCCGCCGGCGACTCCCTGCTGGACGCCGACCTCCTGCTGGCCGCCGACCGGGGCTGGCGCCCCGGCCACGGCGAACTGGCCGACGACGGCTGGACGGCCCCGCAGATCACGGCACTGCCGGAGCGGGGGGTACTCGCGGGGGAGCGCATCCTGCGGGAGTTCCTGAAGGCGACGCGCACGGCAACGCGCCCCTGAGGGGAGCGCGGAGCTGCGCGATCAACCCCCACGCGGCCGCGGACGGCCATGCACCGCCCGCTCAGCCGCAGCACCCTCCGCCGCAGCAACCGCCCCCGCCCCCCGCGCGAGGGGCGGGCGCCGGCGCCGAGGCCGAACCGCCCACCGCCACCGTCGACAACAACTTCACCGTGTCGTCATGCCCGGCAGGGCACGCCGCCGGCGCGGACGACTCCGCCATAGGCCGGCTCAGCTCGAAGGTGTCACCACAGGTACGGCACCGAAACTCATAGCGAGGCATGCCGAAAGACTAACCGGCATGATGGCCCCGCTCCTCACGGATCTGCGCCACCACCCCGGCCACCGACTGCCGCACCGCCTCCGTCTCGGACAAAAAGCGCCAGTAGTCGGGATGCCGGCCCTCCAGACCGGCGACCGCCCGGTCCAGCCGCGCCACCGCGTCGTCCAGCGGCCGGGCGTGCCGCGGATCCGGCGTCGCACGGCCCGTCATGGCCAGCCGCTGCGCGTCCCGGATCGCGAACCGGGTGCGCTCGACCTCCTGCCGCGGATCCTTCTGCACCGCGTTCAGCCGCCGCAGCCGGTCACCGGCGGCCGACACGGCCTCGTCCGTCGCGTTCAGCAGCGCCCGCACCGTCGACAGCAGCGCCGTCGCGTCCGCCCACCGCTGCCCGTCCCGCGCGCCCTGCGCCTCCCGCAGCTTCCCTTCCGCCTGCCGCACGTTCTCCCCGGCCTGCTCCGGCACCCGCTGCAAGTCCTGCCAGCAGGCCGCCGTGAACCGCCGCCGCAGCTCGCTCAGCACCGGCTCGACCTGCCCGGCCCGGGTCGTCAGCGCCTGCGCGCGGGTCCGCAGCGACACCAGCCGGTGGTCGATCTCGGCCGCCCGCTCCGGCAGCCGCTCGGCCTCCGCCCGGACCGCCTCGGCCTCCCGCGCCACCCGCTCGGCCCGCTCCAGCGTCGGCGCCACCCCGTGCTGCCCGGCCCCCTGATTGAGCTTCGTCAGCTCCGGCGACAGCGCGGCGAGCCGCGCCGCGAGATCATCCGCCTTCAGCCCCGACCGTCGTACGGCGTCCAGCGCGCCCGTCGCCGCCAGCAGCGCCTGCCGGGCCCGCTCCACGGCCGGCGCCACCCGCGCCAGCTGCGTCTCCGCCTTGCCGAGCAGCGGCCCGAGCCCCTCGCCGAACCGTTCCAGCTCCCGTTTGACCCGCTCCAGCTCCTCCTTGGCCCCGCTCAGCTCGGTACGCGCCCGCGCGGCGGCCGACGCCTCCAGGTCGTCCCGGTCCAGATCGTGGGCGTCCACGGCCGCGATGTACTGCTGCGAGACCTCGTCGATGCGCCGCCCCAGCGCCTCGAAGTCGGAGACCGCGCGCCGGGCGGCCGGGGAGTCGTCCACGGCCATGATCGTCTCGACGGAGATCCGCAGGTCCCGCTGCGCGGTGTCCAGTTCGTAGAAGGCGGCGGCAGCAGCGTCCTTCGCGGCCTGCGCCTCGGCCCGCTGACTCTCCGCCCGCCCGCCGAACCACCGCCGCGTGCCACCGCCCGCGAAGGCCGCGGGCACCGCCAGCACCGCGACGAGCGGCAGCCCCATCAAAGTGAGCGTGTCCCGTAGGGCGCGCGCGTACGACACCGACGGCGACGAGTACGGCTGCGCTGGTGTCGCCGTCACATCCCTCTCCCGTGCTGCGTTCGGCCCTGCCCGGTGCCATTCTCCCACCGGTTGAAGACGAACACACGGGCCGGTCAGTTCGCCGTACACACGTGATTTTCCCCCCACCGCCACGGACGGACACAGGGCGGAGACGTTGTGACGCGCCGACGACGGCACGGGGTCACGGACCCGTCCCGGCTGACGGCCCGGAGCCGGTTCGCTGCGGCACTCAGCCGCACGTCCACGGACCGGTGGCCGGTCCCGGTGCTGACCGCGTCCCACGGTCGAACGGGTGACCTTCCCGGGTGATGGTCGTTGCATACGACGAAAGGATCTTCGGCGTCGACGGGGGGCAGCGGATGGGTGGATCGCGACAGGTGGCCGCGCCGTTCGTGGTGCCCGGACCCGTGGGCGTGTCGGTCAGGACTCGGCTGCGGCTGTCACCGGTGGACGAGGCGGTGCTGACCGAGGTCGGTGCCTTCCTCGGCTCGCTCGCGTCGCGGGATCTCGCCGTGCGGTCCCGGCAGGGGACGTCTCACGACGCCACCTCCTGGGCGGCGCGCAAGCGGGCGCTGACCGCTACGTCGTCGGCGCGGTGGGCCGGCAGCATCACCTAGGCGACCCACGATCAGTGGGCGTCGGCCCGGCGTGGTCAGGCAGCCGAGAAGGCATGGCTGCGCGCCGAGACGGCACGGATCGAGGCGAGGCTGGCCCGCCCCCTGGGCGCCAACGCCGACAAGCGGGCCGGGCTCCCGCGCGGCTACGCCACCCGGTCGGAGTGGCACGCCAAGTCCCGCCGCCTGCACGCCCTGCGGGACCGGTCGGCCGCCGTGGAGTCCGACTGGGCAGCGGGCCGGGTGCATGTGGTGCGCGGTGGCGGCAAGAAGCCGGCAAGCCTGTGCCACCGTCCGAACGACGCCGGACTCGACGGGCGGACCCGGCGGGAGCGATGGCGTGCCGCCCGGAGGTTCCTGGCCGCCGACGGCGAGTCCGGGAAGCGCAACGGCAATGAGACCATCCGTGTCAGCGATACCGGAGAACTCTCGATCAGACTGCCGGCGGCCTTGATGCACCTGGCCAACGCCCCGCACGGCCGGTACGTGCTCGAGGCGACGGTGGCGTTCGGGTACCGGGCCGAGGAGTGGCGGGACCGCATCGCCGGGGACCGGGCGGTCGCGTACCGCATCCATCACGACGTCGGACGCGGCCGCTGGTACGTGACCGCCTCCTGGCAGCGCAGGGCCACCCCGGTGCTGCCGCTTCGCGTGGCGCTGGCCCGAGGCGTGCTCGCGGTCGACATGAATGACGACCATCTCGCCGCCTGGAGCCTCGGTGTGCACGGCAACCCGGTCGGTGCACCCCGGCGGTACTTCTACGACCTCTCGGGCAGCGCCTCGCACAGGGACGCCCAGATCCGGCACGCGCTGACCCGGTTGCTGCACCACGCCCGGCGCTGCGGAGTCGGCGCGGTGGCGATCGAGGACCTGGACTTCACCGACGGGACAAGCCGCGAGCAGCATGGCCGGAGCAAGAGCTTCCGCCGACTTGTCTCCCGCTTTCCCACGGCACGGCTCAGGAACCGGCTCGTGTCGATGGCCGCCGAGCAGGGCCTGGTGATCGTCGCGGTCGACCCGGCGTACACCTCTCGGTGGGGTGCCCGGTACTGGCAGCAGCCACTGTCCACTGCCCGACGAGAGATCACTCGCCATGACGCCGCCGCCGTGGCGATCGGACGGCGTGCCCTCGGTCATCCGATCCGGCGTCGGACGGCACCGCCCCCACCCGACCGGAGAGATCGTGCGGGGCATCGGACCGTCCAGACCGGGCCGGAGAGCCGGGGGTACGAGGAACCCCGCCCCCGCCTCCCAAGGATCACGGGCACGCCCCGTGCTGCCGGAGCCGGTGCGAAAGCGGGGGAGCAGCGTGCCCAACACCACTCGGGGCACGCGGTCGAGCCTGCGCCCTCTCCGTAGGACGCAGAACCGCTCGATCTCTCAGGAAACGGCTACGCCTGCTCACCTTCTGCTGGTTTGCAGGGCGCGGCCCGGGACAATGTAGGCTGTCGGCTTGTCCCGGGTGCGTAGCTCAGTGGTAGAGCGCCTGCCTTACAAGCAGGATGTCGGCGGTTCGAAACCGTCCGCGCCCACTCGGTGGAGGGCCTTCGGGGAAACCCGGGGGTCCTTTCGCGTGTCCGGGGGGGCGGGTTGCCCACGATGTGGCGCGTGAGTCGGTTCGAGGTGGGGATTCTCCCGCAGCCGCGTGTGCGGTGGTGGCGGGTGGTTGCCGTGCTCGGACTGCTGACCGGGTTGCTGGGCATGCATGCGCTGGCGCCCGGTGGGGTCGTGCCGGAGCGGCATGGACACATGAGCGCCCCGGCCGCCGTCGGCGTGGTCGCCGGTGACGGGTGCGCGGACGGGGACGGGCACTGCGGCGGTGGGCATGCGCGGCATGCCGACGCCACCTGTGCCTCCGCGGCGGTGAGCGGCGGGCCCGAGGCGCCCGTGCCGGTCGCCGGCCCGGGGCCCGTCGTCGTACCGGCCCGGACCGGTTGCGCGTACGTCGGTGCCGCGCCCGACGGGGCCTGTGCGCCGCCCACACTGGCCGAACTCCAGCTCCTGCGGATCTAGACACCGCCCGTGCCGTGCCGTCGGTCGTTCCGACCGGCGCGGTGCGTCCGCGTGTCCTCGAGATTCCCTCTCTTCGAGCAGGAGTTCAGCCATGAGCCACACCACCCGTACCCTCGCGCGCTGTTCCGCTCTGGTCGCGGCGGGGGTGAGTGCCGCCTTCCTTCTTGCCGCCTGCGGGGGCGGCAGCGGCGGACGGCGGGGCCGCCGCCCCGTCCTCCGTCACCTCTGCCTCCGCCTCGGCGGGCGTGAGCGCGCACAACGCGCAGGACGTGGCCTTCGCGCAGGGCATGGTCCCGCGCACCACCGCCAGGCGCTGCAGATGGCGCGGCTGGCCGCCCAGCGGGGTTCGTCCGCGCAGGTCAAGAGTCTTGCCGCGCGCATCGAGAAGGCGCAGGACCCGGAGATCCGGACCATGAGCGGCTGGCTGACGGCCTGGGGTGAGGACGTACCCCAGGACGGCGGCTCGGACATGCCCGGGATGGAGAACCACTCGTCGCACTCGGGGGCGTCCGGGATGCCCGAGATCGCGGAGATGAAGCGGCTGCTCGGCTAACCCTCGGCCTGGCCGCCGGTCTCGCTGGGGAGAGTCTCGTGCGCGTGCTTGAGGCGCGAGCGGGCCTCCATCCGGCTCTCGGGCGCTACCTCGGACCAGAAGCGGTGCGTGGTCACGAACACCGCCAGCTCGTGCTCGCGGCGCCGGAGCTTCTCCACCTCGGCCTGTTCGTCGGCCGTCCAGCCGGGCGAGGCGGGGCGTTCCAGCTTGCGCCAGCCGTTGTCGTCGCTGAAGCCGTCCAGCGGCTCCACCGACCAGGGGAGCCGCTTGAGCAGGGCCGACAGTTCGGACCGGACCTGATGCAGCTCCTCCTGGCCGGCGAGGAGGTCACTGGGGAATTCATAGGTCGTAGCCACGCGGCAATGCTACGCCTGTTCGAATTGAGGCAGCGAGCTGCTTCCGTGGCTTCACTCGAATGAGTGCACGAGGCGCTGGTACGGCCGTTCCCCTCCGGCCGCCGTGCTCAGTACCCCGCTTCCCGCAGCTCCCGCACCACCCGTGCCGCCACCGGGACGGGCACCCCGTGCCGTTCCGCCGCCCGCAGCAACGCGCCGCCGATCGCGTCGAGTTCGAGCGCGCGGCCCGCTTCGGCGTCGCGCTGCATGGAGGACTTCGTGGCGGCCGGGAAGGTGCCGTAACGGGCGAGGGCGGCGGCCGCGTCACCGGGGCCGCCGCTGGCCTGGCTGACGGCCGCCGTCTCCTCCGCCAGGGCGGTCAGCTCGTCGCGGTGGCGGGTGCGCAGCTCGCCGATGGGCACGCCGTGGCGGGTGGTGAGCAGGGCCATGGGGGCGAGGAACGCCATCTTCGCCCACAGGGCGGCGGCCTCGTCGGCCAGGACACGGGCGGTGACACCGGCGTCGGACAGGGCCCGGGCGAGTGCGCTCAGGCGGTCCTGCGGGACCGGGTCGCCGGTGAGGTCGACCTCGGCGAAGGCGGTGCCGTGTTCGATCACACCGGGTGCGGTCCGGGTCGACTCGACGCGGATGACGGCCGGGGCGACGCGGTCGGGCCGGTAGCGCTCGCGCAGGTGCGCCGGGTGGTCGACACCGTTGAGCAGCGGGACCAGCAGTCCGTCGCCGAGCACGGCGGGCGGGACGCGGATGAGGGCGCCGTCCAGCGCGGTGTGCTTGACGGCGACCAGGCAGACGTCGACCGGCTCGCGCAGCTCGGTGTCCGCCTCCACGGCGACCGTGAAGTCGCCGAACCCACCGCTGCGGACGCTGATGCCGGTGATGCGCAGGGTGTCGGCGGTGGTGTCGCCTGCCAGGCAGATCACACGGTGGCCGGCCCGGGCCAGCAGCGCGGCGAGCAGGCCGCCGACGCCGCCGGGGCCGAGGACGGCCACGGTGAGCTTGCCGGGGGTCGTGAGGGTCATCGGGTGTGTCCTCTCGTCGGTCGGCCCCGTGGACGGTGGCCGCCTGGCGCAGATCATCGCAGCTGCTGCGGATCGGCCGTACGCGGGGCCAGACTTGAGGCATGTGCCGGAGTATCAAGACCCTGCGTCCGCCCGTGCTCCCCGGTGAGGCCACCGAGGACGACATCCGGGCCGCCGCTCTGCAGTACGTACGGAAGGTGTCCGGGTTCCGGGCGCCCGCCGCGCACAACCAGGAGGTGTTCGACCGGGCGGTGGAGGAGATCGCCACGGCCACGGCCCGCCTCCTCGGCGAACTGGAGGTCCGGGGCGCCCCGGCGCGGCGGGCGGGGTAGGGGAGGAGGAGATTGCCGCCCCCGCCGGACTAGGACCGGAGGGCCGGCCCCCGGCCGGGACGGCCGACGCCGCCGACCGGGCGTCGACCGACGGGTCGCCCGACTGCGGCCCGGCGTCACCGCCGGTGGGCTGCCGGGCCGATGGTCCCCGTCACCGCCGGTGGGCTGCCGGGCGGCGGTCCCCGTCACCGCCGTTGGGCTGCCGGCACGGACGGCGGTCCGAGCCGTCGCGCCCGAGGCGCTGCCCGCAGGACGGGGATCGGCGTCACCGCCCGAGAAGCTACCGGCAGGACAGAGACCGGGGATCGGCGTCATCTCCCGGTGAGCGCCCGATGGGTCACCGGCGGGACCGGGACCGGGGCCGGGCCGGCGTCGTCGGCCCGTGGGGGCTACTGCTGGACGGCCGCCCCCTGCGCCGCCGGCCGGCGTCGCATCACGTACACGGCTGCGGCGCCCGCGCCGAAGAGGGCCGCCACCGACACGCCCGTGGCCAGCCAGGTCGCGCCGAGCCAGTGGGCGCCGTAGTAGCCGAGGGCGGCGCTGTAGCCGGCCCAGGACAGGCCGGCCAGGGCGGACCAGGGGAGGAAGTCGCGGGCGCGGTGGTGGGCGGCGCCGGCGCCGAGGGAGACGACCGAGCGGCCGGCCGGGGCGAAGCGGGCGAGGACGACGAGGGGGCCGCCGCCCCGGGCGAGCGCGGCGCCGAGACGTTCCTGCGCGCGGGTCAGGCGGCGGGAGCGGGCGATCGCGCTGTCCAGACGGGCCACGCCGCGCCAGGCCAGCCGGTAGGCGACGAGGTCGCCGAGGACGGAGGCGGTCGCCGCGGAGAGGATGAGGAAGAGCAGGTCGGGGACCTTGGCCGGGCCCGCGGCGCCGGCCGCTCCGGTGCCCGCGGCGGCCGCGGTCGCCGCCGTGATGACGAGGACGCCACTGGGCAGGATCGGCAGGAACACGTCCAGCAGCACGGAGGCCGCGACGACCGCGTAGATCCATGGGCTGCCGGTCAGCAACCCGACACTCTCCAGCACTGCTACTCCCCGTGTTCCCCCCTGGGCCGTACCGTTTGCCGCGCGAGAGCGGGGAGCGGCAGTGACCGGCCGATGACAGCCATACAGCGTACGCCTGAGGTGGGACGGGAGATTCGCCGGGGGCTCGTGTGTCGGAAGTTGCGCACGGGCCGCCGTACGGGAGGCCGTCAGGCGGCGGCCACCGGCGTCCGCTCCGGCGCCGGCCGGTCGTCCGCGCTCTCGCCGCGCCGGAGGAGCATCCGGTCCAGGCCGAACGCGCCGGAGCCGGTGAAGACCAGCAGCAGGAACGCCCAGCAGAACATCGCCGATGCCTCGCCGCCGTTCTGGATCGGCCACAGCGCCATGCCCTGGTGCACGTCGAAGTAGGCGTACGCCATCGAGCCGGAGGCCACCAGGGCCGCCGCGCGGGTGCCGAGCCCCAGCAGGACCAGACCGCCGCAGACCAGCTGGATCACGGCCGCGTACCAGCCGGGCCAGGTGCCGGCCGCGATCGTGCCGCCGTTGCCGCCGGGCGCGCCGCCCAGGACGCCGAAGAGCGAGGCGGCGCCGTGGCAGGCGAAGAGCAGGCCGACGACGATGCGGAACAGTCCGAGCGCGTACGGCTGCGTGCCGTTCAGGCGTGCGGTCATGTGGGGGCTCCTTCGGGGTCAGCGGAACGGCCCCGGTGGACCGGTCGTGGGGGACGGCGGCACCGGGTGGGCCACAGGTTAGGCAGACCTAATGAATGCTTGCAAGTTCAACATTCTGACGCCCCGCGCGACGCGCGCCCCACGCGACGCCGCCCCCCATACGACGCGGCGCCCCGCGACGTGGTCGCGGGGCGCCGGCCGGCCGGGCTGTGGACGTCGCCGTCAGCAGCTCGCGAGGTAGTTCGTGAGCGCGTTCTTCTCGGCGGTGTCGACGGAGAGGTCGTAGTAGTACTTCACCTGCACCCAGGCGCGGACGTAGGTGCAGCGGTAGTCGGTGCGCGAGGGCATCCAGGTGGCCGGGTCCTGGTCGCCCTTGGCCTGGTTGACGTTGTCCGTCACGGCGATCAGCTGCGGGCGGGTGAGGTCGTTGGCGAACGCCTGGCGCTGGGCGGTGGTCCACTTGCTCGCGCCGGAGTCCCAGGCCTCGGCGAGCGGCACGAGGTGGTCGATGTCGAGGTCGGAGGCGGCGGTCCAGGTGGCACCGTCGTACGGGGAGTACCAGCTGCCGCTCGTGGCGGCGCAGGAGGAGTCGGTGGCGACGTTCGTGCCGTCGCGCTTGAGGACGGTTTCGCGGGTGTTGCAGGCGCCGCTGATGGTGATCCAGTGCGGGAAGAGGTCGCGGCTGTAGCCGGTGCGGTTCTCGGTGGCGACGGTGAGCTGGGAGAGGTAGCTGCGGGCGGTGGCGGCGCTGACCGGGGTGGGCAGGGCGGCGGAGGCGGTGGGGGAGTTGAACAGCGCGACGGAGGCTGTCAGTGCGGTGAGCGCCGCGAGTATGCTCGTCCGTCGACGCGCGTAGAACCTGGGCATACGAACTCCCTTGAGGGGTGGGGGTGTTGGAGCGCGGGCGCGAGAATGCTCGCGGTGCCGTGTTGCGGGGAGATGTGCGCGCGGTGAGAGATTAGTGACGTGCTCATGACACGACAAGGTTCACGGTCGAACTTTCCGCGCCGTACGAGGTCGCGCTCTTCCCGTACGATGGATGGCGCAGAAGGGGAGTAGCTCTTCGCCGGTGTCGTCGACATACTGCTCGGTCATTCCGAGCCGGCGCCCGGAGGCGGACCCGTGGTGGTCGCGCCAGCGAGACCTTCGGCAACGCAGTGCTTGCCCGTGCCGTACGGCACGGGTGCCCGAGTGCTGCCGTGCCGAGGTGTCTTGCGCGTGGACGTACCGCACTCTCGGTGGGGCAGCCCCGACCGATTGAGGAACCTTGATCAGCATCACCGTGACGGCGCTCGTCTTCGGCGTCATCTTCCTCGCCGAGCTGCCGGACAAGACCGCGCTCGCCGGCCTCGTCCTCGGCACGCGCTATCGAGCCTCGTACGTCTTCGCCGGAGTCGCCGCCGCCTTCACCCTGCACGTCGTGCTCGCCGTCGCGGCCGGCAGTGTGCTGACCCTGCTGCCGCAGCAGATCGTGCACGCGCTCACCGGTGTGCTCTTCCTGGGCGGCGCCGCGGTGCTGCTGCTGAAGCAGGGTGAGGAAGAGGAGGAGGTGCGCCGGCCCGAGGACCAGACCTTCTGGAAGGTCGCCGGTACGGGCTTCATGCTCATCCTCGTCGCCGAGTTCGGTGACCTGACGCAGATCATGACGGCGAACCTCGCGGCGCGCTACGACGACCCGTTGTCCGTCGGTCTCGGTGCGGTGCTGGGCCTGTGGGCGGTCGCCGGTCTCGGCATCGTCGGCGGAAAGGCCCTGATGAAGCGGGTGCCGCTGGCGCTCATCACCAAGATCG
This sequence comes from Streptomyces sp. NPDC097129, assembly GCF_055668065.1. NCBI lineage: Bacteria > Bacillati > Actinomycetota > Actinomycetes > Kitasatosporales > Streptomycetaceae > Streptomyces > Streptomyces sp. NPDC097129. The sequence continues at coordinate 587,845 of NZ_JBVOQE010000001.1, read as the reverse complement.
CGGCGCTGCTGATGCTGGCGCTCGGGGTGTGGAGTCTGTGGGAGGCGGTGGCCGGATGACGCGGCCGCCCCGCTGAACGCCCGGTGAACTGTCGCGGGGGTGGTGGCGGGATGCCGTCCTCATTTTGTACCGTGGAGGAACAAAGTGGTTCCCGCCCGTTTTCCCTGACCGGCGGGCGGGACCACCTTGTCCCTGCGGGGGCATGTTCGCTCACTTCCCGGGAGTCGCCGATGCCGGCCACCGTCTTCACCGCCCGTGCGCTGCTGCTCGACATGGACGGCACACTCGTCAACTCCGACGCCGTCGTGGAACGCGTCTGGCGGCGCTGGGCCGAACGGCACGGGCTCGACGGCGACAACGTGATGAAAGTCGTCCACGGCCGCCAGGGACACGCGTCGAGGCGGTCCTGCTGCCCGACCGCCCCATGGAGCACAACCTCGCGGACAACGCGCGGATGCTCGCCGAGGAGACGGCGGACATGGACGGCGTGGTGCCGGTGCCGGGGGCGCCGGAGTTCCTTGCCTCGCTGACCGCCCTGGGGGTGCCGCACGCGTTGGTGACCTCGGCGGACGTCGCGCTGTCCAGCGCGCGGATGACGGCGGCGGGGCTGGCGCTGCCGGCGGTACGGATCACGGCGGAGAGCGTGGGGGCGAGCAAGCCGGACCCCGAGGGCTTCCTGAAGGGGGCGGCGGAGCTGGGGGTGCCGGCCGAGGAATGTGTGGTCTTCGAGGACTCCGGCGCTGGGATAGCGGCGGGGCGCTCCGCGGGGATGAGGGTGGTGGGCATCGGCCCCCGCGCCGCCGCGCACGGCCCTGACGCATGGATCCCCGACCTCACGGCCCTGCGCCTCGAAAACACCGGCTCCGGACTGTTCCGCCTGCACGCCGGGCGATAACCCGACGGGGCTGCGCCCGGCGTTGCGGTGGCCGGGGTGGGCTGCGCCCGGCGTTGCGTCCACCAGGCTGGGCTGCGCCCGGCGTGGGGTAGGCCGGGGTGGGTTGCGCACCCCGCGTTGAACGAGTGCACCCGCGTGGTGGCTGGCCGGGGGTGGGTTGCGCAACCCGGCGCGACGGGGTGCCTCCCCCAAGCTCTTCGAGCAGGGGGTACCCCCAGCGCCCACCCGCGCCGCCCCGGCGGCACGACTGCCCGCAGTTCCGCGGGACGACTGCCCGCAGCTACGCGGGACGACTGCCCGCAGCTACGCGGGACGACTGCCCGCAGCTAGGCGGGACGGCGGTCCGTAGCCACGGCGACACAGCCGCCCGCTGCTTGGCGGCTTGGCAGCCGCCCCGGCGTGCCGGTCCGCGGCTACTCAGGCACGCGCGGCGGTTCACACCCGCGGCGCAGGGGTGGCGGTGCGCCCCCGCGGGCGGCGCGGCGGTCCCTGGCTAGAGACGCGCGGCGGTCCGTGGCTACGCGGGACGACTGCCCGCAGCTACGCGGGACGGCGGTCCGTAGCTAGGCGGGGTGGTCCGCAGCTACGGCGGGCGGGGTGGTCCCCAGCTATGGCGACACAGCCGCCCGCTGCTTGGCGGCTTGACGGCCGCCCCGGCGTGCCGGACCGCAAATGCGCGGGACGGCGGTCCGCGGCTGCGCACGCACGCGCCGCGGGTCACAACCGCAGCACACGGGAGGCGGCGCGCACCCGCGGACGGCGCGGCGGTCCACACCCCGCGACGCACGGGTGGCGGTCCGCACCCCCGGTGGAAGCGACGACGGCCCGCAGCCGCGTACGGCGGGGAGGGGACGGGGTGGGGGGTGTCCGCCCGCAGCGGCCGGCACCGGGCAACGGTGCCGTCGTCGGGGACGGGCGGCCGGACCGAGGACGGACACCCCCCACCCCGGCCCCGACTCACCCACCCGCAGAAGGCGCTACACCAGCCACAACGCGACCGCAACGGGCCGCCGCAGGCATATAAGGGGCGCGGGGAACTGCGCGACCAGCCACCACGCACCCGCACCCGACATGCGACCCGGCGCCGCAGGCTCACGGCGCCTCCGTCTCCGACTCCAGCATCGCCCGCGTCTGCGCCCCGTACACCCCCAGCCCGTCGTCCGTGACGCCTCTCGCCCACTGGTAGTTGCGCAGCGCGTCCTCGACCTGGCTGTTGAAGTTGCCGTTGGCCTCGCCGTTGTACAGATTCAGCTGGCGAAGGCGCAGCTGGAGTTCCGTGACCGCCGGCCCCCGGTCACCGCGCCGCAGCACCCGGGCGTCCTGGTCACCGTCAGCCGGGGCGGACGAGACACCCCCCGCGGACGCCGTCGCCGTCGCCGTCACAGTGGGCGACGACGTCGGCGTCGGGCGGCTCGGCGCGGAGGTGGACGCCGAGGGCGACGACGTAGCGGACGGGCTCGCGCTCGTCCGCGACGGGCTCGGCCCCGGCGAGGACAGCGACGGCGAGGGCGACGACCCAGGAGACGCCGACCGCTCGGCCGTAGTCGTCACCGAGTCCGTCACCCCGTCCGTCACCCCGTCCGGCACCGCCGCACGGGGTCCCTCGGGCGCGGCACCGTCCCGCGTCGGCGTGTCGTACGACAGCAGGCCGCTGGCCAGCCCGGCCGCCGCCACCACCCCCACGACGCCCCCGGCCAGCAGCGCGGCAGTGCGCCGGCGCCTGCGCCGCTGCCCGTCGGAAGGGCCGCCGTCGGGCTGTGTCACCGCGCCGCCGTCACCGAGGCGCGTCGATTCCGCCGCCGCGAACAGACTCAGATCCGCCGCGCTGGGCGCCGAGGGCAAAAGATCCGCACGCTCCGCAGACACCGCCCGCAACGGCACCGTCTCCTCCAGAGCAGCGCCACCCTCCGCGCCACCCTCCGCACCGCCCCCCGCACCACCCCCCGCGCCGCCCCCCGCCCCCGCCCCCTCCGGCTCCAGCTCCACATACGGCCGGATCCGCAACGGATCGAAGTCCTCCGCCGCGGCCGCCGCAGCGGACCGCGTGGCGGCCAGGGCGTCGGACGCCCGTCGGGTGCAGCCGCACGACGGAGTGTTGTCGGCCGCCCGAGGCGCACCGCACTCCGGGCAGCGGTGCACCCGCGCCGAGGCCCCGGCCCCGGGCCCCGCCCCGGCCCCGGGCCCCGCCCCGGCCTCCGCCCCACCCCCGCGTTCGTCCATGTGTTCGCCCTCCCCCATAGGACCCCCATAGGAACTCCGGAGATTATGCGGTTCCTCCACTCGGGCGAAGGCGGCTCCCCCCGGAATACTGGGCTCCAACAGGACTCAACAGGCCATAACCGGTCACACCGAACAGGATGGATGTCTCACGACAGCTGGGGAGGTCTCCATGACCGTGGACGCGCACGCCAGGACGGGAAGTGCGCAGCAGGAGCATGTGTCCGGCAACGTGCTCGTGTCGATCGGCGCCCTGCTGCTCGGCATGCTGCTGGCGGCTCTCGATCAGACCATCGTGTCGACCGCGCTGCCCACCATCGTCAGCGACCTCGGTGGCCTCGAGCACCTGTCGTGGGTGGTCACCGCGTACCTGCTGGCCTCCACCGCCGCGACCCCGCTGTGGGGCAAGCTCGGCGACCAGTACGGGCGCAAGAAGCTCTTCCAGGCCGCGATCGTCATCTTCCTCATCGGCTCCGCGCTGTGCGGCATGGCGCAGAACATGCCGCAGCTGATCGCCTACCGTGCCGTGCAGGGGCTCGGCGGCGGCGGCCTGATGGTGCTGTCGATGGCGATCGTCGGGGACATCGTCTCGCCCCGCGAACGCGGCCGCTACCAGGGGCTGTTCGGGGCCGTGTTCGGCGCGACGAGCGTGCTCGGACCGCTGCTGGGCGGACTGTTCACCGAACACCTCAGCTGGCGCTGGGTGTTCTACATCAACCTCCCCGTCGGCGTCGTCGCCCTCGCCGTGATCGCGACCGCGCTGCACATCCCGCGCCGCTCGACCCGGCACGTCATCGACTACCTCGGCACCGTCCTCGTCGCGTCCGTCGCCACCTGCCTGATCCTGGTCGCCTCCCTCGGCGGTACGACGTGGGGCTGGGGGTCGCCGCAGATCATCGGCCTGGCGGTGCTCGGCGTGGCGCTGGCCGGTGTGTTCGTCGCCGTGGAGCGCCGGGCCGCCGAACCCGTCCTGCCGCTGAAACTGTTCCGCATCCGCACCTTCACCCTCTCCGCGGTCATCAGCTTCATCGTCGGCTTCGCGATGTTCGGCGCGATGACCTATCTGCCGACGTTCCTGCAGGTCGTGCAGGGTGTGAGCCCCACGCTGTCCGGGGTGCACATGCTGCCGATGGTGTTCGGCATGCTGCTGTCCTCGACGCTGTCCGGGCAGATCGTGAGCCGTACCGGCCGCTGGAAGGTGTTCCCCGTCGCCGGTACGGGCGTCACCGCCATCGGCCTGCTGCTGCTCCACCGGCTCGACGAGCACAGTTCGACGGCCCGGATGAGCGTGTACTTCTTCGTGTTCGGCCTCGGACTGGGCCTGGTCATGCAGGTCCTCGTCCTCATCGTGCAGAACGCCGTGTCGTACGAGGATCTGGGCGTCGCCACCTCCGGCGCCACGTTCTTCCGCTCCATCGGCGCGTCCTTCGGCGTCGCCATCTTCGGCACGGTTTTCGCCAGCCGCCTCAGCGACAAACTCGCCGACGCCTTCCGGGGCGTACGGCTGCCGGGCGGGGCGTCCCCGGACGCGCTGAAGGCCGACCCGCGTGGCATCGGCGCCCTGCCGCCCGCGCTGCGCCCGGCGGCGCTGCACGCGTACGCCTCCTCCATCACGGACGTCTTCCTGTACGCCGCGCCGGTCGCCTTCCTGGGGTTCCTGCTGGCGTGGCTGCTGAAGGAGGACCGGCTGCGGGCCTCCGTCACCGCGCCGGACGTCACCGAGACCCTCGCCAGCAACCCCGTCGAGCGTTCCTCGTACGACGAGGTGTGCCGGGCGCTGTCCGCGCTCGGTACCCGGGAGGGGCGGCGCGAGGTCTACCGGAAGATCACCGAACGGGCCGGCTACGACCTGCTGCCGGCCGCGAGCTGGCTGCTGCTGCGGATCAAGCGGTACGGCCGGGTGGAGCCGGGTGCGCTGGCCGAGCGCAGCCCCGTGCCGCTGCAGGTGATCCTCGAGGCCGCCCGGCAGGTCGAAGAGCGGCAGCTCGCCCGCCGGGAGGGGGTCGACCTGGTGCTGACGGACGCAGGGAGCGCGGTCGCCGCGCGGCTCGCGCAGGCCCGGGAGGAGTCGCTGGCCCACCTCCTCGGCGACTGGTGGGGGCCGGACCGCCCCACCGACCTGACGCAACTGGTCAAACTCCTCAACGAGGAGCTCTGCGGCTCCACCCGCGAACAGCCCGGCGCCCCGGGCCGAGCCGCGACCCCCGGCTGACCGGCGGCCGGAGCGAACCGTCTCGCGCCGCCAGGCGGAAAGGGGACCGGCCGGCACCGGACGCATCACACCCCCGGCCTGCCGCCGCCCCCGGCGGCCCGCGGGGCTGGGCACCTCGCCCGCCGGGGCCAACCGGCCCGTCCCCGGCCCGGGTGTCTCGCAGCGGCCTGAGAGGCCAGGTCAGAGTGGGTCCGCCCGGGGCCAGGACAGGCCGGGCCTCGGGCGGAGCCCCTCGCCTCGGCGAGAGGGGCCCGGGGCACCACCCGGGCCATGGAGCGCGGCGGCAGCCGGCCCCGTCTCAGGCGAGCTTCCGGGGCCCTGGGGCCGGGCAATTCGCCCCGCTGGGGCCGACCGGTCCGTCCTCGGACCGGGTGTCTCGCTGCGGCCTGAGAGGCCAGGTCAGAGGGGTTCTGCCCGGGGCCGGGACAGGCCGGGCCTCGGGCGGAGCCCCTCGCCTCGGGCGAGAGGCCTGGGGCGCCACCCCGGTCATGGAGCGCGGCGGCAGCCGGCCCCGTCTCAGGCGAGCTTCCGGGGCCCCGGGCCGGGTAACTCGCCCTGCCGGGGCCAACCGGCCAGTGCCCGGACCGGGTGTCTCGCCGGGGCCTGAGAGGCCAGGGCCGGGCCCCGGGCGGAGCCCCTCGCCTCGGGCAAGAGGTCCGGGGCGAGGCCCCGGCCAAGGAGCGCGGCGGCAGCCCGCCCGTCTCAGGCGAGCTTCCGGGCCCCCGGGGCCGGGCACCTCGCCCCGCCGGGGCCCGGCAGGCAGCGCGGCCGCAGCCCGCCCCGGCTCAGGCGAGCTTCTTGCGGAACCAGTGGTCGGCGTAGGGGGCGTCGTTGTGGCGGGTGGTTTCCGTGTAGCCGAGGCGGGTGTACAGGGCGCGGGCCTCCACCAGGTCGCTGCGGGTGTCCAGGATCAGCTCGGCGGCGCCCAGGTCCCGGGCGGCGTCCTCGGCTGCCGCCACCAGCGGCCCCGCTCCGCCCCGGCCGCGCATCCCGGGCAGCAGGAACACCCGTGTCAGCTCGGCCGTCGCCGCGTCCAGCAGCCGTACGCCCGCGCTTCCGGCCGGCTCACCGCCGTACCTCGCCATCAGCAACCGGCCGCGCGGCGGCGCCAGTTCGGAGCCGTCGGCCGCGGCGATCTCCCGTTCCAGCTCGTCCGGGTCGGTGCGGCGCCCCTCGTGCAGCAGGTACCAGCGGTCGCTGACCTCCGTGTAGTACGCCCGCCACAGGGCGCGGGCGTTCGGGGAGTCGTACGGCTCGGGGGCGAAAGTCCAGGTCATGGGCGTCATTGTGGGAAGGCGACCCGGGCGCGCCGCAACCCGATAAACGACCCCGGTCCGCACACCCCCGTGCACGGACCGTTTGCCGGGCGGGGCGCGGGCAACCCGATGAGGGGAAACCGGTCGGACGGGCCGGTCAGAATCGGAAGGCACCCGGAAGGCATTCATGTCCACAGGCGTGCTCATCGCTGTGATAGTCATCGTGGCCGCCGTCGTCCTTGTCGCGGCGGCCCTGATCCTGCGTGCCCGCGGCTCGGGCGGCGGCCGGAGTCTGAAGCGGCGCTTCGGACCCGAGTACGACCGTGCCGTCGCCCGGCACGACGGGGACGTCAAGGCCGCCGAGCGGGATCTCGCCCGGCGCGTCGAAAAGCACGGAGAGCTGCGCGAGCAGCCGTTGGAACCGGCCCGGCGCGAAGAGTACGAGGCGCGCTGGACGGCCCTGCAGGAACACTTCGTCGACGCGCCGCACGAGGCGGTCGTCGAGGCGGACCGGCTGCTCGCCGAGGTGGCGGCCGCCCGCGGCTACCCCGACGGCGGGCAGTACGAGGAGCATCTTGAAGCGCTCTCCGTACACCACGCCCACCACGTGCAGGGCTACCGCCACATGCACCGCGTCGCCCATGCGCCGCTGGCCGCGGACAGCGACGGGTTCGGTACGGAGGAGCTGCGCGAGGCACTCGTCGAGGCACGCGGGCTGTTCGCGGAGCTCATCGCCGCGACGTCCCACGACAGCGGGCGGCACCGCGCGGACCGCTCCGCGAAGGCCGAACGCGAGCAGCTAGCCGCGCCCCGGCCCACCCATCGCACCCACCTGCCGTGGGGCCTGACCCGCGGCGACGCCAAGGGGAGTTGACCGCCATGACCGACGACAGCCGTCAAGGCATGCGCCACGCCCCGACAACGGAGGAGCGCGCTCCGGTGGCACCCGCCGAGCACGCCGGAGGTCACACCGTGACGCCCGCGGGGCAGGGGCACACCGTGCCCGGGCTGGGCGAGAGGTCCGTGACCGGCCCCGGCCCCGGTTCCGGCCGGTCGCCCCTCCCCGCCGACCCGGACGCGCGCGGCGAAACCGCCACCGGCACCAGCCACGGCGCCGGCACGACCGCGACGGGCGCCACCACCACGACAGGGGGTACGACCACGACGGGAGGAACGACCGCAACGACCGGCACGGCGACGGCCGGCACCACGCCGACCGGCGCCGAGGCGACCACGCCGACCGGCACGGCGATGACCGGCACCACGCCGGCCGGCGCCGAGGCGACCGCGGCCGACAGCCCCAGTGGCGGCTCCCTCATGCCGCACGAGGAGGTGGACGAGTTCCATCAGCGGCTCTCGCACGCGCTGGCCGGCTTCGTCGACGCACCGCGTGACGCGGTGGAGGAGGCCGACCGCCTGCTGCAGGAGATCGCCGCGCACGTCAATGACGCCGTCTCCCGGCGCCGCCGTACTCTGCGGATGTCCTGGCAGGGCGGCGAGGCCGGCGAGGAAAAGCCCGTCACCGGCACGGACACCGAGGAGCTGCGGCTGACCCTGCGCGACTACCGCGAGCTGTCCCGCCGCCTGCTGCACCTCTGACGCAGCGCACCGGCCCCCCCGAGGGGCCGGTCAGCTCACCGGACCGCCGCCCGCAGCGGTCCGCCGCTCACGCCACTGCCGTACGACCTCCTCGACGTCGTACGGCTTGCGGCCCAGCGGCGGGCCGGGCGGCGGTTTGAACATCATGTCGCGGATCTTGACGTTGATCTCGGTGATGATCCGCCGCACCAGCGACTCCGACGGCGCCGCGTACGCCGCCGTGAGCGCGTCGTCGGCCTCCTTGCGCAACGCCAGCGCGGGCGGCAGCACGGACAGCCCCTCGCGGTGCAACTTGCGTTTGACCCACCACAGTTCGTCGTACGCCGACTCGACCTCGGGCGGCAGCGGTTCCCCCGCGCCGGTCAGCCGGTCGAAGTCACCGCGGGCCTGCGCGTCACGGATCTGTTTGTCGACCCAGGACTCGAACGGCACCCCGGGTGGCTTTCGCTCGGTCATGTACCCATTGTGCCGGACGCGGCCGGGCCCGCCGATCTATCATGCGGCGGCGGCAGGCCAACCAGGCCGCCGCACCGCGACGTCGCAAAGGGGAGCGCACGTGCTCGAACTCACCATGGCCTCTGTCTCCGGGGGAGACGAGGGCGCCACGGCCGGGATGGCCATGGCCGACGCGCCCAGCGAACCGGGTGCGGTGCTGAGGGTCGGGCGCGACGCCGCCACCTGCCGGCTCGTCACGCCCGAGGACTGGCTGTTCGTCTCGCGCGTCCACCTGGAGTTCGTCTGCGGCCCCGACGGCGGCTGGCAGCTGACCTGGCTGCGCGGCTCGCAGCCGGACCCGTCCTCCGAGGTGCGGATGATCGTCGGCGAGTACGCCCAGCCCCTCGTGTACGGCGGCACGGTCGGGCTGCCGCGGGGCGGCTCCGGCGAGATCGTCATCCAGGACCGCACCGGCCCGCGCAGCGTGAACGTCGGCTTCTACCACGAACTCTGAGCCCTCGGGCGTGCCCCGGGCTCAGAGGACGAGGGCGAGGGCGAAACCGTCGTAGCCCTTGCTGCCGACCGTCTGGATCGCGGTGCCGCTCAGCCGGGGGTGGGAGCCGATCAGTTCGATGGCGGCGCGGGTGCCGCGCACGTCGGGGTCCTCGCTGCCCGCGTCGGCGACCCGGCCGCCGCGGACCACGTTGTCGACGACGATCAGGCTGCCCGCGCTGGTGAGCCGCAGCGCCCACTCGACGTAGTGGGCGTTGTTGGCCTTGTCGGCGTCGATGAAGACCAGGTCGAAGGGCGCCGGGTTCTCGTCGGCGAGCTGGGGCAGCGACTCCAGGGCCGGGCCGACGCGCACCTCGACCAGCTTGTCCAGGCCCGCGCGGGCGATGTTGCGGGTGGCGATCTCGGCGTGCTTCGGGTTGTACTCCAGCGAGATCAGCCGCCCGTCGGCGGGCAGCGCCCGGCCCAGCCAGATCGTGCTGTAGCCGGCCAGGGTGCCGATCTCCAGGACGGTGCGGGCGCCGTGGACCTGGGCGAGCAACTGGAGGAACTTGCCCTGGGCCGGAGTGACGCTGATCCTCGGCAGCTGGGCGGCCTCGCTGTCGCGGAGCGCGGCGAGCAGCGCCTCGTCGTCCGGCGCGAGGTGGGTGGAGAAGTAGTCGTCGACGTCGTCCCAGAGCTGCGAGCCGCTCATGCGTCCGTACCTTCCATGCGAATCCCACGTCCCAGGGCACAGCATTTCAGAGGTTGGGCACGGGTGCCCGGGAGGTGCGGCGGCGTGTGGCGCGTACGGTGCACACGGCGACCACCGCCACCAGTACCGCCAGGCCCCCGCCGATGGCCGCCAGCCAGGCCGGCAGGCCCGCGATCTCACGCAGCCGGTAGTCGTAGACCACCTCGCGATACGGGTCGTCGGTCGCGGCGCGCCGCAGCTCGTGGTCGCCGGAGATGCGGGACGGCACGGGGAACTCCTGGTCGAGGGCCGTGAGGTAGTCCGTGCCGTGGCTGAGCTCGCCCAGCGGGCCCGAGGCGTCCCGGACGCGTCCGGCGAAGGTGACCTTCGGCTGGTCGCCGCCGATGGCCGTGCGCGGCTCCATCCGGTGCGCGGCGAGCAGGTACAGGCCGAGCGACTGCGGGGTGGCGGCCAGCCGGGACAGCCGCATCGGGTAGACCGGGGCGTCGGCGGCGAAGGTGAGGTGCAGCGGGTCGAGGGCGCCGTACAGCGGGATGTGCTCGCTCTGCGGGGCGAGCCGGATCGCCACGTACTCCCAGTGCCGGTCGACATACGGCTGGAGGGCCTGCGCCAGGCGGGTGGGAAGCGCGAAGCCGTTGCGGTGCAGCCAGTCGCTGAGCGCGGCGGGGTCGTCGGCGGTGAGGCGGGCCACGTCGAACGGGCCGAGCCGCTCGCGGCCGACGACGCCGACGCCCGCGCCGCCCGGCGGCGGGGCGGCCGCGGAGACGCCGTCCCCGGAGGCGAACGGCCAGTCGCCGGAGCGGGGCCAGAAGTAGTACCGGGTGCGCTGCTCGGGGGCGGTCTGCTCCCGCAGCTGCTCGAAGAGGCGGCCGTCGCCGAGGCGGACGGTGGCGCGGTGCGGGACGGGCATGATCCAGGCGGCGTGGTCGGCGGTGCCGGCGACGGTCAGGCTCATCACGATCTGCTCCTGCCGGCCGTCCCACCGCACGACGGAGACCTCGCGGTCGACCCTGACCTGCGTGTGCCCGCCGGGGATCATCGCACCACAGCCACAGGCGTACGCCGGCGCGGCGAGCCAGGCGAGCTGGATGCCGAGCAGGGTGAGGACGAGGGTGAGGACCCGGGGTGTTGTGCGCACGTCACGTATGGACGACCTCCCGGACCCAATGGTTCCCCCTGCTCACCCGTGCCGCCCCAGCGGCACGACTGCCCGCAGCTCTGCCAGATGACGGCCGGCACCCGCGCGCGGCGGGAAGGGGCCGGGGTGGGGGGTGTCCGCCCGCAGCGGCCGGCACCGACCAACAGCGAGCGCGTCGGAAACGGGCGGCCGGACCGAGGACGGACACCCCCCACCCCGGCCCCGACCCACAACGAACCGCACGCGCGACAGCAACCACCCACCGGACCGCAACGGGCCGCCGCAGGCATCCAAGGGGCGCGGGGAACTGCGCGACCAGCCACCACGCACCCGCAGCCAAAGACCGCCCCGAAGACCGCGCCCCAAAGACCCCGCTACGCCGCCCGTGAAACCGCCGGCGCAGAGCCCGGCAGCGGCCGCCCCGCCGACTCCGCCATGTACCAGACGGCCACGCCGCCCACGACCGCCGCGGCCATCATGTAGTACGCGGGCATCATCATGTTCCCCGTCGCCCCGATCAGCGCCGTGACGACCAGCGGCGTCGTACCGCCGAACAGCGACACGGAGACGTTGAAGCCGACGGACAGCGACCCGTACCGCACCCGCGTCGGGAACAGCGCCGGCAGCGCGGAGGGCATCGCGGCGGTGAAGCACACCAGCAGCAGCCCCAGCGCGCCCATACCGAGCGCGACGGCGACCAGGCTGCCCTGCCGGATCAGCAGCAGCGCCGGAACGGACAGCAGCAGGAACCCCACGCACCCCGCCGCGATCACCGGACGACGCCCGACCCGGTCGGTCAGCGCACCCGCGAACGGCTGGACGATCATCATCACGGCCATCACACCGAGCACCACGAGCAGCCCGTGCGTCTCGTCGTACTTCAGCTCACTGGTGAGGTAGCTCGGCATGTAGGACAGCAGCATGTAGTCCGTGACGTTGAAGACGAGCACCAGGCCCATGCACAGCAGCAGCGCCTTCCACTGCCCGGTGATCATCTCCCGCAGCGGCACCTTCCGCCGCGCCGACTCCGCCTTCTCGACCTCCGCCGCGAACGCCGGGGTCTCCTCCAGCTTCATCCGCAGGTACAGGCCGATGATGCCCATCGGGCCCGCGATCAGGAACGGGATGCGCCAGCCCCAGGAGGTCAGGTCGTCGGTGGACAGCAGCGCCGTCATCAGCGTGACCAGCCCCGCGCCGCCGATGTAACCGGCCAGGGTGCCGAACTCCAGCCAGCTGCCGAGGAAACCGCGCCGCTTGTCGGGGGCGTACTCGGCGATGAAGGTGGACGCGCCGGCGTACTCGCCGCCGGTGGAGAAGCCCTGCACCAGCCGCGCGGCGAGCAGCAGCAGCGGCGCGCCGACGCCGATCGAGGCGTACGAGGGGATCAGGCCGATCGCGAACGTGCCCGCCGCCATCATGATCATGGTGACCGCGAGCACCTTCTGGCGGCCGACGCGGTCGCCGAGCGGTCCGAAGACCATGCCGCCGAGCGGCCGGACCAGGAAGGCCGCGGCGAAGGCGCCGAAGGTGGACAGCAGCTGGGCGGTCGGATTGCCCGAGGGGAAGAAGACCTTGCCGAGGGTGACCGCGATGTAGCTGTAGACACCGAAGTCGAACCACTCCATGGCGTTGCCCAGTGCCGCCGCCTTGACCGCGCGCCTGACGAGCGCCGGGTCGGTGACGGTGACGTCGTCCTGGGTCTTCTTCAGAGTGACGGGCCTGACGGGATGAGCAGCGACGGTCGCAGCCGACAACGTTTCGCTCGCCTGCCTTTCGACGGGGACAGGGACAAGGGCCCACGCGGCGGCGGTGACGGCGGACCGAAAACCGACCATAGGCGCCGTTGGTCCCATTACGGGCCGTACGCACCTCGTTGCATGATGCAGCTAAACGTCGGTTGTGCAGGGGCATCTGCCCGATCGCGCGGCGAACATCCACCGCCCCGGTGTGATCCTTCTCGCGCCACACGCAAGCAGTGACAACTCGGGCGGTCTATCGTCTTCGGGACAAAAGGGCGGCAGGACGTCCGGGCGGGAGGGCCGACCAGGCGTGGCGAATGCTGAGCACAGCGGGCAACCGGCGGCAGCCGGCGCAGCGACGGCCGCAGGCGCGGCCCGGGCGCGCCCGCACGTCCTCGGGCTGGGCGTCTGGCTGCTCGCGGCCCTTCTCGCCGCCCGCGAGGTCGCCACGGTCCTGACCACCCCGCGCGGGGAGCGGCTGACCGACCTGGAGACCTGGGTCGGCCCGCACGGCGTGCTGCACGTCAACGGCTCCCTGTACGACTCCACCCGCTTCAGCGGTACCCCTTTCGGGGGACTCGTCCTCAAGCCGCTCACCGGGGCGGCCGAGCAGGCCCTCGGCTGGGGCTGGACCTTGTCCACGCTGTTGCTGGTCGCAGCTCTGGGCGTCGTCGCCGCCCGTGCCCTGCCGCAGCCGAGGGCCGGCTCGGCGGGCAGACGTACCGCGCTGCCGGCGGCGCCCGTCGCGATCAGCCTGCTCATGCTGTCACTGCCGGTGCGCAGCACCCTGTGGCTCGGCCAGAGCAGCATCCTGCCGGTGCTGCTGGTCCTGCTCGGCTTCTTCGTCGCACGCGGGCAGCGGGCGAGCGGCGTACTGATCGGTGTGGCCGCCGCGCTGCAGCCGGCGCTGCTGCTGTTCGCGCCGCTGCTGTGGTGCACCGGCCGCCGCCGGGCCGCCCGGTCCGCCGGTGTCGCCTTCGCCGCGTGCACCGCGCTGGCCTGGGCCGCGATGGCGCACGACTCGACGGTCTACTGGCTGCACCACATGGCCGGCGTGGGCCTCGGCGGGCGGGCCGACGCCCTCGGCAACCAGTCCCTGCACGGCGCCCTGCTCCGCTCCGGCCTCAGCGGCCCGCTGGAGATCGCCCTGTTCCTCACCCTCGGTGCGGTCGTCGCCGTCCTCGGCGTACGCCGTGCGGTGCGCTACGCCCGCGACGGGCAGCTGCTCCTCGCGGTCGCCGTCACCGGCTGCGCCGCCCTCGCCGTAGCGCCCACCGCCTGGCAGCACCAGCTGCTGTGGGTGCTGCTCGCCGTCGTCGGCAGGGTCGGCAGGCGGACCGCCGACCGGTATGTGTGGCCGGCCGCCGTCGTGCTGGTGATGACGCTGCCGGCCAGGACGATGCTCCCGGACAAGCCGCTGTTCCAGCCGCTGCTGGACAACCTCGTCCTGCTCGCCGCACTCGCCGCGGCCACCGCCGTCCCCTTCCTGGTCCGCTCCTCGGCGTACTTCGACCGCCCCCTGCCCACCCGGTACGCCGCCCCCGCACCCCGATTGCGGCGCCTTCCGCGGCTGCCCGCCCTGCGCCGCGTCCTCAGCCGCCCGAACCTGCTGTTCGAGCTGCTGCTGATGCGCCTCACGTACTGGGCGTACGCGCAGGTCCGGCTCGCCGCGACCGGGGGCACCAACAGCGGCGGCCGGGCCCTGGCCGAGCGGCACGGCCACCAGCTCCACGGCCTGGAGACTCTTCTGCGCATCGACGTCGAGCACTGGGTCAACCACGCGGTCGTCTCCGCCGGCTGGCCGGCGAGGTTCTTCAGCTTCTACTACGAGTCGTTCCACTTCGGCATTCCGCTGGCGATCCTCGGCGTCCTGTACTGGCGCCGCCCCGTGGACTACCGCTGGGCCCGCTCCGCGCTCGGCTTCGCCACCGTGCTCGCCCTCGCCGGCTTCTGGCTCTACCCGCTCGCCCCGCCGCGCCTGATGCCGGGCCTCGGCATCGTCGACACCGTCAACGGCCCGCAGAACTTCGCCAGGCCGGACTACGGCACGCTCACCGAGCTGACCAACCAGTACGCGGCGATGCCCTCACTGCACTTCGGCTGGGCGCTGTGGTGCGGTCTGGTGATCGTGATCCTGGCGCGGAGGTGGTGGATGAAGGCGCTCGGCCTGCTGCACCCGCTGTTCACGGTCTCCGCGATCGTCGCGACCGGCAACCACTGGGTGCTGGACGCGGTCGGCGGCGCGGCCGTGGTCGGGGCGGGGTTCGCACTGACGTACCTGCTCCAGGGCCCCCGCACCACCGTGCTCACGGCCCCGGCCGTGCGGGTCGGCAGCCTGCCGAAGGAGCCGGAGAGGGAGCGCGCCGCGAGCTGATCCGGTACCGGTCCGGTGGCGTCGACCGGTCCGGTGGCGTCGACCGGTCCGGTGTGGCGCGAGAAGGAATCGCGGGTCCCCTCGGACATGGCGAAGGCGGCGGCCCAGGGGATCGGGGGCCGCCGCCTTCGCGTCTGCCGGGGTACGGAAAAACGGGTCCGTACCGGCGCCATCAGTACCAGTTGTGGGCCTGCCAGAAGTTCCAGGCACCGCACGGGCTGCCGTAGCGCTCGTTCATGTAGTTCATGCCCCACTTGATCTGGGTCGCGGGGTTGGTCTTCCAGTCGGAGCCGGCCGAGGACATCTTGGAGCCGGGCAGGGCCTGGACCAGGCCGTAGGCGCCGCTGGAGGAGTTGGTGGCGTTCGGGTTCCAGCCGCTCTCGCGCTCGACGATGTTCGAGAAGCACTGGTACTGCGCCGAGCTGCCGATCATCTTCTTCGCGACCGCCTGGGCCGAGGAGGCCTGCGTCGTCGCGGCCTGGGCGGGCGCGGCGGCGATCAGGGAACCGCACGCGGCGGCGGCCAGGGCGGCGCCGGCGAGGGCCTTCTTGGGGGCGGAGACGCGACGGAAGAGGGAAACGGCGGACACGGGAAGCCTTTCGTCGGGGACAGTGGCGTCGCCGGCACGCCGTTGAGCACGAGATGCGCGAGGCCGCCTGCTGCGGCCGTGGCATGCGGAGGCGCCGCGGCCCTGAAGGGCACGTCGGCGCCGTGCGACGTCATCCAGAGAAGCAGGCCCGGCAGGCGTCCGCAATGACCCCTTTTACTAGTTGTGGTCGCATCGAGAAGAAAGCCCGAGTATGTGATGTGGCTCTCAAACCCCAGGTCAGCCCCCATGGCGACGCGGGCATGACAGGCGAATGGATCTACGGCCCCGCCTCGTAGGTGACCTGGGTCATGTGGGGTGCTTCACCGCCGCGAGCCCCGCCCGCACACGCTCGGCGTACGGCCCCTCACTCACCGGCCGGATCGAACGTGACCGGCGTCTCGAACGCCGCCCGCCGGGTGGCCCGGCGCAGCGCCCTGAGGATCGCCGGGCCGAGGGTGAGGGTGAGGGCGACCGTGACGAGCGCCCGGCCCAGGTCCCAGCCGAGCGACGTGGCCAGGCAGTACGCGACGAAGCGGGCCAGGTTGGCGCCGGGGCCCGCGTGCGGGTCGAAGGCGATGTTCGAGGCGTTGCCGCCCATGAAGGGCCAGCCGGCGAGGTTCATGACCGTGCCGTAGGCGAAGGCCGCCAGGAAGCCGTACCCGGCGAGCAGGACGAGTTCGCCACGGCCGCGCAGCCGCTCGGGGCCGGGCAGCAGGCCCGCGCCCATCGTGAACCAGCCCATCGACAGCATCTGGAACGGCAGCCACGGGCCGACCCCGCCCGTCAGCAGCGCGGACGCGAACATCGTCACCCCGCCCAGCACGAACCCGAAACCGGGGCCGAGGACCCGCCCGCTGAGCACCATCAGGAAGAACATCGGCTCGATGCCGGCCGTGCCCGCGCCGACGGGCCGCAGCGCCGCGCCGGTCGCCGCCAGCACCCCCAGCATCGCGACCGCCTTCGGGCCGAGCCCGGACTCGGCGATCGTCGCCGCGGCCACCGCGACCAGCAGCACCAGCAGTCCCGCGAACAGCCACGGGGCGTCCTGGGCGTGCGCGAGCACCTGGGAGCCGGGCGGGGCGAGGAACGGCCACAGCAGCCCGGCCACCCCGACCGCGCCGACCAGCACGAGCGCGGCGACCGAGCGGGGGCCGAGACGGACGGCGCGTATCCGGGCGGGGCGTGTCCCGGCCGGGCGTTTCCGGGCGGGGCGTGTCGGGGCGGGGCGGTCGGCGCCGGGGGAGGGGCTCATGCGAGGGCCTTCCGCACCTGCGCGACCGTCAGCCACTGCTGCGGCGCGAGGATCTTCGTCACCTGCGGGGCGAAGGACGGGGAGGACACCACGACGTCCGCCGTGGGCCCGTCGGCGATCACCTCGCCCTCGGCGAGCAGGACCACCCGGTGAGCCAGCTCGGCGGCCAGCTCCACGTCGTGCGTGGCCAGCACCACCGCGTGCCCCGCGGCCGTCAGCTCGCGCAGGATCGCGACCAGGCGGGACTTCGCCGCGTAGTCCAGACCGCGGGTCGGCTCGTCCAGCAGGACCAGCGGCGGCCGGGCGGTGAGCACCACGGCCAGGGCGAGCGCGAGGCGCTGGCCCTCGGACAGATCCCGGGGATGGGTGCCGTCCGTCACCCCGGGCAGCAGCTCGCTCACGAGGGCACGGCAGGCGCCCGGCTCGGCGCCCGCGTCCTCGTCGGCGGCCGCGCACTCGGCGGCGACCGTGTCGGCGTACAGCAGGTCGCGCGGCTCCTGCGGGACCAGCCCGACCCGGCGCACCAGCTCGCGCGGCGGTGCGCCGTACGGGGCGGCGCCACCGGTCAGCACGGTGCCGGAGTCCGGCCGGACCAGCCCGACGAGCGTGTTCAGCAGCGTCGACTTCCCGGCGCCGTTGCGCCCCATCAGGGCGACCGTCTCACCGGGGCGGACGGTCAGGTCGACGCGGTGCAGCGCCTGCACGCGGCCCCGCCGCACGGCGAGCGAGCGCACCTCGGCGGCGTACGCCTGCGGTCCGGGGGCGTCGGCGGGGGACCGGCGCAGCAGCCGGGCGAGGCGGGAAGGGACGGGCCGTGGGACCGGGGGCGCGGGCGCCGGAGCGGCCGGGAGTGCGTGGGCCGCGGCTGCCGGGGCGGTGTCCCGGTCCGTCAGCCGGTCCCGCAGGCCGTCCGCCCGGCGCCGCGCGTCGCGGACCGTCAGCGGCAGCGGCGTCCAGCCCGCGAGCCGGCCCAGGTCCACGACCGGCGGGTACACCGGCGACACGGCCATGACGTCGGCCGGGGTGCCGACCACGGGCGCCTCGCCCGGGCCCGGCAGCAGGGCGACGCGGTCGGCGTACTGGACGACGCGTTCCAGCCGGTGCTCCGCCATCAGCACCGTCGTACCGAGGTCGTGGACCAGGCGCTGGACGACGGCGAGGACCTCCTCGGCGGCGGCCGGGTCGAGTGCGGAGGTCGGCTCGTCGAGGACGAGGACCCGCGGGTGCGCGGTGAGGACCGAGCCGATCGCGACGCGCTGCCGCTGGCCGCCGGAGAGCGTGGCGATCGGGCGGTCGCGCAGGTCGGCGAGGCCGAGCAGGTCCAGCGTCTCCTCCACCCGGCGCCGCATGACCTGAGGGCTCAGGCCCAGGGACTCCATGCCGTAGGCGAGTTCGTCCTCGACGGTGTCGGTGACGAAGTGGGCGAGCGGGTCCTGGCCCACCGTGCCGACGACGTCGGCGAGTTCGCGCGGCTTGTGGGTGCGGGTGTCACGGCCGGCGACGGTGACGCGGCCGCGCAGGGTGCCGCCCGTGAAGTGCGGGACGAGCCCGCTGACCGCACCCAGGATCGTGGACTTGCCGACGCCGGAGGGGCCGACGAGCAGCACCAGTTCCCCTTCGGGCACGGTGAGGTCGACGTCCCGGACGGTGGGTTCGCCCGCACCGTCGTAGGTCACGGAGACGTTCTCGAAGCGGATCACGACGGCTCCTCGTGCTTCGTCTCGGCTCGCTCGGGGGACGGTTCCCGCGGCGCGGGCGCCACGAACGCCGGCACCAGGCCGAGCAGTACGGCCGCCGCCGGCCACAGCGGCAGCGCCGGCGCGGTGAGCGGGACCACGCCGGGGTTCAGGGCGGGGGAGCCGGCGAGGACGAGCACCGCGGCCACGGCGACGCCGCTCGCGGCGACCGTCAGGGCACGGGCGTCCCACGGATCGGGGCGGTAGCGGGTACGCGGGGTGCGGCGGCCGCCGAGCCACAGGCCGGCCAGCGCGGCGGCGAGCCCGCCGAGCAGCACCGGCAGCCCGTAGCGGTCGCCGTCGGCGGTGAGCAGCCCGTACGTGCCGGCGCACACCCCGAGCAGCCCGCCGAGGGTGAGCGCGGCCGTCGTACGGCGCACCGGCGCGGGCACGTCGGCGCTGCGGCCGTAACCGCGCGCGTCCATCGCGGCGGCCAGCGCCACCGACCGCTCCAGCGCGCCCTCCAGCACCGGCAGGGCCACCTGGAGCAGCCCGCGCAGACCCCGGTCCGGGCGGCCGCGGAGCCGGCGGGCGGCCCGCAGCCGCTGCGCGTCGGCGATCAGATGCGGGGCGAAGGTCAGCGCGACGACGACGGCGACACCCGTCTCGTACAGCGCGCCCGGCAGGGACTTCAGCAGCCGGTGCGGGTTGGCGAGCGCGTTCGCCGCGCCGACGCAGACCAGCAGCGCCGCCAGCCGCAGCCCGTCGTACAGCGCGAACAGCAGGCCCTCGGCGGTGACCCGGCCGCCGAGCCGGATGCCCTGCGCCCAGTGGGGCAGCGGCACTTCGGGCAGGGTGACGACGACGTGCGTGCCGGGGATCGGGGAGCCGAGGACGACCGCGAAGAAGAGACGGACGACGAGCACGGCCAGGGCCAGCTTCAGGAACGCGGAGTAGGAGCGGGCCCAGGGCGCGCTCGGCCGGCAGGCCGACACGACGTACGCGGAGACCGCGACGAGCAGCGCGAGCAGCAGCGGGTTGGTGGTGCGGGTGGCGGCGGTGCCGAGTCCGAGGGCCCACAGCCACCACGCGCCGGGGTGCACGGTGGCGGGGCCCCGGTGATGACTACGCACGCCGCCGCCGCGCCTGCCACACCGCCGCGGCGCCCAGGACGACGACGGCCGCGCCGCCCGCGATCAGGCCCACCGACGGGCCGCCGTCGTCGTTCGCCGCCTTCGGGGCCGCCTGCGCGGTGCCCGTGGCCTTGCCGGAGACCTGCTCCCCGCAGCCCCGCTGCGGATACCCGGCGATCGCGCACAGCAGGGCGTTGGTGTCGTACCGCAGCGGTTTCGCCACCGACGCCAGGGCCTCGGCGGTCGTCGCGTCCGCGGGCACCCGGGCGCACGCGGTGCGGGCGGCGGGCGGCCTCTCGCCGGAGGGGGCGTCGGCGGCCGTACCGAAGTCGATGACCAGCGCCACCCGCTTGGTGCCGTCCTGGCGCGGGGTGCGTGCGCAGATCGCCGCGAAGTCGGCGCTGCCGCGCGGCTTCTCGGCGTCGGCGGAGTCCGCGCTCACCGCGAACCGGAAGCCCTCCACGGCGCCGTCGGCCGGCCGGGCCGTCGACGGTCCCTGCGTGGCGTACGTCCACGCGGAGCCGTCGCGCTCCCAGAACGACCAGTACCGGTAGCCGACGGCCCGCGCCTGGCCCGCCGCCACCAGCGGCAGCAGCAGGGCCAGGCACAGCAGGGCGGCGCGGCGGATCACTTGGTGCGGCCCTTGCGGCCGCTGATGAGGAAGCCGGCGCCGATACCGGCGACCAGGCAGACGCCGACGAACCACCACACGCCGAAGGGCGAGCCGTCGTCCTTCTTCTCGTCCTTGTTCTCGGCGGCTTGCGGGGCGGCACCCGTCGCGTTCAGCCCGGCGACCAGGTCCTGGCCGCCGAAGTGGCGCGGGTCGGCGCCCGCGGTGTGCGCGGCGAAGATCAGCTGGGCGTAGGCGGCGGGGCCGCTCTGCTTCGCCCAGCCGGCGCTGTTCTTCTCCAGCCACGCCAGCGGCTTCGCGGCCCGCGCGGCACCGCCCTGCGCGGCGAGCGCGACGACGGCGTCGGCGGTGTTGCCGTAGTCGGGCTGCGGGGCGGCGCCCGGGGTGGTCGAGGTCAGGTGGCCGTCCTTGGCCATCGCCTTCGCCAGGTAGGCGGCCCCGTTGGCGGCGGCCTGCGCCGGGGTGCGCTCGTCCTTGCACACCGCGTCGGTCTGCGCGCCCGCGCCGGTCACCAGGCCCTTGCCCAGCAGCCCGACGACACCGGCGGCGGTCGCGTCCGCGTTGGCGGTGAGCTTGCCGGACTTGTCGGGCTGGGAGGCGAAGGCGCCGCCCTCGGAGCAGGGCAGGGTGAGCTTCAGCAGGGCGTCATAGGGCGACTTGCCGTCCTTGACGACGTTTCCGGCCTTCTCGCCGGCCGCGGTGAGCGCGCCGACGACGACGGAGGTCGAGTTGGCGTCGCTGGGCCAGCCCACGGCGTAGGGCCAGCCGCCGTCCTTGTTCTGCACGGACTTCAGCCAGGCGACCGCCTTGGTGACGACGGCGTCGTGGCCGCCGAGCGCGGTGAGGGCCTGCACGGCGGCGGCGGTCTGGTTGGTGTCGATCATCGTCTTCGCGTCGCACGGCTTGGCCGGCTCGGCGCGGAACGGGGCGAACGCGCCGCTCGCGCACTGCTGTCCGCTCAGCCAGTCCACGGCCTTGTCCGCGGGCTTCACGCCGGCCGTGTGCTGCGCGAGCAGGGCGAGCGACTGCCGCCACACGCCGTCGTACGTCGGGTCGGCGGTGCCGTACAGGCCGGAGGGCAGCGCCTGCGACGGGGACGGGGCGGGCGACGCGGCCACGGCGGGCGCGGCGGCGCCGCCCAGCACGGTGACGGCGGCCACGACCGCGGCGCTGCGACGAATGTTCATGATCGGCGGCTGCCTCTCCCTGTACGGAGGAGCCGGGCGGCCCGGGCGGACCCGGGGGCTCGGCTCCGTAGACCTCGACGGTGCGTGAGCCGTTCACGCCCGCACCGGGCGTCCGGCTCGCCGCCTCGACGGCGGCTCACGGACAGGGGGCTCCCCTGCTCGAGCGCAGCCGAGAGCTCGGGGAAAGGATCAGCGCCGGATGTGCACCGGCTTCCCCCTGTACGGGTGTGATGACGACGCGGCCACTTTACCGGGCCGTAGGAAAGGCACCGAGGGGCGGCTGTGCGCCCGGGGCCGGGAAAGCCCCGGTCACCGCCTCCCCCTGCCCTCCGCCGGGATGAACTCGCCCTCCGTCAGGTCGATCAGCCGGCACACCGTCTCGATGTCGATCTTGACCTGGGCGATGGAGGCGCGGCCGGAGAGCCAGGTGATCAGGGCCGAGTGCCAGGTGTGTTCGATGACGCGGACCGCCGACAGCTGGGCCGGGCTCGGGTCGGCGGTGCCGATCGCGTCCAGGATGATCGCTGTCGTCTGGCGGGAGACCTGGTCGACCTCGGGGGAGACGCTGCGGTCGGCGAAGGTCAGGGCGCGGACCATCGCCTCCGCCAGGTGCGGCTCGCGCTGCAGGCCGCGGAAGGCGCGCATCAGGGTCTCCGCCACCCTCTGTGACGCCGTCTCTCCGGCCGGCGGCCTCTTGCGCAGCGTGCCGTGCATGTGCTCCAACTGGTCCTGCATGGTGGCGACCAGCAGATGGATCTTGGACGGGAAGTAGCGGTACAACGTGCCCAGCGCCACCTGTGAGGCCTCCGCGACCTCCCGCATCTGCACCGCGTCGAAACCGCCCCGGCCGGCCAGCTGCGCGCTCGCGCGCAGGATGCGGCGGCGCCGTTCCTCCTGCCGCTCCGTGAGGGGCGAGATGTCGGGGCGCGAGGTGCTGGCGTGCGCGGGCATGGGTCCGTCCGTGACAGTCGGTGAGGGCGTGCGTTCGGACAGCATGGCAGCCGTGCGCCCGTGGTGTGAATCACCTGATCCACTGCTCACAGCGTCGCTACCTGCCGGTAGATTCAGAGCCTCCTGAGCGATCAAGTCTGAAACTTGTTCTAGATTAGCGTCCCGGCGTAATCTCGCGGGACGGAGCAGGCAGAGAGGGGCCCGGAGTGACCGCTGAGGCCAGTCGGACGGGGTCCCGTGAGGACCTCGCCGCGGACGGCGGGCGACCGCTCGACATCGCGCTCCTGACCTACAAAGGGAACCCGTTCTGCGGCGGCCAGGGCGTCTACGTCCGCCACCTGTCCCGCGAACTGGCCCGCCTCGGCCACCGCGTGGAGGTCATCGGCGCGCAGCCGTACCCCGTCCTCGACGAGGGCGACGACCTCGCCGGCCGGCTGACCCTCACCGAGCTGCCCAGCCTGGACCTCTACCGCCAGCCCGACCCCTTCCGCACCCCGAAGAAGGACGAGTACCGGGACTGGATCGACGCCCTGGAGGTCGGCACCATGTGGACCGGCGGCTTCCCCGAGCCGCTGACGTTCTCCCTGCGCGCCCGCCGCCATCTGCGCGCCCGGCGCGGCGAGTTCGACGTCGTCCACGACAACCAGACGCTCGGATACGGCCTGTTGGGCGACCTCGGCGCACCGCTCGTGACGACCATCCACCACCCCATCACCGTCGACCGGCAGTTGGAGCTGGACGCCGCCGAGACCTGGCAGCGCCGCTACTCCGTGCGCCGCTGGTACGCGTTCACCCGCATGCAGAAGCGCGTCGCCCGCCGCCTGCCGTCCGTGCTCACCGTCTCCGGCACCTCCCGCCAGGAGATCGCCGACCACCTCGGCGTCCGCGCCGGCCGTATTCACGTCGTCCACATCGGCGCGGACACCGGGCTGTTCTCGCCCGACGCGTCCGTGGCCAAGGTGCCCGGCCGGATCGTCACCACCTCCAGCGCCGACGTCCCGCTCAAGGGCCTGGTCTTCCTCGTCGAGGCGCTGGCCAAGGTCCGCACCGAGCACGCCGACGCCCACCTCGTCGTCGTCGGCAAGCGGCCCGCCGAGGGCCCCGTCGCGCAGGCGATCGAGCGCTACGGCCTCGAGGGCGCCGTCGACTTCGTCAAGGGCATCTCCGACGCCGAACTCGTCGACCTGGTCCGCTCGGCCGAGGTCGCGTGCGTGCCGTCGCTGTACGAGGGATTCTCGCTGCCGGCCGCCGAGGCCATGGCCACCGGCACCCCGCTGGTCGCCACCACCGGCGGCGCGATCCCCGAGGTCGCCGGCCGGGACGGGGAGACCTGCCTCGCGGTGCCGCCCGGCGACGCCGGGGCGCTGGCCGCAGCGCTCGGCCGGCTGCTGGGCGACCCGGAGCTGCGCACCCGCCTCGGGCGCGCCGGCCGCGAGCGCGTGCTGCGCCACTTCACCTGGGCGCGGGCCGCCGAGGGGACCGTGGCCCGCTACCGCGAGGCGATCGACGCCTTCCCGGGCCACCGGCCGGGCCGTACCGCGACCGCACCAGCAGCCGTTCACTCCGAAAGTCACTCCGAAAGCAGGGCCACGTGCTGACCGTCGACTTCTCCCGGTTCCCGCTCGCCCCGGGCGACCGTGTCCTGGACCTCGGCTGCGGGGCCGGCCGGCACGCCTTCGAGTGTTACCGGCGCGGCGCCCAGGTCGTGGCCCTCGACCAGAACGGCGAGGAGATCCGCGAGGTCGCCAAGTGGTTCGCGGCGATGAAGGAGGCCGGTGAGGCGCCCGAGGGCGCGAGTGCCACCGCCATGGAGGGCGACGCCCTCGCCCTGCCCTTCCCGGACGACTCCTTCGACGTCGTCATCATCTCCGAGGTGATGGAGCACATCCCCGACGACAAGGGCGTGCTCGCCGAGATGGTCCGGGTGCTCAAGCCCGGCGGGCGCATCGCCATCACCGTGCCGCGCTACGGCCCCGAGAAGGTCTGCTGGGCGCTGTCCGACGCCTACCACGAGGTCGAGGGCGGCCACATCCGCATCTACAAGGCCGACGAACTGGTGGCGAAGGTCCGCGAAGCCGGCCTCAAGCCCTACGGCAGCCATCACGCGCACGCGCTGCACTCGCCGTACTGGTGGCTGAAGTGCGCGTTCGGTGTGGACAACGACAAGGCGCTGCCGGTGCGCGCCTATCACAAGCTGCTGGTCTGGGACATCATGAAGAAGCCGCTGGCCACGCGCGTCGCCGAGCAGGCGCTGAACCCGCTGATCGGCAAGAGCTTCGTCGTCTACGCCACCAAGCCGCACCTGCCGCGCCTGGCCGCAGAGGCGGACGCCACGTGACCACTCCCCGGACAGAACACCTCGTCCTGCCCGGGGTCCTCACCGCCGAGCAGGCCGCCGCGACCGTGCGCGGCATCCTCGCCGTGCAGCGGGAGGACGGGGCCATCCCGTGGTTCCGGGGCCACCACCTCGACCCGTGGGACCACACCGAGGCCGCCATGGCCCTCGACGCCGCCGGTGAGCACGCGGCCGCCGCACGGGCCTACGACTGGCTCGCCCGCCACCAGCAGGACGACGGCTCCTGGTACGCCGCCTACGCCGACGGCGCCCACGACGACGTCACCGACACCGGCCGCGAGACCAACTTCGTGGCCTATGTGGCCGTCGGGGTGTGGCACCACTACCTGTCCACGGGCGACGACACGTTCCTGGACCGCATGTGGCCGACCGTGTTCGCGGCCGTCGAGTTCGTGCTGCGCCTGCAGCAGAGCGGCGGGCAGATCGGCTGGCGGCGCGAGGACGACGGCACCGCCACGGCGGACGCGCTGCTCACCGGCTCCTGCTCCGTCCACCACGCGCTGCGGTGCGCGCTCGCGATCGCCGAGCAGCGTGAAGAGCCGCAGCCGGACTGGGAGTTGGCGGCGGGCATGCTGCGGCACGCGATACGCCGGCACCCGGAGCGGTTCCTCGACAAGGACCGCTATTCCATGGACTGGTACTACCCGGTGCTGGGCGGCGCGCTGACCGGCGCCGAGGCCAAGTCCCGTATCGAGGAACGCTGGGACGACTTCGTGGTGCCCGGCCTCGGCGTGCGCTGCGTGATCCCCAACCCGTGGGTGACCGGCGGCGAGTCCGCCGAACTCGCCCTCGCGCTGTGGGCGGTCGGGGAGTCCGACCGGGCCCTGGAGATCCTCCAGTCCATCCAGCACCTGCGCGACCCGGGCACGGGGCTGTACTGGACGGGGTACGTCTTCGAGGACGAGGCGATCTGGCCGCGCGAACTGACGACGTGGACGGCCGGGTCGCTGCTGCTCGCCGTCGCGGCGCTCGGGGGGCACGAGGCGACGTGCGCGGTGTTCGGCGGGGAGCTGCTGCCGGCGGGGCTGGAGACGGACTGCTGCGGATGAGGTGACGGCCCGCCCGCGCAACGACACGGCCCGTCCGCCCGCCACGGTGAGGCGGGGTGAACGGGCCGTGTGCGGGGCCTGGTTGTCGTTGAGGTAGTTGTGCGTGGTCCGGGCCTTGCGGTCCGGGCCCAGCCAGACGGTGATGCTGAGCCGTCGGCGGCCGTGTCGCACAGCGAGACGACGTCTCCGTACTCGGCGACGTAGACCGTGCCGCCGTGCTTGGCGTCCGAGGTGGTGTACGTATGGTCCCAGCCGCCGTCCGGGCGGGACCACGGTGGCCGACGCCGACGTGGCGGTGGCGATGGACCCGCAGGAGGGACCGTACGTCAACTCGGCGGTAACCCCCCGGTCGTGGGACGGGGGTGAGGGCGCACACGTGGGGCGACCCCCCACGCCCCCCACGGGCGCGGGACCAGGGGGTGTGCCGCACCGGAAACCGGCGGAGCCGTCAGTGGCGGTGGATGCGGTTGGCGATGGCATGGCCGACGAAGAGGTAGACCACCGCGGCCAGGCCGTAGCCGGCGACCACGCGGGCCCAGGCTTCGTCGAACGTGAACAGGTCTCGGGACCAGCTCGCCAGCCAGTTCGCCGTGTTGTGGACGAACCGGACCAGGTCGTTGGCCCGGTTGGCGTCCAGCAGGTACATCAGGATCCACAGGCCGAGGATGACGGCCATGACGTCGGCTACGACGGCGACGACCGTCCCGGCCTGATTCGCGCTGCTGCGATATCTAGGGGACATACCCGTCGTCTTGCCGCCGGCCGGAGCCTGAAACCCGAACGGCCCCGCCCCGCTGGCGGGTTCCGCTCCCCCGGGTGAGGCTGCGGGGGAAGTGACACGCGTGCCTCCGGAGGACCCCCGTGCCCGCACCCCTGCGCCGCCTCACCGTCGCCGTCGTCCTGTGCTGCGCCCTGCTCGCCGGCACCACCGCCTGCGGCGGTGACGACCAGGCCGACGCCGCCGCCACGACCGGCGCCACCCCCACCGCGACGACGTCCGCCGAGAAGCAGAAGTTCGCCAAGACCCGCTTCGTGGCGAACGCCGGCCTGGCCGCCGGCGCCACCTACCAGTGGATCGTCAAGCCCTGGAAGGCGGGGAAGTTCGCCAAGGGCGCCGACGGGCGTACGGCGGCCCTGATCAAGGCCGGCCTGGCCGGCGGGTTCGCCTACAACCGGCTCAAGGCGGCCGCCCGCAACGCCGAGGGCGACCCGACGCTGTCCCGGGCCATCGCCCCGCTCACCGCCGGCATCGACGCCCTGAAGGACCTGCCGTCCAAGCTCCGCAAGGGCGACACCTCGGCCGCCGGCGCCTTCGACGACGTCATCGGCAAGGTCAAGGACGCCGGCCGCGGCGCGGGCGCCGACGTGAAGGACAAGGTGCCCAGCCCCAGCGAACTGGCCGCCGGTTCCTAGAAGTTCACGGTCACGGGTACGGCGACGGCCCCCCGCCCGGGAAGGGCGAGGGGCCGTGGGGGCGACGAGGGCGGACGCTCAGCCGCGCTGGATGCCTGAGGTGTCCTGCAGCACGCCGCGGCGGCCGTCCTGCGTCTGCGCGACCAGGTGCGCACCGCGCTGCTCGACCGCCAAGTACCAGGTGCCTGGCGCCAGTTCGGCGATCGGCGTCGGCGAGCCGTCCTCCGCGTACAGCGGCCGCGGCACCGGCACCGCGAACCAGAACGGGGAGAAGTCCCCGGCCGGCGCCTGCGGCTGGGCGGCCTGCGGCTGAGCGGCCTGGGGCTGGGCGCCCTGCGGCTGCGCGCCGTACGGCTGGGCGCCGCCCGTCTGCGGCTGACCGCCGTACGACGGCTGCTGCGCGCCCGGGTAGCCGTAACCACTCTGCGGCTGGGCGCCGTAGGGCTGCGGGGCGGCGGGCTTCGGGGCGGGCATCAGCGGGGCCTGGAGCGCACCGACCAGCGGGGTGGCGAGGGCGCCCCCGGCCAGCACCACGGCGGCGAGGAAGCCCAGGATGAGACCGGCGCCGGCGTTGTGGGAATCGATCAGGGACCACAGCAGGACCCAGGCGACCACCACGGTCACGGCGGTGCCGAACGCTCCCAGGTCCTGGCCCGCGACCTTGCGGGGGCCGCCCGGCTGGTGACGGGCGAGGACGAACAGTGCGGCGCCGATCACCCCGGTCAGATAGGTGCCGAGCCCCAGCCCCAGGCTGTCCCACGCGTTCGGGTAGGCGGCCGCGTTGCAGTACGCGTCCGGTGCGTCACAGCCGGACAGGTCGAGGAACGACGCGATGAACAGCAATACCGCTGCTCCGATCACCACGCCGTCGCCTCGAGTGAGGGAGCGGATATTCACTTCAGGTCCTTCATAGGTCGTCTCGTCGTCGGAAGAGGCGTCGCCGTCACCATGTCGCCGTCAGGCCCCGGTGTGAAGCGCGGGGGGTGGCCCCTCATCGTAGGGACGACCTTATCGTCCGTCCGACGAGGCTGTCCGCAGGGAACAGCACGCTGGTCCCTACCCGCGCAGGAAACTCACGATTCCCTCAGAGATCCCTTGCGCCGCCTTCTGCCGCCAGGCGCCGCTGGTCAGCAGCGCCGCGTCCTTGCTATCGCGCATGTTGCCGCACTCGATGAACACCTTGGGAACCGTTGACAGATTGAGACCGCCGAGGTCCTTCCGCGTGACGATCCCGGTGCCGTCGCCCACGTAGTTGGAGGGCGCGCTGCCGGTGACGCGTACGAAGTTGCCGGCGATGCGCTCGCCGAGATCGGCCGAAGGGCCCACGATGGGGCGGGTGTCGGCGGATCCGGCGTGCACGGACGCGGGAAGGATCACGTGGAAGCCGCGGTTGCCGGGCGCGGAGCCGTCCGCGTGGATCGACACGACCGCGTCGGCGTGGGCGGTGTTCCCGATCCGGGCCCGCTCGTCGACGCACGGTCCGTACGGCCGGTCGCCGTCCTGCGTCAGCTTCACCGTGGCGCCCTGCGCCTGGAGCAGTGTGCGCATCCGGTGGGCGACGTCCAGGGTGAACCGGGCCTCGGCGTACCCGTCGTTGGTGGAGGTGCCGGTGGTGTCGCACTCCTTCCAGTTCGTGCCGATGTCCACCTTGCGGTCGATGGCGGCGGTGTGCTGGAAGTTGCCGGGGTTGTGGCCCGGGTCGATGACGACGACCTTGCCCTTGAGCGGACCCGAGGCCGCGGGAGCGGACGCGGAGGGGCCGGGGCCGGACGCTGCGGGGGTGGGCGAGCCGGCCGGCGGCTTGTCGTCGTCCCGCGCGGACGGGGAGGCGCCGCTGTGGCGGGGCGTCGCCACGGCCGGCGCCCGGTCCGCGCCGCCCGCGTCACCGGGGGCGCCGGCCGCCTCGTACACCAGCCAGCCGAGCAGCGCCCCCGGCACGAGCGCCGCGAGCCCCACGACCAGCGGGCGGCGGGAGCGGCGTGGCTGCGGTGGATCGAATTCCGGGCCTTGATACGACACGCCTGCCACCCTAACCGGGGCGGACGCCCGGTGTTCAGATACCGCCGCCCGTCCGCCGCAGCACCCGCAGCGACCCCGCCACGGACACCTCCGTGAACGCGCCCGACGCCAGCGCCCGCAGATAGATCCGGTACGGCGCCTGACCCGTGAACTCGTCCACCGGGTCAGGGAAGACGTCGTGGATGACGAGCAGCCCGCCCTCGGCGACGTGCGGGGCCCAGCCCTCGTAGTCGGCGCTCGCGTGCTCGTCGGTGTGGCCGCCGTCGATGAAGACGAGCCCGAGCGGGCTCCGCCAGATGGCCGCCACCTGCGGCGAGCGCCCCACGACCGCGACGACGTGGTCCTCCAGACCCGCCCGGTGCAGCGTCCGGCGGAACGCCGGCAGCGTGTCCATCAGCCCGAGTTCCGGGTCGACGGTCTCCGGGTCGTGGTACTCCCACCCCGGCTGCTGCTCCTCGCTGCCCCGGTGATGGTCGACGGTGACGGCGGTGACCCGGGCCTGCCGCGCGGCGTCCGCGAGCAGCACGGTGGAGCGCCCGCAGTACGTCCCGACCTCCAGCAACGGCAAGCCCAGCGCCCCCGCCCCGACAGCGGCCGCGTACAGCGCCAGCCCCTCGTCGACCGGCATGAACCCCTTGGCGGCCTCGAACGCGGCGAGGATCTCGGGCTTGGGGGCGGTGGACATGGGCGGCCTCTCGGTCGTACGGCTGAGCCAGGGGCCTTTATGCTGCCGCACCCCCCGGCCGGCTGTGGGACGGGGGGTGCGCACACAAAGGGGCCGCGGGGCTGTATCGATATGCGGCTCCGCCGCGTGGGCGCGACCAGTCACGACGAAGCCGCACCCGCCGAACGGCCTATCCGGCCACCTGCGCGGAGCGCTCCGTCTCACCGGGCAGTGACAGGTCGAGATCGACCGCCAGCTCACCCCCGGAGTGGCTCGCCGCCGAAGCCAGCGGAGCATGCCCGGAAGCCTTGGCCGCGATCACGTACGGCCCAGCCGCGGGCACGGCCAGCGCATAGCTGCCGTCTCCGGAGGACACCGTCGCCCCCGCCTGCCGCCCCCGCCGGTCGATGAGCGTGACCTTGGCCCGGGCGACCGGGGAGCCGTCGGCGGCCAGCACCCGCCCGCGGAAGCCCCGCAGTGCCTCTTCCGCCCGCGCCAGGTTGGCGTCCTCCTCGCTGGAGGCGACGAGCTGCACCGCCGCGGCCGGCTGCCGCCCCGGCAGCAGCAGGGCCATGGCCAGGCCCAGGGCCACCGCCACCGTGGCGATGAGGAAGGACACCCGGAACCCGTGCATGGTCGGGATCGCCGCGCCGCCGACGTGGTGGGCCGTGTTCGCGAGCACCATGCCGATCACGGCGCTCGACACGGACGTGCCGATGGACCGCATCAGGGTGTTCAGGCCGTTGGCCGCGCCGGTCTCCGAGGCCGGGACCGCGCCGACGATCAGCGCGGGCAGCGAGGAGTAGGCGAGGCCGATGCCCGCGCCGAGCATGACGGAGGTGACGACCGTCTGCCAGGCGGCGCTCATCAGGCCGAGGCCGCCGGCGTAGCCCACGGCGATCACCAGCAGGCCGGTGATCAGGGTGACCTTGGGGCCGTAGCGGGCGGACAGGCGGGCGTAGACCGGCGCCGTGAACATCATCGTCAGGCCCAGCGGGGCCACGCACAGACCCGCGACGACCATGGACTGGCCGAGGCCGTATCCGGTGGCGGTGGGCAGCTGGAGCAGCTGCGGCAGGACGAGGGAGACGACGTAGAAGCTGACGCCGACCATGATCGAGGCGAGGTTGGTGAGCAGCACCTCGCGGCGGGCGGTGGTGCGCAGGTCGACCAGGGGCGCCTTCAGGCGCAGCTCCATGACGCCCCACAGCAGCAGGACGGTCACGGCGGCGGCGAACAGGCCGAGCGTGGTGCCGGAGGCCCAGCCCCAGTCGCTGCCCTTGGTGATCGGCAGCAGGAGCAGCACCAGGCCGGCGGACAGGCCGAGCGCGCCGAGCAGGTCGAAGGAGCCCTCCGCGCGCATCGGGGACTCGGGGACGGTGAGGAGGGTGAGGACGATGGAGAGCACGCCGAGGCCGGCGGCGCCGTAGAAGAGGGCGTGCCAGTCGGCGTGCTGGGCCACCAGCGCCGCGGCGGGCAGGGCGAGGCCGCCGCCGACGCCGATGGAGGAGCTCATCAGGGCCATCGCCGAGCCGAGCTTCTCGCGGGGCAGGGTGTCGCGCATCAGGCCGATGCCGAGCGGGATCGCGCCCATCGCGAAGCCCTGGAGGGTGCGGCCCACGATCATCGTCAGCAGGTCGTCGGTGACGGCGCTCACCAGCGCGCCGACCACCATCACGGCGAGGCTGGCTATCAGCATGCGCCGCTTGCCGTTCAGGTCGCCGAGGCGGCCCATGATCGGGGTGGCGACGGCGCCGGACAGCAGGGTGGAGGTCAGGACCCAGGTGGCGTTGCTGGGAGCGGTGTGGAGCAGCTGCGGGAGGTCCTTGATCACCGGGACGAGCAGCGTCTGCATCACCGCGACCACGATGCCCGCGAAGGCGAGCACCGGGACGACGGCCCCGCTCGCTGACCGGGCGGGCTGGTCGGTCGTCGTTCGTGTCATGACCAGCAGCAACCCGTATGCATGGGCAACTATTCCGATGCTTTGGTCAGCTAACGATTTCTTGACCATGTCATGACCATCTGAGCGCACGTCAGCCCTCGGCCGCCGGCCGGGAAGGGGAGTGGTCCTGGGACGCCGTGGTCCTGGGGCACCCCCTTTCCCGGCGGGTGGTCCTAGGACCGCGGGCGGACCGGGCGCCCCGGCGAAATCCCGATGCAAGGGGCGCGGGCGGGTTGAGAGCATGACACCCATGCTCGAAGCCGCCGCCACCACCACCCGTACCCCCGCCCGCCCCGCACCCCCGACCTGGCTGGTCGTGGCGCTCGCCTGCGCCGGGCAGTTCCTCGTCGTCCTCGACGTGTCCGTCGTCAACGTGGCGCTGCCCTCCCTGCGTACCGACCTCGGCCTGAGCGCGCCGGGCCTGCAGTGGGTGGTGAACTCCTACGCCATCGCCTTCGCCGGGTTCATGCTGCTCGGCGGCCGGGCCGGCGACCTGTACGGGCGCAAGCGGATGTTCCTGGTGGGGCTCGGCCTGTTCACGCTGGCCTCGCTGGGCGGCGGGCTGGCCCAGGAGAGCTGGCAACTGCTGCTCGCCCGCGCCGTGCAGGGCCTGGGCGCGGCCGTACTCGCGCCCTCCACGCTGACGATCCTCACCGCGGCCGTGCCCGAGGGCGCCGCCAGGGCCCGCGCGATAGCCACCTGGGCGGCGGTCGGCGCGGGCGGCGGCGCGGCCGGCGGCCTGGTCGGCGGGGTGCTGGTCGACGTGCTGTCCTGGCGCTGGGTCCTGCTGATCAACGTGCCGGTCGGCGCGGTCGTCCTGGCCGGTGCGCTGGCCTGGCTCCCCGAGAGCCGCGCCGGCGACGGACGGCGCCTGGACCTGCCGGGCGCGGTCCTGGTCACGGCCGGCCTGGCCACCCTGGCCTACGGCATCTCGCAGACCGAGGCGCAGGGCTGGACGACGCCGCAGGCGCTGGCGCCGCTGGCGGCGGGGCTCGCGCTGATCGCCCTGTTCCTCGCCGTCGAGGCGCGCACCGCGTCCCCGCTGATGCCGCTCGGCCTGCTGCGGCTGCGCTCGGTGGCCTCGGCGAACGCGGCGATGTTCGTGAGCGGTTCGACGATGTTCTGCATGTGGTTCTTCATGACCCTGTACGCCCAGAACGTGCTGGGTTACAGCCCGCTCAAGGCCGGGCTCGCCCTGGTGCCCAGCTCGCTGGCCGTCGTCCTCGGCTCCAAGGCCGCCCCGCGGCTGATGCGCTCGGCCGGGCCGCGGACGGTGGCGGTGCTCGGCTCCCTGGTGGCGGCGACCGGGTTCGGCTGGCAGTCGGCGATGACCGCGCACGGCCCCTACGTAACGACGATCATGATCCCGGGTGTGCTGATGATGCTCGGCGGAGGCATGGCCATCACGCCGCTGGCCGCCCTCGCCACCTCGGGCGCGGCGCCGGGGGAGGCAGGGCTGGTCTCCGGTCTGGTCAACACCTCGCGCACGATGGGCGGTTCCCTGGGGCTGGCGGTCATGTCGACGGTCGCCGCGGCCCGCACGGGCGACGCCGGCACCCCGCAGGCCCTGACGGACGGCTACGCCCTGGTCTTCCGGGCGTCGACGGCGGTCCTGCTGGCGGGCGCCGCGCTGATGGTGGTCTGGCTGCCGCGCCGGGGCACGGCGCGGTGAGGCACGGGAGGGACTGAGGGGGCGCGGCGGGCTGAGGGGCGCGGCGCGGCCCGCGGTACGCCGATGAGTCCGGAGTTCCCGAAAAAGTGGCCCGGGCGTGCGGCGCAGGACCCCCGCCGCGCCCCGGCAACGGGTACCTGCCGCGGTTTCCCCGCACCCCCGGGGTGACGCCCTCCACCCCTCGCGCCGGCTCGCCCACGGCCCCAACACGGCTGGTGCGCAGGGCCGTTGAAGACACGCTGACCTGGGCATCGGCCCCTTCACCCGCCTACGATCCCGTGACCCGGCAGGCGAGGGAAGCGAGGCCCCATGGACCGCCACATCCGCACCACGGACGACGTACTGACGCTGCTGGACGGGCTGTTCGCGCCCGGCACGGACCGCTGGACGGCAAGGGCGGCCGGATGGTGGGACGGCTTCTACGCCGACCGGTCCCGGCCGGTGCCGTTCTTCGCGGACAAGCCGGACGAGCACCTGGCCGCCTGGCTGGACGCCGGCCGTATCACCGGGCGGCGCGCCCTCGACCTCGGCTGCGGCCCCGGCCGCAACGCCCGCCACCTCGCCGCCCGCGGCTTCCAGGTGGACGCCGTCGACCTGTCGCCGGCGGCGGTGGCGTGGGCCCGCGAGGCGACGGACACCGAGGCGGTCAGCTACCTGTGCGGCAACGCCTTCGATCTCATGCTCACGGACCTGACAGGACCGTACGACCTCGTCCACGACTCCGGCTGCTTCCACCATCTGCCGCCGCACCGCCGCGTCAGCTACCTCGCCCTGCTGGAGCGGCTGCTCGCCCCGGGCGGTCACTTCACCCTCACCTGCTTCGCGGCCGGCGCCATGGGCTCGGAGCTGCCCGACGCGGAGCTGTACCGCACCGGCGCGCTGCACGGCGGCCTCGGCTACACCGCCGAGTCGCTGCGCGCGATCTTCAGCGACCTGACCGAGCTGGAACTGCGCCGGATGCACGACGAGCCGGCCGACTCCCCGCACTTCGGGGAACCGTTCCTGTGGACGGCGGTGTTCCGGCGGGAGCCGTGACGGCGGGAGCGGGGCGGGGGAGCCGTGGGCCTACAGCCACCCCTGCCGGCGGGCCTCCCGCATCGCCTCCATGCGGTTGCGGGTGCCGGTCTTGCCGATCGCGGCGGACAGGTAGTTGCGGACCGTGGACTCCGACAGGCGTAGCACGGCGGCGATGTCGGCGACCGTCGCGCCGTCCACGGAGGCCTTCAGTACGTCGCACTCGCGCGCGGTCAGCGGACTGGGACCGGCGCTGAGCGCGGCCGCGGCCAGCGCCGGGTCGACGACCGTCTCCCCGGTCAGCACCCGGCGGATCGCCTGCGCCAGCTCCTCCACGGGCCCGTCCTTGACGAGGAAGCCCGCGGCGCCCGCCTCCATGGCGCGGCGCAGATAGCCGGGGCGGCCGAACGTGGTCAGGATCAGCACCCGGCAGTCGGGCGCCTGGCCGTGCAGCTCGGCGGCGGCGTCCAGCCCGCTCAGGCCGGGCAGTTCGATGTCCAGGAGCGCCACGTCGGGGCGGTGCGTCAACGCGGCGTCCACGATCGCGTCCCCCGTGCCGACCTGCGCCACCACCTCGATGTCCGGTTCCATCCCCAGCAGTAACGCCAGGGCCCCGCGCATCATCCCCTGATCCTCGGCGAGCAGCACCCGGATCGACTTGCCGGGTCGCCGCCCGCGGGGCATCTCCTCGTTCACCCGTTCAGCGTAGGCCGCACCGGCGTCCCGCACTCCGCTCACGTCGTGACCGGCTGCGCGAGATCCGCCGTCACCGGCAGCTCCGCCCGCACCACGAACCCGCCGCGCTGCCCGGCGCCGGCCGTCAACGTGCCGCCGGCCGCCGCCAGCCGCTCCGTCAGCCCCTTCAGCCCCGTACCCCCGACCGCGCCCTCGCGCGGGGCGACCGGCCCGCGCCCGTCGTCGCTCACCGTCAGCCGCACCCGTTCCCCCGACCCCGTCAGGGCTATCTCGCACCGCCGCGCCCCGCTGTAGCGGACCGCGTTCGTCACCGCCTCGCGCACCACCCACCCCAGCAGCGCCTCCGTCTGCGCGGCCGGAGACGGCCCCGAACGGCGCACGACCGGTTCGATGCCCGCCGCGGTCAGCGCCGAGCGCGCCCGGTCCAGTTCCGTCGACAGGCTGCCGTCCCGGTAGCCGGTGACGGCCTCCCGGATCTCGGTGAGCGCCTGCCGCCCGACCGACTCGATGTCGGTGATCTGCGCCAGCGCCGCGTCCAGATCGCGCGCCGCCAGCCGCCGCGCCGCCTCCGACTTGACCACGATCACGGACATGGTGTGCCCGAGCAGATCGTGCAGGTCGCGCGAGAAGCGCAGCCGCTCCTGCTCCACCGCCCGGTGCGCCAGTTCCTCCCGCGCGGCGCGCAGTTCACGCACGGCTTCGGACAGGGAGAGGATCGCGGCCGTCACCATCGTGGAGATCCACGTGGCGTACGCGATGGTCGTCCCGTCCCAGCCGTCGTGCGCGCAGGACACCGCGCCCGCGAGGACGGCCACGGCGACGCCGACCGCCTTCAGCCGCGGCCCGCGCACCACCGAGCCCGCGGCCAGCCCCAGCAGCGGGAAGAACAGCAGCCAGTTGCCGCCGTACCCGACGGCCAGAGCGCATGTCACCGCGGCCATCAGCCCCAGCGCCGTCGACGTGGAGCGCTCCTGCCGCTTCTGCTTGTCGAAGGCGCGGAAGACGACGTAGATGTACAGCGAGTTGAAGACCAGCAGTCCCAGCCCGCCGATCCACGGGTCGGGGGTGCGGGCCTGGAAGACGTCGGAGAACGCCCCCAGGCCCATCAGCAGCCAGGGCAGCAGAGTGAAACCGCTGGGCGGCGGCCCCGGGTTCTCCATGTCCTTCCCGCACCGACGCGCATCACGCTGGTCGTCCCGGCAGCGCGCCGTCTCCGCCCTGCCCCGTGCCGCTGCCTCCTGCCACGCCCGCAGCCGGCCTCCGACGTCGTCCCTGAACCCCATCCGTGCTCCCCCGATCGATCCGTTGCCGCGTCTTCAGCCGGTCTCACCACTGCGCCGGTACGCCCACACTGCGTACGCCCCGAACGCCGTCAGCCAGGCGGCGAGGACGAGCATCGCAGCCGCCCCCGGCACCTGTCCCGCCGCGACCGAGCCCGCCACCTCCGCGAACCGCGCGGTCGGCGTGCACACGGACAGCGCCCGCAGCCAGCCGGGGAACAGGGCGAGGGGGAACCACAGTCCGCCCAGCACCGCGAGCCCCAGGTTGCAGACCATGTTCGCCACAGCGGTGGTCTGCCCGGTGAGCCGGTAACCGTTGCCGAGCCCCAGCAGTGTGAAGGGCACCGAGCCCAGCCACAACACCACGGCCAGCACCGCCCACTGCCACACCGCCAGCCGTACGCCGTTGACGAGACCGCCCGCCGCGAGCACCGCGACGATGGCCGGAAGGACGGTCGCACCGCCGGTCAGCGCCCGGCCCGTGACCACCTCACCCGGCGTCATCGGCGTCACCCGCAGCTGCCGCAGCCAGCCGATCGCCCGGTCCTCGGCGACGCCGCCCCCGGTGCTGAGCGCCGAACCGACCGCGCCGTAGCCGGCCATGCCGACCATCGCGCCGGTTCGCCACGCGCCGGTGACCTCACCGAGGTTGGTGAACAGCAGGTACATCAGGACCGGCATGGCGATCCCGCCGATCACGAAACCGGGGTCGCGCAGCGTGCGGCGCACCTCCAGACGCAGATAGGCGAGCATCACACCACCGCCGGAGAGGTCAGGGCGAGGAACGCGTCGTCCAGCGACGCCGGAGCGACCTCCAGGCGGCGTATCGCGCCACGTTCGGCCAGCGCCATCACCGTCGCGTCGGAGTCGTCGGTGCGCAGGTGCGCCCGGTCCCCGCGCACCTCCACGGAGTGGACGCCGGGCAGCAGATGCAGACCCTCGGTGGAGCCCCCGGCCAGGTCGAAGGAGACCCGGTGGCCGCCGGCCGCCCGGCGCAGCTCCTCGCCGGTGCCGTCGGCGACGATCCGGCCCCGGTCGACGACCACGATCCGGTCGGCGTGCGCGTCGGCCTCCTCCAGATAGTGCGTGGAGAACAGGACCGTGCGGCCCTGCCGGGCGGGGGAGCGCAGCGACGC
This sequence comes from Streptomyces sp. NPDC097129, assembly GCF_055668065.1. NCBI lineage: Bacteria > Bacillati > Actinomycetota > Actinomycetes > Kitasatosporales > Streptomycetaceae > Streptomyces > Streptomyces sp. NPDC097129. The sequence goes on along the minus strand of NZ_JBVOQE010000001.1, from coordinate 550,113 downwards.
CCAGAAGGCGTGCCGCGCCTCCACGTCGAGCGCCGCGGTCGGCTCGTCCAGCACCAGCAGCGCCGGGTCCCCGGCCAGCGCCACCGCGAACCGCACCCGCTGCACCTGCCCGCCCGAGAGCCGGTCCACCCGCCGGCCGGCCAGCTCCTCGATCCCGGCCAGCCGCAGGGCCTGAGGTGTCGGCATCGGCTGCGGATAGCGGCCGGCCACGAAGCCGACGAGTTCGCCGACGGTGACCCGGGGCACCGCGCGCGCCTCCTGGAGCATCGCGCCGACCCGCCCGGAGCGGACCGCGGCCTGCGGCGGCGCGCCGAACAGCCGTACCGCGCCCGTGTCGGGGGCGAGCAGGCCGAGCAGCAGGGCGATGGTGGTGGACTTGCCGGCGCCGTTGCGCCCGAGCAGCGCCACGGTCTCGCCCTGGGAGATGTCCAGTTCGATGCCGTCGACGGCGCGCACCGCGCCGAAGGTCTTGACCGCCCCCGTGAAGGAGACGGCCGGTTCAGTGGTCGTCATGTCCTCGACAGTAGAGAGGACGGGCGCCGTCCGGCAGAGGCGCGTGTACGGACTCCGGCAGGACAAATGTCACGGCTACGGGGTGACTGACTGCCCGGCAGGTGACTGACTGTCCGTCAGATCCTTTGCCCCCGGGGTCGCTGGGTTATACAGGGGGAGCCGGAGCACACAAGGGAGCCGGCGACGTACAGGAGCCCCATGCCCATCGACCCAGCCCAGGCCCTCACGGCCGCGCCCCGGACCGTCGACATCTCCTGGAGTGCCAAGGACGTCCAGCTCTACCACCTCGGCATCGGCGCGGGCGTCCCCGCCACCGGCCCCGGCGAGCTGCGCTACACCCTGGAGTCCCGGCTGCACGTCCTGCCGGGCTTCGCCACCGTCGCCGGCTCCGGCCCGCCCGGCGTGATCAGCGCGCTGTCCAGGCCCGGCGTCGACGTCGACCTCGCCCGCGTCCTGCACGCCGGGCAGGCGCTGACCGTGCACCGCCCCCTCCCGGCCGAGGGCGCCGCGCGGGCCACCTCCCGCATCACCGCGGTGTACGACAAGGGCGCGGCGGCCGTCCTCGTGCTGCGCACCGACGTCGCCGACGCCGACGGCCCGCTGTGGAGCGACGAAGCCCACGTCCACGTACGCGGCGAGGGCGGCTTCGGCGGCGAACGCGGGCCCTCGACGCGCCCCGAGGCGCCCACCGGTGAGCCCGAGCGGGTCGTCGAGCGCGCGATCCGTGAGGACCAGGCGCTGCTGTACCGCCTCAGCGGCGACCTCAACCCCCTGCACGCCGACCCCGACTTCGCCCGCGCCGCCGGGTTCGCGCGGCCCGTGCTGCACGGACTGTGCACCTACGGCATGACGCTGAAGGCCGTCGTCGACACGCTGCTCGGCGGTGAGGTGACGCGGGTGCGGTCGTACCGCACGCGGTTCGCCGGTGTGGTGTATCCGGGGGAGACCCTGCGCATCCGCATGTGGCGCGCCGAGGGCGCCGTACGGGTCGCCGTGAGCGCCGTCGAGCGGGACGAAGCGCCCGTCCTCACCGATGCCGTGGTGCACCACTCCTGAAGCGCGGACGCCTACCGCAGTTCAAGGCCGTGGGACGCGGGTCCCGCAACGCGGAACGGCCCCGCCCGGAGTACCCGGGCGGGGCCGTTCACGTACGTGCCGTCAGGCCGCCGATCCGGCCTGTTCGGACGTCCTGCGGTGGCGGCCCTGGGGAGCCGTCTCGCCGTCCTGCGTCGAGACCGGACCCCGGTGCCTGCCGTGCCCGGCGGCTGCCCTCTCGGCCTCACGGCTCTGCGGCTGCGTCGTGCTGGCGTCGCTCATCGGAAGAACTCACCCCGTCAACATGATCTTTCCTTACAGCCGGGCGAGTGTAACCGGCGCACCTCGGGCGTCATCCAGCCGCACACGCCAACCGGCACTAGTTCGTTACAAGTCGTCCCAACGGCGCCTGCTGCAAGGGCACGGGGCGTGCCACGACCGGCTCGGGGGCCTCCTCGACCGGCTCCTCCAGGGCCGGCGGGGCCACCGGCTCCACGGTCAGCCGGGCCAGTCCGCAGGGCACCTCCTCGGTGGCGTACGGCAACAGCAGCGCGCCCTCGGGCGTGACGAGCCCCGCCCCGGTCAACCAGCCCGCGGGCGCCGGGAGATGGTGCACCCGCCGCTCGGCCGGCCGCCACACCCCGGCCCAGGTGCCCAGCGGCCCGTCGATGCGCAGCGCCACCGCGCAGCTCTCCGGCGTCAGCACCTGCCCCGGCTGGACGGCGAAGGGCGTGACCCGGCACTCCGGCAGCCTGAGGCTCTCCGGGAAGCGCACCGGCAAGGTGCTGCCCAGCACGCCCCAGCCGAGCCGGGGCTCGCCGGGCGCGGGGGCGTCCGAGGAGATGATCAGCAGGCCGCTGTCGGGGTCGGCGAGCAGCAGCCGGTCGTCGCTGGCCTCGGCGATCTGCAGCAGCGGTGACACCTCGCCGTCGCGCCCCAGGTCCACCACGACCGCCTTGGTCCGCCCGCCGGTCTCCCGGTCCAGGGCCAGCATCCGGCCGGCGTGATCCAGCCACACCCCGCCGGAGCAGCGCCCCGGCACCTCCGCCAGCCGCTCGGGTCCGAACGCCCCGCCCGCGACCAGCCACACCGTGCTGGAGCGCGGGCCCACCGCGAGCGCGTACGCCCGCTCGCCGCCCGGCGCCGGCGGCAGCAGCCGCAGCGTGCCGTCGTCGGGCACCGTCACCGCGCCGAGCGGCAGTTCGCCGGTGCCCGGGCCGGTGGGGTAGAGGAGGCAGAAGTCGTGGCGCTCGCCGACCCGGCGGCTGATCAGCACCCGGCCGTCCGCCATCGGCTGCACCTCGGTGCCGGCCTCCTCGGGCTGGTTGCCGGGCAGCGGCACGGCGTAGGGCTCGGGGCCGCCGAGGGTCCAGCGCTCGGGGAAGGGGGACTCACCGTCGTGGGCGAGACGCGCGGCATAGCCGCCGTCCACCGTGATCACGCACCCCGGCCGGGGGGACGAGCCGTCCTCGTGAGCCGCGGCGGGTTCGATCGCACAGGCCGTCATCGTTCGCTCACCTCCGGCGACGAAGCTAGTTTTCGCACGCACGGACGGGGCACGCGGCGGCCGTGCCTTCACACATAAGGGTGGTGCAGAAGCGATTCACCTGAGGAAAACGGGGCGAATGTGCTGAGCGACGCACACCTGGGCACAGGGGCGGCGACAGCTGTACAGAGGGGCAGATCAGCCAGGTAGCCTTGCACCCGTGCCCCGTCTGTCTGAAGTCATCGCCGCGCTGGAGAAGCTGTGGCCCGCCGAGCGGGCCGAGTCCTGGGACGCGGTCGGCACCGTCGTGGGCGACCCCGACCAGGAGGTCACGCGGGTCCTGTTCGCCGTCGACCCCGTGCGGGAGATCGTCGACGAGGCGGTGAAGCTGGGCGCCGACCTGCTGGTCACCCACCACCCGCTCTACCTGCGCGGTACGACCACGGTGGCGGCGTCCCACTTCAAGGGCCGGGTCGTGCACACGCTGATCAAGAACGACATCGCCCTGCACGTGGCGCACACGAACGCGGACACCGCCGATCCCGGCGTGAGCGACGCGCTCGCCGGCGCGCTGGACCTGCGTGTCCTGCGGCCGCTCGTGCCGGACCCGAGCGATCCGGAAGGCCGCCGGGGCCTCGGCCGGATCTGCGAGCTGGACCACCCGACGCCCCTGCGCGAGTTCGCCGCGCGCGCCGCCGAACGCCTGCCCGCCACCGCCCAGGGCATCCGGGTGGCCGGCGACCCGGAGACGACGATCCGCACGGTCGCCGTCAGCGGCGGCTCCGGCGACAGCCTCTTCGACCAGGTCCGCGCCGCCGGCGTCGACGCCTTCCTCACCGCCGACCTGCGCCACCACCCGGCGAGCGAGGCGGTCGCCCACACTTCCCTCGCGCTGCTCGACGCGGCGCACTGGGCCACCGAATGGCCCTGGTGCGAGCTGGCCGCGAGCCAGCTCGACGAGATTTCCGACCGGCACGGATGGGACCTGCGCGTCCACGTCTCGAAGACGGTCACCGACCCCTGGACCAGCCACTCCCCGTCACCTGGAGCCCCCAACTGAACGCCGCGCCCGCCGACCAGATCCGACTCCTCGACGTCCAGGCCCTGGATGTGCGCCTGCAGCAGCTCGCGCACAAGCGGAAGACGCTGCCCGAGCACGCCGAGATCGAGTCGCTCACCAAGGACCTCACCCAGCTGCGCGACCTGCTCGTGGCCGCGCAGACCGAGGAGAGCGACACCGCCCGCGAGCAGACCAAGGCCGAGCAGGACGTCGACCAGGTCCGCCAGCGCGCCGTCCGCGACCAGCAGCGCCTGGACTCCGGCGCCGTGACCTCGCCGAAGGACCTGTCCAACCTCCAGCACGAGATCGCCTCCCTCGCCAAGCGGCAGGGCGACCTGGAGGACGTCGTCCTGGAGGTCATGGAGCGCCGCGAGGCCGCCCAGGAGCGGGTGCGCGAGCTGACCGAGCGGGTCTCCTCCGTCCAGGCGAAGATCGACGACGCGACCGGGCGCCGCGACGCCGCGTGCGGCCAGATCGACGGCGAGGTCGCCTCGGTCACCAAGGAGCGCGAGGTCGTGGCGGCCGCCGTGCCCGCGGACCTGCTCAAGCTGTACGACAAGCTGCGCGCCCAGCAGGGCGGCGTCGGCGCGGCCAAGCTCTACCAGCGCACCTGCCAGGGCTGCCGCCAGGAGCTCGCCATCACCGAGATGAGCGAGATCCGCAAGGCCGCGCCGGACACCGTGGTGCGCTGCGAGAACTGCCGCCGCATCCTGGTGCGCACGGCCGAGTCCGGGCTGTAGGGAGCCGCACGGGTGCGGGAGTTCATCGTCGAGGCCGACGGCGGGTCGCGGGGCAACCCGGGGCCCGCGGGGTACGGCTCCGTGGTGCTGGACGCGGCGAGCGGGCAGACCCTCGTCGAGCGGGCCGAGTACATCGGCGTCGCCACGAACAACGTGGCCGAGTACCGGGGGCTGCTCGCCGGGCTGCGTGCGGCGCACGAGCTCGACGCGTCGGCGTCGGTGCACGTCCGGATGGACTCCAAGCTCGTCATCGAGCAGATGTCGGGCCGCTGGAAGATCAAGCACCCGGCGATGAAGCCGCTCGCGGCCGAGGCGGCGGCGGTGTTCCCGCCCGGCCAGGTCACCTACGAGTGGATCCCGCGGGAGAAGAACAAGCACGCCGACCGCCTGGCCAACGAGGCGATGGACGCGGGCGGCCGCGGAGAGCAGTGGACGCCGTCGGCGTCCCGCGCGGAACGGGACACGGCCGCGTCCCCCGAACCGCAGGGCCCGCCCGGCGACGCGGCAGCGGGCGCGGCCCCCGCCCGAGCGGCACTGGCCGAGGTACGCGCGGGCGCCGACGTACGCGCGGCACTGCCCGACGCACGCGCGACGGCCGACGTGCGCGCGGCGGCCGACGTACGCGCGGCGAGGACGGTCGCGGGGACGACGGGGCGGGGGGTGGCTGCGGCGGGGGCACGGGATGCTGTGCTGGCACAGGATGCCGCCGCTCCGACGCGCGCCGTAATGGCGCAGGATGCCACGTTGGCGGCCAGTGCCACGATGGCGGCCAGTGCCACGGCGGCGGTCTCTGCGGCGGCCGACGATGCCGTCCCGGCAGGTCGTGCCACCTCGGCGAAGGGTGCCGCTCCGGCGGATTCCGCCTCGGCAGGCTGTGCCGCCGCGAGGCCCAACGCCGCCACGACAGGTCATGCCACCCCGGCAGTCGGTGCCGCCCCGGCTGATCCCGCCGCGGCAGACCGTGCCAACCCGGCAGTCGGTGCCACCCCGGCTGACCCCGCCGCGGCAGATCGTGCCACCGCGGCGGCCGGCCGCGCTGCGGCAGACCGTGCCACCCCGGCAGCCGGCGCCACCCCGGCTGACCCCGCCGCGGCAGATCGTGCCACCGCGGCGACCGGCCGCGCTGCGGCAGACCGTGCCGTCCGGCCAGTCGTTGCCACAGTCGCCGCCACCCCGACGACGAGCGCCGCCCCTCCGCCCCCGAGCCAAGCAGCCCCCGCCTCCGAGACCTCCGCTCCCGGCTGGGGGGCCGCCCCCGATCTCGGTGCTCCCGCCACCTTTGTGCTGCTCCGGCACGGGGAGACGCCGTTGACGCCGCAGAAGCGGTTTTCGGGCAGTGGCGGTACCGACCCCGCCCTCTCCGGCGTCGGCCGGGAGCAGGCCGAGCGGGTGGCCGCCGCGCTCGCCCGGCGCGGCACGATCCAGCACATCGTCGCCTCCCCGCTGGCCCGCACCCGTGAGACCGCCGGCATCGTCGCCGACCGCCTCGGCCTCGAGGTGGCCGTCGAGGACGGCCTGCGCGAGACGGACTTCGGCGCGTGGGAGGGGCTGACCTTCGCCGAGGTCCGCGAACGCCACCCCGACGACCTGAACGCCTGGCTCGCCTCGCCGGACGCCGCGCCGACCGGCGGCGGCGAGAGCTTCGCGGCCACCGCCACCCGGGTCGCGGCGGCACGAGACAAACTGATCGCGGCGTACGCGGGCCGCACAGTCCTGCTCGTCACACACGTCACGCCGATCAAGACGCTGCTCCGGCTCGCCCTGGGGGCGCCCCCGGAGTCCCTGTTCCGCATGGAACTGTCGGCGGCGTCCCTGTCGGTCGTGGCGTACTACGCCGACGGCAACGCCAGCGTCCGCCTGTTCAACGACACCGGGCATCTGCGCTGAGCGTCAGCGGCCGCGCCCGCTGAGCGCGGCCGCTTCCCGGGCCAGCCGCTCGATCCGGGCCCAGTCGCGGGCCGCAACCGCGTCCGCCGGCACCATCCAACTGCCGCCGACGCAGCCGACGTTGGGCAGGGCCAGATAGTCGGGCGCCAGCTCCGGGGTGATGCCGCCGGTGGGGCAGAAACGGGCCCGCGGCAGCGGTCCGGCCAGCGACGTCAGATACGCCGTGCCGCCCGCGGCCTGCGCCGGGAAGAACTTCATCTCCCGCACCCCACGCTCCAGCAGCGCCACCACCTCCGACGCGGTCGACACCCCCGGCAGGAACGCCAGCCCGGACGCCGTCATCGCCGTCAGCAGACCGTCCGTCCACCCCGGGCTCACCAGGAACCGCGCCCCGGCCGCCACGCACTCGGCCACCTGCTCCGGCGTGATCACCGTGCCCGCGCCGGCCACCGCGCCCGGCACCTCCTGCGCGATCGCCCGCACGGCGTGCATCGCGGCGGACGTGCGCAGGGTCACCTCGATCGCGGGCAGCCCCCCGGCGACCAGCGCCCGCGCGAGCGGTACGGCGTCGGCGGCGTCCTGGAGGACCACGACCGGCAGGACAGGGGCGAGGTCGAGCACGGAGACGGGAGCGGGCGCGGGTGCGCAGGCAGGCGCCGGTGCGGAGGCAGGCTGAGACTCGGGCATGGCGTCATCCTGCCCGTCCGATGCGCAGGGCGCAAAGGCTGTTGCAAGGCTTGCAACGACCCTCCAGCCCCCGCCATAACCCTCTTGTGGCAGCCCTTGGCAGCGCTCAGTGGACCTCGTCCACCAGCACGTCCAGTGACCACGGCCGCCCCGCCTTCGCCGGAGCCTGCGCCTCCACGACGTACCCGAGATCCCGCAGCGCCTCCACCAGCCGCGCCGGGCCCTCCGGCGCCGCCCCGGCCGTCAGCAGGCTGCGCACGATCCGTCCCTTCGTCGCCTTGTTGAAGTGGCTGACCACCTTCCGGGTCGGCGCGTGCAGCACCCGCACCGTCGCCGTGCGTCCCGCGACCTCGCCCTTCGGCTTCCACGCCGTCGCGTACGCCGCCGACCGCAGGTCCAGCACCAGACCGTCCCCGGCCGCCTCCGGCAGCACGGACGCCATCGGCTCGCGCCAGTACGCGCCCAGCGCCCCGAGCCCGGGCAGCTTCACACCCATCGAGCAGCGGTAGGAGGGGATCGCGTCCGTCACCCGCACGGCACCCCACAGCCCCGAGAACACCAGCAGCGCTTCCGCCGCCCGCTTCCGGGCCGAGGCGTCCAGCGAGCCCAGGTCCAGGGCGTCGTACAGCACCCCCGTGTACACCTCACCGGCGGGCCGCGCGCCGGACTCGCGCAGCGCGGCGTTCTTCGCGACCTCCCCGCGCAGCCCCTCGCTCAGCCCGAGCACCTCGCGCGCCTTGTCCTCGTCGGCGGCGCACAGCTCGACCAGCTCCTCCAGCACGGTCTGCCGCGCGGGGGTGAGGCCCGCCAGCGACAGCGACTCCAGCGACAGCGGGGCGCCGGGGCCGGAGGGGGCCTTGCCCTCGGAGGGCGGGAGAAGGACGAGCACGGGGTTTCTCCTTTCGGGGGGACCGCCACAGCGTACGGCGTGCCCCACGGCCGCCCGCGCCCTACGGTGGCCCTATGCCCCGCTGCCCCGTGCACGTGACCGGCGCCCCGGAGGGACCGATGCGCAGCGCCCTCGACGCGCTGCGCACCCGGCTCGCCGTCCCCGGTCCCTTCCCGCCCGAGGTGCTCGCCGAGGCCGGCCGGGCGGCCCGGGACCCGGTGCTGCCGGTGCACGACGCCACCGACGTTCCGCTGTTCACCATCGACCCGCCCGGCTCGCTGGACCTGGACCAGGCCCTGCACCTGTCCCGGCAGGGCGTCGGCTACCGGGTGCGGTACGCCATCGCCGACGTGGCCGCCTTCGTCGTACCGGGCGGGCCGGTGGACCGGGAGGCGCAGCGGCGGGTGCAGACCCTGTACTTCCCCGACGGCCGCGTCCCGCTGCACCCGCCCGTGCTGAGCGAGGGGGCCGCGAGCCTGCTGCCGGGGCAGACCCGGCCCGCCGTGCTGTGGACGATCGACCTCGACGCCGACGGCCGGACCCGCGACGTCGACGTCCGCCGGGCCCTGGTGCGCAGCCGGGCCCGGCTCGACTACGCGGGCGTGCAGCAGCAGATCGACGCCGGCACCGCGGAGGAACCGCTCGCCCTGCTGAAGACCGTCGGGCAGCTGCGGGAGGCGCAGGAGGCAGAGCGCGGCGGTGTCTCGCTGCGCGTGCCCGAGCAGGAGATCGTCCCGCGCGACCACACCTACGAACTCGCGTACCGCGCCCCGCTCGCCACCGACGGCTGGAACGCCCAGATCTCCCTGCTCACCGGCATGGCCGCGGCCCAGCTGATGCTGGCGCACGGCACGGGCGTCCTGCGCACGCTGCCGCCGACCCCGCTCGGCGCCGTCGACCGGCTGCGCCGCACCGCGTTCGCGCTGCACATCGACTGGGCGCACCACGTGTCATACGCGCAGCTCGTCCGCTCCCTCGACCCGCGCCTGCCGCGGCACGCCGCCTTCCTCCAGGCGTGCGCCACGGTGATGGGGCACGCCGAGTACACCGTCTTCCGTGACGGGCGGATCCCGGAGCTGACCACGCACGCCGCGGTCGCCGCGCCGTACAGCCACTGCACGGCTCCTCTGCGCCGCCTCGTCGACCGCTGGGCCTCCGAGATCGCGCTGGCCGCCTGCGCCGGGCAGGAGCCCCCCGAGTGGGCGCGCGCCGCGCTGGACGTGGTGCACGACCGGATGGCCGAGGGCGGCCGGCTCGCGAGCAAGGCCGACCGGGCCTGCGTCGACCTGGTGGAGGCGGTGGTGCTGCAGGACCAGGTGGGGCAGGTCTTCCAGGGGTGCGTGGTGGAGCTGGACGACCACCGCGGGACCGTGCAGGTGGAGTCGCCCGCGGTCATCGGGGAGATCCGGGGCGCGAGCCCCGACCTGCTCGGGCAGCGGCTGCCGGTGCGGCTCACCCAGGCCGATCCGCAAGCGGCGAAGGTGAGCTTCGAGCCGGCCTGAGCGCGGCAGGGTCCAGGGGCACGATCGGGGGAACGGTGCCCGTCGTTCCGTACGGTGACCGCCGGGTGCTCCAAGCTGGCCTGGAACAGACGAGAGGGGGGACAGGGCGCCAATGGAATGGGACCCGGTCGTGAAGGGACGTATGACCGACTGGTTCGCGGACCTGGACACCCCGCAGGGCATCCGGGTGGAGCTCATCGAGGGTGACATGGCCGTGACCCCGCTGCCCGAGGGGAACCACGAACACTGCATCAGCCGAATCGTGGGCCGGCTGTGGACCCGCCCCTTCGGAAAGCCGCTCCGCCTGCCCGAGCCCTTTGCCTTCGACCTGGACACCTCGGACTTTCTCTGAGCCCTCCGGCGTTGCACCCTCCGGGACGACAGGGGGAGTGCGGACATGGGCGGACGGGAAGAGGCACGGTGGACCAGGGCGCGGCTGGGGCGGTGCGGGCCGTCGCTCGATCTGCTGACGGCCTCCTTCGACCGGCACGTCTACGCCCCGCACGCCCACGCCGAGTACACCGTCGGCGTCACCCTCGGCGGCCTGGAGGTCATCGCCTACCGGGGCGGCCGTATCCACTCCGGCCCCGGTTCCCTCGTCGTCCTGGAGCCGGGCGAGATGCACACCGGCGGGCCCGCCGCGCCCGAGGGCTACGCCTACCGCGCCCTGTACGCGGCGCCCGGACTGCTGGGCGACGGCCTGCTCGGCGAGACCCTCCCGCACTTTCGCGAACCGGTCCTGCACGACCCCGAACTGGCCGCCGCGCTGCGCCTGACCCACACGGAACTCGCCGCCTGCCCCGACCCGCTGGAGGCCGAGTCCCGACTGCCGTGGCTGCTCACGGCCCTGGCCCGGCGCCACTCCACGGCCCGCGCGGCGAGCGACACCGTGCCCGGCGCCGACCGTATCGCCGCCGTCGTCCGTGACCGCCTGGCCGGCGAACTGCTCACCCCGCCCTCCCTCGCCGACCTCGCCACCGAGCTGGGCCTGTCCCGCTACCAGCTGCTGCGCGCCTTCCGTACGGCGACGGGGATACCGCCGTACGCCTGGCTGGCCCAGCACCGGGTGACCCGGGCCCGCGGTCTGCTGGAGGCGGGTGTGCGCCCGGCGGAGGTGGCGGCCCTGGTGGGCTTCGCCGACCAGGCGCACCTGACCCGGTGGTTCCGCCGGGTGCTCGGGGTGACCCCGGCGGCGTACCGCAACAGCGTTCAAGACGCGCGGTGAGGCCCTGGCCGAAACTCTCCGCATGACTGCACGCGGCTGGTTCCTCTTCTCCCTCATGGGAGTGGTCTGGGGCGTCCCCTACCTCATGATCAAGGTGGCGGTGGACGCGGTGTCCCCGGCCACCGTGGTGTTCGTGCGCTGCGCGCTCGGCGCGGCGCTCCTGCTTCCCTTCGCCCTGCGGCAACCGGGCCTGGCCCGCACCGTCCGCGCCCACTGGCGGCCGCTGCTGGCCTTCGCGTGCATCGAGATCATCGGCCCGTGGTTCACCCTGACCGACGCCGAACGGCACCTTTCCAGCTCCACGGCGGGCCTGCTGATCGCGGGCGTCCCGGTCGTCGGCGTGGCCCTGGCCCGGTTCTTCGGCGACACCGAACGGCTCGGCATACGGCGGCTGAGCGGCCTCGCCCTCGGTCTCGCCGGCGTCGGCGTCCTCACCGCCCCGCATCTGACCGGCGGCGACGCCCGCTCCCTCGCCGAGGTGCTGCTGACGGTGGTGGGCTACGCCACGGCCCCGCTGATCGCCGCCCGCCACCTCAAGGACGTCCCCTCCCTGCATCTCACGGCGCCCTGCCTGGCCCTGGCGGCGCTGGTGTACGCCCCCGCGGCGGCGGCGACCTGGCCGTCGGAGCTGCCGGCGCCCTCGGTGCTCGCGGCCCTGGCCGGCCTGGGCGTGATCTGCACGGCGGTGGCCTTCGTCGCCTTCATGGAGCTGATCAGGGAGGCCGGCCCGACACGGGCGACGGTGATCACGTACGTCAACCCGGCGGTCGCGGTGGCGGCCGGCGCGATGTTCCTGGACGAGCGCCTGACGGTGACGATCGCCGTGTCCTTCGCGCTGATCCTGGCGGGCTCGGTGCTCGCGACGGCCGCGGGTCCACGCAGGACCACCCGCCCGGTACCATGGTCCGCACGGCAGACGAGCCGGGCGGACGGCCGCGTGGAGTCCCCTTGACGGGGGGCTTCCCGAGGAACGTCCGGGCTCCACAGGGCAGGGTGGTGGCTAACGGCCACCCGGGGTGACCCGCGGGACAGTGCCACAGAAAACAGACCGCCGGGGGCCTCGGCCCTCGGTAAGGGTGAAACGGTGGTGTAAGAGACCACCAGTGCCCAGGGTGACCTGGGCAGCTAGGTAAACCCCACCCGGAGCAAGGTCAAAAGGAAGCACTCCGGTGTTTCTGCGCGGACGTTCGAGGGCTGCCCGCCCGAGTCCGCGGGTAGACCGCACGAGACCGGCGGCAACGCCGGCCCTAGATGGATGGCCGTCGCCGAGGGGCCCGCGAGGACCCCTCGGAACAGAACCCGGCGTACAGCCCGACTCGTCTGCCCCTTCGGGGGTTCGTGTCACATCGGCGGGTTGCCGTGTTTGCGTTCCGGCAGGTTCGCGTGTTTGGCGCGGAGCATCGCCAGGGAGCGGATCAGGACGACGCGGGTCTCGGCGGGGTCGATCACGTCGTCGACCAGGCCGCGTTCCGCCGCGTAGTACGGGTGCATCAGGGCGGATCTGTACTCCTTGATCAGGCGGGCACGGGTGGTGTCCGGGTCGTCGGAGGCGGCTATCTCGCGGCGGAAGACGACGTTCGCCGCGCCCTCCGCGCCCATCACCGCGATCTCGTTCGTCGGCCAGGCGAAGGACAGGTCGGCGCCGATCGAGCGGGAGTCCATGACGATGTACGCGCCGCCGTAGGCCTTGCGGACGATCAGGGAGATGCGCGGCACCGTCGCGTTGCAGTAGGCGTAGAGCAGCTTGGCGCCGTGGCGGATGATGCCGTTGTGCTCCTGGTCGACGCCCGGCAGGAAGCCGGGGACGTCCACCAGCGTGACCAGCGGGATGTTGAACGCGTCGCAGAACTGCACGAAGCGGGCCGCCTTCTCCGAGCCGTGGATGTCGAGGACGCCGGCCAGCGCGGTGGGCTGGTTGGCGACCACGCCCACGACGTGGCCGTCCAGGCGGGCCAGCGCGCACACCACGTTCTGCGCCCAGGCCTCGTGCACCTCGAAGTACTCGCCGTCGTCGACGATCTCCTCGATCACCGCGCGCATGTCGTACGCCCGCTGCGGGTCCGCCGGGACCAGGGAGGCCAGCGCCTCGGTGCGGCGGTCCGCCGGGTCGCCGCCGCGCGCCACGGGCGGCAGTTCGCGGTTGTTCTGCGGCAGCAGGGACAGCAGGTGGCGGACGTCCGCCAGGCAGTCCGCCTCGTCGTCGTAGACGAAACCGGACACGCCCGAGAGGGACGAGTGGACGTCCGCGCCGCCGAGGCCGTCGTGGGTGATCTGCTCGCCCGTGACCGCCTGGACGACGTCCGGGCCCGTGATGAACATCTGGGCCGTGCCGCGCACCATGAACACGAAGTCGGTCAGCGCGGGGGAGTAGGCCGCGCCGCCCGCGCACGGGCCGAGGATCACGCTGATCTGCGGGATGACGCCGGAGGAGCGGGTGTTGCGGCGGAAGATGCCGCCGTACCCGGCGAGCGCGGTGACGCCCTCCTGGATGCGGGCGCCGGCGCCGTCGCTCAGGCCGACGACGGGCGCGCCCGCCGCCTCCGCCAGGTCCATCACCTTGTGGATCTTCTCGGCGTGCGCCTCGCCCAGGGCGCCGCCGAAGACGCGGAAGTCGTGGGCGTACGCGAAGACCGTGCGGCCGTGCACCAGGCCCCAGCCGATGACCACGCCGTCGCCGTGCGGCTTGCGCGCCTCCAGGCCGAAACCCGAGGCGCGGTGCCGGCGCAGCGGCTCGATCTCGGTGAACGTCCCCTCGTCGAAGAGGAGTTCCAGCCGCTCCGGGGCGGTCAGCTTGCCCTTGGCGTGCTGGCGCCGGGTGGCCTCGGGGTCGGGGCCGCGGCTCAGCTCCTCCTTCAGCCGTTTCAGCTCGTCGGTGGAGCGGCGAAGGTCGGGAGCGGGGACCAGAGCGAGCCGTTCGTCGAAGGTCGTCATTGAAGCACCGTAGAAAGCACCCCTCGAACCCCCCGGCACGTCACCTGGAGAACGGCTCGATCACCGCTCACGGCGACCTGCCGCAACGCCCAACCCCACCCCGCCGGTTCAGGCGCCCGCTGCCGGGTGGAGGGCGAGGTCCGCGTTGCCGGCGAGTACCGCCTGGTGGAGATCCTGCAGAGGCGCGGAGGGTTCGAGGCCCAGCTCGCTGACCAGTGAGCAGCGCAGGCGCTGGTAGGCCTCCAGGGCGCGCCAGCTGCCGCCGGTGCGGTGCAGGGCGCGCATCAACTGGGCACAGAAGCCCTCGTGGAGGGGATGGCGTGCGGCCAGTACCCGCAGCTCGGGCACCACTTCGGAGTGCCGGCCGAGCCGCAGGTCGGCCTCGATGCGCCGTTCCAGCGCGGTCGTGCGCTCCTCGTTCAGCCGCAGTATCTCCAGCTCCAGCACCGGCCCGGTGGGTACGTCGACGAGGGCCGGCCCCTGCCACAGGGCGAGCGCGCGGCGCAGCAGGTCGGAGGCGGCGCGGTGGTCGCCGATCTCGAAGGCGGTGCCGCCGGCCAGGGCGAGCCGCTCGAACTCGTGGGCGTCGACCCGGCCGGGTTCCACGTGGAGCAGATAGCCGCCGAAGCGCGTGACCAGGATGTCCTTGGCGTCGCGCAGCGGGTCGCCCTCCAGGGCGGCGGTGAGGCGGCGGCGCAGCTGCAGGATGTACGTCTGCAACGTGGTGGAGGCACTGCGGGGAATGCTCTCGCCCCAGATCTCCTCCATCAGCGTCGGCACCGACACCACCCGGTCGGCGTGCAGGGCGAGCAGAGCCAGCAATTGGCGGGGCTTGGCGGCGCTCGGCACGACCGACACGCCGCGTTCCTGCGCGGCGAGCGACCCCAGGATCTGGATCTCCATCAGCGTTCTCCCCCTTGGCCCACGGCCGCCGGCGTTCCCGTGACGGCCCGATCGGAGTCCGGCTCATGAGACTCGCACCGCGGCCGCCGACGGCCCAGTGACGGGTGCACGACCCCCCTCATGAAAATGTCATGGTCCCCCGATGAGTGGCGCACTGCCGGAGCCTGGAATTCCGGTCGCAGACTCTCGACCCAGACGCCGCGGCGGATTCCGCTTCGGCGCGGAGGGTTCCCGGGCGCGCGACGCGGTTCGCTGTGTGTGTACCGCGCCATCGACCGCCCAGTCGGTTCTTTTCACAGGGGGTACACATGAACATCACCGAAGACATCCTTCGTCTCACACAGGCCGAGACCCGGTCCCAGGACTCCGGGCCGGCCGGCGGGGCAAGCGGGGAGATCCTCGTGGAGAGCCTGACCCGGGCCGACGCCGTGCGCGCCGGCTGGTGCATGTGCATATCCTCCGTGCTCGGCACCCGGGCGGGTGCGTGAGAGAGGGACAGAGCCCGGCCCGCGGCCCGTTCGTGGCGCTCAAGCGCCATGTGCGGGCCGCGTCGGTCCCGGGAGAGGCCGTGTTCGTGTGGTCCGACCAGGACGTGACCACGGTGCGGGGCGCCGGCGCGGAAGCCCTGCTGGGGCTGCTCGACGGCAGCCGTACCCTGCCCGAACTGCTGCGGGAGGCCGCGGCCGCCATGCCGGCCGAGGTGGCGGGCCGGGTGGTGCGCCAGCTGGCCGAGGCCAACCTCGTGGGGTACCGCCACGACGTGTCCCGCCCGTCCGCCGGCGCCGAGCGCGGCTCGGCGCAGGCCTACTGGGACCGCGCCGGACTGGACGGCGCCCTCGCCGAGAGCGAGGTGCGCGACCGGCCGGTGGCGGTGATCGGCGTCGGCGACGTGGACACCGACGCGGCCCGGTCCGCCTGCCGCGCCTCCGGTGTCACCGCGGTCGCCGAGGACGCCGCCGCCGATTTCGCCCTCGTCCTGTGCGAGGACTACCTCGCCCCCCAACTGGCCTCTGTGGCCGCACGGTTACGGGCTCAGCGCCGCCCGTGGCTGCTGGCCAGGCCCTTCGCGGCCGATCCGTGGACCGGCCCGGTCTTCGAACCGGAGGCGGACGGCGCGTGCTGGAGCTGTCTGGCGCACCGGTTGCGCGAGCACCGCCGCGGTGAGCTGACGGTGCAGCAGGCCCTTGGCCTGGACCGGCCCGCCGTCCTCCCGGGGCCCTCGCTGGCCGCCGTACGGGCCATGGGGCTGCACAGCGCGGTCCTGGAGGCCGCCAAGTGGCTCGCGGGGCTGCGCAGTCCACAGCAGGGGGCGGTGTGCGTGCTGGACAGCCTCACCCTGCGCACCGCCCACCATCCGGTGCACCGGCGCCCGCAGTGCCCGGACTGCGGGGACCCCTCGCTGGTCGCCGAGCGGACCCGGCGCCCGGTGGTGCCGGTCTCGCGGCCCAAGGCCGGGGCGTCGGGCAGCAACGACCGGGCGCTGTCCGCGGAGCAGATGCTGCGGCGGTACGGCCATCTGATCGGGCCGGTCACCGGCGTCGTGACGGCCGTACGGCCCATGGCGGGCCTTCCCGAGGGGCTGCACGCCTACGACTCCGGCCACAACCTCGCCCTGCGCGGGCACTCCGCGGACGGGATGCACCGGGTGCTGCGCGCGCGCAGTTCCGGCAAGGGGGTGACCTCGGCCGAGGCGCGGGCCAGCGCCCTGTGCGAGGCGGTGGAACGTTACTGCGCGACGCGTCAGGGCGACGAGCTGACCATCACCGACTCCCTGGCCGGTCTCGGCGAGGCCGCCGTCCACCCCAACACCTATCAGCTGTTCCACGAGCGGCAGTACGCCGACCGGGACCGCTGGAACGCCTCGCACACCCCCTTCCACCACGTGTGCGCTCCCTTTGACGCGCACCGGCCCACCGAGTGGACGCCGGTGTGGTCACTCACCGCCGGTGCCCAGCGGCTGCTGCCCAGCTCCACGCTGTACTTCGACTGTTCACCCGGCGGCGCCGCGGACGGGCTGTGGGCCGACTCCAACGGCAACGCGGCCGGCAGCAGCACCGAGGACGCCGTGGTGCAGGGCTTCCTGGAACTCGTCGAGCGGGACGCGGTGTCCCTGTGGTGGTACAACCGGCTGCGGCGGCCCGGCATCGACCTGGACGCCTTCGACGAGCCGTGGCTGACCGGCCTGCGCGAGACCCTGGGCCGGGCCGGCCGCCGCGTCTGGGCCCTCGACCTCACCTCCGATCTGGGCATCCCGGTCGTGATGGCGGCCTCCCGTGACGAGCGGAGCGCGGACACCGTCTACGGCTTCGGGGCGCACTTCGACCCACGGCTGGCGCTGCGCCGGGCGCTGACCGAGATGGTCCAGATGCTGCCCCCCGCGGCCCTGGAGTCGGCGCCGCGCGCCCCCGGGCAGCCCCATCTGCTGCCCGATCCCGGGCAGTCGCCGCGCACCCCCGCCTCCTGGCGGCCCCGCGCCCGCCACGACGACCTCCTCGACGACGTCGAGGACATCCGCTCCCTCGTCGCGGCACACGGTCTGGAGCTGCTGGTACTGGACCAGACCCGGCCGGACGTGGGCATTCCGGTGGTCAAGGTCCTGGTGCCGGGACTACGGCACTTTTACGCCCGCCTCGCCCCGGGCCGGCTGTACGACGTACCGGTACGTCTCGGCCAACTGGACCGGCCGACGCCGTACGGCGAACTCAATCCGGTGCCGCTCGTGCTGTAGATCCGGTGAGGGCGCTGTACAGGTCCCAACCCGGCATGTGTCGGCTTATAGTTCGGTCACGCATACTCCCGACATCCATGCGAGGAGTCGACACATGGCGGGCCGTTTCCGGACTTCGGACAACGACCACATCCGCGCCACGGACCTGGCGGAGGGAGCGCCACCGGGCACGGGGAGAAGCGTCTCGGCCATGGCCGCGCCGGATGAGGGCGGAAGCCGGGGCGGCGACAGGGACCTGCTGGCACCGCGGTTCGCCCGGGGCATCAGCACGGTGGTCTTCGCGGGATACGGCGTCGTCACCCTGCTCAATGTGCAGAACGGCGTGTCCAGCGCGCTCGGCCTCGTGTTATGCACCGTCGTCGTGGTCGTGCTCTACGCGGTGCAGATCCTGCTCACCTCGCCCCGCGCCCGCCGCTGGTCCGGCCGGCGCCGGGCGGCCATCCTCGCCACCCAGGCGGCGCTCACCTTCGGGCCCATGGTGTGGCTGGGTGTCGCCTGGGGAAGCATGGCGGGACCGCTCGCCGGATCGATTCTCCTCATGCTCCCCGGCCGGATCGCCTGGCCCTGCTACAGCGCGGTCCCGCTGGCCCTCCTCGCCTGGTCCGCCAGAGGCGGGGTGTCGGCACTGGAGATGGGCTACTACGCCGTCTCCACCGCGCTGACCGGGCTGGTCATCTACGGCCTGACCCGGCTCACCGACCTGGTGCGCGAAGTGCACGACACCCGGGCCGAGATGGCCAGGATGGCAGTCACCCAGGAGCGGCTGCGCTTCGCGCGGGACCTGCACGACCTGCTCGGCTACAGCCTCTCCACCATCACCCTCAAGACCGAACTGATCCACCGCCTGGTTCCGGTCAACCCCGAACGGGCCTGCACCGAGGTGGCCTCAGTGCTCGGCGTGGCACGGCAGGCGCTGGCCGACGTGCGGCTGGTGGCCAGCGGTTACCGGGACATGTCGCTGGAGGCGGAGGCCGAGTCGGTGGCCGAGGTGATGGCCGCGGCCGACGTCGACGTGCAGATGGACATCGACTGCGGCCGTCTGCACCCCTTGGTGGACACCGTGCTGGCGACGGCCCTGCGTGAGGGCGTCACCAACATCCTCAGGCACAGCAAGGTGCAGTCGTGCACCATCACGGCCCGGACGGAGAAGGAGGCGGTACGTCTGGATCTGATCAACGACGGCGTGGCGGCGCCGGAGCGGCCCGACTCCCCCTACCGCGGCAGCGGACTGGGGAACCTGCGCACCCGGCTCGCCGCGATCGGCGGGGAGATGACGGCCGGGGTGGTCGGGAACCGGTTCCGGCTGACGGCGGTCGCTCCGCTCAGACCGTCGAAGGGTGAGGACGCGGACTGCCCGCTGCCGCGCGGCCACCGGGCCGCCGGCGGCCTCGCCGGCTGGGCCGGGGAGGCGGACAGACCCGCGGTCTGAGCGCACACTGACAATCGGGGGAGTCAATGCTGTTGATCAAGATCCTGCTCGCGGAGGACGTGCACATGGTCCGCGGCGCGCTGATCGCCCTGCTGGAACTGGAGCCGGACCTCCAGGTCGTCGCCGCCGTGGCGCGCGGTGACCTCATCGTCTCGTCGGCGCTCGAAGCCCGCCCCGACGTCGCCGTCATCGACATCGACCTGCCCGGCGTCGACGGCCTCACCGCAGCCGCCGAGCTGCACGAGAAGGCGCCGGAGTGCCGCACGCTCATCCTCACCAGCCTGGGCAGGCCCGGGACGCTGCGGCGGGCGATGGCCGCGCGGGTCTCCGGATTCCTGCTCAAGGACTCCCCGCCGACCCGGCTGGCCCAGGCGGTGCGCTCCGTCGCCGCCGGCCAGCGGGTCATCGACCCCGAACTCGCCCTCAGCGCCTGGGAGGCGCCCGACAACCCGCTCTCCCCCCGGGAGACCCAGGTGCTCCGGCTCGCCGCGCGCGGCGCCGACGCGGCGGAGATCGCGGATCACCTCTACCTGACCCGGGGCACCGTACGGAACTACCTCACGGCCATCGTGGACAAGCTCCGCGCCCGCAACCGGATCGACGCGATCCGCATCGCCGAGGAGGCGGGCTGGATCCCCTAGGCTCTGCTGACCCGAGGCGCCGCCCGGCCGCCCGGCGCACCCGGGCCGTGCCCCTGTGCCCCGGTCCGTGGACCACCTCATCTCTCCGCCAGCGGGCCCGCGTTCAGCCTGGACAGCACGCCCGCCAGGTCCACCGCGTCGCTGCCCGGGCCGCGGCACACGGCGAGGCACACCGGCCCCCGGGGCCCGGCCATCCGCCGCAGGAAGGGCGTGAGCACCGGCTTGGGACCGATCTCCACGACATGACTGGGGGTCTGCTGCGCGAGCATCCGGCGCACGGCGTCGGCGAACCGCACCGGTGCGGTGAGCTGCGCCGTCCAGTACGCCGGGGTGAGCGGCTCGCCGTACTCGCGGCCGTACACCGTGGAGTAGTACGGCAGCGCGGGCCGCCCGCCCGCCGACTGCCCCGCCGCCTCCCCGAACCGGGACGTCACCGGCTCCATCAGCGGCGACTGGAAGGCGTGGGTCACCTGGAGGAAGGTGCTGGAGATGCCGGCCGCCGCGAGCCGGGCCCGCACCCGTTCCAGGCCCTCCAGCGGCCCGGACAGCACCGTGGCGCGCGCCGCGTTGTACGCGCCGATGCACACCTGCGGCTCGCCCGCCAGCGCGTCCGCCGCCTCGTACGGGGTCGCGCACGTCGCCATCATCCCGCCCCCGGACGGCAGACCCCGCAGGGCGGCGGCGCGCAGGCACACCAGCCGGGCCGCGTCGGCCAGGGTCAGCGCCCCGGCGACCACGGCCGCCGCGAGCTCCCCGGTCCCGTGCCCCAGCACGGCCACCGGACGCACCCCTTCCTCCTCCTGCAGGGTCATCGCCAGGGCGTAGCCGACGGCGAACAGCGCCGGCTGGGTCAGCGCGGCCTGGTGCACCCCGCCGTCCCCGCCGAGGATCAGCTCCCGGACCGAGCGGCCCAGATGCGGTCCGAGCACCTCGTCGGCCGCGCCGAGATGGCGCCGGTAGGCGGACAGCTCCCGGTGCAGGCCGGCGGTCATCCCGGGGTGCTGGCAGCCCTGCCCGGTGAACACGAACACCGCGCTCACCCGCCCGGAGTGCCGGCCCGTGCCGTGCCGCATCGCCAGGTAGTGGGCGAGGTCGCGGATGGTCGGATGGGCCCAGAGGTCCGCCGGGTCGAACAGCGGGCCGAACTCGCCCTCGATGTCCCCGAACAGGTTGAGCAGGGACACCGAGTCGAGTCCCCAGACGGACAGGTGCTCGTCCTCGCCGACCTGCCGCCGCGCGTACCGGCGGATCCGCTCGGCGAGCCACGCGGCGAAGGTCCGCTCGTCGTGCTCCCGCGGCGCCGTTCCGCTCACGTCTTCCCCCTTCCTCAGGGTGGTCCCACCGGTGGTCGCCCGGCGGGGTCGCCCGCCGCTAGCGGCGCGGGCCCGCCGCGGTCACCAGGTCGTCGGCCAGGTACTGGTGCAGAGGCCGCAGCCCGCCGCTGAGGAACAGCCGGCGCATCGCGCAGCGCTCCACCTTCCCGCTGGAGGTGCGCCGGACGGTGCCCGGCCGCACCAGCAGCACGCCCGCCACCGCGACCTCGAACTCCTCGCTGAGACACCGGCGCACGTCCGTCACCAGCTCCTCCAGGTCGAGGGCGTAGCGCTGATGGGTGCGCAACTCCTGGACGAGGACGACCCGTTCGCGCTCCCCGGGCACGGAGAAGGCGGACCCGGTGCCGAACAGCGAGCTGACGCGCTGGACGGTGCGCTCCAGGTCCTGCGGGTAGAGATTGCGGCCCGCGACCACGATCACGTCCTTGAGCCGGCCGGTGACGTAGAGCCGTCCGCCGTCCACCGCGCCCAGGTCGCCGGTGCGCAGCAGGCCGCCGGTCCCGTCGGCCGTCGCGGCGCCGAAGTGCTCGGCGCTCGCCGGGCGGTCGCGCCAGTAGCCGGGGGCCACGCCCGGACCGCCGACCCATATCTCGCCGACCATCCCCTCGGGCAGCACCTCGCGGGTCTCCGGGTCCACGATCAGCACCCGGCCGGCCGCCCGCTCCACCGTGCCGCACGGCACGAGGGTGTGCGCCGGCCGCCCGGGCCGCGGCTCGCTCAGCCGGCCCTGCTGGAGGGCCTCGGCGTCCACCGTCCGCTCACCGTCCCCGGCAGGGCCGCCGCACACCAGCAGCGTCGCCTCCGCCAGGCCGTACGCCGCGTGCATCGCCTCCGCGCGCAGCCCCACGCCCGCGAACCGCTCCAGGAAGGCGCGCCGGGTCTCGGAGCGCACCGGCTCCCCGCCGGAGACCGCGACGCGCCAGCCGGACAGGTCGAGGGCCGCCCGTTCCTCGTCGGTGACCCGCCGCACGCACAGGTCGTACGCGAAGTCCGGGGCGCCGCTCACCTCGATGCCGTACCGCCCGATCGCCTCCAGCCAGCGCACCGGGCGGCGCACGAAGGACTCCGGCGACAGCATCACCGAGGTCGCGCCCAGCCACAGCGGATGCAGCAACTGGCCGACCAGGCCCATGTCGTGGTGGAACGGCAGCCAGCCGCCGATCCGGGACTTCGGGCCGGCGCCCAGCAGGGCGGCCAGCGCCTCCTGGTTGGCGAGCAGATTGGCGTGGGTGACCACCACGCCGTGCGGGCTGCCGGTGGAGCCGGAGGAGAACTGCAGATAGGCCACCGTGTCCGGGCCGAGCTCCGGCAGCCGCCCGGTGTCCGGTCCGCAGATCGCGTCGGCGGCCAGACAGGGCAGAGAACCGTGGCCGTGCCGGGCCAGCAGGCGGGAGACGTCCGGGGCGAGCGCCGCGTCGGTGAGCACGGCCCGCGGGGAGGTCTGCCGGACGATGCCGGCCACCCGCTCCTCGTGGTGACTGCGGCCGCCGTACGGCGGCACCGGCACGGCGACGGCGCCGGCGTACAGACACGCCAGGAACGACACCGCGAACTGGCTCCGGGAGGCGTGCAGCAGCAGCACCGGCTCCCCGGTGACGCCGTCGGCGCACAGCCGGGAGGCCAGCCGGCGGGCCCGGTCGTCGAGCGTGCGGTACGAGACCGGGGCGGGACGACCGCGTTCGTCGCTGTCCGGCAGAAGGAGCAGAGCGGTGCGCTCGGGCGTCCGCTCGACTCTGTCGATCATCAGTTCGGTGAACGTGCGGTAGTCGCTCATTCCGGCCCCCTGCGTGTCGTACGGACGCGGACGCCCTGGCGTCGGCGCCTGTTCCACCGCGACGGAACGGTATGCAGGCCTTCTTGAAGCGCGCTCGACCGCGGCTGGGCCACCCGGGGCCGGGGAGGATCAGCGCGGCGCCGCCCAGCCGACCCGGGGGCGCCGGCGCGGCGCGTGCCACGGGGCGCGCGCCGGCGTGACGTCCGCCGCGTCCGCCTCCTGCCGCGCCCGCAGCCTGGCCAGCAGGACGGCGGCCAGCGCGGCGAGTTCGGCCGGCTCCGGGCGACCGCGCACGACGGTGAAGACCGCCTGCGTCTCGATGGGTTCGTCCATGCGCCGATGCTGCGGCCACCTGCTCGAGAAACACTCGGGGGACGTGGGTGTGGGGGGTGGGGTGAGGGGGGCCGCGTCGCGGCCGAGGCGGGGGAGTGGGCGCGGGGCATCGGGCCGGGGGTGGGGCATCGGGCCGGGCGCGGGGCGGGGCCCCGGCCGGTGCGCGGGGGGCGGTGGGTGGTGCGGCGGGCCGGGCCGCGGTGTGCGAGGTGGGGCGCGGTGCCCGGGCCGGGCCGCGGTGCGCCGGGCCGGGCCGCGGTGCGCGAGGTGGGGCGCGGAGGGCCGGGGTGCGCGCGGGTCGCGCGGCGCGGGGATCAGGGCCCGTGGGTGGTGTCGGTCGGGCAGGCGAGTCCCTCGGGCGGGGCGGTGAACTCCCGGCGGGGGCTGAGCCCCGGGCGGTGCCTCCCGCAAGGCCGGGCCCCATGGTGGGGACCGCCCCCACGGGACGGGGTCGCAGGCAGGTGCCCCTCGCCGTGCCGGTGGGGCGTGTCAGGACTCGGTGAGGGGGCGGGCCGGTTCCTCCGTGACGTGGGCCGTCGCCGCCAACCGGGCGCGGCTGTTGCGGTACGTCGCGCTCGCGTGCACCCGTTCGCCGGCCTCCGTGTCCCGCCACCACAGGAGCCCCGTGTAGACGGACGGATCGGCCACCGAGCGCAGCAGATCGCTGCCGCCGAAACCCTCCTCGGGCAGGCACCGGGCTACCAGGGAGCCGAAGGCCAGTTCGAACCGTTCCGGATCGTCCGCCCCCACGGCCCGGACGAACACCAGCCGGGCGGCCTCGGTCTCGGTGCCGTCGAGGGCCATCCGGCCCACGCTGACCAGTACGTCCGCCTCCGCTCCGGCGCCCGCCGCGAGCCCGCGCGGACGGGCGGGCGCCGCCGGGTCGCGGTGCACCGCCCGTACCAGACGGTCCAGGCCGGCCCACCGCTCGAGATGCACGTACTCACCTTCACGCCCGGTCAGCGCGGCCGTCACCCGGGAGACGAACCCCCGGCGGGACTCGCGGTGCCGGGCGTACGCGAGGAGTTCACGTTCGAACACCCCGGGAGCCACCGTGGCCGAGTAGCGTCCGACCACGGCCAGTTCCGGATTGCGATCGTGCTGGGACACCGCGCAGCCCCCCTCCCCGTCCCGGCATGCACAGTTCCGGACATTCGACCACACCGCGCTCGAGCGCCGCTCGAGTGCGGGTTCGGGCCCGCGCGCACGAGAGTTCCTCGAGGATGTGCCGAGCCGTCGCGGTGACCGTGGACCTTCCCGATCGGAGAAGGGACGGCACACCATGCCCGTCAGCGGAAACAGCGACAGCAGCATCGCTCGCGTCGTACTCGGGCGTCTGGCACGGTCGGTATGGAACTCACTGGTGGTCTATGGATCCATGTGGCTGCCGGCGGACCAGGCCCCGTTCTGGCAGCAGTACCGGTACGACACCGCACCGGCACCGCGGCCGCAGCACCCGGGGTCCGGCGCTGGCGGAAGCGATGTCACCGAGTCTGACCCGACGACCTTGAGCGCGTCTTGAGCCGTGCCGGTCGAGCAGCGGGCGGCGGGCGCCGGGACCAGGACGGAGGGACGCCATGACGAGCGCGGTGAACACGGTGACCACGGTGAACGCGGTGAACGCGGTGAGCATGGTGAACGCGGTGGACGCGCTGAGCACGGTGGACGCCTCGGAAGCCGCCCTGCAGGAACGCATCGCCCTGCTGGAACACCACTTCGCGGACCTCGACGACCCCGGCAACCCGCTGGGCGCCCAGCAGTTCCTGGCCGCCGACGAACGCCGGCAGCCGCTGCCGGCCGCCGAGCGGCTGCTGGACTCCTTCGGGCTGAACGCCGAGTTCGTGCCCCGGGAACTGGGCGGCAGACTCGACCGGCTGGACGCGCTGGCCCGGGTGCTGCGCGTGGTATTCCGGCGCGACGCGGCACTGGGCCTCGGCTACGGCCTGACCTCGTATCTGGCCGCGGCGGTCGTCTGGGCGGGCGGCACCCCCCACCAGCGCCGGGACACCGCCGGCCTGCTGCTCACCGGCGGCCGGATGGCCTGCGTCTATCCCGAGCCGCCGCAGGGCAACGACTTCCTGCGCAACCGGCTGACCGCGGAGCCGGACGGCGACGGCTACCGCCTCAGCGGCCGCAAGGAGGCACTGAACAACGCCGCCCGGGCCGGCGCGCTGGTGCTGTTCGCGCACACCCCGGACGGGCCGAGCGCCTTCCTCACCCCGGGCCCGGCCCACCCCGAAGGCCGGGCTATCCGGCTGCTGCCCCGCCGCCCCACCGTCGGCGTGCGCGGCTGCGACATCCGTGGCCTCGCCTTCGACGGCCACCCACTGGACGCCCGCCGGCTGATCGGACCGGCGGGCGAAGGAACCCGGCTGGCCGACCTCGTCTTCCCGCTGACCCGCAGCGCCGGCCTGTCCATGGCGGTGGGCTGCGCCGACACCGCGCTGCGCACCACCACCGCCTTCGCCCGCTCACGCCGTCTGCGCAGCCCGGCCTCCCTGCGCTCCTCCCGCACCCGCGGCGCCCTGGTGAACGCCTTCGCCGACCTGCTGGTGTGCGACTGCCTGTCGCTGGTCGCCACCCGGGCGGTCCACCTGCTGCCCCGGGAGTGCCGGACCCTGGGCGCCGTCGCGAAGTACCTGCTGCCGACGGTCCTCACCGAGGCGATGGACGACCTGTCGATCGTGCTGGGCGCCGAGGCCTACGCCACCGGCGGCAGTTACGGCATGTTCGCCAAGACCGCCCGCGACCTGCCGATGATCGGTCTGGGCAGCGCGGGCGCCTCGGCCAGCAGGACCGTGCTCGTCGCCCAGCTGCTGCGGCTGCCCTCCCTCGGCGCGCCAAAGACCACCGCGGAACTCGCCCCGCTGTTCCGGCCGTTCGAGGCGGGGCTGCCGCCTTGGCGGCCG
Source organism: Streptomyces sp. NPDC097129 (assembly GCF_055668065.1). Classification (NCBI taxonomy): domain Bacteria; kingdom Bacillati; phylum Actinomycetota; class Actinomycetes; order Kitasatosporales; family Streptomycetaceae; genus Streptomyces; species Streptomyces sp. NPDC097129. The sequence goes on along the minus strand of NZ_JBVOQE010000001.1, from coordinate 524,107 downwards.
GAGATGAGCGAGTCCGCCCCCGACCGGGACTCGCTGCTGGGCCTGTTCGAGGGCTGGGCACGGCAGGCCGGCGCCGCGGCGGCCGGCGAGTTCGCCGGTCCGCTGGCCCAGGCGTCCGCGGTGCTGGTGGCCCAGCTGCACGCGCTGCGCGAGGCCTGCGCCGGCCTCGCCGCCCGCCCCGTCGGCCGGCCGGTCAGCCCCCGCGCCTACGCGCTCGCCGACCGCTACGCGCTGATCGTCGCCGCGGCCGCCTGCCTCGGCGTGTGGCACCACCGCCCGGCCGGCGGCTTCCTCGCCGAGCCGGCGTGGGCGGCCACCACACTCGCCCGGATCGCCCGCCGGCTCGACAAGTCGGCGGAGCGGGTACCCGCGCCGGCCGAGGACCGGATGCTCGCGGAACTGCTGCACCGCTTCGACGACGCCCGCAGCTACGACCTGTACGCGACGGCGATCGGCCGGTGACCCGCGGCGCTCGCACGACGAGCGCCGCGGCCGGACGGCAGCCGCCCCCGGACGGCACCGGACGGCGCCGGACGCGCCGGACGAAGGAGGGACGACGCCGATGAGCACCGTCGCATCCCCGTACCCCGCCGAGGAGGCGCCGTGAGGCGGCCGTTGCGGCACCGCGGGCCCGGGTGCTCGTGGGAGCCGGTGCGCCGCGCGCTCGCGGAGCACGGCGCCTGCGTGGTCCACGCGGCCGTCGACGACTGGCTGCCGCCGGACCTCGACGCCCCGGAACTGGCCGCCGACCTCGGGCCGGACCACGTCCGCCTGGCGCGGATGCCCGTCACGCGCAACCGGGACCGGTTCGTCGCCTCCCGGCTGCTGCTGAAGTCCGCCGCGAGCGCCGTGCTGGGCACCCTGCCCGGGGAGCTGGAGCTGGCGTACAAGCCGGGCGGCCGCCCCTACCTGCGGGGCATCGACCAGCTGGACATCGGCCTCAGCCACACCGAGGGGCTGCTGGTGGTGGGACTGACCCGGCTCGGCCGGATCGGGGTGGACACCGAGCCGGCCGACCGCCGGATGGTGGAGCTGGGCACCGAACTGCGCGCCTGCACCCCGTACGAGCTGCAGGCCCTGGAGCGCGTGCCGCTCGAGCGGCGCAACCGCGAACTGGTGCGGCTGTGGACGCTGAAGGAGGCCTACAGCAAGGCGATCGGTCAGGGACTGCGGTTCCGGTTCACCGAGTTCGGTTTCGGGCCGCGCGACGCCCGGGTCCGCATGCTGCGCCCCGACGGCACGCCGGGCACCGGCCAGGAGTGGTCGTTCCACAGCTGGCTGGTCGACGACGCCTACACCGTCAGCGCCGCCGTCTACGACTCCGGTTTCGGCGACCGGCAGGAGCGAGGTGACGGGCTGTTGCTCCCCGTGCTCCGCGACCCGCGCTCCAGCGCCAGTTGAGCGGTGACCGAGGCCCTGCGGTGACGCTCGGATCGCGCATCTGACCGAAAAGGTGCGGCGAAACGGTGCGGCAACGAAGGGGGATTTCGGGTGCAGCGCTATCTCGCGGTCCGGCCGGCGCCCGGCAGGGACGGTGTCCGGCTGTTCTGCTTCCACCATGCCGGCGGCGGCGCCATGACCTTCGCCGGATGGCAGCGCCGTATCGGAGAGGGCGTGTCCGTGCTCCCGGTGCGGCTGCCGGGCCGCGAGACCCGGCGGCGCGAGGAGCGGATCACCGACGGCACGCGGCTGGTCGAGGAGCTGCAGAGCGATCTGGGCCCGCTGCTCGACGAACCGCACGCGTTCTACGGGCACAGCCTCGGGGCGCTGGTCGCCTACCGGTTCGCCGAGCACCGGGTGCGCGCCGGGCAGCGCCCGCCGCAGCTGCTCTCGGTCGGCGCCTGCTCCGCCCCCCAGCTTCCCGCACCGCTGCTGGAGACCCTGATCAGCCCCGAACTGCCCGATGAGGAACTGATCCTGTCCCTGGGCGACCAGCACAGCATCCCCGCACCGCTGCGCAACCGGATCGGCTGGCTCGCCGGCACACTCGCCACCCTGCGCGCCGATCTGCTGCTCGCGCAGAACCTGCGGTCCGCGCCCGTGACCGCGCTGCCATGCCCCCTCGACGCCTACGCGGGCGAGGTCGATCCGCTGGTCTCGGTTCCCGAGACGCACGCCTGGCAGCAGTGCACCACGGCCCGGTTCCGGCTGCGGACCGTCCGCGGCACGCACTTCTTCGTACGAGGCCGTGACGTGCCCCGCGAGGTCGGGGAGGCCCTGCGGTCCACAACAGGACCTGGGGCGGCGCGGCCCGACGCGGCGCCGCACCAGGCCGGCTGACCCACGCAACCCGAAGGAGATCCGCGCATGGACATCAGTGTCCTCGGCCCGTTCCGGGCCACCCTTTCCGGGGTGCCCGTGCACCTCACCGCCGTCAAACCGCGCAAGGTCTTCGCACTGCTCGCCCTGCAGGCGGACGAGGTGGTGTCGGTCGCCTCGCTGGTGGAGGAGGTGTGGGGGGAGAACCCCCCGCGCAGTGTGCAGACCACCCTGCAGACGTACATCCTGCAGATACGCAACGCCATCGCGGCCGCGCTCGGCGCCGGCGCCGGCGAGGGCGCCGGCCTGCCGAACGGGCCCAAGAGCATCCTCGTCACCGAGCCCGGCGGGTACCGGCTCGACATCCACGGCGGCCTGCTGGACGCCCACGAGTTCGACGCGCTGTCCTCGGCCGGGCACCGGGCCCTGCACCGGGGCGACTGGCTGGAGGCGTCCTCGTACTTCGGCCGGGCGCTGTCCCTGTGGCACGGCCGCGCGCTCGCGGACGTCCAGTGCGGGCCCCTGCTGGAGGTGGACGCCACCCGGCTCGACGAGTCGCGGATGAGCGTGCTTCAGCGCCGGATCGAGGCAGACCTGAGGCTGGGCCGCCATCATGAGCTCGTCGGTGAGCTGTCCGGGCTCGCCGCCCGTCATCCGCTGCACGAGGCGGTGCACGAGCAGCTGATGCTCGCGCTGTACCGGGTCGGGCGCCGCAGCGACGCCCTGGCCGTCTACCGGCACCTGCGCCGCTGCCTGAACCAGAGCCTCGGACTCGATCCCTCACCGAGCGTCGAGCATCTGCACCGTGCGGTGCTCGACTCCTCGCCGCAGCTCGAAGTGGCCCCGGTGGGCTCCGCGGGCCCGCAGCTGGCGAGGGCCAACTGACCCCGTCAAGGAAAGCGAGAGGAAGCATCGTGACCGACATGAACCTGTCCGCGCTCGGAGAGCTCCTGCTCGAATGCGTCGGCGCCCCCGAGGAGGGCATGGCCCTGGAGGGCGAGGAGGCCCTCGACACCCCGTTCCTGGAGTTCGGCTACGACTCCCTCGCCCTGCTCCAGGTCACGAGCGTGATCAACCGCACGTACGGCATCGTGCTGGACGACGACGCCGTCATGGAGGCCGAGACCCCGCGGATGCTGCTCCAGATGATCAGCACGGCGCCGCGGGCCGGAGCGGTCAGGTGACCGCACCGGGCCACCACGTCCCCGGTACCACCAGCGCAGTCGACGGAGGAATCTGATGCCCTACGCAGCCATCACGTACCGGGTCAAGCCCGGGTTCGAGGACGAGATCGCCGAGATCTTCGCCAAGTTCCAGCGGGTCGACACCCCGGACTTCACCGGCGGCGACGGTGAGCAGGCCGGCCGGCTGCTCGGCACGGCCGTCTTCCTCAAGGACGACGTCGTCGTCCGGGTCATCCACTACGAGGGCGACTTCGCGGCGATCGGGCGGCACATGGCCCGGCAGCAGGGCGTCCACACCGCGGAGGCCGAGCTGACGCCCTACCTCGCCGAGCCGCGGGACACCACCTCGCCCCAGGCGTTCGCCGAGTACTTCCGCGACGCGACCATGCGCACGGTCGTCGAGCTGAGCGTCGACACCCACCCCGCGGGGGCCGCGGCGTCATGACCGACGTGCTGGCCGTCGCGGCCCTGCTCGGCAGCGGCGTCACCGCCGGGGTGCTGTTCGCCGTCGCGCTGAGCGTGCTGCCCGCGCTGTTCGCGATGGAGACCGGCACGTACGTGTACGCGCACCAACTGCTCGGCCGGAACTGGGATCCCACGATGCCGGTCATCGTGCTGTGCAGCACGCTGGTCGACGTGGCGCTGGCGGTGGCTCACGGCGGCACCGCGCGGCCGCTGTTCGCGGTGGCGGCGGTGCTGATGCTCGGGGTGTCCGGGGTGTCCCACCTGTGCAACGTGCCGATCAACCGCCGGGTCAAGGCGATCACCGACCCGGCCGTCATCCCGGCGGACTGGGAGGACCCGCGTCCGCTGTGGCGCCGCTTCCACCATCTGCGCACGGTCCTGGCCGTCCTGGCCCTCGGGGTCACCGCGGCCGCCGTGACGGTGATGTGAGCGACGCCGACGCGTGAGGGCGCGGGGCACGGTCGACGACGACCGTGCCCCGCGCCCTCACGCGTACCCGGCGGACGGCCCGGTACCGGCTGCGACCGCCGCGGCGGGCACGCCGGGACCGTGCACCACGCCCACAGCGGCCTTGCCGCCGCGACGGGGGCCACGGGCCGACGATGCCCCGCGAGAGACGCGGGCCGGCCGAGCGCCCCCGTCCCCGACCCCGGCCCCCGGATCACGCCCCTGGCGGTGTGTCGCGGGCGGAGATCTGGGCGACCGTGGTGAGCAGGCTGCGGCGGAAGGTGGCCACGAAACCCTCGACCGTGTCGGTGTCCCGCGGCTTGCTGAGGTACGGCTTCAGCTTGCGTTCGACCTCCCGCACGCCGGGCTGCGAGGCCATGTGACGGGCGACGGCCTCCAGGTCGCCGGTGTACTCGATGACCCGGACGAGCGTGTCGTCGCGCAGGAAGACCGCGGTGGCCAGGATCGTGCCGGCCTGCTCACCCGAGGCGTCCTCGACCCGGCTGCTCCGCACCCGCTTGAAGTCGCCGAAGATCGCCGTCAGTTCCTTCTCGTAGCCCGGCTTGATGTCGTACGTGATCGCTGCGAACGGCATGCCCGTGCCCTTTCCCTTGCCTGTCGGTGGACGGTCCGGCCAGCACAGCCGTGGCGCCTCGGGCCGCGCTCGAAGTCCCCTCGCTGGAGGAGAGTTCGAGCGGCCCTCCAGACCGCGGTGCGACGTTCCCGTGTGACCACCGACCGCCGGGAGGACCCGTGCACCGCACTCTGATCGTCGCCAAGCTCCGGCCGGACAAGACGGACGACATCGCCGAGATCTTCGCGGAGTCCGACGCCACCGACCTGCCGCACATGATCGGCGTGAGCCGCCGCACGCTGTTCACGTTCCACGGCCTGTACTTCCACCTCGTGGAGGCCGACGACGACATCGGCCCGAACCTCTACCGGGCGCGCAGCCACCCGCTCTACGACGACATCAACACCCGGCTCGCCCAGTGCGTGGAGCCGTACGACCCGAACTGGAAGGAGCCCAGGGACGCGATGGCCCGGCCCTTCTACATCTGGACCAAGGACGGAGGACGGATCCAGTGACCACCGCCATCACCCGCACCGTGAAGGTGGCCGCCGACGAGGTCGAGGCCAACACCAAGCGCGGCGGCGACCTCCGGGTCACCCTGAGCCCCAAGACGGTCGGCTGCACCTCCGGCTTCGGCGGCGTCCTGGCCCTGGAGCCCGGGGACTGGGTGACCGAGCACTACCACCCGTACTCCGAGGAGTTCCTGCACGTCGTCGCCGGCACCCTGGAGATGACCCTGGACGGGCGGGACGTCGTGACGCTGGGCCCCGGCGACTCGCTGCTGGTGCCGATCGGCGTACGCCACCGCCTCGTCAACACCGGCGAGGACACCGCCCGGTGCGCCTTCCACCTGTCGCCCCTCGCGCCGCGCCCCGAGCTGGGCCACGTCGACACCGAGAAGGCGCAGCGCCCCGGGCAGGCCAACCCGGACGTGGGCGGTGCCCGGTGACCCGACGCGCCGTCATCACCGGCATCGGCGCGGTCGTGCCGGGCGGGGTGGGCCGGGAGGCCTTCTGGCGGACGCTGTCCGAGGGCCGTACGGCCACCCGGCGGATCACCCTGTTCGACCCGGCGGCGTTCCGCTCGCAGGTCGCCGCCGAGGTGGACTTCGACGCGGCCACCGCCGGGCTGACGCCCCGTCAGGTGAGACGGATGGACCGCGCCGCGCAGTTCGCGGTGGTCTCCGCCCGGGAGGCGGTCGCGGACAGCGGTCTCGAGCTGTCCGCCCTCGACCCCGGGCGGATCGCGGTCTCCCTGGGCAGCGCCGTCGGCTGCACCATGGGCCTGGAGGAGGAGTACGTCACCCTCTCCGACAGCGGCCGCAAATGGCTCGTCGACCACGAGTACGGCGTACCGCACCTGTACGGCTACATGGTGCCGTCCACCCTGGCGGTCGAGGTCGCCTGGGAGGCCGGGGCCGAGGGCCCCGTCGCGCTCGTCTCCACCGGCTGCACCTCCGGCCTGGACTCCGTCGGGCACGGGGTGCAGCTCATCGAGGAGGGATCGGCCGACGTCGTGATCACCGGCGCGACCGACGCCCCCATCTCGCCCATCACCTCCGCCTGCTTCGACGCGATCAAGGCGACCACCCCGAACAACGCCGACCCGGAGCACGCCTCGCGCCCCTTCGACGGGGAACGCGACGGCTTCGTGCTCGGCGAGGGCTCCGCCGTGATGGTCGTCGAGGAACGTGAGGCGGCCCTCGCCCGGGGCGCCCGCATCTACGCCGAGATCTCCGGCTTCGCCAGCCGCAGCAACGCGTACCACATGACCGGTCTGAAGCCCGACGGGCGGGAGCTGGCCGAGGCCATCACGGTCGCTCTGGACCGGGCCCGGCTGGACCCCGCCGCCGTCGGCTACGTCAACGCGCACGGCTCCGGCACCAAGCAGAACGACCGCCACGAGACGGCCGCGTTCAAGCGCAGCCTCGGGCAGCACGCCTACGACATCCCGGTCAGCTCCATCAAGTCGATGGTCGGGCACTCGCTGGGCGCGATCGGGTCCATCGAGGTGGCCGCCTGCGCCCTGGCGCTCGACCGCCAGGTCGTGCCGCCGACGGCGAACCTGCGGACCCGGGACCCGCTGTGCGACCTGGACTACGTGCCCCTCACCGCCCGCGAGCACGCCATGGACGCGGTGCTCACCGTCGGCAGCGGCTTCGGCGGCTTCCAGAGCGCCATGGTGCTCACCCGGCCCGGCACCGCCGCGGCCGCCGCATGAAAGGGCAGTGACGATGACCATCGCCAGCGCCCCCGTCGTGACGGGGCTGGGGATCTGCGCGCCCACCGGGATCGGCGTCGACGCCCACTGGGCCGCCGTCCTGGCCGGCAAGTCCGGCATCGGGCGCATCGAGCGTTTCGACCCGTCCCCCTACCCGGTCCGCCACGCCGGCCAGGTGCCGGGCTTCGACGCCGCCGAGCGCGTGCCGAGCCGGCTGATCGCGCAGACCGACCACTGGACGCATCTCGCGCTGGCCGCCGGCGAGGCGGCCCTGGCGGACTGCGGCGCCGACCTCACCGCCATCGGCGAGTACGAGATGGCCGTGGTCACCTCGTCGTCCTCCGGGGGCACCGAGTTCGGCCAGAACGAGATGACCGCCCTCTACCAGCACGACCCCGCCTGGGTCGGCGCCTACCAGTCCATCGCCTGGTTCTACGCGGCCACCACCGGACAGCTGTCCATCCGGCACCGGATGCGCGGCCCGTGCGGGGTGCTGGCCTGCGAGCAGGCCGGCGGCCTGGACGCCGTGGCCCAGGCCAGGCGACTGCTGCGCGGCGGATCCCGGCTGGTCCTCACCGGAGGCACCGACGCCTCGCTGTGCCCCTACGGCCTGACCGCGCAGCTCACCACCGGCAAGCTGTCCACCGTCGCCGACCCGGAGCGGGCCTATGTGCCCTTCGACGCCGAGGCCGGCGGCTACCTGCCCGGCGAAGGCGGGGCGATCCTCGTCCTGGAGCGTGCCGAGGCGGCCGCCGAGCGCGGCCTGGGCACCGGCTACGGGCGGGTGCTGGGCCACGCCGCCGGCTTCGACCCGGCGCCCGAGTCCGGTCGGCCGCGCGCCCTGCGCCGTACCGCCGAGCGGGCCGTCGCCGACGCCGGGCTGACACCGTCCGACATCGACGTCGTCTTCGCCGACGCCTCGGGCACCCCGGCGGACGACCGCGCCGAGGCGGAGGCCATCACCGCCGTCTTCGGCCCGCGCGGCGTCCCCGTCACCGCGCCGAAGACCCTCACCGGCCGCCTCTACGGCGGCGGGGCGCCGCTGGACGTGGCCACCGCGCTGCTCGCGCTGCGCGACGGCGTGATCCCGCACACCGCGCACGTCCGCGACCTCGCGCCGGGGCTGGACATCGACCTGGTCACCGCCGCCCCGCGCGAGCTGCCGCTGCGGCACGCGCTGGTCCTCGCGCGCGGCCACGGCGGTTTCACCTCGGCCCTGGTGCTGGGCCGCTGACCCCTACCCGCGTCACGACCGTACGGAGTTGCCATGGCTGGACACACCGACAACCACATCGTCATCGACGCCCCCCTGGACGTGGTCTGGCAGATCACCAACGACGTCCCCAACTGGCCCCACCTGTTCAGCGAGTACGCCTTGGCCGAGGTGCTGGAGCGCGACGGCGACACCGTCGTCTTCCGCCTCACCATGCACCCGGACGAGGACGGCAACGTCTGGAGCTGGGTGTCGCGGCGGACCAGCGACCCGGCCACCCGCACGGTGCGTGCCGAGCGCGTGGAGACCGGACCCTTCGAGTTCATGCACATCTTCTGGGAGTACACCGAGGAACCCGGCGGCGGCGTCCGCATGCGCTGGGTGCAGGACTTCCACATGAAGCCCGGGGCGCCGGCGACCGACGACGCGATGACCGAGCACCTCAACGTCAACACCAAGGTGCAGATGAAGCTCATCAAGGAGCGCGTCGAGGCCGCGGCACGGGCCCTGACCCGCTGAGGAGCACCCGTGCTGAACGTTCTCGCCCCCGCGCTGCTGCTGCTCAACGGGCTGGCCGCCGGCGTGCTCCTCGGCACCCAGCTCGGCGGCTTCCCCTATCTCGCCTCGCTGCCCACCGACCGCTACGTGCACGCCCACGCGTTCTTCGGACAGCGCTACGACCCGGCGATGCCGATCTGCCTGGTCGGCACCGTCGTCCTCGACGCGGTGCTCGCGGCGGCCGGCGACGGCGCCCCGGCGCGGACGCTGTTCGCCGTGTCGGGTGTGCTCGCCGCGGCCACCGCGCTGATCTCGGTCACCAAGAACGCTCCGGTCAACCGGTGGATGCGGACCATCGACCCGGACCACCTGCCGGCGGACTTCCGGGACCCCCGCACCGCGTGGGGCGCCTGGAACCGCCGCCGCAGCCTGCTCACCATCGCGGCGCTCGTCGCCAACTGCGCCGCGCTCGGCTTCCTGCTGTGACGGACCTTCCCGATTCGACGGCTACGGAGGAACACCCATGGATCTCGACCTCAAGGGCAAGAAGGCCCTGGTCACCGGCGGCACCCGCGGTGTCGGCCGGGGCGTCGTCCTGGCGCTCGCCCGCGCCGGCGTCGACGTCGTCACCTGCTACCAGCACGACAGCGAGTACGTCACCTCCCTGGAGCGGGAGCTGAAGGAGACCGGCGGCGACCACCATGTGCTGCGCGCCGACCTGTCCCGGCCCGACGACATAGCCGCCCTGCTGACGAAGGTGCGCGAACTGCACGGCGACCGCCTCGACCTGCTCGTCAACAACGCGGGTGCGATCAGCCACGTCCCGTACGCCGAGCTGCCGCTGGAGGAGTGGCAGCGCATCCTCACCACCAACGTCACCGGCGCCCACCTCGTCATCCAGCACGCGCTGCCGCTGCTCGGCGCCGGCTCCTCGGTGGTGTCGATCGGCTCGCGCGCCGTGGACGCCGGCGTCCCGCTGCGCGCCCACTACACCATGACCAAGGCCGCGCTGTCCGGCCTGAACCGCTCCCTGGCCAGGGAGTTCGGGCCCAAGGGCATCCGCTTCAACATCCTCGCCCTCGGCGTCATCGAGACCGAGAACTTCCACAAGCTGCCCGAGGACCAGCGCCGGCTGATGGCCGAACGCTACGGCGCCAAGACCGCGCTCGGCCGGCTCGGCACCCCCGACGAGGTCGCGGGCGCCGTGCTGTGGCTGGCCAGCGACCTGTCCCGGTACGTCACCGGCAACACCATCGGCGTCGACGGGGGGATCTCCTGATGGCCTTCCGGGTGATGCTGCGCATGGAGATCGAGCCGGGCCGGGAGGCCGACTTCGAGCGGGCCTGGCTGGCGGGCACCGAGGCGGTCACCGGGCACCCCGCCAACCTGGGGCAGTCGCTGTCCCGGGAGGCGGGGCCCGGCAGCACGTACGTCATCGTCAGCGACTGGGTGGACGAGCCGCGCTTCCGCGCGTTCGAGAACAGCCCCGCCCACCTGGAGCACCGGGCGACCCTCCACCCCTTCCGCAAAGGCGGCACCTTCCACGTCATGGAGGTGCTGCACGGCATCGAGGGCAGGGCGGCCGCCGATGCCCGGTGACGGCGGCGGCGAGGTCCGCGTCGTGGTGTACCAGGCCGCGTACGACGAGGAGCAGCTCGGCGCGGTCCGCGCCGCCTACCACCAGGTCAGCGAACGCCTCGCGGGCGTGCCCGGCATGCTCGGCAACGAACTGCTGCGCAGCCCCGCCGACCCGACCGTGCTCGCGGTGATGAGCCGCTGGGAGTCGATGGAGGCGTTCTCGGCGTGGGAGGCGGGCGCGGAGCACCGCGAGGACACCGCGCCGCTGCGGCCCTTCCGCGACACCCGCGCCGGCGTCCCGTTCGCCGTCTACGAAGTGGACGCCGCGTACTGAGCGCCCGTGCGCGTCGCTCCGACTCACCCGCCCAGCGATCACAAGAGAAGAGAACCCACCATGACGAAACGTCAGTTGGCGTTCATCGGCCTCGGCAACATGGGCGGCGGCATGGCCCGGCGGCTGCTGGAGACCGGGCACACGCTGACCGTGTTCAACCGGACCGCGCACAAGGCCGCGCCGCTGGCCGAGGCGGGCGCCCGCCTCGCCGACGCCCCGGAGCGGGCGGCGGCGGGCCACCGCCTGGTCGTGCTCAGCCTCAGCGACGAGAAGGCCGTCGAGGAGATCCTGTTCGAGAAGGTGGTCCCGGTGCTTGCGCCCGGCACCGTCATCGTGGACACCTCCACCGTCTCGCCCGGCTACGCCCGCGAGGCCGCCGCCCGCCTCGCGGACAAGGGGCTGCGCCGGGTCGAGGCGTGCGTCGTCGGCAACCCGCTGCAGGCCCGCACAGGGGAGCTGCGGGTGTTCGCCGCCGGCAGGCCCGAGGACCTGGACGAGGCGCGCCCGGTGCTGGAGGCGATCGGCAGCGAGGTCGTCCACACGGGGGCGCCCGGCACCGCCGCGAGCCTGAAGCTCATCCTCAACCTGCTGCTCGGCGCCCAGGTCGCCGCGCTCGCCGAGGCCGTCGCCTACGGCACCGCCGCCGGCCTGGACCGCGATCAGCTGATCGGGGTGGTCTCCGCGAGCGGCTTCAGCTCGATGGTGATGCGGTTCCGCGCCGAGCTGATGCTCAAGCGCAGCTACGAGCCGGCCTTCTTCCGTTCCGAGCTGATGGAGAAGGACATCCGGATCGCGCTGGAGGCGGCCGCCGGGCACGGCACCGCCATGCCCGTCCTCGACGCGGTGCGGGAACGGTTCGTCGAGGTGCTGGCCGCCGGCGACGGGGACAAGGACGCGTCGGTGCTCGTCGAGCACCTGCCGCGGCAAGGAGGGTGAGATGGGACCGGGTGCCGGCCCGCGGCCCGAGGTGCTGGTGGCCGGCGGGGGACTCGCGGGACTGTCCGCCGCCGTCTTCCTCGCCCAGCAGGGCGTGAGCTGCCTGCTGGTGGAGCGGCAGCCGGAACTCTCCGGGCAGCCACGCAACCGCGGCGTCCATCCGCGCGCCATGGAGCTGATGCGGGCCGCGGGCGTCGAGGCGGAGATCCGCGCGACGCCCTCGGCCCGGCTGCTCGCGGGCAACTCGGGGGTGATCGCCGCACGTTCGCTGGCCGGCCCCGAACTGGGCGCGCTCGACGAGACGTACGTCGTCGACGTGGGCGCCGACCTGGGAGAGCTGTCGCCGGCCGGCTGGTGCCTGTGCCACCAGGGCGAGCTGGAGGACGTCCTGCGGGCCCGCGCCGAACGGCTCGGCGCCGACCTGCGCTTCCACACCGAGCTGCTCTCCTTCACCCAGGACGGCCCTCCCGGCGAGGAGATCACCGCCCGCGTCCGGGACGCCGCCGGCGCCGAGCGCACGCTCACGGCCCGGTACCTCCTCGCGGCCGACGGCGCGCACAGCGGGATCCGGGACGCCCTCGGCATCCCCTTCGCCGGGGACGTGCTCGGGACGTACGTCAACGTCCACTTCCGCGTCGACCTCACCGAGCAGCTCGCGGGCCGCCGGTTCCTGCTGTGCCACCTGTTCGGCGAGGAGGTGACCGGTGCGCTGCTGCCGCTGGACAACGCCACCGAGTGGCTGCTGCACCTCACCTACGACCCGGCCGTGACGGACGCCGCGTCCTTCACCAAGGAACGGTGCGCCGACCTGGTGCGGGCCGCCACGGGCGTGGGGGACCTCAGCCCGGAGATCCTTACCGTCGCCCCCTGGGAGGGTGCGGCGAGGACCGCGGACCGGTTCCGGGACGGGCGGGTGTTCCTGGCCGGGGACGCCGCCCATGTGATGCCGCCCAGCGGCGGCTTCGGCTCCAGCACCGGCATCCAGGACGCCCACAACCTCGCCTGGAAGGTGGCCGCCGTCCTGCGCGGCTGGGCCGGTCCGGGACTCCTCGACACCTACGACGAGGAGCGCCGGCCCGTCGCCCGGGCCACGGCCGAGCAGGCCGCGCTGCGCTCCCGGGACCGGCCCCGGCTGCTCGGCGGGCCCGGGGGACAGCGGCCCGCGGACCCGGACATCGTGGCCGACCTCCAGGTCTGGCTGTCCTGGCGCTACCGCTCCGGGGCCGTGAGCGACTGGGACGAGGGGGTCCTGCCCGGACGGGGCGTGTGGTCCGCGCGCATCGACGGGCGGGTGGGCGGCCGCGCCCCGCATCTGCGGTTGCGGCGGGACGGCACCGAACTGTCCGTGCTGGACCTGTTCGGCTCCGGGCCGGTGCTGCTCACGGGCGCGGGCGAGGGCGCGTGGCGGGCCGCCGCCGACGCCGTCGCACGCGACCTCCGCGTGCCGCTGACGGTGCACGCCATCGGGGACGGACTGACCGACGTCGACGGCCGGTGGCCGCGGCTGTACGGCGTCGGGGCGCAGGGCGCGGTCCTGGTGCGGCCCGACGGCGTGGTCGCCTGGCGCTGCGCCGACACGCCGATGTTCCCCGACCGGACCCTGCGTTCCGTCCTGCACCGCCTCCTCGCCCGTCCCACCGCCCCCGCGGGACCGGCCACCTGACGGCGCGGACCCGGGCCGAGGGCGCCGGCCGCGAAGGACACCCTTCGCGGCCGGCGCCTTTGTGCTGCTCCGCGCTCCCCGGCCCGGGCAGGGGCCGGCCCCCGGCCGCCGTGCCACGGCGGCCGGGGGCCGGCGCGCTGCTCAGTAGCGGTAGTGGTCCGGCTTGTAGGGGCCCTCGGCCGGCACGCCGATGTACTCGGCCTGCGCCGGGGTGAGGGTGGTCAGCTTGACGCCGAGGGCGTCCAGGTGGAGGCGGGCGACCTTCTCGTCCAGGTGCTTGGGCAGCACGTGCACCCCGACCGGGTACTGGCCGGTCCGGGTGAACAGCTCGATCTGCGCGATGGTCTGGTTGGCGAACGAGTTGGACATCACGAACGACGGGTGGCCGGTGGCGTTGCCCAGGTTCAGCAGCCGCCCCTCGGACAGCACGATGAGCGTGCGGCCGTCGGCCTTGCGCCACTCGTGGACCTGCGGCTTGATCTCCGTCCTCACCACGCCGGGCAGCTTCGCCAGGCCCGCCATGTCGATCTCGTTGTCGAAGTGGCCGATGTTGCCGACGATCGCCTGGTGCTTCATCCGCTCCATGTGCGAGGCCCGGATGATGTCCTTGTTGCCGGTCGTGGTGACGAAGATGTCGGCCGTCTCGACGACCTCCTCCAGCGTGGTGACCTGGTAGCCGTCCATCGCGGCCTGCAGCGCACAGATCGGGTCGATCTCGGTGACGATCACCCGGGCGCCCTGGCCGCGCAGCGACTCCGCGCAGCCCTTGCCCACATCGCCGTAGCCGCACACCACGGCGACCTTGCCGCCGATCAGCACGTCGGTGGCGCGGTTGATGCCGTCGATCAAGGAGTGGCGGCAGCCGTACTTGTTGTCGAACTTCGACTTCGTCACCGCGTCGTTGACGTTGATCGCCGGGAACAGCAGCGCGCCGTCGCGGTGCATCTCGTACAGCCGGTGGACCCCCGTGGTGGTCTCCTCGGTCACCCCGCGGATGCCGGCGGCGAGCGTCACCCAGTCCCGGCCGGAGTTCCCCAGCAGTTCGAGGACGATCCGGAACTCCTCGCTGTCGGCCGTCGACGGGTCCGGCACCGCGCCCGCCTTCTGGTACTCCACGCCCTTGTGGACCAGGAGGGTGGCGTCGCCGCCGTCGTCCAGGATCATGTTGGGCCCGTCGGCGCCCGGCCAGGTCAGCGCCTGCTCGGTGCACCACCAGTACTCCTGGAGGGTCTCGCCCTTCCAGGCGAACACCGGGACGCCCTGCGGGTTCTCGGGCGTGCCGTCCGGGCCGACGGCGATGGCCGCGGCGGCGTGGTCCTGGGTGGAGAAGATGTTGCAGGAGGCCCAGCGGACCCGGGCGCCGAGCGCCACCAGGGTCTCGATGAGGACCGCGGTCTGGACGGTCATGTGCAGCGAACCGGTGATCCGGGCGCCCTTGAGGGGCTGCGCCCCGGCGTACTCCCCGCGGATCGCCATCAGGCCGGGCATCTCGTGCTCGGCCAGTTCGATCTCCTTGCGGCCGAACGCGGCGAGGGACAGGTCGGCGACCTTGAAGTCGTCGTGGGACAAGGACATGGGGGCTCCAGTGGTCAGGCAGCGGTGAGCAGGGAAGAGGTCCGCCCGGGGACCAGGTTGCGGTGGATCTCCACGGCGGCGGACGAGCTGTTGAGGGTGATGTAGTGCAGCCCGGGCGCGCCCTCGGCGAGCAGCCGCGCGCCCATCGCGGTCGCGTGCTCGACACCGATGCGGTGCCCGTCCCCGGGGTGTTCGCGGGCCGCCAGCAGGCGGTCGGCGAGGTCCGTCGGGAAGGTGGCGTTGCTCAGCTGTGCGAACCGGCGGATCTGGTCGAAGCCGGTCGCCGGCATGATCTCGGGAATCACCGGGGTGCCGCATCCGGCCGCGGCGAGCCGGTCGCGCAGCCGCAGGTAGTCCTCCACCCGGAAGAACATCTGGGTGATGGCGAAGTCCGCGCCCGCCCGGCACTTGGCGACGAAGTGCCGGATGTCGCTCTCCCAGTCGGGTGAGCGCGGGTGCCGTTCGGGGAAGGCGGCGACGCCGACGGTGAACGCGCCGGCGCTCTTCAGCAGGGCGACCAGCTCCCCCGCGTGGGTGAGGCCGTCGGGGTGCGCCACCCACGCGCCGCGCGGGTCGCCCGGGGGGTCACCGCGCAGTGCGAGCACGTCCCGGACGCCGGCGTCGGCGTAGCGGCCGATGATGCGGCGCAGTTCGGTCCGCGAGTGGCCGACGGCGGTCAGATGGGCCACCGGCCGCAGGGTGGTGTCGGTGAGGATCCGCTCGGTGATGGACACCGTACGGTCGCGGGAGGAACCGCCGGCCCCGTAGGTGACCGAGACGAACGTCGGGGCCAGCGCCTCGACCCTGCGGATCGTCTGCCAGAGCCTGCGCTCCCCGGCGTCCGTCTTCGGTGGGAAGAACTCGAAGGAGAAGGTGCGTTCGCCTGCCGCGAGCGCCTCGCGCAGACCGGGCCGTCGCTGGGGCATGGCCTACCTCGCGTTGAAGTAGAGGGCTTCGGGGTGGTGCACGACGAGGGCGTCGGTGGACTGCTCCGGGTGCAGCTGGAACTCCTCGGACAGGACCACGCCGATCCGCTCCGGCCTCAGCAGCTCGGCGATCTTCGCCCGGTCCGCGAGTTCCGGGCAGGCCCCGTAGCCGAGGGAGAACCGCGCGCCCCGGTACCGGCACTGGAACATGTCCCGCACGTCGGCCGGGTCCTCGGCCCCGAAGCCCAGCTCGTGGCGGAACCGGGCGTGCCAGAACTCGGCCAGCGCCTCCGCCAGTTGCACCGACAGGCCGTGCAGCTCCAGATAGTCCCGGTAGGCGTTCGCGGCGAACAGTTCGGCCGCCGCCTCGGAGACCCGGTTGCCCATCGTCACCACCTGCAGGCCCACCACGTCCCGTTCGCCGGACTCCTCAGGCCGGAAGTAGTCCGCCAGGCACAGCCGCCGGCCGCGGCGCTGGCGCGGGAAGGTGAAACGGGTCACCTCGGAGCCGTCGCGGTCGTACACGATCAGGTCGTCGCCCTTGGAGTTGGCGGGGAAGTAGCCGTAGACCACGGCGGGCTCCAGCCAGCCCTCGGTCTGCAGACGGTCCAGCCACATCCGCAGCCTCGGCCGCCCTTCGCGCTCGACGAGTTCCTCGTACGACGGACCGCCCGAACGGGTCGGCTTCAGCCCCCACTGGCCCTTGAACAGCGCGTCCTCGTCCACCCAGGAGGCGTAGTCCGCGAAGGGGATGCCCTTGACGATCCGCTCGCCCCAGAACGGCGGCACCGGAACGGGGTTGTCCACCGCCACGTCGGAGCGCACCTGGCCGAGGTCGGGCTCCGGCTCGCCGGCCGCGGCCCGGGCGTGCCGGCGTGGGCGCAGCGCGGGCAGCGCGGCGCCGGGCACCCCGCGTCTGACGGCGCTGAGGGCGTCCATGAGCCGCAGGCCCTCGAAGGCGTCGCGGGCGTAGCGGACCTCACCCTGGTAGATCTCGTGCAGGTCCTGCTCGACGTAGGCGCGGGTCAGGGCGGCGCCGCCGAGGATCACCGGGTAACGGGCGGCCAGGCCACGGGTGTTGAGCTCCTGGAGGTTCTCCTTCATGATCACCGTGGACTTGACCAGCAGACCCGACATGCCGATCACATCGGCCCGGTGTTCCTCGGCGGCCTCCAGGATCGCGGAGACCGGTTGCTTGATGCCCAGGTTGACCACGCGGTAGCCGTTGTTGGACAGGATGATGTCCACCAGGTTCTTGCCGATGTCATGGACGTCGCCCTTGACGGTGGCCAGCACGATGGTGCCCTTGCCCGCCGCGTCGGACTTCTCCATGTGCGGCTCCAGATGGGCCACCGCCGCCTTCATCACCTCGGCGGACTGGAGCACGAACGGCAGCTGCATCCGGCCGGAGCCGAACAGCTCGCCGACCACCTTCATGCCGTTCAGCAGCGTCTCGTTGACGATCTCCAGGGCGGGACGGGAGGCGAGGGCCTCGTCGAGGTCGGCCTCCAGACCGGCCCGCTCGCCGTCGATGATGCGCCGCTCGAGGCGTTCCTCCAGCGGCAGCGCGGCCAGCTCCTCGGCCCGGGACTCCCTCACGGACGCGGAACTCACGCCCTCGAACAGGGTCAGCAGCCGCTGCAGCGGGTCGTAGCCCTCCCGCCGCCGGTCGTACACCAGGTCCAGCGCCGCCTCGCGCTGCTCCGCCGGGATCCGCGCGACCGGCAGGATCTTGGAGGCGTGCACGATCGCCGAGTCCAGCCCCGCCTTGACGCACTCGTCCAGGAACACGGAGTTCAGCACGGCGCGCGCAGCGGGGTTCAGACCGAAGGAGATGTTCGACAGGCCCAGCGTGGTCTGCACCTGGGGGTGGCGGCGCTTCAGCTCCCGGATCGCCTCGATCGTCTCCACGCCGTCGCGGCGCGACTCCTCCTGCCCGGTGGCGAGGGTGAAGGTCAGGCAGTCCACCAGGACGGCCCCCTCCTCGATGCCGTACTCGCCGGCGAGCTGCGCGATCAGCCGCTCGGCGATCGCCACCTTCCGCTCGGCCGTGCGGGCCTGGCCCTCCTCGTCGATCGTCAGCGCGACCAGCGCGGCGCCGTGCTCGCGGGCCAGCGCGGCGATCCGCCCGAAGCGGCTGTCCGGGCCGTCCCCGTCCTCGTAGTTGACGGAGTTCAGCACCGCCCGGCCGCCGAGGACCTCCAGACCGGCCAGCAGCACCTCCGGTTCGGTGGAGTCCAGCACGATCGGCAGCGTGGAGGCGGTGGCCAGCCGGCCGGCGATCTCCCGCATGTCCGCCACACCGTCGCGGCCGACGTAGTCCACGCACAGGTCGAGCAGGTGCGAGCCGTCGCGGATCTGCTCCCGGGCGATCTCCACACACGCCTGCAAGTCACCGGCCAGCATCGCCTCGCGGAACTTCTTCGAACCGTTGGCGTTCGTCCGCTCGCCGATCGCCAGATAGGAGGCGTCCTGCCGGAACGGCACCGACTGGTACAGCGACGCGGCCGCCGGCTCGGGCCGGGGCCGGCGCTGAGTCAGCTCGCGGCCCCGCACCCGTTCCACCACCGCCCGCAGATGCTCCGGCGTGGTGCCGCAGCAGCCTCCCACCAGCGACACGCCGTACTCGCGGGTGAAGGTGTCGTGCGCCGCGGCCAGTTCGTCGGGGGAGAGCGGATAGTGCGCGCCGTCCTTGCCCAGCACGGGCAGCCCGGCGTTCGGCATGCAGGACAGACCGGCCCGGGCGTGCCGGGCCAGGTAGCGCAGATGCTCGCTCATCTCCGCCGGGCCCGTGGCGCAGTTCAGGCCGACGAAGTCCACGCCCAGCGGTTCCAGCGCGGTCAGCGCGGCGCCGATCTCCGACCCCAGCAGCATCGTGCCGGTGGTCTCCACCGTCACCTGCGCGAAGACCGGCAGGTCCAGCCCCGCCTCGGCCAGCGCCCCCCGGCAGCCGAGCACCGCCGCCTTCGCCTGCAGCAGGTCCTGACTGGTCTCCACCAGCAGCGCGTCCGCCCCACCCGCGATCAGACCCGCCGCGTTGCGCCGGTAGCCCTCGCGGATCACGTCGAACGTGGTGTGGCCGAGCGTCGGCAGTTTCGTGCCGGGGCCGATCGAGCCCAGTACCCACCGGGGACGCCCGTCGCGTGCGGTATGGGAGTCGGCCACCTCGCGCGCGAGGCGCGCCCCGGCCTCGGACAGCTCGAAGACCCGCTCGGACATCCCGTACTCGCCGAGCGCCGCGTGGTTCGCGCCGAAGGTGTTCGTCTCCACGCAGTCCACGCCGACCGCGAAGTAGGCGTCGTGCACCGAGCGCACGATGTCCGGGCGGGTCACGTTCAGGACCTCGTTGCAGCCCTCCGCCTGCTGGAAGTCCGCCGGTGTCGGCTCCTGCGCCTGGAGCATGGTGCCCATGGCGCCGTCGGCCACCACCACCCGGGTGGCCAGGGCCTCGCGCAGCGTGCCGGGTGACTGTCCCATCACGCCACCCCCGCCAGGCCCGGCGCGATCTCGCCGGCCGCGTCGGGGCCGTAGGCGTCGGCGACGCGGGCCAGCAGCGCGTCCTGGGACAGCGCGTACTCCTGCGTGCCGACCGACTCCAGGACGGTGGTGGCCAGAGCGCAGCCGAGTCGCGCGGCCCGCTGGAGCGGCCAGCCGCGGGCGACGCCGGCGAGGAAGCCGGCCCGGAAGCCGTCGCCGACGCCGGTCGGGTCGGCGACCGCGCGCGCCGGCACCGCCGGCACGGTCAGCGCCGGCCGGCCGGCCCGCCGCACGACGACGCCCTCGGCGCCGAGGGTGGTGATCCAGGCGCCGACCCGGGACAGCACCTCCTGCTCCGTCCAGCCGCTGCGTTCCGTCAGCAGACCGGCCTCGTACTCGTTGGTGAACAGGAACCGGGCGCCGGCGACGAGCGAGCGCACCTCGTCCCCGTCGAGCCGGGCGAGCTGCTGCGAGGGATCGGCCGCGAAGTCCATCGCGGCGCGGCGGCAGTGCCCGGTGTGCCGGACCATCGCCGCGGGGTCGTCCGGGGCCACCACCACCAGGTCGAACCGCCCCGCCGCGGCCAGGTCGATCTCCCGCGCCTCGGCCATGGCCCCGGCGTAGAAGGTGGCGATCTGGTTCTGGTCCAGGTCCGTGGTGCACACGAAGCGGGCCGTGTGCAGGGTGTCGCTGATCCGTACATGGTCGACGACCACGCCGTGCTGCTTCAGCCACACCTGGTAGTCGGCGAAGTCCAGTCCGGCCGCGCCGACCAGCACCGGGCTGAGCCCGAGCCGGGCCAGCCCGAACGCGATGTTGGCCGCGACGCCACCGCGCCGCACCTCCATGCGGTCGGCGAGGAAGGACAGGGAGACGTTCTCCAGGCGGTCGGCGAGCAGTTGGTCGGCGATGCGGCCGGGAAAGGTCATCAGGTGGTCGGTGGCGATCGAGCCGGTGACAGCGATACGCACCGGTGCCTCCTCGGGTCCGTCGGGGATCGGGTGGTCAGGCGCGCGCGGCGGCGGCCAGCTTCTGCGCGCGGTCGGTGCGCTCCCAGGTGAACTGCGGCAGCTCGCGGCCGAAGTGGCCGTAGGCCGCGGTCTGCGCGTAGACGGGCCGCAGCAGGTCCAGGTCGCGGATGATGGCGGCCGGCCGCAGGTCGAAGACCTCCAGCACCGCGTGCTGGATCCGCTCCAGCGGGACGGTCTCCGTGCCGAAGGTCTCCACGAACAGTCCCACCGGCTCGGCCTTGCCGATGGCGTACGCCACCTGCACCTCGGCCCGGCGCGCCAGACGGGCCGCGACGATGTTCTTGGCGACCCAGCGCATCGCGTACGCCGCCGAACGGTCCACCTTGGAGGGGTCCTTGCCGGAGAACGCGCCGCCGCCGTGGCGGGCCATGCCACCGTAGGTGTCGACGATGATCTTGCGGCCGGTCAGGCCGGCGTCACCCATCGGGCCGCCGATCTCGAACCGGCCGGTCGGGTTGACCAGCAGGCGGTAGCCCTCCGTCCCGATCGGCAGCTCCCGCACGATCGGCTCCACCACGAGCTCGCGGATGTCGGGGGTCAGCAGGGAGTCCAGGTCGATGTCCGCGGCGTGCTGCGAGGACACCACCACGGTGTCCAGGCGGACGGCCCGGTCGCCGTCGTACTCGATGGTGACCTGCGTCTTGCCGTCCGGGCGCAGGTACGGCAGCGTGCCGTCGTGCCGGACCTCGGCGAGGCGGTGGGCGAGCCGGTGCGCCAGGGAGATCGGCAGGGGCATCAGCTCCGGGGTGTCGTCGCAGGCGTACCCGAACATCAGGCCCTGGTCGCCGGCGCCCTGCCGGTCCAGGTCGTCCACCTCGTCGCCCAGCCGGGCCTCGTAGGCGGTGTCGACGCCCTGCGCGATGTCCGGGGACTGGGCGCCGAGGGAGACCGAGACGCCGCAGGAGGCGCCGTCGAAGCCCTTGGCCGAGGAGTCGTAGCCGATCTCCAGCACGGCCTCGCGCACCAGCGTGGCGATGTCGGCGTACGCCCTGGTGGTGACCTCGCCCGCGACGTGCACCTGACCGGTGGTGATCAGGGTCTCCACGGCGACCCGGGAGGTGGGGTCCTGGGCGAGCAGCGCGTCCAGCACGCTGTCGCTGATCCGGTCGGCGATCTTGTCGGGGTGGCCCTCGGTGACCGACTCCGAGGTGAACAGACGACGTGTCACGGGAGATGCTCCTTGGGTGTCGGTGATGGTGTCGGTGACGGGCTCTCAGCGCGGCGGCGCCGGGGCGGCGGGCCGGAGCTGGTGCACGACCTGGGTGAGCCGCATCTCGCCGCCGGCCCGGAACGGCTGCAGCTGGCGGCGGTTGTCGACGTGCGCGGCGCTGAGCTCGAAGGCGCGGAAGGCACGCTCGTCGGTCCAGTCGGTGATGACCCAGTAGACGCCGCCGTCCTCGACGTCCCGGACCAGCGCCTGGCCCAGGTTGGCGGGCTCCGCGGCGATCCGGGTGCCGATCTCCAGCCAGGTGCGTTCGAACTCCGGCTCGGCGCCGGGGCGGATCTCCATCCTGAGCAGCACCCGGAAGGGCGGGCGCGGACCGGCGCCATGGTCCATGGCGTATCTCCTCACGGTCGGTGACTCGGCCGGGGAACCGTTCCAACACCCCATCGAGGAAGGCTCAAGCCCTGAGCCAGCGCCGCGCCGACCGCCCCTTCACCGGCCGGCCCGTCGCCGGGTGGTCGGCCCGTCGCTCGGCGGCCGGTGGCCGGCTCGTCCGTCGCCGGTTGGGCGGTCCGGGTCGCTGCGTCACCGCCCGGCCCGGCGCGGCCGATCCGTCGCCGGCCGGTTCGGCGCCGGTCGGGCGGGTGCTGTGCGGTCGGTCGCCGCCCGGCCCCGCGGCCGGTCCGTCACCGGCCGGTCCGTCGCCGGTCGGGAGGGTGTTGTTGGGTCGGTTACCGGGACGGTCGGCCCGCCGGGGCCGGTTGGCCGTCGGCGGGTTGGTCGCGGCCGACGGGTCACCTGGCGGCCGCTCGGCCGGTCCTCGCCCGTTGGGCGGTCCTGGTCGGTCGCCCCCCGGCCCGTCGCGGCCGATCCGTCACCGGCCGGTTGGTCGCCGACTCGGCTGTCGCGGCCGGTGGGTCACCTGGCGGCCGGTGGTCGGCCGGTTCGTCGCCGGTGGGCGGTCCTGGCCCGTGGGGCACCTGGCGGCCGGTGGCCGGCCGGTCCGTCGCCGGCTGGGTGGACCCTGCCGGTCCGTCACCGGCCGGTCGCAGCCCCGCCCGTCGTCGGCCGGTCTGCCGCAGGCCGGCCGATACCAGCCCGGTCCGCCGCAGGCCGGCCGTCGCCCGCCCGCCCCCTCGCCCGGTCTGCCGCAGGCCGGCCGATACCAGCCCGGTCCGCCGCAGGAAGGCCGTCGCCCGCCCGCCCCCTCCGCAGGTCGGCCGTCACGCGCCCGGTCCGCCGCAGGGCGGCCTCGCCCGGTCCGCCGTAGGCGGGGCCGGTGGCCGCCTCGGCCGGCGGCCGGGCCGTCACCAGGCGAGTACCTGGTCGCCGCGGCGGAAGGTGCCGGTGGGGCCGTCGTCCGGGAGCAGGGCCGCGTCGACGACGTCCAGCGCCGCCTCCTCGGCGCTGCGGCGGCCGTTCGGCATCATCCGGGTGCGGGTGGGGCCCGGGTTGACGGCGTTCACCAGTACGCCCGTGCCCTCGGTGCGGGCGGCGAGCATCTGGGTCAGCCCGTTGAGCGCCGCCTTGGAGACCGCGTAGCCGGGGCTGCCGGTGAACAGGCCGTTGCTGAACGAGCCGGTGCCGCTGGAGACGAACACCACCCGGCCCCATCCGCGTTCGACCATGCCGGGCACGAACGCCTGCGCCACCCGCCAGGAGCCCAGCAGGTTCACCTCCAGGGTCCGCCGCACCACCTCCACCGGCACCGTCAGCGGATCGCCCGCACCGTCCTCCAGCAGCACACCCGCGTTCCCGACCAGGACGTCCACGGGACCGACGGCGATCCGGGCCCGGTCGACGCTCGGCGCGCTGCTCACGTCGAGGCCGAACCCCTCGGCGCCCGCACCCAGTTCCCGCGCCGCGTCCCGCGCGGCCGCCTCGTCCCGCGCGGTCACCACCACCCGCAGCCCCCGCCCGAGCAGTTCCGCGGCCACCGCCCGGCCCAGCCCCCGGTTGGCACCGGTGACGAGCGCCACCCGCTGATCCGTCATCGCGTCTCTCCCTCCACTGGCCACTGCCGACGCCCGGAGGATGCCGCCCGGCCCTCGATTCACGCTGGTGCCCAGGGGGTCGGCGGCCCGCTCCAGCGGGCTTCGAGGCCGGTGCTGAACCATCCAGGGCGTCCCGTCATCAGGAGAAAGGACTTGTCGGTGACGACTCACACTTCTGCTGCGGATGTGTCCAGCCCCGAGGGTCTCATCCGGCTCGGTACTGCCTTCTGCGATGCAAAAATCCTGCTCAGCGCTCTGGAACTGGACGTCTTCTCCACGCTCGCCGAGAAGCCGCTCACCCTGCCGGAGCTGTGCGACACGGCCGGCCTGCACCCGCGCGGCGCCCGCGACTTCGTCACGGCGCTCGTCACGCTCGGCCTGCTGGAGACGGACGGCGACCGCTACCACAACAGCACCGCCGCCGACCGCTTCCTGGACCGCGCCAAGCCCTCCTACGCCGGAGGCTTCCTGGAGCGCGCCAACTCCATGCTCTACCCGGCCTGGACCAACCTGACGGCCGCGCTGCGCACCGGTGAGCCGCAGGTGAAGGGCAAGGAGGGCGACATCGTCGCGCAGATGGCGGACAGCCGGGAGCACCTCGACCAGTTCCTGGCCATGATGGACTCCCTCAACAGCCAGGTCGCCCCGAAGCTGGCCGCGGCCTTCGACTTCACGGCCCACCGCACCTTCGTGGACATCGGCGGCGCCCGCGGAAACCTCTCCGCGCTGATCATCGCCGAGCACCCGCACCTGACCGGCCACGTCTTCGACCTGCCCCACGTCGCGCCCGCCTTCGACGAGCACATGAAGCGCCTGGGCACCCAGGACCGGATCCGCTTCACCGGCGGCGACTTCTTCCAGGACCCGCTGCCCTCCGGCCAGGTGCTGATCATGGGGCATGTGCTGCACAACTGGTCCGCCGAGCAGCGCCTCGGCCTGATCCGCAAGGCGTACGAGGCCGTCGAGCCGGGCGGCGCCCTGCTGGTGTACGACCGGATGGTCGACGAACGGCCCGCGGACCTGGTGAACCTGCTGATCAGCCTGGACATGCTGCTGGTCACGCACGGCGGCTCCGAGTACTCCGTCGAGGAGTGCCGCGGCTGGATGACCGAGGCCGGCTTCGCCCGGACCGAGGCGAAGGTGCTCAGTCAGACCGACTCGCTGGTCATCGGCCACAAGGAAGGATGACCCGCCATGCGGCTCGGGATCAACCTCGTGCCCGAGGACTGCGGTCGCACCGCGCAGGAGGCCGAACGGCTCGGCTTCGACGTCGTCGCCGCCCCCGAGGGCTTCCGCTCCGACGCGATCTCGGTGCTCGGCTGGGTGGCCGCGCACACCAGCCGGATCGGCCTGCTGTCCACCGTCATCCAGATCCCCGCGCGCACCCCGGTCGCCATGGCGCTGGCCGCGGCGACCCTGGACGGCCTGTCCGGGGGGCGGTTCCGGCTCGGACTGGGCATCTCCAACAGCCATGTCACCGAAGGCTGGCACGGCGCCCCCTTCGCCAGGCCCCTCGCCCGCACCCGGGAGTACGTCGAGATCGTGCGCCGCACGCTCGCCCAGGAGCCGGTGACGTATCCGGGACGGCACTATCCGCTCCCGCTGCCCGGCAGCGACGCCGGCGCCTTCCGGCTCCCCGGCCCGGTCCGCGCCGGCCTGCCCGTCTACCTGGCGGCGGTCGGCCCCCGCAGTCTGGAGCTGGCCGGGGAGATCGCCGACGGCTGGGTGGGCGTCTTCTGCACGCCCGACCACGCCAAGCGGGCCCTGGACGCGCTGCGCACCGGACGCCGGCGGGCCGGCAAGGAGATGGACGGCTTCGACGCCTTCGTCTCCGCGCCGGCCGCGGTCGCCGACGACGTCCGCCAGGCCGCCGAACCGGTCCGGCCCTACGTCGCCCGGTTCATGAGCCTCGGCGACCGGGAGAACAACTTCTACTTCCGGCTCGCCGCGCAGATGGGCCACGAGTCGGCGGCCGAGCAGGTGCAGGACCGTTTCCGGGCCGGTGACCAGCGGGGCGCGGCGGAGGCGGTGCCGCTGGACTTCATCGACTCCACCTCGCTGCTCGGGCCGCCCGCCCGGATCTCCCGGCGGCTGACGGAGTTCGCGGCGGCCGGGGTGACCACCCTCGGGATCTCGCCGTACGCCGCCACGACGCAGCAGCGGATCGCCGTCCTCGAAACCGTGGCCGAGGCGCACCGCCGGGCCGGGCTGTCCGCGGGGGAGAGGTGAGCCGTCCGATGCGTGTGCTGTTCACCAGCTGGGCCTGGCCGACCCACTTCTACCCCATGGTCCCGCTGGCCTGGGCCCTGCGGGCGGAGGGCCACGAGGTGCGGGTGGCCGCGCCGCCCGCCCTGGCCGCACCGGTCACCGCCGCCGGGCTGCCCTTCGCGCCGGTCGGCCGGGACCTGGACGCGGTGAGCCGTATCCGTGACTACCTCCCGGGCCGGCCGGCCGCGCCGCCGGGCCGGGGGCCGCGCGCGGTGTCGCTGTTCGCCGACCTCGCCGAGGCCATGGCGGACGACCTGGTGGCGTTCGCCACGGCCTGGCGCCCGGACGTGGTGGTGTACGAGCCCACCGCCTACGCCGGTCCGCTCGCGGCCGCGGCGTCCGGCGCCCGGGCCGTACGGCTGCCGTGGGGCGCCGACCTGATGCACCGCCGCGCCACCCAGGAGGCCGAACAGCTCGCGCTGGCCCCCCTGTTCGCGCGCTTCGGCGTCGACGCCGTCGACACCCTCGGGGCGCTGACCGTGGACCTGTGCCCGCCCGCGATGCAGGTGCCCGAGGAAGCCCGGCCGGGCCCCCTCGACCGACTGCAGATGCGCTACGTGCCCTACAACGGCGCGGGCCAGGTGCCCGTGCCGCTGCCGCCCGCCACGCGCCGGCGGCCCCGGGTGTGCGTCACCTGGGGGACGACGGTCGGCCGGCTGGAGGAGTCCCTTTTCGCCGCGGGCGACGTCGTCGACGCCCTCGACGCGCTGGACGTCGGGATCGTGGTGGCGGTCGCGGCGCCGCAGCGCCACCTGCTCGGCACGCTGCCCCGCCGGGCCAAGGTGCTCGAGTCGGTCCCGCTGCACTGCGTCCTGCCGCACTGCGACCTGGTGGTCGCCCACGGCGGGGCCGGCACCATCCTGACCGGTCTGGCCCAGGGGCTGCCGCAGCTGGTGGTCCCGCAGCTGATCGACCACACCTTCAACGCCCAGCGGTTCACCGCGACGGGCGCCGGACTCGCGCTCACCCGCGCCGAAGCCCACCCGGAGGGCCTGAGGGAGGCGGTGCGGGAGCTGCTGGAGCAGCCCTCCTACCGCAAGGCCGCCGAGGAGATCCGGGCGGACAACGACCGCAGGCCGGCCCCGGCCCACGTCGCCCGCCGGCTCGCCGAGTTCGCGGGGGGAGGGTGGCCGTGCTGATCGGCGTCGGACTGCCCTCTACCGTCCCCGGCACGCAAGGGGAACACCTCACCGGCTGGGCCGCGCGGGCGGAGACGCACGGCTTCTCCACCCTGGGCGTGCTGGACCGGCTGGTGTACGACAACTACGACCCGCTGGTGGCGCTGACCGCGGCCGCCGCGGTCACCCGGCGCATCGCCCTGGCCACCACGGTGCTGACCGCGCCCTACCGCAACAACACCCCGCTCCTCGCCAAGCAGGTGGCGTCCCTGGACCGGGTCAGCGGCGGCCGGCTGACGCTGGGGATCGCCGCCGGCAACCGCGACGACGACTTCGCCGTGTCCGGGGTGGAGCCCGCGGCCCGGGGCAAACTCCTGGACTCCATGCTCCCGGAGCTGCGGCAGCTCTGGCGCGGCGCCGGCGGCCCGGGCGCCGTCGGCCCGGCGCCCCACGGGGAGCTGCCGCTGATCCTGGGCGGCACCTCCGAGGCCGCCTTCCGCAGAACGGCCCAGTACGGCCGGGGCTGGATCGCCGGCGGCAGCTCGCCGAGCGGCTACCGGGCGGGCGCCGAGCGCGTGACCGCGGCCTGGCAGCGCCACGGCCGCACCGGCCGGCCGCACCTGATGACGCTGCTGTACTTCGCGCTGGGCCCGCACGGCGAGCACCTGGCCGAGCGCTACCTGCTGGACTACTACGCGTTCTCCGGACGCGCCGAGTCGATCGTCACCATGGCGCTCACCGCACCCGGGCGCCTGCGGGCGGCGGTCACGGCGTACGAGGACGCCGGCTGCGACGAGATCGTCTTCATGCCCTGCGGATCCGGTCCCGACCAGCTGGACCGGCTCGCGGAAGCCGTGCTCTGAGACCACCTCACCGGACGCCGTTCCGTTCGCGGAGCGGCGTCCGTCGCGTGCGGGCCGCCGTGCGCCGAACCGCCCTGTGATGCCGATGTGCTGAGAAGTCCCCGAAGGAGGACGCATGACCGCCGACAGTCCCGAGCGCACCTTCCCCCTGCCCGTCCCCGACCCGCTGGAGCCCTCACCCGTCTACGCCGAGCTGCGCGCCTCGGAGCCGGTGGCCCCGGTGACGCTGCCGACCGGGCACCGGGCCTGGATCGTGACCCGCCACGAGCACGTGCGCCAGGTGCTGGCCGATCCGCGGTTCAGCAAGGCGGCGCTGACCGAGCCCGACGCGCCCCGGCTGCTGCCGGTCGCCAAGGGCTCCAAGTCCCTGTTCACCATGGACCCGCCCGAGCACACCCGGCTGCGCAAGTTGGTCGCCCGCGCCTTCACCGCCCGGCACATCGAGCAACTGCGGCCGCACGTGCAGGAGATCACCGGCCGGCTGCTGGAGGAGATGGCCGCCGAGGGGGCGCCCGCCGACCTGATCGGCCACCTGGCCCAGCCGCTGCCCATCACCGTCATCTGCGAACTGCTCGGGGTGCCGCTCGCCGACCAGGACCGCTTCCGGGTCTGGTCGGACGTGATGCTCTCCGTGTCGGCCCACGCGCCGGAGGAGGTGATGGAGGCCCGCCGCGGACTGAACGGCTACCTCGGGGAGCTGATCGCGGCCAAGGCGAAGGAACCGGCGGACGATCTGCTCACCCATCTGATCGAGGCCCGCGAGGAGGACGGGGACCGGCTCTCGGAGGAGGAGCTGCTGGCCTTCGGCCACACCCTGCTGGTGGCCGGGTACCACGCCACCACCGGCGAGCTGGTCGGAGCGCTGATCACGCTGCTGCGCAAGCCGGAGCTGTGGCAACGGCTGCTCGCCGACCGCACGCTGGTGCCGGGCGCCGTGGAGGAACTGCTGCGCTACTCCGTGGCGGGCGGCGGCGCCGGGGCGATGCGCATCGCCACCGAGGACGTGGAGCTGGGCGGTGCGCGCATCCGCAAGGGCGACGCGGTGCTGCCGGCGATCAGCTCGGCCAACCGGGACGAGGAGGTGTTCGCCCGGCCGGAGGAGGTCGACCTGGCCCGCGAGGCCAACCCGCACCTGACGTTCGGTCACGGCCTGCACCACTGCCTGGGCGCGCAGCTCGGCCGGATGGAGCTGCAGCTGGCCCTGGAGGGCCTGCTCGACCGCTTCCCCGGCCTGCGGCTGGCGGTGCCGACCG
This sequence comes from Streptomyces sp. NPDC097129, assembly GCF_055668065.1. NCBI lineage: Bacteria > Bacillati > Actinomycetota > Actinomycetes > Kitasatosporales > Streptomycetaceae > Streptomyces > Streptomyces sp. NPDC097129. The sequence continues at coordinate 495,066 of NZ_JBVOQE010000001.1, read as the reverse complement.
AGGAGCTGCAGTGGGTGGCGGGGATGGCGTTCCGCCGTCCGGCGGCGCTCCCCGTGGCCTGGTGACGTCAGCGGCACACCGCACCAACGGAAAGCTCCCCCATCCCGGCAAGGCCGGTATGGGGGAGCTTTCCGTGCGGGCGGCGCTCAGACCGCCAGGTCCAGCCGGTACGCCGACAGCCACTCGTCGAGGTGCAGCGCCATGTCGATCTCGATCCGGGTCAGCCCGGCCGCGGCCGTCGCGTCCCGGCGCACGTCCTCGACGACCGTCGGGTTCAGCAGCGGCAGCACGGCCGCGTCCCCGCCGGCCACCAGCTTGGCGAACCGCTCCTGGACGTAGCGGTCGTAGGCCTCGTCGTTGGAGATCGGGTAACCCGTCTTCGGGCGGTCGAGCACCGCCTGGGGCAGGAGGTCCTTCACCGCCGCCCGCAGCAGGCTCTTCCACTGGCCGTCGAACGTCTTGAACGCGTACGGGGTGTTGAAGACGTAGTCCTGCAGGCGGTGGTCGCAGAACGGCACCCGCACCTCCAGCCCGACCGCCATGCTCAGCCGGTCCTTGCGGTCCAGCAGTGTGCGCATGAAGCGGGTCAGGAAGAAGTACGTCGACTCCCTGAACTGCTTGTCCCGTCCGCTCTCCCCGGGCAGCCGGGGCACCGCGGCGGCGGCCTGCCGGTACTGCTCGGACTGGTAGCCGCGTACGTCGATCCGGGTGGTCACCGGGCCGAACAGGGCCGGCATGCCGAGGTTGTGCGCCAGGCTCCACGGCAGGGTGCCGGGCTGGCCGTACTCGGGGTGGTGGAACCACGGATAGCCGCCGAACAGCTCGTCCGCCGACTCACCGGTCAGCGCCACCGTCGACTGGCCGCGGATCGCCCGGAACAGCAGGTACAGGGAGATGTCCATGGAACCGGGGCCGGCGATCAGCACCGGCCAGTCCAGGGCGTGCACCACCGCGCTGCGGGTCGGCGCGTCGATCATCTCCGCGTTGCCGAGGAGGATGTGCCGGTGGTCGGCGCCGACGTGCTCCACCACCTGCCGCACATACGGCGAGTCCGCGGTGGGGTGCGTCAGGTCCGGCTCGAAGTTGTCCAGGTAGCCGACGAAGTCGACGTCGAACGAGCGGACCTTGCCGCTGCCGTCCTGCTGCTTGGCGATGGCGGCCAGCGCGGTCAGCGTGGAGGAGTCCAGCCCGCCGGAGAGCATGGTGCCCAGCGGCACGTCGGAGACGATCTGCCGGGTGACGATGTCCTCCAGCAGTTCGCGCACCGTGCGGATCGTGGTGGGCAGGTCGTCCTCGTGCTCATGGGCTTCCAGGCGCCAGTACCGGCGCAGCCGGTGGCCGTCGCGCGTCACCGTGAGCACATGCCCAGGCGCCAGCTCGGGCATGTCCCTGATCACCCCGGCGCCGGGGGCCTTGACCCCCGCGAACAGCTCGCGCAGCCCGTCGGCGTCGACCGTCCGGCTCGCCAGCGGGTGGGCGAGGATCGCCTTCGGCTCCGAGCCGAACAGCACCCCGCCGCCCGGCAGCAGCTGGTAGTACAGCGGCTTGATGCCCACCCGGTCGCGCACCAGGAGCAGCTTCTCGGCGCGCGCGTCCCACAGCGCGAAGGCGAACATGCCGTTCAGCCGCTCGACGAAGGTCTCGCCCCACTCCAGGTACGACCGCAGCACCACCTCGGTGTCGCTGCGGGTGGCGAACCGGTGCCCCTTGAGGACGAGTTCCTCCCGCAGCTCCCGGAAGTTGTACACCTCGCCCGCGTAGGTCAGCGCGGCCAGCACCCGGCCGTCCTCCTCGGCCACCATGGGCTGGCGGCCGCCCTCCAGGTCGATGATGGCGAGCCTGCGGTGGCCCAGCGCGGCGTGCGGAGCGATCCACACATCACCGGCGTCGGGCCCGCGCAGGGTCATGGTCGCCGTCATCCGCTGGACGGCGGCGGCCTCCTGACGCAGATCACGTTCGAAGTCCACCCAGCCGGCGATGCCACACATGCCAGCACTCTCCTTTGCTCTGTCCCGGCCCGGGGCCGGTCAGCCGTCGATACCGAAGCGGGTGCCGACCGCCGTGGACTGGACCTCCATCAGGACGTTGCCGGTGGCGTCGATGGCCTGACCGGTGCCGGTCGAGGTGAAGGTGCCGTCGGGGTTGAAGCGGGCCGTGTGCCGCACCCGCAGCTCGTTCATGAAGCCGCCGTCGGCGTCCGGCCGAAGGCTCCGCGTCGCGTACACGAACCCCCCGTCGGTCCACTGCCAGGTCCCGATCCCGGTGTGCGTGCTCCGGTGGGTCTGCATGATCAGCTGACCGTCGCCGCCGAACGAGAAGTGTGCCCGCTCGACGTCGGTCGCCCCGGCGATGGTCACCAGGACCGACCAGCTGCCGACCGGCGTCACCTTGCGGACGGGGGACTCCTGCGTCTCGGCCTGCGCCCGGGCCGCGGAGCCCACGGCGAGCCCCGTGCCGAGGACGCCCGCGCGTCTGAGCAGGGAACGGCGGGTGCTGCGCTCAGTTCTCATGGCCTGATCTCGCTCTCTTCTCCTCGCGCGGCGCATCCGGCGAGCCCGCGGTCACGGGCCGGCCCGTGACCAGGTCGGTCAGGGTGATCGCCTCGGCCGGGCAGGCCAGTGCGACATCGATCAGCTCCGGGTCCGGGGCGACCGGTCCGGCCGCCGGCCGGGTGCGGTGGTCGTCGCCCACGGAGAAGTACCGGGGGGCCGCCGCCGCGCAGATCCCGCTGCGGCGGCAGGCCTTGTGGACGGTGATCTGCCACAGTTCGCTCATCGCCGGCCCCCCGCTCACCAGGTCACCGGCAGATTGACCAGCGCACGGGCGGTCAGGCCGGTCTTCCAGGTCAGCCAGTCGGCCCGGACCGCGAGCCGCAGCGTGTCCGGGACCCGTTCGATGAGCGTGCGCAGCGCGATCTGCATCTCCAGCCGGGCGAGCTGGGCGCCCAGGCAGTGGTGGATGCCGTACCCGAAGGACAGATGCACGTTGGGGGTGCGCTCGACGTCGAAGCGGTCGGCCTCGGTGAAGACCTCCTCGTCGTGGTTGGCCGAGCCCAGCGAGGCGATCACCGCCTCGCCCGCCCTGATCCGCGTCTCACCGATCGTCAGGTCCTCGGTGGCCACGCGCAGTTGCGTGCCGGTGAAGACGAACGGGTTGAACCGCAGCAGCTCCTCGACCGCGCCCGGGATCAGCTCCGGCTTCTTGCGCAGCAACGCCAGCTGGTCCGGGTGGTGCAGCAGCGTGAACAGCGCGGTGCCCAGGGAGTTGGCGGTGGACTGGTGCCCGACCGTCATCAGGATCATCGCGAAGTCCAGCAGCTCCTCCTCGGAGAGCTGCTGCCCCTCGTCGCGGGCGTGCACCAGCACGCTGAGCAGGTCGTCGGTGGGCTCCGCACGGCGCCGCTCGATCAGCTTCCTCAGGTAGCCGATGATCGCGCCGCGGGCTTCGCCCACTTCCTCGCGGCTGTGCCCGCCGAGGCTGAAGATGACCTCGCTCCAGGCGTGCAGCCGGTCGACGTCGTCGTACGGCACGCCCAGCAGCTCGAAGATGACCTTGATGGGCAGGCTGAGCGCGTAGCAGGACATCAGGTCGACGGGGCGGGGCGCCACCAGGACCAGACGGATCTGCTCCTCGGCGAGCTGTTCGATCCGGGGGCGCAGCGCCTCGACGCGGCGGGCGGTGAACGCCTGCATCACCAGGCGGCGCAGCCGTGAGTGGTCCGGGGCGTCCATGCCCAGGATGGTCTTCGGGCCGGGGGTGGTGTTGCCTATCCTCGGCGCGTCCGGCGCCTCGGCGGCGGCCCGGCTGAGCCGGGGGTCGACCAGGGCCGCGCGCACGTCCGCGTAACGGGTCAGCAGCCAGGCCCGGTCGCCGGTGGGCAGCGTCACCCGGGCCACCGGAGCCCGCTCACGGAGCCGGCGGAACTCCTCCGGCGGCTCGAACGCGTCCGGCGCCGGGAAGGGGAACGCCGGCGGTGCCTCATCGATGGACATCGGTATCCCTTCAGGATGGTGCGGTGCAGCGCGCCCCACGGGGCGCGGGGTGTACTGGACATGCGGCTCCGCCGTGCGGGCGCGGGGCGGCCACGACGCGGCCGCGGACGCCGGAGGGCACACCGCGGCACTCCCCGTCGCGGCACCCGGCCGCGGAGCGCGCGGGCAGCCCCTCCGGCGATGCGCGGAGGTGCCGCCCGTGACGCGTCGTGATTCCTTGCGGCCGGCGTTGCTTGCGCCCGGCGTTCCCGCGGCCGGCGTTACTTGCGGCCGACGACGAGGATGTCGTTCGTGCCCAGCAGCTTCGCGGAGCTCTCCGCGAAGCCGGCCTCGGCCATCCAGGACCGGCAGTCGTCGACCCGGTACTCGGAGCCGCCGTGCGTCACGACGAGCATGGTCAGGCTGGTCAGCAGGTTGTTCAGCGGGCTCAGCTCGTCGTCCAGCATGGGGTCGTAGACCAGCAGCGAACCGCCCGGCTTGAGGGCGTCGTAGGCCTTCTTGATGAGCAGCCGGCGCCTTTCCGGCGACCAGTCCTCCAGGACGTGGCCGATGATGACGACGTCCGCCTCGGGGACGGGGTCGGCGAAGAAGTCACCGCCGTGGAAGGCGATCTTGTCCTTCAGGCCCAGTCCGCCGATGTGGTCCTCGTAGGCCGGCTCGACGGCCGGCAGGTCGAAGACGGTGGCGTGCAGGTGCGGGTGGGCGTCTATCAGGGTGGCGGCCAGGTTGCCGCGGGCGCCGCCGACGTCGGTGACGGTCTTGACCGCGCTCCAGTCGAACTCCTTGGCGAGCTCGGGGCCGACGGCCCAGTTGAGGGCGTCCATCATCGCGACGAAGTCCCGCATCTGCTCCTCGGAGCGGTACAGGTGCTTGAACATGTTGTCGTCGCCGTGGCCCTCGATCTGCGACTCACCGCTCTTCAGCGACTCGGTGAAGCCTCCCCAGGCGCCGTACAGCACGCTGTTGGAGCGGCTGAGGAAGCGCCCGACGTACGTCCGCTGGCCCTTCACCAGGTGGGTCGTCGCCGCCTCGGTGTTGCCGTAGCGGCCGTTGTCGCGCTTCAGCAGGCCCAGCTTGACCAGGGCGTTGAGGAACTCACGGGCGCCGCGCTCGTGCAGCCCCAGCTTGGTGCGGATCTCCTCCTCGGTGGCCGGACCGCTGTCGTGCAGCACGGTGAAGAGGTCGAGCTCGTTGGCGGTGAGCAGGATCTTCGCGCTGCCGAACGCCATCCCGAGCTGAATGATGCCGTTCAGGTCCAGTGAGCTCTGCTCTTCACGGGTCTTGGTCATGCGCCGATTCCCTTCCGGTTTCAGTCGTGGCCGCGCCCGACTGGTGAGCACGCCCGGTGAACTATCCGGACCCGGCCTCGGGCCCCCCTGGATTCCGGATGGATCCGCGCTCGCGCAGCCCGCTCAAGCGACACTCCAGCCGCGATCTCCAGGCTTGGGGGGCGGTGCCCGCGTGTGCGCGTTCGCAACGGCGGGCTTGATGTGACGTCGGACCGGCCGACCGCCGGAAACGGAACGGGAGTCTTGCCATGGAACTCGGCCTGAAGGACAAGGTCGTACTGCTCACCGGGGGCAGCGGCGGCATCGGCCGGCCGCTGGCCCGCGCCTTCGCCGGCGAGGGCGCCAAGGTCGCGCTCACCTACCTCAGCCGCGTGGCCAACGCCGAGGCCGTCGCCGCCGAGATCGAGGCGGCCGGCGGCCAGGCCCTCCCCGTCCGCCTCGACCTGACCGACCGCGCGTCGGTCGAGCGGGCGGTGGCGGAGGTGAGCGCGCAGTGGGGCGGCATCGACGTACTGGTCGTCAACGCCTCGGCGTCCGGCGGTCCCAGCCCGCACGCGCCCGGCTTCGACGAGATCCCGGCCGAGCAGTGGCTGCCGTCGCTGCGGGCGGAGGTGGAGGGCGCGTTCCACACCGTCCAGGCGGCGCTGCCGTCGATGAAGTCCCGCGGCGGCGGCCGGATCGTGTTCATGTCGGCCGCCATCGTGCAGCGCGGGCTGAAGGGCGCGGAGGGGTACGTCGCCAGCAAGGCGGCCCTGCACGGCCTGAGCCGCACCCTGGGCACCGAGCTGTTCGAGCACGGCATCCTGTCCAACGTGGTCGCTCCGGGCCCGGTGGTCACGGAGGGCCTGCTGGAGAAGCTGCCCGAGCAGCTGCGCGAGCAGGTCGCCGGCCTCGACGCGCACGGGGCGCGGGCGGCGCTGAACAAGGCCATGCCGTTCCTGCACTTCTCCACCGTCGAGGACGTCGTCAACGCCACGCTGTTCCTCGGCTCCCCGGCCAACGGCAACACCACCGGCAACGTGCTCTACGTCGACGGCGGGCAGTGATGGCGGACACCGGAGCGAAAGCTGCGTTCAGCCCGCTGGGCGCGCTGCAGGAACTGCGCCCCTTCCAGTGGTCCGCCGGGCTCGTGGCCCGCGGGATGGCCGAGCTGCGCATCGCCGACGAGATCGCCGCGGGCCGGCGCACCACGGCCGAGATCGCCGACGCCGTCGGGGCGCACCGGCCCAGCCTGGAGCGGTTCCTGCGGGTGTGCGAGCTGCACCGGCTGATCGCGCCGGCCGACGGGCCCGCGGACGCCGTACGCCGCTGGGAGCTGACCGCGGCGGGCGAACTGCTGCGCGCCGACGTGCCGTCCCTGCGCGGCTTCTCCATCGCGGTCAACGCCCCCGGCATGACCCGCCCCTGGGAGCTGGTGGCCGACGTGGTCCGCACCGGCCGCCCGGCCACCGAGACGGTGTGGGGCGTGGACCACTGGCAGTACTACGCCGCCCACCCCGAGGAGGCCCGCAGCTACGCCGAGACCTGCGCCTCGCTGTCGGTGGAGGCGGCCGAGGCGCTGGTCGCCAGCTGTCCGGTGGCGGGGGAGCGGGAGATCGTGGACGTCGGCGGCGGCCCCGGCACGGTGCTGGCACGCCTGCTGCTCCAGGCGCCCACCGCCCGCGGGGTGCTGCTCGACCTGCCGTGGGCGGTCGGCTTCGCCCGCGAGACGCTTCAGCAGGCGGGCGTGGCCGGCCGGGCGGAGGTGGTGGCCGGGGACTTCCGGCACGAGGTGCCCGCCGGCGGCAGCCTCTACCTGCTCAAGAACGTGCTGTGCGACCTCGACGACGACGGCGCCGCCCAGCTGCTGGCCCACTGCGCCAAGGCGGCCCCGCCCGGCAGCCGGCTGGTGCTGCTGGACTGGGAGTACACCGAGCACTCCTCCCACGTCCACGCCAACGACGTGGAGTTCATGGTGCTCACCGGCGGCCGGGCCCGCACCGAGGAGGAGTACCGGCAGCTGCTGGCGGCGGCGGGCTTCGAGAGCTCGCGCCGGGTGCCGCTGGCGGGGCACGAGCGGGCCCCCATCGCACTGATCGAATCCGTCCGGGCCTGACCCGGGGCCGTGTGAGACGAAGGTGGTTTGAGGATGTCAGGTGACGAGACAGCGGGCCGGGTGGCGGCCTGTGAGGGCGCGCCGGTGATCGGACCGCCGCCCGCCCAGGCGGTGGCCGAGCTCGGCTGGGGCATGTGGGCGAGCGCGGTGGTGCAGGCGGCCGCCCAGCTGCGGCTGGCGGACGCGGTCGGCGACGAGCCGGCCTCGGCCGAGGAGATCGCGGCCGCGGTGGGCGCGGACGTCCCCGCGCTGAAGCGGCTGATGCGGGCCCTGGTGGGCTTCCGCATCTTCCGCCAGGCCGGCCCGGGCCGCTACGAGCACACCGACATGTCCCGGGCGATGCGGTCGGACGCACCCGGCTCGCTGACGGACATCATGCTCACCGGCTCGCACTGGGGCTGGGCGATGTGGGGAAAGCTGGCCGAAAGCGTCCGCTCGGGCGGGTGCGCCTTCCAGGAGACGTACGGCAAGGACCTGTTCACGTACTTCCACGAGGACGACAACGCGGCCGGCGAGGCCTGCCTCAAGGGGTACGCGGCGCAGTCCCGGGCGATGAACCCGGGCGTGGTCGCGGCCCTGGACCTGGCCGGCGTGGACACGCTGTGCGACGTCGGCGGCGGGCACGGCAGCCTGCTGAAGTCGCTGCTCGAGGGCAACCCGCACGTCCGGGGCGTGCTGTTCGACCGACCGCACGCGATCTCCGCGGCGCTGCCCGAGCTGCGCGAGGGCCCGCTGGCGGCCCGCACCGAGCTGGTCGCGGGCGACTGCTTCCAGAGCGTGCCCGAGGCGGACGTGTACGTCATCCGCCAGGTGCTGCACATGTGGGACGACGACGCCTGCAACACGGTGCTGACCAACTGCATCAAGGCGGGCCGCCCGGGCGGGCGGGTGGTCCTGCTGGAGCAGCTGGTGGCCGACCCGCCGCCCACGCCCTGGGACGCCCTGATGGACCTGCACATGCTGCTGGTCATGGGCGGCTGGGAGCGCACGGCCGAGGAGTACGGCGCGATGTTCGAGCGCGCGGGGCTTCAGTACGCCGGCGTGGTGCCGAGCGGTACCCCGCTGCGCCTGGTGGTCGGCCGGATACCCGGGTGACGTGGCGCGGGCCGGTGCGCGGGCGGCCGCCCACCGGCCCGCGCGGGGGCCTCACTTGGCGGCGGCCGTCCGCCGGGTCTTGCCGCCGCCGGCCCGCAGCTTCACCGCCTCCTCCTGGGTGATCGGGGCGGCGGACCGGACGAAGGCCAGGACCGTCTCCAGCTCGCCGTCGGTGAACCGCTCGCACAGCTGGGCGAGCGACGAGCCGAGCGACTCGAACAGCGGGAAGACCTTGGCCTCCAGGTTGGGCATCGGCGTGACCAGGACACGCCGGCGGTCCTTGGGGTCGCGGTCCCTGCGGACGTGACCGGCCGCCTCCAGACGGTCGATCACCCCGGTGATGGCGCCGGTGGTCACCCCGTTCTCCTCGGCCAGCTGCCCGGCCGCCATGGGCCCGCGGGCCACCAGGGCGCCGAGGCAGTTCAGATCCAGCACGCTCAGCCCGAGCCGGTCGGCCACCGCCTGGTGGAAGAGCACCGACCGGCTCACCAGATTGCGCAGCTCCTGGTCCACGGCCGCGGCCAGTTCGGCACGTTCCGCGCTTGACATACATCCCGCCCTTCCGGTTACCTAGCTTTGTCATTAGCTCAGCAGCTAAGATAATGAGCTAGCGAGACTCCTGCTCCGTAAGCATCCGAGTTACTGATTGTTCTTCCGTCAGTCTAGATCACAGAGAGGTGCACCGTGTCGAACCCGTCCACGGCTGCGGCACCCGTCGTCGAAGGCGACCCGAAGCGCAAGATCGCGCTGATCGTGGTGCTGTTCGCCGCCTTCATGGACCTGCTGGACTCCACGATCGTCAACATCGCCATCCCGTCGATCCAGAACGACCTCGGCACCGGGTACTCCACGGTGCAGTGGGTGGTCGCCGGCTACCTGCTCTCCTTCGCCGTCCTGCTGATCCTCGGCGGCCGGCTCGGCGACATGTTCGGCCGCAAGAAGCTGTTCCTCACCGGCGTGGCCGGCTTCACCGTCGCCTCGGCGCTGTGCGGCTTCGCGGGCAGTCCGGGGGCGCTGGTCGCCTCCCGGGTGCTCCAGGGGGCGATGGCCGCGCTGATGGTTCCGCAGGTGCTGTCCATCATCACCGCGGCCTTCCCGCCCAAGGAGCGTGGCGCGGCGCTCGGCGCCTTCGGCGGCGTGGCCGGTCTGGCCACCGTCGGCGGCCCGATCATCGGCGCGGTGCTGATCGACGCCGACCTGTTCGGTCAGGGCTGGCGCATGGTCTTCCTCATCAACGTGCCGGTCGGCATCCTGCTGCTGATCGCCGCCTCCGCGGTGATCCGCGAGTCCCGGTCACCTGAGGCGATCAAGCTCGACGTGGTGGGCACGGTGCTGCTCACCGCCGGTCTCCTGCTGCTGCTCTACCCGCTGGTCCAGGGCCGTGAGCTCGACTGGCCCGTCTGGGGCTTCGTCGCCATGGCCGCCTCGGTGCCGGTGCTGGCCGCCTTCTGGGCGCACCAGCGGCGGCTGGCCTCCGGGGGCCGGCCCGGCCTGATCGTGCCCAGCATGTTCCGCAACCGGTCCTTCACCGCCGGCATCATCGCCAACACGGTGTTCTTCGCGGTGACCATCGGCCACTTCCTGATCTTCATCCTCTTCCTGCAGAACGGCCTCGGCTTCTCGGCGCTGCGGGCCGGTCTGACCGGAGTGCCCTGGTCCTTCGGCGTCAGCTTCGGCGCCGCCTTCTCCGCCACCGTCCTCACCGCCAAGCTGGGCCGCAAGGTCATGGTCATCGGCGCGGTGCTGCTCGCCGCGGGCCTGGCCGGCATCTCGCTCACCATCCAGGTGCGCGGCGACGAGATCGGCTCCTGGTCGCTGCTGCCGACGCTGCTGGTCGGCGGACTCGGCATGGGCATGATCATCGCGCCGATCCTGGACTTCATCCTGACCGACGTCCCGCCGGAGCACGCCGGCGCCGGGTCCGGTGTCGTCAACGCCATGCAGCAGGTCGGTGGCGCCCTCGGCATCGCGGTGATCGGCGCGATCTTCCTCGGCTTCCTCGGCGGCGCCGCCGACAGTGCCGCGAAGGACGCCGGCGGGCAGCTGCACACGGCGCTGGTCCAGGCCCGGGTCTCCGAGGACCAGCAGCACCGGATCACCGACGCCTTCCAGACCTGCTTCACCGAGCGCACCAAGGCCAAGGACCCGACCGTCGAGCCCGCGAGCTGCGCCCCGCTGAACAAGCTGGACAACCCGCAGGCCGGCGCCGCCGTCGGCGCCGCCGCCCGGGACGCCCGCCGGGAGGTCTTCTCCACCGCGCTCCAGCACACCATCTGGGCCCAGCTCGGTCTGACCGCCCTCGTCCTGCTGCTCGTCCTGCGGCTGCCCCGGCAGGCCAGGCACCACGAGGAGGAGTGGGACGAGACGCAGGCCCCCAGCGCCCAGCCGGCCGCCGGCCCGGGTGTCGCCGAGCCCCACACCACCTGAGCCCACCCCCTCGCGCCCCGCACCGGCGGGGCGCGAGGGAGAGGGGAAGACCGCGCCCCGCAGCACCACCCGGGGCACGCCCGGACCGGGGGAGAGCGCGCCCCGCACCACCGGGGGCCCGGGGGACCGGGCCCCGTACCGCCGGGGCGCCGCCCGACCCAGGGCGACCTCGCCCCGTACCACCAAGGCACCACCTGACCGCTGGACCTGGCCCCCGAGGCACCACCTGACCGCTGGACCTGACACCCGAAGCACCACCTGACCGCTGCACCTGCTTCCCGAGACACCACCTGATCACTGCACCTGATCCCCGAGGCACGACCTGATCGCTGGACCTGACCGACCGTCCTGAACGGAGAGGTATCCATGACACCCACGCCCACCGAGCAGACCCCCGTCCTCATCGTCGGCGGTGCCGTGGTCGGACTGTCGACCGCGCTGTTCCTGGCCCGCCGGGGCATCCGCCCGCTGCTGATCGAGCGCCACCCGGGCGCCCTGGGCCACCCGCGGGCCCGGGTCATCAACCCCCGCACGGTCGAGGTCTTCCGGGCGGCCGGCCTGGAGGAGGAGATCTTCGCGGACCGCTCGCTCACCTCCGAGCTCAGCGAGAAGCTGATGGTGCGCGCCGAGACCCTGGCCGGGCCGGAGATCTTCTCCGCCCCCATGCAGGACGAGGCGCCCGAGCTCACCTCCGAGGTCACGCCGTGCACCTGGTGCTCCATCGACCAGGACCGGCTGGAGCGCCTCGTCGCCCGCCGCGCCGCCGAACTCGGCGCCGATCTGCGCTGGTCCACCGAACTGGCCGGCTTCGAGCAGACCGCGGACGGCGTCGTCGCCACGCTCCGGGACACCGCCACCGGCGCCGAGACAGCCGTCCGGGCGCAGTATCTGATCGGCGCCGACGGGGTCGGCAGCACCGTCCGGCAGACCCTCGGCATCCCCGTCGAGGGCCCCGGCACCCTCATCCACACCGTCAGCGTGGTCTTCAAGGCCGACCTGACCGAGCCCCTGCGCGGGCGCGACCTCGGCCTCGGCTACTTCGACCAGCCCGACACCGGCACCCTGCTGATGCCGCTGGACGGCTCCCGCTGGGTCTTCTACACGCCGTACCACCCCGAGCGGGGCGAGCGGCTGGAGGACTTCGACGAGGCGCGCTGCATAGCCGCGATCCGGGCCGCGGTCGGCGTTCCGGACCTCACGGTCGAGGGGCTGGAGGTGCAGGTCGAGAAGACCGGGCAGAAGATCCTCGGCTTCGAGATCTCCGCCGGGCTGGCCGAACGGTACCGCCAGGACCGGGTGTTCCTCGTCGGCGACGCCGCGCACACCATGCCGCCCACCGGGGCCTTCGGCGCCGCCACCGGCATCCAGGACGCGGACAACCTCGCCTGGAAGCTCGCCGCGGTGCTGCACCGCACGGCCGGCCCCGCCCTGCTCGACAGCTACGAGGCGGAGCGCCGCCCGGTGGCCCGCTTCACCATCGACTACGCCCTCGCCGAACTCCAGGAGCGCTCGCACGACGAGGAGTCCGACGACCGGCCCAGCTACGCCGCGGCCATCCTCGGCCAGCTCTACAAGAGCGGCGCGCTGGTCCCCGAGGACGGCGGCCCGCAGCTGCCGCCCGCCCTCGACCCGCGCACGCTCGGCCGGCCCGGCACCCGGGCCCCGCACGTCACGCTGCGCAGCCGCGGCAAGGACCTGTCCGCCCTCGACCTGTTCGGTGAGTCGCCCGTGCTGCTCACCGGCCCGCAGGGCACCGGCTGGGAACACGCCGCCGGCCCGGCCGCCCAGCGGCTCGGCATCGACCTCGACGTCCACCGCATCGGCGGGGAGTACGTCACCGATCCGGCCGGCGACTGGGCCGAGCGCTACGGGGTCGGCGCCGACGGCGCGGTCCTGGTGCGCCCCGACGGTTTCGTCGCCTGGCGGTCGGCCGGCCCGGCCGCCGACCCGCAGCAACAGCTCGAAGACATCCTGGCGCGCGTCCTGGACCGCGCCGAGAACGGAAGGAACTGATCACCATGACCACGCAGGAGAAGGAGTTCAGCGGCGCGCTGGGCCCGGTCACCACCGGCACGCTCAAGTTCGTCGGCGGCGCGTCCGAGCTGACCCTGGCCGCCGAGCCCAAGGACAGCGAGCACCTCTACCAGGGACGGTTCTCCGGCCTGGTGCCGGAGGTCGACGCCACCGCGGGCGTGGTCACCGTCCGCTATCCGCGGCGGCTGCACCCGTTCTCGGTCCGCCGGCACAGCGGCAGCTTCAGCCTGAACCCGACCGTGCCGTGGGCCATCGAGGTCGACGGCGGTACCGGGCGGCTGACCGCCGACCTGTCCCAGATCATCCTGACCCGGCTCGACCTCGGCAGCGGCGCGAGCCACGTCTCCATCTCCCTGCCCCGGCCCCGCGGTACGGTGCGCATCCGGGTGGCCGGCGGGGTCAGCAACGTCAGCCTGCGCCGCCCCCACGACGTCGCGGCGCGGATCAGCGTCCAGGGCGGCGCCTCCCAGCTGACCTTCGACACCCAGCACCTGGGCGCCACCGGTGGCGGGGCCACGTTCGCGAGCCCCACCTACGACACCACCGAGGACCGCTACGACATCGACGTGCTCGGCGGAGCCAGCGCGCTGACGGTCGACCGGTCCTGACCACCACCACACCCGTCGAGAGGCATGCCCGAGGGCCGTGAGCGGCCCCGGGCATGCCTCACTGATCGGAGCAGGGGAATGTACCTCGCCATCTCCATCGTGGACTTCGTCCTCCAACTGGTGCTGCTGCCGCTCTGGTTGCTGGCCGCGCTCACCGTCCGCCGCCTGGCCACCCGCCCGGACACCCGGCGGCTGCGCCGCTCGGCGCGCGTGGCCGCCTTACTCACCGTGCTCGCCCTGGCCGCCTCGGCCGGCCGGCTGGTCTGCTTCACCCTGATCGCGCGCATCCACTGGGAGCTGGCCGCGGACCGGCGCGCCGTCACCACCCTGCTGCTGCTCCTGCCCGGGGTGCTGGCCACGCTGGTGCTCAGCCTGCCGCGGGTGCTGGCGGCGGCCCGCCGCGGCGGCACCGGCACGAGCACGTCGGCGGCCGCGCCGCGGATCACGCTGCCGCCCCAGCTGGCCGCCTTCGGCTCACTGGGCGGGTTCTTCGAGAAGTTCCTCCCGCCGGACCGGCCGGTGTGGCTCGACTACTCGGTGTACGGTCTCGTCCTGCTCGTCGGCGCCCTGTGGCTCGCCGCCCGCGCCCGCCGCCGGTCCGACCGGCTCACCGGCCGCCGTCCCGCAGCGCAGGGGCGGCGCGGGCAGAGGCTGGTCCTGCGCGTCGGCACGGCCGTGGTGGTGCTGGGCGTGCTCGGCGCGCTGGTCGCCGTCGACGCGCAGCGCAGCAAGTTCCCCGACACGTTCTCCATGATGAAGGGGACCATGGACTACGGCGGCGGAACGACGTTCGCCGCCGGTCACGAGGGTCACCACGGCGGCGCGGGCGCCTCCGCGGACGCCGTCAGCATGCACCAGCACGGCGCCGGGGGGATGGCCGGCGGCGCCGCCGTCAGCGTGGACGACCTGAAGGGCCCCGCCGCCGGGACGCCGGACCGCCGGTTCACCCTCACCGCGCAGGAGGCCACCGTCACGCTGGCCTCCGGCCGCACCGTCCGGGCGTGGACGTTCAACGGGGGGATCCCCGGGCCGACGCTGCACATGAAACAGGGCGAACTCGTCGAGATCACACTGGTCAACCGGCTCAAGGACACCCCGGTCTCCACCCACTGGCACGGCCTGGACGTGCCCAACGGCGAGGACGGCGTGGCCGGTGTCACCCAGGACGCCGTCCCGCCTGGCGGCCGGTACACCTACCGGTTCCGGGTGAAGGAGAGCGGCACCTTCTGGTACCACTCGCACCAGGCGTCCTCCGAGCAGGTGCGCCGCGGTCTGTTCGGAGCGATGGTCATCGACCCGGCGAAGCCGGCCCGGCCGGTCGACCAGGACGTCACCGTCACGGCCCACACATGGGACACCTCCAAGGGCGCCGTGACCGCCTTCGGCACCTCCGACGTGCTGCAGCGCCGCGCGGCGCGGCCCGGGCAGAAGATCCGGCTGCGCCTGGTCAACAGTGACATCCACACCCGGACGTTCACGCTGACCGGCGTGCCGTTCAAGGTGAGCGCGATCGACGGCATGGACATCAACCAGCCCGGCGAGCTCACCGGCCGGCGGCTGGTGGTCGCCGGCGCCGGACGGATGGACGTCGAGTTCACGATGCCGGCCACTCCCGTCCGGCTGGCCTCCGAGGATGCCGAGAAGGAGGGCATCGCCTTCTCGCCCGACGGCAAGGGCAGCATCGCACCGCGCTTCGACGGGCCCGAGTTCGACAAGACCGGCTACGGCAGGCCGGCCGCGACGCCGTTCGGCCCCGACAGCCACTTCGACCGCACCTTCAACCTGACCTTCGACGAGTGGCTGGGCTTCTACAACGGCAAGTTCGCGCTCCGGCAGACCATCAACGGCCGGGTCTTCCCGGACACCCCGATGCTCATGGTCAAGGAGGGCGAACTGATCCGCGTCCGCTTCCTCAACCGGGGCCAGGAGGACCACCCGATGCATCTGCACGGGCATCACGTCCTGCTGCTCAGCCACAACGGCAAGCGGCTGACCGGCAGTCCCATCTGGCAGGACACCGTCCTCGTCCGCCCGGGCGAGGAGTGGGAGATCGCCTTCAAGGCCGACAACCCGGGCATCTGGATGGACCACTGCCACAACTTCACGCACGCCAATCTCGGGATGGTCATGCACGTCGCGTACGAGAACGTCACCACCCCCTACACGATCGGCGGCAAGTCCGGCAATCACCCGGACTGACCGCCGTCACCGGACCGGACCGGGCCCGCCCGCTGCTGGACAGCGGGCGGGCACGGGCGTGTGCGGCCGGCGGCGCGCGAGGACTTCGGGGGAACGGTTGACACTCTGCCCGCAGGAGCTGCTGCTCGACGTCACCCACCGCAGCAACGAGATCTTCCACGCCGAGACCCTGCGGCTGCAGACGCGCGCCTGACCCCCCGCCCCGACCGCCTGCCGCACCGACGGCATGCCGTCCGGGTGAGCGGGCCCCGAGCGGTACGCGAGCGGCGGGGCGTTCCCTCCAGGGGTGAGGGGAGCGGCTCCGAGCGAGGGCGGCGCCCGCTGCCGGACCGGTTCCCGGGACGAGCGACGACGGCATCCCCCGGCCGTCCGCCTCCCGCGGTCCGCCCGTTCCCCTCACCCCGCGGCGGCCGGCAGGCCCCTTCCCGCCGGGATCCCCCCTGCCCGCCGGGAGCCGCCCGCCACGAGCGGTGCTCGACCGGTCGTCGAACGCCTCCCGCGAACCTCGCCCTGCGCCCCCGGACGTCCGCAGGAGGAAACCATGCCCACCCCGCCCCGACCGCCCGCCGCCGACCACCGCCCCGGCCCCGCCGAGGACACGGTCGCCGGGCCGCCCGCGCGCGCCGCCGCACGCCCCGGCCCGCTCCGCCGCCCCCGCTGGTTCACCACCCTCTTCCTCACCGACGTATGGGAGCGGTTCAGCTTCTACGGCATGACGGCGATCCTCGTGCTGTACGCCACGCAGGACCGGGGCGCGGGCGGTCTCGGGCTGTCCGCGGGGGACGCCGGGGTGCTGTACGGCGCGTACATGGCCGCCGTGTTCCTGGCCTCCGTGCCCGGCGGCTGGATCGGCGACCGTGTCCTCGGCGCGCGCCGCGCCGTCCTGCACGGCGGTGTCCTGATCGCCCTCGGCCACGCGACGATGGCGGTGCCCGTCACCGGCTCCGTCTACCCCGGCCTGCTGCTCATCGCCTGCGGCACCGGTCTGCTCAAGCCGAACATGGCCGGCCTGCTCAGCGCCTTCTACGACCGCGAGGACCGCGCCGGCCGGGACGCCGGCTTCGCCGTCTTCTATATGAGCGTCCAGGTCAGCGCCCTGATCGCGCCGATCGTCGTGGGCGCGCTCGGCGAGGGCGTGAACTGGCACCTCGGCTTCGGCGCCGCCGCCCTCGGCATGGGCGCCGGACTGCTGCAGTACGTCCGCGGCGCCCGCCACTTCGGCGACACCGGCGGCGCCCCGGAGCACGCCGCGACCCCCGCCGAACGGACCCGGGTGCTGCGCACCGCGCTCGCCGCCACCGCCGTGGTCGTCCTCGGCTACGGCGCCGACGCCGCCCTCGGCGCCTTCCGGATGCCCCATCTCATGGTGCTGGTCGGCCTGTTGTGCGTGGCGTCACCGGTGATCTGCTTCTGGCGGCTGCTGCGCGACCCGCTGGTGACCGCCGCGGAGCGGGTCCGGGTGCGCACCTACGTCTGGCTGTTCCTGGTCTCGGCGGTTTTCTGGGCGCTCTTCCTGCAGGGCGGCTCCGCCTTCGCGCTGTTCGCCAAGCACGCCACCGACCGCGAGGTGCTCGGGCGTACCGTGCCCGCCAGCTGGTTCCAGGCGGCGGTCCCGCTGT
Organism: Streptomyces sp. NPDC097129; assembly: GCF_055668065.1. NCBI lineage: Bacteria > Bacillati > Actinomycetota > Actinomycetes > Kitasatosporales > Streptomycetaceae > Streptomyces > Streptomyces sp. NPDC097129. The sequence continues at coordinate 477,708 of NZ_JBVOQE010000001.1, read as the reverse complement.
TCGTCCTCACGCTCGCGCCGCTGTTCGCGTGGCTGTGGACCCGGGCGGGCGACCGCGTGCCGACCGCGGTCAAGTACGCCGTCGGCATGGGCGCCGTGGCCGCCGCCTACCTGGTGATGGCGTCCGCGGCGACGCTGGCCTCGGGCGGCGCCCGGGTGTCGCCGCTGTGGCTGCTGCTGGCCTTCGCGCTGTTCGCCGCCGGGGAGCTCTCCTTCGGACCGGTCGGCATGAGCGCCTCCACGGCCATCGCCCCGGCCGGCTTCGTCAACCGGATGGTGGCCCTGTTCTGGCTCTCCGGCGCCCTCGGCGGCGGCATCGGCGGCAACGCCCTCAAGCTCTCCGGGGACCGTGTCCCGGGCCCCGGTTATTTCCTGGCCCTGGCCGCGGTGGCCCTCGTGACGGGGGCGGTCCTGCTGCTCGGGCGACGCGCGCTGACCAGGCGGCTCGGCGTCTGAGCCACCCGGAGTTCTCCTCGCGTAGACGCGGCATCGGCCCAACCTTTCGTCGTACGACCCTTATTGACGGTCGGTCACCTGTTCGTGCGGTGATACGATCACCGCACTTGCGGAGCGGGCGCGTCCACTCTCCTGGACGGGATCATCAGCCGGCCGTCAGTCGCCTGAAGAGAGTCTTATGACGGAATACACAGCGAACCCGGTGCTCTGGACGCTCCTCGTCCTTCTCGTCGCCACCGTCGCCCTCGTCGTCCGCCAGCGCAGGGCGGCCCGAGCGCTCCGGCAGGAGATCGACGGGCTCACCAGCCACTACTCCGACCTGGAGAACCACTACACCCAGTCGGTGCAGGCCGCCCAGGAGGAGGCCGAGGAGGCGACCAAGACCGTCCTGAAGTCCGCGATGCGGACCCTGCAGGGCCTCGCCGCCGAGCAGCAACTCGTCGTCTCCCGGCTGCAGGAGAAGTACGGCGACTCGGCCATCCTCCAGGACCTGCTGGAGATCGACCACACCAACTCGCAGTTCGGCCGCCGCGCCCAGTCCATCGCCGTCCTCTGCGACGGCTGGCTCGGCCGCCACCGCGACGTGGCCTCCGTCTACGACGTGGTGCGCAGCGCCCAGGGCCGCATCCGCCACTTCCGGCGCGTGGAGATCCTCTCCCAGGTCGACTTCGGCATCACCAGCCGCGCCGTCGAACCGGTGGCGCTCGCCCTGGCGGAACTGCTCGACAACGCCACCAGCTACTCCAGCCCCGACACCGTCGTCGAGATCAACATCCGCACCGTGCCCAAGGGCATCTGCATCGTCGTCGACGACGCAGGTGTCGGCATGAACGACGAGGAGCGGGCCCGCGCCGAGGGACTGCTGGCCAGCCGCCGCGTCAAGGGCGTCTCCGGGCTCGGCAACCCGCCGCAGTTCGGCTTCGCGGTGATCGGCGTGCTGTGCGAACGGTTCGGCTTCGAGGTGTCCGTGGACTCCTCCTCCCCGTACGGAGGCGTGCGCGCGGTCGTCCTGCTGCCCCACGAGCTGCTCACCGCCATGCCCGAGCAGAAGGCGCCGGCCCCCACCATGCCCACGCACGCGATGCCCCACTCCACCGGGCCCGAGCCCGCGCTGACCGCGTCCGCCGCCGACGGCCTGCCCCGCAGGCGCCGCAAGCGGCCGATGGCGATCGTGCCCGGCAGCGCACCCGACGCCCGCACCTCCGGCCGCTCCGGCGCCGAGACCGCGGCGATCATGGGCGCGTTCCAGCGGGGCACGCAGTCCGGCCGGGCCGCGCGCGACGAGGCGGGCCCTACGAGCAGCACACGTGGTGCAAGCAGCGAAGGACATGAGGTCTCGTGAACGACGATCTGTCATGGATGCTCGACAGCGCCCTGGAGATTCCCGGGGCTCTGCACGCGGTCCTGATCTCGGCCGACGGTCTGTTGATGGCCCGGACGAAGGACTTCGACAAGGACGACGCCGACCGGGTCGCCGCCGCGATGAGCGGAGTGCAGTCCCTCAGCCGCTCGCTCGGTTTCTTCTGTGAGGACCCCCGCCACGCCTGGCGGCAGACGCTGGTGGAGTTCGACGGCGGCTGGGTCTTCCTGATCTCCGCCGGCGACGGCGCCTACCTGGGCGTCTCCGCCTCCCCGGACGTCGACATGCAGGACATCACCTTCCGTATGCAGCAGCTCGTCGGCCAGCTCGGCAAGGTGCTCGCCGCGCCGCCGCGCGAAGACCTCGGCATACGCTCATGAGCGGGTACGAGGACTGGGAGCCCGAGACCGCGCCGTTAGTGCGTCCCTATGTCATCACCAAGGGACGCGGACTGCCCGACGACGAGCAGCTGTCCCTGATCACCCTCGTCACGGCGGCCCCCGAGGAGGGACAGCGGCCCACCCGGCTGTCGCCCGAGGAACAGCGGCTGCTGGACATCTGTTCCGCCGGCTACCTCTCGGTCGCCGAGATCGCGGGGCACACCCGGCTGCCGCTCGGCGTGGTGCGGATCCTCCTCGCCTCCCTGGCGGAGGGCGGCTACCTCATCACCCGCCCTCCCGTGGCCCGTGCCCCCCTCGCCGACCGGGAGATCCTCGAGGAGGTACTGAATGGTCTCCGCGCCAAGTTCGGCTGAGCCCGCCCGGCTCGGTGAGCAGGCCTACGTCCGCGGCGGCGCCGAGCAGACCGCCGTGAAGATCCTCGTCGTCGGTCACTTCGCGGTGGGCAAGACCACCTTCATCGGCTCGATCTCCGAGATCGAGCCGCTGTCCACCGAGGAGACCATGACCCGGGCGGGGGAGGGGATCGACGACCTCAAGGGCGTGACGGGCAAGACCACCACCACCGTCGCCATGGACTTCGGCCGCCTCACCATCAGCGACCGCGTCGTGCTGTACCTGTTCGGCACCCCCGGCCAGCAGCGCTTCGTGCAGATGTGGGAGGACATGGCCCGCGGCGCCCTCGGCGCACTGGTGCTCGTCGACCCCGAACGGCTCGCGGACTCCTTCCCGGTGATCGACCTGATCGAGACGTACGGCCTCGACTACGCCATCGCCGTCAACCACTTCGACGGCTCCCCGCTGCGCGACGAGGCGGCCCTGCGCGAGGCGCTGGACCTGCTGGCGGACACCCCCGTCGTCACCTGCGACGCCCGCGACGAGCAGTCGTCGGCCGCCGCCCTGACCACCCTCGTCCGCCACCTGCTGGCCCACGCGCACTGATCCCCGCCGTGCGGCCCCGGCACACCCTCTAGGAACTGACATGGACGCTCACACCCCCGCCCCGGTGCCCCCGCCCGGGTGCCCGGCCCACGGCTCCGGCGCCCGGGTGCCGCTGCACGGCCCGGAGTTCGCGGCCGACCCGCAGGCGTACTACGACTATCTGCGCTACTACGGGCCGGCCGCGCCCGTCGAACTCGCCCCGGGTGTCGAGGCGACCCTCGTCACCGACTACACCGCCGCTCTGCAACTCCTGCAGGACTCCGGCACGTTCCGCAAGGACGCGCGCCGCTGGCGGGCCTTCCAGGAAGGCAAGGTCCCCGCGGACAGCCCGGTGGTGCCGCTGCTGGCGTACCGGCCCAACTGCATGTTCGCCGACGGCGCCGAGCACCTGCGGCTGCGGCAGGCGGTCACCGACTCCCTCGCCCGCGTCGACGTGCGGCGCCTGAGCCGGAGCACCGAGCGGATCTCCACGTACCTCATCGACCAGTTCGCCGCCCGCGGCTCGGTCGACCTGCTCGGCGACTACGCCAAGCAGCTGCCGCTGTTCGTCTTCAACGAACTCTTCGGCTGCCCCGCCGACATCGGCGACCGGGTCCTGTTCGGCATCTCCGGCATGTTCGACGGCGTCAACGCCGAGAAGGCCGTCGAGGTGCTCTTCCAGGCCGTCGGCGAACTCGTCGCACTCAAGCGGAGCAAGCCGGGCGACGACGTCACCTCCTGGCTGATGCAGCATCAGGCCGTGCTGTCGGACGAGGAGATGGTGCACCAGCTCGCCCTGCTGCTGGGCGCCGGAGCCGAGCCGCTGCGCAACCTGATCGGCAACACCCTGCACCGCCTGCTCACCGACGACCGGTACGCCAAGGAGGGCGGTCTGATCGACGAGGCCCTCGACGACACGCTGTGGGACAACCCGCCCATGGCGAACTACGCGCCCCACTACCCGGCCGCCGACGTCGACTTCGCCGGCCGCCGGCTGGAGGCGGGCGAGCCGGTCCTGATCAGCTTCGCGGCGGCCAACACCGGTCCCGCGCTGGCCGCCTCCCGGCAGGCCGGCAGCAACCGGGCCCATCTCGCCTGGAGCGCCGGCCCGCACGCCTGCCCGTCCAAGGAGCCCGCCCGGCAGATCACCGTCACCGCGGTGGAGAACCTGCTCAACCGGCTGCCCGACATCGAACTCGCCATCCCCGAGGACAGCCTGACCTGGCGCTCCGGGCCCTTCCACCGCGCCCTGCTCGCCCTGCCGGCCCGCTTCACCCCGGCGCCCGCGGCCGCCGCCCCGGCGCCGCGGCACACCGCCGCCCCGGCCCAGCCCGCGCAGAGCGCCCGCAAGTCCGAACGCACCGGTCTGTGGAGTCAGTTCCTCAACTGGCTCAGGTGACCAGCGCAACACCCTTCCCTTCGCGCAGTCGCGTGAAGTCCCCACCACAGGGGTAGTGAGGAACGCGGTATTCCGTGTTGCTGACGAGGTGAAGGAGGTGTCCGTGGACCACATATCCACCGACGCCCGTTCCATACCGGCCCACCCCACGTGCCATCCCCCGATACCCGCCCCCGTCGGCGGGTATCTTCTTGCCCGCCCCGGCAGACCTAGGGGGCAGCGGTGAGCGCCACGCGGGCGTCGACGCTCGGCGCTCACGTCGGCGGCCAGCTGAGACGGCTGTGTGCGCTCACCTCCCTGAGCCCCGCCGACGCGGACTCCTACGCGGAGGTCCTGACCGCCGCGCTGGGCGCCGCCGCCGTTCGTCCGCTCGACCTGCCGCCGCCGGCGCCGACGTTCCTGTCGGACGACCACACACCGGTGGAGTTCTCCCTGTCCTTCACCCCCGGCGCGGCGCCCTCGCTGCGCGTCCTGCTGGAGCCGGGCTGTGGCGCAGGCAGCCCGGACCTCGGTGGTGACGCGGCATTGGCCGTCGTCAGAGAGATGGCCCGGCGCTGGAACTTCTCCACCGAACGCCTGGACGGCTTGGCGGACCTGTTCCTGCCGCCGTCCCCCGCGGGCCCCTTCGCGCTGTGGATCGCGCTGGAACTGCGGCCCGGGGGAGTGCCCAAGGTCAAGGTGTACCTGAACCCGTCCGCCTGCGGACCGGAACGGGCGGCGCCCACCGTGCGTGAGGCCATGCGCAGGCTCGGCCACGAGCGGGCGTTCGACGCGTTACCCCCGGCCGAGGGCCATCCCTTCCTCGCCCTGGACCTGGGCGACTGGGAGACCCCCCGGGTGAAGGTGTACCTCAGCCACCGGCATCTGTCGGCCGTCGAGGCGGGCGCCGCGTCCCGGACGGACCCGCCCGTCCCCGCGGCGGACGTCGCGGACTTCTTCCGCACCGTCGCCGGACCCGCCGCGGAGCGGGGACTGGACCGCCGTCCGGGCCTCACCTGCCACGCCTTCACCGAGGCGGGCAGCAGACTGCCCAGCGGGTTCACCCTGCACGTCCCGGTGCGCGACTACGTCCGCCACGACGGCGAGGCCCTCGATCGAGCCGTGGCCGCACTCCTGCGCCACGGCATCGACCCGGGTCCGCTGATCCGCGCGCTGCCCGCCGTCACCGCCCGCCGCCCGGAGGACGGCGCGGGGCTGATCGCCTACCTGGCTCTGGCCCACCAGCGCGGCGCGCCGCCACGGCTGACGGCCTACCTCTCCTCGGAGGCGTACGCCGTCCGGCCCCCGGTGCTCGCACCTGAGCGGGCCGAGTCCGTGCACTGACCGGGAGAGGCGGGGCTTCCGGCGGCTCCGGGAGCCCCGCCGCACCGCTCACACCGGCTGCAACGCCGTCAGTTCCGCCAGGTACGGCCCGAAGTCGACCTGGATCGAGGAGTCCCCGGTGTCGCCGTACCGCTCGGCGATGCCGGTCAGGTAGGCGTCGATCTCCTTGCGCATGACGTCCTCGGGCGGCAGCGCGACCTCCCCGGCGACGATCCCCGCCACCCAGCGCGCCTGCGCCTCCACCAGACGGGTGATGGCGCCCTGCGGCCGCACCAGTCCGACGAAGTGCAGCCCGGGATGCCCGGGCGCCACCACCCGCCGGTACAGCTCGACCGCGCCTGCCGCGCTCACCGGGCACCCGTCGGGCAGGAAGGGGAACGACATCCTGAACCCGGTGCAGTACACGATCGTGTCGGCGCGTTCGGTGGTGCCGTCGGTGAAGACCACCCGGTCCTCGTCCAGCGCCTGGATCGCGGGCCTCGGCACGACGGCGCCGTGCCGGATGCGGCTGAGGATCTCGTCGGAGACGGTCACGGCGGACGAGAAGATCGGATGGTCCGGTTCGGGCAGCCCGTAGTCGCCGAGCTTCCCCCGCGCCACCAGCAGCGCGTTCTCCACGAACCTGCGGGCCTCGGGAAGGGGCATCGCCGTGAACCAGGGCGCTTCGGCGATCAGATCGACCGACATCCCGAACAACTGCTTCGGCACGATGTGCAGTCCCCGCCGCACCGACAGCACGGTGCGCTCGGCGTGCCGGGACAGATCGGCGGCGATGTCCACGGCGGAGGCGCCGAGCCCCACCACCACGACACGCTGCCCGGCGAAGGAGCGGCCGTCGTGGTAGTCCACCGAGTGCAGGATCGTTCCGGCAAAGGTCTGCGCGCCCCGGGGCAGCGGATCGGGCAGCGCCGGATCGCTGTTGTGCCCCGAGGCGACGACGACGTGGGCGAACGTGCGGTCACTGATCCGTCCGTCCGCCCCCCGGCAGACCACCCGCCAGCCGCCTGCGGACCGCGGCCGTACCGACATCACCGCGGTGCCGAACTCGATCCGCTCCCGCAGTCCCGCCCAGTCGGCGAAGGCGCGCAGATAGTCCGCGACCTGGCTGTGCCGGGGGTAGAGCGGACAGTCGCCGGGCATCGGGAAACCGGCGTACCCGGTGAGCGACTTGGCGGTGTTCAGATGCAGGGTGTGATAACCCGGGCCGCGCTCCGCCGCCCCCGGCTGCCGCCAGATCCCCCCCACGTCCGGCGCCTTCTCCACACACACGAAGTCGACGCCGCGGGCGTCGAGCGCGTGTGCGGCCGCCAGTCCGGACAGACCCGCACCGATCACACACACGCTCACGCGTCCCCCCACACCGTCACCACAGATCGTCTTCGCACGGCCAGTGACTGCCCATCGAACACTTGCGTCACACCGGCGGCAGGGTGGTATACGCCACTACGACAGCTCCGCCCCGAGACCGCTCAGCGCTACGACGGCTCACCCGCGAGGGAACGCCGTCGCACCCGCTCCAGATGCCCCGCGAACACCTCCCGCGCCTCGGGCGTCAGCGTCCGCAGCGCCACCAGCGCGGTGATGACGACGTCGCACAACTCGCCCTGCACGTCGTCCCACGTATGACTGGTCCCCTTGCGCGGATTCTGCCCGGTCGCCCCGATCACGGCCTGGGCGACCTCGCCGACCTCCTCGGACAGCTTCAGCACCCGCAGCAGCAGCCCGTCGAGACCGTCATGAGCGCGCCGCTCCTCCAGCCACGTCCACAGCTCCTCGACGGTGCCCCACAACTCCACGTCCCGCTCACTCATACGAGGAGACTGCCACGCGAGGCGCCCTACTCGCCCTCGAACAGGGCCTCCTGCTCGCCCTCCCGCTGCCGGCGCAGCTGCCGCACCCGGGCGCCGATGACGACGGCGGTGCCCGCAGCGGCGGTCGCGAAGGCGGCCGGCACCATCCAGCCCCGGTTCACGCTGTGCCCGAGCAGCGCGTCGACGGAGAGCCGGCCGGGCCCCGTGACGGCGAGCCCGGCGGCGGTCAGGCCCAGCGAGGCGGCGTACTCGTAGCCCCCGCCCTGGTTGAAGAAGCCGTTGGGCGCGTGCACGGAGGCCGCGCCCGCCATCGCCCCGGCCGCGGACGCCCCGGCGGCCGGCGTGGCGAGACCCAGCGCCAGCAGCACCCCGCCACCGGCCTCGGCCAGCCCGGCCGCCATCGCGCTGGCTTTGCCGGGCCGGTAGCCGACGGACTCCATGAACTGCCCGGTGCCCTCCAGCCCGTGCCCGCCGAACCAGCCGAACAGCTTCTGCGCCCCGTGCGCGGCCAGCACCCCGCCGGTCCCCAGCCGAAGCAGCAACAGCCCCAGATCACGTCGATCGAACGTCGTCACGGTCACTCCCTGAGCCCACGAGAAACGGCCCCTCTCCCACGGTGACACGGCCCCTCCCCTCCCACCCCCGCGCGCGTCCGTTCGGGTACGCCGCCGAGCGGTGTGCGCGGTCAGGCGAGGGGACTGGGCGCACGCGCGGCTTCGCCCCGGGGCGACGTCCCCTCGTGCCGGGGGAGCAGCAGCGGGGTGGCCAGGATGAGCAGTCCGGCGACCGTGAGAGCGGTGCGCGGGCCGGTGACGCCGGCGAGCAGCCCGCCGAGCGCGGTGCAGAGGGCGATAGCGGCCTGCTGGCCGATCGACCAGGCCGACAGGGTGCGGGCGACGAGATGCGCGGGGGTGTGCTCGAGCCGGTAGGTGGCGAGCACCGGGGTGTACAGGCTCATGTTGACAATGATCGCCAGCTCGACGGCGATCACGGTGACCAGGCCCACGACGCCGGGGCGGACGAAGGCCAGGCCGATCAGCCAGACCGCCCGCAGGGTGCCGACGGTACGGAAGACCCGGTGCCGGCCGTAGCGGGCCACGACCCGGCGGGCCAGCCGGGAGCCGATGAGCCCGCCGAGACAGGGGGCGGCGAAGGCGAGGCCGTACTGCCAGGGCGGGAAACCGAGCCGGCGCAGCAGCAGCACGGCCAGCAGCGGCTCGGTCGCCATGATCAGACCACCGACGAGCATGTTGTTGAGATAGAGCGCCCGCAACACGGGGTGACCCATGATGTGGCGCCAGCCGTCGAGCACCCCGCCCGCCCTGACCGGGCCCGCCCCGGCCGGCCGCGGCGCTTCCTTCCCGGCCCGCATGGCGGTGATGCCCAGGGCGGAGAACAGATAGCTGAGCGCGTCGGCCACCACGGTGGTGACCGGCCCGAACAGCCCGATCGCCGCCCCGCCGAGCGGTGGCCCGACCGCGATGGAGCTCCAGTTCGTGGACTCGAACCGCGCGTTGGCCACGAGCAGGTCGTCCGGCGGGACGAGGGCCTTGAGGAAGGCGCCGCTCGCCGCGTTGAACGCGATCCTGGCCGCGGCGACCACCGCCGAGATCACGAGCAGCTGGACGAAACCGAGCACACCGAAGGCGTAGGCGAGCGGGATCGTCGCCATGGCCGCGAACCGGGTCAGGTCCATCGCGATCATGACCGGGCGCTTGCGCCGGAACTCCACCCACGGCGCGAGCGGCACGGCGATCAGCGCGCCCACGGCGGGGCCCACCGCGGACAGCGCGGACACCTCGGCCGGACCGGCGTGCAGCACCATGACGGCGATCAGCGGGAACGCCCCGAATCCCAGTCCGGACCCGTAGGCGCTCACCGCGTAGGCCGCCCACAGCCAGCCGAACTGCCGGCCCAACCGTCTCCTGCCCACCATGCTCCCGCCCGGACAAACCGTCGTTGCCCAGCGAGAGCTAAGCGAGAAGCACAACCCGAGGTCAAACAACCGCCCCGCCGACCCCGCACAACCATCCGTTGTTCACTAAGGTGACCCGGCGTGGACCTCGAAGCAGTACGCACCTTCGTCGCCGTCGCGGAAGCGGGCCAGTTCCAGAAGGCCGCCGCCGACCTGTCGATCACCCAGCAGGCCGTCTCCAAGCGCATCGCGGCGCTGGAGCGCGACCTCGGCGTGCGGCTGTTCACCCGCACGCCGCGCGGCGCCGCGCCGACCATCGACGGGCAGGCGTTCCTGCCCCACGCGCGCGAGCTGCTGCGCGTCGCCGAGCGCGCGGTCAGCTCCGTACGCACCGGCCACCGCCCCCTGCGCGTCGACGTGATCAACTCGCGCGGCGCGGCCTCGGGCCTGATGCGCGGCTTCCACCGCGCGCACCCCGGGATCGACCTCGACGTGGTGATGCTGCTCGACATCGAGACGGCCGTCGCCGCCCTTCGCTCCGGCACGGTCGACGCGACCTTCCGCGCCGTCGCCGCGCCCGGCCGGCCCCTCCCCGAGGACATCGAGTCGGTGCGGGTGGTCGACGAACCGCTCCAGCTGCTCACCGGCCCCGCCCACGCGCTGGCGGGCGCCCGGTCGGTCCCCCTCGCCGAGCTCGCCGGGCACCGGATCTGGATGCCCGGCATCGTCCCCGGTTCGGAGTGGGCCGCCTACTACGAGGACCTCGTCGCCGAGTTCGGCCTCACCATCGAGGCCACCGGCCCCAACTTCGGTTCCGACGCGCTCCTGGACACCGTCGCCGACACCCCGGCGCTGGCCACCTTCATGGGCGAGCACACCCGCCTCATCTGGCCCGCCGACCACGGCCTGCGCCGCATCCCGGTCACGGACCCGACCCCCGTCTACCCCCACTCACTCCTCTGGCACCGCGACAACCCCCACCCGGCCCTGACCACCCTCCACACCCACCTGAAGACCACACCCCGCCCCCACAGCGCCCAGGAAACCTGGACACCCCCGTGGACACTCCCACACTGACCCACAACGCACCGCAGGCGCGACAGCAACCGGCCACCGGACCGCAACGGGCCGCCGCAGGCACCAAAGGGGCGCGGGGAACTGCGCGCCCAGCCACAACGCACCCGCAGACAAACGACGACCCAGCGCCGCAGGCACCCCCACCCGCCCCCGCAAGTGCCAAAAACACGGCAGCCGCCCCACCGCACCCCGCGCGTCCCGCAGGACGCGCCCCCCGGTGCAATGGGACGGCTGCCGCCTCCCCCCTCGCCATGGCTTGCGGCCTTACGGCGGAACCATCGTGCCCCAAGTGTGAAGCTCCGATGGAGGAAAGTTGAGCATAAGCCCCCCACCGGCCGCAATGCTACGGACCTTCAAATTCCGCTTGTGCACATCGCAAGCCTGACGCCCCGACGCCCCCTCAACCCCGCCCGACGTACGGCATCGTCGTGGCCAGTACCGTCGCGAACTGCACGTTCGCCTCAAGCGGCAACTCCGCCATGTGCCGCACCGTCCGCGCCACATCGGCCACGTCCATCACCGGCTCCGCGACCACCGCCCCGTTGGCCTGCAGCACACCCGTCTGCATACGAGCCGTCATGTCCGTCGCCGCGTTGCCGATGTCGATCTGCCCCACCGCGATCCGGTACGGCCGCCCGTCCAGCGACAGCGCCTTCGTCAGCCCCGTCAGCGCATGCTTCGTCGCGGTGTACGGCGCCGAGTGCGGCCGCGGCGCGTGCGCCGAGATGGACCCGTTGTTGATGATCCGTCCGCCCTGCGGGCTCTGCTCCTTCATCTGCCGGTACGCGGTCTGCGCGCACAGGAACGCCCCGTTGAGGTTCGTGTCCACCACGTGCCGCCAGGCGTCGTACGACAGTTCCTCCACCGGCACCCCGCCGGGCCCGAACGTGCCGGCGTTGTTGAACAGCAGATCCACCCGCCCGAACCGCTCCACGGTCGCCGCGAACAGGGCGGCCACGGACTCCGGCTCGGTCACGTCCGTCCGCACGGCGAGCCAGTCACCGTCCGGCGCCAGCGCGCCCGTCTCCTCCAGCGGAGGCACACGGCGCCCGGCGAGGGCCACCGCCCACCCCCCGCGCATCAGCTCGACGGCGACCGCGCGCCCGATCCCGGACCCGGCGCCGGTCACCACGGCGACGCCGCGCCGCTCGGTGTTTCGTTCAGCGTTCATGGTCCAAAAGCGTAGACAAAGGTCCACACTCCGGAACCGGCCTTCCGCCATACGAACACCACGCCCCCGAGCGCCGTCACCCGGACAGGCGCAACGAAGGCCTGAGAGCATGGGTGCCGATCCGTCGCCGAGGGAGTTCGAAAGGGAGAGCGCATGCCCGAGGGAGGGGCCCACATACCCGAGGCCGCCCGCCCGGCCGCCACCGAGGCCGCCACAGGGACCCCCGCCGAGGCTGCCACCGGCACCGGCACCGCCACCCGCACCGCCACCGCGGCCGCCGCCCGCGCGGCGCACCGCCGCACCGGATGGCTCGTCACCCTCGTCCTGGGCGGCCTGACCGCCACCCCGCCGCTCGCGATGGACATGTACCTGCCGTCGCTGCCCGCGGTGACCCGCTCCCTGCACGCGCCCGCCGCGACCGTGCAGCTCACCCTCACCGCCTGCCTGGCCGGCATGGCGCTGGGCCAGCTCGTCGTCGGCCCCATGAGCGACAGGTGGGGCCGCCGCCGGCCCCTGCTCACCGGCCTCGCCGTCTACGTCGTCGCCACCGCCCTGTGCGCGTCGGCGCCGAACGTGGAGACGCTGGTCGCCTTCCGGCTGGCGCAGGGCCTCGCCGGCGCGGCCGGCATCGTCATCGCCCGGGCCGTGGTGCGCGACCTGTACGACGGCGTGGCCATGGCCCGCTTCTTCTCCACCCTCATGCTGATCTCCGGCGTCGCCCCGATCGTCGCGCCGCTGATCGGCGGGCAGATCCTGCGGGTGACGGACTGGCGGGGCGTGTTCGTCGTCCTCACCGTGGTCGGCGCCCTGCTCGGCGTGCTGGTCCTCACGCGGCTGCCGGAGACCCTGGAGCCGCAGGACCGCCACGGCGGCGGCGTCGCCGAGGCGCTGCGCTCGATGCGGGCGCTGCTGTCCGACCTGCCCTTCACCGGCTACATGCTGGCCGGCGGATTCGCCTTCGCCGCGCTGTTCGCGTACATCGCGGCGTCCCCGTTCGTCATCCAGGAGATCTACGGCGCCTCACCGCAGACCTTCAGCCTGCTGTTCGGGCTGAACTCCGTCGGCCTGGTCGCCGTCGGCCAGATCAACGGCAAGGTCCTGGTCGGCCGGGTCGCGCTGGAGAAGGTCCTCGCCGCCGGCCTCACCGTCGTCATCCTCGCCGCGGCCGCGCTGCTGCTGATGGCGACGGGCGCGTTCGGCGACGTGGGGCTCGCGCCGGTCGCCGCCGCCCTTTTCGTGCTGATGTCCGCGATGGGCGTCACGTTGCCCAACACCCAGTCCCTCGCCCTGCTGCGCACCCGGCACTCGGCCGGCTCGGCGTCCGCGCTGCTCGGTACGTCCTCCTTCCTCGTCGGCGCCGTCGCCTCCCCGCTCGTCGGGATCGCCGGTGAGCACACGGCCGTCCCCATGGCCGTCGTCCAACTGGCGGGCGCGGTGGTGGCGATGGCCTGTTTCGTGGGAATGTGCCGTCCCTGGAACACACGTGCGGACGCGGAGGGAGCAGGGAACTGAGCGCGCCGAGACTGCGCAGGGACACCCCGGAGAAGGCCTGCCTCGACCCCGAGGAGCTGCGCCGCCTGGTCACCGACGTGCGCGCCCTCACGGCAGGGGAGCGGCCCTGGGCGGCGGGCGCGGTCGTGGTCGCCGGACGCGGGCCGGTCGTCGCCGTACAGGAGGCTGCGGGCTGGGCGCTGCGGTACGCCGCCTACGACCCGGAGACGGACAGCGGCGTCGAACTGCCCGCGCCGGACCGGGTGCCGATGACCGTGGACACCCCCTTCGACCTGGCCTCTCTGACCAAACTGTTCACCGCGGTCGCGGCCGTGCAGCAGATCGAGCGCGGCACCCTCGGCATCGACGCCAGGGTCGGCGCCTACCTGCCCGACTTCCGGGCGGCCGCCGAGCACGGCATCACCGTGCGCCAGCTGCTCACGCACACCTCCGGCCTGCGCCCGGAGCTGCCGCTGTACGACTGCGCGGGCGACGCGGAACGCCTGAGCCTGCTGCGAGCTCAGGCGCCGACGACCCGGCCCGGCTCCTACGTGTACTCGGACCTGAACATGCTGCTCCTGCAGCACCTGCTGGAACGGCTGACCGGCCGCACCCTCGACGTCCTCGTCCGCGACGGCATCACCCGCCCGCTGGGCATGACGGCGACCGCCTTCGGCCCGTGCCCCGGCGCCGCGGCCACCGAGGACCAGCGCCGGCCCTGGGCGAAGGCGGACCGGGGCCTGCTGCGCGGGGTCGTGCACGACGAGAACGCCTGGGCGCTGGGCGGGGTGGCGGGCCACGCGGGTCTGTTCTCCACCGGCCACGACCTGGCCGTCTTCTGCCGCACCCTGCTCGCGGGCGGCTCCTACGGGCCCGCCCGCATCCTCGGCCCGGACTTCGTGGAGCTGCTGCTGACCCCGCCCGGCCTCGGCTTCGCCGTCGACCAGCCGTGGTTCATGGGCGCCCTGGCCGGCCGCGGCGCGGCGGGCCACACCGGCTTCACGGGGACGTCCCTGGTCCTGGACCCGGCCACGGACACGTTCCTGGTCCTGCTGGCCACCACGGTCCACCCCCGCAGACGCACCCCGGACAGCCGCCCGAGAGCGGCGGCGGCCACGCACCTGGCACGGGCGGTACGGAGGACGAAGAGGCACCCCGGGATTTGAGAGAATCCCGGGGTGAACGCCCCCGTCTCCTCCTCCCCGGCCGAAACCCTGCGCGCCGGCCTCGCGCGTCTGCTCGACGGGCTGCCGCCCAAGCAGGCCGCGCAGGCCGTGGAGCGGCTGATCGCCCACTACCGCGGGGCCACCCCGACCGACGTGCCGATCCTGCGCGACCGCGCGGACGTGGCCGCGTACGCCGCCTACCGCATGCCGGCCACGTTCGAGGCGGTGCGCGCGGCGCTGGAGGCGTTCGCGGAGGCCGCCCCCGACTGGACGCCCGGCAGCCACACCGACGTCGGCGGCGGCACCGGGGCCGCGACCTGGGCCACCGCCGCGACCTGGTCCGGCGAGCGCCGCGTCACCGTGCTGGACTGGGCCGAGCCCGCGCTCGCCCTGGGCAGGGAGCTGGCCGCCGCGCACCCCGCCCTGCGCGAGGCCCGCTGGCAGCGCGCCCGCATCGGCGCCGCCCTGACCCTGGACCCCACCGACCTGGTCACCGTCTCCTACGTCCTCAACGAGCTGACGGCCGCCGACCGGGCCGCCCTCCTCGACGCGGCGGCGTCGGCCGCCCAGGCCGTCGTCATCGTGGAGCCCGGCACCCCCGACGGCTACGCCCGCGTCATCGAGGCCCGCGACCGCCTCATCGCCGGCGGCTTCCACATCGCCGCGCCCTGCCCGCACAGCGCCGGCTGCCCCATCGTGCCCGGCACCGACTGGTGCCACTTCTCCGCGCGGGTCAGCCGCTCCTCCCTGCACCGCCAGGTCAAGGGCGGCTCGCTGGCCTACGAGGACGAGAAGTTCGCGTACGTCGCCGCCACCCGCTTCCCGGTGACCCCGGCGGCCGCCCGTGTCGTGCGCCGCCCGCAGATCCGCAAGGGCCAGGTGCTGCTGGACCTGTGCGAGAGCGACGAACAGCTGCGCCGCACGACGGTCACCAAGCGGCACGGCGAGCTGTACAGGGCGGCCAGGGACACCGACTGGGGCGATCCCTGGCCGCCGCCGGGGGAGTGACTACCCCCGCCTCTCCTGGAGCTTGCGCAGCAGCTCCCGTTTCTGCGCCTGCGGGTCCGGACCACCACCGGTCCGGCCCGCACGGCCGCCACCGCGCAGCGCCGTACGCCCGAGGTTCCTCCGCGTACCGCCGACGCCCAGCATGTTCCCCGCTCCACCTCGCGCCATGACGAACTCCTTCCGGCCAACACAAGAGACGATACGGACCGTCTCGCAACGGACGCCTCCAGCCTCAGCGAGACGCGCCGTCTTGTCAACCTGGTAAGTTGCGCCCATGGCCACCAGGAAGCCCACCCCCGACACCAGCCGCCGCAGCGAGAAGTCCCGGCGCGCGATCTACGACGCCGCACTCGCGCTCGTCGCCGAGGCCGGCTACCCCAGGACCACCATCGAGGGCATCGCCGGCCGCGCCGGTGTCGGCAAGCAGACCATCTACCGCTGGTGGACGTCGAAGGCGGACGTCCTGCTGGAGGCGTTCGTGGACCTCACCCAGCGGATGGCCGGCCAGGAGCCCTACGCCCTCCCCGACACCGGCGACCTCGCCGCCGACCTCAAGGCCGTACTGCGCGCCACCGTCGACGAACTGACCGACCCCCGTTTCGAGGCCCCCGCCCGCGCCCTGACCGCCGAGGGCGTCGTCAACGAACAGGTCGGCCGGCAGTTCATCACCGAACTCCTCGAACCGCAGCTCCAGCTCTACGTCGACCGCCTGCGCACCGCCCAGTCCGCCGGCCACGTCCGCCCCGACATCGACCCGCGCATCGCCCTGGAACTCTTCGTCTCCCCGCTCGCCCAGCGCTGGCTGCAGCGCACCGGCCCGATCTCGCACGCCTACACCGACGCCCTGGTCGACTACGCCTTGTACGGCCTCGCCCCACGCTGAGCGTGTGCGGTACGTCTCGTCCGCGGTACCCGGGATGTCCGCACCGGCCCCCCGATGCACCGGATGGTGCGACCATAGGGCATGCTGTCGGCACCACAGCGAGGCGAGGGGATAGATGAGCGCGGAGTTCGGCGGTCCGATGAGCCTGAGGGGCAAACTCACCCAGTGGCTGCGCGGACGCGGCCCGGAACAGGCCGCCGACGACGGCGGCCGTGAGGCCCTGCTGCTCGCCGCCGCCAGAGCCGGGCTGCCGCTCTCGCCCGCCGCGCACCCGGCGCCCGGCTACCGCTGCTCCTGCGACCGCGTGGGCTGTCCCACCCCGGCCCGCCACCCGATCTCGTTCGCCTGGCAGACGCAGTCCACCACCGACCGCTCACAGATCGAGCGCTGGGCCCGCCACCAGCCGCAGGCCAACTTCATCACCGCGACCGGCATGGTCCACGACGTCCTCGACGTCCCCCTCCAGGCCGGCCGCGAGGCCCTGGAGCGCCTGGAGTCCGAGGGCGTGGACGTCGGCCCGGTGGCCCAGAGCGACGACGGCCGCATGCTGTTCTTCACCCTCACCCGGGGCACCCCCGAGGACGAGGACGAGTGGTGGCCGTGCGAGCTGGACTGCCACCCCGAGACCATGACCGAACACCCCGGCCTGCGCTGGCACTGCCGAGGCTCCTACGTCCTCGTACCCCCCGCCCGCCTCCCCGGGGACGACGGCGAGTCGGTCCACTGGCTCCGCGGCCCCGAACACCCCCTCCCCGACCCCCTCACCCTCCTGGAAGCCCTCACCGACGCCTGCGCCCGCCACACCGGCCAGGACCCGGCTCCCTGGCCCCTGCGCCACTGACGCCGGGTGCCTGCGGCGCCAGGTCGTGTGTCGGGCGCGGGTGTGTGGGTGGTTCTCGCGCGGTTCCCCGCGCCCCTGAGGTGTGGCCGCAGGGCCACCCGCCGCCACCCCGTTCTAACTACCCTGCGCCGACGTCATCCCCTGCGTACGCCCCAGCACCCTCACCTTGGCCCCACCGGAGGACTTCGCCCCACCGGAGGACTTGGGCGGATCCACCGCGACCTCCGCCGACACGAACTCCATCGTCAGCGACTGCTTGATCTCCCCAGACGTCAACGCCAGCACATCCCGCCCGGGATCCGGCACCGCCGCCCCCGGCGCGGCCGTCTCCTTCTGATAGTGCCGCGTGGTGAAGAACACCAACGCCCCACCGTCCACCGTGCGCAGCGCGAGCGGCGCGTAGTCGCCCCGCGTCAGCGGCGTGTCGATGTACTGGTTCGCCAGCCCCGGCCGCCGCGCCTGCCGCTGACGGGCCGCCCGCCACTCACTGGTGTGCGGCCCGTCAGCGAAGACGTCACCGCCGCTCTTCAGGTACGTCGTGTACCGCCGGCTCAACGACTCGGGCGTGGCCACCAGATCCGCCGACCCGGCGTCCACGGCCTGAGCGAACCCGTCCGCGTCCTTCTTGAACCGCGGCACGCTCCCCGGCTTCGCCAGCGTCAGGAACGCCACCTGCCACGGCTCGTCCAGATCGTGCCGCAGGAACACCAGCAGCCACCGCGACGCGCCCGCCCGGTTGCCCCGCGCGTCCGCCACGAACCACCGCGGCCAGCCCGCCTTCTTCGGGATCGTGTACGTCACGTCCGACAACACCAGTGGCGTGTGCGCGGAGTTGCCCCGCGGACTGTTGATGTGCCGCGCCTTCAGCCGCGCGGCGTCGATGTCGCCGAACGCCCCCGTGGTGTGACCGGCGTCCAGGGAGGCGTCGTAGGCCTGGTCGGCGTTGTTGTACGCGGTCGTGAACTGCGTCAGCGCCTTCGCGGCCTCGGCCTGGGTGGTGGCGGGGAGCACCTCGCGCTCCCCGTGCACCACCACGCATCCGCTCGCGGTCAGCGCCAGCGCGGTCAGCGAGGCCGCCGTCAGCGCGGCGCGCTCACGCCTGCGAAGCCGTCGACGGCTGGGAACCCTTGTCTCCCGAGTCATTGGGCTGCTTCACCTTCCCCTTCCCGGAGGCGAACCCTACCGGGGCGAAGAAGACGGCGAGCGTCGGGATCAGGTACAGCAGCCACACCGTGATCTGGAGGACCGTCGGGTCGGGCTGGAAGTTGAACACGCCCTTGAGCAGCGTGCCGTACCAGCTGTCCGGCGGGATGGTGCCGCTGATGTCGAAGGCCAGGTGGTTCAGCCCCGGCAGCCAGTCGGCCTCCTGCAGATCGTGGAAGCCGTACGCCAGCACACCGGCCGCCACGACGACCAGCATGGCGCCGGTCCAGGTGAAGAACTTGGCCAGGTTGATCTTCAGCGCGCCCCGGTAGAACAGCCAGCCCAGGAACACGGCCGTGGCCAGGCCCAGCGCGACGCCGATCAGCGGCCGCGGGGTGCCGTCGGAGGCGGCGTGCACGGACGCCCACACGAACAGCGCGGTCTCCAGGCCCTCCCGGCCGACGGCGAGGAACGCGGTCGCGACCAGCGCGCCGGTGCCCATCTTCAGGGCGGCGTCCAGCTTGCCGTGCAGTTCGGACTTCAGATGCCGCGCGGTGCGCCGCATCCAGAACACCATCCACGTCACCAGGACCACCGCGAGGACGGACAGCGAGCCGCCGAGCGCCTCCTGCGCCTGGAACGTCAGCTCCTGCGAGCCGAACTCCAGCACGCAGCCGAAGCCGAGCGCGATGGCCACCGCGATGCCGATGCCGATCCAGATGGGCCGGATCGCGTCGCGCCGCCCGGTCTTGACGAGATAGGCGATGAGGATGCAGACCACGAGGCTGGCTTCCAGCCCCTCGCGCAGCCCGATCAGATAGTTGCTGAACATCGAACTACGCCTCCTTGGTGAACAGCGTCCGGCCCCACCAGTCGCCGGAGTCCTTGACCCCCGGCGGAATCGCGAAGACCGCCGAACCCACGTGCTGGGTGTACTCGTTGAGCGCGTCCATGCGGGACAGGTTCCGCTGGACCGGGATGAATCCCTTGCGCACGTCCCGCTGATAGGCGAGGAAGAACAGACCGGCCTCCAGACGGCCGAGGCCGTCGGTGCCGTCGGTGAAGGAGTAGCCGCGGCGCAGGATCGTCGCCCCGTTGTTGGAGTCGGGGTGCGCGAGCCGCACGTGCGCGGTCGGCTTCATCGCCTTCAGGAACGGCTCGTCGTGCTCCTTGGCCTTGCCGACGGCGGCGCCCTCGCGCTTGTCGCGGCCGAAGACGTCCTCCTGCTCCTGCAGCGAGGTGCGGTCCCAGGTCTCGATGTTCATCCGGATGCGCCGGGCGACCAGATACGACCCGCCGGTCATCCAGTCCGTGCCGTCGCCCTCGCCGACCCACACGAACTTCTTCAGGCGATCGCTCTCGGTTCCCGCGATGTTGCGGGTCCCGTCCTTGAAGCCGAAGAGGTTGCGCGGGGTCTGCGCGCCCGGTGTCGTCGACGACGTCTTGCCGAAGCCGAGCTGGGACCAGCGGATGGCGACCTTGCCGAAGCCGATCCGGGCGAGGTTGCGGATGGCGTGCACGGCGACCTGCGGGTCGTCGGCGCAGGCCTGGATGCACAGGTCGCCGCCGCTGCGGGCCTTGTCCAGGTTGTCGCCGGGGAACTTCGGCAGGTCGACCAGGGCCTCGGGCCGCTTGTCGTGCAGACCGAACTTGCCGAACAGCGACGGGCCGAAGCCGATGGTGAGGGTGAGCCGGGACGGCTTGAGGCCGAGCGCCTCGCCGGTGTCGTCCGGCGGTGCCTCGGCGAGCCCGCCGTAGGCGCCGTCGCCGATCGCCTTGCCGGCCGTCATCCGCCGCGCCGCCTCGGTCCAGTCCTTCAGCATCTGCACGAACTCGGCACGGTCGGACGTGGTGACGTCGAACGCGGCGAAGTGCAGCCGGTCCTGCACGGGCGTGGCGATACCGGCCTGGTGGGCGCCGTGGAAGTCGACGGCGCCGCCCGTGTCGGCGGCGGCCGGGTCCATGTCGTCGCCGGTGCGGGTGACCGCGACCGCGCCGCCGGCCACCGCGGCGCCGAGCGCCAGCCCGGCCCCTCCCCAGCCGATCAGCGCCCGCCTGCTGGGCGCCTTGGCGCCGGTCGCCTCAGGGTCCTGTGCGTCCGTCATCGCTGCTCCTTCGGTTACTTCGCGACGGCGGCGGCGAGCTTGGACAGCGGCTCCGCCAGGGCGTTCACGGCGTCCGACAGCTGCTTGCGGTCACCGGCGCCGACCTTGTCGTAGGAGGTGAAGTCGTACGACTGCTTGTCGGCGCGGTACTTGTCCAGCAGCGTGTTCAGCGCGGCGAACTGCTTGTCCAGTTCGGCGGTGAGCGCCTTGTCGCTCGCCTGCGCGACCGGCTTGAGCAGCTCGTAGGACTTCTGCGCGCCCTCGACGTTGCCCTTGAAGTCGACCAGGTCGGTGTGCGAGTAGCGCTCCTCCTCGCCGGTGACCTTGCCGGTGGCGACCTCGTCGAGGAGCTCCTTGGCGCCGTTGGCCATGGAGGTCGGGGTGATCTCGGCGGTGCCGACCCGCTTCTGCCAGTCCTTCAGGTCGGTGATCAGCCGGCCGGCGAGGGTCTTCTCCTCGGCGCCGATCTTCCCGTCCTGCCACAGCGCCTTCTCCAGGCGGTGCCAGCCGGTCCACTTCTGGCCCGCCTCGAGGCCGTCCTCGCGGACGTCGACCTTGGGGTCGATGTCGCCGAAGGACTCGGCGACCGGCTCGGTGCGCTCCCAGCCGAGGCGGGAGGGCGCGTACGCCTTCTTCGCCGCCTCCACGTCCCCGGCCTGGACGGCCTTGACGAACGCCTCGGCCTTGGGCAGCGTCTCGTCGGCCTGCTCCTGGGCGTAGGTGCGGTAGGCGGCGACGGCCTGGTCCAGGCGCGGGTCGCGCTGGGCGGCGGTGGCGCCGCCGGTGACCTTCAGGGCCTGGCGGATGCCCTTGCCCTTCATGCCGGGCTTGCAGGCGATCTGGTACGAGCCGGCCTTCACCTCGGCGGTGACCTTCTGCTTGGTGCCGGGGCCGATGTTCTCGCGCTCGGCGACCACCCGGTCGTCCGGGAAGAGCACGTAGACCTCGGTGACCTTGGTGCCCTTGTTCTCGATGGCGAGCTCGACGTGTCCGGCGGGGACCTCCTTCTTGGAGACCTCGCACTTGTCGTCCGTCGCGGTCACCTGGATCGCGCCCTCGCCGCCGTCGGCCTGGCTCTTCTGCGTGCATCCGGTGACGGCGGCCAGAGCCGCCGCGGTGGCGACGGCGGCGGTGACGGTCAGTCTGGCGGCTCGCATGCGGGGCTCCCGGGCGGTGGCTGAAAAACGTCGTGTCAGGCCCCACAGGATTGGTGAGGCTCGCCTAACTTAACCGAGGCTTACCTGCACGGCGTACCCGCATGCAGTGATTCAGCTCTCATGGACGCCGTAAGGGTGCGACTTGATCACGAAGACTCAACAAGAACGCCAAGGGATGGTAAAGGAGAGGTCAACGGCCCCTCTCCTTCCGGTCGGGACCTGCGGCAGCGGCCCCTCGCGCACACCCGGCCGCGAGCGCTCGCCGATCGCGGCACAGGCAGCGCACCGGTGCGCCGAGGGCGCACACGGTGGCGGCTGATCCCCGGTGCTTGGCGCACACGGTGGCGGCGGCTGATCTCCGGTGCCTGGCGCACGCGCTGACCGGCTGATCCCCGGTGCTTGAATGCCCCGGTGACTGACTACGACGTACTGCGCGTCTTCTGCGCGCCGAACGGCGGCTACGGCAACGAGCTCGGCGTCGTCCGTGACGGCTCCCGGATGCCCGCGCCGGCCGAACGGCAGGCGTTCGCGGGCCGGCTCGGCTTCAGCGAGACCGTCTTCGTCGACGACCCCGAACGCGGCGTCATCGACATCTACACACCCACCCTGCGGCTGCCGTTCGCCGGCCACCCCTGCGTGGGATGCGCCTGGCTGCTCGACGTGCCCGAACTCGTCACACCCGCCGGTGTGGTGGGCGCCCGGCAGGACGGGGAGTTCTGCTGGATCGAGGCCCGCGCCGAGTGGGCGCCGCCGCGCACCCTGCGCCAGTACGCCAGTGCCGCCGAGGTCGACGCCCTGCCCGTGCCGCCGCCGGGGGAGTGGGTCTACGCGTGGGCCTGGGAGGACGAGCCCGCCGGCCGGGTCCGCGCCCGCGCCTTTCCCGGCCGCGACGACGGCATCACCGAGGACGAGGCGACCGGTGCCGCGGCGCTGCTGCTCACGGATCGCCTCGGCCGCGCCCTCAACATCACCCAGGGCGCGGGCTCCCAGATCCTCACGGCCCCCCAGCCCCACGGCTGGGTGGAGATCGGCGGCAGGGTCGTCCTCGAACGCTGAACCGGGGGGCGGGGGCCGTGGCCGGGGATCGAAGGCCCGGGGCCGGGGGCGGGTGGCTGGTTCGGTGCGCGCGACCGTTCAGGTGGTAGCGCGTGCGCTCGGGTGGCGGGGCGTGTGCGGACGGTCCCGGCCGGGGACCTCTGGCGTGATCTGTCCCCGACCCCCACAGGAGGGTTCCATGCGTATGCGCTCGGTTCTGGCCGCCGCACTGCTGACCGTCACCCTGACCGCCGCCGGAGCGGCCACCGCCGCCGCGGCCGGCTTCGAGCCCCGCCACGGCGGTGGCGACGACGGCGCGGACGTCTGCGCCACCCACTACGGCGCCATCAGCTCCGAGGAAGGCAACCTCGCCTGGGGCGGCTCCTTCTGCCGCGGCGACTTCTGAGCCTGCCGCGACGAGCCTGCGGCGGCTCGTGAGCCTGTGACGGCTTGCGAGTCTGCGGCGGCTTTCCGGGGGACGGGTGCGCCCCTGGCCGCCCGTCCCCCGGGCGGTTCCGGGGCGCGCCACCGCAAAAGGCCCGCCCTCCGAGGGAGAGCGGGCCACGAGGAAGGGACGGCGTCACGGCAGCGTGAGGATCTCCGCGCCGGTGTCCGTCACCACCAGCGTGTGCTCGAACTGCGCCGTCCGCTTGCGGTCCTTCGTCACGACCGTCCAGCCGTCGTCCCACATGTCGTACTCGTGCGTGCCGAGCGTCAGCATCGGCTCGATGGTGAACGTCATCCCCGGCTGCATCACGGTCGTCGCGTGCGGGCTGTCGTAGTGCGGGACGATCAGGCCCGAGTGGAACGACGAGTTGATGCCGTGCCCGGTGAAGTCCCGCACCACGCCGTACCCGAAACGCTTGGCGTACGACTCGATGACCCGGCCGATCACGTTGATCTGCCGGCCCGGCCGGACCGCCTTGATCGCCCGGTTCAGCGCCTCCCGCGTGCGCTCCACGAGCAGCCGTGACTCCTCGTCCACGTCGCCGACCAGGTAGGTGGCGTTGTTGTCGCCGTGCACGCCGCCGATGTACGCCGTCACGTCCAGGTTCACGATGTCGCCGTCGCGCAGCACCGTGGAGTCCGGGATGCCGTGGCAGATCACCTCGTTGACGGAGGTGCACAGGGACTTCGGGAACCCGCGGTAGCCCAGCGTGGAGGGATAGGCGCCGTGGTCGCACATGTACGCGTGCGCCACCCGGTCCAGTTCGTCCGTGGTCACGCCCGGCGCGATCAGCTTCGCGGCCTCCGCCATCGCCTGCGCCGCGATCCGGCCCGCGACGCGCATCGCCTCGATCGTCTCCGGCGTCTGCACCTCCGGCCCGGTGTACGGCGTCGGCCCGGGCTTGCCGACGTACTCGGGCCGACGGATGTTTCCGGGCACGGAACGGGTGGGAGACAGCTCCCCTGGTACGAGCAGCGACTGGCCAGACATGCCAGCGAGTCTAACCAGCGGGCATGGGGGAACATGTCGGTGGCGAGAGGAGCGAGGTCATGGCCCTGTTCAAGAAGCGCACGGCGGGCAAGCCGGGCGAGTGGTTCTACTGCCTGGAGCACAAGAAGGTCGAGGAGGGCCCGGACTGCCCGGGCAAGGACCGGTTCGGACCGTACGCCTCCCGGCAGGAGGCGCAGCACGCGATGGAGACGGCGCGCGAGCGCAACCTCGAGTGGGAGAACGACCCCCGCTGGCACGACGCCTCCGCGGGCCGGACCACCGAGGACGACTGATCACGCGGAGGCGGTCCGCGCCGCGGCTGCGCGCCGTTCGCGCAGCCGCACCGCGTGCTCGTTCGTCCGCGCGTCGTACGCCATCAGCCGCGGCAGGCACAGCGCCAGCAACGCCACCGCGCCCGCGCACAGCAGCCCGCCCGACCAGACCGACGCCCGCACACCCCACCACGCGGCGAGACCGCCCGCTCGGACCTGGCCGACCGTCGGCCCGACCGAGTACGACAGCAGCTCGATCCCGGCGAGCCGGCCGCGCAGCTCGTCCGGGATCGTCTGGTTCCACATGGCGGAGCGGAAGATCCCGCTGACCATGTCGCAGCCGCCCGCCACGGTCAGGAACAGCAGCACCAGCCATACGTTGCCGACGACCCCGGCGGCCGCGATCGCCAGGCCCCACCCGGCGGCCGCCAGCACGACCGCACGCCCGTGCCGGCGCACCCGCGAGGCCCAGCCGCCGGTCAGGCTGACCAGCAGCGATCCGAACGGCACCGCCGCGTACATCAGGCCCAGCGACCACTTCGCGCCCAGGTCGTCCGCGAGGAACGGCAGCACCGCCAGCGGCATCGCCAGGAACATCGCCGCCAGGTCGATCGCGTAGGTGCCGAGCAGCTCCTTGCGGCCCCACGCGTAGCGGGCGCCCTCGGCGATCGAGCGCAGGGAGGGCCGGGCGGCCTCGTGGGAGGCGGGGGAGGGGGCGATGCGGACGACGTACAGCACGGACACGGCGAAGGTGGCGAGGTCCGCGGCGTACGCCCAGCCGAGGCCCGCGTAGGCGACGACCAGGCCGGCGACGGCGGGGCCCGCGACGCCGCCCACGGTCCAGCGCAGGGAGTTCAGCGAGGCCGCCGCCGGCAGGTCGCCGTGCGCGACGATCCGCGGCCACAGCGAGTCCAGCGCCGGGCGCTGCACGGACACCAGCGCGGAGGACAGGGCCGCGACGAGGTACAGCGGCCACACGGCGGGACGCGGCAGCAGCGCGTCGAGCAGCACCAGCGCCGACAGCAGGCCCTGCCCGGCCTCCGTCCACAGGATCAGCTTCCGCTTGTCGAAGGCGTCGGCCAGCGCGCCGCCGTACAGCCCGCACACCACCAGCGGCACCAGTTCCACGGCCCCGAGGGCGCCCACCGCCGCAGCGGACCCGGTCAGCTCCTTGAGCTGCACGGGCAGCGCGACGAACGTCAGGAAGCTCCCGAAGCCCGAGATCAGCCCCGACATCCACAGCCGCCGGAAGTCGACCGAGGCCTTCCAGGGCGCGAGGTCGGGCAGCAGAGCACGAAGACGGGAGGGCGCGGTCACGAGGGAACATGCTCGACGGCCGCCCGGCCACGAGCAATCGCTTTTCCAGCAGCGCACCCCTCCTGCCACGGGCCTACCGCGGCCCGCCCCGGCCGATGTGTCACCGGCACCGCCGGACGCGGGGCCCCGGCGGGCGGGGGCCCCCGGTTTTCCGCAGCGGCCCCGCCGCATGTGCGCTGCTGTGCCGCCGGGGCCTTGGTGCGGGCTACTCCGGCTGGCCCGCTCCGGCGGCACGGAACGGCTTCCGGCGGCGGCGCGGACTGCCGCCGGGCCGGGCCTGCCGGGGGCTTCCACCTCGGCTTCCAGGAGCGGCCCCGCCGCTTGTGCCGATGTGCGACCGGCCGTTGGTGGTGGGGCCCCTGCGGCCGGCCCGCGTCGGCGGCACGGGCCGTTCCCGTTGGCGGCGCGTACCGCCGACCGGATGGGGCTGTCGGCGGCGCGTACCGCCGTCCGGCCCGGCCTGTCGGCGGCGCGGGCCGATGTCCGGCCTGCCGGGGCACGACCCGGTGTGGCACGGCCCGGTGCGGTGTGTCACCAGGGTGCCGGTGGTGGGGACGTCAGGGACTCCGCCAGGCGGGACAGGCGGTCGCGGAAGCGGCGGTGGCCTCTCGGGGCGCCCGGCACCGCGGTCTCCCCGGCCGCCGCGCTCACCAGGTGCTGGACCGTGTCGAGGTCCAGTTCCGCCCCCTCCGGCACCGTCAGCGCTTCGTGCGCCATCCCCGCCAGCTCGCCCCGAGCGTCACCGAGGGCCAGCACCATCACCCCGGCCCGCCGGGCGTCGTGCACCCGCTGCAGCAGCGGCTCCGGCTCACCGGGCGCCACGACGAGCAGCGTCTCGCCCCGCCGGGCCGCCTCGATCCGGCCCGGTCCGACCGCCAGGTGCGCCGGATCCGAGGGCCGGGCGTCGTGCCGGACCAGCGTGGGCGCCAGCTCCGGCATCCCCGACCAGGCGGCCTCGTCCACGAGATGCGCGGCGAGATGCCACGGCTCGTACTCCGGCGTGCCCACGAGCAGCAGCCCGCCCCCGTGCGACACGACCGACCCCCGCAGCGCCCCCGCGAATCTCCGCGTGGCCCCGAGCCACTCGGTCCCGGCGAGCACTTCCCGCAACAACGCGACCCGTACGGCGTCCATGGGCCCGCATCCTTGCGCAACCGGGCTCCCGGGACCCGGAGTTCGCCGCGGATTCCCCCGACCCGGGGACGGGCCCGGCGCCCGCTGCCCGCCCGCACCGCCGTGCGCGGGGCGACGTATGGTCAGCTCATGACCACTAGCGACAGCGCACAGAAGGCCCCTGCCAAGGACCCCTGGGACCTCCCGGACGTCTCCGGGCTCGTCGTCGGCGTGCTCGGCGGGACCGGGCCGCAGGGCAAGGGGCTGGCCTACCGCCTGGCCCGGGCCGGGCAGAAGGTGATCATCGGCTCCCGGGCCGCCGAGCGCGCGCAGGCAGCCGCCGGGGAACTCGGGCACGGCATCGAGGGCGCCGACAACGCCGAGACCGCCCGCCGCAGCGACATCGTCATCGTCGCCGTGCCGTGGGAGGGCCACGCCAAGACGCTGGAGTCCCTGCGCGAGGAGCTGTCCGGCAAGCTCGTCGTGGACTGCGTCAACCCGCTCGGCTTCGACAAGAAGGGCGCCTACGCGCTCAAGCCCGAGGAGGGCAGCGCCGCCGAGCAGGCCGCCGCCCTGCTGCCCGGCTCCCGGGTCACCGCCGCCTTCCACCACCTGTCGGCCGTGCTCCTCCAGGACCCGGCGATCGAGCAGATCGACACCGACGTGATGGTGCTCGGCGAGGCCCGCGCCGACGTGGAGATCGTCCAGGCCCTCGCCGGCCGCATCCCCGGCATGCGCGGCGTCTTCGCCGGCCGGCTGCGTAATGCCCACCAGGTGGAGTCGCTGGTCGCGAACCTGATCTCCGTCAACCGCCGGTACAAGGCGCACGCGGGGCTGCGTATCACCGACGTGTGAGCGATGGGGGACACTGGGGGCGTCGGAGATGCCCGCAGTGTCCCCCTGCCGCCCCGCGCGGCCACCGCGACCGCCGCCCCCGCGCGGCCACCGCGAGCACCCCCGGCGCCGCACAGACCCGACCGCCCGACCGCCCGAGCACCGACCGCCCGACCGTCCCGACAGGAGCCGACCCCCATGCCCCGCCTCGCCCTCTACGCCCTCGCCGTCTGCGTCCTCACCGTGGCCGCGGCCGTCGTGTCCTTCGTCCAGGGCAGCTGGCTGGGCGTCGTATGGATCCTGCTGGCGGGTGTGTCGTCCAACATGGCCTGGTACTACCTGCGGCGCGGCCGGACGGCGGCCGGCGCGGCTCACCAGAACCGGTAGAGCTCCCGGCCCCAGAAGGCGTCGAAGTCGCTCACGCCCAGGCCGCGCAGGATCGCGTGGACCGCGTCGAAGAACACGGAGTTCACCGACGGCACCCACAGCAGCGCGAACACGAACAGCAGCCCGAACTGCGCGTACGGCTCCACCTGCCGCTTCACCGCCGGCGACAGCCACGGCTCGAGCACGCCGTAGCCGTCCAGCCCCGGCACCGGCAGGAAGTTCAGGATCGCGGCCGTCACCTGCAGCAGCCCCAGGAACGCCAGCGCGTACCGGAAGTCGGCGGGCATCCCGTCCGGTGAGCCCAGCCAGAACGGGGCCGTGCACACCACGGCGAACACCACGTTCGTCAGCGGACCGGCCGCCGACACCAGGCTGTGCCGCCAGCGGCCCCGGATACGGCCCCGCTCAATGAAGACCGCGCCGCCCGGCAACCCGATCCCGCCCATGATCAGGAACGCGACGGGCAGCACGATGCTCAGCAGGGCGTGCGTGTATCTCATCGGGTTGAGCGTGAGATAGCCCTTCGCGCCGACCGTGACGTCCCCGCTGTGCAGCGCGGTGCGCGCGTGCGCGTACTCGTGCAGGCACAGGGAGACGATCCAGGCCGCCGTCACGAACAGGAACACCGCCACACCCGGCTGCTCGGCGAACCCGGTCCAGGCGGCCCACCCCGCCACCGCCGCCACGGCCACGATGCCGAGGAAGACGGGGCTGATCCGGCGGTCACTGCGACGGGTGGCGGCGGTCGTCATGGAGCTCCTGACTGGGGTGGGCGGCGGCACGCGGGTCGACGGTACAGGTGGTGCGGGAAGAACGTCCGGCGGGGAGCCCGGGGTTCCTGCCGGCACACGCGCGTGGGAAACCCGGAGGCGGCGCCCGTGCGTCCCCCGACACAATGGACCCCGTGCGCTACCGCATCCTCGGCACCACCCAGGCACTCCGCCCCGACGGCTCGGCCGTCGCGCTCGGCGGGGCGCGGCTGCGTGCCCTGCTGACCGTGCTCGCCCTGCGGGCCGGCCGTACCGTGCCCGCGACGCTGCTCGTGGAGGAGGTGTGGGCCCGCGACGACCCGCCCGCCGACGCGCCCGGGGCGCTGCAGGCGCTGGTCGGGCGGCTGCGCCGGGCGCTCGGCGCACAGGCCGTGGCCTCCGTCGACGGCGGCTACCGGCTCGCCGCCGTCGCCGACGACGTCGACCTGCACCGCTTCGAGCGGCTGGCCGGCGACGGACTGCGCGCCCTGGCCGACGGCGACCCCGCCAAGGCGGCCGCCCTACTCGACGACGCCCTCGCCCTGTGGCAGGGCCCCGCGCTCGCCGACCTGCCCGACCGCACCGCCGAGGCGGCCCGCTGGGAGACCCGCCGCCTGGACGTGCGGCGCGCCCGCCTGACCGCCGCGCTCGCCCTGGGCGAGGCCGACCGGGCGCTGCCCGAGCTGACCGCGCTGTGCGACGCCCACCCGCTGGACGAGCCGCTGCAGGCGCTGCGGCTGCGCGCCCTGCGCGACACCGGCCGCACCGCGCAGGCCCTCGCCGCCTACGACGGGATACGCGCCCTCCTCGCCGACCGCCTCGGCTCCGACCCGGGCCCGGAACTGCGCGCCCTGCACGCGCGGCTGCTGAACCCGGAGGAAGCGCACGACGGCGGGCCCGGCCCACTCCCGCACGCCCCCGGCCCCCGTGCCTACCCACCGGCCCCCGCCGCCCGGGAGACGGCCCCCGCTGCCCAGGGCACGGCCCCCGCCGCCCAGGGCACGGCCCCCGCCGCCCAGGACACGCCCCCCGCGGCCCCGCCCCCGCCGGGCACCCGCCCCGCGACCGCCGCCGCCCCGCAGCCCCCCGGCAACCTCCGGGCCCGGCTGACCTCTTTCGTCGGGCGGGAGACGGACATCGAGGCGATCAGGCAGGACCTGCGCACCGCCCGGCTGGTCACCCTCCTCGGACCCGGCGGGGCCGGCAAGACGCGCCTGTCGCAGGAGGCCGCCGAGAGCGCCCGGGACGCGGCCCGCGACGGCGTGTGGCTCGCCGAACTCGCGCCCGTGGACGACCCCGGCGCCGTCCCCGAGGCCGTCCTGACCGCCGTCGGCGCCCGCGAGACCGTGCTGCGCGGCGCCGGCGCCGAGGAGATGCGGGCCGTGGCCGAACGCCACGACGACCCCGTCGTCCGCCTCGCCGAGCACTGCGCCCGGCGCCGCATGCTGCTCATCCTCGACAACTGCGAACACGTCGTGGACGCCGCCGCCCGCCTCACCGAGGAGCTGCTGGCCCGCTGCCCGGAGCTGACCGTGCTGGCCACCAGCCGCGAACCCCTCGGCGTACCCGGCGAGGTGCTGCGCCCCGTGGAGCCGCTGCCCGAGCCGGTCGCGCTGCGGCTGCTCGCCGACCGCGGCGCCGCCGCCCGCCCCGGCTTCCGCACCGACGCCGACGAGGAGACCGCGGCGGCCTGCGCCGAGATCTGCCGCCGCCTCGACGGCCTGCCGCTCGCCATCGAACTCGCGGCGGCCCGGCTGCGCATGCTGACCGCGCGCCAGATCGCCGACCGCCTCGACGACCGCTTCCGGCTGCTCACCTCCGGCAGCCGCACGGTCCTGCCCCGCCAGCAGACCCTGCGCGCGGTCGTCGACTGGTCCTGGGACCTGCTCGACGAGGACGAACGGGACGTCCTGCGGCGGCTGTCCGTCTTCGCCGGCGGCTGCGACCTGCCCGCCGCGGAGGCCGTGTGCGGCCCCGCCGCCTTCGACGCGCTCGCCTCCCTCGTCGACAAGTCCCTCGTCGTCGCCTCCCCGACCGGCGAGGACGGCTCCATGCGCTACCGGCTGCTGGAGACGGTCGCCGAATACGCCGCCGAACGCCTCGACGCCCACGGCGCCCGCGCCGACGCCGAGCGCGCCCATCTGACGTACTACCGCGAACTCGCCCGCACCACCGACCCGCAGCTGCGCGGCCACGGGCAGCGCGCCGCGATCGAGCGCATCGAGCGGGAGTACGAGAACCTGCGCACCGCCCTGCGCCACGCCGTCGCCGCCCGCGACGAGCAGGAGGCGATGTGCCTGGTGCTGTCGCTGTGCTGGTACTGGCAGATGCGCGACCTGCGCATCGAGACCCGCAACTGGGCCGCCGAGGTCATGGCCCTCGGCCCCGACCCGTTCACCGAGCCGGTGCGCCCCGCCGCCCCGCTGTGGGAGCGCTGCACCGACGCGCCGCCCCCGATGACCGGCGAGGTGCTCGCCGAGGCCCGCCGCGGAGTCCACCTGATCCACCTCGCCTGCATGGACACCGAGATGGACGCCTGGCAGACCCCGCAGGCGCAGGAGAAGCTGCGGATCGTCAGCCGGACGTACACCCCGGGCCTGCCGCAGGCCTGCCGTCCGCCGGGCTACGTCTGGTTCTTCGCCGTGGTGCTCAGCGGCGACGTCGAGCGGATCCACACGATCGGCGACGCGGCCGTGGCGACCTGCCGCTCCCGCCCCGACTACGAGTGGGAACTCGCCCTCTGTCTCCAGATGCGCGCCAACCTCCTGGCCAACCGCACCGACTGGGCCGGTGACGCCGCCGCCGACGCCGACGAGGCGCTGGAGATCTTCCGCCGGCTCGGCGACGACTGGGGCGTCGCCGAGTCGCTGTCGGCGCGCGGCGAGGCCCACGAGCGCAAGGGCGAGTACACGGCCGCCGCCGCGGACTACGAGGCCGCCGGCGCCGTCGCCGAACGGCTCGGCGCCCGCGCCCAGCAGGCCGTGCTCACCGCCCGGCTGGGCACGGCGCTGCTGGAGGCGGGCGATCCGGAGCGCGGCGAGGCGCTGCTGCGCGAGGTGGCCGACCAGGCCGAGGGCATGGTCACCGAGGCCATGCCCGCCGCCCGGCTGTTCCTCGCCGGCTGGCTGAGCATCACCGGCCGCACCACGGAGGCCCGTGAGCTGATCAGACGGCTGCGGGAGGACTTCGGCCCGGCCTCCTTCTTCGTCTTCGACGGGTTCATCCTCACCCAGGAGGCCTGGCTGGAGGTGGTGGACGGCCGGTACGACGAGGCGCTGACCCTGACCCGGCGGGCGCTGGCCCAGGCGAACGAGCCGCTGTCGCGCACGATCGTGCCGCACATGCGCCCCCTGTGCCTGGTCCTGGCCGCCGCCGCCCTGGCCGGCGCGGACGGCGGCGCCCGCGCCCGGGACGGCGCCCGCTGCCTGGGCGCGGCCGAGGCGCTGCTGCCGCCCGGCCATGTCTCCGGCTACGCCGAACGCGCCGTCCACGACCTGGCCGAGGACGCGGTCCGCGCCGCACTCGGCGACGACGAGCAGTACGCCGCCGCATACGCCGAGGGCGCCGGCCTCTCCCCCGAGGAGGCCGTCGCCCTCGTATGACGTGCACCGGCGCGCAGCCACCCGGCGTCAGCTCTTGGTGCGGAACTTGTGGATGGCGACCGGGGCCATCACCGCGGTGATCGCCACCGACCAGGCCACCGTCACCCACAGGTCGTGGGCGACCGGGCCGCCGATCATCAGACCGCGCGCGGAGTCGGCGAGCGTGGACAGCGGGTTGTAGTCGGTGAAGGCCTGCAGCCAGCCCGGCATCGACTGGGTCGGCGCGAAGATCGACGAGCCGAACTGGAGCGGGAACAGCACCAGGAAGCCCATCGCCTGCACGGACTGCGCGTTCTTCAGCATCACGCCCAGCGTGAGGAACACCCACATGATCGAGGACGCGAACAGCGCGGACAGCCCGACCGTCGCGAACAGCCCCGGCCAGTTGGTGATGTCGAACCCGACGAGCACGGCGACGATCATCAGCACGGCCGTGGCGAACAGCATCCGCCCCAGCTCCACGGTGATCTTCGCGAAGAGCACGGAGCCGCGCCCGATGGGCAGGGTGCGGAAGCGGTCCATGACACCGCTGTTGAAGTCCTGGCTGAAGCCGGTGCCGACGCCCTGGGACAGGGTCATGCTCATCATCGCGATCATGCCCGGGATGACGTACTGCACGTACTGGTCCTGGCCGCCGCCGAGCGCCTGCCCGATGGAACCGCCGAAGACGTACACGAACAGCAGGGTGAAGACGACGGGCATCAGCAGCGCGTCGAACATCGACTCCGGGTCCTGGCGGATCCACAGCAGGTTGCGGCGGATGAGGGCGCCGGTGTGCCGCAGGTGCCCACGCAGCGGGATACGGACGTCGGTCGTGGTGACGGTCTGGGCGCTCATCACGGTCTGGGCGCTCATACGGCGACCTCCTGGCGTTCGTCGGCGGGCGTGGTGTCCTGCGGGGCGCCGGCGCGGTGGCCGGTGAGGGACAGGAACACCTCGTCGAGGCTGGGCAGTTCGGTGGTGATGGAGGACAGGGTGATGCCGCGCGCGGTGACCGCGCCGACCACCGCGGTCAGCTGCTCGTCGCTGAGGATCGGCACGAGCAGGGCGCCGGTCTCGGTGTCCACGGTGGTGGTGGCGAGCCCGGTGATGCCCAGTTCGTCGAGCATCCCGGCCAGCGGCTGGAGCTCCCGCGGGTCCAGCGGGCGGACCCGCAGCGTGCGCCCGCCGACCTTCGCCTTCAGCTCCTCGATGCCGCCGCCGGCGATGACCTTGCCGCGGTCCACGACGGTCAGCTCGGAGGCGAGCTGCTCGGCCTCCTCCATGTACTGCGTGGTCAGCAGCACGGTGACGCCGTCGCCGACCATCCGCTTGACCTCGTCCCACACCTCGTTGCGGGTGCGGGGGTCGAGCCCGGTGGTCGGCTCGTCCAGGTACAGCACGACCGGGTGGCCGATCATGGACGCGGCGAGGTCGAGCCGCCGCCGCATGCCGCCGGAGTACGTGCCCGCGGGCCGCTTGGCGGCCTCGGTCAGGGAGAACCGTTCGAGCAGCTCGTCCGCCCGGGCGCGGGCGTCCTTGCGGGACAGGTCGAGCAGCCGGCCGATCATGTACAGGTTCTCCCAGCCCGGCAGCTTCTCGTCCACCGAGGCGTACTGCCCGGTCAGCCCGATCACCCGCCGCAGCTGGCGGGGCTGCCGTACGACGTCGTAGCCGGCCACGAGGGCCTGCCCGGCGTCCGGCGCCAGCAGGGTGGACAGGATGCGCACGAGCGTGGTCTTCCCGGCGCCGTTCGGACCGAGCACACCCATCACGGTGCCCTCGCGCACGTCCAGGTCGACGCCGTCCAGCGCCTTGGTCTCGCCGTAGTGCTTGACCAGCCCCCGCACGGTGACGGCGCTGCCCGCGCCGCCGGGGTTGTTGTCGATTCGCGTCATGACCACGACGGTGTCAGCCCCCACCGACAAACCACCGACAGCCGGCCGACAGCCCGCCGCCGGCGCCGACATCCCGCCGACATGTCACAGGCCACGGCGCCGAGCCGTCACACGGTCACCGCACCGACCCAGCCGCACGAGCTGCGCAGCGCACGGCCCCGCCGGCGGGGGGAACCGGCGGGGCCGTTCGGTGTTGGCTTCGGTGGACGCCGTTCTCAGCCGGACGGTGTCCGTCAGTGGACGGAGTGCTCCTCCAGCGGGAACGTGCCGCCGACGACGTCATCGGCGAACGCCTTCGCCGCGTCGCCCATCACGGACCGCAGGTCGGCGTACTGCTTGACGAACTTCGGGACCCGCCCGCCGGTCAGCCCGAGCATGTCGGTCCACACCAGCACCTGCGCGTCCGTCTCCGCGCCCGCGCCGATGCCGACCGTCGGGATGTGCAGCACCCGGGTCACCTCGGCGGCCAGCTCGGCCGGCACCAGCTCCAGGACGACGGCGAAGGCGCCCGCGTCCTGCACGGCCTTCGCGTCCCGCAGCAGCTGCTGCGCCGCCTCCTCACCGCGCCCCTGGACGCGATAGCCCATGGCGTTCACCGACTGCGGGGTCAGCCCGATGTGGGCCATCACCGGGATGCCGGATTCCACCAGCAGGCGGATCTGCTCGTGGGAGCGTTCGCCGCCCTCCAGCTTCACGGCACCGACCCCGGCCTCCTTCACCAGCCGGGTCGCCGAGCGCAGCGCCTGCACCGGCCCCTCCTGGTAGGAGCCGAACGGCAGGTCCCCGACGATCAGCGCACGCCGGGTGCCGCGGACGACGGCCGCGGACAGCATGGTCATCTGGTCGAGTGTGACGGGTACGGTCGTGTCGTACCCCAGGTGGCAGTTGCCCGCCGAGTCGCCGACGAGCAGCACCGGGATCCCGGCCTCGTCGAAGACGGACGCGGTCATCGCGTCGTAGGCGGTCAGCATGGGCCACTTCTCGCCCCGCTCCTTGGCGGCGGCGATGTCCCGGACGGTGATGCGGCGGTTGGTCTTGCCCCCGTACAGCGCCTTGCTGCCGTCGGAGGGACCGCTCTGCGTGTTCGAGGCAGCCGGAAGCTGCGTCATGGCACGGCTCCTTACGTCATCTCGAGGCGCCCTGACGGCGTCCCCGGACCGCCTCCATGGTGGCACCTCGTGCCAGACACGGCTAGGGGGGCCCGCCATGGAGCCCGCCCGGGCAAGGACTCGCGACGTAAGAAGGGGGTAAAAAGACTTTCGATACGACACGGTCTCGTATCGAAAATGACTAGGCTCGCTCCCATGACCACTCCCGCCGTCTCCGCCCCCCGGATACCCGAAGCCGTGCACCGGCGTCGCTGGGCGATCCTCGGGGTCCTGATGCTCAGCCTGCTGATCGTCGTCCTGGACAACTCGATCCTGAACGTCGCGATCAAGACGATCTCCACCCCGGCCCCGACCGGCCTCGGCGCCACGCAGAGCGAGCTGGAGTGGGCGATCAACGCCTACACCCTCGTCTTCGCCGGCCTGCTGTTCACCGCCGGCCTGCTCGGCGACCGCCTCGGCCGCAAGAAGGTGCTGCTCGGCGGGCTCGCGGTGTTCGGCATCGGCTCCGCCCTGGCCGCCGAGTCCGGCTCCCCGGCGCAGCTCATCGCGTTCCGCGCGGTGATGGGCCTCGGCGCCGCCTTCGTCATGCCCGCCACCCTCGCCGTGCTGATGAACGTCTTCGAGCGCGACGAGCAGCCCAAGGCCATCGGCATCTGGGCGGGCGGCGTCGGCCTCGCCATCGCCATCGGCCCGATCACCGGCGGCGTCCTGCTCGACCACTTCTGGTGGGGCTCGGTCTTCCTGGTCAACGTGCCCATCGTGCTCCTCGCCCTGGCACTGATGCTGTGGCTGGTGCCCGACTCCCGCGACCCGAACCCCGGCCGTGTCGACCCCGTCGGCGTCGTCCTGTCCGTCGTCGGCCTGGTCCTGCTGGTCTACGGCATCATCAAGGGTGGCCAGCTCGCCGACTTCACCGACCCCACGGTCCTCGCGACCATCGCGGCCGGTGTGCTCGTCCTCGCCGCGTTCGTCGTGTTCGAAAAGCGCAGCGACCACCCGTCCATCGACGTCACCTACTTCAAGAACAAGGTCTTCTCCGCCGCCATCGGCGCGATAGCCCTGGTCTTCTTCGCGCTGATGGGCGTGACGTTCTTCTCGGTCTTCTACACCCAGAGCGTGCGCGGCTACAGCCCGCTGCAGACCGGCCTGCTGATGCTGCCGCTGGCCGCAGCCCAGATGATCTTCGCGCCGCGGGCCCGGCTGGTCGTCGACCGCTTCGGCAACCGGGCCACCACCACGGCCGGCATGCTGGTGATCGCCGCGATGCTGGCGGCGTTCGCGACGCTCCAGGCCGACACCCCGATCTGGCTGCTGGAAGTGATCTTCTTCCTGATGGGCACCGGCATGGCGCACATCATGACCCCGGTCAGCGTCGTCATCATGCAGGCCCTGCCGCGCGAGAAGGCCGGCTCCGCGTCCGCGCTGAGCAACACCTTCCGCCAGGTCGGCGGCGCCCTCGGCATCGCCGTCCTCGGCTCGGTGCTCTCCGCCGCCTACCGCAACGGCATCGAGGACAAGCTCGGCGCGCTGCCCGCCGGCCTGCGCGACGTCGCGGGCGAGTCCATCGAGGCCACCCTCGGTGTCGCCGCCAGGCTCGGCCCGCGCGGCAAGGGCCTCGTCGGCCCGGCCAACGACGCCTTCCTGCACGCCATGCACACCACCGCCCTGTGCGGCGCCGCAGTCGCCGTCGTCGGCGCGGTCGTCGTGGCGCTGTTCCTGCCGGGCCGCCCGACGGAGGGTCAGCGCGGCAAGGAAGAGCCGGAATTGGTCGCGGCCGCGGAATAGGACGTACCCGGCTCAGGGACAATTCCCGCAGGCCAGGAACGGACGAAGGGACGGGACGACGTGAGTCTTGCCGACAGCCGCAGCGAGGCACCGGTCCGGGGCCGGCCCCGCAGCGAGGCCGTGGAGCGCTCCATCCTCGAAGGGGCCATGAAACTCCTGGAGGAGGGCGTGCCGCTGGCCGAGCTGTCCATCGAGCGCATCGCGCGCACCGCGGGCGTCGGCAAGGCCACCATCTATCGCCGCTGGAGCGGCAAGGAGGAGTTGTTCGTCGACGTCATCCGGGCCGTCGAACCACCGGACCCGGAGCTGCCAGGCACGTCCACACGGGACGACCTGATCGCCCTGCTGGAGTCGCTGCGCCAGCGCGCCCTGGCCACCCGCTCCTCGGCGCTCCTGCACAACGCGCACGTGCAGATGAAGTCCAGCCCGAAGATCTGGGCGGCCTACCACGCCAATGTCGTCGTGCCCCGGCGCGACCTCGGCCTGGAGGTGCTGCGCCGCGGCCGCGAGGCCGGTGAGATCCGCGCCGACGTGGACCTGCAACTGGCCAACGACATGTTCGTCGGCCCCATCCTCATCCGCACCCTGCTGCGCCCCGAGGCCGACCTGCCCGAGGGGCTGGCCGAGGAAATCGTCGACACGGTCATGGAAGGACTACGCCCCGTCAGTTCCCAGCCGTAATGTGCAGGTTTCGTCACAACCGCCGTGCCCGGGGGCGCAACCGGAACTCCACGCGCCACCCCGTTCGTCCTCGTGCCCGTACGGCCGTCGCGAGACGGCAGGGTCAGAGCCGATCATCCCCTAGGGTCGTAAGGGCGCGGGGGACGACGGTGTGCACGGCAGGTAGTGAGGCGACGGTATGGCGCAGCAGGCATACGTGACGGAGACGGCCGACGGTGGCGCGGGAGACCAGCGCCCGGGAGTCCGGCTCCGGCGCGTGGTGGCCCGCTGGCTGCGGTCCTGGCGCGGGGACAGAGGCATCTGGCGGCGCGGCCTGCTCCTCGCGGCGGTCGCGGTGGCCCTGGCCCTCGTGATGCTGATCCACTCCCGCATCCCCAACACCTTCGGCAATCTGGGCAGTCTGACCGAGACGTTTCTGCCCTGGCTGGGCGTGCTGATCCCGCTGCTGGTCGTGGGCGCCCTGGTCCGCCGCTCGGTCACCGCCCTGATCGCGGTGGTGCTGCCCGCGATCGTGTGGCTGAACCTGTTCGGCGGGCTGCTCAGCGACAAGAGCGGCAGCGGCGGCGACCTGATGGTGGCCACGCACAACGTCAACGCCGACAACCCCGACCCCTCGGGCACCGCCCGCGAGGTCGCCGCGTCCGGCGCGGACATGGTCGCCCTGGAGGAGATCAAGGCGTCCGCGGTCCCCACGTACGAACAGGCGCTGGCGGCCACCTATCCGCACCACGCGGTCGTGGGCACGGTGGGCCTGTGGAGCAAGTACCCGATGTCCCACGTCGAGGCGGTGGACATCCGGCTGGGCTGGAAGCGGGCGATGCGCGCCACGGTCGCCACCCCCGAGGGCCCGGTCGCGGTCTACGTCGCCCATCTGCCGTCGGTGCGGGTGAAGGCGGCCGCAGGCTTCACGGCCCGCCAGCGCGACAAGAGCGCCGACGCCCTCGGCGAGGCCATCGCCGGCGAGTCACTGCCCCGGGTGATCCTGCTCGGC
The DNA here is from genome assembly GCF_055668065.1 of Streptomyces sp. NPDC097129. Classification (NCBI taxonomy): domain Bacteria; kingdom Bacillati; phylum Actinomycetota; class Actinomycetes; order Kitasatosporales; family Streptomycetaceae; genus Streptomyces; species Streptomyces sp. NPDC097129. The sequence continues at coordinate 438,894 of NZ_JBVOQE010000001.1, read as the reverse complement.
GACCTCAACGGCACCATGAACGACCGCGCCCTGAACGCGGTGACCTCCCAGATGCGCTCCACGCAGGGCGCGGCCGGGGACGGCTTCGGCTTCAGCTGGCCGGCGTCGTTCCCGATGGCCCGGATCGACCAGATCATGGTCAAGGGCGTCGAGCCGGAGAGCTCCTGGACCCTGCCGGCCACGTCCAGCGACCACCTTCCGGTCGCGGCGCGTGTGAAGGTGACCACAGCGGGCTCGTAAAACCGCAGGTCGCAGCGGAGCCGTAACCTGGGCGCCACCTGGCGGAATACTCCACCTGAGAGACTTTGTTCCGAACGGAAACATAGAGAGTTTCCGAACGTCCCCAAAGCCTCGAAAGGTACTTCATGCCCCTGGCCCTGCTCGCCCTCGCCGTGGGCGCCTTCGGCATCGGTACGACCGAGTTCGTGATGATGGGGCTGCTGCCCGACGTCGCGGGCGACCTCCACATCTCGATCCCCGCCGCCGGCCACCTGGTCTCGGCGTACGCCCTGGGCGTCGTCATCGGCGCGCCGCTGCTCGCGGCGCTCACCGCCCGCATGTCCCGCCGCACGGTGCTGATCGCCCTGATGGTCCTGTTCGTCGTGGGCAACGCCCTGTCCGCGCTCGCCCCCACGAACGCCACCCTGCTCGCGGCCCGCTTCCTCAGCGGCCTGCCGCACGGCGCCTTCTTCGGCGTGGGAGCCGTGGTCGCGACCGGCATGGTGGCGCCGGAACGCAAGGCCCGCTCGGTCTCCCTGATGTTCCTGGGCCTGACGGTCGCCAACATCGCCGGCGTCCCGGTGGCCACCCTGATCGGCCAGCACCTCGGCTGGCGGGCCGCGTTCCTCGGCGTCAGCGTGATCGGCCTGGCCGCGATCGCGTCGCTGGCCGCCCTGATCCCGCACGACCACACCCACGCCACGCAGAGCGGCCTGCGCGGCGAACTGGCCGCCCTGCGTTCGGTGCCGGTCTGGCTGGCCCTCGGCACGACGGTCGCCGGCTTCGGCGCGCTGTTCGCGGCGTACAGCTACATCACGCCGATGCTCACCGACGCCGCCGGTTACGCCGACGCGAGCGTGACCCTGCTGCTGGCCCTGTTCGGCGTGGGCGCGACGATCGGCAACCTGCTGGGCGGCCGCCTGGCGGACCACTCGCTGCGCGGCACCCTCTTCGGCGGCCTGGCGTCCCTGGCCGCGGTCCTGCTGCTGTTCCCGCTGCTGATGCACACGCAGGCCACGGCCGCGCTCGCGGTGGCCCTGCTGGGCACGGCGGCGTTCATCACGGGCTCCCCGCTGCAGCTGATGGTGATGGAGAAGGCGTCGGCGGCCCCGTCCCTGGCCTCCTCCGCCAACCAGGCCGCGTTCAACCTGGCCAACGCGGGCGGCGCCTGGATCGGCGGCCTGGCCCTCGCCGCCGGCTTCGGTGCGACGTCCCCGGCGCTGGCCGGCGCCCTGCTGGCGGTACTCGGCCTCGGCGTGGCGGCGGTCGCCTACGCGGTCGACCGCAGGTCCCCGCACACCGGCCGCGTGGTCGCCACGCACGTCCCGCACGAGGCACCCACCCTGCACCACTGACGACGAAGGGGGCGCCCCGGAGCGCGCCCCCTGACCCGTCTCAGGCGGACTCCCGCCACCCGTTGGTGATGGGCAGCCGCCGGTCCTTCCCGAACCCCTTGGGCGAGATCTTCGTCCCCGGCGGATACTGCCGCCGCTTGTACTCGGCGGTGTCGACCATCCGCAGCGTCCGCGTCACCAGCTCGCGGTCGTACCCGGCGGCGACGATGGCGTCCGCCCCGAGATCCCGGTCGACGTACAGCTCCAGTACGGCGTCGAGCACCGGGTAGTCCGGCAGCGAGTCGGTGTCGACCTGCCCCGGCCGCAGCTCGGCGCTCGGCGGCTTGGTGATGGAGTTCTCCGGGATGGGCGGCGTCTGCCCCCGCTGAACGGCGGCCCGGTTGCGCCACTCGGCCAGCCGCCAGATCCACGTCTTGTAGACGTCCTTGATGGGCCCGTACGCCCCCACGGAATCGCCGTACAACGTCGAATACCCGACCGCCAGCTCGGACTTGTTGCCCGGCGCGAGGACGATGTGGCCCTCCTGGTTGGACAGGGCCATGAGCAGCGTCCCCCGCAGCCGGGACTGCAGGTTCTCCTCCGCGAGCCCGGTCAGCTCGGCCGCCGCCATATAGGCGTCGAACATCGGCGCGATGGACACGGTACGGAAGTTCAGCCCGGTACGCCGGGCCAGCTCCGCCGCGTCCCCCCGGGAGTGCTCGGACGAGTACTTCGACGGCATGGCCACGCCATAGACGTTCTCGGCCCCCACGGCGTCGCACGCGATGGCCGCGACGAGCGCCGAGTCGATCCCCCCGGACAACCCGATGAGCACGGACCGGAAGCCGTTCTTCTGCACATACGCCCGCAGCCCCACGACGAGGGCGGAGTACACCTCTTCCTCGTCGTCGAGCCGCTCGGCGTAGGCGCCGCGGTGCTCCGGCACATAAGGGGCCACCGGCTCCTCGGACAGCACCACCCGGTCGATACGCAACCCGTCGTCCACGACCCCGTCGGGCGCCTCGGGAGCGGCGGCGGGCAGCTCCAGATCGAGCACCACGCACCCTTCGGAGAACTGCGGCGCCCGCGCGACGACCTCCCCGTCACGGTCCACGACGATCGAGTCACCGTCGAACACCAGCTCGTCCTGGCCGCCGATCATGGCGAGATAGGCGGTGGTGCACCCGGCCTCCTGCGCCCGCTTGCGGACCAGCTCCAGCCGGGTGTCGTCCTTGTTGCGCTCGTACGGCGAGGCGTTGACGGAGACCAGCAGCCCCGCCCCGGCGGACCGCGCCGCCGGCACGCGCCCCCCGTCCTGCCACAGGTCCTCACAGATGGCCAGGGCGATGTCGACGCCGTGCAGCCGCAGCACGGGCATGGAGTCGCCGGGCACGAAGTAGCGGAACTCGTCGAAGACGCCGTAGTTCGGCAGGTGGTGCTTGGCGAAACTCAGCACCACGTCCCCGCGGTGGAGCACCGCGGCGGCGTTCTGCGGCGCGCCGGCCGGCTGGCCGTACTTCGGCTGGGCGGTCTCGCAGCGGTCGAGGTAGCCGACGAGCACGGGAAGCTCTCCGAGCCCCTCCTCGACGAGCCGCGCGGCGAGCGTGCGCAGCGCGGCGCGGGACGCCTCCACGAACGAGGACCTGAGGGCCAGGTCCTCGACGGGATAGCCGGTCAGCGCCATCTCCGGAAACACCGCGAGATGCGCCCCCTGCTCGGCGGAGTGCCGGGCCCAGCGGACGATCGTCTCGGCGTTCCCGGCGAGGTCGCCGACGCGCGAGTCGATCTGATTCAGAGCGAGACGAAGTTGAGGCACACGACCAGTCTAATCGTCACCCCGACACAATGCCCCCCGGACGTGCGGCACACGGCCCACGAGCCCGGAGTTGAACTCCGCGGCACGCATGCCCGCGGCTTGAGCGGACAAGCGGCCCGCCGGGGCTACACAGGACGGCGCCCGCGGCTGCGCGCGCACCCGCGGGCGGCAGCGGCGACGGCCTGCAGTCGCCGACGGCGGGGAGGGGGCGGGGTGGGGGGTGTCCGCCCGCAGCGGCCGGCACCGGGCAACAGTAAGCGCGTCGGAAGCGGGCGGCCGGACCGAGGACGGACACCCCCCACCCCGGCCCCGACTCAGAAACCGGCCGTAGGCGCTACCGCAACCGGCCACCGGACAGCAACGGGCCGCCGCAGGCACAAAGGGGCGCGGGGAACTGCGCGCCCAGCCGCAACGAAAGCCGTAGCCGAAACAAGACTCCGCGCCGCAGGCACCCGCGACCAGCCACAACGAAAGCCGCAGCCGACACACGACCCCGCGCCGCAGGCACCCGCGACCAGCCCCAACGAACCCCGCACACAAACAACCGCGCCCGCCCCCCAAAAAACGGAGGGCGGGCGCGCGATGTCGCGACTCAGTGGCGCCGGTAAGACGCCACGTACCCGTCACCCGGCGACCCGACCCCGGTCACGTCGTCGTACCCCTTGACGGCCGAGAGCGAGCTGTCCTTGCCCAGGCTGCGCACCGACGTGCTCAGCCCCCCGCTCGCGTCCACTCCGTTGACGAAGTCCACGCGGGCCACGGCCAGTCCACTCCCCGTCGGGTTGTCCGTCACGTCGTGGTACGCCTTCGACCCGTACCGGGCGTAGATCTCCGGGTTCGCGAACCCGAGCGCCTGCCCGCCCCGAGCCTCCTGCGCCAGCGCCTGCACACCGGCGATCACGGGCGCCGCCAGGGACGTACCACCGATGCGGTACTCGTCGTAGCGCTGCGACCCGTCCGGGAAGGTCTGGGTCTGCCCGACCAGGAACCCGGTGTTCGGGTCGGCGATCGCGGAGATGTCCGGCACGACCCGGTTCCCGGCGGCGCCGTTGGCCTGGGCGAGGGCGTCCGGCACGACGCCCTTCTGGTAGTACGGCTGAGCCACGGTCTTGCTGGTGCCGCCACCCGCACCGGAGGTGTACGCCCCGGGGAAGCCCACCCAGCTCTTGCCGTCGGCCGACAGCACGGCCTTCTCGGTGCCCCAGCCGGTCTCGAACTGGTACTTGTCACCCTTGCCGACGGCCAGCGAGGTACCGCCCACCGCGGTCACCCACGCCGAGTTCGCCGGCGTGTCCACCTGCTTGGTGCCGGTGTTGGCGACCTCGTCCCCGTTGTCGCCGGAGGAGAAGTAGAACCCGATGCCCTCGACGGCGCCGAACTGGAACACCTGGTCGTACGCGGCCGCGAGGTCGGGCGTCTGGTTGGCCTCGATGTCGCCCCACGAGTTGGAGACGATGTCGGCGAGGTGCCCGTCCACGATCTTGCTGAGCGAGTCCAGCAGGTCGTCGTCGTTGCAGGACGCCGCTCCGACGTACGTGATCTGCGCGGCGGGCGCCACCGCGTGCACGGCCTCGACGTCGAGGGTTTCCTCGCCGTACCAGCCGGCGGCCCCGCACTCCTTGGTGTGGGTGTAGTTGTTCGGCAGCGCCTGCCGCAGCTGCCCGGTGCTCCAGCGGGCGTCCCCGTGCTTGCCGGCGTAGGTCGCCACGTCGTAGGCGAGCGTCGGCGAGGCGTAGGCGTCGGTGATGGCGACGCGCACCCCCTTGCCGGTGTACTTGCCCGCGCCGTACGCGGAACGCAGCTGCTTGCCGGTGTATCCGTGCACCGCGTACGGGATCTTCTGTCCGTAGGCGTCCGGCAGCGTGGAGGCGATGTTCGAGCCGTAGTACGACGAGAACGGCCCGGCGTTGCGGAACACGGCGTCCGGCGGCGGCAGCTGGTCCTTGTGGCTCGCCTTGTGCGGCGCGTTGTCGAGACCGGTGACGGTCAGGACGGCGTCCCGCACATCGGCGGGCACGGAGACCGTGGCGGCGGGAGCGCGGTAAGTGGCGCCGCCCTTGGCGAAGTTGTGCAGCTGCGTACCGAACGCCTTCTCCGCGGCCGCGACGTCGCCGCTCACGGCGACGTAGTGCGCGGTGACGGAGGTGACCTTCAGCCCGGCGGACGTCAGCCAGGACGTGACCGCGGACACCTGCGCCGCCGTCGCGCCGAAGCGCGCCTGGGTCTGGCGCTCGGACAGGTACTTGCCGTGCTGCGGGGAGGACGGGTCGGAGACGGCCCGGGCGTAGGCGGCCAGCCCGGCCGCGTCCCGGCCGGCGAGGTAGACGCGCGCGGACACCTGTGCGGAGTCGGCCGTCGCGCCCTTGTCCGCCTTGGCCGTGGCCCACGCCGGCTTGGTCCCTGCCAGCGCGTCCCGGTGCGGGTTGTCCGCGGCGCTGGCCGCGGGTATGCCGAGCGCGAGGGCGCCCGCGAGCATGGGCAGGGTGGCTGCCAGGCTCACGGAGGCGCGCAGCGCGGCGCGGTTGGATCTCATGGAACCCCCTGTGCGGTTCGTCGGCGAGTGGATCACTCGACGGTGCTCACTCTGTCGATGAACTGTTCATGTCAGGGGAATAAGAAGGCCAAAAGGAACCCAATAAAGTTTGCTACGCGCGAGGCGCGGACCCCCGCTGCCTCAACATGTCGGCCATCACCCGCAGTTCGGACTCCTGGCCCTCGACCATGCCCCGGGCCAGCCGCTTCTCGGCCTCCACCGTGCACCGCCGGACGCATCCCTCGGCCATGTGGATGCCGCCCTTGTGATGGTCCGTCATCAGCTGGAGGTAGAGGACCTCGGCGGACTTCCCGCTCAGCCCCTGAAGCTTCTTCAACTCGGCGTTGGTCGCCATCCCCGGCATCAGCGCGCCGTCCGCGGTCTTGCCCGAGGCCATGCCTCCCATGTCCATCCAGGTCATCGGCGGCTCGGACGTGACCTTCGGCAGCCCCCACAGGTCGAGCCAGCCGAGCAGCATGCCGCGCTGGTTGGCCTGCGTCTGCGCGAGGTCGTAGGCGAGGCGTCGTACATCCTCGTCGTTCGTGCGGTCGCGCACGATGAACGACATCTCCACGGCCTGCTGATGATGGACGGCCATGTCCCGGGCGAACCCGGCGTCCGCGGACTCGGTCCCCGGCGAGCGCGGGGCGGACCCCTCCTCCTCGGCGACCGCGTACGTGATCGCACCGGCGGCGACGAGCGCGGCCGCGGCGGCCCCGGCGATCAGCCCGATGTGCCTCACTTCATCGTCCCGCTGGTGCACGGGGCGCCGGGCTCCGGCGTCTGGGCGCCCTGCACATAGGTGGAGAGGAACTTGTTGACGGCCGGGTCGTCGGCACCGCGCACGCTCACCTGGTGCCCCCACGCCGACAGCACGATCGGCGCCGACTGGTGCGCGTACGGGCTCATCAGCGTGTACGGCGTCGCCTTGACCCGCGCGGCGAGCGCGGCCACGTCCGACTTCGCCGCCTTGCCGGTGTACGTCACCCAGACGGCGCCGTGCTCGAGGGAGTGCACGGCCATCTCGTCCTTGACCGGCTCGGTGTAGACGGTGCCGTTGCAGTCGGCCCACACGGGGTTGTGGTCGCCGCCGACCGGCGGGTGCATCGGATAGGTCACCGGCGTGGTGACGTGGTTGCGGCTCAGCGCGCCCTTCCAGGTCCGCACGCCGTCCGGTCCGGTGACGAACTGCCCGCCCGCCGCACTCTTGGCCTCGACGCCGCCGTTCTTGCCGTCGGCACCGGGGCTGGAGGCGGCACCGGCACCGGCGGCCGCGTCGGCCTTGCCGCCACCGCCGTCGTCGGACCGCGCCTGCACCACGAACACGGCACCGGCGGCGAGCGCCGCCACGACGACCGCGCTCGCGGCGACGGCGAGACCCCGGCGGCGCCGCAGGCGGCCCTGCTCGGCCTGGCGCAGGGCGGCGACGTGGGCCTTGCGGGTGGCGCTGGTGTCGTGGTCGGTGTGCGCGGAACCCATGGGGTGTGTCCTTCGGTGAAAGGGACGGGGGCGGTGGGGCCCGCTGATCGTAGTGGGGGAGGAGGGGCGCGCAGTAGACGGACACCGGCCGCCGCACGAGAACCGCGCCATCCGGTGACCCACACGCACACCTGTACCGACCCCGCGCCCGCAGGTGCCGATTATTTGGATATTTGGAGTCCGCAATGCGTATTACCTAGGCTGGCGGTATGCGTCTCCTGCGCTCCACCGACCTCGCGCTGCGCGTCCTGATGCGGCTCGCCGTCGCGGGGACGTCCACGCCGCCGACCCGCCAGGTGGCCGCGGACATGGACGTGCCGTACACGCACGCCGCGAAGGTCGTCGCCGAGCTGCAGCACCTGGGCCTGGTGGACGCCCGCCGGGGCCGCGGCGGCGGGCTCTCGCTCACCGAGAAGGGCCGGACGGCCTCCGTCGGCGCGGTGGTGCGCACCTTCGAGGGCGACGGCGACGTCGTCGACTGCGAGGGGCTCACACCCTGCCCCCTGAACTCCGGCTGCCGCCTGCGCGGCGCCCTGCGCCGGGCCCAGGAGGCGTTCTACGCCACGCTGGACCCGGTCACGGTGGCGGACATCGTCACCGACCCGACGGGACCGCTGCTGCTGGGAATCGCCAAGTCTCCCTGAGGGACCGCCGCCCCGGGAAAGCCGGAACGGGCCGCAGAGCCCTGGCTCAGCCCTGGGCCGGCCACAGGTCGGGACCGAACACCTCGTAGTGGATGTCGGCGGCGGCGACACCCTTGGCGAGCAGCTGCTCGCGCACGGCGCGCATGAACGGCAGCGGACCGCACAGGTACGCGCGCGTGCCGGCCGGCACCGGGACGTCGGCGAGGTCGACGAGGCCGCCGCGGGCGCCGGCGGGCACGTCCTGCTCGTACCAGAAGTGCACGGTGGCGTCGGCGAGCTTGCCGGCGTAGGCCTCCTGCTCGGTGCGCAGCGCGTGGTCGGCGGGGGAGCGGTCGCCGTGGACGACGGTGACCGGCGCGGCGTGCGCGTCCTCGGCGAGCTGGGCCAGCATCGCGATCATCGGGGTGACGCCGATCCCGGCGGAGGCCAGCAGCACGGGCGCGCCGGGGGCGTCGTCGAGGACGAGGTCGCCGTACGGCTCCGACAGCACCAGGGTGTCGCCGACGCGCACGTGCGCGTGGAGGTGGCTGGAGACCTCGCCGGCGGGGGTGACGCCGGCGCCGGTCACGCGCTTGACGCTGAACTGGCGCACGGTCTCGCCCGGCGCGCCGGAGAGGCTGTACTGGCGTATCTGACGGGCGCCGTCGGGCAGCTCGACCTGGACCGAGACGTACTGGCCGGCGCGGACGTCGCGCACCGGGCCGCCGTCGGCCGGCCGCAGCCGGAAGGTGACGACGTCCGGCGTCTCCTCGATGCGCTCGACGACCTCCCACGGACGCCGGCCCTGGTCGGTGCTCTCCTCGTACAGCCGCTTCTCGATCGCGATGAGCGCGTTGGCCATCAGCCAGTAGACCTCGTCCCAGGCGGCGGCCACCTCGGGCGTGACGGCCTCGCCGAGGATCTCGGCGATGGCGGCGAAGAGGTGCTCGCGCACGACCTCGTACTGCTCGGGGGTCACACCGAGGGAGGCGTGCTTGTGGGCGATCCGGCCGAGCACGGCGTCGGGCCGCTGGTCCGGGTGGTCCAGCAGGTGCACGGCGAAGGCCGCGATGGAACCCGCGAGGGCCTGCTTCTGGGCGCCGGAGGCCTGGTTGCCGCGGTTGAACAGGTCCCGCAGCAGCCCCGGGTGGGCCTCGAAGAGCCGGGCGTAGAAGCGCTCGGTGATCTCCGGGAGGGCGCCCGCGACGGCGGGCAGCGTGGCGCGGACGGTGGCTGCTGACTGCTCGGACAGCATCGCTGCTCCTCCTGGCTCGACTGATCCGGACGGTATGAAAAGTTGCATCTGAGATGCAAATTAACTGGGCGTGTCATCGCTCACGTCGCGCCCCGGACCGGCCATTACGGATGCGGGCCCGAGCAGGCAAGATGGGCGCAAGAGCAGTACGCCCGCGTCCGCACGGGACGTTCCGCCCGCAGTCGTCCGGTCGATCATGGTCCGCAACGCGCGTGAAACGGTCGTGTGATGGGATGCTGCTCAGGTGCCCGACCGCCTCCCGCCTCACCGGGGACAGGCGGCCTGACCAGCAAGGATGGGGAAGCGGAAGATGGACAAGCAGCAGGAGTTCGTACTCCGGACGTTGGAGGAGCGCGACATCCGGTTCGTACGCCTGTGGTTCACGGACGTGCTGGGCTTCCTCAAGTCCGTCGCCGTGGCCCCCGCCGAACTGGAGCAGGCCTTCGACGAGGGCATCGGCTTCGACGGCTCCGCCATCGAGGGCTTCGCCCGGGTCTACGAGTCCGACATGATCGCCAAGCCGGACCCGTCCACGTTCCAGGTGCTGCCCTGGCGTGCCGAGGCCCCCGGCACCGCGCGCATGTTCTGCGACATCCTCATGCCGGACGGCTCGCCCTCCTTCGCCGACCCGCGCTACGTCCTCAAGCGCGCCCTGGCCCGCGCCTCCGACCTGGGGTTCACCTTCTACACGCACCCCGAGATCGAGTTCTTCCTGCTCAAGGAGAAGCCGCTCGACGGCAGCCGCCCCACCCCGGCCGACAACTCCGGCTACTTCGACCACACCCCGACCAACGTCGGCATGGACTTCCGCCGCCAGGCGATCACCATGCTGGAGTCGATGGGCATCTCCGTGGAGTTCTCCCACCACGAGGGCGCCCCCGGCCAGCAGGAGATCGACCTGCGCTACGCCGACGCGCTGTCCACGGCCGACAACGTGATGACGTTCCGCCTGGTGATGAAGCAGGTGGCGCTGGAGCAGGGCGTGCAGGCCACCTTCATGCCGAAGCCGTTCTCCGAGCACCCCGGCTCCGGCATGCACACCCACCTCTCCCTCTTCGAGGGCGACCGCAACGCGTTCTACGAGTCAGGCGCCGAGTTCCAGCTCTCCAAGGTCGGCCGCTCGTTCATCGCGGGCCTGCTCCGGCACGCGGCGGAGATCTCGGCCGTCACCAACCAGTGGGTGAACTCCTACAAGCGCATCTGGGGCGGCTCCGAGCGCACCGCGGGCGCCGGCGGCGAGGCCCCCTCCTACATCTGCTGGGGCCACAACAACCGCTCGGCCTTGGTCCGTGTGCCGATGTACAAGCCCGGCAAGACCGGCTCCGCCCGCGTGGAGGTCCGCTCCCTGGACGCCGGCGCCAACCCCTACCTGGCCTACGCCGTCCTGCTGGCCGCCGGCCTCAAGGGCATCGAGGAGGGCTACGAACTCCCGCCGGGCGCCGAGGACGACGTGTGGGCCCTGTCCAACGCCGAACGCCGCGCGATGGGCATCGAGCCCCTCCCGCAGAACCTCGGCGAGGCCCTGACCCTGATGGAGAACAGCGACCTCGTCGCCGAAACCCTCGGCGAGCACGTCTTCGACTTCTTCCTGCGCAACAAGCGCTCGGAGTGGGAGGAGTACCGCTCGGAGGTCACGGCGTTCGAGCTGCGGAAGAACCTGCCGGTGCTGTAGGGACGGCCTGGGACGGCCCGGGGCCGGCCTAGGGAAGGTATGCGGGAGACACGGCCGCGGTGCTGATGCGCCGCGGCTTTCCCGTGCCGTCGGCCGGCATCTCGTACAGGTCGGCGCCGTAGTCGCCGGGCAGGGCGTAGACGAGGGTGTGGTCGTCGCGCCAGACCGCCTGGTCGTCGACGCTGCGCGGTTCGGACAGCGGGGTGTCGCGCAGCGTGCGCAGGTCGAGGACGTACAGGCGCCACGGGGCGTCCTTCGGCAGGCCCGGCACCCGCTTCTTGAAGGCGATGCGGGTGCCGTCGGGGGACAGGGACGGGCACTCGACGTTCGTCCGCACCGTGGTGACGGTACGGGCCGCGAGGTCGCCGCGGACCAGGTACGTCCGGCCCTTCGTCGCCATGGTCGCGTAGAAGGTGCGGTCGTCGGCGGCGAACGTCACGCCCCAGAAGTTCACGTCCGCCGCGCTGTAGCCGTGGCCGTCCTTGACGATCCGGAACGACTCCAGGGACGGGATCAGCTTCCCCGTGCGCGTGTCCACGATCGCCGCGCGCGTGGAGAAGTTCGTGCCCGCGTAGGAGTCGCCGCCCACGAACGCCGTCCAGGCGGCGAAGTGCCCGCTCGGCGACACCCGGGCGCGGGAGGGGATGCCGGGGACGTCGTAGTGGTGCGTCTCCCTCAGACGGGCGTCCAGGAGTACGGCGCGGTAGGTGTCCGACACCGGGCCGTGCACCGCCTGCAGGCACACGCCGGTGCCGGCGGCGGCGTAGAAGCGCAGGCACTTCACGCCGGAGGCGGTGCGCGGGCCGCCGGGTCCGGTGGCCGGGACGCTGGTCAGTTCGTCGCGGTGCGGGCCCCACGCCATGTTGCGGAAGACCATCCGGCCGCGGCCGGTCAGCGACACACGGCCGGCGGTCACCTTCGGTCCGCCCGGCTGGGCCTGCTCGCGCCGCTCGGCCCGCGCGGAGGCGTGCAGCACCGACGCGACGGCGACCCCCGCGAGGACGGCGACGGCGGCGAGCAGGACGAGGACGCGGGTGCGCGCGCGGGACGGGGTGGGCGGAGCGGGGTCGGCCGTCATGCCGTGCCTTTCGGGTGCGGGGTGGCGGTGGTGGCCGGGGTGGCGGCGGTGGCTTGCGGGCGCAGGGCGAACGAGCACGCGGCGCACACGGCCAGCGCCACCGTCGACGCCGCCAGCGCCGAGCGGTCGCCCCACACCGTCCACAGCGCGCCGAACCCCAGCGAGCAGGCGAACCGGGCGAGCGCCTGTCCCGTCTGCACGAGCGCCAGCCCCGAGGAGCGCAGCGCCTCGGGCACGCTGTCCGAGGCCGCCGCCATCAGCACCCCGTCGGTGGCCGCGTAGAAGGCGCCGTGCAGCACCAGCACCGCGTACGGCAGCGCGCTCCCGTGCCAGGACGTCAGCAGCAGGACATACGCCGTGAGTAGCGCGCCGTGACCGGCCAGGAACATCCGCCAGCGGCCCACCCGGTCCGCCAGCCGGCCCGTCGGTACCGCCAGCAGCAGGAACGCGGCCGCCGTCCCCAGCGGCAGCAGCGCGAACCAGCGGTCGGGCACGCCCAGCCGGCGCTGCAGCAGCAGGTAGACGAAGGAGTCGCTGACCGTGGCCAGGCCCAGGAGGAGCGCGCAGAGCGTGATACGGCGCAGGTCGCGGCGGCGCAGGAGGCGCAGGGCATTGCGCAGGGTGGGGCGGTCGGGCGGCGCGGCGGGTGTCCCGACGGCCGCCGCCGGCGCCGGGCGGCCTGCCGGTACGAACAGCACCAGCACCAGGACGCCCACGGCAGCCACGCAGAAGCTCACCGTGAACACCGCGTCGTAGCCGTCCACGGTGGCCCGCAGGATGCCGAACGCCACCAGCGGCCCGAGCAGGGCGCCCGCGGTGTCCATCGCCCGGTGCACCCCGAAGGCGCGGCCGCGCGTCTCGGGCGTACTGGACAGGGAGATCAGCGCGTCGCGCGGGGCCGTGCGCAGGCCCTTGCCGGTGCGGTCGGCCGCCAGGACCAGGCCGATCGGGGTCAGGGAGTGCGCCACCAGCAGGAGCGGCTTGCAGGCCGCCGAGAGGCCGTAGCCCAGGCCGGCGACCCACTTGTGCCGGCCCCCGCCGCGGTCGGCGAGGTGACCGCCGGCCAGCCGTACGAGTGCCGAGAAACCGTTGTAGACGCCGTCCAGCAGCCCGAAGCCCAGCGGGGACAGGCCGAGCCCGGCCACCAGGTACAGCGGGAGCACGGCCGTCACCATCTCCGACGACACGTCGGTGATCAGGCTGACCGTGCCGAGCGCGAGGACGGTCGGGGCGACCGCGGCACGGCGCCGCCCGGCGGGAGGCCGGACGGCACCGTCCGCGGACGCCGGCGCCGGGGCTGCGGCGCGGCTGTCCGCGACGTACACCTCAGGACGCCCAGATGCCGGTGATGTCCTGGGCGGAGCCCGCGTTGCCCGCGTGGGAGGCGAGGCCCTTCATGTCCTCCAGCGTGCGGAGGAGGTTGTAGTGGTTGTACGTGGCCGACGAGGACGAGCCCGGGGTGACGGGCTGGCCGTACAGGACGGTCGCGATGCGGTTGCCGGACAGCTTGTTGTCCTCGTCGAAGGTGACGACGAGCAGGCTGTTGTGGGTCTTGGCCCACGTGGCGTACGCGCCGAGGTTGTTCTTCAGCCAGGTGTCACCGGTGGACACCGAGCAGTCGTGCATGTCGCTGCACAGGTTCGGCACGACGAAGGAGACGTCGGGCAGCGTGGAGTAGTCGGTGGGGAACTGGGCGAACGTCTTCGCCGACGAGGTCGGCACGTTGCTGAAGCCGAACCACGGGTTGTGCTTGCGGGCGTAGGTGCCGCTGCTGCACGTCGTCGAGCCCTGGCTCGGCAGCGTCTCGTTGTAGCTGGCCCAGGTCTTGCCGGCGCCGAGCAGCTCGGAGGCGAGGTTGGGGGCGGAGGAGAACCCCGGGGTGTAGCAGCTGTCGTCGGTGATGCCCTGGGTGGAGCCGGAGAACAGCGCGAAGTAGTTGGGCTGGCTCGGGTGGGTTTCGCCGTACGACTGGGTCAGGTTGGCGCCGCCGGACTTCAGCGAGTTGATGTACGGGGCGCTGGAGGAGCCTATGACCTGGCTGTAGGCGTGGTTCTCGAAGACCACGACGACCACGTGGTCCGGGGTGGGCACGGCGCCCGCGGCGTGCGCGGTCTCACCGCCGAGCCCGGTCCACAGGCCGACCGCGGCTGCGGCCAGGGCCGTTGCCGAGGCCAGGGCGGTACGGGCGCGGCGGTACACGGAACTGCCGGACACATCAACCTCCGGAGGGGACGGGCGGGCTGGCGGTGCGGACAGAGCATGCACACGCCAATATGCCCGCGGCCCACGTGGGGCAACCCGGGGGGTGAAGAGCGGGTGAACTACTGGCCCTGGGGGCTGGGGGGCTGGGGGCCGTGGGGTGGGTGCCGGGGGGTGCGGCGGGGTCTGGGTCGTCTACGTGGTCTGCGTGGTCTGCGTGGTCTGCGTCGGGGGTTGCGCCTCGTGTGTGGGCTGCGCCTGCTGGGCCAGTACCCGGTGCAGGGGTTCCCCGGCGCGGCGGCGGTACTCCTGGACGGCCCAGCCGTTGCCGTCGGGGTCCGTGAAGTACATGAAGGTCGCCCCGTCGTCCGGCGCGTACTGGACCGGCTCGGTGACCTCCAGGCCGCGCTCGACCAGTTCCGCGTGGGCCGCCTTGATGTCGGCCACGCAGAGCTGGAGGCCCTGGTAGGAGCCGGGGGCAGGGCGGGGGCCCTTCGTCATCTCCCAGATGCTGTCGCCGAGGGCGATGGAGCAGCCGGAGCCGGGGGGCGTCAGCTGGACGATGCGCATGCCCGGCATGACTTCCGTGTCGATGTCGACGTGGAAGCCGACCTTGTCCCGGTAGAAGTCGCGGGCCCGGTCGATGTCGCTCACGGGCAGGGGGATCACTTCGAGGGTGAAGTCCATCGCTTTTCCTCCTCCTGGTGGTTCCCCCACCGAAGCGGAAAACCGGGCGGTGCGCCACCGGATTCGCCGGCGTTCGCCGGGTTGCCTGCGGCGCTGGGTCGTGTTTTGTCTGCGGGTGCGTTGTGGCTGGTCGCGCAGTTCCCCGCGCCCCTTTTGTGCCTGCGGCGGCCCGTTGCTGTCCGGTGGCCGGTTGCGGTAGCGCCTGCGGCCGGTTTCTGAGTCGGGGCCGGGGTGGGGGGTGTCCGTCCTCGGTCCGGCCGCCCGTCCCCGACGCGCTTACTGTTGCCCGGTGCCGGACGCTGCGGGCGGACACCCCCCACCCCGTCCCCTCCCGGCCGTCGGCGACTGCGGGTCGCCATCGGCTGAGCGGCGCGCCGCCCTGCTGGGGGCGCCGCCCACCCGCGCGGCGACGGTGCGGGCGGCTCGTCTCTCCAGCCGCCCGCGCAGCCGCAGGGCGCGCCCTCGTCCTTCCCCTTCGGCCACGCCGCGGGCATGCGTGCCTCCCCCAAGCTCTTCGAGCAGGGGGACCACCCCCAGGGCGGCACGGATGGGCGCGGGAGGCACCCCGTCGCGCCGGGCTGCGCACCCACCCCCGGCCAGTCGCAGTACCGGGCGCCCTGCCGGTGCCGGTGAGTGCACCCACCCCGGCCGGCCGCGCCGCGCGTCGCGTTTGCCGCTGGGGCCCTCAACGCCGGGTGCGTAGCACGCCGTCACGCTCGCCCCCGCGGCTGCGGTTAGGCTCGGGCCACGTACGACGTGAAGGAGGCCGGAGATGACGGCGCCCGGGCGCAGGAGCAGTACCTTCTCGCGGCTGCTGCGGCACGGCTTCACCGATCCGTCCGCCGCCGAACGTCTCCTGGACGGCGCCGACCTCGCCCACGTCCGCAGCGACCCCGTCCTGCTGGAGGCCCTCGGGGCCACCGCCGACCCCGATCTCGCCCTGCATGGCCTGGCCCGGCTGCTGGAGGCGCAGTCCGATGGCACCGCCCGCCGGGAACTGCTCGACACGGTGATAGCGGCCAAGCCGCTGCGGGACAGGCTGCTGGGCGTGCTGGGCGCGTCCGCGGCGCTGGCCGACCACCTCGCCCGGCATCCGCGGGACTGGCAGGCCCTGGTCACCTATGAGCCGTCCGACCTGCACCCGGGGCTCGTGGAGTTCGAGCGTGGTCTGGAAGAGGCCGTCGATCCCGTCTCGCTGCGGGTCGCCTACCGCCGCTGTCTGCTGTCCATCGCCGCCCGTGACGTGTGCGGGACGACGGACGTCGCGGAGGTCGCCGCCGAGCTGGCCGATCTGGCGACCGCGACGCTGCGCGCGGCGCTGGCCATGGCGAAGGCGGCCGCCCCGCAGGACGCCGCCGCCTGCCGGCTCGCGGTGATCGCGATGGGCAAGTGCGGCGGCCACGAGCTGAACTACGTCTCCGACGTCGATGTCATCTTCGTCGCGGAGGCGGCCGAGGGGGCCGAGGAGGACAAGGCCCTGAAGGCCGCCGCGCGGCTTGCCTCGCATCTGATGCGGATCTGTTCGGAGACCACCGTCGAGGGCTCCATCTGGCCCGTCGACGCCAATCTGCGGCCCGAGGGACGCAACGGGCCGCTGGTGCGGACCCTGGCCAGCCATCTCGCCTACTACCAGCGCTGGGCCAAGACCTGGGAGTTCCAGGCGCTGCTGAAGGCCCGGCCCGTCGCCGGTGACGCCGAGCTGGGGCGGGCGTACATCGAGGCGCTGGAGCCGCTGGTCTGGCAGGCCGCCGAGCGGGAGAACTTCGTCGCCGACGTGCAGAAGATGCGGCGGCGGGTCGTCGAGAACATCCCGGTGGCCGAGGTGGAGAGGGAGCTGAAGCTCGGGCCCGGCGGGCTGCGCGACGTCGAGTTCGCCGTGCAGCTCCTCCAGCTCGTGCACGGCCGCGCCGACGCCTCCCTGCGCAGTGGTACGACGCTGGACGCGTTGCAGGCGCTCGCGGCGGGCGGGTACGTGGGCCGTGCGGACGCCGTCCAGCTCGACGACGCCTACCGGTTCCTGCGGTCCATGGAGCACCGGATCCAGTTGTTCCGGTTGCGCCGGACGCATCTGGTGCCCGAGGACGACGCCGATCTGCGGAGGATCGGGCGGTCACTGGGGCTGCGTGCCGACCCGGTGACCGAGCTGACCCGGGAGTGGAAACGGCACACCGGTGTCGTACGACGGCTGCACGAGAAGTTGTTCTACCGGCCGCTGCTCGACGCGGTCGCCCAGCTCGCGCCGGGGGAGGCGCGGCTGAGCGCGAAGGCGGCCCGGGAGCGGATGATCGCCCTGGGGTACGCCGATCCGGCCGCCGCGCTGCGGCATCTGGAGGCGCTGGCCTCCGGCGTCACCCGCAAGGCCGCCATCCAGCGGACGCTGCTGCCGGTGCTGCTGGGGTGGTTCGCGGACTCGGCCGATCCGGACGCGGGGCTGCTGGGCTTCCGCAAGGTGTCCGACGCGCTGGGCAAGACTCCCTGGTATCTGCGGCTGCTGCGCGACGAGGGCGCGGCCGCGGAGAATCTGGCGCGGGTGCTGTCCGCCGGGCGGCTCGCCCCGGATCTGCTGATGCGGGCGCCGGAGGCCGTGGCGCTGCTCGGCGACGGCGACGGCGGCGGGCTCGCGCCCAGGTCGCGCGGTCATCTGGAGCAGGAGATCCTCGCGGCGGTGGGACGCGCCGAGAACGCCGAGCAGGGCGTCACCGCGGCCCGCGGGGTGCGTCGCCGGGAGCTGTTCCGGACCGCCGCCGCCGACATCGTCGGTTCCTACGGCACCGAGACGCAGTCCGCCGAGGCCGATCAGGGCGCCCTGGTGGACCGGGTCGCCGCTGCCGTCTCCGATCTGACGGCCGCGACCCTCGCCGGCACCCTGCGCGCCGTCGTGCGCGAGGGGTGGGGGGACACGCTGCCCACGCGGTTCGCCGTCATCGGCATGGGCCGCTTCGGCGGCCACGAGCTGGGGTACGGCTCCGACGCCGACGTGCTGTTCGTGCACGAGCCCCGGGACGGCGTCGACGAGCGGGAGGCCGGCGCGGCGGCGAACAAGGTCGTCGGCGAGATGCGGCGGCTGCTGCAGCTCCCCAGCTCCGACCCGCCGCTGCTGATCGACGCCGACCTGCGCCCGGAGGGCAAGTCCGGGCCGCTGGTGCGCACCCTGAACTCGTACGAGGCGTACTACCGCCGCTGGTCGCTCGTGTGGGAGTCGCACGCGCTGCTGCGGGCCGAGCCGGTCGCCGGGGACGAGGATCTGGGGCGCCGTTTCGTCGAGCTGATCGATCCGCTGCGCTACCCGGCGGACGGGCTCGGCGAGGACGCCGTGCGGGAGATCCGGCGGCTCAAGGCCCGGATGGAGTCCGAGCGGCTGCCGCGCGGCGCCGACCCCAAGCTGCACACCAAGCTCGGGCCGGGCGGGCTGTCGGACGTGGAGTGGACCGTGCAGGTGCTGCAGATGCGGCACGCCCGGGACGTTCCGGGGCTGCGCACCACCCGGACCCGGCAGGCCCTCGCCGCGGCCCTGGACGCCGGACTGCTCTCGGCCGAGGACGCGGAGATCCTGGACGAGGCGTGGGTGCTGGCCACCCGGGTGCGCAACGCGGTCATGCTGGTGCGCGGGCGGGCCGGGGACACGTTCCCCACGGAGAGCCGCGAACTGGCCGCCGTCGGGCGCTACCTCGGCTACGGGCCCGGGCACGTCGGCGACATGCTCGACGCCTACCGGCGTACCACGCGCCGGGCCCGTGGCGTCGTCGAGGAGCTGTTCTACGGCGCCTGACGCGCCGGGGCCCGTTCCCGCGCCGCCTTGACGGCCACGTGCCGCGGGAGGGCGTAGGGCAGGGAGCCGTACCACAGGCGCGCCACCGTGAAGCCGAACGCCAGGCACAGGACGCCGCCCACCGCGTCCAGCCAGAAGTGGTTGGCCGTGGCCACGATGACCAGCAGGGTCGCCGCCGGGTAGAGCAGGCCCAGGACGCGCGCCCAGGGCGTCCTCGCCAGCGCGAAGATCGTCAGGCCGCACCACAGGGACCAGCCGATGTGCATCGACGGCATGGCCGCGTACTGGTTCGACATGTGCTTCAGGTCGCCGGAGGCCATCGAGCCCCACGTCTGATGGACCATGACGGTGTCGATGAAGTGGGTGCCGTTCATCAACCGGGGCGGCGCGAGCGGATACAGGTAGTAACCGACCAGGGCCACACCCGTCGTGGCGAACAGCGCCAGCCGGGCCGCGCCGTAGCGCCCGGGATGCCTGCGGTACAGCCAGACCAGCACGCCGAGGGTCACGATGAAGTGCAGCGTGGCGTAGTAGTAGTTCATGCCGACGATCAGCCAAGTCACCGAGTTCACGGCGTGGTTGACGGACTGCTCGAAGGCGATGCCGAGGGAGTGCTCCAGCCGCCAGATCCAGTCCGCGTTGCGCAGCGCCTGGCCGCGCTGCTCGGGGACGGCGTTGCGGATCAGCGAATAGGTCCAGTAACTGACCGCGATCAGCAGGATCTCCAGCCAGAGCCGCGGGGCACGCGGAGTGCGCAGCCGGCCGAGGAGGCCGCCGCGCGAAGCGGCCGTGACGGGCTGCGGGAGTGCCGCTTCGCGGCCTTCCGGGGTCGTCACGGTCGTCTCACCCATGTGCACGAATTCTGCCAGATAGACCTTCTGTGACCGATCATCCTCCGGTCGGGTCCCCCGCGCACCTTCTCCGACTTGCGGAGGACTTGGGCGCCCACGACCCTTACGGGCGGATCGCGGGAGCCTTCACGGGCGGCTGCCGTGCGGCTCTACGGGCGGTTGCGGTCGCCGGGAGCCGAGGCGGTGGAGCCGCGCACCACCAGTTCCGGCATGAACACGAACTCGCTGTGCGGCGCGGGCGTCCCGCCGATCTCCTCCAGCAGCGTGCGCACGGCCGCCTGGCCCATCGCCGGGACCGGCTTGCGGACCGTCGTCAGCGGCGGGTCGGTGAAGGCGATCAGCGGCGAGTCGTCGAAGCCGACGACGGAGATGTCCGTCGGGACCTCCAGGCCCCGCTGGCGGGCCGCCCGTATGGCGCCCAGCGCCATCATGTCGCTGGCGCACACCACGGCCGTGCAGTCGCGCTCGATCAGCGCGGTCGTGGCCGCCTGGCCGCCCTCCAGCGTGTACAGGGAGTGCTGCACCAGCTCCGCCTCGATCACGTCCGGGGCGAGGCCCAGCGAGTCCTGCATGGCCCGCACGAACCCCTCGATCTTGCGCTGGACCGGCACGAACCGCTTGGGGCCGAGGGCGAGACCGATCCTGGTGTGGCCGAGCGAGGCCAGATGCGTCACCGCGAGCGTCATCGCGGCGCGGTCGTCGGGGGAGATGAACGGCGCCTGCACCTTCGGCGAGAAGCCGTCCACGAGCACGAACGGCACGCCCTGGGCGCGCAGCTGCTCGTAGCGCTGCATGTCGGCGGTGGTGTCGGCGTGCAGCCCGGAGACGTAGATGATGCCGGCCACCCCGCGGTCGACGAGCATCTCCGTCAGCTCGTCCTCGGTGGAGCCGCCCGGCGTCTGGGTGGCGAGCACCGGCGTGTAGCCCTGGCGGGTCAGCGCCTGGCCGATGACCTGGGCCAGGGCCGGGAATATGGGGTTCTCCAGCTCCGGGGTGATCAGCCCCACGAGGCCCGCGCTGCGCTGGCGCAGCCGCACGGGCCGCTCGTAGCCGAGGACGTCGAGCGCGGCCAGCACGGACTGGCGGGTGGTGGCGGCGACGCCCGGCTTCCCGTTGAGAACGCGGCTGACGGTCGCTTCGCTCACCCCCGCCTGCGCGGCGATGTCGGCAAGCCGTGTGGTCACGCCACTGGACTGTACCGGCCGGATGCCCGCTTGCACACCGACCGGGCGCCGGGGGCGGCCCGTAGGACGTCCCGCGGTGGGCTGCTGCGGCATCGCGCTCCCTCGTGCAATCGGTGGCAAGAACTTGCAGAGTCTTGCACACGGCGGTTCCGGTCTGCCCCCGCCCTGCCCAATCCCTGTAAACAACAGTCTCACAGCGGTCTCATGCCGGTCGAGACCCGATCACGCCCGGGTAACTTCGGAGGTGTCTTGCACTTTTTTGCTGCAAGGTCTTTCGTGACGCTTACATGGCTGTTACGTTCACGTCGCCCGACGGCGAGCAACGGCGCAGTCGGCACCACTCGGGCTTTCACCTCAAGGAGAACTCATGCGGCGTGGCATAGCGGCCACCGCGCTGGCGGCGTCCCTCGCGCTGGCGGCGACGGCCTGCGGCGGCAGCGACAGTGGCGACAAGGCCGGCGGGCCGGTCACCATCACCTGGTGGGACACCTCCAACGCCACCAACGAGGCCCCCACCTACCAGGCACTGATCAAGCAGTTCGAGGCCGCGAACAAGGACGTCAAGGTCAACTACGTCAACGTCCAGTTCGACCAGGCCCAGAACAAGTTCGACACCGCCGCCGGCTCCAAGGGTGCCCCCGACGTGCTGCGCTCCGAGGTCGGCTGGACCCCGGCCTTCGCCAAGAAGGGCTACTTCCTGCCGCTGGACGGCACCGAGGCCCTGGCTCAGAAGGACAAGTTCCAGCCCAGCCTGATCCAGCAGGCCCAGTACGAGGGCAAGACCTACGGCGTGCCGCTGGTCACCGACACCCTCGCACTCGTCTACAACAAGCAGCTGTTCGCCAAGGCCGGCATCACCGAGGCGCCCAAGACCTGGGACGACCTGAAGAAGGACGCCGCCACCGTCAAGGACAAGACCGGCGTCGACGGTTACTGGGGCTCCACCCAGGCCTACTACGCCCAGCCCTACCTCTACGGCGAGGGCACCGACACGGTCGACGCCGCCGGCAAGAAGATCACCGTGAACTCGGCCGCCGCCAAGAAGGGCTACGGCACCTGGCTGAGCCTGTTCGACGGCAAGGGCCTGCACAAGGCCGACACCACCGCCGACGCCTACGCCCACATCCAGGACGCGTTCGTCAACGGCAAGGTCGCCGCGATCATCCAGGGCCCGTGGGAGATCACCAACTTCTACAAGGGCTCCGCCTTCAAGGACAAGAGCAACCTCGGCATCGCCACCGTCCCGGCCGGCTCGGCCGGCAAGGCCGGCGCCCCGACCGGCGGTCACAACCTGTCCGTCTACGCGGGCTCCGACGCCGCCCACCAGAAGGCCGCGCTGAAGTTCGTCGGCTTCATGACCTCCGCGGCGTCGCAGACGCAGATCGCGCTGAAGAACTCGACGCTGCCGACGCGGGACGACGCCTACACCGCCGAGGTCAAGGCCGACCCGGGCATCGCCGGTTACCAGACCGTCCTGCCCGCCGCCCAGCCGCGCCCCGCCCTGCCGGAGTACAGCTCCCTGTGGGGTCCGCTCGACACCGAGCTGCCCAAGATCGCCGGCGGCAAGGAGTCTCTGGACCAGGGCCTGAGCAACGCGGAGACCGCGATCACCAAGCTGGTCCCGGACTTCAGCAAGTGACCCCGCGTGGCCGCCGGATCCCCCGTCTTGAGCGGGGGGAGGGATCCGGCGGCCACCGGCCTGCGCGCCGTACTCCCTGATCGTCTTCGAAGGTGTCGAGAACCATGACAGTCGTCCAACGTCTCAAGCGCGGCTACCAGAAGCACTGGTACGCCTACGCGATGGTCACCCCCGTGGCCGTCGTGCTCGGCGTCCTCGTCGTCTATCCGCTGGTGTACGGCCTGTATCTCACGCTCACCGACGCCAACAGCCTGAACACCGCCCGCACGATCGGCGTCAATCACATCGACGCCGCCTACAAGTTCATCGGGCTGGACAACTACCAGGACATCCTCTTCGGCCCGACGGCGTACGACCGCTTCTGGTCGCACTTCATCTGGACGATCGCCTGGACCGCGCTGTGCGTCGCGCTGCACTACTCCCTCGGCCTCGGCCTCGCGCTGCTGCTCAACCAGAAGCTGCGCGGCCGCACCGCCTACCGGCTGCTGCTGATCATCCCGTGGGCCGTGCCCACCTTCGTCACCGTCTTCGGCTGGCGGATCATGCTCTCCGACGGCGGCGTCATCAACACCTTCCTCGACGCCCTGCACCTGCCCTCGCCGGCCTGGCTGGAGGACACCTTCTGGCAGCGGTTCGCCGCGATCATGGTCAACACCTGGTGCGGTGTGCCGTTCATGATGGTCTCCCTGCTCGGCGGGCTGCAGTCCATCGACGCCTCGCTGTACGAGGCCGCCGAGATGGACGGCGCGAGCCCCTGGCAGCGGTTCCGCTACGTCACCCTGCCCGGCCTGCGCTCGGTCAGCTCCACCGTCGTCCTGCTCGGCATCATCTGGACCTTCAACCAGTTCGCCGTGATCTTCCTGCTCTTCGGCCCGACCTCCGCGCCCGACGCCCAGATCCTCGTCACCTGGGCGTACTACCTCGGCTTCGGGCAGCAGCCACGTGACTTCGCCCAGTCCGCCAGCTACGGCATGCTGCTGCTGGCCATCCTGATCGTCTTCACCTCCTTCTACCGCCGCTGGCTGAACCGCAACGACCAGCAGCTCGCGATCTGAGGCAGGAGCTCCCCTCATGACCACGACCACAGTCGAGTCCTCCGCCGCGGTGACCGAGAAGACCTCCGCGGGCGCCCCCCGCGGGACGCGCGGCCGCGGCCGGCGCTCCCGCCTCGGCGCCCTCGCCTCCCACGGCCTGCTGACCGGCGCGAGCCTCGTCGCCCTCTTCCCGGTGGCCTGGCTGGTGTTCCTCTCCCTCGGCCCGGACAAGGACGACTATCTGCACCCCGGCCGCATCTGGGGGAAGATGACGCTGGACAACTACTCGTTCGTCCTCCAGCACACCGGCTTCTTCGACTGGCTGAAGAGCTCCCTGATCGTCTCCCTCGGCACCACGGTGATCGGTGTGCTCGTCGCCGCCACCACCGGCTACGCCGTCTCCCGCATGCGCTTCCCGGGCTACCGCAAGTTCATGTGGGTCCTGCTGGTCACCCAGATGTTCCCGGTGGCCGTGCTGATGGTGCCGATGTACCAGATCCTGTCCGAGCTGCAGCTGATCGACAACTACCTCGGTCTGATCCTGATCTACTGCACGACCGCGGTGCCGTACTGCGCCTGGCTGCTCAAGGGCTACTTCGACACGATCCCCTTCGAGATCGACGAGGCGGGGCGCGTCGACGGCCTGACCCCGTTCGGCACGTTCGCGCGGCTGATCTTGCCGCTCGCCCGGCCGGGCCTGGCGGTCGCCGGCTTCTACAGCTTCATCACCGCCTTCGGCGAGGTCGCCTTCGCCACCACCTTCATGCTGGACGACAGCAAGTACACCCTCGCCGTCGGTCTGCAGAGCTTCGTCAGCGAGCACGACGCCCAGCGCAACCTCATGGCCGCCACCGCGGTCCTGATCGCGATACCCGTGTCCGTGTTCTTCTACCTCGTGCAGAAGAACCTGGTGACCGGCCTCACCGCCGGCGGCACCAAGGGCTGACGGACCGTCAGCCAGTAGGTTCCCGCGCGCCTGGTCGCGCGGGCAGGCGGCCGCGGTGGCCCTCCGACCCCGCTGTCACCGCGGCCGCCTCACCCTCCAGCCGCCGCACCCACAAGCCCGATGACCTCACTCTCCTCAGGTATCAAGGACGTCATGACCCAGCATTCCCCGGCACCGAACTCGGCCCTCGCCACCGTCGCCCAGCGCCGCGACTGGTGGCGGGACGCGGTGATCTACCAGGTGTATCCGCGCAGTTTCGCCGACAGCAACGGCGACGGTATGGGCGACCTGGAGGGCGTACGCTCTCGTCTGCCGTACCTGCGTGACCTGGGCGTGGACGCCGTCTGGCTCAGTCCCTTCTATGCCTCCCCGCAGGCCGACGCCGGTTACGACGTCGCCGACTACCGGGCCGTCGACCCCATGTTCGGCAACCTCCTGGACGCCGACGCGCTGATCCGCGACGCCCACCGGCTGGGCCTGCGCATCATCGTCGACCTGGTGCCCAACCACTCCTCCGACCAGCACGAGTGGTTCAAGCGCGCCGTCGCCGAGGGCCCCGGCTCCCCGCTGCGCGAGCGCTACCACTTCCGTCCCGGGCAGGGAGAGAACGGCGAACTGCCGCCCAACGACTGGGAGTCCATCTTCGGCGGGCCGGCCTGGACCCGCGTCACCGAGCCCGACGGCACGCCCGGCGAGTGGTATCTGCACCTCTTCGCGCCCGAGCAGCCCGACTTCAACTGGGACCACCCGGCCGTCGGCGACGAGTTCCGCTCCATCCTGCGCTTCTGGCTCGACATGGGCGTCGACGGCTTCCGCATCGACGTCGCCCACGGCCTGGTCAAGGCCGACGGCCTGCCCGACCTCGGCAGCCACGACCAGCTGAAGCTGCTGGGCAACGATGTCATGCCGTTCTTCGACCAGGACGGCGTGCACGCCATCTACCGGCAGTGGCGCACGATCCTCGACGAGTACTCCCCCGAGCTCTCCGAGCAGGGGGGACCCCCAGAACGCATTTTCGTGGCCGAGGCGTGGACGCCGACCGTCGAGCGCACCGCGCACTACGTCCGCCCCGACGAGCTGCACCAGGCGTTCAACTTCCAGTACCTGGCGACGGAATGGGACGCCAGGGAGCTGCGGACGGTCATCGACCGCACCCTGGACGCCATGCGCCCGGTCGGCGCCCCCGCCACCTGGGTGCTGTCCAACCACGACGTCACCCGGCACGCCACCCGCTTCGCCAACGCGCCCGGCCTCGGCACCCAGATCCGCACCGCCGGGGACCGCGCGCTGGGCCTGCGCCGGGCCCGTGCCGCGACGCTGCTGATGCTGGCGCTGCCCGGCTCGGCCTACGTCTACCAGGGCGAGGAGCTGGGCCTGCCGGACGTCGTCGACCTGCCCGACGAGGTGCGCCAGGACCCGGCGTACTTCCGCGGCGCGGGCCAGGACGGCTTCCGTGACGGCTGCCGGGTGCCGATCCCGTGGACCCGCACGGGTTCGTCGTACGGCTTCGGCAGTGGCGGCAGCTGGCTGCCGCAGCCGGAGAACTGGGGCGAGCTGAGCATCGAGGCGCAGACCGGTGCGCCGGAGTCGACCCTGGAGCTGTACCGAGGGGCGCTCGCCGCCCGCCGTGTCCACCCGGACCTGGGCGCCGGTGACAGCGTGGAGTGGCTGCGCGCTCCCGAGGGCGTCCTCGCCTTCCGCCGCGGCGACTTCGTCTGCGTCGCCAACACCACGGGGGAGTCCGTGACGACTCCGGCGTACGGCCGTGTGCTGCTCGCCAGCGGTGAGGTGAGCGAGGCCGGCGGCGAGGCGAAGGTGCCGGCCGACACCACCGTCTGGTTCACCACCGCCTGACGGCCCTTCGCAAGAATCTTCAACAACTTCGTCCGGCCCGCTGCCCTTTCAGGTGGCGGGCCTTTAACATCTGCGTCACCGCAAGTTTGCTGAAGCTTTCAGCAAGGGCTTTCGCGGTTCCCCACATGCCTTCAAGGACGAAGGAACCCCACATGGCACGCAGAATCCTCGCCGGGGCGGCCGCCCTCGCCGCGGCACTTGTCATGACCCCGGCCGCCGCGCACGCCTCCCCGCCCGGCACCAAGGACGTCACGGCCGTCCTCTTCGAGTGGAAGTACGACTCGGTGGCCAAGGAGTGCACCAGCACCCTCGGCCCCGCCGGCTACGGCTACGTCCAGGTCTCCCCGCCCGCCGAACACATACAGGGCCCGCAGTGGTGGACGTCGTACCAGCCGGTGTCGTACCGGATCGCCGGGCGGCTCGGTGACCGGGCCGCGTTCCAGAACATGGTGAACACCTGTCACGCGGCCGGGGTGAAGGTCGTCGTCGACACCGTCATCAACCACATGTCGGCGGGCAGCGGCACCGGCACCGGCGGCTCGTCGTACACGAAGTACAACTACCCCGGCCTGTACTCGTCGTACGACTTCGACGACTGCACCGCCCAGGTCAGCAACTACCAGGACCGCTGGAACGTCCAGCACTGCGAACTCGTCGGCCTCGCCGACCTGGACACCGGCGAGCCCTACGTCCGCGGCGCGATCGCCGGGTACATGAACGACCTGCTCTCCCTCGGCGCGGACGGCTTCCGCATCGACGCCGCCAAGCACATCGACGCCGCCGACCTCGCCAACATCAAGTCCCGGCTGACCAACCCGTCCGTCTACTTCAAGCAGGAGGTCATCTACGGCGCGGGCGAGGCCGTCCAGCCGACCGAGTACACCGGCAACGGCGACGTCCAGGAGTTCCGCTACGCCTACGACCTCAAGCGCGTCTTCACCAACGAGAAGCTCGCCTACCTGAAGAACTACGGGGAGGCCTGGGGCTACCTGAACAGTTCCGTCGCCGGCGTCTTCGTCGACAACCACGACACCGAACGCAACGGCTCCACCCTCAGCTACAAGGACGGCGCGAACTACACCCTCGCCAACGTCTTCATGCTGGCCTGGCCGTACGGCGCCCCCGACATCAACTCCGGCTACGAGTGGTCGGACGCGGACGCGGGCCCGCCGAACGGCGGCACGGTCAACGCCTGCTGGCAGGACGGCTGGAAGTGCCAGCACAAGTGGCCCGAGATCATCTCCATGGTCGGCTTCCGCAACGCCACCCGCGGCCAGGCCGTCACGAACTGGTGGGACGACGGCGGCAACGCGATCGCCTTCGGGCGCGGCAGCAAGGGCTTCGTGGCCATCAACCACGAGTCCTCGGCCCTCACCCGCACCTACCAGACATCCCTCCCGGCGGGGACCTACTGCAACGTCCAGAACAACACCCCGGTGACGGTGAACGGCTCCGGCGCCCTCACCGCCACGCTCGGCGCCAACACCGCGCTCGCCGTCTACGCGGGCAAGTCGAGCTGCTGAGGCCCGCCCCCACGGCCGGACCCCGGCGTCGTACGCGGCGACGCCGGGGCCCGCCGCGACGCCGGGCGCCCGGTGACAGGGGCGGTGCCGGACGCGGTAGACCGAGGGGCCGCCGGGGCGGAGAGGGCGCCGCTGCCAGGCGGAGTAATTCCGTGTGCGGGTGTCCGGCCCCGGTCCGAGGCTGGCCCCATGAGCATCCGTCCGTGGGTCGTCGTCGAGGCACCGGACGGTCGCGGCCTGCGCCGGGTCACCGTGGGCGGCAGCCCGGCGGGCAGCGCCTGGTCACTGCGTGAGCTGCGGAAACTGCTGGAACGCCGCGGCTACCCGGACGTGGACGTGGCGGACCCCGCGTCCGTGTGCTGGAGGGGAGGCGACAGCGCCACCTGGCCCGACCGGGCCTGGAGGCGGCGCACGGTCATGGCCGTGATGACGGCCGGGCTGCTGGCGTCCATGATCCTCACCGTGGTGATCGGGTGGCCGGACGCCTCCGGCGCCCTGACGTTCGCCCAGCGCATCACCGGGGCGCTGTTCGTCCTGGCGGGCGTGGTGCAGGGAGCCGGCGCGATCCTGGTGTCCGACCACTGGGGGCGACGGGAGTTCAAGAGCTCCGGGGCGATCGTCCTGCTCGGCGCCGTCATCGCGCTGGCCACGGACAGCCTGCTCATGCTGCTGTGGCTGGAGGAGAAGGAGTACACGCCCTATCTGCCGGCCTTCATACCGCTGTGGTGCTGGTCGCTGTGGGCGCTCGGCGTGCTGCTCCCGCAAAGGCCCTGGAGGGGGCTTCCGCAGCCCCGGAAATTCGCGGCGGGAGTGTTCGCGACGGCGCTCCTCACCGGCGTCAGCCTCGCCTACTCCACCCTGTACCAGCCCGCGATGGCCCCCATGCGGTTCTCGCTCAAGGCGGAGTTCGGGGCGGCGCGGCCGGACCGCTCCCTGCCTTTCGTCCAGGTACCGCTGAAACTCTCCGTCAAGAACACCGGGGACGTCTCGGTCTACCTCGTCATCAACGACTTCACCGTCTACGGCAGAACCGCCACGTACTCCGCGCGGGGCGACGCGTCGGCGGAAGGATGGAAGGAGAGCATCGACGCGCGGGAGGAGGAGGCGGAACGGCACGTGGACCGGCTGTCCTACCGCCGGCTGAGCAGCGGACGGTTCTACGAGCCCGGGGACGTGCTGGAAGCCGGACAGGAGGATATCCGGGAGCACGTGTTCCAGATGCCCCGCGACGTGCCCTACGACCTGCTCCACGTCGACCTGCAGATCACCTACATGAGGAAGGACCGGGGCCGGATCGACGTCGAGCACTTCAAGCAGCCGCACCCGTCGTGGCAGCACCCCCGCTACACCTGCCGGGCACCCGGCTGTCCCGCGGACACGCTCGCCTTCCACGGCAGGGTGCGCCACAACAACAACCTCGTCAACGTCACCCGCAGACCGCTGTATGTGACAGCGTTCTGGTCTCCGGCCGGAACCCCCGTGTACTCCGTCTCACCGTTCCACTTCACGGGCGGCTGGATCGATTATCCGGAGGAGAAGAGGGACCTGGACAGATTCGGCATCTCGACGCGTTACGCGGAGGCCGAGCTGTCCGTGGCGGAGCTGCTGCACGCTATATCTGCTGGGCCGCGCTGACCCAGGTCCCCGATTCGACGCCCGCGTCCTCGTCGAGCCGCACGGCCGCCTGCAGGCAGTCGAGTGCCGGAAGCCCGAGATCGAACAGGTCGCCCGCCGGTACCGTGCCGGCGAGCCGGGGGATCATCCGCTTGATGGCCAGTGAGGTGTCCTCCACCTTGTTGTCGTGCGCCAGTTGGGCGTACACGACAAGGGAGTCCTGTCCCGCTTCCCTGGACTTCCAGAAGTCCTGGACGCCTGCCGTGTCCCACGCGTGCGGAACCAGGCTCCGCAGATCCTTGGCGAGGGTGGCGTCCGGGACGGCCTCGAAGATGGAGTTGGTGCAGGCCTCGGCCGCCTTCCCGAGCGGTTCGTCCGGCAGACCCCGGGCGGAGAGGACCTCCTTCAGCTTCTTCTCCATGCGCCGCTTCTTGTCCGACGTCGCCTGGTCGTCGGACCCGCCGAGTGACGAACTGGTCTCGTGCGCGCTCTGCGCGAGCCCCTTGCGCTCGTCGTCGGACGAGCCTTGGTCGCTCGCGGCCTGCAACGCGGCCCCCACGGCCAGCATCGCCTGCCGCTGGGCGACGGTCGCTCTGGGGCTCAGCGTCCTCGCCGCCCCGAGCAGGCCGTTCGAGCCGCCGGCCAGGTGGCTCGCCAGCCCCCGATCCGTGGTGCGGTCGCCGAGGGGAGCCAGGGTGGAGGCCGACCTCGCCGCGAGCAAGGTGAGCAGGCGCCGAGCGTGGGGCGGTGTCGCCGCGTGGGTGGCCGAGTCGAGGGTGGAGGTCAGCTCCTTCACCAGCCCCGTCAACCGGTTGCGCACCTCCGGCGGGGTGCCGGGATCGGCGATCACCGCCAGCGCGGCGGCCGCGTGCCGGGCGCTGGTGAGCGTCCCGTCGCGCTCCTGAGGCGGAGTCCGCGTGTCGCTCACCGCGCGCAGCTCCGCGCTCAACTGCTCGACGGTGGGCACCAGTTCCTCGGGCACGTCCTGCTTCTTGCCGTCCAGATCCGCTGTCACGTCGTCGACTTCGCTCTGCTGTTGCCGCAGAGCGGCGGATCCCGAGCCGTCCCCGTCGCCAGGACCCGTCGGACCGGTCGGCGTGCCGGTGCCCGGCGTCTCGCCGGGCTGCGAGGTCCCGCTCGAGGGGGACGTCGGCGGAGGCGTGGACGGTGTCGGCGGCTCGGGCGGTGTCGTGGTCCCCGGCTCGTTCGGGGGCGACGGGGGAGGGGGCGTGGAGTCGGCAGGCGCCGAGGGCGCGAGCTGGCCCGCGCCGGTGGTGCCGGTCGCCGCGGTCGCCGGGTGGGCCGTCACCGGTCCCGCGGCCACCGCGAACGCGGTGAGCAGGACGGACGCACCGGTCAGGGGGAGGGGGTGTCGCCGGGGGGTTCTGGTCATCGCGGATCCAGAGGGGCTGCTCGTGGGCTCCGGAGAGACGCTTGGTGAACGGTCTGCGCCACACCAGCCACTCTTCTCCCGTCGGGCCCGTCCCGCAACGGCACGCGGCCACCCTGACCGGGCCGGCCGAGACTCCGGTCGAGCGCGCTGTGAAAGTTCTTGCCGCATGTTTCAGACCTCTTGCTGTAAGCCTTTCGGCAGCGATACGGTCCCCCGGGCGCCCGGCAGCGCAGCCGCGTCACAGCGCCGGGGTCGGACCCGAACGAGCCGTGAGCACAAGGAGTCTCCGCCTGTGATACCGAGATGGCCGGCGCGCGGGACGCGCCGCAGTGCACGGAGCAGACGAGCCGCAGCCGTCACCGCAGCCGCCCTCGCGGCCGCGCTGGTGCAGCCGCTGGCCGCCCACGCCGACGCCCCGCCCCCGCCGCCCTCCGACGCGGCGCTCGCCGCGCAGCCCGCCCGGCACGACGCCACCCGCGAGCAGTTCTACTTCGTCATGCCGGACCGCTTCGCCAACGGCGACACCGCCAACGACCGCGGCGGACTGACCGGTTCGCGCCTGGCCACCGGCTACGACCCCACCGACAAGGGCTTCTACCAGGGCGGCGACCTCAAGGGCCTGACCCGGCGCCTGGACTACATCAAGGGCCTGGGCACCACCGCCATCTGGATGGCACCCATCTTCAAGAACCGGCCCGTGCAGGGCACCGGAGCCAACGCCTCGGCGGGCTACCACGGTTACTGGATCACCGACTTCACCCAGGTCGACCCGCACTTCGGCACCAACGACGACCTCAGGACGCTCATCGCCCGGGCCCACGCCAAGGGCATGAAGGTCTTCTTCGACGTCATCACCAACCACACCGCCGACCTCGTCGACTACGAGCCCGCGTCCTACGACTACCTCTCCAAGGGCGCCTTCCCGTACCTCACCAAGGACGGCCGCCCCTTCGACGACGCCGACTACGCGGACGGCAAGCGGACGTTCCCCGCCGTGGACGACGGTTCCTTCCCGCGCACCCCGAAGGTGACCGCCCGCGCCAAGGTCCCCGCCTGGCTCAACGACCCGGCGATGTACCACAACCGGGGCGACTCGACCTACGCCGGCGAGTCCACCACCTACGGCGACTTCTCCGGCCTGGACGACCTGTGGACCGAGCGTCCCGAAGTCGTCCACGGCATGGAGAAGATCTACGAACGGTGGGTGAAGGACTTCGCCGTCGACGGCTTCCGCATCGACACCGTCAAGCACGTGAACATGGAGTTCTGGACCCAGTGGGCGACGGCACTGGACGCGTACGCGGCCCGGCACGGCCGTGAGAACTTCTTCATGTTCGGCGAGGTGTACTCCGCCGACACGTCCGTCACCTCGCCGTACGTCACCCAGGGCCGGCTCGACGCGACCCTCGACTTCCCCTTCCAGGACGCGGCCCGCTCCTACGCCTCGCAGGGCGGCAGCGCGCAGAAGCTCGCGAAGGTCTTCGCCGACGACTACCGGTACACGACGGACAAGGCCAACGCCTACGAGCAGGTCACCTTCCTCGGCAACCACGACATGGGCCGCATCGGGTCGTTCCTGAAGCAGGACAACCCCAAGGCCGGCGACGCCGAACTCCTCGCCAAGGACAAGCTCGCCAACGAGCTGATGTTCCTCTCCCGCGGCAACCCGGTCGTCTACTACGGCGACGAGCAGGGCTTCACCGGCTCCGGCGGCGACAAGGACGCCCGCCAGACGATGTTCGCCTCGAAGGTCGCCGACTACCTCGACGACGACGAGATCGGCACCGACCGCACCCACGCCAGCGACGCCTACGACACCTCCGCCCCGCTCTACCGGCAGATCAGCGCCCTGGCCGCGCTGCGCAGGGCCAACCCGGCGCTGACCGACGGCGTGCAGCAGGAGCGGTACGCGGCCGACGGGCCCGGCATCTACGCCGTCTCCCGCACGGACGCCCGCACCGGCCAGGAGTACCTGGTCGCCTTCAACAACGCGGGCTCCGAGCAGACGGCGACCTTCGCTGCCGGGTCGGCCGGCATGGCGTACCGGGGCGTCTACGGCGCCGACGGGACCCTCCGGACGGACGCCGACAAGAAGCTCACCCTCACCGTCCCGGCCGGTTCCGCCGTCGTCTACAAGGCGGCCGGCAAGCTCGCCGCCCCCGCCACCGAGCCGTCCCTCACCCTGACCGCCCCGGCCCCCGGCGCCACCGGGACGGTGGACCTCACCGCCGACGTGACCGGCGGCGCGCTCGACCGGGTCGTCTTCGCCGCCCAGGCCGGCGACGCGAAGTGGCAGATCCTCGGCTCCGCCGACCACGCGCCCTACAAGGTCACCCAGACCCTCGGCAAGGACGTCCCGGCCGGCACCGCCCTGCGCTACAAGGCCGTCGTGACCGACTCCGCCGGGCACATCGCGAGCGCCACGGCGAGCAGCACCACCGGCACGCCGCCCGCACCGCAGCCGCCCACCGCCTCCTCCCGCGACTACGCGATCGTGCACTACAAGCGTGCCGACGGCGACTACGCGGACTGGGGCCTGTACGCCTGGGGCGACCTCGCCGACGGCGAGGCGACGAACTGGCCGGCCAGCCACCCCTTCACCGGCCGCGACGCCTACGGCGCCTTCGCCTACGTCAAGCTGAGGCCGGGTGCCCAGAACGTCGGTTTCCTTGTCGTCGACAAGGACGGCAACAAGGACGTCTCCGCCGACCGGACCATCGACGTCACCCGGACCGGCGAGGTGTGGGTCGAGCAGGGGAAGACCGACGTCCTGACGGACCGGCCCGCCTACCCGGCGCGGGACACCACCAAGGCGGTCGTCCACTACCACCGCGCCGACGGCGACTACGACGGCTGGGGCCTGCACGTGTGGACGGGCGCCGCGAACCCCACCGACTGGTCCAAGCCGCTGCAGCCGGTGCGCACCGACGCCTACGGCGCCGTCTACGAGGTGCCGCTCGCCGCCGGCGCGACCAGCCTCAGCTACATCCTCCACAAGGGCGACGCCAAGGACCTGCCCACCGACCAGTCCCTGGACCTGAAGGCCAGTGGTCACGAGGTGTGGCTGCTGGCCGGGCAGGAGAAGTACCTGCTGCCGCAGCCGCAGGGCTCCTCCGCCGCACTCGACCCGGCCACCTCCAAGGCGGTCTGGATCGACCGGGACACCGTCGCCTGGAACGGCTCCGACGCCGCCGCCTCCACCCAGCTGCTCTCCTCCCGCGACGGCTCGATCACCGTCCGGGGCGGGACGCTGACCAGCGACGACGAGCGCTGGATCCGGCTGAGCAGGACCACGCTCACCGACGCCCAGAAGGCGAAGTTCCCGCAGCTGAAGGACTACACCGCCTGGCACGTCGACCCGCGCGACCGCGACCGGGTGCGCGAGGCGCTGCGCGGCCAGCTCGTCGCCTCCCAGCGCGCCGCGAACGGCGCCGTACTGGCCGCGACCGGCGTGCAGATCGCCGGCGTCCTGGACGACCTGTACCCGGGCGCGACCAAGGCCCGCCTCGGGCCGGTGTTCCGCGGCGGCAGGCCGACGCTCGCCGTGTGGGCGCCGACGGCGCAGAGCGTGTCGCTGGAGCTGGACGGCTCGCTCAAGGCCATGCACCGCGACGCCGCGACCGGCGTCTGGTCCGTCACCGGCCCGGCCTCCTGGAAGAACAAGCCGTACCGGTACGTCGTGAAGGTGTGGGCGCCCAGCGTCCGCGAGGTCGTCACCAACCGGGTCACCGACCCGTACTCCGTCGCCCTGACCGCCGACTCCGCGCGCAGCCTCGTCGTCGACCTCGGAGACAAGTCCCTCGCGCCGAAGGGCTGGTCCACGACGGCCAAGCCGAAGGCGGTGCCGCTGCGGGACGCGCAGATCCAGGAGCTGCACATCCGGGACTTCTCGGCGGAGGACCCGACGGTCCCCGCCCAGGACCGGGGCACCTACCGGGCCTTCACGGTCGCCGGCAGCGACGGCTCGAAGCACCTGCGGGAGCTGGCCCGGGCCGGCACCTCCTACGTGCACCTGCTGCCCGCGTTCGACATCGCGACGATCCCCGAGAAGAAGGCCGACCAGGCCACCCCGGACTGCGACCTCGCCGCCCTGCCGGCCGACTCCGACCGGCAGCAGGAGTGCGTGACGAAGAGCGCCGCGAAGGACGCCTACAACTGGGGCTACGACCCGTACCACTACACCGTCCCCGAGGGCTCCTACGCCACCGACCCGGACGGCACGGCCCGCACGGTGCAGTTCCGTGAGATGGTCCAGTCGCTCAACCGGGACGGGCTGCGCGTCGTCATGGACGTCGTCTACAACCACACGGCGGCCGCCGGCCAGGCGGACACCTCGGTGCTGGACCAGGTCGTGCCCGGCTACTACCAGCGGCTCCTGGCCGACGGCTCGGTGGCCACCAGCACCTGCTGCGCGAACACCGCGCCCGAGAACGCCATGATGGGCAAGCTGGTCGTCGACTCCATCGTCACCTGGGCCAAGGAGTACAAGGTCGACGGGTTCCGCTTCGACCTCATGGGCCACCACCCCAAGGCCAACATCCTCGCCGTCCGCAAGGCGCTGGACGCGCTCACCCCGGACAAGGACGGCGTCGACGGCAAGCGGATCATCCTGTACGGCGAGGGCTGGAACTTCGGCGAGGTCGCCAACGACGCCCGCTTCGTGCAGGCGACGCAGGCCCACATGGCCGGCACCGGCATCGCCACCTTCTCCGACCGCGCCCGTGACGCCGTGCGCGGCGGCAGCCCCTTCGACGCCGACCCCGGCGCCCAGGGCTTCGCGAGCGGGCTGTACACCGACCCGAACTCCTCCACCGTCAACGGCACCCCGGCCGAGCAGAAGGCG
Source organism: Streptomyces sp. NPDC097129 (assembly GCF_055668065.1). Classification (NCBI taxonomy): domain Bacteria; kingdom Bacillati; phylum Actinomycetota; class Actinomycetes; order Kitasatosporales; family Streptomycetaceae; genus Streptomyces; species Streptomyces sp. NPDC097129. The sequence goes on along the minus strand of NZ_JBVOQE010000001.1, from coordinate 403,349 downwards.
CGCCTGCTGCACGACCAGGACCTGATCAAGGTCGGCCTGTCCGGGAACCTGGCGAGGTACCACTTCACGGACTCGGGCGGCAAGGAGGTCACCGGCGCCGAGATCGACTACAACGGCGCCCCCGCCGGATACGCGGCCGACCCCGGCGACGCCCTCGCCTATGTCGACGCGCACGACAACGAGGCGCTGTTCGACGCGCTCGCCTACAAGCTGCCCGCCTCCACGAACGCCGCCGACCGGTCCCGCATGCAGGTCCTGGCGATGGCCACCGCCGCCCTCTCACAGGGCCCGGCGCTCTCCCAGGCCGGCACCGACCTGCTGCGCTCGAAGTCGCTGGACCGCAACTCCTTCGACAGCGGCGACTGGTTCAACGCCATCCACTGGAACTGCGCCGACGGCAACGGCTTCGGCCGCGGACTGCCGCCGGCCGCCGACAACGCGTCCAAGTGGCCGTACGCCAAGCCGCTGCTGGGCACGGTCAGGGTCGGCTGCCCGCAGATCGACGGCGCGTCCGCCGCGTACCGGGACCTGCTGAAGATCCGGACGACCGAGCCGGACTTCTCCCTCGCGACCGCCGCGCGGGTGCAGTCCCGGCTCTCCTTCCCGCTGTCCGGGAAGGACGAGACACCCGGCGTGATCACCATGCGCCTCGGTGACCTGGTCGTCGTCTTCAACGCGACGCCCGAGCGGCAGGAGCAGCGGATCGCCGGCCTCGCCGGGACGGCGTACGGGCTGCACCCGGTGCAGGCGACGGGGTCCGACCCGGTCGTCAAGGGCGCGTCCTTCCAGGCGGCGACCGGCACCTTCACGGTTCCGGCGCGGACGGTCGCGGTCTTCCGGCAGCTGGACTGATCCGACGGTCGCGGTCGGCCGTCACCTAGGCTGACCGCGACCGCCGTAGAACAGGAGTGCTCATGCCGCAGATCACCGTCGACTACTCCGGGAGTCTGGCCGACGGCTTCGACCGGACCGGGTTCGCCCGGGCCGTGCACGAGGCCACGGTCGAGATCGCGGCCGCGAAGCCGCCCGCGTGCAAGACGCAGTTCCGCCGGACCGAGGGCACCGTCGTCGGCCCGGACGCCGGGGGCCACGCCATCGTGCACATCACGATCGGGCTGCTGGCCGGCCGCACCGAGGAGACCAAGGCGCGGCTGGCCGAGCAGGTGCTGGAGCTGCTGCGGCAGCACCTGAAGCCCACCGAGGGCCTCGCCCTGCACGCCTCCGCCGAGATCCGCGACCTCGACGCGTCCTACCGCAAGTACGACGCCTAGGCGGCGAGTGAGATGAGCCGGGTGACCAGGTCCGCGAAGGGCCCGTCGCCCGGCTCGTCCTTGAGGACCCGGCGCAGCAGCGCCCCCATCTCCTCGTCGTACGCCGCGCTCACCGCGAGGAGCGCGGCGAAGTCGTGCACGAGCTGTGTCTGCAGCTCCGCGCGCGGGATGCGCCGGCCGTCCAGCCAGATCAGCGCGGTGGACTCGGCGAGCGAGATCCAGGAGCGGATCACCAGCTCCAGGCGCGCGGGCGGCTCCTCGACGCCCAGGTGCGCCAGGATCTGGACGTAGGCGGCCTGCCGTACCGAGTCGATGAGCGCGTTGGTGGTGGAGGAGCCGACGGCCGGGCCGCCGCGCATCAGGGCCGAGAAGCCGGGGCCGTGGTCGTCGACGAAGTCGAAGAAGCGGGCCATCACGCGCAGCAGCCGGGCGCCCAGCGGCCCCTCGTGCGGCTCCACGAAACGGGCCGCCAGTTCGTCCGAGGCACGCTGCAACGCGGCCTCGTACAGGCTGAGTTTGCCGGGGAAGTAGTGGTACACGAGCGGGCGCGAGATGCCCGCGGCCGACGCTATCTCGTCGATCGAGACCTCGTCGGGCGAGCGGCGGCTGAACAGCTCGAGGGCCACGCCGATCAGCTGCTGCCGTCGCTCCTCGACGCCCATTCGGCGGCGTGCCCCGGTAGTCATGCGAACACCTTACCGATCGGATCCGGCCGCCCACGGACCCGATCGGTAAGGGATGTTCACATATCGAGCACCAGCCGGTCGCCGCGAGCGCGGGAGACACAGATCAGCATCGAGTCGTCGCGCTCCGCGTCCGTCAGCAGCTCGTCGCGGTGGTCCACCTCGCCCTCCAGCACCCGCTGCTGGCAGGTGCCGCAGAAACCCTGCTCGCAGGAGTACGCGGTGTCGGGGAGCTCGGCGCGCACGGCGGCCAGCACGGTGGAGTCCTCGGCGACGGCCACCACCCGTCCGCTGCGCCGCAGTTCGACCTCGAAGGCGCCGCCGGACGCCGACTTCGGCGTGAACCGTTCCAGGTGGACGTGCGGCACCCGCTCCTCCACCGCCGCCATCAGCCCCTGCGGCCCGCAGCAGTACACGGCCGTGTCCTCGGGCAGGTCCCCGAGCCAGGCGTCGAGGTCCGGCAGCCCGGCCTCGTCCTCGGCGACGACGGTAACCCGGTCACCGCCGAGTGTGACGATCTCCGCCAGGAACGGCATCGAGGCCCGGCTGCGGCCGCCGTACAGCAGCCGCCAGTCGGCGCCCTGCGCGGTGAGCGCGCGCAGCATCGGCAGGATCGGGGTGATGCCGATGCCGCCGGCGACGAAGACGTGACGCGGCGCCCTCGTCAGCGGGAACCGGTTGCGCGGGCCGCGGACCTCCAGCTCCATGCCCTCGCGGACCTGCTCGTGCACCTCGCGCGAGCCGCCCCGCCCGTCCGTCACCAGCCGCGTGGCCACCGTGTACGAGGAGGTGTCCTCCGGGTCGCCGCACAGCGAGTACTGCCGCACCAGACCGGACGGCAGCACCAGGTCCAGATGCGCGCCGGGCTCCCAGCGCGGCAGGTCGTGTCCCTCCAGCCGGAGTTGGACGACGTCGTCGGCGATTTCCTCGTGCCCGGTCACCAGCAGCGTCAGCGCCCGGGTCCGCGGCCGGCCGCTGATCGGCGTGTCCAGCGCGGGCATCGGCCACAGCGGCGAGGCCCGGACGCGGCGGCGCAGCGCCCGCCGGGCGAGCAGCGCGGCCCCGGCGACGACCACGACGGTGCGCGGCTTCGGCATCAGGCGGTCCCCTTCTCTGCCGCGAGGGCTGCGGGGGACGCGGCGAGGTAGGCGACGGCCTGCTCGGTGCAGCCCTCCTGGGAGGGGTGGTAGCTCCGGCTCAGATAGCGCGGGATCGACTTCAGCATGTCCTCGGCCGACGGCAGCACACCGTGCCGGCCGCGTACGTAGAACTCCCGGAACGTGGGCTTGCCGTCCAGCAGGGTCGGGTCGTTCCCCATGAAGAACCGCACCCCGCGCTGCCACAGGAACACCAGCGCCGTGAACGCGGTCGCCCAGGTGCGCGCCCGCCGCCGGTAGCTGCCGTCGACGTGCAGGAACAGGTCGAAGGCGACCGAGCGGTGCTCGACCTCCTCGGCGCCGTGCCAGCGCAGCAGGTCCAGCATCGTCGGGTCGGCGCCGCGCCGGTCCAGCTCCTCGGCGTTCAGCACCCAGTCGCCGAGGAAGGCGGTGTAGTGCTCGATCGCCGCGATCAGCGCGACCCGCTCCATCAGCCACCAGCGGCGCGCCCGGCCCGGCGGCAGCGTCCGGTCGCCGAGCAGCTTCTCGAAGAACCAGTCGACCTGCGCGGTGTACGGCGTCGGGTCGAGCCCCTGTTCGCGCAGGTGCGGCAGGACCTCGTCGTGGGCCTGGGAGTGCATCGCCTCCTGCCCGATGAACCCGATGACGTCCTCGCGCAGCCGCTCGTCCCGGATGTAGGGCAGCACCTGCTTGTAGACGTGCACGAACCAGCGCTCCCCGGCCGGCAGCAGCAGATGCAGCACGTTGATGGTGTGCGTGGTGAACGGATCCCCGGGCACCCAGTGCAGCGGCGTGTGCTCCCAGGAGAAGGACACCTTCCGGGCCTTGAGCGGTATCCGCTCCTCCTGGACCGGCTGGGGCGCCCGGGCGGCCTGCTTGTTAGACATGGCGTCAATGTACTGATGGGTAGGCCGAGGGGGAACCCCTTGCGCACCAGCTTGTTGACGCCGCTGTCAGCAACTCGCAGGGCCGTCGGCTGCCGCGCGGCGCATGGGCTGGTGGACTAGTGGAGTCCGCCGATCTCCCGGCCGTCGTCCAGGGTGCCCTTCAGCTCCGCCTGGAGCCCCTGCTGGGCGCGCACCGCGAGGACATGGCCCTGAGCGCTCGCCTTCAGACCGCCCGTGGTGGTGATCGACGCGGTGTCCTTGCCGCCCGCGGCGAGCAGGTACCAGGTCCCGCCCTGCGACTTCCACAGCACCCCGGCGAGCACCTGCGGATCGCGCGGCCCGCACGCCGCCACGTCCTCGGCCTTCGCCGCCACCGCCCCGTAGGTACCGCCCGGCGTGTGGAACTGCGCCAGCACCCGCGCGCCGCCCCCGCGCCAGGTCTCGGCCCGGGTGCACACCCAGTCCGCCGTGCCGCCCCCGCCCGGCAGCTTCTGCTCGGCGTACCCCCAGGCGTTCACCGACCTGACGCCCTGCGAGCGCACCGCGCCCAGCGAGCAGGCGTACGGCGCCCACGCGCCCAGGCTCTCGGCACCGTTCACCTCGTGCTCCTTGCCGGGGTGGCCCACGGTGAGGCGGGCGGGCATCAGCTCGCCGAGGTCGGTCAGCACATGCGTGCCGGTGTCGTCGGTGACCTGCAGCGCGTTCCACGACGTGCACGGGCCGGGCTTCGTCGCCGGGCTGGCCATGGGCGAGGTGACCCCGTCCGTCAGGGTCAGGTCCGTCGCTCCGGCGGCCGGCTTCATCAGGTTCCGCTCGGCCGTCTGCGTCACCCAGGGGGCGGTGAGATAGCGGACGTTGCCGTCGGCCCGGCCCAGCACCACCGCGTCCGTCTCCGCGCCGCTCGCGCCGTCCGCGCGGGCGAAGTCCAGCGCCGCGCCCTCGGTGCCGTCCTTCGGCTCGGCGTAGCGGGCGATGCGCAGCCCGTCGTACAGGATCACCACGTGCGCGTTGTCGACGGTGCCCGCGTACAGCAGCTGCGGCGGGCCGGCCGGGCCGCCGGAGGGGGTGCCGGGGGTCGCCGAGACGCGGACCGTCTCGCCGGGGCGGGCCCACACGGCCAGGGCGCGGCGCAGCAGGGACGTGTCACCGGTCAGGTCGCCGCGCGCCGGCCACACCGAGAAGTCGGTGCGCGACGCCGTCTTCCACGCGCCCGGCACGGCCTTCACCAGCCGGCCCGGGTCGAGGGCGGCCTCGGCGGCCGGGTTCTGCGCGTACACCGGGGCGGCCGCGCCGTCCGCGCCCCAGCCGCCACCGGGCAGCGCCACCAGCGCGCCGCACACGGCGAGGGCCGCGGCGGCGGCGAGCGCGGCCCGGGTGTGCTGGCGCCGGCGCATCAGATCCGTCGGCCGCGCCTGCAGCGAGCACGGGTCGAACTCCGGCGAGGCCAGCAGCCCGTACTGCGCGGGTACGCCGTCGGCCTCCCGCAGCGCCGCGTCCACGTCGTCGGCGCCGGCCGCCGTGAGCACGCGGCGCACCTCGTCGTCGGGCAGCTGCTCCAGGCCGCGCAGCGCGTAGACGGCACGCGCCGCGGCGGTCAGTGCCGACAGCCGCTGGTCCAGGGCGAGTTCGTCCGCGCCGCCCGAGCGCGGGAACAGGCGCAGGCCCCACACCTGTGGCAGCAGCGGCGGCAGCTGGGCCCGCTTCAGCCGGCCGCGAAGCCCGAGCGGTAGCCCGGCCTCCAGCGCCGCGCGCAGCACCTGCCGGCGCAGGAAGGCGTACCCCGGGTCGCTGTCGCGGCCCGTTGACTGGGCCGGGATGGCGGGGGTGGCTTCCTTGCCCCGCGGCAGGGCCCGCTGGGTGAGGGCGTGGGCGGTCAGGACGCGCCGGCCGCGGCCGAGGCCCGGCGGCAGCACCAGATAGGCGAGCCGCACGAGCCGCGGGTAGTGCTCGACGAGCGCGGCCTCGGCCTGCTCGACGTCGACGACCGGGCCGGCGGGGGACGATGAGGGGCGCGGGGCGACATCCTGTGACTGCACGTTCAGCAGAACGAGCGAATCGGTGGATGGTCACCCGCCGCCCGGGCGCGTCAGGCCTCCGGCTCGACCAGCGCGCGGGCGTAGTTGGCCATCGACCGCTGGTAGCGCGGCAGATGCGGGGCCAGCGCGCCCAGCACCAGGGACAGCCCCTCGCGGTCGCGGCCCAGGCTCGACAGGCACAGGGCGAGCACGGCCCGTACCGCGTCGTCCAACTCGTCGGACGGGGCGTCCAGTTCGGGCGTCAGCAGCTTGACGCCCTCCTCCGGCCGGCCGACGTTGCGCAGGGAACTGGACAGCTGGATCTTCGCCCGCCGCCCCCGGTATCCGTCCAGGCCGCGCGCCAGCGCCTCCTGGTACAGCGGGACGGCACGGTCGGAGTGGCCGGTCGAGTCGAAGGCGCAGGCCCGCTCGAAGGGGCCCAGTGGGCTGTCCTCGGGCAGCTCGGCGACGAGCGCGTCGATCACGGCACGGAACCGAACCGCCTGCTCCTGCGGGTAGCCGTCGAAGGCGGCCCAGGCCGCGGCCACCCGGTCTTCCCAGTCCTGGTTCACCGGCCCACTCTCGCACAGGGGTACGGACGTGCGGAACCGGATTGAGCGCCGGGCGCGTGGCAGCCGTATCGACAGGCGTCCCGCACCCGCCGTACCCGGAGGACACACATGAGACCGACCCGACCGATGCTCGCCGTGACCGCCGCCCTGGCCGCGCTGGCGGTCGCGGGCTGCGGCGCCGGCGGCGGCCAGGACGACGCCGTACCGCCGACGGCGACCGGCAGTCTGGAGCACCTCGCGGCCGAGGCGAAGTGCCGGCCGCACATGCAGACCGACGCCGACGAGATCCGCCAGGCCATCTGCACCACCGCCAAGGGGAAGTTCGTGCTCGCCACCTTCGCCACCGACCGCGGTCAGCGGGAGTGGATCAACGAGGCGAAGGACTACGGCGGTCACTACCTCGTCGGCCGCAAGTGGGTCGCCGTCGGCGACGACGGCGTGGTCGGCGCGCTGCGCTCCACGCTGGGCGGCACCGTCGAGCAGGGCGCCCAGCACGGGGGGCACCCGGGCCACTGAGTCCGTTCGTGGCATACGAAAGCCGGCGGTGGGGGAGTGGCACCGCCGGCTTTCGCATGTGGGGGGTTCAGGGGGTCACTGGCACTTCTGGCCCCGGTTGATGCAGTTCGCGACCTTGCTGTTGAGGGTGCCGGACATCACGTTGATGAAGTCGTCGTGGTCCGTGATCGCCTTGTGCAGCTGCTCCGGGAAGCCGTCGACCGCGTAGGCGTTCTTCACCTGCCCGTTGCTGATCACCGGCGCCGGCACGTCGTACACCAGGCGCATGGTCAGCTGCGGGATCGCCTTGAAGCCGTTGCCGCAGCGGCCGTTCGCGTCGGCGAAGGCCACGTGGGTGCGGTGGTTGGCGCTGTCGATGTTCTGGCCGTCCCAGCAGGACTGGAAGGCGAACGTGCGCACCACGCTGCTGCCCTGGGGACAGATCGGGTACTTGTCGGTGAGCTGGACCTTGTTCTCGAAGCCGGTGCAGCTCCAGTGCGCGTTGGCGTTGCCGGGGCCGTTGGTGAAGGCCTTGGCGTCGCCGGTGATGATGCGCAGGAACTGCGGCATCGCGACGACCTTGCCGGCGGGGTTGCCGACGAACTTGATCTGGGCCTGCCTGGCGAGCAGGATCTTGCCGACGTTGCCCTCCTTGCCGCCGCCGTCGTTGTTCTGGTCGAAGTCCTGCGTGCCGTTCTGCACCCGCAGCACCGGCCAGTAGTACGACGACTTGTCCTGCTGGTTCTGGCAGGTGGTCTCGGCCGCGGCGAAGGTGTTGTTGTCGGCGAAGGCGTCGTTCGACTGGTTGCCGACGTAGTCGTGCAGATGGTGCGCGCCGTTCTTGACGCCCGGGGCCACGATCACGTTGTCGGTGTTGTGGTTGCCGTTGGCGTTCACCCCGCACCGGGTGGTGAAGGAGCCGGTCGAGGCGTTGCGCATCGCGCGGGGCTTGGCGGCGACGTTCGGCGGCACCTTGGTGATGTCGACGAAGTCGGCGGCGGAGGGGCCGTTGCCGGCCTGGCCGCCGCTGTTCTGGCCGCCCTGCTGGCCGTTGTTCTGGCCACCGTTGTTCTGACCGCCCTGCCAGCCGTTGTTCTGGCCGCCCTGCTGCTGGCCGCCGCCCGTCTGGCCGCCGCCCGTCTGGCCGCCGTTGTTCTGACCGCCGTTGTTCTGGCCGCCGGTCGTCTGCGGCTGGTCGGCTGGGCTGGCCGTGCAGGAGGCGAGGCCGTCCAGCCGGTCGGGGGCGTTGCCGCCGACCCGGTTGATCTCCAGCTGGATGCGGTCGATGATCGCCGCCCGCCGGTCCTTGAGCGGCTGGAGGATGGAGTTCTGCACAAAGCTCGCGTCGCGCGTCTGCGCGTCGCGCGTCGTCGCCAGCCGCTGGTAGGCGTCGGTGATCTGGCGGTCCAGATTGGCCAGTTCGCCGTCCACCTCGGTGCGCGCCCGACCCGGCACGTCCGTCAGCTGCTGACCGACGTCCGGGCAGGAGATCGTCGCCACCTGGGCGGCCGCCGCCTTGGTGCGGTTGCCCCAGGCATCGTGCGACTCGTGGGCCGACGCGTAGAAGTTCGCCCAGACCAGCCCGCCCCCGCCGAGCGCTAGAGCCGCCGATGCGGCTATGGCCTTGCCGGCCATCGACGAGCGGCGTTTTCGTGTGTTGCGTCCCATGGAACTCCTCTGACTTCCTTACGGGCTTCCGGGGCGGCAGCGAGGCGCCCGAGGGGTGAAGCGGCGCCCTCTGATACGCAAGCGGCTCCAGAGGCGTTCAAAGCCCGTGAGATTCAGTGGAGTTGCAGATCGGCCTCCAGCTCGCGCGGAGTGAGCCGGGCCGGCGGCCGGTCCTCACGCCGCCCGTTGCGGGAACCCTCTGGCCGGGCGCGCGCGGGGTCCGCACGGGGCCGGGGACCCCGTCAGGGGGTGGTGCCGGGTACACCCCCGCCGATGCCCAGCACCTTCGCCTCGACCTGCGGATCGAGCCCCCTGACCGTGCGGTCCGGCCGCAGGGGTGCCGTGCCGCCGAGCGCGCGCAGCCAGTGCCAGGTATCGGCGACGGTCTCACCGACCGGCCGGCAGCGCAGACCCGTGGCGAGGGCCCGGGAGACGTCGGCGCCGTGCAGCGCGTCGTGCAGGTCGCTGCCCGGCGGCACCCACACCGGCAGCTGCACCCACGGTTCGACGCCCGCGTCGAGGATCGTCCGGGGGTCGGTCCAGCGCAGTTCGGCCGGGCCCGAGGTGGCTCGCACGCAGGACTCCAGCAACGCGCCCATGGTGGCGTGCCCCGAGGGGCTGATCACGTGGTACGGCCCGCTCAGCTCCCGCTCCACGGCCCCGAGCGTCCACGCGGCGAGGTCGCGGACGTCGATGAACTGCAGCGGCAGGTCCCGGGGGCCGGGCGCGAGCACGGGGCCGCCCCGGGCGATCCGGTTCAGCCACCAGGGCAGCCGGCCGACGTTCTCGTACGGCCCGAGGATCAGCCCGGCCCGTACCAGCAGCGCACGGTCCGTCCCGAACTCCGCGACGGCCGCCAGCTCGCCGCCGCGTTTGTCACGGGCGTAGTCGGTGTGGCCGGCGTCGGGGGAGGCGCCCTCGACGAGCGGCGCGTCCTCGCCGTACCCGGCGGGCGGCGCCCACGCGTACACCGAGCAGCTGGAGACGTACACGTACCGCGCGGCGCGGTCCCGCAGCAGCCGTGCCGTGTCCCGTACCGCGCGGGGCGCCGACGACCAGGTGTCGACGACGGCGTCCCAGCGCATCTCCGGGCCGGCCAGGGCGGTGAGGCCGCCGGGGATGGTGCGGTCGCCGTGCAGCGACCGCACCCCGGGCGGCGCCGCGTGCCGTCCCCGGTGGAAGACGGTCACCTCCCAGCCGCGGTCGAGGGCCGCCTCGGCCACGGCCCGCCCCACGAACTCCGTACCGCCCAGCACCAGAAGTCTCATACGGGTGACTGTGCCGGAGCCGGGCGCGGGGCGGAACCGTGTTCTGCTCCGGGCAGAGGGGTCAGCGGCCGGCCGGCGGCGCGTACTTGTAGCCGACGCGGCGCACCGTCTGGATCGCCTTGCGGTGCTCGGCGCCCAGCTTGCGGCGCAGGCGGGCGACGTGGACGTCGACGGTGCGGCCGTCGCCCACGTGGCCGTAGCCCCACACCGTGGTGACGAGCTGGTCGCGGGTGTGCACCCGGTGCGGGTTCGCCACCAGATGCGCCAGCAGCTCGAACTCCAGGTAGGTCAGATCGAGTCGGCGCCCGCCGACCCAGGCGGTGCGCTGCACGGTGTCGATCCGCACGAGCGGTTCTTCGAGACCCGCGCCGGACGCGTCCGGCACCGGCCGGCCCGGCACCGGCTGTTCGGGCACGGCCACCGGCAGGAACGGCGGCTGCTGGTCGGCCGGGACGAGCACCAGGTAGCCCACCATCGGCGGCCGGCCGGGCAGGGTGGGCAGGGCGTGCTGCGGGGCCGGCAGCCAGGTCGCGCCGGGCGGCAGGAAGTCCGCCACGTCGACCACCTCGTCCCGGTCGACGGCGCGCAGCCGGTGACGGGCGGCCGGGGCCGGGGCGGAGGCGGGGGCGGGCAGGGTGGCGGTGCTGAGGGAACGGGTGGTCGCCATGAGAGGTCAGCTCTTTCGCGCGAGAAGTTCGTCGTTCGTCGGACAGATCGACGGCGGCGATTCGTGGTCGCGGCCCGTCGGGGACGTACGGCTTGTCGCGCCGGCCGAAGGCCGGGGATTACGGCTTTAGAGGGCCGGCGCGTTCGTCGCGCGGCAACACACCCGGTCGAAGTCGTGGTGCTGACGGGAAGGCCAGAAGGGCTCGAGGTCGTGGCGACCTGTCGCGGAGTACTTCTGGAAGCCGGTCATGGACTTATTGAAGCAGACATGAGCCGTTGGCAGGAGTCCTCCTCTCACTTCGTGGACACCCGCCCGGCCCGGCAACGCGAAGGGCGCCCACCACGACGGTGGACGCCCCTCGTGCGAAGACGGGGTGGATCAGACCTGGCCGGCCTTCTCCAGCGCCGAGCAGCAGGTGTCGACGAGCAGCCGCGTCACGACGTACGGGTCGACGTTGGCGTTGGGACGGCGGTCCTCGATGTAGCCCTTGCCGTCCTTCTCGACCTGCCACGGGATGCGGACCGAGGCGCCGCGGTCGGAGACGCCGTAGGAGTACTTGTCCCAGGGGGCGGTCTCGTGCAGGCCGGTCAGGCGGGCGTCGATGCCGGCGCCGTAGTGCTTGACGTGGTCGAGCGGCTTGGAGCCCTCGCCGAGCGCCTCGCACGCGGTGATGATCGCGTCGTAGCCCTCGCGCATCGCCTTGGTGGAGAAGTTGGTGTGCGCGCCCGCGCCGTTCCAGTCGCCCTTGACCGGCTTGGGGTCCAGGGTGGCGGCGATGCCGAAGTCCTCGGCGGTGCGGTACAGCAGCCAGCGGGCCACCCACATCTGGTCGGAGACCTCCAGCGGGGCGAGCGGGCCGACCTGGAACTCCCACTGGCCCGGCATGACCTCGGCGTTGATGCCGGAGATGCCCAGGCCCGCCTTCAGGCAGTTGTCCAGGTGCGCCTCGACGACGTCACGGCCGAAGATCTCGTCGGAGCCGACGCCGCAGTAGTAGCCGCCCTGCGGGGCCGGGAAGCCGCCCTTGGGGAAGCCCAGCGGGTAGCCGTCCTTGAAGAAGGTGTACTCCTGCTCGATGCCGAAGATCGGCTCCTGCGCGGCGAACCGCTCCTCGAGCTCGGCGAGCTGCGCCCGGGTGTTGCTCGGGTGCGGCGTCATGTCCGTGTCCAGGACCTCGCACAGCACCAGGATGTCGTCGCCGCCGCGGATCGGGTCCGGGCAGCTGAAGACCGGCCGCAGCACACAGTCCGAGGAGTGGCCCTCGGCCTGGTTGGTGGAGGACCCGTCGAAGCCCCACAGCGGCAGCGCGTCCAGGCCGGCGGGGGCGTCCGTGATGATCTTCGTCTTGGAACGGAGCTTGGCCGTCGGCTCGGTGCCGTCGATCCAGATGTACTCAGCCTTGAAGGTCATCGGGGCCACATCCTTAACATGGGTCTGGCGCACTGCGGGTGCTGCGGCGCTGCGGCACTGGGCGCCGCGGTGGATGTCGGCAGACTGCCAACAGGCGATTTCCCGTCCATTGCTCGAATGTGAACCCCGTGTTACCTGGGGGTGGTGTGGCACGTCTCACGTCGCCGGGCGGGCGGCTGTGAGGAGGGGCGTGACGGGTGCCGAGCGCGCCCGGATTCGTATGCGATGCGGTTGAGCGGCGACAGCGTGGGCCTGCGCCCCCTGGTTCAGGAGTCGTCGGCCGCCGCCTCCCGCACCCCGGCGAGGAAGCCGCGGATCGCCGCCCGCTCGCGGTCGTCGTAACTTGCGAGCAGGTCGACTGTCCGGCCGATGAGTGGTCCGAAGAAGTCCTGGCCCAGTCGTACGGCCCGCTCGTCCACCTCGACGACGACCGTCCGCCGGTCCATCCGGCCCCGGGTGCGCCGGGCGTGCCCGGCCCGCTCCAGCCGGTCGACGAGGGCCGTCGTCCCGGCCGAGTTCAGCCCGAGCTCGGCGCCGAGGCGGCCGGCCGTCATCTCCTCACCAGCCCGCCGAGCGTCCATCAGCGCGATCAGGGCCCGCACATCGGTCGGGTGCATGCCGTTGCGCTGGGCGAAGCGGGCGCTGTGCAGCCCCAGCTCGACCGCCACCGCGCGCAGCAGGTGGACGATCTCCATCTCGGGTCCGGGGGACACCACGGCCGGCCTCCGCTATCGTCTCGCTCAACAAGAATCTTGCTCAGCGAGATAATAGGGGGTGCGGCGATGAGCGACCGCTTCGACCCGGACGGTTTCCGGGCGGCGTACGACACGGTCATGGCGAAGTGGCCGGCGGAGCGGGAGACGGTCCTCGTACCCACCCCGTACGGCACGGCGTACGTCAACGTCTGCGGCCCCCGCGACGCGCCCCCGCTGCTGCTCCTGCCCGGCGGTGGGGGCGCGACCTCGGCCTCCTGGTACGCCCAGGCCGCCGAACTGGCCCGCACCCGGCGCGTGTACGCCGTCGACCTGCCCGGCGCCCCGGGCCGCAGCGAGGTGCCCGCCGGCCGCCGCCCCCGCACGGCCGCCGACCTGTGCGACTGGCTCCAGGCGCTGCTGGACGGCCTCGGCGCCGGCCCCGCGACCGACCTCGGCGGGCACTCCTACGGCGCCTGGATCGCCGTCCACTTCGCGCTGCGCTCGCCCGGCCGGGTGCGCCGCCTGTTCCTCCTGGACCCGACACAGTGCTTCGCCGGGTTCAAGGCGGCGTACCTGCTGCACGCGCTGCCGATGCTGCTGCGGCCCGCTCCCCACCGCACCCGGGCCTTCCTGGCCTGGGAGACGTCGGGGGCGCGGCTGGACTCCGACTGGCTGCGGTTGCAGGAGGCGGCCACCGGCTTCCCCGCCGTCAAGCCGGTCACCGGCCCCCGCCCGGCCCCGCAGGCGCTGCGGGGCCTGGACGTGCCGGTCCTGCTGCTCGTGGCCGCGAACAGCAGGACCCACGACCCGCAGGAGGTGGCGGCCAGGGCGGAGGCGTTGCTGCCGCGGGCGGACGTGGAGGTCGTACCGGACGTCTCCCACCACGCGCTGCCGCACGCCGCGCCTCCGCACCTGGGCCGCCGCCTCAGCGGATTCCTCAGCGACTGAGCCGACCGAGCCGACCGAGCTGCCTGAGGCGAGCGAAGCGACTGAAGCGACTGACCTTGTCCACGGGCCTCACCCCACCTTCTCGATCAGCGCCCGGCGGATCAGGAACTTGCCGGGCTCGCGGACCTGTTCGAAGGCCGCGTTGTTCAGCAGCGCGCAGCTGCCGGAGACCGACGTGACCTGGACGGTCGTGGACTTGTTGTTGTCCAGGTTGGTGACCCTCAGCGTCGTCCCGGCCGGGAACTGGTTGCTGGACGCGGCCGGGGCGCCGCCCTCACCGGAGAGGGTGACCGTCGAGCCCTTGCAGACCTGCTGGGCAGAGGCGGCGGCACCGCCACCGTTTCCCGCCCCGGCGGCCTGCGAGGGCGGCGCGGACTGCTGCCCCATCTGCTGCCCGCCCTGCCCCTGCTGCCCGGTCTGGCCCTGTCCGCCGCCCTGGCCCTGCTGCCCCGACTGCTGTCCGTTCTGCCCGGCTTGGGAGTCCTGAGCCGACTCCCCGACCGCGCAGCCGGACGCCGCCTGCTGGCGCTTGATCTCCTCGATGACCGCCTGGCGGTTGGCGATCCGCGCCTGCGACTGGGCGTCGGGGGCGGCCCGCTGGCCGTCGATGAACTTCTGGTTGTTGCCGAGGGCGGTGGCGAGCCCCTGGCACACGCCCGAGTCGGCGGACAGGGTCCGCGGTGGCGGGGAGGCGTTCGAGGTGCTCGCCATGGCGAAGGCGCCGCCGCCGGCCACCGCCGCGGCCGTGACCAGCAGCGCGAGCTTCTTCTTCGTACTGAGCGTTCTCCTGCGCGACATGCGCGCCTCCTGAAGAGGTAGGGGAGCGTACGCCGCTATGTACGAGATACCGAACGGAGTTGCTCAGCGGTCACGGCGACCGCCGAAGTGGCCTGCGTCACAAGGCACTTCGGGGCCCCGGACACCGGCCGCCGCGCGCCTCACCGGGACAGCGCGTCGCGTACGGCCTCCTCCGAACGGCCCACCACCGCCGAGCCGTCGTCGGCCGTGATGATGGGACGCTGGATCAGCTTCGGATGCCCGGCCAGGGCCGTGATCCAGCGGCCCCGCGCGGAGTCGTCCTTCGGCCAGTCCGCCAGGCCCAGCTCCTTGGCCTCCGCCTCCCCGGTGCGGGTGATGTCCCACGGCTCCAGCCGCAGCCGCTCCAGTACGTCCCTGATCTCGTCCTCGCTCGGCACGTCCTCGAGGTAGCGGCGGACGGTGTAGTCGGCGCCCTCGGCGTCGAGCAGGCTGATGGCGCTGCGGCACTTGGAGCACGCCGGGTTGATCCAGATTTCCATGCCGCTCACGCTACCGGGCGGGTCGGCGGTCGGGTGGATACGGCTCCGGTCCCCGGCGAGACCTGTTCGAATTTCCGGTGTCTCATACGCCCCTTGCGGAGCAGGTGTGACGCGGCCTCAATTCCCTTCCTCACCTGGGTCTTTGCGGGTCCGCGCGGGCCTCTGATTGTCAGTGCAGGGCAGTAGAATTGACGTAGTGTTCGAGGGAAGACGCCGGGGCCTCCGGAGACTCCCTGACCGCGACAGGAGGATGCCTGTGCCCGCTGCCGCACTCCACCCGAAGCCGTCCCGCAAGCCGTCGCCGACCCAGTCCACCGCGAAGCACCCGGTGCTGTTCGACTCGCCGTACGCGCCGGAGGCGAAGCGTCCGCTGCCGCCGGGCCGTCCGCGCGAGTGGTACATCACGCACAACCGGCGTCTGAAGGCCATGCGCCTGGCCATCGCCCTGCTCGACTCCGGCGTCTACACGCCGGGCCAGGCCCGCAACGAGACGATACGGAACACGGCGGAGGCGATCGGCGTCCACCCGCCGTCCGACGTCACCTGCCACATGGTGCGCGCGCTCATGCGCTACTGCCGGTGAGCCGGTGAGCCGGTGAGCCGGTGAGCCCGTGAGCCGGTGACCGACGCCGGGTGCCGTCCTTCAGGGCGGTGCCCGGCGTCGGCTGGGTTCAGCCCGCCAGCTCCCGCTCCAGCGGCGTACGGAAGCGCGGCGTCACCCGGGTCGTCCCCACCCAGCCCCGCAGCCGCTCCGCCTCCGCCTCGATCGCCGCCTCGGCGTCACGGCCCACGCCGTCCTTCTCCAGCAGCCGCCACACGATCTCCCCGTCCGGCCGCTGCGCCCAGCCGCCCACCACCCGGCCGTCCCACCACACCGTCGGCCCGACGTTGCCGCTGCGGTCGAACAGCGCGGGGCGCAGAGCGGGGGCCAGGCACCAGTCCCGCTGCTGCCAGCCCATCGCCGTCGGGTCCAGCCCCGGCAACAGGGCCGCCCACGGCTCCACCGGGCCCTCGCCGCCCGGCTCCTCGTCGCCCTCCACGACGTACCCCGTGCCCTCGTCCAGGGCCACCTCGCGCGCCCCGATCGCGGCGAGCGCGCGCCGTACCTCCGTCACCCGCCAGCCCGTCCACCACTTCAGGTCGGCCTCCGTTGCCGGGCCGCACGCCGCGAGCCAGCGGCGCAGCAGCTCCGCCTGGGCGCCGGCGGCGTCGAGCTCGGGATGCGCGGGGGCCGGCGCCCAGCGGAACTGGCTCGACGTCCAGGAGCCGAGCGGGCGGCCCCGGACCACTTTGCCCTCCACGCCGAGGACGCGCAGCAGGCGGGAGGAGACCGTGTGCACGCCCTCGTAGCTCTTGCCGGCGGCGTAGGCGAACTGCTCTCTCAGCCGCGGTTCGTCCTTGGCCAGTTCGGCCGCCGTGGCCTGCCCGCGCCGGGCCAGCGCGGCCAGCGCCGACTCCTCGACGTCCTTCAGCCAGGCCGCGTCCGGGGCGCCCGCCGCGGCCATGTCCTTCAGCAGCGAGGCCCGCTCCCGGGCGGCCACCGCCAGACCGGTCGAGGCGTGCACCACGGCCGTCAGCTCGGTGGGGAACACGAACACCGTGTGCCGCATGCCGTGCATCCGCACCAGCGAGCCGTCCTCGTACAGCGCCCGCTCCGTCCCGGCGACCGTCCGGGCCGGATCCGCCAGCCGCGCGCCCACGGCCAGATACACCGTCGCCGGGTCCGTGCCGTGCAGTGCCACCAGCGCGTCGGCGACCTCCTCCGGCGCCGCCGCCCGCGCCCGGGGCGCCAGCAGGTGCCGTACCGCCAGCCGTGCCCGCCGCTCCGTCACCCCGATGTGCCGTACTCGCCCGCCCATACCGCCTCCGTCCGTCCCCACGCCGGTGCCTGACGCCATCTTCCAGGACCCCACTGACAACGGCCCCCGGAGGCGGCCCGAGGACGCCGTCGTCCGTCAGCCGTAGCGCTCCAGCAGCCCCCCGACGTACGCCTCCAGCCGCTCGCCCAGCACCTCGGGGGTCAGGTCGGTGCGGCCCAGCTCCCGCCACGGCCCCGCGAGCTTCGCCGCGTCCGGGGCGTAGGCCAGGGCGTCCAGCAGCCGCCAGTACAGGTGGTCCGGGCCGTCGGCGAGCCGGCGCCCGCCGTGGGCGTCGTAGCGCTGCCGGAAGGCGAGTGCGTGTTCCGGTCCGTGCAGCAGGGCGAGGGCCGTGCAGCAGTGCGCGACGTCGACATCGGCCGGGCCCCATGACGTCTCCACCCAGTCGACCACCCCGCTGATCCGCAGCTGGGCCCCCGAGCCGTCGAACAGCACGTTGCCCGGGTGGAAGTCCCGGTGCAGGAAGCAGCCCTCGTACGCCGGCGGCTCGCGGCGCAGCACGTCCACCGCCCGCTCCCACAGCGCGCCCGGCGCGGTGCGCGCCCGATCGGCGGAGGTCCACGCCTCGTAGCGGCGCGGGCGCTCGGACGGCACCACCCGGTGGATGCGCACCAGCTGGGCCGCCAGCAGGTCCAGGCGGCGGTCCAGCTCCTCCCCGTCGCACGCGTCGACGCGCACCCGGCCCGGCAGCAGGGTCATCAGCAGGGACGGGTGGTCGCAGTGCTCGGCGCCCGCGTCCACGGCGACCGGCTCGGCCACCGGGATGCCGTCCGCACCGGCGAGCAGCGCGAGCACGGACGCCTCGCGGGACAGCAGGCTCTCGGCGTGCCGGCGGTAGAAGGGCTTGACGAAGCTGCGCAGCACCAGCGCGCCGCCGTCGTCCAGGGTCAGGCGGCGCATCTGCGAACTCCACCCGCCCCGCAGCACGCGCGTGCCGGTGACCGTGCGCCCCTCGGGCAGCTGCTTGGCCACCCACGCGCGCGTGGCCGTCCAGCCCCGGTCGTCCGGGCCGGTGAGCACCGCCGCCACGAACGCCCGCCGGTCCTCGGCGTGGTCCCGCAGCCACGTCCCCACCTGGTGGTCCGCGGCGGGCAGTTCGAAGCGCGTGTACTGGGCGCGGGCGGTGAGCGCGTCCTGCACCGCCTCCGTCACGGCCGGCGGGATCACCGCGTCCGTGCCGGGTACGGCGAGCACCGCACGGCCGTCGTAGGCGCGCAGGGCGTCCAGCGCGCGGGAGGCACGCCAGCTGTCCGGCGTGCGGAGGATCGTGCTGAAGCGCGCGTCGCCGTTGCCGAAGGGCAGCTCCCACGCCTCGGGCGCGTACACGGCGGGCGCGCCCAGGCCGATCGCGGCGACCCGCTGCGAGTAGTGGGCGACCAGGTCGGCGACGGTCTGCCCGCTCATGCTGAACCCGACCAGCACCAGCGGCCCGTCCGGGGCGCACGCGTCGATCACCGCCACGGCCTGCTCGAAGCGGCGCCGCAGGCTCAAGCGCCGCAGCAGGCCGGTGCTCTCGCCGTGCCCGGAGAAGTCGAAGGCCAGCACCCGGCAGCCACGCGCCGCGAACTCACCGGCCAGCGGCAGCAGCCGCTCCTTGCTGCCGGCTCCGGCGCCGTGCAGCAGCACCGCGGCCGGGCCGTCGCCGGCCCCGCCGTACACCCCGCTGAGGCGTTCGCCGTCGACGTCGAGTGTGAAAGGAGACAGGGACTCGGTCATGCGCCCCATTCACTCACACCGCCCAAGTGCCGCAGCGCAAAAAGCGGATGGGTCCCTTTCGCCGGACTCCCTGCCCTTCTTCCATGGGCACCATCGTCATGGCCGCGACCGCGGTCCTGGTGGTCCTGGGCTTCACCGACCCCGTCCGGTGGCTCGCCGCCGTGGTCCTGCTCTGCCTGTACGCGCGGTACGGGCGGGGCACCTCCCCGGCGCCGAACGGGACGCCCCCGGCGTCCCCGGGCTCCGCGCCCGCGTGCCAGGCTCCGCGACGCCGGGTTGATCCAAACGACAGGCCCTACCGGGCGTACCGGGCCCGCCGGGACCAGCAGGCCGAGTGGGAGCGCCGCTACCGCCGCGAACGCCCCTTTGAAGCCCGCCGCCAGGAACGCGGAAAGTGAACGATCCGCTCCCGATGACGGGCGTCCCCGAGTGTCACAGCCCGGGGGCGCCCCACACCGGGAACCAGCGCGCGAGATCCTGCTCGATCCGCAGGTCGTTCGCCAGGGCCGCCCTGATCTGCAGCTCCAGCGCGTTGTCGCGCCGCTCGGCCGGGCCGGGCAGCGGCGCGAACGGATAGAACGTGCCCCGCTTGTAGAGGTACACCAGCGCCAGCCGGCGGTCGCGGTCGTCGCGGAAGCCGGCCAGGGAGCACAGCAGCTGCGGGCCGAAGCCGTTGACCTCCATGGAACTGTTCACCGCGTGCAGATCGTTGACGAGCTGGGGCAGCTCGTCGGGGGAGCGGTGGGAGACCAGCCAGGAGTAGCCGTAGTCGTCCTGCGTCAGCCGCACGGGCGGGCCTGAGCGGCCGGCGTCGGCGTCCAGCAGCGCCTGCACCTCCCGGTGCGTCTGCTCGAACGCCGCGCCCTCGACGGTCGCGAAACACACCGCGCCCTGCCCCGTCGGGGTGAAACCGGCCGCCGCCTGCAGCGTCACCGCCGCCGACGGCAGGGCGAACAGCTGGTCCAGATCGGGCGCGACCGGTTTCGTACGGCCGAGCAGGATGTCCAGCAGGCCCATGCTCAGCCCGCCTTCCCGGGCGCCTGCGCCTCGCCCAGCTCGGCGGAGATCCGGCCCAGCTGGTCCAGCCGCTGCTGCAGCGTCGGGTGGGTGGAGAAATACTGCTCGATGCCGGGCTCGGAGCCGGTCGCCGGGGTGAAGTAGAAGGCGTTGAACGCCTGGGCGGTGCGCAGGTCCTTCGTCGGGATCCGGGCGATGTCGCCGGAGACCTTCGTCAGCGCGGACGCCAGCGCCGAGGGCCGCCCGGTCAGCAGTGCGGCCGCGCGGTCGGCGGCCAGCTCCCGGTAGCGGGACAGGGCCCGGATGAGCAGGAAGCTGATCGCGTACACGGCCGCGGCGACGCCGATCACGATGGCGAAGACGGCGGCGGTGTTCTGGTCCCGGCGGCCGCTGCTGAAGAGCTGCGAGTAGAAGGCGAACCGCACGATCAGACCGGCCAGCACCCCGAGGAACGACGCGATGGTGATCACGGCGACGTCCTTGTGCGCCACGTGGGACAGCTCGTGGGCCAGCACACCCTCCAGCTCGGACGGCTCCAGCCGCCGCAGCAGCCCCGTGGTCACACAGACCACCGCGTGATCGGGGTTGCGGCCGGTCGCGAACGCGTTCGGCATGTCCATCTCGGACACGGCGACCACCGGCTTGGGCATGTCGGCGATCGCGCACAGCCGGTCGACGACCGCGTGCAGCCCGGGGTACTCCTCCCGCTCCACGACCCGCCCGCGCATCGCGAACATGGCGATCTTGTCGGAGAACCAGAACTGCGCCACGAACATCGCCCCGACCAGGACGACGACCAGCACCCAGGACCTCAGCAGCACGATCAGCGCCGCCACGAACCCGACGTACAGCAGCCCGAGCAGGAACAGCGTGACCGACATCCGCACGGTCAGCCGCCGATCACCGGCAAAGCGGCTCTGCATCTCACATCACCCCGCACTAAGGCACTCGCCCCACTGCCAGTGTGCACCCACACCCGCCCATGAAGGGGTTCCGAACGGCTCCAGCACAGGCAAAAGTCCCTAGCGCATCGCCCGCAGCTGGGCCCACCCCAGCAGGACGATCACGCCGAGGACGCAGCCGAAGACCATCGCCGTGGACGACCAGGACGAGCGGCGCGGGCTGAGAGGGGCCGGGTCGGCCCGGAAGGGGACCGGCTCCGGTGGGTTGTCCTTCCAGCGCGCGGCCAGCATGCGGGCGCGCGCCGAGGGCTCCTTGTACGCGGCCGATCCGGCCCAGCGGTGATCGAACTCCTGGTCGAAATCATCGAGTTCGGGCATGGGAAACACCCCCCGTGTGTCATGTCCTTGCCCGCATCGTACAGAAGACGGCGCCCCCGCCTCCCGGGAGGGGGAGGCAGGGGCGCCGGACGCTCTCAGCCGCCGAGTGCTCGGCGGGTGCCGGTCACACGTCGAAGTACAGCTCGAACTCGTGCGGGTGCGGGCGGAGCTGGAGCGGGGCGATCTCGTTCGTGCGCTTGAGGTCGATCCACGTCTCGATCAGGTCCGGCGTGAAGACGTCGCCCTGGAGGAGGAACTCGTGGTCGGCCTCCAGGCGGTCGAGGACCGCGCCGAGGGAGGTCGGGACCTGCGCGACGTTCGCGTGCTCCTCGGGAGCCAGCTCGTAGAGGTCCTTGTCGATCGGCTCGGCCGGCTCGATCTTGTTCTTGATGCCGTCCAGACCCGCGAGGAGCAGCGCCGAGAAGGCCAGGTACGGGTTGCCGGAGGCGTCCGGGGCGCGGAACTCGACGCGCTTGGCCTTCGGGTTCGAGCCGGTGATCGGGATACGCATCGCGGCGGAGCGGTTGCGCTGCGAGTACACCAGGTTCACCGGCGCCTCGAAGCCCGGCACCAGGCGGTGGTAGGAGTTCACCGTCGGGTTGGTGAAGGCCAGCAGCGAGGGGGCGTGCTTGAGGATGCCGCCGATGTAGTAGCGGGCGGTGTCCGACAGGCCCGCGTAACCGGCCTCGTCGTAGAACAGCGGGTCGCCGTTGCTCCACAGCGACTGGTGCACGTGCATGCCCGAGCCGTTGTCACCGAAGATCGGCTTCGGCATGAAGGTCGCCGTCTTGCCGTTGCGCCAGGCGACGTTCTTCACGATGTACTTGAAGAGCTGGAGGTCGTCCGCCGCGGCGAGCAGCGTGTTGTACCGGTAGTTGATCTCCGCCTGGCCAGCGGTGCCCACCTCGTGGTGCAGGCGCTCGAGCTTCAGGCCGGACCTGCCCAGCTCCAGGGACATCTCGGCACGCAGGTCGGCGAAGTGGTCGACCGGCGGGACCGGGAAGTAACCGCCCTTGTAGCGGACCTTGTACCCGCGGTTGTCCTCCAGCGCACCGGTGTTCCAGGCGCCGGCCTCGGAGTCGATGTGGTAGAAGGACTCGTTCTCCGAGGTCTTGAAGCGCACGCTGTCGAAGACGTAGAACTCGGCCTCGGGACCGAAGTACGCCGTGTCGGCGATACCGGTCGACGCCAGGTACGCCTCGGCCTTCTTCGCCACGTTGCGCGGGTCACGGGAGTACTGCTCGCCCGTGATCGGGTCGTGGATGAAGAAGTTGATGTTCAGCGTCTTGTCGCGGCGGAAGGGGTCCAGGCGCGCGGTCGACAGGTCCGCGCGCAGCGCCATGTCGGACTCGTGGATGGCCTGGAAGCCGCGGATCGACGACCCGTCGAACGCCAGCTCCTCGTCGGGGTCGAACGCCTCGGCGGGCAGCGAGAAGTGCTGCATGACACCCGGCAGGTCGCAGAAGCGGACGTCGATGAACTTGACGTCCTCGTCCGCGATGAACTTCTTGACCTCGTCGGCGTTCTGGAACATCCAGCTCCTCCTACTCCCGACCGCCTCGCCGGGGGTGGTTGATCGGTCGTGCGGCCAGTGCGGTGGCACACGCTCCACTCGACCCTAGGGACGGGTGATTTCTCGGGCGTGACCCATTTGTTTCGCTGAAGTTAACCGGGCCCGGTTCCAGGCTATCCCCGACACACCCCGCCGTGCCCCGGTCATATACGGGCGCAGTACCGTGTACGGGTGGACAACAGGCAAGCAATCGGATCGTGGCTGTCCGGTCCCCGCGCGGCCATGGAGGACGCGGGCGCCGACTTCGGTTACCGGGGCGAGCAGCTCGGTCTGCCGGAGAGCGGACCGAACTCGATCGCCCGGCCCGGCCGGCGGCTCGGCGCCCTCGCCGTCGACTGGGGCCTGAGCGTGCTGATCGCATACGGCCTCATCACCGACGGCTACTCGCCGGCCACCAGCAACTGGGCGCTGCTCATCTTCTTCGCGCTGAGCGTCCTGACCGTCGGCACGATCGGCTTCACCCCCGGCAAGCGCCTGTTCGGCGTCCGGGTCGTCGCCCTGGAGACCGGCACGGTCAACCCGCTGCGCGCCCTGGTGCGCTCGGTGCTGCTGTGCCTGGCGATCCCGGCCCTGATCTGGGACCGCGACGGCCGCGGCCTGCACGACCGGCTGGCGAAGACCGTCGAGGTCCGGGTCTAGCCCACGGCGACCGACAGCGACCGATGCGTACGGCACAGCGAGAGGTTCGTACGCCAAAGCGACAGATGTGTACGACGAAGGGGGCGCCCGGTGATTCCGGGCGCCCCCTTCGTCGTACACAGGGACTCAGCGGCCCTTCGGGCCGCCCTTCGGGAGCTTCATGCCCTTGGGCATCGGGCCCTTGGGCAGCGGCATGTTGCTCATCAGGTCGCCCAGGGCGCGCAGTCGGTCGTTGGTCGCCGTGACCTGCGGGCCGGTGAGCACGCGCGGGAACTTCAGCATGGTGGTGCGCAGCTTCTTCAGCTCGACCTGGCCCTCGCCGGTGCCCACGATCACGTCGTGCACGGGCACGTCCGCGACGATGCGGTTCATCTTCTTCTTCTCGGCGGCCAGCAGCGTCTTGACCCGGTTCGGGTTGCCCTCGGCCACCAGCACGATGCCGGCCTTGCCGACCGCGCGGTGCACCACGTCCTGGCTGCGGTTCATCGCCACCGCGGGGGTGGTCGTCCAGCCCCGGCCGACGTTGTCCAGCACCGCCGCCGCGGCGCCGGGCTGGCCCTCCATCTGCCCGAAGGCGGCCCGCTCGGCGCGGCGGCCGAAGACGATCGCCGACGCGAGGAAGGCGAGCAGCAGGCCCAGGATGCCGAGATAGATGGGGTGACCGATCAGGAAACCGATCGCGAGGAAGACACCGAAGGTGATGATGCCGACAGCCGCGAGTACGAGACCGATCTTCTTGTCGGCCCGACGGGTCATCTTGTACGTGAGGGCGATCTGCTTGAGTCGCCCTGCGTTCGCAGCGTCCGCTGCGTTTTCCTTCCTCGCCATGCCACGAAGTCTACGTGGCCCCGGGAGCGCCGACGACGGCAGTGCCCGGCGGCCGCGGCGGAGGGCCGGGCGGGGGCGCCGGGCGGAGGGCCGGGCGGGGGCCGAGGCGCGTTCCGGCGCGCGGCCCGTGATCCGGCCCGGGGTGGGGGCCCGGGGCGGAAGGGGCGAGGCCGGTCAGGGCCGCGCGCTCGTGGACTGCTTCAGGAAGTGCTCGGCCTCCACCCGGTCCTTGGCCCGGCGGCGGTCCTCCAGGACCGAGTTCCAGGCGTTGCGGCGGGCGGTGCGCTGGCCGCTGCTCATCAGCAGCGACTCGACGGCGCGCAGCGCGTCGGTGAAGGACGGGATGGCGGTGGCGCGGGTGCCGTGCGGCATGACGTCGTTGACGGGCGCGGCCTGCATCGTCGAGGTCCCCCCTCGGGATGGGTGTACGGGGCGTGATAACAGGGTCACTGTTCGGTGTTACCAGGACGTGACCGACCGGTCAAACGCGCATGAAACCCTGGAACGCGAGGTGTGAACGACGACGCGGCCCTGACGTGTGCCCTCATCTGCGAGGACGGTCAGGACCGCGTCGAACCGGTCATTACTGGTCAGTAGGACCTTGTGCGTGACTTCACACGGTTGGCTCTCACACCGCCTGCGCGGCGACGAACTCCCCACCCGGCTGCGGAGCGGCCGACTGCCGCTGTTCGATGGCCATCCGGTACAGACGGCCGGCGCGGTAGGAGGAGCGGACCAGCGGGCCGGACATCACGCCGGAGAAGCCGATCTGCTCGGCCTCCTGCTGCAGCTCCACGAACTCGTGCGGCTTCACCCAGCGCTCCACCGGATGGTGGCGGACGGAGGGACGCAGGTACTGCGTGATGGTGACCAGCTCGCAGCCCGCGTCGTGCAGCTGCCTGAGCGCCTCGCTGACCTCCTCGCGGGTCTCGCCCATGCCGAGGATCAGGTTGGACTTGGTGACCAGGCCGAAGTCGCGGGCCTCGGTGATGACCTTCAGCGAGCGCTCGTAGCGAAAGCCCGGGCGGATGCGCTTGAAGATCCGCGGGACCGTCTCGACGTTGTGCGCGAAGACCTCGGGGCGGGAGGCGAAGACCTCCGCCAGCTGCTCCGGGACGGCGTTGAAGTCGGGGGCCAGCAGCTCGACCTTGGTGGGGCCGGCCTCGCGGTCCGCGGTCTGCTGGTGGATCTGGCGCACGGTCTCCGCGTACAGCCAGGCGCCGCCGTCCTCCAGGTCGTCGCGCGCGACGCCGGTGATCGTGGCGTAGTTCAGGTCCATCGTGACGACCGACTCGCCGACGCGGCGCGGCTCGTCCCGGTCGAGCGCCTCGGGCTTGCCGGTGTCGATCTGGCAGAAGTCGCAGCGCCGGGTGCACTGGTCGCCGCCGATGAGGAAGGTCGCCTCGCGGTCCTCCCAGCACTCGTAGATGTTCGGGCAGCCGGCTTCCTGGCAGACCGTGTGCAGGCCCTCGCTCTTCACGAGGTTCTGCATCTTCGAGTATTCGGGACCCATTTTCGCCCGGGTCTTGATCCACTCGGGCTTGCGCTCGATGGGGGTCTGGCTGTTGCGGACCTCCAGGCGCAGCATCTTGCGTCCGTCGGGTGCGACTGCGGACACGACCGGCTCCCTAGCGATTGATTCTTCGGCGCCCTCAAGGGTACGCCCGTGGATTTGCATGTCCGGTGCCGCGTCAGGCCGCGGACGGCTCGACCGGGCGCGGCTTGAGGTCCGCGTTCTCCAGGACGTCCTTCAGGTGCCGCTCGGCGACGGGCAGCACGTCCTCGATGGTGACCTCGCGGCCGAGTTCGTACGAGAGCGACGTCACGCCCGCGTCGCGGATACCGCAGGGAATGATCTTGTCGAAGTTGGAGGTGTCCGGGTTCACGTTCAGGGCGAAGCCGTGCATGGTGACGCCCTTGGCGACGCGGACGCCCATGGCGCAGATCTTGCGGTCCTCGCGGCGCTGGCCCGCGTTGGACGGGGCGTACTCGGGGCCGTTCAGGCGTGGGTCGAACTCGGGGTCGGTGCTGCGCGGGTCGAAGTCGAGCGTGAGTCCTCCGAGGGCGGGGCGCTCCTCGACCGGGTCGCCCAGCACCCAGACACCGGCCCGGCCCTCGACGCGCGAGGTCTCGATGCCGAACTCGGCGCACACCCGGATCATCGCCTCCTCCAGACGGCGCAGATGGGCGACCACGTCCACCGGGCGGGGCAGCTTCTGGATCGGGTAGCCGACCAGCTGGCCCGGGCCGTGCCAGGTGATCTTGCCGCCGCGGTCCACGTCGATCACGGGGGTGCCGTCGAGCGGGCGCTCCTCGGGCGCGGTGCGGCGGCCGGCGGTGTACACGGGCGGGTGCTCCAGGAGCAGACACGTGTCAGGCACCTCGTCCGCGAACCGGGCGGCGTGCACGCGGCGTTGTTCGTCCCAGGCGATCCGGTAGTCGACCATGTCCGCGCCGAACCCCATGCGGACGAACCGCAGCTCACTCACGGCAAGCGCCTCCTCGAAGTCGTAAGGCATGAAACGCGCCCACGCCACTGTACGACTGCCTCGGACGCGTCAGCCCTGCGGGCAATCCTCACACGATCGGATGAATGGGTGGGGAAGTGTGCGATCGCCTGCTTACGCTCCGCTACATTCGCGCCGTCCAAGAGGCCATAAGGGCTGCTCACAGGCGCTCCGGGCACCACAACAGGCCTGGAAGGCAGGAGACCGCACCGCAGATGACGGAACGACCCGCGCAGCGCACGCCCAACCGACAGCTCGCCGCGCTCATCGCAGAAGCGGGGTTCTCCAACGCGGGTCTCGCCCGTCGCGTGGACCAGCTCGGGCTCGAACACGGGCTGGACCTCAGATACGACAAGACGTCCGTGACGCGGTGGCTGCGGGGGCAGCAGCCGCGCGGGACGACACCGGCGCTGATCGCCGAGGTGTTCACCCGGCGGCTCGGGCGCCGGCTCACCGCCCAGGACCTCGGTCTCGACGCGTGCGCCCCCGTGTACGCCGGGCTGGAGTTCGCCGCGACCCCCGACGAGGCGATCGACATCGTCAGCGGGCTGTGGCGCAAGGACTCCGGGAACCATGCCGAGCTGCGGAAGATCGCCTTCACACCGGCGGGGCTGGTCGTGCCGAGCAGGGACTGGCTGATCGGGCGGTCCGACGACAAGGTCGCGCGCGGTGAGCCGCCGGTGCGGGTGCCGCCGCAGGGGCGGCCGGCGGTGGTGCCGCAGCAGCGGGCACGGTCCGAGCGGCCGCCCGCCGTGCGGGTCTCCGGTGGGGACATCGCGGCGCTGCGGTCCGTCGCCGAGCTGTTCCGCACGCTCGACGACACCTACGGCGGCGGGCACGCGCGGCAGGCGCTGGTCCGGTACCTGGAGCACGAGTGCGAGCCGATGCTGCGCGGGGTGTACGGGGAGCAGACCGGGCGCCGGCTGTTCGCCGCGGCGGCCGATCTGACGCGGCTGGCGGGATGGACGTCGTACGACATCGCCGCGCACGGACTCGCGCAGCGGTACTTCGTGCAGGCGCTGCGGCTCGCGCAGGCGGCGGGGGACCGGGCGTACGGGGCGTACGTGCTGGTGACGATGAGCCGGCAGGCCGTCTATCTCGGGCACGGGCGCGAGGCCGTGCAGCTGGCGCGGGTGGCGCAGCAGGGGGTGGGGGCCGGGGTGCCGCCCGTGGTGCAGGCGCTGCTGCACGCGGCGGAGGCACGGGGGCACGGGGTGCTGGGGGAGGTGCGGTCCTGCACCGCGTCCCTGGTGCGCGCCGAGCGGGCGATGGAGGCGGCGCGGGGCGGCGACGAGGTGCCGCACTGGGCGCGGTTCTTCGACGAGGCGCAGCTCGCGGACGAGTTCGGGCACTGCCACCGCGATCTGCAGCAGTTCCGGGCGGCGGCGCAGCATGCGGAACGGTCGCTGCAGCTGCGGGGGAGCGGGTACGCGCGCAGCCGGCTGTTCTGCACGGTGGTGCTGGCGACGGCGCGGCTGGGGCTCGGCGAGCTGGAGCAGGCGTGCCGGCTGGGGGCGGAGGCGGCGGGGGCGGCGGCGGAGATGCGGTCGGTGCGGGCGGTGGAGTATGTGCGGGAGTTCGAGCGGCGGTTGGAGCCGTATCGCGATGCTGCGGCTGTTCGGGGGTATCGGGAGCGGGTCGCTGCGCTGGCTTAGCGGGTCGTCTGCGGGTGCGTTGTCGTGTGCGGGTCTCGTTGTGGCTGGTCGCGTTTGCCTGCGGCGGCCTGTGCGGGTTCGTTGTGGCTGGTCGCGTTTGCCTGCGGCGGCCTGTGCGGGTTCGTTGTGGCTGGTCGCGCCGTTCCCCGCGCCCCTTTTGTGCCTGCGGCGGCCCGTGCGGGTGCGTGGTCGATTGCGGTAGCGCTTGCGGCCGGTTTCTGAGTCGGGGCCGGGGTGGGGGGTGTCCGTCCTCGGTCCGGCCGCCCGTCTCCGACGAGGGGCGCCGTTGCCCGGTGCCGGACGCTGCGGGCGGGCACCCCCCACCCCGGCCCCTTCCCGCCGTCGGCGGGTGCCGGCCGTCGTCGCTAGCTGCTACGCCGCTCTCGGCATCGTGGAGGTGGGGTCTGCTCGGTGGAGGGAGCCTGTCATGCCTAGGTCGGTCAGCAGGGCTGTCGTTGCTCGGTGGGAGGAGTGGAGGGCTCCTTGGACCGTGCTCGTGTCGCGGTGGTCGCCGCAGATGTAGAGGCCTGCCAGGAGGCGTACCGGTTTGCGCAGGTCGTGCGGGGGGCGCATGGCCGGGACGGCTTCGGGGGTGTGGTGGACGGCGAGGGTTTCCCAGCGGGCCGTCGAGGTGCCGTAGAGGCGGGCCAGGTGGAGGCGGGCGGCGGTGTCCACGTCCGGGGGCGGGGTGCCGAGGACGGTGGAGGAGATCAGGGCGCGGCCCGCGGGGGCGCGGGCCGGGTCGACGCGGCTGATCACCGCCGTGTGGGCGACCGGGCCGCCGCGGTCGGCGTCCAGGAGCAGGGCGGTGTCCGTGCGCGGCGGGTCGTCCGTCGTGTGGTGGACGACCGTCACGGGGTGGAAGTCCGGCACCCGCAGCCCCGGCATGAGTTCCGCGGCGGTGCGGGCGTCGGTGGCGATCAGGACCGCGCGGCAGCGGAAGACGCCGTGCTCCGCGGTCGTCACGGAGGTCGTGGCGACCGAGGTGACGCGGACGCCGGTGTGCACGGTGCCCGGTGGCAGGGTGCGGGCCAGCAGGTCGGGGAGGACGTCGGCACCGCCCTCGGGCAGGCACAGCCCGCCCGCGGCGAAGGCGCGCAGGGCCAGGTCGGCGCAGCGGCTGGACGTGGTCAGTTCCGGGTCGCACAGCAGGGCGGCGAGCAGGGGGCGCAGGAAGCCCTCGACGGTGCGGGCGGGCAGGCCGCGCGCGGTGAGGGACCGGCCGGCCTCGGTCTCCGGGCGGGAGAGGACCTCGTCGATCGGCAGGCCGGCCAGCCGGGTCAGGGCCGGCACGAGGCGGGCCTGGTCGACGGGCGTGCCGAGCGGGGCGCTCGCGCGTGCCCGGGGGGCGGCTGCGGTACGGGGCGCGTTGGCCAGTGCGCGCACCACGTGGAGTGCGCCCCGTGCGCCCCCGGTGCTCCGTGTGCGCCCACCGGCCGCCGTGGCGCCGGCGTGGTGATGGCGGCCGTCGCTGTGCAGCAGGACGCCGGGGGCGAAGGGGCGCACGGTCAGCGCGTCCAGTCCCGGGGTCAGCTGTAGTTCTGGATACGCGGTGGACAGCAGCTGGCCGACGCGGTCGAGCCGGAAGCCGTCGACCTTCTCCGTCGCCATGCGGCCGCCCACGCAGGGGGCGGCCTCCAGTACCGCGGTGGTGACTCCTGCGCTGGTCAGCCGATGCGCTGCCGAGAGTCCGGCGATCCCGGCTCCCACGACGACGACGTCTGCCTGGTACGCGGGCTCAAGCACGTGCCCCTCCTCGAGGTTGCGCGGCCGGTGGAGACGTCATGCCCCCAACGGGCGTCCCGGATACCCGAGTTCGGATCGAGGTTAGGGCGGTGATCGGTCAGGGACAGTCGCGCATGGACAGGGCACGGGCGCACGCCGGTCGCATACGGTCACATCTGTCCCCGGTTCTGTCTCACGCCGCTCGGATCGCGTCCTCGATGCCGGGGAAGGCGAACGTGAAGCCCGACTGCAGCAGGCGCGTGGGCAGGATGCGCTGGCTGCCCAGGACGTCGCCCGCCATCTCGCCCAGGGCCAGGCGCAGCGCCGCGGCCGGGACGGGCAGCAGGGCCGGGCGGTTCAGCACGCGGGCCATGGCCTCGGTGATCCGGGCGTTCGTCAGGGGCTCGGGGGCGGTGAGGTTGAAGGGGCCCGACAGGTCCGCGCGGTCCATCAGGTGGCGGATCGCGGCCACCTCGTCGTGCAGCGCGATGAACGACCAGTACTGCCGGCCGTCGCCCAGCCTGCCGCCGAGCCCCGCACGGAACAGCGGGAGGAGACGGCCCCACGCGCCGCCCGACCGCGACACCACCAGGCCGGTCCGCGGCAGCACGGTCCGCACCCCGGCCGCGCGGGCCGCCTCCGTCGCCGCCTCCCACTCCACGCACAGCTCGGGCAGGAAGCCGGTGCCGGGGGACGCGTCCTCGTCCACGGGGCGCTCGCCCGTGTCGCCGTAGATGCCGATCGCGCTGCCGTTCACGAACACCCGGGGCGGCGCGTCCAGGGACGCCAGCGCCCGCGCGAGCGTCCGGGTGCCCTGTACCCGGCTGGAGCGGATCCGCGCCTTGTACGCCTCGCTCCAGCGGCGGTCGCCGATCCCGGCCCCGGCGAGGTTGACCACGGCGTCGCAGCCCTCCAGTCCCGCGCTGTCCACGAACGACCGCTCCGGGTCCCAGCGGATCTCGTCCGGGCCGGCCGGGTCGCGCCGCACCAGACGCACCACCCGGTGCCCCTCGGCGGTCAGGGAACGGGCCAGGGCGCTGCCGATGAGGCCGGACGCGCCGGCCACCGCGATGCGTGCAGGGTGCATGACCGACATCCTCTCCGGCGCCGCGTGAAAACGCGGTGAGACGCGTGCGCTGTCCCCATAGGGTGACCGGCATGCCCGATCCGAACCCGTCGTTCATACGTACCGCCCGAGCCGAGGACGAGGATGCGCTGCGCCGCCTCGACCGCGCCGTGTGGTCCCCCCTGCACTCCGTGTCGGGGCCGCCCGCGCCGGACGCGCCCTTCTTCCCGGAGGACGCCGGACCCGCCGCCCACCTCGTCGCCGAGATCGACGGCCGCGTCGTCGGGTACGTCCGCCTCGGCACGCCCACCCCGCTCCCCTCGAACGCGCACGTGCGCTACCTCCGCGGCCTCGCCGTCGCCGAGGAGGCCCGCGGCCGGGGCGTCGGGCGGGCGCTGCTGCGGGCGGCCGAGGCGGAGGCCCGCGGCAAGGGGTTCCGGCGCATCACCCTGCGCGTCCTCGGGCACAACACCGGGGCGCGCGCCCTGTACGAGTCGGAGGGCTTCGTCGTCGAGGGCGTGCAGCCGGAGGAGTTCTTCCTGGACGGCGCGTACGTCGACGACGTGATGATGGGCAAGCGGCTGGTCTGACGCCCGCCACCCGCTACGACGTGACGAGGTGGCCCGTGTCCACCGCCTCCGTGGCGTTCGCCGCCTGCCCGGCGTCCTCGGCCACCTCGGCCGCCGTCAGGACGTAACCCGTCTCGTCGTCGGAGGTGGAACGGGCGAAGACCACGCCGAACACCCGGCCGTCGGTGGTCAGCAGCGGGCCGCCGGAGTTGCCCGGGCGCACCGTCGAGCGGATCGAGTAGATCTCGCGGGTCACCGTGGCGTCGTTGTAGATGTTCTGCCCGGTGGCGTGCACGCGGCCGGCGACCGTCGCCGCCTGCAGGTTCAGGTCGCCGTCCTGCGGATAGCCGGCCACCACCGCCCGGTCCCCGCGCCGGGCGCCGTCGTCGAAGCGCAGCACGGGCGCCTTCAGGTCCGGCACGTACAGCACCGCCACGTCCCGGTCCGGGTCGAACAGCACCACCCGCGCGTCGTACGTCCGGCCGGCGCCGCCCACCCGTACGCCCGGGCGGTCGATGCCCGCCACCACGTGGGCGTTGGTCATCACGTGCCGCGGCGCGTACACGAAGCCGCTGCCCTCACGGCCCTGGGTCCCCGCGGCGCCCTCGATCTTCACCGTGCTCAGCTTGGCCGCGTCGGTGGCGGCCGCCGTGACGTCGTCCCCGGTGGGCCGGGGCACCTCGGCCGTCGACTCGTTCTCGAACGGGTTGAACACCTGCGGGAAACCCGCCTCGGTGAGCGCGGACGTGGCCCGTGAGAACCACGCCGGCGTGGTGTCCGGCATCGCGTCCTGCACCGCGCCGAGCAGCCGCGAGTCGCGTATGGCGCTGGTCACCAGGGGAGTGGAGGACGCGCCGAGCACGCTCGCGGCAACCCACGCCACGAGCAGCACGGCGAGCGCGTTGGCCGCCGCGCCGCCGACGCCGTCGGCCACCCGCAGCGGACCCCGGTCCAGCTCCCGCCGCAGCCGCAGCGCGAGCCGCCCCGCCAGCTCGTGCCCCACCGCCGCCGGCACCAGCACCGTGAACACCGCCACGACCGTCGCCGCGGTCGTCCCCGGCGCCACCAGGCGCATCACCCACGGCAGGACCCACACGCCGATCGCCGCGCCGCCCACGAACCCGGCGAGCGAGACGCACCCGGCCACCAGACCGCGCCGGTAGCCGGAGCCCGCGTACGCGAGGATCACCAGCAGCAGCACGATGTCGAGCAGGTCCACGAAGCCGCCTTTCTCTCGCCCCCTGGTCACGCGGCCAGGGGCATCCCTGGGTACGCGCGCCAGGGGCCGGATGATCAGCCGTCCACCAACCGGTCACGGCCCCGGTACCCCGGGAAACGCCCCGGACCGGGACGATGGTTCCACCGGGTGGCACACCACACATGCGGGACCGGCGCGGCGCACCCACAGTGGGAGTCATGCGAAGAGCGCGCGAGACCGCCCGCGCCCGCCCCCGGATACCGGGCCCCGCTTTCGCCGTGGCCGCCTGTCTGCCGGGTGTGGCCGCAGCCGTCGCCCTGGTGCTGTGCGCGACCGGCGTGGAGCGCGCCGCCACCGCCGCCGCACCCGCCTCCCGGCCGCTCGCCGCCCGTCCCGCGCCGCACACCGCGCCCGCGCCGCGCATCGTGCCCCGCGCGGCCTGGTTCCGCGCCGGCGCCCGGCCGAGCCAGCCACCGCCGCGCTACGACGACGAGGTCGTCGCCGTCTTCGTCCACCACACCGACACCCCGAACGCCTACGACTGCGCCGACACGCCCCGGATCATCCGGGACGTCTACACCGGCCAGACGGGAGGCCGGGACTGGGACGACATCGGCTACAACTTCCTCGTCGACCGCTGCGGCACCATCTACGAGGGCCGCGCCGGCGGCGTCGACCGCCCGGTCACCGGCGCCCACACCCAGGGCTTCAACCACCGCACCGCCGGCGTCGCCGCCATCGGCACCTTCACCGGTGGCACGCCGGTGCCGCGCGCCATGGAGGACGCGATCGCCGCGCTGATCGCCTGGAAGCTCGGCCCGGCCGACGTCGACCCGCGCGGCACCTCCCGCCTCACCTCCAGCAACAGCGGCAGCCGCTTCCCGCGCGGGGCCACCACCCGGCTTCCGGCGGTCGCCGCCCACCGCGACGCCTACGAGACCACCTGCCCGGGCGCCGCCCTCATCGCCCGCCTGCCCGCCATCAGGGAGCAGGCGGCCCGCCTCCAGGGCCGCGGTGATCCCGTGACGGAAGCGGGCGGTTAGGGCCGGGGGTCCGTCCGGCACGTGCTGTGCGAGGCGGTACGGGCACGCGCGCCTGGCTGCGAGCAGGCCCAGCTCACTCCCGGAAGCGGTACCAGAGCTTCGGGTAGCGGTCCGCCAGGGCGCTCTCGTCCTCGAAGTCGAGCGGTGTGCCCGCCGGTTCCGAGGGGGCGGGCGGGATGCCCAGGTCGGGGGCGACCGTACCGGTGAGCTGTTCGTAGGCCTCGTCGGCGGCATAGCCCAGTTCCTCGGCGTCGCCGTCGATCTCCTCGTCGAAGTCGTCCAGCAGGTCGGCGAGCGCGTCCGGGTCGTGCAGGGCGCCCTCGAACACCTCCCGGCCCTGGCCGATCAGCCAGCAGCGGAAGAAGTCGAAGGCGTCGTCACTGGCCCCGTCCAGCAGCACCCAGGCCGCGCCCCACAGGTCCCAGCGGTAGGCGCGGTTGTAGCGGACCTCGAAGTGACGGGCGAAGTCGAGCACCTCCTCGGGGTCCTTCTGGAGCAGCCGTTCGAGGAGAAGGTCAGCCTGTTCCTCCGGGTCGCCCTCGGCGGCGTCGCGGGTGGCGTCCACCAGCTCCCAGAACTCCGTCTCGTCCATCACGGGTCCAGCATCCTGCGTCGGGGACGGGGACGCACGCGGAGTGCGGCGGTTTCCCACGGCCGGGTGGCCGCCGCCTCACCCCCGGCCGCCGCGTCACCCCCGGCCGCCGCGCCCCCCGGGTCGCCGCGTCCCCCCGGTCGCCGCCTCAGCCCCGCTCGCCGTACAGCCGCGCCAGCCGTGCCGCGTCCGCCGCGAACCGTGCCCGCAGGCCCGCCGGGGCCAGCACCTGCGCCTCGGCCCCGAGCGCCCTCAGCTGGGTGTGCGCGACCTCCTCGGACTCCACCGGCAGCGTCACCGTCACCCAGCCCTCGCCGTCCGGCTCCCCGGCCGCCGCCAGCGCCTCCCGCGCGGACAGCGTGTCCACGGCCCACCGCAGGGCGCGCACGCCCTCGGGGGACAGCCGTACGACGACCTCGGTGCGCAGCAGCGAGCGGGCGAACCGCTCGGAGTGCTCCGCCCAGAAGCCGGGCAGGTCGAAGTCCTCGTCCCGCGCGAAGCGCTCGTCACCGCTCGCCACGGCGGCGAACCGGTCGATGCGGTACGTGCGGTACGCGCCGTCCTCAGCGACCCGCGCGCACAGATACCAGACGCCCGCCTTCAGCACCAGCCCGTACGGCTCCAGCACCCGCTCCACGTCGCGCTCGCCCCGCCGGTAGCGGGCCGTGACACGGCGCTCGTCCCACACCGCCTCCGCGACGGCCGGCAGCAGCTTCGGTGTCTCCGGCTCCCGGAACCAGGCCGGCGCGTCCAGATGGAACCGCTGCGACGCCGCACGCGACGCGTCCTGCAGCGACGGCAGCAGCGCGGCCGACACCTTCAGCCGGGCGGCCGAGGCGGCGTCCTCCAGACCCATCTCCCTGAGCGCCCCCGGCACCCCGGACAGGAACAGGGCCTCCGCCTCGCTGCGCGCCAGCCCCGTCAGCCGCGTGCGGTACCCGCCGATCAGCCGGTAGCCGCCGGCCCGGCCCCGGTCCGCGTACACCGGGACGCCCGCCTCGCTCAGGGCCTGCGCGTCCCGGGTGACGGTCCGCTCCGACACCTCCAGCTCGCTCGCCAGCTCGGCGGCGGTCATCGAGGGCCGGGACTGCAGGAGCAGCACCATCTTGATCAACCGGGCGGCACGCATACGGCCATCATGCCCGGACCCACCGACAACGAAGGGGCACGGCAGGTGCCGTACCCCTTCGTCAGGACCCGATTGATTACAGGCCGTACTTCTCGCGGGCTTCCTTCACCGACGCGGCCTTCACCGCGCCGCGGCCGGCCAGCTGCGCCAGCGCCGCGACGACGATCGACTCGGCGTCGACGCCGAAGTGGCGGCGGGCGGCCTCACGGGTGTCCGACAGACCGAAGCCGTCGGCGCCCAGCGAGGACCAGTCCTGCTCCACCCACTGCGCGATCTGGTCCGGGACCTGGCGCATGTAGTCGGAGACGGCCAGCACCGGGCCCTCGGCGCCCTGCAGCGCCCGGCGGACGAACGGCACCCGCTCCTCGCCGCGCAGCAGCGCCGCGTCGGCCTCCAGCGCGTCCCGGCGCAGCTCCGTCCAGGAGGTCGCCGACCACACGTCGGCGGCCACGCCCCACTCGTCGGCGAGCAGCTGCTGCGCCTTGAGCGCCCAGTGGATCGCCGTGCCGGAGCCCAGCAGCTGGATGCGCGGGGCGTTGGCCGGGACGGTGACGCCCGCGGACTCCGCCGTGTTGAAGCGGTACAGGCCCTTGACGATGCCCTCGTCGATGCCGAGGCCCTGCGGCTTCGCCGGCTGCGGCATCGGCTCGTTGTAGACGGTGAGGTAGTAGAAGACGTTCTGGTCCTCGCCCGGCTTGGCCTCGCCGTACATCCGGCGCAGACCCTCCCGCACGATCACCGCGATCTCGTAGGCGAACGCGGGGTCGTAGCTGAGCGCGGCCGGGTTGGTGGCGGCGATCACCGGCGAGTGGCCGTCGGCGTGCTGCAGACCCTCACCGGTCAGCGTGGTGCGGCCCGCCGTGGCGCCGACCAGGAAGCCGCGGCCGAGCTGGTCGCCGAGCTGCCACATCTGGTCGGCCGTGCGCTGCCAGCCGAACATCGAGTAGAAGATGTAGAACGGGATCATCGCCTCGCCGTGCGTCGCGTACGACGACGAAGCGGCGATGAAGTCGGCCATGGAACCGGCCTCGGTGATCCCCTCGTTGAGGATCTGGCCGTTCTTGGCCTCCTTGTAGTACATCAGCTGGTCGCGGTCGACCGGCTCGTACGTCTGGCCCTTGGGCGAGTAGATGCCGAGCGACGGGAAGAGCGACTCCATGCCGAAGGTGCGCGCCTCGTCGGGGACGATCGGCACCCAGCGCTTGCCGGTCTCCTTGTCCCGGACCAGGTCCTTGACCAGGCGGACGAACGCCATCGTGGTCGCCACGCTCTGCGAGCCGGAGCCCTTGTCGAAGGCGGCGAACGCCTTCTCGGCCGGGGCGGGCAGCGCCGGCAGCGGGTGCGTGCGGCGGGCCGGGGCCGGGCCGCCGAGCGCCGCGCGGCGCTCCTGGAGGTAGCGGACCTCGGGGGCGTCGGCGCCCGGGTGGCCGTAGGGGACCACGCCGTCGACGAAGTCGCTGTCCTTGATCGGCAGCTCGAGCAGGTCGCGCATCGCCTTGAACTCGTCCACCGTCAGCTTCTTCATCTGGTGGTTGGCGTTCTTCGACGCGAAGCCCTCGCCGAGGGTGTGGCCCTTGACCGTCTGGGCCAGGATCACGGTCGGCGCGCCCTTGTGCTCGACGGCGGCCTTGTACGCGGCGTACACCTTGCGCGGCTCGTGACCACCGCGGGAGAGGTGGAAGCAGTCGAGGATCTTGTCGTCGCTCAGCAGCTTCGCCATCTCGACGAGCGCCGGGTCCTTGCCGAAGAAGTCCTCGCGGATGTAGGCGGCGTCGCGGGTCTGGTACGTCTGGATCTGCGCGTCCGGTACCTCGCGCAGCCGGCGTACCAGCGCGCCGGTGGTGTCGAGCTGGAACAGCTCGTCCCAGGTGGAGCCCCACAGCGTCTTGACGACGTTCCAGCCGGCGCCGCGGAACTGGGCCTCCAGCTCCTGCACGATCTTGAAGTTGGCGCGGACCGGGCCGTCCAGGCGCTGCAGGTTGCAGTTGATGACGAAGGTGAGGTTGTCCAGCTCCTCACGGGCGGCGAGCGCGAGGGCCGCCGTCGACTCGGGCTCGTCCATCTCGCCGTCGCCGAGGAACGCCCACACGTGCGAGGCGGAGACGTCCTTGATGCCGCGGTTGGTGAGGTACCGGTTGAACCGCGCCTGGTAGATCGCCGACAGCGGACCGAGGCCCATGGAGACGGTCGGGAACTCCCACAGCCAGGGCAGGCGGCGCGGGTGCGGGTAGGACGGCAGGCCGTTGCCGCCGGCCTCCTGGCGGAAGTGGTCCAGCTGCGCCTCGTTCAGGCGGCCGTCCAGGAAGGCGCGGGCGTAGATGCCGGGGGAGGCGTGGCCCTGGATGTAGAGCTGGTCGCCGGAACCGGCAGCCTCGCCGGAGTCCTTGCCCTTGAAGAAGTGGTTGAAGCCGGTCTCGTAGAGCCAGGCCGCGGAGGCGAAGGTGGCGATGTGGCCGCCGACGCCGTGCTTGCTGCCGCGGGTCACCATGGCGGCCGCGTTCCAGCGGTTCCACGCGGTGATGCGGGCCTCCAGCTCCGGGTCACCGGGCAGGCCCGGCTCCGCGGAGGTGGGGATGGTGTTGACGTAGTCCGTCTCGAGGAGCTTCGGCAGCGCGATGCCGGCGCCCTCGGCGCGCTCCAGCGTGCGGCGCATCAGGTAGGCCGCCCGGTGCGGCCCGGCCGCCTTGGCGACGGCGTCCAGGGAGGCCTGCCATTCGGCGGTCTCCTCGGGGTCGCGGTCCGGGAGCTGGTCGAGCTCGCTCGGCTGGATGGCGTTGGGGTCGGTCATGTCGCCGCCTTCCTCAGTCGAAGGGGGGTTCCCTCACAGTGAAGGGTTCGGGGGTGCCCTAGGTCTTTGGCAGGACAGGGCTCAAGGACTTCGGTGGAAGTCCGTCGGTGACTCTAACTCCGTGATCGATGATCGATCAAAGGGTTGAGGGCGAAAACCTCTTGATCACGAGAAAGTAGGCACGCGGTGCCTTCGACCATGGCACCGGGTGACTGCTGGGGTGGGGTGTTTGTGCAGGTGAGCGCGGTGGGGCTCGGGTGTGCCGGGGGGCGTCGGCGGGTGCGGGCCGGGGGTGGCCGGTCGCGCAGTTCCCCGCGCCCCTCCAGGGCGCGTTCCGCGCCCCTTCACGCCGCGCTCCGTGCCCCTTCACGCCGCGTCCCGCGCCCTCCACGCCGCGCTCCGTGCCTGTTCAGGACCGCGTCCCGCGCCCTCCACGCCGCGCTCCGTGCCTGTTCAGGACCGCGTCCCGCACCCCTTCACACCGCGCTCCGTGCCCCTTCACGCCGGGCTCCGTGCCCCCTCCACGCCGGGCTCCGTGCCTGTTCAGGGCGCGTTCTCGCCCTCCCCCACGCCCGCGCCCCGGGCGGCCTTCCGCCTGCGGCCAGATCCCCGTCGCCCCTCAGGGCGCGGGGAACTGCGCGACGGGGGTCCGGGGGCGGAGCCCCCGGGGACGGGAAGGGTAGGGGCGGCGGGGGCGAAAACCCCTGGGCGCGCGAGGCACAGCCAAGGGGGGCGTAACCCCGACGCGCGGGGCGGGGCCAAGGCGGGGGCGTCAGCCCGACGCGCGGGGCGGGGCCAAGGCGGGGGCGTCAGCCCGACGCGCGGGGCCGGGCCAAGACGGGGGCGTCAGCCCGACGCCTGGGCCGTGGCCGAGGCGGGGGCGGAACCTTCGGGGCGGCGGGGCGCAGCCAGGACGTGGGCGGGAGTCCTACGGGCGCGGGGCGCAGCCCAGGACGTGGGCCTTCACCAGCTCGGCGATCCGCGGATCGCGGCGCTGGAAGGCCTGCACCAGCTCCTCGTGCTCCTCCGCGTACGACTGCTGGACCGTGCCCAGCCAGCGGATCGACAGGGCCGTGAAGACCTCGATCCCGAGGCCCTCCCAGGTGTGCAGCAGCACGGAGTTGTCGGCCGCGCGGACCAGTTCGCGGTGGAAGCCCACGGTGTGCCGGACCTGGGCCGTGCCGTCGGCGTTGCGGTCGGCGGCGTACAGGGCCGTGACGTGCGGCTCGAGGACCGAGCAGTCCACCGCCAGCTTCTCCGCCGCCAGCTCGGCCGCGATGGCCTCCAGGCCGGCCCTGACGGGGTAGCTCTCCTCCAGGTCGGCCGCCGTGAGGTTGCGCACCCGCACGCCCTTGTTCGGGGCGGACTCGATCAGCCGCAGCGACTCCAGCTCACGCAGGGCCTCGCGGACCGGGGTCTGGCTGACCTCCAGCTCGGTGGCGATACGGCGCTCCACGATCCGCTCACCCGGCTGCCAGCGCCCGCTGACGATTCCCTCCACGATGTGCTCGCGGATCTGTTCGCGCAGCGAGTGGACGACGGGCGCGGTCATGAGGGCTCCTTAGGGAGGGCTGACATTTAGACAATACGGCGGGTTCGCTCCACGGGAAGGGCGTGTGGGGGTGTCTTTGCGCAGGTGAGACCAGGGTTACACGCCGTGGGTGGGGCGGGGGCGCCTGCTGACTGGGGTTCGTCCCTTGTCGGGCGGGTGCGGGTTGCAGGTGCCGCATACCCGCTGTGCCCCGCCGGGACCCATACGTCGATGCCCCCGCCCGGAGACTCCGGGCGGGGGCATCGACATGCTGAGCTGAGCGAGGGTTACAGGCCGAGCTCGACCTCGAACTCGCCCGCCTCCAGGATCGCCTTGACCGCGGTCAGGTAACGCGCGGCGTCGGCGCCGTCCACCAGGCGGTGGTCGTAGGACAGGGTCAGGTAGACCATGTCGCGGACGCCGATGACCGTGCCCTCGGCGGTCTCGATGACGGCCGGACGCTTGACCGTGGCACCGATGCCGAGGATCGCGACCTGGCCCGGCGGCACGATGATCGTGTCGAAGAGCGCGCCACGCGAACCGGTGTTGGAGATGGTGAAGGTCGCGCCGGACAGCTCGTCCGGGGTGATCTTGTTGGCGCGGACCTTGCCGGCCAGCTCCGCCGTCGCCTTGGAGATGCCCGCGATGTTGAGGTCGCCGGCGTGCTTGATGACCGGGGTCATCAGGCCCTTCTCCGAGTCCACCGCGATACCGATGCTCTCGGTGTCGAAGTAGGTGATCGTGCCGTCGGCCTCGTTGATCTTGGCGTTGATGACCGGGTGGGCCTTCAGCGCCTGCGCGGCGGCCTTGACGAAGAACGGCATCGGGGAGAGCTTGACGCCCTCACGCGCGGCGAAGGAGTCCTTCGCCTGGGCGCGCAGCCGCATCAGCTTGGTGACGTCGACCTCGACCACCGAGGACAGCTGGGCCTGCTCGTGCAGGGCCTTGACCATGTTGTCGCCGATGACCTTGCGGATCCGCGGCATCTTCACGGTCTGGCCGCGCAGCGGGGAGGCCTCCAGCGCCGGGGCCTTCTTGGCGGCGGCCGGAGCAGCCGCGGCCGGGGCCGGGGCGGCGGCGGGGGCCTTGGCGGCCTCGGCGGCGGCCACGACGTCCTGCTTGCGGATACGGCCGCCGACGCCGGTGCCCTTGACGGTGGCCAGGTCGACGCCGTTCTCGGCGGCGAGCTTGCGCACCAGCGGGGTCACGTAGGCGCCCTCGTCGGTCGCCTGAGTGGCGGTCGGCGCGGTGGGCGCGGCAGCCGGGGCGGCCGGAGCCGGGGCGGGCGCCGGAGCCGCGGGCTGGGCCGGAGCCGGAGCGGCAGCGGCGGGCGCGGCCGGAGCGGCGGGGGCCGGAGCCGGGGCGGCCGGCTGGGCCGGCGCCGCGGGGGCGGCCGGGGCCTCGGCGGCGGGCGCCGGAGCCGGGGCCGGGGCGGCGGCCGGAGCGGCACCCGCCTCGCCGATGACGGCGAGCTTGGCGCCGACCTCGGCGGTCTCGTCCTCGTTCACCACGATCTCGAGCAGCACGCCGGAGGCGGGCGCCGGGATCTCGGTGTCGACCTTGTCGGTGGAGACCTCGAGCAGCGGCTCGTCGGCCTCGACGGAGTCGCCGACCGACTTCAGCCAGCGGGTGACGGTGCCCTCGGTGACGGACTCGCCGAGCGCCGGGAGGACCACGTCGGTGCCCTGTGCGGAGGACGCGCCGGAGGTGGCCTCGGCGGACGGAGCCGGGGCCGGGGCGGCCTGCTCGGTGGACGGCGCGGCAGCGGCGGGCTCGGCCGCGGGGGCCGGGGCGGCCTCGGCGGCCGGGGCCGGAGCGGCCTCGGCGGCGGGGGCCGGGGCGGCGGCCGGGGCGCCGGAGCCGTCGTCGATGACGGCCAGCTCGGCACCGACCTCGACCGTCTCGTCCTCGGCGACCTTGATGGAGGCCAGCACGCCGGAGGCGGGGGAGGGGATCTCGGTGTCGACCTTGTCGGTGGAGACCTCGAGCAGCGGCTCGTCGGCCTCGACGCGCTCGCCCTCGGCCTTCAGCCAGCGGGTGACAGTGCCCTCGGTGACGCTCTCGCCGAGCGCAGGAAGGGTTACGGAAACCGCCATGGTTTCGGTTGCTCCTTACGGGTTGCGGAAAGTCTGTGTCGTCGCGCCCGAGGGCTGATCAGTCGTGCGCGTGCAGCGGCTTGCCGGCCAGTGCCAGGTGGGCCTCGCCGAGCGCCTCGTTCTGCGTCGGGTGGGCGTGGACGAGCTGGGCGACCTCGGCCGGCAGCGCTTCCCAGTTGTAGATCAGCTGGGCTTCGCCGACCTGCTCGCCCATGCGGTCGCCGACCATGTGGACGCCGACCACGGCACCGTCCTTGACCTGGACGAGCTTGATCTCGCCGGCGGTCTTCAGGATCTTGCTCTTGCCGTTGCCCGCCAGGTTGTACTTCAGAGCGACGACCTTGTCCGCGCCGTAGATCTCCTTGGCCTTGGCCTCGGAGATGCCGACGGAGGCGACCTCCGGGTG
This sequence comes from Streptomyces sp. NPDC097129, assembly GCF_055668065.1. Lineage (NCBI taxonomy): Bacteria > Bacillati > Actinomycetota > Actinomycetes > Kitasatosporales > Streptomycetaceae > Streptomyces > Streptomyces sp. NPDC097129. The sequence goes on along the minus strand of NZ_JBVOQE010000001.1, from coordinate 361,119 downwards.
GCAGTACGTCACCCGCGGGACACCGTCGTAGTCGATCGGGACGGTCTTGAGACCGGCCAGTCGCTCCGCCACCAGGATGCCCTCGGCGAAGCCGACGTGCGCGAGCTGGAGCGTCGGGACGAGGTCACCGACGGCGGAGATGGTGGGGACGTTGGTACGCATGTACTCGTCGACGAGGACGTAGCCGCGGTCCATGGCGACCCCGGCCTCCTCGTAGCCCAGGCCCTGGGAGACCGGCCCGCGGCCGACCGCGACCAGCAGGACCTCGGCCTCGAACTCCTTGCCGTCGGCGAGGGTGACCTTGACGCCGTCCTGGGTGTACTCGGCCTTCTGGAAGAAGGTGCCCAGGTTGAACTTGATGCCGCGCTTGCGGAAGGCGCGCTCCAGCAGCTTGGAGGAGTTCTCGTCCTCGACCGGGACGAGGTGCTTCATGCCCTCGATGATCGTGACGTCCGAGCCGAAGGACTTCCACGCGGAGGCGAACTCGACGCCGATGACGCCGCCGCCCAGGACGATCGCGGACTTCGGCACGCGGTCCAGGACGAGGGCGTGGTCGGAGGAGATGATCCGGTTGCCGTCGATCTCCAGGCCGGGCAGCGACTTCGGCACGGAGCCGGTCGCGAGCAGGATGTGGCGGCCCTGGACGCGCTGACCGTTCACGTCGACGGAGGTGGCCGACGACAGGCGGCCCTCACCCTCGATGTACGTCACCTTGCGGGAGGCGACCAGACCCTGCAGGCCCTTGTACAGGCCCGAGATCACGTCGTCCTTGTACTTGTGCACACCCGCGATGTCGATGCCCTCGAAGGTGGCCTTGACACCGAACTGCTCGCTCTCGCGCGCCTGGTCGGCGATCTCGCCCGCGTGCAGCAGGGCCTTGGTGGGGATGCAACCCCGGTGCAGGCAGGTGCCGCCGACCTTGTCCTTCTCGATCAGGGCGACGTCCAGGCCCAGCTGCGCCCCGCGCAGGGCCGCGGCGTAACCACCGCTACCACCGCCGAGGATCACTAGGTCGAAAACGGTGCTGGCGTCGTTCGCCACGTCACGTCCTCCATGCATGTGCGCCGTACGCCGGTCTTCGACGACCGGCAGGCGGCTGGTGTCCGGCCGCTCGTTCTTCGGCCCTCGGGTAGGGGCCCTGTCCTGCCGGGCTCCATCTTTGCACTTGTCGGACGGGATCGAGACGCCGGGCCGGTGTGTGAGACGTCCCACGTTCCCTTGTGAGCGACGGGGCGGGTGCCGGCGGAAAGGGGCGCGGGGCCGTATCGGCACGCGGCTCCGCCGCGTGGGCGCGATCGGCCCAACGCGGCGGAGTGCGTCGTACGGCGCCGAGCGGCGGCCTAGGAACCGAACCTCACCCGAGGTCACCGGCCGCGGCCAGCTCCGCGACCCGGACCAGCGTCCGCACCGCCGTACCCGTGCCGCCCTTCGGCGTGTAGCCGAACGGGCCGCCCTCGTTGAACGCCGGGCCGGCGATGTCGAGGTGCGCCCACGGGATGCCCTCGCCGACGAACTCGCGCAGGAAGAGACCGGCGACGAGGCCGCCGCCCATCCGCTCGCCCATGTTCGCGATGTCGGCGACCTGGGAGTCCATGCCCTTGCGCAGGTGCTCCGGCAGCGGCATCGGCCAGGCCGGCTCGCCGACCTCCTCGGCGGCCTCGTGCACCGCGGCGCGGAACGCGTCGTCGTTGGCCATGACGCCGAACGTCCTGCTGCCCAGCGCCAGCATCATCGCGCCGGTCAGCGTGGCCACGTCGATGATCGCGTCCGGCTTCTCCTCCGACGCGGCCCACAGGGCGTCGCCGAGCACCAGCCGGCCCTCGGCGTCGGTGTTGAGCACCTCGACCGTCTTGCCGCTGTACATGCGCAGCACGTCACCGGGGCGCACGGCGGAACCGGACGGCATGTTCTCGGCCAGCGCCAGCCAGCCGGTGACGTTGACCTCCAGGCCCAGGCGCGCGGCGGCGACGACGGCGGCGAAGACGGCCGCGGCACCGCTCATGTCGCACTTCATGGTCTCGTTGTGACCGGCCGGCTTCAGCGAGATGCCGCCCGAGTCGTAGGTGATGCCCTTGCCGACGAAGGCGAGGTGCTTCTTGGCCTTGGAGCTGGTGTACGACAGCTTCACCAGGCGCGGAGCGGCCGCGGAGCCGCCGCCGACGCCGAGGATGCCGCCGTAGCCGCCCTTGGTGAGCGCCTTGTCGTCGAGCACCTGCACCTTGATGCCGTGCTCCTTGGCCGCGGCCTGCGCGATGGCGGCGAAGGACTGCGGGGTGAGGTCGTTCGGCGGGGTGTTGATCAGGTCGCGGGCCCGGTTCAGCTCCTCGCCGACCGCGGTGGCGCGGGCCAGCGCGCCCTTGAACGCGGCGTCGCGCGGCTTGCCGCCGAGCAGCACGGCCTCGGCGAGCGGCGCCTTGCCGTGCGTGGCCTTGGCGTCGTTCTTCGCCTGACGGCCGTTCTGCTTGTAGACGTCGAAGGAGTACGCGCCCAGCAGCACGCCCTCCGCGACGGCGCCGGCGTCCGCGGCGTCGGTCAGCGGCAGCGCGAACGCGGCCTTCTTCGTCCCGTTCAGGGTGCGGGCGGCCACGCCGGCGGCCCGGCGCAGCGCCTCGGCGTCGTACGTCTCGTCCTTCTCCGGCTCGGCGCCCAGGCCCACCGCGATCACGAGGGGTGCCTTGAACCCGGCCGGCGCCGGAAGCTTCGTCACCTCGCCCTCGGCGCCGACGGCCCCGAGGGTCTCCAGGACGGCGGCGAGCCGCCCGTCGTAGGCCTTGTCCACGGCCTCGGCGCCCGGTGCGACGACCAGGCCCTGGGACGTGGATCCAGTGCCCTTGGCGACACCGATCACGATCGCGTCGGCCCGCAGACCGGACGCCGCGGCGGTGCTGAGAGTGAGAGCAGTCACGGTGGTGATATCTCGCTTCCGATGTGAAGTTTCTGCAGCCGAGTGAGGTGGGTTCGACCGGACCCGACGGCCGACACTAGGTCCGGTCCGCGGCGCGGTCCCCACCGGGGGGTCCTGACCGGCGCGGCGAACCGGCGGGACACCCTGGAGGGAGCCTACGCTCGCGGCCCCGTTCGCTCACTCATGCGAGCGTTCACCTGTCGGTGGCGTCGTGGCCATTTCCCGATCCTCGCACCTGATGACCTGAGTCACACTCATCGGGTTCCGGTGAGTACCGACCTCATCGCTTCGCATCATTTCCACGGGCCCTCCGCGTACCGGCCACCACGGGCGGGGGTTCCTTGGGGGGGAGAGGACCACATGGCGCACAGTGCGCGCACGACCACGGCTGCCCTGGTGACGGCGGCGGCCACGATGGCACTCGGGCTCGCGGCGCCCGGCGCCGCGGCGGCCACGACGCCGCGCATCGACCTGAAGGTGCTGGTCGTGGACGACGGGAGCAGCTCCGTCCAGGCCATCACCGACCAGCTCACGACCACCGGCGTCCCGTTCACCACCGTCGACCTGAACGCCGCGAACCGTCCCGTGATCGACGCGGCCTTCCTCGCCGACACGGCCGGCGCCACGCCCCGGGCCCGCTACCAGGGGGTGGTGCTGCCCGACGAGGCCCCGTTCGGCTCGGCGACCTCGCCGGAGCAGCTCGCGCTGGAGGCGTACGAGAGGACGTACGGCATCCCGCAGGTCGACGCCTACACCTGGGCGCACCCGGAGGTGGGCCTGGACTACACCAGCGACGGTGGCTGGGCCGGCACCCTCGACGGGCAGCCCGCTCAGGTCACCCCGGCCGGCCGGACAGGCTGGTTCGGCTACCTCGCCGGGGCGTTCACCTTCGAGGACAACTCGCCGAGTGTGGCGGAGAGTTACGGCTACGTGGCCCGCCCCCGCGCCGGCTTCACCTCCTACGTCGACACCGCGGTGCCCGGCTCCACCGGACGCGGCAGCCTGGTCGGGGAGTACGCCCACGACGGCCGCCGCGAGCTGGTCGTGACCTTCGCCTACAACCGCAGTCAGCAGCAGTTCCGGCTGCTCGCCCGGGGCATCGTGGAGTGGCTCACCCAGGGCGTGCACCTGGGGCAGGTCCGCAACTCCTTCGCCGTGCACGTCGACGACGTCTTCGCGCCGGACAGCCGCTGGGACACCGTCCGCGACTGCACGCCCGGCGACTTCACCTGCGTCGGCGGCGACGGCGCGGGCACCGCTCCGATCCGGATGACCGCGGACGACGCCGCCTACGCCGCGCAGTGGCAGCGCGACCACGGCTTCACCCTGGACATGGTGTTCAACGCGGGCTCCGGCGAGGAGTGGAAGAGCGAGCACGGGGGGGCCGACGCCCTCGCGGACCGCCTGGTCGCCGACAAGGCGCAGTACCGCTGGATCAACCACACCTACACCCACCAGTACCTGGGCTGCGTCCAGGACACCGCCACCGTGCCCTGGAGCTGCGCGAAGAACGCCGACGGCTCCACGCAGTGGATGAGCCGCTCCGACATCTCCGGCGAGATCCGCAACAACTACAACTGGGCGGTGACCAAGGGCCTGCCCCTCGACCGCACCGAACTGGTCACCGGCGAACACTCGGGGCTCAGGACGCTCCCGCAGCAGCCCACCGACAACCCCAACCTGGCCGGGGCGCTCGCCGACAACGGCGTGAAGTGGACCGCCTCGGACAACTCCCGCGAGCCCGGCCAGCGCCCGGTCGGCGCCGCCCTGACCGTGCCGCGCTACCCGATGAACGTGTACTACAACGTGGGCAGCAAGGCCGAGATGGCCGACGAGTACAACTGGATCTACACCTCCCGGGCCGACGGCGGCAGCGGCGTCTGCGAGAACAACCCCACCTCCACCTGCCTGGACCGCCCGCTGGACACCGCCACCGGCTACGACGACGTGATCGTCCCGCAGGAGGCCCGCACCGACCTCGGGCACGCCATCTCGGGCGACCCGCGCCCGCACTACGCGCACCAGTCGAACCTGGCCGAGGACCGCATCCTCTACCCGGTCCTGGACAAGGTGCTCGCCGGCTACAAGGCCCTGTTCGCCGACAACACGCCCCTGCAGAACCCGCGCCAGAGCGCGATCGGCACCGAACTCCAGCGCCGGGCGGCCTGGCAGACGGCCCTGGCGAACAACCGCGTCACGGCCTACCGCATCGGCGCCACGGTGACGGTCACCGCCCCGTCCGGGGTCCAGATCCCGGTGACGGTCCCGGAGGGCACGAAGAAGCAACTCCTGCTGGGGACGGCCACCTTCGGCACGCCGTACGCGGGGGAGCGCTCGGCGTGGACCACACCGGAGCTGCTGCAGTCCGCGGTCACTCTGAAACTGCCGTAGGGGGAGCGGCCCGAAAGGGGGCGCGGGGCTGTATCGATCCGCGGCTCCGCCGCGTGGGCGCGACCAGCCACGACCGAACCCGCCTCCGGGCCGGCACCCGAGCGCCCGCACAGAAGTCCGCACAACAGGGGGGAAGCGGCGCAGCCATGCGCGTCACCATGCTCACCGAAGGCACCTACCCGCACGTCCACGGAGGGGTCAGCACCTGGTGCGACCAGCTCGTCAAGGGCATGCCGGAGGTGGACTTCCACGTGATGTCCCTCACCGGCACCGGCCGTGAACCCGTCACCTGGGAGCTGCCGCCCAACGTCCGCCGGCACACCTGCGTGCCCACCTGGGGCCCCCGCCCCGGCCGCAAGAGCCCGCCCCGCGGCCGGGACCGGCGCCGCTTCGCCGACGCCTACGAGCGGCTGCTGCTGTCCTTCCTCGACCCGCAGGCGCGGTGCGACTTCGGCGAGGCCCTCACCGAACTGGCCCGGGTCGCCCGGGCCGGCCGGCTCTCCGCGGCGCTGCGCACGGAGGGCGCGCTGCGCTCGCTGATGTGGATCTGGACGATGCCGCATCTGCCGACGGCCCGCGCCCGGCCCACCGTGCACGACGCGCTCACCGCGACCGACCTGCTGGAACACGCGCTGCGCCCGCTCGGGGTGCGCGTCCCGGAGGACTCCGTCGCCCACGCGGTCAGCAGCGGTCTGGCCACCTTGCCGGCGGTGGCCGCGCGGGCCCTGGACGGCGTGCCGTTCCTGCTCACCGAGCACGGCATCTATCTGCGCGAGCGCTACCTCGGTTACCGCACGGACGGCCAGCGCTGGCCGGTGAAGGCGTTCATGCTCGGCTTCTACCGTGAACTCAATTCACACGGTTACCGCATGGCCGACCTGATCACACCGTGCAACCAGTACAACCGCCGCTGGGAGGAGCGCGGCGGCGCCGACGCCCGCAGGATCCGGACCGTGTACAACGGCGTCGACCCGCACGCCTTCCCGCACGCCGGCCCGGAGCCGGACGTCCCCACGCTCAGCTGGTGCGGCCGGATCGACCCGATCAAGGACCTGGAGACCCTGCTGCGCGCCTACGCCATGGTGCGCGCCGAACGCCCCGAGACCCGCCTGCGGCTCTTCGGGCCCGTCCCGCCCGGCGGCGAGGCCTACCGCACGCGCCTGGAGAAGCTCGCCGCCGAACTCGGCGTCACCGACGGCCTCACCTTCGAGGGCCGTATCAGCGAGGTGTGGCGCGCCTACGCGGCCGGCCACGTCGTCATGCTGTCGTCCATCTCCGAGGGCTTCCCCTTCTCGATCATCGAGGCCATGTCCTGCGGTCGTACGACCGTCTCCACGGACGTCGGCGGGGTGCGCGAGGCCGTCGGGGACACCGGGCTGGTCGTCCCGCCGCGCGAGCCGGAGAAGATGGCCGCCGCCGCGCTCACCCTGCTGGGCGACGACCGGCGGCGCCTGGAGCTGGGCGCGCTGGCCCGGCAGCGGGTCATCGACCGGTTCACCCTGAGACGCTCGGTGGACAACTTCCGCACCATCTACCAGGAACTCGCCGGGCTGCCCGAGGTGTACGAGCCGACGGTCGAGACGGTCGCCGACTGGACCGCGGAGCTGCGCGACCCCTGGTACGTGTCCACAGCGGTATGGGGGTCCCCCCTCACGGAGTCCGGGGGAGGGACCGGCCGGTGAGCGGATCGATCTGGCTGCCGCCCGGCGCCCGCCCGCAGACCCTGCCCGCCGTCCCGCGCCAGCGCACCGGCCCCGCCTGGGCCGGGCCCGACCCGGTCGACGAACTCGCCGTGCGGCTGGAGGACTTCATAGCGGCCGCCGTCCACCCGGACGAGATAGCCGCCCTGCTGGAGTCCGACGGCCTGTCGGACGACCGGATACGCGAGCGGTACGGCGTGAAGAACTCCTTCGCGCTCGCCGAGGAGCTGTACGACCGCGTCGAGCGCCGCCACCCCGAACCGGAGGGCCCGCCGCACGACCCCTGGCAGGTCGGCCTGCTCGGCTGTCTGCTGCGCGGTGTGGTCTTCGCCCTGCCCGGCTTCGCCTACGTCCTCGGCGGCCCCCTGCTGGCCGGCCCGAAGGACGGACTCGGGCTCCCCGCGGGCACGCTCACCCTCCTCGCGGGCGCCCTGACCGGCTGGACCTGGAATCAGGGCCTGGCCCACCGGGCGTACTCGTGGCTCGGCCTCGGCGACACCTCGGCCGCGCGCCGCTCGCTGCTGGTGGGCGCCCCGGTCGGCGCGCTGCTCGGCACGCTGGTCGCCCTCGCGGTCGCGGGCACCGCCCACCCGGCCGCCCCGGCGTTCGCCGCCGGCCAGTCCTGCTATCTGGGCGCGGCCACCACCCTGCTGGTCCTCGGCCGCGAACGGGCCCTGCTGGCGGCGCTCGGGCCGATGGCGGCGGGCGCCGCCGTGTCCCTGGCCGCGCCGGTCCCCGGGGCCGTCCGGCTGGTCCTGCTCCTGGGTTCCCTCGCCGCGGTCGCCGTCCTCGCCCTGCGCGAGGTCGCCCCGGCCGTCAAGGACCTCGGGGAGGGCAGCTGGGCGGCCGGTCTGGCCGCGCTGCTGCCCTTCGGCGGTCTCGGCGCCGCCCCCGCGCGCGAACGCGGGGCGCCGCTGTGGCTGACGGGCTCCCTGCCGTACGCGCTGTTCGGCCTGGGCAGCGGCGTCCTGGTGCTGTACGCCGCGCTCGGCGACGTGCTCGCGGGCGAGCAGCACAGCGCGATCGCCGCGCCGGCCGCCGTCGCGCTCACCCTCAGCATGGGGCCCGCCGAATGGCTGCTGTACCGCTTCCGCAGCGGCAGCCTGGCGGGGCTGCGCTCCACCAGCAGCCCGCGCGCGTTCTGGCGGCGCACCGCGCGCACGGTGGCCGAGTGCCTGACCGGCTACCTGGCGGTCCTGCTCGCCCTCGCCGTGGCGACCGCCGCGCTGTGGCCGCACTCCCCGGGCCTGAGCGGCCTGCGCCTGGCGGGCCTGCTCCTGCTGGGCGTGGTGCTGTGGACCGGCCTGCTGCTCCAGTCGTTCGGCGCGGTGCACAGCGCGGTCACCGTGTGCTGTCTGGCCGCCCTCGCGCAGAGCCTCGCCCTGGCCACGCACGCGGCGGGACCGCACCTGGTGGGCGTGGCCGTGTACGGCACGGCCGGGGCCGCGCAGGCGCTCCTCGTCTGCGTCCTGCTGGGGAGGGCGACCGCACACCGATGAGCACGACAAGGACGACAACGACATCGAGCACACCGACGACCGGCCTGCTGGTCCCGTACTACGAGCACCCGTCCGTCCGCCCCGCCGAATGGGAGGCGGTCCTCGCCGCCGCGCCCCGCCTGTACGGCGTGGTGCTCAACCCGGCGAGCGGCCCCGGCACGGCGCCCGACCCGGCGTTCGCCGGCGTCGCCGCGCGGCTGCGGGCGGCCGGGGTGCGGGTGCTCGGCTACGCCGACACCGCGTACGCGCTGCGGCCGCCCGCCGAGGTGGCGCAGGACCTCGCCCGCCACCGCGACTGGTACGGCGCGGACGGCGCCTTCCTCGACCAGGTGTCCGCCGGGCCGCACGCCCTCGCGCACTACCGCGGCCTGGCCGCGGCCGCGTGGCGCGCGGGCTGCGGCACACTGGTCCTCAACCACGGCACCCTCCCGCACCCCTCCTACGCGCGGATCGCCGACGTCCTGGTGACCTTCGAGGGCGCCTGGGAGACGTACCGCGCGCTGCCCGCGCAGCCGCTCCTCGACGGGGCGCTGACGTGTCACCTGGTGCACGGGGTGCCGCCCGGCGCCGACTGCGCGGCCCTGGCCCGGGCGCGCGGCGCCGGCCTGCACTGCGCGGTGCCGGGCGGCGGGGATCATCCTTGGGGTACGTTGCCGCACACCCTGGAGCCCGCCCGGTGAAACGCCCGTTCCTGCTCGTCGTGGCGCTGTCGGCCCTGCTGGCGCTGCTGCTGACGGGCTGCACGTCGGCCTCCGAGGACCGCTCGGAAAAGCCCCGGCCGACCGGGGCGGCGACGGGGCCGTCGACCGCGTCACCGTCCGGGCCGTCGTCCGGGTCACCGTCCGGGCCGTCGATCGGGTCACCGTCCGGGCCGTCCGGGCACGCCCGCTGGCAGCCGCGGCCCGGCACCCCCTGGCAGTGGCAGCTCAGCGGCCGCCTGGACACCTCCGTCGACGTCCCCGTGTACGACATCGACGGCTTCGACCACTCCCGGGCGACCGTGGCCGCGCTGCACCGCGCGGGCCGCAAGGTCGTCTGCTACCTGTCGACCGGCGCCTGGGAGGACTGGCGGCCGGACGCGGCGAGGTTCCCGGCGTCGCTGCTCGGCAAGGGCAACGGGTGGGACGGCGAGCGCTGGCTCGACATCCGCCGCACCGGCGCGCTGGAGCCGCTGATGGCGGCCCGGCTCGACCTGTGCCGGGACAAGGGCTTCGACGCCGTCGAACCGGACAACATGGACGGCTACACCAACGCGAGCGGCTTCCCGCTCACCGCCGCCGACCAGCTCCGCTACAACCGGCTGATCGCGCGGCTGGCGCACGAGCGGGGCCTGGCCGTCGGCCTGAAGAACGACCTCGGCCAGATCCCGCAGCTGGTGGGCGACTTCGACTTCGCGGTGAACGAGCAGTGCGCCCAGTACGGCGAGTGCGACCGGCTCACGCCGTTCGTGCGGGCCGGCAAGGCCGTCTTCCACGTCGAGTACGAGCTGCCGACCAGCCGGTTCTGCGCGACCTCGCGCCGCCTCCAACTGAGTTCGATGCTCAAGAAGTACGAGCTGGGGGCATGGCGGCGGCCCTGCTGAGGCCCAGACCGGTCACCGCCGTCCCCGCGATCCGGTCGGCCAGCGAGCGGCGGCTGGGGGAGAACACCGGCAGCGCGTTGAACAGGAACAGCAGCACCGCCAGCGCCCACACCAGGAACGACAGCGCGAAGTGGCCCTCGATTAGCAGCACGCAGGCCACCGCGTACACGGCGACATCGGCGGCCGTGGTGACGGCGGCGCGCAGCGCGGCCCGGCGCGGCGCGGCCTGCGCCACCCTCAGACCGAGCAGCCCCTTGCCGACGGTACGGCCGAGGAGGGCGAGGCAGGCCCACTGGTAGGCGAAGGTGACGAGCACCAGCACCGCGAAGCCCTGCTCCACGTACAGCACCACCTTGTGCCACAGCGACGAGCCGAGGTGCTCGGAGGCGCCGAGCACGTCGCCGCGCGAGGTCAGCAGGTCGAGGCCGCCGCGGGTGGCCAGTTCGGGCACGTCGGTGACGAGCCCGGATATCCGGTGGAAGGTGAGCACCGCGAGCGCCGACGCCGCGGCGACGACCAGCGCGAAATCGATGAACCAGGCCACGGCACGGCGCAGCTTGGGCATGACGGTCCCCCGATCGATCATGGTCCGTGTACGGCGGAAGAGATTACCGGCCCAGGCACAGCACCAGCAGGGCGACCGTGCCGGCCGTCTCCGCCAGCGCGCCGAACACGTCACCGGTGACCCCGCCGAAGCGGCGGACGCAGTGCCGCAGCAGGAGTTCGGCGGCGGCGAGCGCGAGCAGCACCGCGAGGGCCGCGCGCAGCGCGTCGTAGGCGCCGAGGAGGGCGCCGCCCGCGGCCGCGGCGGCGGTGACCAGCGCGGCGGCGCCCGCCGCGCCGCCCGCCGGGACGACCCCCGCCACGGCGGCGCCGAGGCCCTCCGGGCGGGCGGCGGGGACGCCGTGCCGGGCCGCCAGTGTCAGCGCCAGCCGGGCGACGGCCGCCGAGACGAGGGCGGCGAGCGTGCCCCGGCCCCAGGAGCCGCCGTAGAGCTGCGCGAGCGCCGCGACCTGGGCGAGCAGCACGAAGACCAGCGTGAGCACGCCGAACGGCCCGATGTCCGACTGCTTCATGATCCGCAGCGCGTCCTCGGCGGGCTTGCCGCTGCCCAGCCCGTCGGCGGTGTCGGCGAGCCCGTCCAGGTGCAGTCCCCGGGTCAGTACGGCGGGAACGGCGGCCGCGGCGACGCAGGCGAGCAGCGCGCCCGCGCCCAGGGCCAGCAGGGCGAGCGCGCAGCCGGCGGCCAGGGCGCCGACGACCAGGCCGGCGGCCGGCGCGGCCAGCATGCCGCCGCGCGCGGCCCCGCGGTCCCAGCGGGTGACGGTGACCGGCAGGACGGTGAGCGTGCCGAAGGCGAACCGCAGACCGTCGAAGGGGGAGGGGGTCGTGGACACCGGCGCAGGGTACCGGGGGGCCCGGCGGGCACGGACGGCGGCCGGGGACGAGCGCGACTAAAGTGCGGATATGGGGCATTGGTGGGTGCGCAACATCGTGGAGCCGGGCAAGCTTCCCCTGCTCCTGGCCCTGGCCGCCTTCGTGCTGACCTTTCTGATCACCCGGCTCGTCACCCGGCTGATCCGGGCCGGCCGGGGACCCTTCGGCAACGTCAAGGCCGGCGGGGTGCACGTCCATCACGTCGTCCCCGGCGTCGTCCTCACCGTCGTCGGAGGCTTCGGCGCGGTCGCCAGCGGGCAGCACGGCCTCGGCTCGGGCATCGCCGCGGTCCTCTTCGGTATCGGCGCCGGGCTCGTCCTGGACGAGTTCGCGCTGATCCTGCACCTCGACGACGTCTACTGGAGCGAGGCGGGCCGCCAGAGCGTCGAACTCGTCGTGTTCACCGCCGCGCTGGTCGGGCTGGTCCTCGTCGGTTTCTCACCCTTCGGCGTCAACGACCTCAGCCAGGCGGAGCTGCAGAACCGCGGTGAGGCCATCCTGACGGTCGGGGTGAACTTCCTCTTCGCGCTGATCGCCCTCACCAAGGGCAAGGGCCGCATGGCCGTCCTCGGCGTGATCATCCCGTTCATCGCCCTGATCGGCGCCGTACGGCTGGCCCGCCCCGGCTCCCTGTGGGCCAGACGCTTCTACGGCCGCCGCCCGCGTGCCCGCGCCAAGGCCGGGCTGCGCGCCTACCGCCACGACCGCCGCTGGTCCCGGCCCCGCCGTGCCGTCCAGGACTGGCTCGGCGGCAAACCGGACCCCGAGCCGACCCGGGCCGTCGAACGGCGGTGACGCCGCCGCCACTGCGCCACCGCGCACAGCACCACCACGCCCGCGAGCGCGGCCAGATGCTCCTTGCCGGCCAGGTTCTCCTTCACCAGCACCTCGGCGATCATCGCCACGGTCACCGCGCCGGCCGTGACATGGGCCCCGTAGCGCCAGCACAGGTACACCGCGAGACACACCACGGCCGCCGACGGGCCGGTGTCGACGACCTGCGCGTCGGAGGCGGGCAGGCCGAACGGGACGTCCGGGCCCAGCCGGATGCCGAGGCGGGCGTAGAGGGTGCCGGCCACCGTCGCGGCGTAGGCGAGGCCGAGCGTGCGCCACCAGCCCAGGCACAGCTCCGCGATGCCGAACACCAGCAGGATCTGGGCCAGCGCACCCCACACGGGCAGGTCCAGCGCGGGCACGCACACCGAGAGCGGGGTACGCAGCAGCGCCAGCCACAGCGGGTCCTCGGCCCGTACCGCGCCGACGTCCTGCACGAAGCCGAACCCCCAGGACCGGTTCTGCACGAACTGCAGCACCGCCGTGAGGCACACCGCCGACAGCGTCATCGGAACCGCCCGCCACCGCCTCTTCAGCAGCGGCTCGCGCACGGTGACGTACAGCAGTCCCCATTCGGCGCGGGCCCAGCGGGCGAGGTTCTTCATCTGCGGTTCTCCAGATGCGTACGGTGCAGCCACTTCGGCAGCCCCGGCGCTTCCAGGAACCCCTCGGCCCGCGCCGACGCGATGCCGATGCGGGGCAGGTCCGCGCTCTTCTCGAAGAGCAGGAACCGGGGCTCCCAGATGGGCCGGTACTTCGCGTTGGCGCGGTACAGCGACTCGATCTGCCACCAGCGGGAGAAGAAGCTGAGCAGCGAGCGCCACAGCCTCAGCACCGGCCCGGCGCCGAGGCGTGCGCCACGTTCGAAGACCGAGCGGAACATCGCGAAGTTGAGAGAGACCTGCGTGACGCCGATCTCGTGGGAGCGCCGCAGCAGCTCGATGACCATGAACTCCATGAGGCCGTTGTCGGAGTCCCGGTCCCGCCGCATCAGGTCCAGGGAAAGCCCCTTCGGGCCCCACGGCACGAAGGACAGCAGCGCCCGCAGCCGGCCCTCGGCGTCATGGCACTCCAGCATCACGCACCGGCCGTCGTCGGGGTCCCCGAGCCGCCCCAGCGCCATGCTGAAACCCCGCTCGGTGGCCCCGTCCCGCCAGTCGTCGGCGCGCCGCACCAGGTCGTTCATCTCGTCCGCCGGGATGTCCTCGTGCCGCCGGATCCGCACCGTGTAACCGGCCCGCCGCACCCGGTTGCAGGCCTGCCGCACGGTGCGCATGGCCCGGCCCTCCAGGGTGAACTCGGCGACCTCCACCACCGCCTCGTCGCCGAGCTCCAGCGCGTTCAGGCCGTGCCGGGCGTAGACGGTCCCGGCCTCCTCGCTCGCCCCCATCACCGCCGGGATCCAGCCGTGCGCGCGGGCCTGCGCCAGCCACGGCTCGATCGCCCCGGGCCACGCCTCCGGATCGCCCAGCGGATCCCCGGACGCCAGCGACACCCCGCCGAGAACCCGGTAGGCGACGGCCGCCTTCCCGGTCGGCGACCACACCACGCTCTTCTCCCGGCGCAGCGCGAAGTACCCGAGCGAGTCCCGCTCCCCGTGCCGCTCCAGCAGCTCCCGCAGCCCCTTCTCGTCCTCGGCCGCGAGCGGGTCGACCGCCCGCCGGGAACGGAACGCGGCGTACAGGACGGCGAGCACCAGGGCCGTGCTCAGCACGTTGACGGCCACGTCCACCCAGGTGGGCGTGGACAGCCCCGGGAAGCGGGAGTCGTCCGCGGCGACCGAGACCAGCCGCAGCGTGCCGTACCGCCAGCGCGAGGCGAACGTCGAACGGCCCGCGTCCGCCGCCTGGTTGGTGACCGTCACCAGCAGCGCCGCCAGCAGCGACGCGGCGAGGCCGCCCCCGGCGGCGACCACGGCGGCGAGCCGCGGGTTGGACCGGTCGCCCTTGGCGTAGAACACACGCCGGCCCGCGAGCAGCGAGGCGACGAAGGCCGCCGTCAGCGCCAGCGACACCCAGTTCTGCGCGGAGCGGCGGATCTCCGGCAGCAGCGCCATGGCGAGGGTGAACAGCGCGAGGAACGCCCCGCCGAGCACCAGGTTCAGGATCCACGCGGCCCGTTTGCGGCGCCGCATGGTGACGGCCAGGAACGCGGTGAAGACACCCGACGCGAACCCGGCCGTCAGCAGATAGGGCGTGAAGAGGTTCTCCTGGTTGTGCCGCCGCACGTCCTGCCCGAGGGAGACCCATACCGCGCTGAGGAAGTTGACGAAGGCGACGGCGCGCAGATACCAGACGGCGAAGGCGGCGGCCCGGCGTGCGATGCGGCTCTCTCCCATGACCGGGGATCATATGGCCGCCGTTGGGGTAAACCGCCCTATTTGCTCCGCCCGGGGTGGTCGCTACTCCTCGTCGATGTGGCCCACCAGGTCGCCCTCGCCGAGCTTGTCCTCCGCGGCCACTGTGGCGTCCGTGGCGTCCTCCTCGGGGTCCTCGGGGTCCTCGGGGGCCTTCTCCGGCAGCTCCGCCGCGAGGGCCGCCGCGGCCCGCACCAGCGGCAGCGCGAGCAGACCGCCGGCGCCCTCGCCGACCCGCAGGCCCTGGTCCAGCAGCGGCTCCAGCGCCATCCGGTCCAGCGCCTTGGCCTGCCCCGGCTCCCCGCCGGTGTGCCCCGCCAGCCACCAGTCCGGCGCCCGGAACGCGATCCGCTGCCCGACCAGCGCGCACGCCGCGCCCACCACGCCGTCCAGGATCACCGGCACCTTGCGCACCGCGCACTGCAGCAGGAAGCCCGTCATCGCGGTCAGGTCCGCGCCGCCCACCGTGGCCAGTAGCTGCAACTGGTCGCCCAGGACCGGCCGGGCCCGGCGCAGCGCGTCCCGGATCGCCGCGCACTTGCGCATCCACGCCAGGTCGTCGATGGCCAGCCCGCCCCGCCCGGTCACCACCGACGCGTCGGTCCCGCACAGGGCCGCGATCAGCACCCCGGCCGCGGTGGTGCCGCCGACGCTGACGTCACCGAGCACGATCAGGTCCGTCCCCGAGTCGGCCTCCTCGTCGGCCACCGCCACACCGGCCCGGAAGGCGGCCTCCGCCTCCTGAAGGGTGAGCGCGTCCTCGACGTCGATGCGGCCGCTGCCGCGCCGCACCCGGTGCCGTACGACGGCCGCGGGCAGCTCCTCCGGCGCGCAGTCCAGCGCCATGTCGACCACGCGCACGGGGACGCCGAGCCGCCGGGCCAGCACCGACACCGGCCGGGCGCCCTCCAGCACGTCCCGCACCAGCTCGGCGGCCGTGCCGGCGGGGCGGGCCGAGACGTTCAGCTCGGCGATCCCGTGGTCGCCGGCGAACAGCACGAGACGGGGCTGTTCGACGGGGCGCACCGGCACGACGCCCTGCGCCGCGGCCAGCCACTCGCCCAGCTCGTCCAGGCGCCCCAGCGCGCCGGGCGGGATGATCTGCCGCTCGCGGCGGGCCTCCGCGTCGCGGCGCACCCCGCCGTCGGGGCGCTCGATGAGATCGGTGAAGTCGTCGAGATTAAGCGAGCTCATTCGCCGAACAGTACCGGCACCGGTCGAGCCCGGCCGCGCCACGCCGTGACCCCGCGGACGCGGCGTCGTTGCACCCCGGAACGCGGTCCCGTACGTTCCGTTTTGCCATGGATTGTCGTATGGGAGGCGCCGATGTCGACCGTTCCGCCCCTGCCGGCCGTTCCGCCCATGCCGACCCTTCCGCCCACCCCGCTCCTGCCACCGGCGCCGCGCGCGCAGTGCCCGTGGTGCGGCTCGGCGCTGCTGACCGGCCGGCGCCGCCTGCGGGCGCTCGCCCGCCGCGTCTCGCGCCTGGTCGCGGAGCCCGAGAGCTGGCTCGACGTGGGCACGGGCGACGGCGCCTTCCCGGACGCGGCACGGGAGTTCTTCCCGTACACCTCCTTCGACGGCGCCGACCCCGGCCCGCGCGTGCTGTGGGCGCGCGCGGCGGAACGCGTCGAGGAGGCGTACGCCGGACCGCTCACCGACACCGGGCTGACCGACCGCTACGACGTGGTCACCCTGCTCCACCACCTGGAACACAGCGTGGACCCGCGCCGTGAACTGACCGCCGCGCTCACCGCCCTGCGCCCCGGCGGCCTCCTCGTCGTCCGGCTCCACACCCGCAACAGCCCCTTCAGACCCGCCGACGTGCACACGGAGCTGACGGACCGGGGCTGCACCCTGCTGACGAGGAGACCCCGCTCCTGGTCACCGACGCACCGCATCGTCGCCCGCAAGAACTGACCCGGGCTCACCCCCGCAGCACCAGCGCCTGCCCGGCCACGACCAGCACCACCTGCTCGCACTCACCGGCCACCGCCGCGTTCAGCCGCCCCAGCTCGTCCCGGTAGCGCCGCCCCGACGCCGTGGCCGGCACCACGCCGGAGCCGACCTCGTTGGACACCAGCACCACCGTCCGCCGCGCTCCCCGCACCGCCCGGGCCAGCGCCGTCACCCGCTCGCGCAGGGCCCGCTCACCGCCGGCGGCCCACGTCCCGTCGTCCCACGCCCCGACCGAGTCCATCGCGTGGGCCAGCCACAGCGACAGACAGTCGATCAGCGCCGGCGGCCCCTCCTCCGCCAGCAGCGGCACCAGGTCGGCCGTCTCCACCGTCCGCCACGACGCCGGCCGCCGCTCCCGGTGCAGGTCCACGCGCGCCGCCCACTCCGCGTCCCCGTCCCGGGTGCCGCCCGTCGCCACGTACAGCACGTCCGGGAAGGCCTCGAGCCGCCGCTCCGCCTCCACCGACTTGCCCGACCGGGCCCCGCCCAGCACCAGCGTCCGCCGCGGCACGTCGGGCACCTCCTCGTACGCCCCGGCCACCAGCGTCGTCCCGTCCGGCACCGCCCGCGCGCCCGCCGCCGCGAGCCGCCGCGACAGCTCGCCGCCCGGCGGCACCCCGTGGTCGAGGTGGACCGCGACGACGTCCGTGGTCGGCGCCACCGCGCCCACCGCCCGCAGCCGCGCCAGCGCGTCCGGCCGCCCCACGACGTCCGCCAGCACCAGGTCGTACGGCCCCGCCGCACCGGACGCCGCCTCCAGCCCGGCCGGCGCGCAGCCCGGCGGCAGATACAGCAGCCGCAGCCCGTCGGGACCGGTCACCGCGTATCCCGTGCCCGGCGTGTCCATCGCCAGCGCCCGCACCCGATGCCCCGTCAGCAGCGCCAGCTCCCGCCCGTCCGGCACCCGGCCGGGCTGCGGCAGCCCGGCCGGCACCTCCACCGGCGGCCCGTCGTGCGGATGCGACAGCAGCACCTGCCGTACCCCGCCCAGCGAATGCCCGGCCCGGGCCGCCGCGAACGCCGCCCCCGGGGTGAGGTCCAGCAGGAGGGTCCCGTCGACCAGGACGGCGGTCGCCGCCCGCGCGTCACCGCCGAGCGAGGTCGCGCAGACCGCGCAGGGACAGTCGGGGCGGGGCAGTCCCGCGGGGGCACCGGTGCCGAGCAGAGTCACGTCCACGTCATGATTTTCCCCGGTCTGCGCCCGGCTCGCGTGAGGGAGACCCCTCGGGGGGCCGCGGTTCGGGCGAAAGGCGAGAACTCGGGGGAGCGACCAGCCTTCCTGCAACCCGCATTTCGGCCGATCACCTGCGGCCTCTTGGCGGCTCACCCGGCGGAGCGAATACGCTGCGGGCGGACACCGGACCAAGATCCGGCGTCCGCCGGAGCAGGTACTCACACCCGGGAGGCGTACATGGCGGCATGGACGTGGCGGTTCGAGAAGGCCGACGGGACGGAGGTCCAGCCCGCGGTACAGCCCGAGGAGTTCACCACGCAGGGGGACGCCGAGTCCTGGATCGGGGAGAACTGGAAGGCCCTGGCCGAGGGCGGCGCCGACCAGGTGCGGCTGTTCGAGGACGCCAAGGAGATCTACGGCCCGATGAGCCTGCACGCGGACGAGGAGGAGTAGGAAGGCCGGTGCCCGGGGGGCGGCTCCGCACCGCCCCCGGGTGCCGTGTCACTGCTCGCCGAGCGTGACGTCCACCGTCTTCCCGCGACCGTCCCGGGTGTACGTCACCGTCGTCTTCTGACCCGGCCGGTCCGCGGCCAGCGCCTCGGCGAGCGAGGTGATGGTGGTGATGGTGGTGCCGCCCACCTTGGTGATCACGTCCCCGGCCCGCAGGCCCGCCTTGTCGGCGGCGCCGCCGCTCTTGACGTCGACCACCACGACCCCGGCGGGCTGGAAACTGTCGTCGACGAACGTGCGGGCCGTGATGCCGAGGGCCGCGCGGCCCGAGTCGGTCACCTTGCCTTTGCTGACGATCTGGCCCGCGATCGTCTTCACCATCGACGCGGGGATCGCGAAGCCGATACCGGGCGCCGAACTCCCGCCCAGCTGCGGGTCGGTGGCCGCCAGCGTCGGGATGCCGATGACCTGCCCGTCCAGGTTGACCAGCGCGCCGCCGCTGTTGCCGGGGTTGATGGCCGCCGAGGTCTGCACCATGTTGGCGATGGTCGCGCCCGTACCCCCGCCGCTGCTGCCCTCGGTGACGGTCCGTCCGGTCGCCGAGACGATGCCCTGCGTCACGCTGGACGACAGACCGAGCGGCGAGCCCATGGCGAGCACGATCTGCCCCACCTCCACCTTGGCCGAGTCGCCGAACGTCGCCGCCCGCAGCCCGGCCGGCACCTTGTCCAGCTTGACGACGGCGAGGTCCTGCTGGGGGTAGGAGGAGACCAGGGTCGCGGTGAGCGGCTCGCCGCTGTTGGCCGTCGTGACCTTGAAGGTCTTCTCGTCGCCGACGACGTGCGCGTTGGTGACGATGTGTCCCTTGTCGTCGTACACCACGCCCGAGCCGAGGTCGTTGCTCGCCTGGATCTGCACGACCGACGGCAGCACCTCCTTGATCACCCGCAGGTAGTCGGACTGGAGGTCGGTCCCCGCCCGGACCGGGGCGGCGGGCTGCGCGGCCTGCGTCGTCGCGCTCTCCTTCTCGCCCGACGACCCGGCGCCGGAGCACCCGGACAACAACACGGCGCCGCACACACACGAGGCGACGGCGAACCGGAGACGAGCGGCGGCACGGGAAACGTCCATGGCCCGAGTCTCACGCCCACGCGGTCCCACCGGCCCGCGCTGCTCACCCGAACGGGTACACCTGCCCCCGCCCCGCCCGCCGTGCCACCGGCTCCCCGCCCACCCGGCGCGCAGCCGTCAGCCGCGCACCCCGCACAGATGCAGCAGGGCCGCGACGCCCCGGTAGGGGTCCGTGCGGCCGGCCTTCTCCTCGACGGTCAGCAGCGCGTCGAGATCGGCCGGCGCGTCCGCGCCGTCCGCCGCCGTGTCGGTGAACACCCGCACGCCGTACCAGCACTGCAGCGGCGCGCCGATCCCGGCGAGCGTGGCCGTCAGGGTCGCCAGCCGGTCGGCGCGTACGTCCATGCCGAGGCGGTTGCGATAGGCGGTGGTGTCGAACGCGGCCAGCGCCCCGGCCCAGTCCCCGGACAGCCCGGGCCGCATCGCCAGCGCGTCGCCGTTGCGCACCAGCAGCGACAGCAGCCCGCCCGGGGCGAGCATCCGGGCCAGCCCCGCCAGCAGCGGATCGGGCTCCTCGACGTACATCAGTACGCCGTGGCACAGCACCACGTCGAAACTGCCCGGCAGGAAGTGCACGCCGGTGTCCCGGCCGTCGCCTTCGATGATCCGCATCCGCTCCCGGATGCCCTCCGGCTCACCGGCGAGCGCCTGACGGGCCGTGGCGATCATCGTGCGGTCCTGCTCCAGACCGGTCACCTTGTGCCCGGCGCGGGCCAGCCGCAGCGCCTGCGTGCCCTGGCCCATCCCCACGTCGAGCACCCGCAGCCGCTGCCCGACCGGAAAGCGCCCGGCTATCTGCTCGTCCAGCTGCCGCGCGACCAGCTCCTGGCGTACGACGTCCCGCAGCCCGCCCAGCTTGCTCAGCCAGGCCTCGGCCGCGCCCCCGGTGAACGGTGTCGTGCTCAGGGCCGCTCTCCGCGCTTGACCTGCGGCTTGGGCAGCCGGAGCCGGCGCATCTGCAGCGAGCGCATCAGCGCGTAGGCCACCGCGCCGCGCTTGTTGGTGTCGGGGAAGCGCTCGGCCAGCCGCTTCTTCAGCCGGAAGGCCGAGAGGACCGAGTCGAGCACGATCAGCACGATCACGACCAGCCACAGCAGCAGCGCGATGCTCTGCAGCGCACCCACCCGGACCATGCTCAGCACGAGGATGACCACGGCCATCGGGAGGAAGAACTCCGCGATGTTGAACCGGGAGTCGATGAAGTCACGGGCGAAGCGGCGCACCGGGCCCTTGTCCCGGGGCGGCAGATAGCGCTCGTCCCCGCTGGCCAGCGCCTGGCGCTGGCGTTCCATCGCGACGCGGCGCTCGTCGCGCTGCCGCTTGGCGGCCTCCTTGCGATTCGTGGGCGTGGTGGCGACGCTGCGGCGCTGGGAACGGGCCTCACTCCGCTTGGGAGTGGGCCTGCCCTTCGGGGCCTGCGGGTCGCGGGGCTGCTTGGAGAGGTCTACCGCCGCCTGGTCGGCGCCGGGGGCCTTCTCTTCCTTGGCACGGCTACGGAACACAAAATCCAAGGGTAAGGGCACGAGCGGCATGGACCCCAGCCCGGTGGGGAACGATCCCGCAACACCATTCGTCTGTACAAGGACAGAAGGGGCGCCGTGGGCGCCGCGGTCGGGGTCCGCTCTCCTCCCTCCGCCGGAGCGGAGTCCGCCGCAGTCGTCCTTGGGGATGAGCGCATCCGTCCCCGAACAGTGCGTCAATGGAGGCAGGGCCCGTACTGTGGGTCTTGTCGCAGAGCTCGAGCCGGAGTCCGTCAGAAGGGGGCGCGCGAAGCCCATGAGCGGTGTCATGAAGCGTATGGGGATGATCTTCCGCGCGAAGGCGAACAAGGCCCTTGACCGGGCCGAGGACCCGCGCGAGACCCTCGATTACTCGTATCAGAAGCAGCTGGAGCTGCTGCAGAAGGTCCGCCGCGGCGTCGCCGACGTGGCCACCTCCCGCAAGCGCCTGGAACTCCAGCTCAACCAGTTGCAGCAGCAGTCCACCAAGCTGGAGGAACAGGGCCGCAAGGCGCTCGCCCTGGGCCGCGAGGACCTCGCCCGTGAGGCGCTGTCCCGCAAGGCCGCCCTCCAGCAGCAGGTGACCGACCTCGAGACGCAGCACGCGACCCTCCAGGGCGAGGAGGAGAAGCTCACCCTGGCGGCCCAGCGCCTGCAGGCCAAGGTCGACGCCTTCCGCACCAAGAAGGAGACCATCAAGGCCACCTACACCGCCGCCCAGGCCCAGACCCGGATCGGCGAGGCGTTCTCCGGCATCTCCGAGGAGATGGGCGACGTCGGCCTGGCCATCCAGCGTGCCGAGGACAAGACCGCGCAGCTGCAGGCCCGCGCCGGCGCGCTCGACGAACTGCTGGCCTCCGGCGCCCTGGACGACCCCTCCGGCATGCACAAGGACGAGCTGCAGGCCGAGCTGGACCGGCTCTCCGGTGGTACGGATGTAGAGCTGGAACTGCAGCGCATGAAGGCCGAGCTGGCCGGCGGCACGTCCGCGGACCGGCAGGCCCTGGAGGGCGGCAACGGCCAGGCGCAGCCCCAGCAGCAGCCGCAGGACACCCCGCGCTTCGACAAGCAGTAGGCGAGCGCCGAGAGCCCGGAGGGCGACATGGCCGACATGATCGTACGGATCATGGGGGAGGGGCAGGTGAGCCTGGCGGACAGCCACCTCACCGAACTCAACAAGCTGGACGACGAGCTCCTGGCCGAGATGGACAAGGGCGACGGCCCCGGCTTCCGCCGCACCCTGACGGCCCTGCTGACCAAGGTGCGCGAGCTCGGCACGCCGCTGCCCGACGACTCCCTGGAGCCGTCGGACCTGATCCTGCCCGCGGCCGAGGCCACGCTGGAGGAGGTCCGCGAGCTGCTCAGCGACGACGGCCTGATCCCCGGCTGAGCATCCCCGGCCACGGCGTCCCGCTGCCACCCGGCCCCGGGACGCCGTACCGTACTCAGGCGTGAGCACCCCCCGCACCTTCGACCGCGCCCGATGCCGGCTCAGGGCACACCCCGCGGCGCTCGACGCGGGACTGGCCGCCGGGGTGCTGCTCTGCATGGTCGCCGGATCCTTCGTCGACCCGCACGGCGCCAACGGCGTGACCTGGGGCGTACGAAGCCCCGACCCGCTCAGCCTCCTGCTGATGGCCCTCGGGGCTGCGGCGCTGGTGGCCCGCCGGCGGGCCCCGATGAGAGTCCTGCTCGTCACGGGCACCGTCTCGGTCGTCGAATGCGTCACCGGCGACCCGCGCGCTCCCGTCGCGATGTCCGCGGTGGTGGCCCTCTACACGGTCGCCTCCACCACGGACCGCCCCACGACCTGGCGGGTCGGCCTGCTGACGATGACCGGCCTCACCGGCGCGGCGATGCTCGCCGGCCCGCTGCCCTGGTACGCCCAGGAGAACCTCGGCATCTTCGCCTGGACCGGCATGGCCGCGGCCGCGGGCGACGCCGTCCGCAGCCGGCGCGCCTTCGTCGACGCGATCCGCGAGCGCGCCGAACGCGCGGAACGCACCCGCGAGGAGGAAGCCCGCCGGCGCGTCGCCGAGGAACGCCTGCGCATCGCCCGCGACCTGCACGACGTGGTCGCCCACCACATCGCCCTGGTCAACGTGCAAGCGGGCGTGGCGGCGCACGTCATGGACAAACGCCCCGACCAGGCCAAGGAAGCCCTGTCCCACGTCCGCGAGGCCAGCCGCAGCGCGCTGAACGAACTGCGCGCCACGGTGGGCCTGCTCCGACAGTCCGGCGACCCGGAGGCGCCCACCGAGCCGGCCCCCGGCCTCGACCGCCTCGACGAACTCGCCGGCACGTTCCGCAACGCGGGCCTGCATGTGGCCGTGGTCCGCGCGGACCAGGACACGACCCTGCCCGCCGCCGTCGGTCTGGCCGCCTACCGGATCATCCAGGAAGCCCTGACCAACGTCCACAAACACGCGGGCCCCGGCGCGAAGGCCGAGGTCAGCGTGGTCCGGGTGGGCCCCCGCATCGAGATCACGGTCCTCGACGACGGCGCGGGCAAGGACGCCCCCACGCCGGCCTCCGGCGGCGGCCACGGCCTCCTCGGCATGCGCGAACGCACCACGGCCCTCGGCGGCACCCTCACCACGGCCCCCCGCTACGGAGGCGGCTTCCGCATCCACGCGACGCTGCCGCTGAGCCCTCCGGGACCGGGGGCATGACCCCCGGCGCCCACTTCGCCTGCGGCGGCCTGTGCGGGCACGTCGTGGCTGGTCGCGCAGTTCCCCGCGCCCCTAGGTGTCCCCGCTTGCCGCCACTGACGCACACCCCCCACCAGGGCCCCGACCCACAACGAACGGCAGGCGCTACGCACGCCACGACGCAACCGCAACGGGCCGCCGCAGGCACAAAAGGGGCGCGGGGAACTGCGCGACCAGCCACCACGCACCCGCAGACGACCCGCGACCCAGCGCCGCAGGCACCCCGCACCGGACCCCAACCCCCATGAAATCCTGCCCCCATGACCACCCCCATCCGCGTCCTCCTCGCCGACGACCAGGCCCTGCTCCGCAGCGCCTTCCGCGTGCTCGTCGACTCCGAGCCCGACATGGAGGTCGTGGGCGAGGCCTCCGACGGCGCGCAAGCCGTCACCCTCGCCAAGGAGCACCGCGCCGACGTCGTCCTCATGGACATCCGGATGCCCGGCACCGACGGCCTCGCCGCCACCCGCATGATCAGCGCCGACCCCGACCTGGCCGGCGTCCGCGTCGTGATCCTGACGACCTTCGAGGTCGACGACTACGTCGTGCAGTCCCTGCGCGCCGGCGCCTCCGGCTTCCTCGGCAAGGGCTCCGAACCCGACGAACTCCTCAACGCGATCCGCGTCGCCGCCGCCGGTGAGGCCCTGCTCTCGCCCTCCGCCACCAAGGGCCTCATCGCCCGCTTCCTCGCCCAGGGCGACCCGGACGACGACGACCGCGACCCCCTGCGCGCCGACCGCCTCGCCGCCCTCACCGTCCGCGAGCGCGAGGTGCTGGTGCAGGTCGCCGGCGGGCACTCCAACGACGAGATCGCCGAGCGCCTCGAGGTCAGCCCGCTCACCGTGAAGACGCACGTCAACCGCGCCATGGCCAAGCTCGGCGCCCGCGACCGGGCCCAGCTCGTGGTGATCGCCTACGAGTCCGGCCTGGTCCGTCCAAGGGTGGAGTGACCTCAACCCGGTCGTACTGCGCCCGGAGTATGCCCGCGATAAGCAAACGGGACCTACGGCCTACGGAACGGCACCCCCGCATGGCACAGGGTGAAAGGGCCGCATCCCTGCCGCACCCCGCCCTGCCTCCATCGTCACCCGGCCCCACTCGCCGCGCTTCCGCCGTCACAGTCTGCCGTTCACAGAAGGAAGACCCCGAAGCCATGTCGTGGCTGTCCCGATTCAGCCTGGCACAACGTGCCCTGATAGGCCTGATATCCCTCATCGCGCTCGCGTTCGGCGCGATCGCCATCCCGCAGCTGAAGCAACAGCTCCTGCCCACCATCGAACTGCCGATGGTCTCGATCATCGCCCCCTACCAGGGCGCCTCCCCGGACGTCGTCGAGAAGCAGGTCGTCGAGCCGATCGAGGACCGCCTCGACGCCGTCGACGGCATCACCGGCGTCACCTCCAAGGCCGGCGAGGGCAACGCCGTGATCATGGCGTCCTTCGACTACGGCAACGACACCAAGCGGATCGTCGCCGACGTCCAGCAGGCCGTGAACCGCGCCCGCGTCCAGCTCCCGGACGCCGTCGACCCGCAGGTCGTCGCCGGTTCCACCGACGACATGCCGACCGTCGTCCTCGCCGTCACCTCCGGCAAGGACCAGCAGGCGCTCGCCGACCAGCTCGACAAGACGGTCGTACCGGCGCTGAAGGACATCGACGGCGTCGGCCAGGTCACCGTCAGCGGCGTGCGCGACCTCCAGGTCGCCGTCACCCCGGACGACGCGAAGCTGGCCGCGGCGGGTCTGACCGCGCAGTCCCTCGCCCAGGCCCTCCAGGCGGGCGGCGTCACCGTGCCGGCCGGCGCCTTCGACGAGGGCGGCCACAACCGCACCGTCCAGGTCGGCGGCGGCTTCACCTCCCTGGAGCAGATCCAGAACCTCACCATCCCCGCCCGGGACGGCCACAAGCCGGCCCGCCTCGGCGACGTGGCGACGGTGAGGCAGCAGCAGGCCCCGGCGGACTCCATCACCCGCACCGACGGCAAGCCCAGCCTCGCCGTGATGGTCACCATGGACCACGACGGCAGCGCGGTGGCGATCTCCGACGCCGTCGGCGACAAGCTTCCCGCCCTGCGCAAGGACCTCGGCAAGGACGCGACGATCACCGTCGTCAGCGACCAGGGCCCGGCCGTGTCCAAGTCCATCTCCGGCCTGACCACCGAGGGCGCGCTCGGCCTGCTCTTCGCGGTCCTCGTCATCCTGCTCTTCCTGGCGTCGATCCGCTCCACCCTGGTCACGGCCGTCAGCATCCCGCTCTCGGTCGTCCTGGCCCTGATCGTGCTGTGGACGCGCGACCTGTCCCTGAACATGCTCACCCTGGGCGCGCTGACCATCGCCATCGGCCGGGTCGTCGACGACTCGATCGTGGTCCTGGAGAACATCAAGCGCCACCTCGGCTACGGCGAGGAGCGCCGGTCCGCGATCCTGGACGCGGTGCGCGAGGTCGCGGGCGCGGTCACCTCCTCCACGCTCACCACGGTCGCCGTGTTCCTGCCGATCGGTCTGGTCGGCGGCATGGTGGGCGCCCTGTTCGGCTCGTTCAGCATCACGGTGACGGCGGCCCTGCTGGCCTCGCTGGTCGTCTCGCTGACGGTCGTACCGGTCCTGTCGTTCTGGTTCCTGCGCGCCCCGAAGGGCACCCCGGCGGACGCCGAGGAGGCCCGCCGCAGGGCCGAGGAGAAGGAGGCGAACAGCCGCCTCCAGCGCTTCTACGTCCCCGTCCTGCGCTTCGCCACCCGCCGCCGGCTCACCAGCGTGGCCATCGCCGTCGTCGTCCTCGTCGCCACCTTCGCCATGGCGCCGCTGCTGAAGACGAACTTCTTCGACTCCGGCGACCAGAAGGTCCTGACCCTCAAGCAGAAGCTGCAGCCGGGCACCAGCCTGGCCGCGACCGACGCGCAGGCGAAGAAGGTCGAGCACCTGCTCGCCTCCACCGCGGGAGTGAAGGACTACCAGGTCACCATCGGCTCCTCCGGCTTCATGGCGGCCTTCGGCGGCGGCACCGACAGCAACCAGGCCTCCTACCAGGTCATGCTGGAGGACTCCGCGAAGTACGACGACGTGCAGAACCGCGTCGAGGCCGGCCTGAAGAAGCTCGACGGCATCGGCTCGACCACCGTCTCCGCCGGTGACGGCTTCGGCAGCCAGGACCTCAGCGTGGTCGTGAAGGCCGCCGACGCCGGTGCGCTGCGCAGCGCCGCGGAGCAGGTCCGCAAGGCGGTGGCCTCGCTGGACGACGTCACCGACGTCACCAGCGACCTCTCGCAGAGCGTGCCGCGCATCTCGGTGAAGGCGAACGCCAAGGCGGCCGCGGCCGGCTTCGACGACCAGACGCTGGGCGCCGCGGTCGGGCAGGCCGTGCGCGGCACCCCAGCGGCCAAGGCGATCCTGGACGACACCGAGCGCGACGTCGTCATCACGTCCGCCAAGCCCGCGAAGACCCTCGACGAACTGCGCAACCTGCGCCTCGGCCCGGTGAGGCTCGGTGACATCGCCGAGGTGAAGCTGGTGGACGGGCCCGTCTCCATGACGCGGATCGACGGGCAGCGCGCGGCGACCATCACCGCCAAGCCGACCGCCGACAACACCGGCGCGGTCAGCGCGGACCTCCAGTCGAAGATCAAGGCGCTGAAGCTCCCGGCGGGCGCGAGCGCCGAGATCGGCGGTGTGACGCAGGACCAGGGCGACGCGTTCAAGAACCTCGGCCTGGCCATGCTCGCGGCGATCGCGATCGTCTTCATGCTCCTCGTGGCGACCTTCCGTTCGCTGGCCCAGCCGCTGATCCTGCTGGTGTCCATCCCGTTCGCGGCGACGGGCGCGCTCGGCCTGCTGGTCGCCACCGGCACCCCGATGGGCGTCCCCGCGATGATCGGCATGCTGATGCTGATCGGCATCGTGGTGACGAACGCGATCGTGCTGATCGACCTGATCAACCAGTACCGCGCTCAGGGTTACGGCGTGGTGGAGGCCGTGGTCGAGGGCGGCCGCCACCGTCTGCGCCCGATCCTGATGACGGCGCTGGCGACGATCTTCGCCCTGCTCCCGATGGCGCTCGGCGTCACCGGCGAGGGCGGCTTCATCGCCCAGCCGCTCGCCGTGGTCGTCATCGGCGGCCTGATCACCTCCACCCTGCTGACCCTGCTCCTGGTCCCGACGCTCTACGCGATGCTGGAGCTCCGCAAGGAGCGCCGGGCGAGGAAGCGCGCGGCCAGGCGCGAGGGGAAGGCGAAGCCGGAGGCCTCGGAGGAACCGCAGCCGGCCCGGGTGTGACGACCGGTCCGAGCGCATGACGAAGGGGCCGCACCGACTCGGTGCGGCCCCTTTCGCGCGCCGTGATGCCGCCGGAGGTTACGGCAGCGCCAGCATCCGCTCCAGCGCCAGCTTCGCGAACGCCTCGGTCTCCGGGTCGACCTCGATGCGGTTGACGAGCTTGCCGTCGGCGAGGGACTCCAGGGCCCACACGAGGTGGGGCAGGTCGATGCGGTTCATCGTGGAGCAGAAGCAGACCGTCTTGTCGAGGAAGACGATCTCCTTGCCCTCGGGAGCGAAACGGTTCGCCAGGCGGCGGACCAGGTTCAGCTCCGTACCGATGGCCCACTTGGAGCCGGCCGGGGCCGCCTCCAGCGCCTTGATGATGTACTCGGTCGAGCCGACGTAGTCCGCGGCGGCGACGACCTCGTGCCGGCACTCGGGGTGGACGAGCACGTTCACGCCGGGGATGCGCTCGCGCACGTCGTTGACCGAGTCCAGGCTGAACCGGCCGTGCACCGAGCAGTGGCCCCGCCACAGGATCATCTTCGCCGCGCGCAGCTCGTCGGCGGTCAGCCCGCCGTTCGGCTTGTGCGGGTTGTAGAGCACGCAGTCGTCCAGCGACATGCCCATGTCCCGCACCGCGGTGTTGCGGCCCAGGTGCTGGTCGGGCAGGAAGAGCACCTTTTCGCCCTGCTGGAAGGCCCACTCCAGGGCCCGCTGCGCGTTCGACGAGGTGCAGATCGTGCCGCCGTGCCTGCCGGTGAAGGCCTTGATGTCGGCGGAGGAGTTCATGTACGAGACGGGCACCACCTGTTCGGCGATCCCGGCCTCGGACAGGACGTCCCAGCACTCGGCCACCTGCTCGGCCGTCGCCATGTCGGCCATCGAGCAGCCGGCGGCGAGGTCGGGCAGGACCACCTTCTGGTCGTCGGACGTCAGGATGTCCGCGGACTCCGCCATGAAGTGCACACCGCAGAAGACGATGTACTCGGCCTCGGGACGGGCGGCGGCGTCGCGGGCCAGCTTGAAGGAGTCGCCCGTGACATCCGCGAACTGGATCACCTCGTCACGCTGGTAGTGGTGACCGAGCACGAAGACCTTGTCGCCGAGCCGGGCCTTGGCGGCACGGGCCCGTTCGACCAGGTCGGGGTCGGAGGGCGACGGCAGGTCGCCGGGGCACTCGACGCCCCGCTCGCTCTTCGGGTCGGCCTCGCGGCCGAGCAGCAGCAGGGCGAGGGGAGTCGGCTGCACGTCGAGCTCCGGGGTCTGGGCGGTGGTCACGACACGCACCCTTTCTACTTTTCGTCGAACTGACGCTATATATCATAACGGCTTCATGTCAGTTTGACGATGGCCATCGTGTCGATGTGACGTGAATCCCCTTGCCCGAGCGGCCTCTCCCGCGCCGGGCCGCTGTGCGTCCACCGGCGCGTGTGCGAGCATGAAAAAGAGCCGAGGACGAAAGCACCGGGTCCACCCGGAATGAATCCGCGGCCCTGCCGGTTGCATACGTCGGCAAGCAGTCTCCGTACAACCCGGGAGAGATGTAGATGTCCGTATCGGACGAGACCAGCACCGTGACCGACGGCATCGTCCTGACCGACGCCGCCGCGTCCAAGGTCAAGGCCCTGCTCGACCAGGAAGGCCGCGACGACCTCGCGCTGCGTGTCGCCGTCCAGCCCGGCGGCTGCTCCGGCCTGCGCTACCAGCTCTTCTTCGACGAGCGGTCCCTCGACGGCGACGTGTTGAAGGACTTCGGCGGGGTCAAGGTCGTCACCGACCGGATGAGCGCTCCGTACCTCGGCGGCGCCACCATCGACTTCGTCGACACCATCGAGAAGCAGGGCTTCACGATCGACAACCCGAACGCCACCGGCTCCTGCGCCTGCGGTGACTCCTTCAGCTGAGCCGCGCCCGCACAGCTGACACAGCGAAAGGCGGCGACCCCCTGCCCGGGGGTCGCCGCCTTCCGTGTACCGCCTTCCGTGTACCGGTGTCCGGCTACCGCGGGTCGGCCGGCAGCCGCGCCCCCGGCTTCTGCAGCGGAATGCCCCGGCCGTCCGGCCCGACCACCCTGCGGTCGCCCAGCGGCTCCTTCAGCTGCACCGTGCGGTGGTAGAACTTCGCGATCATGGGGCAGATCTTTTCCTTCCCCGGATGCGCGGTCACCGTCACCGTGACCCGGTCGGCGCTCTCCGAAGCCGTCACGTCGTACGACGCGCACACCCCGCCCGTGAACGTCACGGTCAGCTCCCTGCCCTCGGCCGTGTAGCTGTCCGCCTGCACGCCGTGCGGCGCCGGCGCCGAGCCGTGGCCGGGCCCCGTCGGCCGGGGGCTGGGCCGCCCGGTCGGCTCACCGGGCGGCGCCGAGGGCGGCGTCGACGGCCGGGCCGAGGTCAGGTACTTCGGGTCGAGCGCCGGATACGTCACCGTGAAGTCGTCCTTGGCGCCCGGCGGCCGTACCTCGAACAGCCATGACGGGACCAGCACCTGCCGCCCGGCGGAGTAGTGCGTGGCCAGCCCGAACACCGCCTTCCGTACGGTGATCACCTGGCGCTGCCCGTCGCCCGGGGACCGGCCGCAGGGTGACTCCAGCCGGTCCTTCAGCGGCACCGGGCTGGCGCAGCCGCCGATGCCCATCCGGTGCTCGGTGCTCGTCCCCGGCGCCGCGTTCATCAGCGCCAGCGTCCGCTCAGCGCTCAGCACGGGATACGTGTCGGCCTTGACCGGCGTCCGCAGCATCCCGCTGCCGCCGGCCACCTGCCCGTGCGCGTCGACGATCACCCCCGTCGTCCAGCCGTAGGTGGGCAGCCCGCCGATCTCCGGGTCGGCGTTCACCACCCGGCGGGCGCCCATCACCTGGCTCGCGTCCAGCTTCGCGTCGTCCTGGCCCACCGCTTTCAGCACGGGCGCGGCCGCCTTCTCGGCCGCCGCCACGCTCACCGGCTCCCCGGGGGGATCGGCCGGGGACGGGGCGCACACCTCGCCCTTGCAGTTGTCGGTGCCCGGCGCGAACCGGGCGAACGTCCACGTCCCCGGCGCCTGCCGGTTCACCTGCAGCATCGGCCCGGCGCCGTCCTTGCCGGTGCCGATCCGCCAGGTCTGGCCCTCGGCCACCGGCGCCCCCTCGACACCGAGCGCCTTCGCCAGCCGGGCCACGTCCTCGCGGGACACCTCGCCCCTCGCCCGGTACGCCGGCGCCGAGTCGGGCCCCGCCGGCAGCTTGCCGCCGGCCCGGTAGGTCACGCCGTACGGGTTCGGCTCGCCGGGCGCGATCCCGTTCGTCCCGCCGGGAGCCGGGGAGCCCGAACCCGTCCCGGCCGCGTAGTCGTCGAGCGCCAGGGGCGTCGGCGAGCCGTTCTCGCCGGACGCGCCGCCCCCCTGCGAGTCGCCTGCGGCGTGCGCCGCCATGTACGCCCCGCCGCCCCCGACCAGCAGCACGGCGGCCGCCACAGAGGCCACGGCCAGCGGAGAGCGCCGCCGCGCGGCGCCCCGCTCACCGGCGGTCCCGTGCTCCTCGGGCCCGCTCGGCGCGTCGTCGTTGTCGGGTCGCTCGGTGTTCACCGCATCGCTCCTTCGGCTGCACAGCTGTCCCTCAACCCTGACCAGGCCCTGTCAAAGCGGCCTGCTTCGGGGTCGTACCGCCCGTCCCCTTCCTGGGGGACAGCGATGGGACGCAGCGGGGGAGCGTACGGTTCCCCTTCGTCCGCCGAACCGGTGGCGCCGTACGCCGAACCGGTGGCGCCGTACGCCGAACCGGTGGCGCCCTACGCCGAACCGGTGGCGGGCCCGCGCGCTGTCAGTCGCCGTAGTCGGACATCGCCTCCAGCAGCCGGGCGGAGGTGTCCGGAACCCGCACGCCGTGGATGTGCGAGGGCGGCACGGGATGGGACGCGGCCCGCTCGGGAGCCGCCCAGTGCGGTGCCATCCGGGCGCTGTCGCCGATCAGCGAGGCCAGGCCGCCCTCCGGGTCGGCGGGCGCGGTCCGGGGGGACTCGAGGTTCGTCATAGCGGAACCGTAGGCACCGGCCGGCCCGCCGGGAAAGATCTACTATCGGGTAGTTTCGTCCGCTGCGCAGCCGGCCCCCGAGCGGGTAGCGTGAACTGTCATTCCCCCTCCACACAGGAGCGTCCACGCCGTGCGCATCGCAGTCACCGGCTCCATCGCCACCGACCACCTCATGACCTTCCCCGGCCGCTTCGCCGACCAGTTGGTCGCGGACCAGCTGCACACGGTCTCCCTCTCCTTCCTGGTCGACCAGCTGGACGTACGGCGCGGCGGGGTCGGCGCGAACATCGCCTTCGGCATGGGCCAGCTCGGCACCCGGCCCGTCCTCGTCGGCGCCGCCGGGGCCGACTTCGACGAGTACCGCGCCTGGCTGGACCGGCACGGCGTCGACACCGACTCCGTCCGCATCTCCGAGACCCTGCACACCGCCCGCTTCGTGTGCACCACCGACGCCGACCACAACCAGATCGGCTCCTTCTACACCGGCGCCATGAGCGAGGCCCGCCTCATCGAGCTGAAGACCGTCGCCGACCGCGTCGGCGGCCTCGACCTGGTCCTCATCGGCGCCGACGACCCCGAGGGAATGCTGCGCCACACGGAGGAGTGCCGCTCCCGCGCGATCCCCTTCGCGGCCGACTTCTCCCAGCAGATCGCCCGGATGAGCGGCGACGAGATCCGGATACTGCTGGACGGCGCGACGTACCTGTTCTCCAACGAGTACGAGAAGGGCCTCATCGAGAGCAAGACCGGCTGGAGCGACGAGGAGATCCTCTCCCGGGTCGGCCACCGCGTGACCACGCTCGGCGCGCGCGGCGTGCGCATCGAGAAGGCCGGCGAGGACGCGATCGAGGTCGGCTGCCCCGACGAGGAGCGCAAGGCCGACCCGACCGGTGTCGGCGACGCGTTCCGCGCCGGGTTCCTGTCGGGCCTGGTGTGGGGCGTGTCCCTGGAGCGGGCGGCGCAGGTGGGCTGCATGCTGGCGACCCTCGTCATCGAGACGGTCGGCACGCAGGAGTACCAGCTGCGGCGCGGGCACTTCATGGAGCGGTTCACCAAGGCGTACGGCGACGAGGCGGCGGCGGAGGTCAAGAAGCACCTGGGATGACCTGGGCGGGCGGCTGCTCGTCTGCCCAGTTCGCGTCGTCGCCGACTGTGGGTCCGCGGGGGCTGGTCGCGCCGTTCCCCGCGCCCCTTCGGGGGCCGCGCCCCCGGACCCCCTTCAGGTCACCCGGCGCACCAGATATGCCGTCCCCTTGTGCGCTGCCTCCTCTCCCAGGTACTCCTGCTCCCGCATCTCGCACCACGCCGGGATGTCCAGGCGGGCCGCCTCGTCGTCCGACAGGACGCGGACCGTGCCGCCCACCGGCACCGTGCCGATGACCTTGGCCAGCTCGATCACCGGGAGGGGGCAGCGCTTGCCGAGGGCGTCCACGACCCGTTCGTCCCCGCTCACCACGGCCGCGGCCGGCGGCGCCCCGAGCTGTTCCCGTACGCCCGCCACCGCCTGGGGCAGCACCCGAAGGAACCGCTCGACGTCCTCCTCGGGAGTGCCCGGCGGCAGCGACACGCGGACGTTGCCCTCGCTCAGCACGCCCATCGCCTTCAGGACATGGCTCGGCGTCAGCGTGCTCGACGTACAGGACGAACCGGACGAGACGGAGAAACCCTCCCGGTCCAGGGCGTGCAGCAGCGCCTCACCGTCGACATAGAGACAGGAGAAGGTGACGATGTGCGGCAGCCGCCGCTCCGCGGCGCCGACCACCTCCACGTCCGGCACCAGCCGCGGCACCGCCGCCCGGATCCGCCGCGTCAGCTCCCGCAGCCGTACCGCCTCCTGGGCCGCCTCGGCGCGCACGGCCCGCAGGGAGGCCGCCGCCGCCACGACCGCCGGGATGTTCTCGAAGCCGGCCGCCCGCCCCGACTCCCGCTCGTCCACCGGTCCTTGCGCCGCGAACCGCACGCCCTTGCGCACGGCGAGCAGCCCGACCCCGGACGGCCCGCCCCACTTGTGCGCGCTCGCCGCCAGCAGCGACCAGTCACCCTCGACGGGCCCCCACGCCAGCGACTGGGCCGCGTCCACCAGCAACGGCACGCCGGCCGCCCGGCACGCCCCCGCCACCTCCGCGAGCGGCTGCACGGTCCCCACCTCGTGGTTGGCCGCCTGCAGACAGGCCAGCGCGGTGTCCTCCCGCAGGGCCGCGGCGTACGCCGAAGGGTCCACCCGGCCGCCCCGGTCCACGGGCACCTCGGTCACCGTGCCCCCGTCCGCCCGGTGCCTCTCGGCCGAATGGAGGACAGAGGAGTGTTCGACGGCGGACACGATCAGGTGACGTCCGACGCGCCGCCGCCCGGCCAGCGTTCCCGCGACACCCGTGTGGACGGCCCGCGTCCCCGACGAGGTGAACACCAGCTCATCGGCCCGGCACCCCACGACCTCGGCAGCCGCCTCCCGCGAGGCGTCCAGCAGCATCCGCGCCTTGCGTCCCTCCCGGTACAGCCGAGCAGGATCAGCCCACCCCTCATCCAAAGAGGCCAACAGCGCCTGACGAGCAACGGGATGAAGAGGGACAGCGGAAGCCGCGTCAAAGTAGCCCATACGTCAACGTTAAAACCCCGGCGGAACAGCCCACTCCAGGGGCGCGGGACTGTGCGCATGGCGGCTCCGCCGCGGGGCGCGACAAGCCGCGACGAGACCCGCAGCCGCCAAACCAGCGAACCACCCCCTTCACTAGGCCCCCCTCCCCGCGAACCCTCGGAGAGCGTCGGCTAGGGTTTGGTCCGCATAAACATCCAAACCCCTGCCCGACGCAGGGCGGCGACCGACCAGCGAGAAGGCCGCAGCCGAACAGCGCGGGCGAGACTCTCGGGAAGGCGCTACGTGAGTCCCAACGGCTCCGACCGCTCGCCGCGGCGCCCGATGCGGCGGAAGCTGCTGCAGGCACTGACCGCGGGCCTGGTCCTGGCGACCGCAACCGGTTGCACATACAAGGACTTCCCCCGCCTTGGTATGCCCACCCCGACCACGGAAGAGGCTCCGCGGATCCTCTCCCTGTGGCAGGGCTCCTGGGCTGCCGCGCTCGCCGTTGGCGTGCTGGTGTGGGGTCTGATTCTGTGGAGTGCGTTCTTCCACCGGCGCAGCCGGACCAAGATCGAGGTTCCTCCGCAGACCCGGTACAACCTCCCCATCGAGGCCCTGTACACGGTCGTTCCGATCCTCATCGTCTCGGTGCTGTTCTACTTCACGGCCCGTGACGAGTCGAAGCTGCTCAGCCTCGACAAGAAGCCCGACGTCACGGTCAACGTGGTCGGCTTCCAGTGGAGCTGGTGCTTCAACTACATCGAGAGCGTCAGCGGTTCCTCCGGTGACGCGAAGACCGCCCCGGAACTGAACGCGATTCCGGAGCGGTTCACCAAGGCGTTCCCGGCCAACGCCGGCGGCGTCTACGACTGCGGCACCCCGGCGACCCGGAACCCGCAGACCAACAACCCGGGCCCGACGCTGTGGCTCCCCAAGGGCAAGACGGTCCGGTTCGTCCTCACCTCGCGTGACGTCATCCACTCGTTCTGGGTGGTGCCGTTCCTGATGAAGCAGGACGTGATCCCGGGCCACACCAACGCGTTCCAGGTGACCCCCAACGCGGAGGGCACCTTCCGGGGCAAGTGCGCCGAGCTCTGCGGCGTCGACCACTCCCGGATGCTGTTCAACGTGAAGGTCGTCTCTCCCGAGCGCTACGAGCAGCACCTGAAGGACCTCGTCAAGAAGGGGCAGACCGGTTACGTTCCCGCCGGCATCGCGCAGACGGGGCATGAGAAGAACCGGGAGTCGAACGTCCTGTGAGCATCGTCAACGAACCCCAGGGTGCCTCGGCGGCCGACAAGCCGTATTACGAGGACGAGCTGCCGGTGCGGCGCAAGCAGCCCGGCAACGTCGTGGTCAAGTGGCTCACCACCACCGACCACAAGACCATCGGAACGCTGTACCTGGTCACGTCGTTCGCGTTCTTCTGCATCGGTGGCGTCATGGCTCTGCTCATGCGCGCCGAGCTGGCCCGTCCGGGTCTGCAGATCATGTCGAACGAGCAGTTCAACCAGGCGTTCACGATGCACGGCACGATCATGCTGCTGATGTTCGCGACGCCGCTGTTCGCGGGCTTCGCCAACTGGATCATGCCGCTGCAGATCGGTGCCCCCGACGTCGCCTTCCCGCGGCTGAACATGTTCGCCTACTGGCTGTACCTGTTCGGCTCGACGATCGCCGTGGGTGGCTTCCTCACCCCGCAGGGTGCGGCCGACTTCGGCTGGTTCGCCTACTCCCCGCTGTCGGACGCGGTCCGCTCGCCGGGCATCGGCGCCGACATGTGGATCATGGGTCTGGCCTTCTCCGGCTTCGGCACCATCCTCGGCTCGGTCAACTTCATCACCACGATCATCTGCATGCGCGCTCCGGGCATGACGATGTTCCGCATGCCGATCTTCGTGTGGAACGTGCTGCTGACCGGTGTCCTGGTCCTGCTGGCCTTCCCGGTCCTCGCGGCCGCGCTGTTCGCCCTGGAGGCGGACCGCAAGTTCGGCGCCCACGTGTTCGACGCCACCAACGGCGGCGCATTGCTGTGGCAACACCTCTTCTGGTTCTTCGGACACCCAGAGGTGTACATCATCGCCCTACCGTTCTTCGGCATCATCTCCGAAGTCATCCCGGTCTTCTCGCGTAAGCCGATGTTCGGCTACATGGGTCTGATCGCGGCCACCGTCGCGATCGCCGGCCTGTCCGTGACGGTGTGGGCGCACCACATGTACGTCACCGGCGGTGTGCTGCTGCCGTTCTTCTCCTTCATGACCTTCCTGATCGCCGTCCCGACCGGTGTGAAGTTCTTCAACTGGATCGGCACGATGTGGAAGGGCAGCCTGTCCTTCGAGACGCCGATGCTGTGGGCGACCGGCTTCCTGATCACCTTCACCTTCGGTGGTCTGACCGGTGTCATCCTGGCCGCGCCGCCGATGGACTTCCACGTGTCCGACTCGTACTTCGTGGTGGCGCACTTCCACTACGTCGTCTTCGGCACCGTCGTCTTCGCGATGTTCTCCGGCTTCCACTTCTGGTGGCCGAAGATGACCGGCAAGATGCTCGACGAGCGCCTCGGCAAGATCACCTTCTGGCTGCTGTTCGTCGGCTTCCACGGCACGTTCCTGGTCCAGCACTGGCTGGGCGCCGAGGGCATGCCGCGCCGTTACGCCGACTACCTGGCCGCGGACGGCTTCACCGCCCTGAACACGATCTCGACCATCGCGTCCTTCGTGCTCGGCCTGTCGATCCTGCCGTTCCTCTACAACGTGTGGAAGACGGCCAAGTACGGCAAGCCGGTCGGCGTCGACGACCCGTGGGGCTACGGCCGCTCCCTGGAGTGGGCCACCTCCTGCCCGCCGCCGCGCCACAACTTCCTCACCCTGCCGCGGATCCGCAGCGAATCCCCGGCGTTCGACCTGCACCACCCGGAGATCGCCGAGCTCGACCAGCTGGCGCACGCCGGCCACGGTGAGAAGGCCATCGCGGGCGGCAAGGAGGCCGGCAAGTGAAGATCCAGGGCAAGATGTTCATCTGGCTGGCCGTCTTCATCCTCGTCATGGCATGTGTCTATGGCGTGTGGTCGAAGGAGCCGGCCGGTACCACGGCGCTCTTCCTGGCCTTCGGCCTGTCCATCATGATCGGCTTCTACCTCGGCTTCACGGCCAAGCGGGTCGACACCGGTGCGCAGGACAACAAGGAGGCCGACGTCGCGGACGACGCGGGCGAGCTGGGCTTCTTCAGCCCGCACAGCTGGCAGCCGCTCGCCCTGGGCGTCGGCGGCGCGATCGCCTTCCTCGGTATCGCGGTCGGCTGGTGGCTGCTGTACTTCGCCGCCCCGATCATCCTCATCGGCATCTGGGGCTGGGTCTTCGAGTACTACCGCGGTGAGAGCCGCACCCAGTAACACGCGCTGAACACCGCTGAGCCCGGACACTCCTCACGGAGCGTCCGGGCTCACGCGTTCGCGGCGGTTCCCAAGGCCGTTCGCCGTAATCCCGTTCACTCGGGGGAGTGACACCGCGCGCCGCCATTGACGAAGCTTCCTAGCGTGAAGTCATGAGCACGCCTTCCCGCCCCCGCACAGCCGTCGGCTGCACGCTGCTGGTGATCGCCCTGAGCGCGGCCGCCACCGCCTGCGGCTCGGGCGGCAACCCGCTCGCCGGCCGCCCCTACGACGCGGCCGACCAGATCGCCTTCAACGGCCCCTCAGGGGACGGGAAGAAGGCCGACCCGGACAAGCCCCTGGAAGTCACCGCCGAGGACGACGACCGGATCACGGACGTCACCGCCATGGACGCCACAGGGCGCTTCGTGGCGGGCGAACTCTCCGCCGACGGCACCCGCTGGCACAGCACCGAGCCGCTGGCCGCAGGCGCCCACTACACGGTCCGGGTGAGCACCGAGGACGACGACGGCGCCCCCGGGCGCAAGGTCCTCACCTTCGACACCGGCAAGCCCACGTCGAAGAAGACACTCACGGTGAAGTTCGGCCCCAAGGCCGGCACCTACGGCGTCGGACAGCCCGTCACCGCCGAGCTGAGCCAGCCCATCAAGGACAAGAACCAGCGGGCCGTCGTCGAACGCGCCCTGAAGGTGACCTCCACCCCCGCGGTGCAGGGCTCCTGGTACTGGGTCGACGACAAGCAGCTCCACTACCGGCCCGAGGAGTACTGGCCCGCCCACGCCACCATCGAGGTGCGCAGCAACCTGGACGGCATCAAGGTCGGCGACCGCCTCTGGGGCGGCAAGTCCGCCCCCCTGAAGCTCTCCACCGGCGACCGGGTCATCGCCGTCACGGACGCCGCGGCGCACACGCTGACGTACTACAAGAACGGTGAGGAGGTCGAACAGTTCCCCGTCACCACCGGCAAGCCCGGCTTCGACACCCGTAACGGCGTCAAGGTCGTGCTCGGCAAGGAGTACTTCGTACGGATGCGCGGCACCACCATCGGCATCGCCGAGGGCAGCGCGGACTCCTACGACCTGCCGGTCTACTACGCCACCCGGGTCACCTGGAGCGGCGAGTACGTCCACGCCGCCCCCTGGTCCGTCGGCTCGCAGGGCTACGCCAACGTCTCCCACGGCTGCACCGGGATGTCCACCGCCAACGCCGAGTGGTTCTTCGACCACGTCCGCGAGGGCGACGTCGTTCAGGTCGTGAACTCGGGCGGCGAGACGATGGAACCCTTCGGCAACGGCTTCGGCGACTGGAACCTGGACTGGAAGAAATGGCGCACGG
The DNA here is from genome assembly GCF_055668065.1 of Streptomyces sp. NPDC097129. Lineage (NCBI taxonomy): Bacteria > Bacillati > Actinomycetota > Actinomycetes > Kitasatosporales > Streptomycetaceae > Streptomyces > Streptomyces sp. NPDC097129. The sequence continues at coordinate 321,929 of NZ_JBVOQE010000001.1, read as the reverse complement.
GCAGCGCCGTCACCGGCGCCAAGACCAACACGATCAGTCAGGAGCAGGCCCGGCTGAGCCCACAGAGCCTCTAGACCCACCCGGGCGGCAGCGGACCCAAGGGGCGCGGGGCTGCATCGACATGCGGCTCCGCCGCGTGGGCGCGCACGGCCCGCACCCGCGCAACCACCTCGCGCCCCGAACTCCTAGGCGCTCTGCAACCGCTCCTGCCGCAGCAAGGACGCCAACGCCGACGCGAACTCCACCGGTTCCACCGGCAGCGCCACCGCCGCATCCGCCCGGCTCCACGTCGCCAGCCAGGCGTCCTGCGGCCGTGCGATGAGCACCAGCACCGGCGGGCACTGGAAGATCTCGTCCTTGAGCTGCCGGCACATCCCCATGCCGCCCATCGGCACGGCCTCACCGTCCAGCACGCAGGCGTCGATGCCGCCCTTGTCCATCTCCCGCAGGACCGCCTCGGGCGTCGCGCACTCGATGAACTCCACCACCGGGGCGTCCGGCGCGGGCCGCCGTCCGGTCGCGAGCCGCACCTGCTCCCGCGTGTTGGAGTCGTCGCTGTAGACCAGCACCGTGGCGGTCGGCCGCATGGTTCCTCCGGGACGTCGGCGTCGTAGAGATCAAGCCCGTTGCGGCGGATGCTACTCCTTCGCGCGGCCCGTCAACACCGGTTGGAACACCTCTGCGATGGGCCATACGGGCAGTACACACATGGGGAACACTCCGAACGGCACCCCCCGGAGTGAGGGCGGGATAAGGGACCGACATAATGTCGGTCGTGGCGACAGCAACGACAGTAGATACCGGGCACGCGCACCCGTCGGTCAATCGGCCGAACCTCACCAGCGTCGGAACCATCATCTGGCTGAGTTCCGAGCTGATGTTCTTCGCGGCCCTCTTCGCGATGTACTTCACCCTGCGTTCGGTGACGGGTGCCGATCATTGGAAGGAGATGGCGCATGCCCTGAACGTGCCCTTCTCCGCGACGAACACCACGATCCTGGTGCTCTCCTCCCTCACCTGCCAGCTCGGCGTGTTCGCGGCCGAGCGCGGTGATGTGAAGAAGCTCCGGGGCTGGTTCATCGTCACCTTCATGATGGGTGCGATCTTCATCGGTGGTCAGATCTACGAGTACACCGACCTGGTGAAGAAGGACGGCATCTCGCTGTCCTCGGACCCGTACGGATCGGTGTTCTACCTGACCACCGGTTTCCACGGCCTGCACGTGACGGGTGGCCTCATCGCCTTCCTGCTGGTCCTCGGCCGTACCTACGCGGCCAAGAGGTTCACGCACGAGCAGGCGACCGCCGCCATCGTCGTGTCCTACTACTGGCACTTCGTCGATGTCGTCTGGATCGGCCTCTTCGCCACGATCTACCTGATCAAGTAGCCGGAGAAGATCCGCGCGCGTTCTCGCAACGCACACCCAGAAGCATCGACGCTGAAGATCCTGACACCGGGGTAATCCGTGAAAAAGCTTTCCGCACGACGACGCCATCCGCTGGCGGCGGTCGTCGTCCTACTCCTCGCGCTGGCGGCCACGGGGGGTCTGTACGCCGCGTTCGCGCCCGCGGGCAAGGCGCAGGCCGACGACTCCTCCCAGTCCCTCGCCATCGACGAGGGCAAGAAGCTCTACACCGTGGGCTGCGCCAGCTGCCACGGCACCGGCGGTCAGGGCACCTCCGACGGTCCGAGCCTGGTCGGCGTGGGCGCCGCCGCGGTCGACTTCCAGGTGGGCACCGGCCGTATGCCGGCCTCCAGCTCGCAGATGGCCCAGATCCCGCGTAAGAAGAACATCTACACGCAGGCGCAGATCGATCAGCTCGCGGCCTACGTGGCCTCGCTCGGCGCCGGCCCGGCCGTCCCGACGAAGCAGCAGTACGGCCCGGAAGGGGCGGACCTCGCCAAGGGTGGCGAGCTGTTCCGCACCAACTGCGCGCAGTGCCACAACTTCACCGGCAAGGGCGGCGCGCTGACGAACGGCAAGTACGCCCCGACGCTCGAGGGTGTGGATCCCAAGCACATCTACGAGGCCATGCAGACGGGCCCGCAGAACATGCCGTCGTTCCCCGACACCACCATGTCGGAGCAGAACAAGAAGGACATCATCGCGTACCTGCACGCGGTCAACAGCGATGAGACGGAGAACCCGGGCGGTCTCGAGCTGGGCGGCCTCGGGCCGGTCACCGAGGGTCTGTTCGCCTGGATCTTCGGCCTCGGCGCCCTGATCGCGGTCGCCGTCTGGGTCGCCGCTCGGACCGCAAAGGCCAAGAAGTCATGAGTAGCCAAGACATTCCAGAAGAGAACCTGCCCGCAGAGCAGGACCACGCGCACGGCGCGGTAGGCGTCGCGGACGAGAACCCGTTCGCCGACCCCGGTCTGCCGCCCCACGAGCACCGGATCCAGGACATCGACGAGCGGGCCGCCAAGCGGTCCGAGCGGATGGTGGCCCTGCTGTTCACGGTGTCGATGCTGGCCACCCTCGGCTTCATCGCCTCGTACGTGACGATCCCGCACCACAAGTCGATCTTCGTCTTCCCGATCGGCCACCTCAGCGCGATGAACTTCGCGCTGGGTCTGACCCTCGGCACGGCGCTGTTCTGCATCGGCGCGGGCGCGGTCCACTGGGCCCGCACCCTGATGTCCGACGTGGAGGTGGCCGACGAGCGTCACCCGATCGAGGCCTCCCCGGAGGTCCGGGCGAAGGTCCACGCGGACTTCCGCCAGGGCGCCAAGGAGTCGGCGATCGGCCGGCGCAAGCTGATCCGCAACACGATGTTCGGTGCGCTGACCCTGGTCCCGCTGTCGGGTCTGTTCCTGCTGCGTGACCTCGGTCCGCTGCCCGGGACGAGCCTGCGGCACACGCTGTGGTCCAAGGGCAAGCTCCTCGTCAACATGAACACGAACGAGCCGCTGCGTCCCGAGGACGTCGCGGTCGGTTCGCTCACCTTCGCCAAGCCCGAGGGCCTGGAGGAGCACGACGAGGACTTCCAGACCCAGATCGCCAAGGCGGCCCTGATGATCGTCCGGCTCCAGCCGGAGAACATCAAGGACAAGCGCGAGCTCCAGTGGTCGCACGAGGGCATCGTGGCGTACTCCAAGATCTGCACCCACGTCGGTTGCCCGATCTCGCTGTACGAGCAGCAGACGCACCACGTGCTGTGCCCCTGCCACCAGTCCACCTTCGACCTGTCCGACGGTGCCCGTGTGATCTTCGGTCCCGCCGGTCACGCCCTGCCGCAGCTGCGCATCGGTGTGAACGACGAGGGCTACCTCGAGGCGCTCGGCGACTTCGAAGAGCCCGTCGGTCCTGCTTTCTGGGAGCGCGGATGAGTACTGCAGCGAACCAAGCACCCCGCTCTCGCGGGAAGGCGCCGGCCGGCGAGCGCGTCGCCGACTGGGCCGACGGCCGGCTGGGGATCTACTCCCTCGCCAAGTCGAACATGCGCAAGATCTTCCCCGACCACTGGTCGTTCATGCTGGGCGAAGTGTGCATGTACAGCTTCCTCATCATCATCTTGACGGGCGTCTATCTGACGCTGTTCTTCCACCCGTCGATGAACGAGGTCGAGTACCACGGCACGTATGTCCCGCTCCAGGGACAGATGATGTCCGAGGCGTTCCGGTCGACCCTGCACATCTCCTTCGACGTGCGCGGTGGTCTGCTCATCCGGCAGATCCACCACTGGGCCGCGCTGATCTTCCTCGCGGGCATGTTCGTGCACATGATGCGCGTGTTCTTCACGGGCGCGTTCCGCAAGCCGCGTGAGATCAACTGGCTGTTCGGCTTCCTGCTGTTCGTCCTGGGCATGTTCACCGGCTTCACCGGTTACTCGCTCCCGGACGACCTGCTCTCCGGCACCGGTGTCCGCTTCATGGAGGGCGCGATCCTGTCCGTGCCGATCGTCGGCACGTACCTGTCGTTCTTCCTCTTCGGCGGCGAGTTCCCGGGCGGCGACTTCGTGGCCCGCTTCTACTCGATCCACATCCTGCTGCTGCCGGGCATCATGCTGGGCCTGATGGTGGCCCACCTGATCCTGGTCTTCTACCACAAGCACACCCAGTTCGCGGGTCCCGGCAAGACGAACAAGAACGTCGTCGGCATGCCGCTGCTTCCGGTGTACATGGCGAAGGCGGGCGGCTTCTTCTTCCTGGTCTTCGGTGTCATCGCGGTCATCTCCGCGGTCGCGCAGATCAACCCGATCTGGGCCATGGGCCCCTACCGGCCGGACCAGGTGTCCACGGGCGCCCAGCCCGACTGGTACATGGGCTTCTCCGAGGGCCTGATCCGCTTCATGCCGGGCTGGGAGATCAACTTCTGGGGTCACACGCTGGTCCTCGGTGTGTTCATCCCGCTGGTGATCTTCCCGCTGGTCCTGGTGGCGATCGCGGTCTACCCGTTCATCGAGTCCTGGGTCACCGGCGACAAGCGCGAGCACCACATCCTGGACCGCCCGCGCAACGCCCCGACGCGCACGGGTCTCGGCGTCGCCTGGATGACGGTGTACCTGACCCTGCTGATCGGTGGCGGCAACGACCTGTGGGCCACGCACTTCCACCTGTCGATCAACGCGGTCACCTGGTTCGTGCGGATCTTCGTCTTCGTCGGACCGGTCCTCGCGTTCCTGATCACCAAGCGGATCTGCCTCGGCCTGCAGCGCCGGGACAAGGAGAAGGTGCTGCACGGTCGCGAGACCGGCACCATCAAGCGCCTGCCGCACGGTGAGTTCATCGAGGTCCACGAGCAGCTCAGCCAGGAGGCGCTGCACACCCTCACCGCGCACGAGCAGTACCAGCCGCTCGAGATCGGCCCCACGGTCGACGAGAACGGTGTCGAGCGCAAGGTGAAGGGCGGCGAGAAGCTGCGCGCCAAGCTCAGCGAGGCGTACTTCGGCGAGGAGTCGCAGATTCCGAAGCCGACCGCCGAGGAGTACAGGGAGATCACGAGCGGCCACGGCCACCACTGATCGCTGCGTCAGCCACGCCACGGCCGAAGGGCCCCGTCCGCTGTTCGGACGGGGCCCTTCGGCCGTGTGCGGTCGGCCTTCGGGCCGGCCGCTCGGTGGAACGGTGGTCCGCCGACGGCTGTTCCGCGAGGCGCTGGCCCGGTGACGGGGGCCGAGCGGGAGCGGCCGCGGGCTCGTAGGCCGGGCGAGGTCGCGGGGCCGCGGGGCTCCCGGCGTCCCGGCTCGGGCGGCCCGGGGGCTTGTCGTGCGTGGGCAGGGCCCCGTCCGGTGTTCGGACGGGGCCCTTCGCCGTGTGCGGGGCTGGATAGGGTGGAGGTGTCATTCGATGCGTACGACGACCAGGAGCGGCTGATGAGCGCTGTGACCCCCGCTGGAGGCGACACCGCGGCGGGCCGTTCCTGGCCGCGCGTGCTGAACGGTCTGCTGGAGGGCCGCGACCAGAGCGCCGAGGACACCGCCTGGGCGATGGACCAGATCATGCGCGGCGAGGCCACCGACGCGCAGATCGCCGGCTTCGCGGTCGCGCTGCGCGCCAAGGGTGAGACGGTCGAGGAGATCACCGGTCTCGTCCGGGCGATGTACGACCACGCCAACGTCATCGAGGTGCCCGGCCCCACCGTCGACATCGTCGGCACCGGCGGCGACGGCGCCAAGACGGTGAACATCTCCACGATGTCCTCCATCGTCGTGGCCGGCACGGGCGCGAAGGTGGTCAAGCACGGGAACCGGGCCGCCTCCTCGGCCTCCGGCGCCTCCGACGTGCTGGAGAAGCTCGGCGTCAACCTCAACCTGCCGCTGCACCGGGTGCCCCAGGTGGCGGAGGAGGCCGGCATCACCTTCTGCTTCGCGGTGAAGTTCCACCCCGCGCTGCGCCATGTGGCCGCCGCACGCGGCCAGTTGGGCATCCGCACCACCTTCAACGTGCTCGGCCCGCTGACCAACCCGGCGAAGGTGCGCGCGCAGGCCGTCGGCGTCGCCGACGCCAGGATGGCGCCCATCGTCGCCGGCGTCTTCGCCGAGCGCGGCAACTCCTCCCTGGTCTTCCGCGGCGACGACGGCCTGGACGAGCTGACGATCACCTCCACGTCCCGGGTCTGGGTCGTCCGCGACGGCAAGGTCACCGAGGAGACCTTCGACCCGCGCGACGTCGGCATCGACCTGGCCCCCGTGGAGGCCCTGCGCGGCGCCGACGCCTCCTACAACGCCGAGGTGGCCCGCCGCATGCTGGACGGAGAGCCCGGGGCCGTCCGGGACGCCGTCGTGCTGAACTCCGCGGCCGCGCTGGTCGCCCTCGCGCCGACCGACGCCCCCCTGACCGAGCAGATCCGCGCCGCCATGGCGAAGGCGGCCCTGTCCATCGACTCGGGCTCGGCCAAGCGCACCCTGGACCGCTGGGTGGCGGCCAGCAACTCCTGACGCCGGCCGGTGGCCGTCCCGCGATGCGGACCCGGGTTGCGGGGCGGCGATCACTTCCGTTAGGTTCCTGAACCAGGTCATGAGTGACAGTCATGAGGCCCCGGCCGACTGTCCGGCAACCCTCCGTCCGTGGCGGGGTGCCCCGGGTGAAGACCAGGCCGCAGTCAGCAAGGTCTGCGGCAAGCGCGGACCCCTCGCGAACCCAGGGGTCCTGGTCGTCGAGGAGTCTTCCGTGAGCAAGCGAATGCGATAGGGCCGCCGAGCCCCGCCTCCGCGCACCCTTTTTCCTTCACTTTCCCGCGCTCTGCCGCGCACCCTCACGGGAGTTCCGCCATGTCTGTCTCCACCGCTGCCTCCGCCCAGTCCGTTTGTGCCCCGCTGTCCGTTCTGGGCCGGGATGTCACCGTCCCGCTCGTCACCGGCGGCGAGGTCACCTACGCCGCCCTCGACTACGCCGCCAGCGCCCCCGCACTGCAGCGCGTCTGGGACGACGTGGCCGCGTACGCGCCGTACTACGGCAGTGTGCACCGCGGTGCCGGGTATCTGTCCCAGCTGTCCACCGACCTGTTCGAGAACGCCCGCCGCGCGGTCGAGGAGTTCCTCGACTGCCGCGAGGGCGACCAGGTCGTCTTCACCCGCTCCACGACCGACTCGCTCAACCTGCTGGCCCGGGCGATCCCGGCCGACTGCCAGGTCTTCGTCTTCGAGACCGAGCACCACGCCTCGCTGCTGCCCTGGCAGCACGCGAAGGTCAGCTACCTCAACGCCCCGCGCACCCCGCAGCAGGCCGTTCGGACCCTGGAGCGCGCCCTCGCCGACCGCGACCCTCACGGCCCGGCCCTGGTCTGCGTCACCGGCGCCTCCAACGTCACCGGCGAGCTGTGGCCGGTGCGCGAACTGGCGGCCGCCGCGCACGCCCACGGCGCCCGGATCGTCCTGGACGCCGCCCAGCTCGCCCCGCACCACCCGGTGAGCGTGCGCGACCTCGACGTCGACTGGGTCGCCTTCTCCGGCCACAAGCTGTACGCACCGTTCGGCTCCGGCGTCCTGGCCGGCCGCGCCGACTGGCTCCAGGCCGCCGACCCCTACCTCGCCGGCGGCGGCGCCAGCCGCAAGGTCGCCCGGCGCGAGGACGGGGGAGTGGACGTGGAGTGGCACGACAGCGCCGCCCGCCACGAGGCCGGCTCCCCGAACGTGATCGGCGCCTACTCCATCGCCTCCGCCTGCAAGGCGCTGACCGAGGCCGGCTGGGACACCCTGGTCGCCCGCGAGCAGCACCTGATCACCACGGTCCGCGAGGGCCTGGCCGACGTGCCCGAGGTGAGGATCCTCTCCCTCTTCGGCGACGACGCCCCCCGGGTCGGCGTGATCTCGTTCGTCGTCGAGGGCTGGAACAGCTCCCACTTCGCCGCGGCCCTGTCCGCCGAGTACGGCATCGGCGTCCGCGACGGCCTCTTCTGCGCCCACCCGCTGGTGCGCACCCTGCTCGGCAGCGACCCCCAGACCCAGGGCGAGTGCGGCGCCCCCGAGGCGGCGCCGGGCGAGAAGTCCCTCAACGCCATCCGCGTCAGCTTCGGCGCGGGCACCCCCGACGAGCACGTGGAGCGTTTCGTCACGGCGGTGAAGGAACTGGTCACGCAGGGCGCGAAGTGGACCTACCGCACGGAGGACGGCCGCTGCGTCCCCGCGGTCTGAGGAGCGGGACGAGGCGCGGTCCGAGGCGCGGTCCGAGGCCGTGAAGCGCCCGGGGAGGCGGTGTTCCCTCGGTCAGGAGTCCAGACCGATGGCGAACGCCGCCTCCAGGTCGTGCTGGGAGTACGTGCGGAACGCCACGTGCGTGTCCGTGCCCTCCACGCCGGGGATCTTGCTGATCCGCCCCGGGATGACCTCCGCCAGGTCCTCGTGCTGCCGCACCCGCACCATGGCGATCAGGTCGTACGTCCCAGTGACGGAGAAGACCTCGCTCACCGAGTCCAGCGAGGCGATCTGCTCGGCGATCTCGGGGATCCGGTCCACGCTGGTCTTGATGAGGACGATCGCGGTGATCACGGCTGGTTCTCTCCCTCGGGGGCCGGAGCAGGGGCGGGTTTCACTCTAGTCCCACGGCGGACGACCACCCACGCGACCACGAACCCCAGCCCGAAGCCGACCAGATGCGCCAGATACGCCACCCCCGGCCCCTGCGCGGCGCGCCCCGCCGCCAGCCACTGCAGCGCCGCCCAGAACGGCAGGACGACCCACGCCGGGAAGCGCAGCGGCAGGAAGAACAGGAACGGCAGGAGACTGGTCACGCGGGCGCGGGGAAACAGGGAGAGAAACGCGCCGAGGACCGCTGAGATCGCCCCCGAGGCGCCGACCAGCGACTGCTCGGACGCGGCGTGGGCGGCGGCGTATCCCAGGAGGGCCAGATATCCGCAGCCGACGTAGAAGACGACGAACCGGACGCGGCCCATGCGTTCCTCGGTCATCGCTCCGAAGACGTAGAGGAAGAGCATGTTGCCGAGCAGATGCACCCAGCTGCCGTGCACGAACAGGGCCGTCACGGGCGTCAGGGCCGCGCCGGGGGAGCCGTGGAAGAGGTCGGCCGGGACCACTCCCCAGCGCCGGAAGTATGCGCGCTGGGCGGCGAGCAGCTCGTCGCCGTGGCCGTAGGCCGGATTCACCCCCGCCGCCGGGCCCAGCAGGAAGATCAGGCAGCACACGGCGATCAGTGCGTACGTCACCGGGGCGGAGGTGCGCCGCAGGGTCCTTCGCGCCGTGCCGACCGCGGTCGTCCAGTTGCCGATCATGTCTACAGAGCATGACGTAACGGGACGTATCGGACGAGGCCGCCTCGCCGCCGTGGACGGACCAGCGGCCGGTGACCGCAAGGCCTTAGGGTTACGTGCCACACGCACCGGGGAGCCCGGCGCGTCACGGACACTGGAAGAAAGCGAACAGTCACGATGACGGTTCCCCTGCCGACCGCCACGACGCGGTGGCGCTGCGCGCTCTGCGGCAACCTCACCCGCTTCGACGTGACCCGCTCGTCGAAGGTCGTCGAGTACGTCCACCTCGATCTCGCGGGCGAGCCGAAGGTCGAGGAGCGCGAGGTGCTCAGTGAGACCATCGAGTCGGTGCGCTGCCGCTGGTGCAACGCCGTGGACCAGGTGGAGCTCGTGGACCGGCCCGCGGCCGAGTCCTGAGCCGAGCGCCCCCTCACGGCCGACAGGGAAACACGTACGACAGGTACAGGAGTGACGGATGGTGGAGACCACAGGCGGGGGGCCGGGCGACGGCGCCGCTGAGGTGCTCGACCGTCCGCTGCCCGACGGTGTGCGCCGCAAGGTCGTCCAGATCGTCGCGGACGGCTTCGGCGGGCTGACCGTCGGCGAACTGCCCGCACAGCTTCGGCAGTACGCACGGTTCGCGCCGAACCGGCGGGCCAAGTTCGCCGGGAACGCGATGGCGGCCGCGCTGGAGACCGATGCGCTGTTCCGGCAGCGGATCGGCGAGAAGTTCAGAGAAGCGCAGCCGGAACTGGCCGGCGCCCTGGACTCCGGCTCCCCGCCCCCGGCCGCGGACCCGCACGACGTGGCGGCCGCGGCCTATGTTCTGCGCCCCGCGGGCTGGGTCAAGCTGGTCACCGCGGCCGGCGAGGAGGCGCAGCGCGCCCACGCCGAGCGCGCCGACGAGGAGAACCGCGCCGAGCTGGAGCGGCTGCGCGAGCTGCTCGCGCAGACGAAGGAACACACCCGGGCCGAGACCGAGCGCCTGCGCACCGAGCTGGACCGCACGAAGAAGGAAGCGGAAACGCTCCATCGCAAGCTGCGCGCCGCCCTCAGCGACGTCAAGCGCGGCGAGGCGGCCCTGCGCAAGACGCAGGCCGAGACCGACGCCGCGCGCGCCGAGGCGCAGGCGCAGGTGTCCGCGGCGGAGAGCGAGTCACGGCGGCTCAAGGCGCGTCTGAGCGAGGCGGAGGCCGCCCTGGAGGCCACCCGCCGCGCGGCGCGCGAGGGCCGCAGCGTGGAGGACATGCGGGTCCGGCTGCTGCTGGACACCCTGCTGGACGCCACCCAGGGCCTGCGGCGCGAACTCGCCCTGCCGCCGGTGTCCGTGCGCCCGGCCGAGACCGTGGACGCCGTCGAGCCGGGACGGATGACGCCGAAGGACATCGCGGCGCGCGCGCTGTCCGAGAACGATCCGGCGATCCTCGACCAGTTGCTCGCGCTGCCGCAGGCGCACCTGGTCGTCGACGGCTACAACGTCACCAAGACCGGCTATCCGCAGATGCCGCTGGAGAAGCAGCGCCTGCGGCTCCTCGGGCAGCTGTCCGCGCTCGCCGCGCAGACCGGCGCAGAGGTCACCTGCGTCTTCGACGGGGCCGAGCTGGCCGCGCCGGTGCTGCTGGCGCCGCCGCGCGGGGTGCGGGTGCTGTTCTCCAAGCCGGGCGTGACGGCGGACGAGCTGATCCGCCAGCTGGTGCGCGCCGAACCGCCGGGCCGTCCGGTCATCGTCGCCTCCACCGACCGCGAGGTGGCCGACGGCGTCGCGCGGGCCGGTGCCCGGCCGGTGGCTTCTGCGGTACTCCTGAAGCGACTGTCCTAGAAGATGAACGCACGGGTCCAATGCCCGAATTGGCGCCCGTGACGATCAACAGACGGTCAATCCCATGTCACTGCTGGTGAGTTGTGTGCAAAGAATGCATGGCGTGACCGGTTTTTTTGCTGTGAGGATTTGAACTCATCACAACCAGGTCACTAGGGTCTGCCTTCGAACCTCCGAACGGGTGATTACTCACAAGAAGGAGTTCGCCTCCGTGGCGTCCCACCGTCGACCCAAGCAGCCGAGCCGTGCACGTGTGACCGTGCTGACCACCGCAGCCGCCGCTGCCGTCGCCATCAGCGCCCAGGCGGCCAGCGCCGCGCCCAGCGAGAAGCCGAGCAAGGACGAGGTCAAGGCCAAGGTCGACAAGCTCTACGAGGAGGCCGAGCAGGCCACCGAGCAGTACAACGGCGCCAAGGAGAAGCAGGAGACGCTCCAGAAGGAGATCTCCACCATCCAGGACAACGTGGCGCGCGGCCAGGAAGAGCTCAACGAGCTGCGTGACGGCATAGGCCAGGCGGCCGCCGCCCAGTACCGCACGGGCAGCATCGACTCCTCCGTGCAGCTGTTCCTCTCCGCCGACCCGGACTCCTACCTCGACAAGGCCTCCACGCTCGACCAGTTGAGCGGTCAGCAGGTCGCGGCGCTGAAGAAGATCCAGGAGAAGCAGCGCCAGCTCGCCCAGGAGCGTTCCGAGGCCGCCGGCAAGCTCAAGGACCTCTCCGCCACCCGCACCGAGCTGGGCAAGAAGAAGAAGGAAGTCCAGGGCAAGCTCGCCGAGGCGCAGAAGCTGCTCAACTCCCTGACGGCCGCCGAGAAGGCCGCCATGGCCGCCGAGGACGCCCGCGCCAGCCGCTCCGCGAGCGAGCGCGTCGACCTCGGCAACACCAAGGCCGCCTCCGGCCGCGCCGCCGCCGCGTTCTCCGCCGCCCAGTCCCGGCTCGGCTCGCCGTACGTCTACGGCGCCACCGGCCCGTCCTCCTTCGACTGCTCGGGCCTGACCTCCTGGGCCTACGCCCAGGCCGGCGTCTCCATCCCGCGCACCTCGCAGGCTCAGGCCAACGCCGGCACGCGCATCTACTCCATGAGCGACCTCCAGGTCGGCGACCTGGTGCTCTTCTACGGCGACCTGCACCACGTCGGCCTGTACGCGGGCAACGGCCAGGTGCTGCACGCCCCGCGCACCGGCACCGTCGTGCGCTACGAGTCGATCAACAACATGCCCTTCCAGTTCGGCGTGCGGATCTGACCCTCGCGGGCCGCGCCGGGACACCCCGGCCTCGACCAGATCAACACGCCGTGCCGCCCGAACGGGCGAATCCTGGCGACGGGAAATGACCCCACGCCCCGCCGATGACCTGCGTCAGCGGCGGGGCGTCACCGTGCGTGCCCGCGGCGGTCTTTGGCCGCCGGCCCGTGACGGGGCTACTGTCTGCCGCGTTTCCCCCGGCCCGCGCCGTTCACGGTGTTCCCGGCGCCGCGGGGAGCAGTCCTGTTCCCCAGTGGAAGGAGCGCGGCCACCCGTGGGTTCCCATCGCCGTCGCCTCGCGCACTCCGGGTTCGACCGGGGCGCGTGCGCCGCCCTCAGTGCGCTGTCCGTCGCGGCCGCCGCCCTCGGCGCCGTACCGGCCGGCTCCGCCGTAGCCGCGCCGCAGGGCGACGCCCGGGCCGAGGTCGACCGCCTGTACGAGGAGGCCGAGAAGGCCACCGAGGCGTACAACAAGGCCGACGAGCGCGCCGACACGCTGCACCGGCAGGTGAGCGACAGCCAGGACCTGATCGCCCGTCAGCAGGAGAAGGTCAACACCATGCGGGAGGCGCTGGGCGCGCTGGCCGGAGCCCAGTACCGCTCCGGCGGCCTCGACCCGGCCGTCGCGCTGCTGTTCTCCGCCGACCCCGACGACTACCTGGACAAGGCCTCCGTGCTCGACCGGATCACCGCGCACCAGGCCGGGCAGCTGCACGAGCTGCAGGGCGCCCTGCGCGAACTCGCCCAGGAACGCGCCGAGGCGACCCGGCAGCTGGCCGAACTCGAGCGCAGCCGCGCGGCCGTGGCCCGGCACAAGAAGACCGTCGAGCACAAGCTCGCCAAGGCGCGCCAGCTGCTCAACTCCCTGCCGGACGCCGAACGCGCCGCCTACCAGCGCACCTCGCGCTCCGGCCGCACCGACCTGCCCGGCCTCGGCGGCGCCGTGCCGGCCTCCGGGCGGGCCGCCGCCGCGCTCGCCGCCGCCCGCGCGGCCCTCGGCAGGCCGTACGTGTGGGGCGCCAACGGGCCCTCCGGGTTCGACTGCTCGGGCCTGATGCAGTGGGCGTACGCGCGGGCAGGGGTGCATCTGCCGCGCACCTCGCAGGAGCAGCGCTTCGCCGGCCGGCAGGTGCCGCTCTCCCAGGCCCGCCCCGGCGACCTGGTCGTCTACCGCTCCGACGCCAGCCACGTCGGGATGTACGTCGGGAACGGCCGGGTCATCCACGCCCCCTATCCGGGCGCCCCGGTGCGCTACGACCCGGTCGGCATGATGCCGATCTCGTCGGTGACCAGGGTCTGACCGGGCCCTGTCCCCGTACCCTCGGGAAGGTGGCTGGTCGAGGGCGTGCGTCGGGGGTGTCGGTTCTCGTCTCGGTGTGCCTGCTGCTCGTGCCCCTCGTGGGGTGCGGCGGGCAGACCGGAGCCGACGGTGTGCGGGCCGACGTGCAGCGTCTGCTCGACCGGCGGGCCGAGGCGGTGCTGCGGCACGACGCGGCGGGCTACGGCACCACGGGGACGCGGGCCGGGTTCGCCGAGGTGCGGGCGGTGCCGCTCACGTCGTGGTCGTACCGGGTCAACGGGGTGCGCCGCAGTGGTGACACCGCGACCGTGGACGCCGAGCTGCGCTACCGGGTGCGGGGGTACGACCAGGCCCCGGTCGCTGCGGGACGCACGCTGACGCTCACCCGTTCCCCGGACGGCCGGTGGTCGGTCGCCGCCGACCGGCCCGCGCCGAACTCCGCCGACCAGCTGTGGGACCAGGGCGCGGTGCGGGTCGTGCGCGGGCGGTACAGCCTCGTGCTGGGCGTCGGCCAGTCCGACGGGCAGCTGCGCGCCTACGCCTCGCTCGCCGACCGGGCGGTGCCCGCGGTGACCGACGCCTGGGGCGCGAACTGGCCCGGCCGGATCGTGGTGCTGGTGCCGAAGTCGCTGGACGCGATGGCGCGGCTGCTCGGCTCGCCCGCCTCCTCCTATCGCGGGATCGCCGCGGTCACCACCGGCGAGACCGGGGCGCCGGCCAAGGCGGCCGCCGACCGGGTCATCGTCAACCCCGACGCCTACGGCATGCTCGGCTCGCTCGGCCGGCAGGTGGTCCTCACGCACGAGACCACCCACGTCGCCACCCGGCGCGCCACCGACGCCGCCACCCCGCTGTGGCTGTCGGAGGGGTACGCCGACTGGATCGGCTACCGCGGCAGCGGGCGCACCGCCGCGCAGGCCGCTCCGGAGCTTCAGCGGGCCGTGGCCGACGGCGAGGTGCCGGCCGCGCTGCCCGGCGATGCGGACTTCGGCTTCTCCGGGGACGCCGGGCGGCTGGCGCGGGCGTACGAGAGCGGCTGGCTGGCCTGCCGGATGATCGCCGAGCGGTGGGGTGAGGCGCGGCTGCGGGCGTTCTACCGCGCGGTGGGCGAGCACGGGGAGCGGGCCGGGGCGGTGGAGGACGCGATGCGGACGACGCTCGGCGTCACCCTGCCGGACTTCACGGCACAGTGGCGGGACTATCTGCGGGTACAGCTGGGCTGAGGGAGGGGGCCGGGGCGGGGCGAAGGCGGCCGGGCCGGGGCCGGGCGGGCGGGGCCGGGGGCCGGCCGGCCGGGTGGCTCCAGCGGGTTGGCCAGCAGGCCGGCCGGGCTATTTCAGTGCGTCGGCCGGGGGGCCGGCCGGGCTGTCCAGCTGGTCGGCCCGGTGGTCAGCCGGGCTGATGGTCGGCCCGGTGGTCAGCCCGGCTGTTCCAGCTGGTCGATCGCCTCAGTCAGCCAGGCCCGCTCCGCCTTGCCGGCCGCCCGGGCCACGCGCAGCATCCCCTGGCGGAACAGGTCGCCGGCCTCCTCCGCGCGCACCGGGACGCCGTCCCGGTAGAAGAAGCTCGACGGCGTCCGGAGGAACTCCAGGCGCCGGCGCAGGACGGCCGCCTGCTCCCGGCGGTCCGGCAGGTGCCGCAGGAACGCCAGGACCACGTGGAAGCGGACCTGGTCGGTGATCTCCACCTGCTTCGGCCGCCGCAGGCGCTCCAGCAGGTCCGCGCGGCCGGCCTCGGTGAGGGACAGCACCCGGCGGGGGGCCGCGCTCGCGCCCTGCTCGGTGTGCCAGCTGAGCAGGCCCGCGTTGACCAGGCGGGTGATCGCCGGGTACAGCGCGCCGTCGCTCACCGGGCGGACGTGACCGCTGAGCGCCTTGATGCGCTCCTTCAGCTCGTACCCGTGCAAGGGCTCCTCGGCGAGAAAGCCCAGGATGGACAGCTCGAGCACGCGGCCTCCTTGCGGGTCGTCCCGCGCGCCATCGTAGCTCTGACCGAGCTATCTCGTTCCGAGGTACTCGGCGAGGGCGCTGCTGTCGCTCCGCGGCTCAGGAGGCGACCGGGGCCTTGTCCGGGTCGGCCGCCTCCTGCGCGGTGACCGCCTTGCGCGGGGCCGGGGGGACCGTCGAGCGCCACAGCAGGACGGCGGCGGTGGCCGTGGCGGCGACCAGCAGGCCGTTGCGGACGAACAGCAGCGTCATGCCCAGGTTGTCGCTCGCGACCACGTTCCCGAAGTGGACCGGGAACTCCAGGACCGTGAACAGGGTCGCCGCCAGCACGAGCGCCGCCGGCCACCGCATCCGGGTGGAGCGGAAGCACAGGCAGACCGCCGCCAGACCCACCAGCCACACCAGGTACTGCGGGCTGATCACCCGGCTGGTCGTGGTGAACAGCAGCACGGCGGTGAACGCCGCGTCGGCCAGGGAGTTCGGTGCGAACCGGGACGCCAGCACCCGCCACAGCAGCAGCCAGGCGAACACCGCCCCGGTCAGCGCCAGCGCCGCCGTGCTGACGACCTGGACGTACGGCCCGAGGAACTCCACCGAGCCGTAGTTCAGCAGCACCTGCCCGCTCCAGCCGAAGTGCCGGGCCACATGGAAGACCGTCGAGCCGAGGGACTCCACCTCGGTGCCCCGGTCCCGCTGGGCAGTCAGGAAGGCGAAGGCGCCGGGCATCCAGAGCGCGAAGACGGCCGCCAGCACCGCCGCGGTCGCCACGGCCGTCGTCCACGCCCGGCGCCTGGCCGCGCCCCACACGCCGACCAGGAGCAGCGCGGGCCAGACCTTCAGCATCGCCCCGAAGGCGGCCAGCGCCCCCAGCAGCCGCGGCCGCCGCACGCCCGCGAGCAGCGCGGCCACCGCCACGGCGGTCACCATCACGTCGTAGCGGGCGTACACCGTCGGGCCGAGCAGCGGGACGCCGACCACCCACACCCAGGGACCCCACAGCGACTTGCCGGGGCGCAGGCCCGCGTACACGAGCAGTGCCAGCGTCACCAGGTCGGCGAGGAAGGCGAGGACGAAGAAGCCGTGCGCGTAGCCGAGGAAGGGCAGCGCGGCGGGGGAGAGGATCGCGAGTGCGGCGGCGGGCGGGTACTGCCAGGTGACGTCCTGCTGCGGGAACGTTCCGCCGCGCAGGACGTCGTACCAGCCCTGGTAGATCACCCACACGTCGCTCGTGACGTCCGGGCCGGGGAAGACGTACACCCGGAAGACGAACAGCAGCAGCAACAGCCGGGTCACCGCCCACACGGCGAGCAGTCCGGTCAGGGACCACCTGGCGGCCGTCGTCTTCACATGATCCCCGTCCGTTCGAATACCTGCCTGAAGGACATGATGGCGTGCGCGGCTGTGTGCCTGCCACATACGGGGGCTCTTGTAAGGTCGGCGGCGATGCACAAGACCCTGATCGTGACGAACGACTTCCCGCCCCGGCCGGGCGGCATCCAGGCCTTCCTGCACAACATGGCGCTCCGGCTGGACCCCGAGCGGGTCGTCGTCTACGCCTCCACCTGGAAGCGCGGCCGGGAGGGGGCCGAGGCGACCGCCGCCTTCGACGCCGAGCAGCCCTTCACCGTCGTACGCGACTCCACGACGATGCTGCTGCCCACGCCCGGGGTGACCCGGCGGGCGGTGGGGCTGCTGCGCGAGCACGGGTGCACGTCGGTGTGGTTCGGGGCGGCCGCGCCGCTCGGGCTGATGGCGCCGGCGCTGCGCAGGGCCGGCGCGCGGCGGCTGGTCGCCACCACCCACGGGCACGAGGCCGGCTGGGCCCAGTTGCCCGCCGCACGGCAACTGCTGCGCCGGATCGGTGAGGGCACCGACACGATCACCTACCTCGGCGAGTACACGCGCTCGCGGATCGCGGGCGCGCTCACCCCCGAGGCGGCCGCGCGCATGGTGCAACTGCCGCCCGGCGTCGACGAGAAGACCTTCCACCCCGCGTCGGGCGGCGACCAGGTGCGCGCCCGGCTCGGGCTGACCGACCGGCCCGTCGTCGTGTGCGTCTCACGGCTGGTGCCGCGCAAGGGGCAGGACACGCTCATCCAGGCCATGCCGCGCATCCTGGCCGCCGAGCCGGACGCGGTGCTGCTGATCGTCGGCGGCGGGCCGTACGAGAAGGACCTGCGCCGCCTCGCCGCCGACAGCGGCGTCGCCGGCTCGGTGCGCTTCACCGGCGCGGTGCCCTGGTCCGACCTGCCCGCCCACTTCGGCGCCGGGGACGTGTTCGCGATGCCGTGCCGGACGCGGCGCGGCGGGCTCGACGTCGAGGGCCTCGGTATCGTCTATCTGGAGGCCTCCGCGACCGGACTGCCCGTGGTGGCCGGAGACTCCGGCGGGGCGCCCGACGCGGTCCTCGACGGCGAGACCGGCTGGGTGGTGCGCGGCGGCTCGCCCGACGAGGCCGCCGAACGGATCGTCGCCCTGCTCGGCGACGCGGAACTGCGCCGCCGGATGGGCGAGCGGGGCCGGCAGTGGGTCGAGGAGAAGTGGCGCTGGGACCTGCTGGCGGAGCACCTCAAGGAGCTGCTGTAGCCGACCGGACACGCCCATGGCGCGGCCCCTGTGCCAGGGTGCCGCGCCATGCGTCGTCGTAGGTCTACTTCGCGTAGATCGCCTCGATCTCGTCCGCGTAGTCCTTCGCCACCACGTTCCGCTTCAGCTTCAGCGACGGGGTCAGATGGCCGGACTCCTCCGTGAACTGCGCGCCCAGGATCCGGAACTTGCGCACCGACTCCGCCTTGGACACCGCCGCGTTGCCGTCGTCGACCGCCGACTGGACCGCGGCCAGCAGATCCGCGTCGTCCCGCAGCGACGCCACCGTGGCGCCGGCCGGCTTGCCGTGCTCCGCCGCCCAGCGGCCGAGGAACTCCTCGTCGATGGTGACCAGCGCGCCCACGAACGGCCGCCCGTCGCCCACCACCATGCACTCCGCGACCAGCGCGTGCGCCCGGATCCGGTCCTCGATCACGGCCGGTGCGACGTTCTTGCCGCCCGCCGTGACGATGATCTCCTTCTTGCGCCCGGTGATGCGGAGGTAGCCGTCCTCGTCGAGGGTGCCGATGTCACCGGTGTGGAACCAGCCGTCGGCCAGCGCCTCGGCGGTCGCGCCCGGGTTGTTCCAGTACTCCTTGAACAGGTGCTCGCCGTGCAGCAGCACCTCGCCGTCGTCGGCGATGCGGACCACCGAACCGGGCAGCGGCTGGCCGACCGTACCGATCTTCTGCCGGTCCCACGGGTTGAACGCGGTCGCCGCGCAGGACTCGGTCAGGCCGTAGCCCTCCAGCACCGTGAAGCCGATGCCGCGGAAGAAGTGGCCGAGGCGCTCGCCGAGCGGGGCGCCGCCGGAGATGGCGTACTCGCCGCGGCCGCCGAGGACCGCGCGCAGCTTGCTGTAGACCAGCTTGTCGAAGACCTTGTGCTTGACCTTCAGACCGAGGGACGGGCCCGAGGGGGAGTCCAGCGCCTTGCTGAAGGCGATCGCGGTGTCCGCGGCCTTGTCGAAGATCGCGCCCTTGCCGTCGGCCTGCGCCTTGGCGCGCGCCGAGTTGTACACCTTCTCGAACACGCGCGGCACGCCCAGGACCAGCGTCGGCCGGAAGGCGGCCAGCTCGTCGGTGAGGTGCTTGATGTCCGGGACACAGCCCAGTTTGATCGGCGCCATCATCGGGGCGATCTGCACCAGCCGGCCGAAGACGTGCGCGAGCGGGAGGAACAGCAGGACCGAACACTCACCGGTGCGGAACAGCGGGCGCAGCCGCTCGACGATGTTGCCGCACTCGGCGAAGAAGCTGCGGTGGGTGAGCACACAGCCCTTGGGACGGCCGGTGGTGCCGGAGGTGTAGACGATGGTCGCCGGGTCGTCGGCCCGGGCGAGCGATCCGCGCTCCTCCACGGTCTCGTCGGAGACGTCCCGGCCGACCCGGCCCAGCTCCTCGAGGGCGCCCGCCTCGATCTGCCAGACGTGCTTGAGGGCGGGCAGCCGCTCGCGCACCGACTCCACGGTCGCGGTGTGGGTGTCCAGCTCGGTGACGCAGGCGGTGGCGCCCGAGTCGGACAGGATCCACTGCACCTGCTCGGGGGAGCTGGTCTCGTACACCGGCACGGTGACCGCGCCCGCGCTCCAGATCGCGAAGTCCAGCAGCGTCCACTCGTAGCGGGTGCGGGACATCAGGCCCACCCGGTCGCCGGGCTGCACACCGGAGGCGATCAGGCCCTTGGCGGCGGCGTGCACCTCGGCCAGGAACCGGGTGGCCGTCACGTCCTGCCAGGACCCCGCGACCTTACGGGCGATGACGGCGACGTCCGGGTGCTGCGCGGCGTTTCTGCGGACGATGTCGGTCAGGTTGCCGTCCGCAGGGACCTCGTACAAAGCCGGAAGGCTGAACTCGCGCAAGACTGCTGCTCCTCATAGGGCGCCGGCGCCACGACGTTGTGTGATGCGACGGTCCGGTCCAAGGCTCGGGCAGGTGCTCGGGAGGACGCCAGGAGGATGGGGAGCCCACTGGTTGAAATCCTGAGCACGACTGGACTGCCCGGACGTTACCCGCCGGTATGGCTTCTTCGACAGGGGGTCCCGGCGAGATGTTCGCTGCGTCACACAGATTGGTGTTCCTTCGCGCACAGTAGTCCACGGCTTTCCTGACTAGCCAGTAACCGCAGGTCCGGCTGCCACTGTTCACAGGTGCACCGCTGCGCCTACGCTTGATCGCCATGTCATCCACACCGGCCCGCAGGGGCAGGACACGTGTTCATGTGGTCAGTGACGTGCACGGCAACGTCCGTGACCTGGCCCGGGCCGGCGACGGCGCCGACGCCCTGGTCTGCCTGGGTGATCTCGTCCTCTTCCTCGACTACGCCGACCACTCCCGCGGCATCTTCCCCGACCTGTTCGGGACGGAGAACGCCGACCGCCTCGTCGCGCTGCGCACCGCACGCCGCTTCAAGGAGGCCGGCGAGCTGGGCGCCCGGCTGTGGGCGGGCATCGAGGGCGAGCGGGCCGCGGTGATCGAGCAGGCGGTGCGGCGGCAGTACGCGGAGCTGTTCGCGGCGTTCCCCACCCCGACGTACGCCACGTACGGCAACGTCGACATGCCGGCGCTGTGGAAGGAGTACGCCGGCCCCGGCACCACCGTCCTGGACGGCGAGCGCGTGGAGATCGGCGGCTGGACCTTCGGTTTCGTCGGCGGCGGGCTGCGCACGCCGATGCGCACGCCGTACGAGATCTCCGACGAGGAGTACGCGGCGAAGATCGAGGCGGTCGGCGAGGTCGACGTGCTGTGCACGCACATCCCGCCCGAGGTCCCGGAGCTGGTCTACGACACCGTCGCGCGCCGTTTCGAGCGCGGCAGCCGCGCGCTGCTGGCGGCGATCAGGCGCACCCGGCCGCGGTACGCGCTGTTCGGGCACGTGCACCAGCCGCTGGTGAAGCGGATGCGAATCGGCGCCACCGAGTGCGTGAACGTCGGGCACTTCGCGGGGACGGGCGAGCCGTGGGCACTGGAGTGGTGACCGGCGGTGAAGGCGGCTGGTCGCGGGCGCGGTAGCCTTCACACCGCACCACACACCGCACCTGTCACCTCACCTCTTACCTCACCTGTTACCTCTCCCAACCGGCCCGCATCTGGAGGAGCCACGGCGATGGCGGAACACACCAGCTCGAGCATCGTGATCGAGGCGGCACCGGCCGACGTCATGGCGGTCATCGCCGACTTCGCCCGCTATCCCGACTGGACCGGCGAGGTGAAGGAGGCGGACGTCCTCAAGACCGACGAGGCGGGCCGCGCGGAGCAGGTGCGGCTCGTCATGGACGCGGGTGCGATCAAGGACGACCAGACACTGGCCTACACCTGGACCGGGGGCGACCAGGTCTCCTGGACGCTGGTGAAGTCGCAGATGCTGCGGTCGCTGGACGGCTCCTACCTGCTGAAGCCGGTGGGCACGGGGTCGACCGAGGTCACGTACTCGCTGACGGTCGACGTCAAGATCCCCATGCTCGGCATGATCAAGCGCAAGGCCGAGAAGGTCATCATCGACCGGGCCCTGGCCGGGCTGAAGAAGCGGGTCGAGTCCGGGCAGTAGCTCTCCCGGCGGAGAGGCCGCGGTCACGCGGCGCATCCGGCCTGCCCACGGGCACGGGTACCGTTCACCCTCATGCGCACCCTCTTGATCACCGGTCCCGGTGGCAGTGGCCGTACGACTGTCGCCGCTGCCACCGCACTCGCCGCAGCCCGGGAGGGCACCCGCACCCTCGTCCTGAGCGCCGACCGCACCGACACCCTCGGCGCGGCCCTCGGCACCGCCACCGCAGAGACCCCCCGGCAGGTGGCGCCGCAGCTCACCGCCTGGCGTCCCGACGCCGCCGCCGGCTTCCGTGACGACCTCACCGCCTTCCAGGACCGCGCCGCGAACATCCTCGACCTGCTCGGCGCCTCCCGCCTGGACCCCGAAGAGGTCACCCCGCTGCCCGGCGCCGAGGAACTCACCCTGCTGCGCGCCCTGCGCGACGCCGCCCTCGCCGAGAACCACGACCTGCTCGTCGTCGACCTGCCGCCCACCCCGCAGGCCCTCGCCCTGCTCGCCCTCCCCGAGGAACTGCGCCGCTATCTGCGCCGCCTGCTCCCGCCGGAGCGGCAGGCCGCCCGCGCGCTGCGCCCGGTCCTCGGCCGCCTCGCCGGCGTACCGATGCCCGCGGAGTGGCTGTACGACACCGCCGGCCGCTGGGACACCGAGCTGGCGGCGGTCGAGGCCGTCCTCGCCGACCGGCACACCGCCGTACGCCTCGTCGCCGAACCCGGCCCGGCCGGCACCGACGCCCTGCGCACCGCCGCCCTGGGGCTCGCCCTGCGCGCCCTGCCCGTGGAGTCGGCGGTCGCCAACCGCGTCCTGCCCGAGGACGCCGCCGGCTCCTGGCTCACGGGCCCCGTCGCCCAGCAGCGCAAGGCCCTGGAGGAGTGGCGGGAGAGCTACGGCCCGGTGCGGGAGGTCGCCCACCTGGGCCGTGACCCGCGCGGCGCCGACGACCTCACCGCCCTCGCGGCACCGGGCGTCAACCCGGCGCCCGCTCCCGTCGAGTGGCCGCTCACCGACCACCTCGCCGACGACGGCGTCCTCGTCTGGCACCTCCCCCTGCCCGGCGCCGTACGCGAGGAACTCGACCTCGTGCGGCGCGGCGACGAACTCGTCATCAGCGCGGGCCCCTTCCGCCGGATCGTCCCGCTGCCCTCCGCCCTGCGCCGCTGCGCCGTCGACGGCGCAGCCCTGCGCGACGGCGAGCTGTGCGTCCGGTTCGTGCCCGACCCCGCGCTGTGGCCCCGCGAGCGGTGAACCGCGTACCGCCGTTCGGGTAACGTCGTAAGGACCAGCCGTAGTCAGGAGTGGGTCATGAGCGAAGAGCACCCCCCGTCCGGCGCCGGTGAGCAGCGAAGTGCCGGCGAGGAGCCCCGCGCCGCCGACGCCGACGCCTGGGCCACCGCCTGCGCCGAGGACCTGGCGGCGGAGAAGGCCCGCCGGCGTCCGCAGAACGGCCCGCCGCCCGGCTCGGCCGCCGAGGAGCTGAAGAAGCTCGTCGACTCGGTCGCCGAAAAGCTCACCGGCATCCAGTCACCACTGCTCGGCTCGGTCGCCGGACCGGCCGCGCAGCAGGTGGTGCGGCAAGTCGTCGAGCAGGCCAAGGCCGCCGTCGAGCCGGTCATCGAACGCAACCCGGACGTCTTCGACCACCTCGCCGCCGCCGGCAACGAGCTGCTCGCCGCCTACCGCTCCGCCGTCCAGGCCCAGGAGAAGCGCTGGACGGCCGGCACGAGCGGCCTGGACGACGACCTGCGGCGGCGCGGCGGCGACGACGGCCCCGGGCAGCGCATCGACCTCGACTGAGCCACACCCCGTGGGCGCCGGGTCCACCGGACGGACGACGGCGACCCGAGGGCAAACGCCTCGGGTACCGTGGGCCGTAGCGGGGCTCGACCGAAACTGAGGGATTCATGGGACTCACCATCGGCGTCGACATCGGCGGCACGAAGATCGCGGCCGGCGTGGTCGACGAGGAAGGCAACATCCTCTCGACCTTCAAGGTGCCGACCCCCACCACGCCCGAGGCCATCATCGACGCCATCGCCTCGGCGGTGGAGGGCGCACGCGCCGGGCACGAGATCGTCGGTGTGGGCATCGGTGCCGCCGGATACGTCAACCGGCAGCGCTCGACGGTCTACTTCGCGCCCAACATCGACTGGCGCAACGAGCCGCTGAAGGAGAAGGTCGAGGCGCGCACCGGCCTCCCGGTCGTCGTGGAGAACGACGCCAACGCCGCCGCGTGGGGCGAGTACAAGTTCGGCGCGGGCAAGGGCCACCGCAACGTCATCTGCATCACGCTCGGCACCGGCCTCGGCGGCGGCATCATCATCGGCAACAAGCTGCGCCGCGGTCACTTCGGCGTGGCCGCCGAGTTCGGCCACATCCGCATGGTGCCGGACGGCCTGCTGTGCGGCTGCGGCTCGCAGGGCTGCTGGGAGCAGTACGCCTCCGGCCGCGCCCTCGTGCGCTACGCCCGGCAGCGCGCCAACGCCACCCCGGAGCGCGCCGAGATCCTGCTCGGCCTCGGCGACGGCTCGCCCGGCGGCATCGAGGGCAAGCACATCTCGGTGGCCGCCCGCCAGGGCGACAAGGTCGCCGTCGACTCCTACCGCGAGCTGGCCCGCTGGGTCGGCGCCGGACTCGCCGACCTCGCCTCCCTCTTCGACCCGTCCGCCTTCATCGTCGGCGGCGGCCTGTCGGACGAGGGCGAACTCGTGCTCGACCCGATCCGTAAGTCGTACAAGCGCTGGCTGGTCGGCGGCAACTGGCGCCCCGTCGCCGAGGTCCGCGCCGCGGAACTGGGCAACGAGGCGGGCCTGGTGGGCGCGGCGGACCTGGCCCGCGAGCCCGACCCGATCATGTGACGTTGACGAGGCGGCATACGGCGGGCCGTCCGACTCAGGGGCGCGGGAAACGGCGCGACAAGCCACGACGGACCGGCAGTCGCGCACGAACCCCGCGCCCCGAGCTGTTGGGCGTACATTGATCCACATGGAGCCGCTCCCCAACTCCCGCACGGAACCCGACGGTTCCGCCACGGTCCGCGTCCTGAACTACAACATCCGCTCGATGCGGGACGACACCGACGCCCTGGCCCGCGTCATCCGCGCCTGCGCCCCCGACCTGGTCCTGATCCAGGAGGCCCCCCGCTTCTTCCGCTGGCGCAAGAAGCTCGCCCGGCTCGCGCACGCGGCGGACCTCGTCATGGTCACCGGCGGCGCCACGACCACGGGACCGGCCATCCTGAGCAACCTGCGCGCCACCGTCGAACACACCGAGGACGTCCTGCTGCCGCACGCCCCGCCCCTGCACCGCCGGGGTCTGGCCACGGCCGTGGTCCGCTTCGGGGGCGTCCGGCTCGGCGTGGTCAGCTGCCACCTGTCCCTGGACGACGACGAGCGTCACACCCAGGCCGGGCTGCTCCTGGACCGGCTCGAGGCGCTGGACGTGGAGCACATCGTGGTCGGCGGCGACGTCAACGAACGCCCCGACGGCCCCGCCTTCCGCCGTATCACCGAGACCGTGCGGGACTGCCGCGCGGTGGCGCCCTGGGGCGGCGAGAACACCTGGACCTCCGCCGACCCCTACCAGCGCATCGACGCGATCTTCGCCACGAAGGGCATCGAGGTGCTCGGCTGCGGCGTGCCCGCCGGCGCCCCGGGCATCACGGAGGCAGACCTGAGGGCGGCCACCGACCACCTTCCGGTCCTGGCCGCCCTCAAGATCCCCGCGCCGTAGGAGGCCTCAGACGACGGCCCCGCGCCCGGGGTCCCCGTCGTCCTCGTCGTCCGTCCGCATCCGCACCACCAGCGTCACGCAGCCGCCGAGGAAGCCGCCGACCGAGAGGGTCGCCAGCCACCAGGTCATCTCCCAGCGCAGCAGCACCGCCAGCAGGAGCAGCAGCGGGCCGCCGATCACGCCCAGCCAGGCGAACTTCGCCGTGGCGTCCGCCTCGGGCAGCGGCGGCGGCTCCGGCGGCACGAAGTGGCCCTCGTCGTCCTCGTCGAAGTCGTCGTCGGAGGGTTCCGGGGCGCTGTGGTCACGCGGGCCGAGGCCGGGCGCGAAGGAGATCGAGCTGCCGAGCGGCCGGGCCGGCTTCGCCGGCTTGCGCTCCTGGGGCTCGTCGTCCGTGGCGGGTTCCGGGAGCGCCAGGTCCTCCACCGATCGATACGGCCTGCTGCCCGGCGGGTCCGGCGGCTCCTCGCCGTAGGCCGCGATGATCGCCTTCCAGGCGGCGTCCTCGTCGAAGGGCACGTTCTGCTCCTGGGGCTCGCGTTCCTCGCGGCCCTCGCGTTCCTCGCGCTCCGAGTCGTGCTCAGCCACCTGCCGCCGTCCCTTCCTTGCCGAAGCTGGGTGCGAGCCGGCCGATGAACGCGAGGCTCTCGGCGAAGATGCGGTCCGCGTCGTGGTCCAACGTCGCCACGTGGTAGCTCTGTTCCAGCAGGATCTCCGTGACGTCCGTGGACGAAACGCGGCTGAGGATGCGCGCCGAGTCGGCCGGCGGGACCACATGGTCCTGCGGGCTGCGCAGGAGCAGCAGCGGCTGCGTGACCTGCGGCAGCTCGCGGTCGACCAGGCGGAAGAAGTTCCGCAGCGAGTGCGCCGCGTGCAGCGGCACCCGGTCGTAGCCGAGTTCGGTGCTGTTCGGCTTGGCGATGTCGCTGGCGATGCCCTTCGTCGCCGGCACCAGGTGACGTACGACGGGCAGGGCGTGCGCGGCGAGGCCGTGCACCTTGTTCCCGGGGTTGACCACGACGACGCCCTCGACGGCGTCCCCGTGCCGCGCCGCGAGCCGCAGGGCGAGCGCGCCGCCCATGGACAGGCCGGCCACGAAGACGCGCGTGCACCGCTCCCGCAGGGCGCGCAGTTCGCGGTCCACCTCCGCGTACCAGTCGGGCCAGCCGGTGACCTGCATGTCCTCCCAGCGGGTGCCGTGCCCGGGCAGCAGCGGCAGCGAGACGGTCAGTCCGTGCTCGGCGAGGTGGTGAGCCCAGGGGCGCAGCGACTGCGGGGAACCGGTGAAGCCGTGGCAGAGGAGGACCCCCACCTCCCCGCCCTCGTGGCGGTACGGCTCGGCTCCAGGAAGGACCGGCACGGTCGGTCTCCTGTTCGTGAGAAGGGTGTGCACGACTCCCGAGACTTCCAGGTGAGCTTCACCGTACGCGACGGCACTGACACCGACCAGGGGCGTCGGGCTGTTCGCGGCCCACCGGGTTAAGGTCTGTTCGACACATACAGGAGGCACTCGGTTGTTGTACGGCGCGATGAAGGTTTCTATCGGAGGGTCGCTGAAGCTCGTCTTCCGGCCCTGGGTGGAAGGCCTGGAGAACGTCCCGGCCGAGGGTCCGGCGATCCTGGCGAGCAACCATCTCTCCTTCTCCGACTCGTTCTTCCTGCCCGCGGTGCTCGACCGCAAGGTCACGTTCATCGCGAAGGCCGAGTACTTCACCACTCCGGGGGTCAAGGGCCGGTTGACGGCGGCGTTCTTCAAGGGCGTCGGCCAGCTCCCGGTGGACCGCTCGGGGGCGCGCGGTGCCGGTGAGGCCGCGATCAAGAGCGGTATAGAGGTGCTGGAGCGCGGCGAGCTGTTCGGGATCTACCCCGAGGGCACCCGCTCGCCCGACGGCCGTCTCTACCGCGGCAAGCCGGGCGGGCTCGCGCGCGTGGCGCTCGCCACCGGCGCGCCCGTGATCCCCGTCGCGATGATCGACACGGAGAAGATCCAGCCGCCCGGGAAGGTCGTCCCGAAGGTCATGCGGCCCGGCATCCGCATCGGCAAGCCGCTCGACTTCTCCCGCTACCAGGGCATGGAGCACGACCGGTTCGTGCTGCGCGCGGTGACCGACGAGGTCATGTACGAGATCATGAAGCTCTCCGGCCAGGAGTACGTCGACATGTACGCGACCGCCGCCAAGCGGCAGATCGCGGAGGCGGCGAAGGCGCAGAAGGAGGCCGAGGCCGCGCTGGCGAAGGCCGAGAAGGAACAGGCGAAGAAGGAGCAGGACGCCTAAGGGGCGCGCGGACCGACGGGGGAGGGGGACATGGCCAGGCGCGAGCGCGTCATGCGCATGTCGGTCGAGTTGCCGCTGTGGCGTGCGCTGACCGCCTACCGGGTGCTGACCACGCTGTACGCGGTCGGCCTGTTCGCCACCGCCTACGACCGCTTCACCCGCCCGTGGCTCGCCATCGCGTACTTCGCGGTGCTGTGCGTGTGGACCCTCGCCACCCTGCCCAGGGTGGCGAACGCGCAGGCCTGCAGCCGGCGTTTCCTCGCCGCCGACCTGACCGTGGCGCTCGCCGGCATCCTGCTCACCCCGCTCGCCGACGCCCACCAGCGGATCGTGGACGGCGGCCCGACGCTGCCGTCGATATGGACCGCCGGCTCCGTGCTGGCCTTCGCCATCAAGGGCGGCTGGCGCTGGGCGGCGTACGCCTCCACCCTCGTCGCCGTCGCCAACCTGATCGAGCGCGGCGCCCCGGCCCGCGACACCGTCCACAACGTGATCCTCGTCTGGGTCGCCTCCATCGCCATCGGCTACGTCGTCGAGGTGGCCCGCGCCTCCGAACGCACCCTGGCCCGCGCCCTGGAGATCGAGGCAGCGACCAGGGAGCGCGAGCGGCTCGCCCGGGACATCCACGACAGCGTGCTGCAGGTGCTGGCCATGGTGAAGCGGCGCGGCGCCGCGCTCGGCGGTGAGGCGGGCGAACTGGGCCGGCTGGCCGGCGAGCAGGAGGTGGCGCTGCGCACCCTGGTCTCCGGCGGTCTGGTGCCCCTCTCCCGGGTGTCCGAGGACGCCGCCGAGGGGGCGTTCGTGCGGGCCGTGGAGGAACCGGACGACGACGCCGGCCCGGTCGACCTGCGCGCGCTGCTCGCGCCGTACGCCGCGGACCGGGTCTCCTTCGCCGAGCCCGGCGCGCCGGTGCCGCTGCCGCCGCTCGCCGCGCGGGAGCTGGCCGCGGCGGTCGGCGCGGCGCTGGACAACGTCCGCCGCCACGCGGGAGCCGGCGCGCGGGCCTGGATCCTGCTGGAGGACGAGCCCGGCGAGGTCGTGGTGACCGTGCGCGACGACGGCCCCGGCATCCCCGAGGGACGGCTCGCGCAGGCCGAGGGGGAGGGGCGGCTCGGTGTCGCCCTGTCGATCCGCGGCCGGCTGCGCGACCTCGGCGGCAGCGCCGAACTGATCTCGACGCCCGGGCAGGGCACCGAAGTGGAACTGAAGGTACCGAAGGCGACGGCCGCACGGGGGAAGGCGGAGCAGCGATGAGCGAGCAGCAGGATCCGATCAAGGTCATGGTGGTCGACGACCACCCGATGTGGCGCGACGCCGTCGCCCGCGACCTCGGCGAGTCCGGCTTCGAGGTGGTCGCCACCGCCGGCGACGGCGAGCAGGCCGTGCGCCGCGCCAAGGCCGCCGCGCCTGACGTGCTGGTCCTCGACCTGAACCTGCCCGCCAAGCCCGGCGTCCAGGTCTGCAAGGAGGTCGTCGCCGCCGACCCGGCGCTGCGCGTGCTGGTGCTGTCCGCGAGCGGCGAGCACGCCGACGTCCTGGAGGCGGTGAAGTCCGGCGCCACCGGCTACCTGCTGAAGTCGGCCTCCACCGAGGAGCTGCTGGACGCCGTGCGCCGCACCGCGGCCGGCGACCCGGTCTTCACCCCGGGCCTGGCCGGGCTGGTCCTCGGCGAGTACCGGCGCCTGGCCTCCGAACCCGGGGCCGCCCCGGACGCCGACGAGCCGAGCGCGCCCCGGCTCACCGAACGCGAGACGGAGGTGCTGCGGCTGGTCGCCAAGGGCCTGAGCTACAAGCAGATCGCCGAGCGTCTCGTCATCTCCCACCGCACCGTGCAGAACCATGTGCAGAACACCCTCGGCAAGCTCCAGCTGCACAACCGGGTGGAGCTGGTGCGGTACGCGATAGAGCGCGGTCTCGACGACGAGTGAGTCGCCCGCGCCCGGCCCCGCCGCACCGCTAGCGTGGAGAGCAGCAGCTCGTGGGGAGCAGCAGCGTGACGTCCGCGAAGGGACATCCCATGCGCGTCGGAGTACTGACCGGAGGCCGTGACTGCCCGGGCCTCAACGCCGTGGTGCGCGCCGTCGTCCGCAAGGGCGTCCAGGAGTACGGCGACGAGTTCGTCGGCTTCGTGGACGGCTGGCGCGGCCCCCTGGACGGCGACACCGTCCCGCTCGGCATCGCCCAGGTGCGCGGCACCCTGCCGCGCGGCGGCACCATCCTCGGCTCCTCGCGCACCCACCCGCTGGACCACCCGGACGGTGTCCGCCGGATCCGGGAGAACCTGGCCAAGCACGAGGTCGAGGCGCTGATCACGATCGGCGGCCGGGACACGCTGGGCACCGCGGCCCGCCTCGCGGACGAGTACGGGCTGCCCCTGGTCGGCGTACCGAAGACCATAGACAACGACCTGTCCGGCACCGACTACACGGTGGGCTACGACACGGCCGTCTCCGTGGCGACCGCGGCGATCGACCGGCTGCACACCACCGCCGAGTCCCACAAGCGGGTGCTGGTGGTGGAGGTGATGGGCGGCGACTCGGGCTGGATCGCGCTGCGCTCGGGCCTGGCCGGCGGCGCGAACGTCATCCTCATCCCGGAGCAGCCCTTCGACGTCGACCAGGTGTGCGCGTGGGTCACCTCCCGCTTCCGGGCGTCCTACGCGCCGATCGTCGTCGTCGCCGACGGGGCGCGTCCGCGGGACGGGTCGATGGTGCTCCAGCACACGCCGGCCGGCGGGCTCGGGCAGGTGCGGCTGTCGGGGGTGGGCGAGTGGCTCGCCCGGGAGATCGAGCACCGCTCCGGCAAGGAGGCCCGCACGACGGTCCTCGGCCACATCCAGCGCGGCGGCTCGCCCAGCCCCTTCGACCGGTGGCTGGCCACCCGCTTCGGCCTGCACGCCATCGACGCCGTGCACGAGGGCGACTTCGGCACGATGGTCGCCCTGCACGCCACGGACGTCGTCCGGGTGCCGATCTCCGAGGCGACGGCCCGGGTGAAGAAGGTGGAACCGGCGCTGTACGAGGAGGTCGGGGTGTTCTTCGGCTGACCGGCACGTCCAGGCCGGCCCCCCGTGAAGCGGCCCTCCGACCTCCTTGAAGCGGCCTCCGAGCCGGTGAAGCGGCCCTCCGACCCCCGACTACAGCGCGGGCCGCCGTTCGGAGAACGTGCTGGTGCCCCGCAGCCGGCCCAGCAGCTCCCGCACCACCGCGGCGCCGTTCAGCGACAGCACCGACTCCGGGTGGAACTGGACGCCCGCGAACGCGTTCATCGGCGCACCCGCGGCACGACCCGGCCCGCGCAGGGCGTGCACCTCGTGGGACGCGCCGCGGCTCACCTCGATGCCGTGCGCGGCCAGCTCCTCGGCGCTCTCGTCGTCGCAGCGGGCGACGAAGCTGTTGTAGAAGCCGACGGTCTCGTCCCGCCCGAACAGGTCGATCACCGTCTGCGCCCCCTGGTACGGCACCTCCTTGCGCACCAGGTCCAGGCCCAGCTCGGCCGCGATCAGCTCGTGCCCGAGGCAGACGCCGAGAACGCCGTGCCGGTGTTCGCGCAGGACGGCCGCGGTCAGGTCCCGCAGGACGCGCATCTTGGGGTCGTCCCGGTCGCGGGGGTCGCCCGGGCCGGGGCCCAGCACCACCGGGCCGTCGTGCGCGAGGACCGCCGGGCGCAGGCCCGGCTCGTCGTAGCGGCGGACGGTCACGGTGAGGCCGGCGGCCCGCAGGACGTGCGCGAGCATCGCCGTGAAGGTGTCCTCACCGTCGACGACCAGGGCGTGCCCGGTCAGTTCCGCCGACGACTCCCGCATCCGCAGCCAGAACGGCGCGAGCGACGCCCGCCGCCCGTCCAGCGCCGCCCGCACCCGCGGGTCGTCCGCGAGCCGGGGCCGCCCCCGCTCCTCGCGCGGGCGGGACGGCCGTACGCCCAGGGCGGCGAGGACGCCCGCCGCCTTCGCGTGGGTCTCGGCGACCTCGCCCGCCGGGTCCGAGCCGCGCACCAGCGTCGCGCCGACCGCGACCCGCAGCGTCCCGTCGGCGGCGATGTCGGCGGTGCGGATGAGGATGGGGGAGTCGAGGGTCTGCGCGCCGCCGGAGTCCCGGCCGAGCAGGGCCAGGGCGCCCGAGTAGTAACCGCGTCCCGCGCCGTCCCGCCCGGGGGGCTCATGGCGCTCGATGACCCGGCAGGCGTTCTGCACCGGCGAGCCGGTCACCGTCGCCGCGAACATCGTCTCGCGCAGCACCTCCCGCGCGTCCAGCGTCGACCTGCCGCGCAGCTCGTACTCGGTGTGCGCGAGGTGGGCCATCTCCTTCAGCCGCGGGCCGACGACGACCCCGCCCATGTCGCCGACGGTGCACATCATCTTCAGCTCCTCGTCGACGACCATCGACAGCTCCTCGATCTCCTTGCCGTCGGCGAGGAAGTCCAGCAGATGCTCCGGCGTCGGCCCTTCGGCGGGATAGCGGTACGTCCCGCTGATCGGGTTCATCACGACCGTCCCGCCCGACATCCGCACGTGCACCTCGGGACTGGCGCCGACGAGCGTGCGGTCCCCGGTGTGCACGACGAACGTCCAGTACGCGCCCCGCTCGCCCGCCAGCAGCCGCCGGAACAGCGCGAGCGCGTCGGCCCTCCCGAATCCGGGGATGCCGCCCTCGTAGGTACGCCGGATGACGAAGTTCGCGCCCTCGCCCCGGCCGATCTCCTCGCGCAGCACCCGCGCGACGATCGCGCCGTACTCCTCGTCGTCGATGTCGAAGCCGCCGTCCTCGACCCGCACCGCGTGCGTGGGCAGCTCGGCGAGCGCGGTGTCCAGGGGCAGCGTGTGCCGCTCCTCGGGGACCAGCGCCGCCAGCGGTGTGCCGTCGTCGCGGACGTCGAAGCCGCGCTCGCGGATCTGCCGGAACGGCACCAGTGCCAGGCACTCGTCGGGCAGGTCGGCGAGGCGGTCGTAGTGGGCGACCGGGCCGATCAGCAGCTCGACCACGTCCCCGCGGTGACCGGGGGTGCGGCGGCGCAGCAGCGCGAAGGGGCGGGGGTCGGACAGCAGGTCCGTCAGGTTCATGCGGGGGTCCTTCTCGATCTGTCGATGGAGAGGAACGACCCCGGACACACCGAAGGCCGCCCCTCGGGCGGCCTTCGCGAAGTCTTGCGTACGCGCAGTCAGTGGGCCGCCGGATGAGCGGTCCACCACCAGTTCTGGACGAGTTGCGCGAACATGCCCGGCACCCTACCCGATGCCGCGGAGGGTTACGATCCCCGTCTGCCTTTTGGCATGTCCCTATCGATTCCACGGAAGGTCTGCATGGGACTCATACGGGGATCCAGGCTGCTCGCCTGGCTCGTGGCCACCGCGGCGCTGCTGACGGCTCTGACCGTCCGTCCGGCCGCCGCCGCCGACGCGCCGACGATGACGCAACTGTCTCTCACCGGCGATCAGTTCAAGCTGACCGACACCAGCTCCGTGTCGGCCGCGAACAACCTCTACACCAACTACCTCACAAGCCACGCCAGTCTCTCCGACGTGGTCACCACCGACCTCACCAGGAACTCCGCCGGGGCGAGCGACCCCTGGCTGAACCTGCGCTCGATGCGCTCCTGCACCGGCACCGAGACCAAGGCCCTGCCCCCGGTGGGCACCAGGACGGCCTGGTGCTGGTCGCAGGCCCACACCGACGACACCAGCCCGCACTGGTGGCCGCAGGGCATGAGCAGCACCGGCACCGCCGACGGCGCCGACGGCGCCATCCAGGGCCGGCACGTCCTGGCGGTCGCCTGGCACTACCGCACGCTCAGCGACGAGACGTCCACCGGCTGCAAGACCGACAACCTGCTCAAGCTCACCCTGCTCGACCGCGACACCGGCAAGTACCGTCACGTCCTGCTCGCCGAGCCCACCGGCTCCGGCACGAACTTCCGGTTCGTCACCGGCCACGGCGGCGGCATCGTCTGGTACGCCAACTACCTGTACGTCACGGACACCGCGAACGGCATCCGGGTCTTCGACCTCAACAAGCTCGCCAAGGCCGACACCTACGGCTCCGGTGTGAGCACCTACGGCATCGACGGCGCCGGCCGCTCCAGCGCCTGCGGCTACCCGTACGTGCTGCCGCAGGTGCACTACTACAAGCAGGCGGGCACCCCTTCGGACTGCTCGGGCCACACCATCGACCCCGGGCATCTGTGCTTCTCCTGGCTGTCCCTGGACAAGACCGGCGGGGCGCCCTACAAGCTGGTCGCCGGCGAGTGGCAGGGGTACGCCGACGGCGGCCGCGTGGTGCGTTACCAGCTGAACCCGGCCGGGTCGGCCTCCTACCCCGGACTGCTCAACATGTCCGGCGGCACGTCGGTGATCCAGGACGCCTGGGCCGCCTCCCGCTACCGGGGCCTGCAGGGCGGCATGACCTGGACCGACGACCGGGGCGTGCTGAACTTCGCCTTCCACAAGGGCTGCGGCACCCAGCCCGGCGTGTACTCGCACACCTGGGCGGGCGACACCCGCGCGGGCACCACCTGCGCGGCTGGCGGCAACTGGTCGGCGGGCCCGCCGCAGGCCCTCAGCTACTGGCCGAAACTCGACGCCGAGCAGGTCGACGAGGTGTGGGGACTGACCGAAGGCATCTGCGCGGGCAGCACCCTGCGGGCGGCTCACCCCGAGTTCCAGGCCGCCACCGGGGAGGGTGACGCGTGCCTGGGCTACCAGGGCGCGGACAACCTCTCCCTGCGCGCGGTGTTCTCCGTCGGCTTCACCGATCCGGCGGTGCAGGACCTGCACTGACGGCCACGGGAGGACGGCCCGGACGGGTCCGCCGCGCGCCGGCCGCGCGGCGGACCCGTCCGTCTCATCCTGTGAGCCAGGGCCTGGACGCGTGCGGTGACCCCGTAATGTTGAGGGCGTGACCGTGAACGCAACCAGCTCCAGCGCTGGCAACACCTGGCGAAACCTGCCCGCGGCGCAGCAGCCCGAGTACCCCGACCCCGAGGCTCTGCGCGCAGTGATCGCGGACCTCGAGTCGTATCCGCCGCTCGTCTTCGCGGGCGAGTGCGACCAG
Source organism: Streptomyces sp. NPDC097129 (assembly GCF_055668065.1). Lineage (NCBI taxonomy): Bacteria > Bacillati > Actinomycetota > Actinomycetes > Kitasatosporales > Streptomycetaceae > Streptomyces > Streptomyces sp. NPDC097129. The sequence goes on along the minus strand of NZ_JBVOQE010000001.1, from coordinate 287,290 downwards.
CTGCGCGCCCGGATGGCGGCCGTCGCCAAGGGAGAGGCGTTCCTCCTCCAGGGCGGCGACTGCGCCGAGGCATTCGACGGCGTGTCCGCCGACCACATCCGCAACAAGCTGAAGACGCTGCTCCAGATGGGCGCCGTACTGACGTACGCCGCGTCCGTCCCCGTTGTGAAGGTGGGCCGCATCGCCGGCCAGTACTCCAAGCCGCGCTCGAAGCCGACCGAGACCCGTGACGGCGTGACGCTGCCGACGTACCGGGGCGACTCCGTCAACGGCTTCGACTTCACCGAGGCCGCGCGCATCCCGGACCCGGAGCGCCTCAAGCGCATGTACCACGCGTCGGCGTCGACGCTGAACCTGGTGCGCGCCTTCACCACCGGCGGCTACGCCGACCTGCGCCAGGTGCACGCCTGGAACCAGGACTTCGTGAAGTCGTCGCCGTCCGGGCAGCGCTACGAGCAGCTGGCGCGCGAGATCGACAACGCGCTGAACTTCATGCGGGCCTGCGGCACGGACCCGGCCGAGTTCCAGACGGTCGAGTTCTACTCCTCGCACGAGGCGCTGCTGCTCGACTACGAGTCGGCGCTGACCCGCGTCGACTCGCGCACCGGGAAGCTGTACGACGTCTCGGCGCACATGGTGTGGATCGGTGAGCGCACCCGGCAGCTGGACCACGCGCACATCGAGTTCGCCTCGAAGATCCGCAACCCGATCGGCATCAAGCTCGGCCCCACCACGACGGCCGAGGAGGCGCTGCAGTACATCGAGCGCCTCGACCCCGACCGGGAGCCGGGCCGGCTGACCTTCATCGTCCGCATGGGCGCCGACAAGGTCCGCGACAAGCTGCCCGAGCTGGTGGAGAAGGTCACCGCCTCCGGCGCCACCGTGGCCTGGGTGACCGACCCGATGCACGGCAACACCTTCGAGGCGGCCTCCGGGCACAAGACCCGCCGCTTCGACGACGTGCTCGACGAGGTCAAGGGCTTCTTCGAGGTGCACAAGGAGCTCGGCACGCATCCGGGCGGCATCCACGTCGAGCTGACCGGCGACGACGTCACGGAGTGCGTGGGCGGCGGCGACGAGATCTTCGTCGACGACCTGCACCAGCGCTACGAGACGGCCTGCGACCCGCGCCTGAACCGCAGCCAGTCGCTCGACCTGGCGTTCCTGGTCGCGGAGATGTACCGGGACCAGTGAGCGACCTGCACGGCGGCCAGTGACGGGGCCGCCCGGCAGGGGTTGTTCTCGGCCAGGAAGTGGGGCGCGGATCACATACGATCCGCGCCCCACGGCTCTTTTGCGGCCCCCGCACGACAGGTAAGGTTAGGTTAGCCTCACCGATCAAGGGTCGGGATGGCACGACCCCGACCGACCGGGAGGTGACCCGCGTGTTCGTCTGCAGCTGCTTCGGTGTGACCGAGGCCCAGGTCAAGCAGCACGCGGAGAACGGCGCCTGCACCCCCCGCCAGATCGCCTCCGCCTGCAAGGCCGGCACCGACTGCGGCTCCTGCGTCCGCCGCATCCAGGCGCTGCTGGGCCGGGGCTCCTGCCCGCGCCGCGAGCTCGCCGACCAGGGTCAGCCGGTGCTCACGGAGCTGCCGGGTCTGGACGAGGCGGCCTGAACTCCAGGCTGCTCGATCCCCGGCTGGCTCTGCGGCTGCCCGATCCCCCGCCTGGCTCTGCGGCTGCTCGATCACCTGGCTAGCTCTCCGGTTGTTCGATCAGCTGCGCGATGTAGAGCGCCTCGCCGAGCTTCTCGATCAGCTCCAGCTGGGTGTCGAGGTAGTCGATGTGGTGCTCCTCGTCGGCGAGGATGTCCTCGAAAATGTTCGCGGACGTGATGTCACCCTTTTCGCGCATCACCTTGATGCCGCGCCGGAGCCGGTCGATCGCCTCCACCTCGACCTGGCGGTCGGCCTGGAACATCTCCGTGACCGTCTGACCCACCCGTACGTGGAACAGCCGCTGGTAGTTCGGCAGCCCCTCCAGGAACAGGATCCGGTCGGTGAGCACCTCGGCGTGCTTCATCTCGTCGAACGACTCGTGCCGCGTGTACTTGGCGAGCTTGGTCCAGCCGAAGTTGTCCTGCATCTTCGCGTGCAGGAAGTACTGGTTGATCGCGGTCAGCTCACCGGTCAGCTGCTCGTTGAGGAACTCGATGACCTCGGGGTCGCCCTGCATCGCGGCGGGCTCCTTCCACCTGGGGGATCGGGAGGTTGCGGCGGCATGATTGCACCGGCCTCGTGGATCGTCCAGTAAGTGCGCACTTAGTAGGTAAGTGCATGCTTGGCGGAATTCGCAGCGAGTTGTCCGGTTCGGTGACCGGCTGGTCCTGTGCACCGCTCCCGGTCTGTCAGGATGGATACATGGGTCATCCGGTGGAGCGAGAGTCTGGAGAAGCGGCACGGTCCGAGCTTCCGCCGGGACAGCGTATGCAGAGGGGCTGGCCGGTCACGCACTACGGGCCGGTGCCCAAGTTCCGGCCCGAACGCTGGGAGTTCCGGGTGTTCGGCGCCACCGCCGACGGCGCGAAGCACTGCTGGACCCACGAGGAGTTCACGGCCCTGCCGTACACCACGGTCGTCGCCGATCTGCACTGCGTGACGAAGTTCAGCATGCTCGGCGCGGAATGGGGCGGCGTCCCCGCCCGGGCCGTGCTGGACATCGCGCCGCCCGCGCCCGAGGTCACCCATGTGATGGTGTGGGCGGAGTACGGCTTCAGCTCCAATCTCCGCCTCGCCGACTTCACCGCCGGGCGCACCCTGTTCGCCACCCACAAGGACGGCGAGCTGCTGACCGCCGAGCACGGGTTCCCGCTCCGGCTGGTCGTGCCGCATCTGTACGCCTGGAAGGGCCCCAAGTGGGTGCGGGGCGTCGAGTACATGACCGCCGACCGCCGCGGCTTCTGGGAGGAGCGCGGCTATCACAACATCGGCGACCCCTGGAAGGAACAGCGCTACTCCTACCAGGAAGAGCCCGGGGACGGCCCCGAGCTCTGAGTCCTGGCGGTGCGCCGCGGTCAGTGGTGGTACTGGTGCACCACCGCGTGGCCCTTGCCGCGGCCGATCATCCACTTGTTCACCGGGGTCGTCACGACGAACGCCAGCGCCAGCGAGATCGCCAGCGCGCCCCAGAACAGCAGGTCGTCCAGGTGGGCGTCCATCGCGGCCGGCCACAGCGCGATCACGCCGTTGTCGATCAGCTCCATCACGGCGATCGACAGGGTGTCCGCGGCCAGCGCCACCCTGAAGGCCGTACGGAAGTCCACGCCGGCCTTCAGGACGCCGCGCAGTGTGAGGGAGTAGCCGAAGACGAAGGCCAGCGCGATCGCCAGCACCATCGTCGCCACGTTGCCCCACCCGAGCCAGGTGCCGATCACCATGCCCAGCACCTCCCCGATGGCGCACCCGGTGAGGCAGTGCAGGGTGGCCTGCGCGGCCATCGCCCAGCTCGCGGACGGCGCGTGGTGGTGACCGCCGTGAGCGTGACCGCCGTGAGCGTGGCCGCTGTGGCTGCCGTGGTCCACGTGGTCCAGGTGGTCGGCGTGGTCGGCGTGGTCGGCGTGGTCGGCGTGGTGCTCGTGGCCGTGGCCCTCGTGGCTGTGCGCCTCGCGGTGATGGGCGTGCTCGGTGTGCGCCTCGTGCTGCATGACTTCCCCCAACGTCGGGCAACGGTTCCTGCGATGACAGGAACCGTATACCCCCCTGGGGTATTCCTCAACGCTTTATGAGTCGAGGAGCGAGCCGGGGAGCGAGTCGCGGAGTTTCTTCAGCCGCTCCACGTCCGCCGCATGTCCCTCCTTGCCGCCGGGCGTCTCGATGACCAGCGGCACGCCGTCGGTGGCGGGGTGGGTCAGCAGCGCGCGGAACGCGTCCTCACCGATGTGCCCGGCGCCGATGTTCGCGTGCCGGTCCTTGTGCGCGCCCACCACGTCCTTCGAGTCGTTGGCGTGGATCAGCTTCAGCCGCCCCTCGCCGACCGTGTCCACCAGCAGATCCAGCGTCTGGTGCGCGCCGTCCGGTCCGGTCAGATCGTGTCCGGCGGCGAAGATGTGGCAGGTGTCCAGGCACACGCCGAGCTTCGGATGCCGGTCCAGCGCGTCGAAGTACGGCCCGAAGTCCCAGGTCCGCGAGCACAGCGAGGCGCCCTGACCGGCCGTGGACTCCAGCAGCAGGAACGGGTCGTCGTCGTGGGTCAGCTCCTCCAGCAGCGGCAGCAGGTGCTCGCGCACCTGCTTCAGCGCCACCTCCCGGTGCCGGCCGCCGGTCGCGCTGCCGGTGTGCACGACCACGCCGAGCGCCCCGATCTCGCGCCCCCGCCGCAGCGAGTGCCGCAGCGACTCGACCGACTTCTCGACCGTCGCCTCCGTGTGGGAGCCGAAGTTGATCAGGTACGGCGCGTGGACGTACGCCGGGATCGACCCGGCCTCGCACGCCGAGCGGAACGCCTCGTCCTGACGCGGGTTCCCGGCGGGCGTGGCCCAGCCGCGCGGGTTGGCGACGAAGACCTGCACGGTCTCGGCGCCCAGGTCACGGGCGTAGGACAGCCCGACGGAGTGCAGTCCGCCGGCCACCGGGACGTGCGAGCCGACGGGGTTGCGCAAGGGGGAGGGAGGTGTCACCCGTTCAGCCTGCCATGGCCGTCGGCGTGCCCCCTCACGCGGCCGAGGTGGCCTCGGTCACCGCCGGGCGGCGGACGGACAGCGGGCGCGGACGGCGGGCACGGACGCCGGCGGACGGCGGGGCGCGGAAGTCAGCGGACGGCGGGGCGCGGAAGCCAGCGGACAGCGGGGCACGGAGGTCAGCGGATGGTGATCGTGACCGTCGATCCCTTCGGCGCCTTCTCGCCGCCCTTCACGGACTGCTTCTTCACCGTGTCGCCGAACAGGCCGAGCAGCCCGCGGTCCTCCTTCACACCGAAACCGGCGTCCTTCAGGGCCTGCTTGGCGTCGTCGACGCTGTCGCCGACCACGTCCGGGACCTCGATCATCTGCGGCCCCTTCGACAAGGTCAGCGTCACCGTGTCGCCCTCGGCGGCCTGACCGCCGGAGTCCGGGGACTGCGCGGCGACCTGCCCGGCGTCCAGCTCCGAGTTCACCCGCTCCGGGGCCACCTTCACGTTCAGGCCGGCCTCCTCCAGCTGGGACCGGGCGTCCGCCAGGTCGGACCCGGTGACGTCCGGGATGTCGACCGCGCTGCCCTTGCTGACGGTGAGCGCGACCGCCGAGCCGGCGCGGCGCACCGTACCCGCCTCGGGATCGGTGCCGATCACCGAGCCGCGCGTCACCTCGTCGCTGAACTCCCGGTTGATCATGCCCGGCTCCAGTCCGCTGTCCTTCAGCACCGACCGGGCCTTGTCCAGCTTGTAGCCCTGCAGATCGGGCACCTTCACCGTCTCCGGGCCCTTGGACACGGTCAGTCGCACCGCGTCGTGGTCACGGATGCGGGCGCCCGGCTCCGGGTCGGTGCTGATGACCCGGCCCCGCCTGATGGTGTCGCTGTACGCGTACGTGACCTTGCCGGTCTCCAGACCGGACTGCTCCAGCCGCTTCTTCGCCTGCGTCTCGGACTGCGCCAGAAGCGGCGGCACCTTGGTGAACTGGCCGGAGTTGATGTACCAGACCCCCGCGCCCACGCCGAACACCAGCAGCACGGCGGCGACCAGGGTGATCAGCCGCCGCCGCGACCGCGACAGGCCTCGCCGCGGGGGAGCGGGCGGTGGGGCCTCGAAGCGGCTGGTGCGGTTCAGCGCGGCCGCTTCACCGTCCTCGTTCACCGGCAGCGGACGCGAAGGGGGTCCCCCCGCGCGAGCGAAGTCGAGCGTGGGGGCGGTCAGTGCGCGCGGGATCACGCTCGTGCGGTCGTCGGCGATGTCGTGCGCCGCGGTCAGCGCCTGCGGCGGCACCGCGTCCAGCTGTTCCTCGCTCAGCCCGGCCCGCGCCTCGCGCGTCCGCGCCAGCAGCGCCACCGCGTCGCGCGGACGCACCTCGGGCTCGCGGGCGGTGGCCGCCGCGACCAGTTCGTCCAGCCCGTACGGCAGCCCCGGCACCAGCGTCGAAGGCGCCGGGATGTCCTCGTGCAGATGCTTGTAGAGCACGGCCGCCGCGGAGTCGCCGTCGTGCGGCTTGCCACCGGTCAGCATCTCGTACAGCACCACACCGCACGCGTACACGTCCACGCCCGGGTCGGCGGTGCCGTGCTCGATCTGCTCCGGCGCCAGGTAGGAAACGGTGCCGAGCACCTCGCCGGTGGTGCTGGTGACGGTGTCCACCGAGCGCACCAGCCCGAAGTCGGCGACCTTGACCCGGCCGTCGTCCCCTATCAGGACGTTCTCCGGCTTCATGTCCCGGTGCACGAACCCCGCCCGGTGCGCGGAGCCCAGCGCGGCCAGCACCGGCTCCAGGATGTCCAGCGCGGCGCGCGGCTGCAGCGCCCCGCGCTCACGCAGCACGTCGCGCAGGGTGCAGCCGGCGATGTACTCCATCGCCAGATAGACGTACCTGCCGTCGGCGCCCTGGTCGAAGACCTGCACCACATTGGGGTGCGCCAGCCTGGCGACGGACTTCGCCTCCCGGATGAACCGCTCGACGAACGAGGCGTCGGCCGCGAGCGCCGGGTGCATCACCTTCAGCGCGAGCACGCGGTCCAGACGGGTGTCCAGGGCCCGGTAGACCGTGGCCATCCCGCCGGCCGCGATCCGCGCGTCGACGCGGTACCGGCCGTCGAGCACCTGCCCGACGAGGGGGTCCGAGAGGGTCGTATCCACGCAGGCGAGTGTACGAGCCGTCACCGACACCCCGGCCGTTTCTCCCGGCCAGGGGGGTGACTGCAGCCGACCTGTGACGTGTCGCGCGCACCGGCGGCACGCTCCGGCCGGGGGCTTCAGAAGGCCGGCCGCTCCGGGTCCAGCCGGGCGACGCCCTCGGTGGGCGAGGACGCCTCGGCGAAGTGCCGCTTGGGAATGCGGCCCGCCCGGTACGCCAGCCGTCCCGCCTCCACCGCGTGCCGCATCGCCTCCGCCATCACCACCGGCTCCTGTGCCCGCGTCACCGCCGAGGCGAGCATCACACCCGCGCAGCCCAGCTCCATCGCCAGCGCCACGTCCGACGCCGTGCCCGCCCCCGCGTCCAGGATCACCGGTACGCGCGCGTGCTCGACGATCAGCTGGAAGTTGTGCGGATTGCGGATCCCGAGACCGGAACCGATGGGCGAGCCCAGCGGCATGATCGCCGCACAGCCGACGTCCTGGAGCTTGCGCGCCAGCACCGGGTCGTCGTTGGTGTACGGCAGCACCGTGAACCCGTCGTCGACCAGCGTCTCCGCCGCGTCCAGCAGCTCGATCGGGTCCGGCAGCAGCGTGCGCTCGTCGGCGATGACCTCCAGCTTGACCAGGTCCGTGCCCAGTGCCTCCCGGGCCAGCCGGGCCGTGAGCACCGCCTCCCCGGCGGTGAAGCAGCCGGCGGTGTTCGGCAGCACCCGGATGCCGAGACGGTCCAGCACCGACAGCACCGAGCCGTGCACGTCGGGGTTGACCCGCCGCATCGCCACGGTCGTCAGCTCCGTGCCGGAGGCGACCAGCGCCCGCTCCAGCACCTCCAGGCTGGGCGCGCCGCCCGTCCCCATGATCAGGCGGGAGGTGAGCGGCGTGCCGCCGAGGACGAAGGGGTCGTCAGCCATGGTTCAGCCTCCCTGGACGGCGGTCAGGATCTCGACGCGGTCGCCCTCGGCGAGGGCCGTGGCGGCCCACCGGGTGCGCGGGACGACGGTCTCGTTGAGGGCGGCGGCCACCCCGGAGGGGGCCGCGGTGAGCGACTTCACGACCGTGTCGAGAGCCGTGCCGGGCTCGATGCGGCGGGGCTCACCGTTGACGGAGATGTTCATGCGGGCTGCTCCGTGAGGGTGCGTGCGGGCTGCTGCGCGGCCGCTGCGGGGGAAAAGCGCTTCGGGGTGAAGGGGCGGGCCTCCTCGGGCAGCTCACCGGTGACGAGGGCGTGGGCGAGGACGTCGCCGGTGACCGGGGTGAGCAGGACGCCGTTGCGGTGGTGCCCCGTGGCCAGCAGCAGCCCGTCCAGCGCGGTCGGGCCGAGCAGCGGCGCGTTGTCCGGGGAGCCGGGGCGCAGTCCGGCCCGGGTCTCCGTCAGCGGCAGCTCGGTGATGCCGGGCACCAGCTCGTGGGCGTCGCGCAGCAGCTCGTAGACACCACCCGCGGTGACCGTGGTGTCCCAGCCCATCTCCTCGCTGGTCGCGCCGACGACCAGCTCACCGTTCTCACGCGGCACCAGATAGAGCGCGCCGCCGCGCACCACCGCGCGCACGGTCCGGCTCAGGAACGGCGTGCGGTGGTGAGGCATGGCCAGCCGCAGCACCTGCCCCTTCACCGGCCGCACCGGCGGCAGCACGGCCTCCGGCACGCCCGCGAGACGTCCGCTCAGGCTGCCGGCCGCGAGCACGACCTGCCCTGCGCCCAGCTCCTCGCCCTCGCGCGTGACGACGCCCGCCGCGCGCTCGCGCACCACCGTGAGCCGCTCGGCCCGGGTCCGGTGGAACACCACCCCGGCCCGCTCGCAGGCGGTGACCAGCGCGGCCGCCAGCCGGCGCGGGTCCACCTGGTGATCGCCGTCGACCCGCAGCCCGCCGCGCACGCCCGGCGCGAGCATCGGCTCAAGCCGCCGGCAGTCCCGGCCGGACAGCCACTCCGACTCCAGGCCCGAGTGCCGCTGCAGGGCGTGCAGTTCCTTCAGATGGGCGCGGTCGTCGGCGTCCAGGGCCACGGCGAGCGTGCCGCTGCGGCGGTAGCCGAGGTCGTGGCCGGTGGCGTCGGTGAGCTCGGCCGCGAAGTCCGGATAGCGGCGCGCCGAGGCGAGGTTGAGGCCGAGCAGCGTCTGCTCGCCGTGGTGCAGTTCCGTGACGGCGGCCAGCATCCCGGCCGCCACCTGCGCGGCGCCGCCGCCGGGCTCGGGGTCCACGACCGCGGTGGTGAACCCCCTCTGTGCGGCCCGCCAGGCCGTGACCAGCCCGATGATCCCGCCCCCGATGACGAGGACGTCTGACGTACGCGTAGGCGACATGGGCGTCCAGCCCCTCCCTTCGCCGGCATGACCCGGATCAGGTTCGTACGGTCGGAGGCCGTCCCAGCCTCCCTCTCAGCCCGGTGCGTCCGGGCTCCCGCGAGTGCTTTACGGTGGCCACCCTAGCCCGTGCCGCTGCGTGTCTGTAAGGGAGCCTTCCGTCATGACCCGGTCCCTCGACGGTCTCGTCCTCGCCCCGGTCGCCGACCAGGCGCCCGGTCAGGTGGGCACCCGCACCCGCTTCACCTACCACCAGCGCGGCGGCGAGATCTGGGCCGAGTACGCCGGCGGCGACGTGGTGCGCGGCCATCTCGTGGGCACCCGGGAGGGGGACCGGCTGGACTTCCGGTACGTGCAGCTCAAGCAGGACGGGACGACGTCTTGCGGGCACTGCGTCTCCACGGTCGTGGAGCTGCCCGACGGGCGGCTGCGGCTGGAGGAGACCTGGGAGTGGGAGTCCCAGGACGGCAGCGGCACCAGCGTGGTGGAGGAGCTGCACGCGCGTGTGGAGCAGGTCACGGCACAGGAGCGCTGACTGACGCTCTGTCAGGTGTCTATGGTGATCAGGTGAGCGAGCAGACGCAGCAACGGGGCACACCGGCGACGGCGCAGGCGCGGCGCGTGGTCGTCGTGGGCGCGGGCATGGCCGGGGTGCAGACCGCGGTGGCCCTGCGCGATCAGGGGTTCACCGGCACCGTCACGCTGATCGGCGCCGAGCCCCACCAGCCCTACGACCGGCCCCCGCTGTCCAAGGCCGTCCTGCTCGGCACGGCCGAGGGCTCCGCCTTCGACGTGGACTTCGAGGCGCTGGGCATCGAGCTGCGGCTCGGCTGCGAGGTGCTGGGCCTGCGCCCCGCCGGCCATGAACTCGACACCGGGGCCGGACCCGTCCCCTACGACGTCCTCGTGCTCGCCACCGGCGCCGAACCGATCACCCTGCCCGGCGCGCAGGGCGTGCCCGGGGTGCACCTGCTGCGCACCCTGGACGACGCCGAGCGGCTGCGCCCGGTGCTCGCCCTGCAGCACGACATCGTGGTCGTCGGCGCCGGCTGGATCGGCGCGGAGTTCGCCACGGCCGCGCGTGAGGCGGGCTGCGCGGTCACCGTCGTGGAGGCAGCCGACCGCCCGCTCGCCGGGGCGCTGCCCGCCGAGGTCGCCGCGCCGATGACCGCCTGGTACGCCGACGCCGGCGTCGAGCTGCGCACCCACGCGCGCGTGGCGGGCGTCGAGCAGGGCGTGGTGGTCCTCGACGACGGCACCCGGCTGCCCGCCGGCGCGGTCGTCGTCGGCATCGGCGCGCGGCCCGCGACCGGCTGGCTGGCCGGCTCCGGCATCGAACTGGGGCCGCGCGGCGAGGTCGTGGCCGACGCGCATCTGCGCACCTCGCTGCCGGACGTGTACGCGGTCGGCGACTGCGCCTCCTTCCCCTCCGCCCGCTACGGCGAACGTCTGCTCGTCCACCACTGGGACAACGCCCTCCAGGGCCCCCGCACGGTCGCCGCGAACATCGTCGGCGACACGCCCGCGGAGTACGACCCGGTGCCGTACTTCTGGTCCGAGCAGTTCGGCCGCTTCGTTCAGTACGCCGGGCATCACACCGCCGCCGACCGCACCGTGTGGCGCGGTGACGCGTCCGGGCCGGCCTGGACGGTGTGCTGGCTGCGCGAGGGGCGGCTGGTCGCCCTGCTGGCGGTGGGCCGTCCCCGCGATCTGGCCCAGGCGCGGCGGCTGATCGAGGCGGGCACGGCGATGGATCCCCAGCTGCTGGCGGACCCGGCGAGGCCGTTGAAGGCGGCCACGGCCTGAGCCACCCGGGTGATGTCGCTCCTGGTGGACGGCCCGGTGGACGGCGGGGTGGACGGAGGGGCGGACGACGGCGTGGATGGCCCAGGTGGACGGGCCCGACTTCCGACTGTCAGTGGCAGATGGCAGGCTTGTCCCGTGACCGAGATTGACGCAAAGATCGATGCTCTCGTCCCCGCCTGGCTCAACCTGCCCGACATCGCCGAGATGCTCGGCGTCGAGGTGACGCGTGTCCGGCAGCTGGTCAAGGAGGGCCAGCTCATCGCCGTACGGCGCGGTGAGAACCGCGCGCTGCACGTCCCCGCCGCCTTCATCGACGGGGACAAGGTCGTCAAGGGCCTGACCGGCACCCTGACGCTCCTGCGGGACGACGGGTTCTCGGACGAGGAGATGCTGGAGTGGCTCTTCACGCCGGACCCGAGCCTGCCCGGTACGCCCGCGCAGGCGCTGAGCGAGAATCGCGGCACGGAGGTGAAGCGCCGCGCCCAGGCGCTCGCCGTCTGACGCACACAGACTGACAACCGTCCGACCCATGGGCCACGGCCCTCACCGAGGGCCGCGGCCAGGGCCAGGTATGCCCACGGCCGCGGCTTCTCGGGTTACGCGGCGCGGCCACTGGCGGGGCGCGGTGACGGTCGCGTCCGGCGCCGACGGGGCGTGTGGCCCGGCGCCGGCCGAGCGTGTGGCCCGGCGCCGGCGGGTGTGGCGCGGCGCCGGCGGGGCGTGTGGCGCGGCGCCGGTGGCCACGCGGCCGCGGGCTGCCGGGTGGGCCTGCGCTGCGGGCTGCGCCCGACTAGCGCTGCCCGAGGCGTGGCCCGCGGCCGCGGGCTGTCGGGTGGGCCTGCGCTGGGGGCTGCGCCCGACTAGCGCTGCCCGAGGCCGACGGTCGGCGGCGTGGCCCGAGAGCTGCGGCTGGGGCGGCGGTGGGCTGCGGCGTGGCCCGAGAGCTGCGGCTGGGGCGGCGGTGGGCTGCGGGGCTTGTGGCGGGGCAGCCGTGGCCTGAGGGCTGGGGCTCGGCAGGCGTGGCCTGCGGAACGCCGACTGCTGTGCAGAGGGCAGTGGGAGTTGCTCCAGCCGGGCTGGGCTTCGTCGCGGGGGCTGATTCGGAGGGGTCGTTTCGGCCGCGCCGCGCACGGGTCCGGGACGGCCCGCTGCGTCCGTCCGGTGCGTGCGCACGACCGCCCGGCCTTTCCGGAACTGATCCGAGGGGCCGTACGACCGCCCGGCCGTGCCGGGATCCAGCCGCGCGCTGCGAAGCCCCGGTCCACGGGAAGCTCGCGCCGATGCTCCGGGCCGGGAGCGCGGGCCCCCGCCCCCGGGAGTCCGGCCTCGTCGCCAACCGGCGCCGCAGTGCCCGGGCCCGCCCGAACCCAGACCGTGCCCAGCCCCGCCGCAAGCCTGCGCCGCAGGCCCCAACTCAGAACCACTGACCCAGCCCGCGCCCCGAATACGGCCTCGTCGCAAGGTCGTGTCGCAGCCCAAGGGCTCCGCACCCGAGGACCCGCCCGCCGAGGCTCAGGCCCCTCGAACGCAGCTCTCCTCCGGGGTCCAGCCTTGTCGCCGGACCGCGCCGTTGCTCAGGCCCAGGCCCGCCGGAAATCCGCCCCTGCCCGCAGCCCAGTCCCGTGTCCCAGCCCGCCCCCCGAATACGACCCCGTCGCAAGGTTGTGCCGCAGTCCAAGGGCCCCGCACCGGAGGACCCGCCCGCCGAGGCTCAGGCCCCTCGAACGCAGCTCGCCTCCGGGGTCCAGCCTTGTCGCCGGACCGCGCCGTTGCACAGGTCCAGGCCCGCCCCTGCCCGCAGCCCAGCCCCGTGGCAAGTGGCGCCGCAGCTCAGCCCTGGGGCCGCCGTAACCCAGCCCCGCTTCCCGACCCGAGTGCAATCCGTCGCCGCAGCCCAGGCCCACGCCCGCTCGAACGCAGCCCGCGGCCGGAGGACGGTCCCGCTGGTAGCCGACGGCTGCGGGGTTGCGGCTTCCCTCGTGGTGGCCGCTGCGGCCGGTGGTCCGGTGTCCGTCGACGCGGGGCCCGGTCTCCCGGTCGAAACGGTTCGCGGGATACGTTCCTGGGGCGCGTCCGTGGGCCGGGTCCGCGGAGCGCGCCGCCGCCCCGCACAGCCGCGCCCCGTACGATCCGGACACCGCACCCCCCGGGGGGACCACGCATGACCGCCGCCACCGCTCGCGCCCACCTCGCCGACGCCCGGCTCTACCTGTGCACCGACGCCCGCAGGCGCCAGGGCGACCTGCCCGAGTTCCTCGACGCCGTCCTCGCCGGCGGGGTCGACATCGTGCAGCTGCGCGACAAGGGCATGGAGGCTGCCGAGGAACTGGAGCACCTGAGCGTCTTCGCCGACGCCTGCGCCCGCCACGGCAAGCTCCTCGCGGTCAACGACCGCGCGGACGTCGCCCACGCGGCCCGGGCCGACGTCCTGCACCTCGGACAGGGCGACCTCCCGGTCCCGGCGGCCCGCGCGATCCTCGGCGACGACGTGCTGATCGGCCGCTCCACCCACGCCGCGGCGGAGGCCGAGGCCGCCGCCGTCCAGGAGGGCGTGGACTACTTCTGCACCGGCCCGTGCTGGCCGACCCCCACCAAGCCGGGACGGCAAGCCCCCGGCCTCGACCTGGTCCGGCACACCGCCGCGCTCGGCACCGACCGCCCCTGGTTCGCCATCGGCGGCATCGGCCTCGGCAACCTCGACGAGGTGCTGGAGGCGGGCGCCCGCCGTGTCGTCGTCGTCCGGGCGATCACCGAGGCGCAGGACCCCGGTGCCGCCGCGGCGGAGTTCGCCAAGCGGCTGCGCCGGCTCTGAGGCGCCGGGGCGGTGACGGCAGGCCTCGGCTCCCCGCGGCTCACCCGTCGTCGTCTCATGAATGTCCAAGGGGTGGACAACAACCCGACAATTCGGGCAAATTTCCCGCTTTCGGTTGGGGGACCGTCCACCCCTGGCTAACCTGCCCGTATGGCCCTAGGAACCGCATCCACCAGGACTGATCGCGCCCGTACCGTGCGCGACATCCTCGCCACCGGCAAGCCGACGTACTCGTTCGAGTTCTACGCGCCCAAGACGCCGGCCGGTGAGCGGAACCTGTGGAACGCGCTGCGCAGGGTCGAGGCCATGGCCCCCGACTTCGTCTCCGTCACCTACGGCGCCGGTGGCACCACCCGCACCACCACGGTCAAGGAGACCCAGCAGATCGTCGTGGACACCACGCTCACGCCGGTCGCCCACCTCACCGCGGTCAACCACTCCCTCGCCGAACTGCGCAACATCATCGGCCAGTACGCCGACGCGGGCATCCGCAACATGCTCGCCGTGCGCGGCGACCCGCCCGGCGACCCCATGGGCGAGTGGGTGCCGCACCCGCAGGGCCTGACGTACGCCGCCGACCTCGTCCGGCTCATCAAGGAGTCGGGCGACTTCTGTGTGGGCGTCGCCGCCTTCCCGGAGATGCACCCGCGCTCCACCGACTGGGACACCGACATCCGGCACTTCGTCGACAAGTGCCGAGCGGGCGCGGACTACGCCATCACACAGATGTTCTTCCACCCCGAGTCCTATCTGCGCCTGCGTGACCGCGTGGCCGCGGCAGGCTGCGACACCCCGGTGATCCCGGAGGTCCTTCCGGTGACCAGCATGAAAATGCTGGAGCGGCTGCCCAAGCTGAGCACCGCCGCCTTCCCGGACGAGCTGAAAGAACGGATCCTCACAGCAAAGGACGATCCGGCCGCTGTACGCTCCATTGGCATCGACTTCGCCACGGAGTTCTGCGCTCGGCTGCTGGCCGAGGGAGTGCCGGGTCTGCACTTCATCACGCTCAACAACTCCACGGCGACGCTGGAAATCCACGAGAACCTGGGCCTGCACCACCCTCCGCAGGCCTAGACCGGCCGCACCGCCGTACGACACACTGCGGTGCGGCCACTGGGAGAGGGGCGTACATGGGCTGGACGGTCCTCTACATCGCGTTCGGCGGCGTCGCGCTGTGGCTGCTCGGTGAAGTGCTGCTGCAGTACAAGGCGCGCCTTCGCTGGCGGCTGCTCGCGTTCACCGGCTTCCTCGGCGTCGTCCTCGGGGTACTGATCCCGTCGGTCGTCGTCATCGGGCTGGGCGCGGCGGCGTTCGCCATCGGGCAGACCTACGTCACGCTGTCGTTCCGGCGGGGCTTCGCCGCGGGCTGGGCGGTCCGCCGCAAGGACGCCGGGCCCGTGAAGGGACGCCGGGGCCGGTCCGAGCGCCGGGACCCGACGCTGGAGGTCTCCGATCCGGAGGCGGCCGACGCGGAACACACCGAAGCGGCGGACGCGCACCACGGTGGCGCCTTCGCCCCCGACGCCATGTCCTACGGCTCCGACGACGACCACGACGACGTCTTCACCCCGGTTCGTCCGGCCGCCGCCACGGCCGCCGAGTCGACCATGGTCTACGAGCCGCAGCCCATTCCGGACGACACCGGCTCCTACGGCGTCTACGGCCACCCCGCGTCCTCCACCGCCTACGCGTCGACGGCCCAGCCCGCCGCCGAGGAGCAGTCGTCCTACGGCTACGACTACTCCGGTTACGGCCAGTACGGCTACGACACCACCGGCCAGCAGCAGTACGCCGCCTACTCCGACCCGTACATCGGCACGCAGACCTACGGCGGCGCCTCGTACGACACCACCTACGGCGGCTCGTACGACCAGCAGGGCTACGGGCAGGACGCCTACCTCGGCGGCTACGACCAGACGCCGCCCGACGGCGTGTGGGTCCCGCAGCAGCGCACCGACGACTCCTACGGCGGCGAGGCCCCGCAGGAGCAGCCGTACCCCTACCAGCAGGGCACCGGGACCGGCCAGCAGCAGGCCGGCCACGGCTTCGACGAGCAGTACCGCTTCTGACGCCGCCCCGCGGTCCTCACTGGGAGCCGCGGAACTCCGGCCCCTCGACGATGAGCCCGGCGACCAGAGCACCCGACATCCCGGCGTGCGGGAGCCCCCCACCGGGGTGCGACCAGCCGCCGACGCGGTAGAGGCCGGGCAGGCGGGTGGTGTTGGCCGGGTGCAGGAACCGTCCCTGGCCGGCGGCGAGTGCGGGGGCGGGCACGGCGCCGAAGTGGGCGCCCGTCTCCCCTTCGGTGTGCACGGGCGTGCGCACCTCGTGCCAGAGGACTCGCTCGCGCAGCGCCGGCATCGCGTCACCGGCGGCCTGAAGGAGATGGTCCGTGTAGCGCCGGATCGTGCCTTCGTCCTCCCAGCCGGCCTCGGTCGACACCACCGCGGAGAGCACCACGGACTCGTGGCCTGCGTCCGGGGCGAGCGTGGGGTCGGCCGGGCGCAGCACCGTCACCGTGGGACGCGGCGGCAGGTCGCCACCTGGGGCGACCAGGAAGTCCAGTTCCGACTCGGGAGCCGGCGGGTGGACCACCGTGCGATGCGCGGCGCCGGGCTCACGGGCGCCGCGCAGCGCCAGCAGGACGGTGAACCGCCCCGGCGTGGGCGACACCGGGTTCGGCCGCACATCGCTCCCGTCATCCAGCGGACGGTCCGTCAGCGCGGCCAGCCGCACCGGATCGACGTCGGCCACGACATGGTCGGCCTCGGCCACGGTCGCGTCGGCGAGCTCGACTCCCGCCGCCCGGCCGTCCTTCTCCACGATGCCGGTGACCTCGGCGCCGAAGACGAACTCGACCTTGCGCGCCAGGCACCGCTCGTACACCGCACGGGCGAGCTCCCTGATGCCGCCGCGCACGTACCAGATGCCGAAGGCATGCTCCATGTACGGCAGGACGGCGGCGCTCGCCGGGGCGGTCCGCGGATCGAGGCCGTATCCGAGCACGCAACTCTCCAGCAGCGCCCCCAGCCGCTCGTCCCCCAGCTCCCACATCCCGATCTGCTCCAGCGTCGCCGCCTTCCGCGTCCGCAGCAGCCGCTTGCGCTCCAGCGCCGGGTAGGGCTCCTGGTCCGCCAGCACCCGCCAGTTCGGCCACAGGGGCTCCTCCAGCAAGGGCCGGCGGGTGCGGTCCCACGTCTCGCGCGCCCGGACCAGGAAGTCGCCCCAGCGCTCACCGGCGCCCTTGCCGAGCGCCTCGTCGAGGGCGGCGACCACGCCCGCGCGGGAGGCGTTCGGCAAGGACACGCGCGTGCCGTCGGGGAAGACGTGGTGCGAGGCCGGGTCGACCTGCACCAGATCGACGCAGCTCTCCAGCGGCTCCTTGCCGGTCTTGACGAACAGGTCCCGCCACACCGCGGGCAGCGGCAGCAGCCCCGGGCCCGTGTCGAAGCGGAACCCGTCCCGCTCGAAGCGGCGCACCGCTCCGCCGTATGTGTCCGACCGCTCGTACACCACCACCCGGTGGCCCGCGACGGCCAGCCGGGCAGCGGCCGCCATCGCGCCCATCCCGGCGCCGATCACCGCAATCCGTGCCATGCCTGCGACTTTATCCGGCCCCACTGACAGCGCCGACCGAGTGCCCTGGGCATGAGTGCGCACGTCTGAGTATCCGTACTCAGCCGGCGAGATGAGTAGGTGCGCGGATGGGCCCGGACCTGCATGAACGAGAGAGTGGAGAACACGGAGAAGGGGCACGGCCGAAGTACCGGCGACACGGGGCGCCGGAACCTCGGCGGCCCTCGATCCGCTCCTTCCGCCGGCGGTCGCCGGCGGGAGCGAGACACGGGGGAGACACGAGGGAGACACGGGGGAGACCCCGGGAACGACCGCACCACGGGGGTCTCACGGGGGGACGTACGGGGGAACGTACGGGGGAGCAGCAAAGCGCCGGTTCGGCGTGGCCCGCGGGGGACGCGGCCACGCCGAACCGGCGCTTTCGTCTGCGCCCGGCGGGCCCTGGGCCAGGGCCCGCCGCCCCCGGTCAGCGGCGGCCGCTCACCCGGCCCTGCAGCAGCCGGGACAGCGCCGCGTGCACGTCGTCCAGGGAGCGCTCCGGCTGGAAGGACTTCCAGTCCAGGGCCGCCACCAGCACCATGCCGACCAGCGCAGCGGCGGTCAGCGGGACGTCGATCTCCTCGCTGAACTCACCGTGCTCCACCCCCTCGCGCAGGACGCCCTCGACCACCGCGACCGCCTCCTGCCGGACCACCATCAGGGTGGACTGCCAGGCCCGGTTGGTGCGCCACAGCTCCGCCACGTACAGCTGGGTGAAGGCCGGGTAGCGGTCGATGAACACGAGGCCCGCGCGGATCATCGCGTCCAGCGCGTCCACGCGGGAGCCGCCCCCGTGCACGGTGCTCTCGGAGGCCTGGCGCAGGGAGGCGGTCAGCAGGCCCACGCCGTGCCGCAGCAACTCCTCGAACAGGACGGACTTGCTCGCGAAGTTGTAGTAGACCGTGCCCTTCGCGACGCCCGCCCGTTCGGCGATCTCGTCCACCGTGGTGGCGGAGAACCCCTGCTCGGCGATGAGCGTGACGGCGGCCTCGTAGAGCTTCTGCCGGGTGGCCTCGCGGCGGGAGCTGCCGCCCGGGGTGGTGCTGCTGTCCATGGCCCTGATTGTCACAGGTCCCGCGGGACGGTACGCGCGCGTGGTCACGGGCTCGGCTCCCGGTGCGGTCGTCACAGGCTCAGTTCCGGGTGCAGCCGGTCCAGGGTCCACACCTGCCGGCGCCGCGCCGACAGGGCGGTCAGGGCGAGCGCCCCGGCCGTGAACGCCGTCAGCACCGCGCACGCCGTCCACACCGGTCCGAGTCCGCCGCCGGTGATCAGCCTGCGCAGCGCCTCGACGACGTAGCTCATGGGCAGGAACGGGTGGATCGCGTTGAAGAAGCCCGGCGACGTCTGCACGGGATAGGTACCGCCCGCCGAGGTCAGCTGGAGCATCAGCAGAGCGAGGACGAGGATGCGGCCGGCCGCTCCGAAGCGGGCGTTGAGCCACTGCACGATCGCCGCGAAACACGCCGCCACCAGGAACAGGAAGCCGACCGTGCCGGCCGCGCGGGCCATCTGCAGACCGATCGCCCAGTGCAGGACCGCCATGAGCGCCGCCGTCTGCAGGACGCCGACGGCCACCACCGGCAGCCAGCCCGCCAGCGCGATCCGCCAGGCCGGGGCGCCCGCGGCGAGCGCGCGCCGGTTCATCGGCGGGATCAGCATGTACGCCACCATCGCGCCCACCCACAGCGACAGCGGGATGAAGTACGGCGCGAACCCGGTGCCGTAGTTGGGCGCCTTGTGCAGGTCCTGGGCGGCGAGCCGCACGGGGTCGGCCATGACGCCGGTGCGCCGGTCGCGCTCCCGCCGGTCGTAGTCGGGGATCTTCCCGGCGCCGTCGTGCAGCCCGCCGGCGAGCTTCCCGGAGCCGTCGACCAGCTTGTACATGCCGCCGTTCAGGGTCTCGGCGCCGGTCTTGAGCTTGCCGACGCCCTGGTCGAGGGTGTCCGCGCCGGTGGAGGCGGTGCCGAGCCCGCTGTGCAGCTTCTTGGCGCCCGCGGCGACCTTGGCGGCGCCGTCGTTCAGCTTGTTGATCTTCGATACGGCGTCGTCGAGGTCCTGGGTGAGGTGCGGGGCGCGCCTGGCGAGGGACTGCGCCTGGTTCTGCAGCGTGCCGAGGTTGGCGCGCATGGTCGTGAGGTCGCCGTTCTGGTCGGCGATCAGGGTGTTGAGGTCGTCCGCGATGCCCGCCACGTCGGCGGCGGCCTGCTTGGCGTCCTTCAGTTTGGCGCAGCCGGAGTCCGGCAGCAGCGACTTCTCGCAGTGCTCCCGGTAGAACGTGTTCAGCGCGTCGGACGCCAGATGGGCGCCCTTGGCGGCCTGCGGGGCCCGCTTCACCAGGTCGTCGAGGTTGTGCTGCACCGCGCCCGCGGCGTCGGCGACCAGCCGCGCGGTGTCCCCGATGGTCTTCTGGTTGGCCTTGAGGAACGGGCGCACCTGGTCGGCGGTGCCGTTGACCTTGTCCGCGAGCGTCTGCGTGCCGTCGGCCACCCGCTGCGAGCCGTCCTCCAGGTCGCTCGCGCCCTGGTCCAGCTTGGTGAGGCCGGTGGACAGCTTGCCACTGCCGGCCTTGGCGTCCTTCAGCCCGTCGGCGAGGTCCTTGGAGCCCTTCTCCGCCTTGCCGATGCCGGTGCTGAGCCGGTCGGCGCCGCCCGCGGCCTGGACGGTCTTGTCGTGGATGTCGGAGAACGAGATGAAGATCTTGTCCAGGAACGAGCGCGAGGCCTTGCTGGAGGCCGCGGAGCGCACCTCGCTGAACACCGTGCGGGAGATCTGCCCGACGATGTAGTTGTTGGCGTCGTTGGTGCGCACCTGGAGGGCGCCGGTCTCGGGGCTGTCGCCCGCGCTGGAGGCGATCCGCTTGCTGAAGTCGGCGGGCATGGTCAGCGACAGGTAGTACGTGCCGTCCTCAACGCCACGGCGGGCCTGCTCGGCGCTCACCTGATGCCATGCGAACGTGCTGCTTTCCAGCAGCCGCTTGGTGATGTCGTCGCCGGCGGTCAGCTTCTTGCCGTCGACGCTCGTGCCGTTGTCGGCGTTCACGAGGGCGACGGGGATGCGGTCGAGGCGGCCGTAGGGGTCCCAGAACGACCACAGGTACAGCGCGCCGTACAGCAGCGGGAGCAGCAGCAGCGCGACCAGGGCGGCGCGTGGCAGCTTGCCCCGGCCGAAGCGCCGCAGCTCAAGAGCGGCCAGTTTCGGTGAGCGCATCGGCCGCCGCCTCCTTCTCGTCGTCCTCGGGGCTCTCGTCGCCCTCGCGCGTCCTGCCGTCGTCCTCGGCCGTCCAGACGCCCTGAGGGGCCTGGTCGCGCTCGCCCGTCATGTCGTCGCCCCCGGGGGCGGTGTCGTCCTCGAATGCCTTCTGATCGCCGTCGGTCGCCACGGTGACGGCGCCCTCGGGGGCCTCGCTGCACACCGCGACCACGGTGATGCCGGACTCGGTCAGGGACCTGAGCAGCTCCCACATCCCGGCGCGCTCGGCGCCCGCCAGCTTCAGGTCCGCGTCGTCGACGCCGAGCAGCCGGGGCCGCCCGATCAGGGCCAGCGCGACCGACAGCCGCAGCGCCTCCAGCCGCTCCAGGTCCCGTACGGGGGTGCGGGCCCCCTTGGGCAGGGTTTCCAGGTCCAGTCCGGCGGCCACCAGGGCGGCGTCGACGCGCTCGGCGGCCGTCGCGGCCCGCTCCGCGCGCGGCCGCAGCAGGGCGCGCAGCCCGTCACCGAAACGCCGCTCCAGCAGCGCCCGTTCCCGCAGGTGCTCGCCGACGGTCAGGGCCGGTTCGAGGTCACTCACGCCGGGAACGTGAGCGAGGGCGGCGACTCGGCGCAGGGCGGCCATCTGCTTCGGCAGCCGATGGCCGCCGACCGTGACGGACCCCTCGGTGGGACGCATACGTCCGGTGAGCGCGAGCAGGAGACAGGTACGGCCCGAGCCGGACGGCCCGGTGATCGCGATCAGCGAGCCGGGCTGCGCGTCGATGCCGATGCCGCGGAACGCCCAGCCCCGCGGCCCCTTGAGTCCGAGGCCGCGGGCCGACACGGCGAGCCCGGGCGAGTCGTCGTCCACGTGACCCCCTGCGTTTTTGAACTGACTGGTCAGTGCAAAAACTAGCCCGAACCTTCGATCGAGGCAAAAGCCCAGGTCAGAACGGATTGTCAGTGGCATACCTCACGATGGGCACATACGGCACCCCGTAGGGCAGTGCCGTCACGCAGACGACAGGAGGTTCGTCATGGCCACCTACTCCGCAGCAGCCCCGCACCGGCGCCGCGCCACCGGCCCTGCCCCCTCACTGAACGGCCCGGCGAGCGACGTGCACCCGGTGCTGCGCCGGGCCTCTGCCCCGCCCGCCGCACTCGACCTGCTCGCCCAGGCACGTGCCGGCCTCGACGAGGCCGCCGTCCTCCAGACCTCCAACGAGCGCTACGCCACGGCCCACCTCGCCGCGCTGCGCACCGCCGCCGCCGTGCTCGCCGCGCGCGGCCGCCCCGAGGCCAGTCCCAGGAAGCGGGCCAGGATCCGGAGCGCCTGGGAAGTGCTCCCCGAGATCGCGCCCGAACTGACCGAGTGGAGCGCCCTGTTCGCCTCCGGCGCCCGGCGCCGTGCCCGCGCCGAGGCGGGCATCCAGGGCGCGGCGAGCAACCGCGACGCCGACGACCTGATACGCGACGTGGCGATGTTCCTCCGCCTCGTCGAGCGGATGCTGGTCCTCCAGCCCGTCCTGCCGGGGCCTCGTCAGGACACCGGCGAGGCGGGCCGCCGGGAGGTGAGGGGCGCGGACATGCCGGACGCGGGCTGACCGCGGTGCCTGCGGCGACCAGGGAGGCAATAGGGTGGAGCACGCCTGAAGCCTTCCGTCCCGCACCCGGGCGCGGAGGGCAGCCCGTATCGCGCCGCCGGGACGTGGCGGTGCCGCGCCGAGGAGTCAACCAACGTGTCGGACCCGATGCGACCCCGAGCCTCTCTTCGTACCGCTGTGGTCTGGGAGGTTCTCCAGGACGCCCTCGACCGCCGGATGAAGGCCACGGGCCGGCAGGTGCTGGACGTCCTCGACACCGGGGGCGGCAGCGGCAACTTCGCGGTGCCCGTCGCCCGCCTCGGCCACAAGGTCACCGTCGTCGACCCGAGCCCCAACGCGCTGTTCGCCCTGGAGCGCCGTGCCGCCGAGGCGGGCGTGGCCGACCGCGTGCAGGGCGTGCAGGGCGACGCCCACGGCCTGTTCGACGTGGTCGAGCGCGGCGGCTACGACGCCGTCCTGTGCCACGGCGTCCTGGAGTACGTGGACGACCCGGCCGAGGGCGTGCGCAACGCGGTCGCCGCGCTGCGCTCCGAGGGGGTGCTGAGCCTGCTCGCCGCCGGCCTCGGCGGCGCCGTGCTCGCCCGGGCGCTCGCCGGGCACTTCTCGGAGGCCCGGCAGGCCCTCGCCGACCCCGACGGCCGCTGGGGCACCGGCGACCCGGTGCCGCGGCGCTTCACCACCGAGCAGCTCACCGGGCTGGTCGAGAGCGCGGGGCTGCGGGTCGCCGCGGTGCACGGCGTGCGGGTCTTCGCCGACCTCGTCCCCGGTGTGCTGGTCGACACCGAGCCCGGCGCCCTGGAGGCGCTGCTGAAGCTGGAGGAGGCCGCCGCCGAGCTCCCCGCGTTCCACTCCGTGGCGACCCAGCTGCACGTCCTGGGTGAGACGAGGGCGACGACGGGGGACTGAGCCGGCTCCGGAGGCGTTCCGCGGTGCGCTGTTGATCAGCGCGTTGGCCGCGGATGGAGTCCGCCACAGACCGCCCGTTCGGGGGCTTGTCGCCGTATGATCTAAGGAGACCATCCGGCATGACGGGTCGGCCGCCGGGGAATGGAAGCCTCAGCGAGCCGGGACGCCCATGACGGACTCCGGTTGGCCAATTGGCGCAGAGGGGCGGGTTTCACGGGGGCGATTCCCTGCCTATCCTGAAGGGACCCCCCGGGTCGCCCCGGCGACTGCACGATGAGGAGGACTCCGTGCCGCTCTCGGAGCACGAGCAGCGCATGCTCGAGCAGATGGAGCGAGCGCTGTACGCCGAAGATCCCAAGTTCGCGTCGGCGCTCGAGGGAAGCGGGCTGCGTACGTACACCCGGCGCCGGGTCTACCAGGCGGTCGCGGGCTTCCTCGTGGGTATCGCGCTCCTCATGGCCGGAATGGTCGCCAAGCAGGTCTGGCTCAGCGTCGTGGGTTTCCTGGTGATGCTGGGCTGTGCCGTCCTCGCGGTGACCGGCTGGCGCAAGGCGCCCAAGCCGGGCGAGCAGCCCGCCGCAGCCGGTCCGCACGCACGGCGGCAGCGGGCGCCGAAGCGCTCCATGATGGACCGTATCGAACAGCGCTGGCAACGGCGCCGCGACGAACAAGGGCACTGAGCGCCCAGGGTTCCGACGACATCCCCGAGGGGTGACCACCAGCAGGTGGCCACCCCTCGGTCGTCTGCAGCACCGGCACGGGCGGTACGCGGCACTCGGCATGCTGCGCACTGCGCGGGGGTGCGGGGGGCGCGGGGGCGCGGGGTGCACGGTGACCGATGGCGTCGCACGAGGCCATCGGTCACCGGTGATGGGCCCGGGCCCGGCGGCGACCCCGGGCACGGTCCGATGTCGGGCCCGGGCACGCGGCTCGGCAGCCACCCGCAGCCCCGCCCGCGCCGCCGCGGCCGTGCGCGGTCGGCCGTGCGTCCGGACGCTCGCCCGCGGGCTCCTAGCGGTCGCCCGTCAGCTCCCTGGCCGTCGCTCGTCGGTCCGGGCGGTTGCCCACCAGCTCCGAGCGCTCGCCCGTCGGCTCCCGGGCCGTCGCTCGTGGGCCCCGGCAGTCGCCTACCGGCTCCCGGCAGTCGCCTACCGGCTCCCGGCAGTCGCCTACCGGCTCCCGGCGGTCGCCCACCGGCTTCCGGCGGTTGGCCCTGGTGGCGTCAGCCGGTTTGCTGGCCGGAGGGGCGGCGGAGGAGGTGGGCCCAGCGGGTCGACCAGCGGGTTCGCAGGGCCGTCCAGCGGGCCGAGAGGTCCCACAGCGCCCGGACCGCGGAGCGGGGGGCGACAAGAGCCCGCAGTCGGGTGCGCCGGTCGGCCTTCGCCCGGAGCGCGGCCCGCATCCGTCTCACGTCGTCGGCCAGCCCGGCCTCCGCCCGTGGCCGCGGCGCGTACAGTACCTGTTCCACGGCGCCCGCCACCCGGTGCACCGACGCGGCCGCCGGTCCGTCCAGCTCCAGCTCGCCCAGCCGTACGATCCGCGCCGCCGCCTTGCGCGGAGTGAGCGCCTCGTTCGGCGGGATGCCGAAGTCCCACGCCGTGTCGATCAGCTCCCGCCACACCGCGAGGACATGCCCGGCCGCCGCCTGCTGCACGGCGAGCTCGGCCGGCTCCGCGACCACCTCGAGGTCCTCGACGCCACCCTTGCGGCCCGGCGCGTGCTGCGCCGACGTCAGCCGTAGCGAACGCCGCCGCACCCGCCACAGCATGGGCAGCAGCAGCACGGTCGCCGCCGCCAGGCCCAGCAGCGTCCAGGTGGTGATCGCCCACCAGGGCGTGGAGCTGTCGCTGCCCTGCGTCGGGTCCAGCGGCAGCGCACCGGCGCACTCGTCGAGCTTCTTGGCCTGCACCGAGCAGCTCGTGCTCGCCGAGGGCGCCGCCGACGGGGCGGCGCCCGCCGAGCGCGTGGCCTGCGGAGCCTGCGGGATGTTGTTGCCCGGGCTGTCCGGCTGCGTGTAGGACGGCACCGTCCCACGGGTCGGCGTCGGCTCGAAGCGGGTCCAGCCCACGCCCTCGAAGTACAGCTCCGGCCAGGCGTGCGCGTCCTTGACGCTCACCGCCACCGAGCCGTCCCCCTGCACCGTCCCCGGCGCGAAGCCGACCGCGACCCGGGCCGGGATGCCCAGTGTCCGGGCCATCGCCGCCATCGCGAAGGAGAAATGGACGCAGAAGCCTTCCTTGTTCCGCAGGAACCGGGCGATCGCGTCGGGCCCGCTGCCCACCTCCACCTGCGTGTCGTACTGGAAGCCGCCGGTCAGCGCGAAGTAGTCCTGCAGCGCGACGGCCTTGTCGTAGTCGTTCGTCGCGTCCCGGGTGATCTGGCGGGCGGTCCGCGCCACCACGGACGGCACCGAGCTCGGCACCTTGGTGTACTCCTGCCGGATCCGCTCCGGCGCCTGCGGGGCCGCCGCCAGCTGCTCGGCCGTCGGCCGTATGGCGAGGCTGCGCACCTCGTACGTCTCACCGCGCGTGGTCTGACCGTGGTCGCCGACCAAGGTCATGCCCACCGGCTCGTAACGCCACTTGCCCCCCACGGTCACACCGCTCGGCGGGTACGGCATCGGCAGCCAGTCCTGGGCGTACCAGTCGGCGGCGGAGATACGGGTGATGATCTGCTCGCGCCTGACGTCCGCTCCCAGGCCGTCGGGGCTGGGGAACTCCTCCGGCACCGCGGTGATGTGCCGCTTGGCGGGCTTCCAGGTCGTGCCGTCGAAGTCGTCCAGCGACACGATCCGCAGATACAGGTCGGAGACGTCGTCGCTGTTGGTGCGCAGGACCATGGCCGTGCGGTCCTCGCCCTGGTTCAGGCTGTCGCGCAGCGAGACCAGGGGATTGACCGCGGAGATCGTGCCCCCGCCGCCGCTGCCCACCCCCACGCCGCTCCGGGCGCCGGCCAGCAGTCCGCCCTGTATCGCCGGCAGCGGAAGCAGTGGCACCACCAGCGCGATGCCCAGCGCGACGGCGCCGATCCGCCGTCCCGTGCGCACCGGCGCCAGCGGGCCGTCCGGCGCCCCGGGGACGCGGGGGGTGCCGCCGAAGACGCGGCCCCACTGCGACAGCCGCTCCCGGCCCTCGGCGAGCAGCAGCATCAGATATCCGGCCGCCGCCACCAGGAACCACAGCCAGTCCATGCCGCCGTCGGACAGTCCCGCAGCGACCGAGTACAGCGCGAGCAGCGGCAGCCCCGCCGGGGCCGCGCTGCGGTAGGTCACCGCGAGCGTGTCCACCAGCAACCCGATCAGCAGGACACCGCCGACCAGCATCAGCCGGATGCCGTCGGACTCCAGGGGCGCCGGGATCGCATACCGGGCGATGTCGTCCGAGCCCTGCCGCAGCAGATCGGAGAAGTGCTCGAACGCCTCCGGGCCGGGTACGAACCCGGCCACGGCCTGCCGGCCGGCGAAGACCAGGGTGAGCAGCAGCAGGGTGACCAGGGCCTGCGCGGCCACGGTCAGCGGCCGGGCCAGCGGCACCCGCCGGGTCGCCGCGCCCACGCCGGACTGGATCGCCAGCAGGATCGCCGCCTGCAGGATCCACGTGGCCGGGTCGACCAGGGGCAGCAGCGCGCAGGACGCCATCACCGTGGCCGCCCACGCGCACAGCGCCAGCCGTGCCCGTCCGCTCATCATCGTGCCTCCCCCGTACTGCCCGCGCCGCCGGCGGCCGCGAGCCCCGTGCGCTCACGGTCCGCCTGACGCCACAGATCCGCGAGCGTCGCCTCCCGCGGGACGCTCAGCGCCGTCCAGCCCGCCTCCCGCAGCAGCCGCAACCGCTCCTCTGTCCTGTTCATCGGACGAGGAGTGCCGATCGGTTCACGCAGCCAGACCTGGCTGTCGAGCACGAACGCGATCGCGCCCGCGCTGCGCTGCCGCATCCGGGCGGCCATCGCGGCCTGCTGCTCGTCCAGGTCGCCGAAGAACGCCACCAGCAGCCCCTCGTTGCCGCCGCGCAGCACGTCGTAGGCCCGGGACAGGCCCGCGCCGTCGGAGTGGTCGATCACCGCCAGGGTGTCCATCATCAGCCCGGCAGCGTCCGCGGACTCATGGCTCGCGCCCGCGAACCCGTCGGCACCCTCGCCGGGCACCGAACTGCCCGTGTCGGTCAGCATCCGCACCGAGAATCCCCGCTCCAGCATGTGCGTCAGCACCGAGGCGCAACCGGACACCGCCCACTCGAACGCGGAGTCCGGGCCCGCGCCGCGGAAGGCGACGCTCCTGGTGTCCAGCAGCACCGTGCAGCGCGAGCGCTGCGGCTGCTCCTCGCGCCGCACCATCAGCTCGCCGTAACGGGCGGTGGAGCGCCAGTGCACCCGGCGCAGATCGTCGCCGTAGCGGTAGCCGCGCGGGATGACGTCGTCCTCGCCGGCCAGGGCCAGCGAACGCTGCCGTCCGTCGCCGTACCCCTTCGCCTCGCCGGTCAGCCTCACCGGCGGCAGCGGCTCCACCCGAGGGATCACCGTCAGGGTGTCGTGCGACGAGAAGGAACGTGTCAGCTCGCACATGCCGAACGGGTCCGACAGCCGCAGCTGCAACGGGCCCAGCGGAAAACGGCCACGCAGGTCGGAGCGGACCCGGTAGGACACCTCGCGGCGCCCGCCGGCCTCCACCCGGTCCAGCACGAAACGCGGGCGCGGACCGAGGACGTAGGGCACCCGGTCCTGGAGCATCAGCAGGCCCGTCGGCAGGCGTGAGACGTTGTCCACCCGCAGATGGACCCGGGCCTCGCTGCCCGCGGGCACCCGCGCGGGGCTCAGCCGGCGGCTGCCGGCGACCCGGTAGCGGGTGCGGTAGAGCGCGGCCGCGCACACCAGCGGCAGCGCCGCCAGCAGCAGACCGACGCGCAGCAGACCCGACTGCCCGAGGACGTAGGCGCAGATCGCGGCGGCGATGCCGGCGGCCAGGAAGGAGCGGCCGCGCGTGGTCAGCCCGGCCAGGGCCGTCCGGATGCCGCCCTGCTCCCCGTGGCCGGCCTCCGGACGTCCCGTCCCCCCGTCGTACGTCATCACAGCCTCCGCGGTGGCTGCTGCGGGTAGGCCGGGGCGGTGGCGCCCAGGCCGAGGCCGTGCTGCGGGGAGGCCGCCGGGACCGGGGTGTGCTGCAGGAGCTCCAGCACGACCTGCTCGGCCGTACGGCGGTTGAGCTGGGCCTGGGCGGTGGGCAGCAGTCGGTGCGCGAGGACGGCCACGGCGAGTGCCTGCACGTCGTCCGGCAGCGCGTACTCCCGGCCGCTGAGGGCGGCGGACGCCTTCGCCGCGCGCAGCAGGTGCAGCGTCGCGCGCGGGGAGGCGCCCAGTCTGAGGTCCGGGTG
Source organism: Streptomyces sp. NPDC097129 (assembly GCF_055668065.1). Lineage (NCBI taxonomy): Bacteria > Bacillati > Actinomycetota > Actinomycetes > Kitasatosporales > Streptomycetaceae > Streptomyces > Streptomyces sp. NPDC097129. The sequence continues at coordinate 258,925 of NZ_JBVOQE010000001.1, read as the reverse complement.
GGTGCGGGTGGCCGCGACCAGGTCCACCGCGTAGCGCCGCACCGTGTCGGCGACGTGGACGCCGCGGACGGCGTCGATCAGCTTCACCACGTCGTGCGCGTGCGCCACCGGCTGGAGGTCGTCCAGGGGGCTGACGCCGCCGTGCACGTCCAGCATCTGCAGCTCGGCCTCCGGGCTGGGATAGCCGATGGAGACGCGGGCCATGAAACGGTCGCGCTGGGCCTCCGGCAGGGGGTAGGTGCCCTCCATCTCGACCGGGTTCTGCGTGGCCACGACCATGAAGGGGCTCGGCAGCTCGTAGGTCTGCCCGTCGATGGTGACCTGGCGCTCCTCCATCGACTCCAGCAGCGCCGACTGGGTCTTGGGCGAGGCCCGGTTGATCTCGTCTCCGATCACGATCTGCGCGAAGATCGCACCCGGCTTGAACTCGAAGTCCCGGCGCTGCTGGTCCCAGATGGACACACCGGTGATGTCCGAGGGCAGCAGGTCCGGCGTGAACTGGATCCGCCGCACCGAGCAGTCGATGGAACGCGCCAGCGTCTTGGCGAGCATCGTCTTGCCGACACCGGGGACGTCCTCGATCAAGAGGTGCCCCTCGGCGAGCAGCACCGTCAGTGCCAGCCGAACGACCTCGGGCTTGCCCTCGATCACTCCCTCCACGGAGCTGCGCACACGCTCCGCGGTAGCGGTCAGATCTGTAAGGCTCGCTCGCTCGTCATAGGTCGTCACCCGGCCCTCCTCGGCCCGTACTTTCTTTCGGGCCGCCGCTCTGTGATGCGAAACCGGCCCACCCGGATCACGAACACCCCGCGAAAAAGGTTCCGCGCGACGTCACAACGGCATTCTTGTTGCCGTTACCGGTTCGTGTCACTCGCCTGTGGACAAGTGGCTGCGATATGTCGGGCCTTGCGGCCTTTCGGCCCTGGGAACGCCGGATTTCGCGAACGATGCGTGAGGAGAACGCGGGGGCGGGACCGGGAAAGGGCTTCAGCGACCGTCGTGGCCGTGCCGACCGTCCTGGCCGGGCCGACCGTGCCGGCTGTGCATGCCGTGCCGGGCGGGCTGGTCGGCGTTTTCGGAGTCGTCAGCACGTCACTCACGCGACGTGACCCACATGGGTAACGCAGGCGGTGCCGAACGGGTGAATTCCGGGGATCCGGCGCTACGCGCGCGTGCCGGTGCGCGACGCGCAGGCCGGTTGATTGACCGCGAGACAGGGTGGACTAAAGTGACGCGAAGCGGGAGGCGAGGCCCTCCCCACAGGACGTCCCGTCCCCCGTAAGAACCCTGCAAGACCCCGGCGTGCTGTCCGGAGATCTCCCACGTGCGCGGCGCGTACGTACGGCTCGGCCTCCTCCCGCTCCCGGTCGGCCGCCGCCGTGAGGCGCCGGTCGGCCTCCCCTTCTGGGAGCGGGCGGGGACCCGGCGGTGCGGAGCGTTCGCGCCGGACCTGAGAGGGCCCCTTGAGTCAGAGTCGACACGTCCCGGTGATGCTCCAGCGGTGTCTGGACCTGCTGGCGCCCGCCCTGCAGGAGCCGGGGGCGGTCGTCGTCGACTGCACCCTGGGCCTGGGCGGCCACAGCGAGGCGCTGCTGACCCGCTTTCCCGAGGCCCGGCTGATCGGCCTCGACCGCGACAAGGAGGCGCTGCGGCTGTCCGGGGAGCGGCTCGCGCCGTACCAGGACCGCGCCACCCTCGTGCACGCCGTCTACGACGAGCTGCCCGAGGTCCTCGACCGGCTCGGCATCGCGCGCGTGCAGGGGGTGCTGTTCGACCTGGGCGTCTCCTCCATGCAGCTGGACGAGGCGGACCGCGGGTTCGCCTACGCGCAGGACGCGCCGCTGGACATGCGCATGGACCAGACGACCGGCGTCAGCGCCGCGGAGGTGCTGAACACCTATCCGCCCGGGGAACTCGTCCGCATCCTGCGCGCGTACGGCGAGGAGAAGCAGGCCAAGCGGATCGTGGCCGCGATCGTGCGGGAGCGGGAGAAGGAGCCGTTCAGCAACAGCGCGCGGCTGGTGGAGCTGATCCGGGACGCGCTGCCGCAGGCCGCCAAGCGCACCGGCGGCAACCCGGCCAAACGCACCTTCCAGGCGCTGCGCATCGAGGTCAACGGGGAGCTGTCGGTCCTGGAGCGGGCGATCCCGGCCGCGGTGAAGACGCTCGCGGTGGGCGGACGCGTCGCCGTCCTGTCGTACCAGTCCCTGGAGGACCGGCTGGTCAAGCAGGTCTTCGCGGCCGGCGCCGCCACCACCGCGCCGCCCGGGCTGCCCGTCGTGCCCGAGCGTTACCAGCCCCGGCTCAAGCTGCTCACCCGTGGTGCCGAACTTCCCACCGAGGAAGAGGTCGCCGAGAACCGCCGGGCGGCCCCCGCGCGGCTGCGCGGCGCCGAGCGCATCAGGGAGGACGTGGAGTGAGCCAGGCGACGCGGCGGGCACGCGGGGGGACCGCCGCCCCCCGGCGGCCGGAGCCGGCGACACCCGCGGCACGCGAGAGGTCCTTCCGGCTCGGGCGATCACGACAGCCGATGACGACCGCGACACCCGGCGGGGGTGTCCGGCCGCGGCGGCCGATGGCGGCCGGGGCCATTGGCGTGAGTGTCCGCCGGGCGGGCACCCGCCCCGGCCTCCGGTTCGGCACCCGCCCCGGCCTCCGGTTCGCCCTTCGGTTCGGCACCCACCCCGGCCTCCGGCCCGGCACCCACCCCGGCACCCACCGCAGCCCCCGGCCCGGCACCCGCCCCGCCCTCCACCTCGGCACCCGCCTCCGCCGTCACGTACCTCCGCCGTCACGTCGGTCTGCGACCCCTGGGGAGGGCGAGTGACCAAGAAACCGCAGTTGAAGGGCCGGGCCGCGCGGCTTGCCCGGTTGTTTCCGGGGGCTGGGCGGGGGCAGGCGGCCCGTACGCCGTTCGTCCTGCTCGTCGTCCTGCTGCTCGGCGGCGGTCTCATCGGGCTCCTCGTGCTGAACTCCGCGCTCAGCGAGGGCTCCTTCAAGCTGGACGACCTGCAGAAGGACACCAAGTCGCTCACCGACGAGGAGCAGGCCCTGCAACGCGACGTGGACGCCTACTCCGCCCCCGAGGCCCTGCAGCGCCGCGCCCGCGAGCTGGGCATGGTGCCGGGCGCCGACCCCGCCTTCCTCGGCCTGGACGGCACCGTCAAGGGCTTCCCCTCGCCCGCCGCCGCGGAGCCCGAGGACGCCCCGCTCGTCCTCGCCCCCGAGGCCGCGCCCACCGGCCAGGCGCCGACGCCCACGGCGTCCCCCTCGGCCACCCCCTCCCCGACGGCGGCAGTGACGGCGACCGCACCCGCGGCCACCGCCTCCCCGGCGGCCCCCACCACGCCCCAGCCCCAGACGACGCCCCCCGGCAGGTGACGGAAGTGGTCGATGACTTCGGCAGGAAACCGCCGCGCCGCCGCGTGCCCGGCCCGGCCCGGCCCAGCCGGCCCGCCCGGTCCGGGGCGGGCCGACGGCAGCCCGGCCCCGGCGCGCGTCCGGCGCGCCGCCCCGCGCCGCGCGGGGCCGCCGCCCCGCGCACACTGCGGCTCGCCAGTGCGCGCCCCCGGCTGCGCCTGGTCGGCCTCGGCCTGACCCTCGTCATGGCGGCCTTCGTCTTCCGCCTGCTCCAGGTGCAGGCCGTCGACGCCAGCACCTACTCGGCCAAGGCCGAGCAGAACCGGTACGTCGTGCACACCCTGGCGGCCGAGCGCGGCGGCATCACCGACCGCAACGGCGTCGCCCTGGCGGCGAGCGTCGACGCGTACGACATCACGGCCGACCCCACGATGTTCACCCGCAAGCAGCTCAAGATCGACGACGGTCCCGAGCAGGCGGCCGCGCTGCTCGCCCCGATCCTCGGCCAGGACCAGGCGGCCCTGGTCAAGAAGTTGCGGCCGAAGGACAAGGACCTGCGCTATGTGCGGCTCGCCCTGAGCCGCACCCCGCAGGTGTGGACGCAGATCAAGGACCTCAGGCTCGCCCTCGCCAAGAAGGCCCGGACGGACAAGTCCACCGTCAACGTCCTCGCCGGCGTCTTCGCCGACCCCAGCAGCAAGCGGATCTACCCCAACGGCGACCTCGCCGCCGGGATACTGGGCTGGGTCAACGCCGACGGCCGCGGCGGCGGCGGCATCGAGCAGCAGCTGAACAAGACGCTCTCGGGCAAGGACGGCAAGATCCGCTACGCCCAGTCCGGCGGCCGGCAGGTACCGACCGCGGGCTCCACGGAGACGCCCGCCGTGCCCGGCTCCCAGGTCGAGCTGACCATCGACCGCGACATCCAGTGGGCCGCGCAGAACGCCATCACCGACCAGGTGAAGAAGTCCAAGGCCGACCGCGGCTACGTCATCGTCCAGGACACCCGCACCGGCCAGATCCTCGCCATGGCCAACTCGCCCGGCTTCGACCCGGGCGACCTGCGGCACGCCGACCCCGCCGCGCTCGGCAACGCGGCCGTGCAGGACGCCTACGAGCCCGGCTCCACCGCGAAGGTGATGTCGATGGCCGCCGTACTGGAGGAGAACGCCGCCACGCCGCTCACGCACGTCGTCGTGCCGAACCGGCTGCACCGCGGCGACCGGCTCTTCCAGGACGACATGGACCACGCCACCTGGTACCTCACGCTCAACGGCGTGCTCGCCAAGTCCTCCAACATCGGCACCATCCTGGCCACCGGCCAGCTCGGCAAGACCCAGCCGCAGGCGAACCGGGTGCTCTACTCCTACCTGCGCAGGTTCGGCATCGGCAGCTACAGCGGCCTCGACTTCCCCGGCGAGACCAAGGGCATCCTCGCGCCGCCCGGACAGTGGTCGACCTCGCAGCAGTACACGATCCCTTTCGGCCAGGGCTTCTCCATCAACGCCATCCAGGCGGCGTCCGTCTACTCGACCATCGCCAACGGCGGAGTCCGCGTCGAACCCACCCTCGTCCGCGGCACCAAGGGACCCGACGGGCGCTTCACCCCCGCCCAGAAGCCCCAGGAGACAAGGGTGGTGAGCGCCAAGACCGCCAAGACGCTCGCCCAGATGCTGGAGTCGGTGGTGGACGACGAGCAGGGCACGGGCATCAAGGCGCGCATCCCCGGGTACCGGGTGGCGGGCAAGACCGGCACGGCCAACCGCGTGGATCCGGCCACCGGCCGCTACAAGGGCTACACCTCGTCCTTCGCCGGGTTCGCGCCCGCCGACCAGCCGCGCATCACCGTGTACTGCGCGATCCAGAACGCCACCGCGGGCAGCTACTTCGGCGGCCAGATCTGCGGTCCCATCTACAAGCAGGTGATGGAGTTCGCGCTCAAGACCCTCCAGGTCCCGCCGACCGGCGCCCACCCCGCGAACCTGCCGGTCTCCTACCAGCCGTGACCGGGCCGGCCCCCGGCCCTGTTTCCCCGCCGTGACCGGGGCCGGCCCCGGCCCCGTCCCCGACCAGCCCTGACCCCCGCCGACCCCCGGACCCGACCCCCTGCCGATCAGCGCGACCAGCCAGGAACGAGCCGTGACCATGATCACTCCCCAGCCCGGGAACCAGAGCGCCTCCAGCCCCTCACTTCGCTCAGGGGCGGGTGCGCCCGGTACGCTCACCGCCGTGCCACACGCTGATCAGTCCCACACCACCCAGAAGGGCGCTTCCGTGACATATCCGGGACCGCCCCGGCCGGCCGAGGTCTCCGCCACACCCCTCGCGGACCTCGCCGACCAGCTGGGGATCCAGCAGCCGGAGAGCGCCGCGGCGGTCACGGGCATCACCCACGACTCACGCGCCGTCCGCCCCGGCGACCTGTACGCCGCACTGCCGGGCGCCCGCGCGCACGGCGCCGACTTCGTCACCCAGGCCGCGAGCCTGGGCGCGGCCGCGGTGCTGACCGACCCGACCGGCGCCGAGCGCGCCGAAGCGACCGGCCTGCCGGTCCTGGTGGTCGACGACCCGCGCGGGCGGATGGGCGAACTGGCGGCCACGCTCTACGGCCACCCGGGCCGGGACCTGCTCCAGATCGGCATCACCGGCACCTCGGGCAAGACCACCACCGCCTACCTCGTCGAGGGCGGCCTGAAGACCGCCCGCACCACCGGCCTCATCGGCACGGTCGAGATGCGGATCGGCGAGGAGCGCATCAAGTCCGAGCGCACCACCCCCGAAGCCACCGATCTGCAGGCGCTGTTCGCGGTCATGCGCGAGCGCGGCGTCGAGGCGGTCGCCATGGAGGTCTCCAGCCACGCGCTGGTGCTCGGCCGGGTCGACGGCTGTGTCTTCGACATCGCCGTCTTCACCAACCTCAGCCCGGAACACATGGAGTTCCACTCCGACATGGAGGACTACTTCCGGGCCAAGGCGCAGCTGTTCACGCCGAAACGCAGCAAGCGCGGCGTGGTCAACCTCGACGACGACTACGGCCGCCGGCTCGCGAAGGAGGCGACCGTCCCGGTCGTCACCTACTCCGCCGAGGGCCACCCCGACGCCGACTGGCGCGCCGAGGACGTCGAGGTCGGCACCATGGACTCGACGTTCACCGTCATCGGCCCCGACGGGCAGCGCATCCGCGCCAAGTCGCCGCTGGCGGGCCCCTTCAACGTGGCGAACACCCTCGCCGCCCTCGTCGCCCTCGCCACGGCCGGCCTCGACCCGCAGACCGCCGCCGACGGCATCGCCGCCGTACCCGGTGTGCCGGGCCGTCTGGAGCGCGTCGACGCCGGGCAGCCCTACCTGGCGGTCGTCGACTACGCCCACAAGACCGACGCCGTCGAGTCGGTGCTCAAGGCGCTGCGCAAGGTCACCAAGGGCCGCCTGCACATCGTGCTCGGCTGCGGCGGCGACCGGGACAGGACCAAGCGGGCGCCGATGGGCGCCGCCATGGCGCGGCTCGCCGACACCGCCGTACTGACCTCCGACAACCCCCGCTCCGAGGACCCGCTCGCGATCCTCGCGACCATGCTCCAGGGCGCGGCCTCGGTGCCCGCGCACGAGCGCGGCGAGGTGGTCCTCTTCGAGGACCGCGCCGCCGCGATCGCCGCCGCCGTCGACCGCGCGCAGCCCGGGGACACCGTGCTGGTGGCGGGCAAGGGTCACGAGCAGGGGCAGGACATCGCCGGGGTGGTCCGTCCCTTCGACGACCGCCAGGTGCTTCGCGAAGCAATCCAGAAGACCCAGGGATGAACCAGTGATCGCCCTCTCCCTCGCCGAGATCGCAAGCGTCGTCGGCGGGCAGACGTACGACATACCGGATCCGTCGGTGCAGGTGACCGGGCCGGTGGTCCGGGACTCCCGCGAGGTGGAGCCCGGCAGCCTCTTCGTCGCCTTCGTCGGCGAGCGCGTGGACGGCCACGACTTCGCCGATCAGGTCGTCCGGGCGGGCGCGGCCGCCGTGCTCGGCTCGCGCCCCGTCGGCGTGCCCGCGATCGTCGTGGACGACGTCCCGCGCGCCCTCGGCGCCCTCGCCCGCCATGTCGCCCAGCGCCTCGGCGCGACCCTCGTCGCGCTGACCGGTTCGGCGGGCAAGACCAGCACCAAGGACCTCATCGCGCAGGTGCTCCAGCGCAAGGCGCCGACAGTGTTCACGCCCGGTTCACTCAACAACGAGATCGGGCTGCCGCTGACCGCCCTGTCCGCCACCGAGGAGACCCGGTTCCTCGTGCTGGAGATGGGTGCGCGCGGCATCGGGCACATCCGCTACCTCACCGAACTCACCCCGCCGCGGATCGGCCTCGTCCTCAACGTCGGCTCCGCGCACATCGGCGAGTTCGGCGGCCGCGAGCAGATCGCCCAGGCAAAGGGCGAACTGGTGGAGTCGCTGCCGCCGCAGGCGGAGGGCGGTGTCGCGGTCCTCAACGCCGACGACCCCTACGTCCGCGCCATGGCCTCGCGGACCAAGGCGAAAGTGGTCTTCTTCGGTGAGTCCGGCGAAGCGGACGTACGCGCCGAGAACGTGCGACTCACGGACACCGGACAGCCTTCCTTCAGGCTTCACACACCCTCCGGTGCAAGCGATGTGACGATGCGCCTGTACGGTGAGCACCACGTGTCGAACGCGCTCGCCGCGGCCGCCGTCGCCCATGAGCTGGGCATGTCCGCGGAAGAGATCGCCACCGCGCTCTCCGAGGCGGGCTCCCTCTCCCGCTGGCGCATGGAGGTCACCGAGCGCCCGGACGGCGTGACCATCGTCAACGACGCCTACAACGCCAACCCCGAGTCCATGAAGGCCGCTCTGCGCGCGCTGGTGGCCATGGGGAAGGGGCGGCGGACCTGGGCGGTGCTCGGCAAGATGGCCGAGCTGGGGGACGAGGCGCTCGCCGAGCACGACGCGGTCGGACGGCTCGCCGTCCGGCTCAACGTCAGCAAGCTCGTCGCGGTCGGGGGCAGGGAAGCCGCCTGGCTGCAACTGGGCGCATATAACGAGGGTTCGTGGGGTGAGGAGTCGGTGCACGTGTCCGACGCACAGGCGGCTGTCGACCTGTTGCGCAGCGAGTTGCGCCCGGGGGACGTCGTACTCGTGAAGGCGTCGCGTTCGGTCGGTCTGGAGGCGGTCGCGCAGGCGCTGCTCGAGACCGGTGCCGAGGGTGAGGTTGCCGCCCGATGATGAAGCAGATCCTGTTCGCAGGAGTCATTGGCCTCTTCCTCACCCTGGTCGGCACCCCGCTGCTGATCAAACTGCTCGCCCGCAAGGGATACGGCCAGTACATCCGCGACGACGGTCCGCGCGAGCACGCCAGCAAGCGCGGCACGCCGACCATGGGCGGTATCGCGTTCATCCTGGCGACGGTCGCCGCCTACTTCCTGGCCAAGGTCATCACCGGCTACGCGCCGACGTACTCGGGTGTGCTGGTCCTAGGCCTGATGGTGGGCATGGGCCTGGTCGGCTTCCTCGACGACTACATCAAGATCGTCAAGCGGCGCTCGCTCGGTCTGCGGGCCAAGGCCAAGATGGCCGGCCAGCTGATCGTCGGCATCGCCTTCGCCGTGCTCTCGCTGCAGTTCGCCGACGCCCGCGGCAACACCCCGGCGTCCACGAAGCTGTCCTTCATCACCGACTTCGGCTGGACGATCGGTCCGGTGCTGTTCGTCGTGTGGGCGCTGTTCATGATCCTCGCCATGTCCAACGGCGTGAACCTCACCGACGGTCTGGACGGTCTGGCCACCGGCGCCTCCGTGCTGGTCTTCGGCGCCTACACCTTCATCGGCGTCTGGCAGTTCCAGGAGTCCTGCGCCAACGCGCTCACCCTCACCAACCCGGGCGCCTGCTACGAGGTGCGCGACCCGCTGGACCTCGCCGTGGTGTCCTCCGCGCTGATGGGCGCCTGCCTCGGCTTCCTGTGGTGGAACACGTCGCCCGCCAAGATCTTCATGGGGGACACGGGCTCGCTCGCCCTCGGCGGCGTGCTCACGGGTCTGGCCATCCTCTCCCGCACGGAGCTGCTGGTGGCCATCATGGGCGGCCTGTTCGTCCTCATCACCATGTCGGTCGTCATCCAGGTCGGCTCCTTCCGGCTCACCGGCAAGCGCGTCTTCCGGATGGCGCCGCTCCAGCACCACTTCGAACTCAAGGGCTGGTCCGAGGTCCTTGTGGTGGTCCGCTTCTGGATCATCCAGGGCATCTGTGTGATCGTCGGACTGGGCCTCTTCTACGCGGGATGGGCAGCGGACAAGTGACCTCCTCGGTGTCCCCGGACTTCCAGGGCAAGCGCATCACCGTCGCCGGGCTCGGCGTCTCCGGCGTGCCGGCGGCCAAGGTGCTGCACGCGCGCGGGGCCCTGGTCACGGTCGTCAACGACGGCGACGACGCACGCGCGCGTGAGCAGGCCGCCGAACTTGAGGCGCTCGGCGTCACCGTGCGCCTCGGCGACGGCGACACCCTGCCCGAGGGCACCGAGCTGATCGTCACCGCGCCGGGCTGGAAGCCCACCAAGCCGCTGTTCCAGGCGGCGGAGAAGGCCGGCGTCGAGGTCTGGGGCGACGTCGAGCTGGCCTGGCGGCTGCGCGGGCCCGACGCGGCCCCCTGGCTGTGCGTGACGGGCACCAACGGCAAGACCACCACCGTGCAGATGCTGGCCTCCATCCTGAAGGCCGCCGGGCTGCGCACCGCCGCCGTCGGCAACATCGGCGTCTCCCTGCTGGACGCCGTCCTCGGCGACGAGACCTACGACGTCCTCGCCGTGGAGCTGTCCAGCTACCAGCTGCACTGGGCGCCCTCGCTGCGCGCCCACTCCGCGGCCGTGCTCAACCTCGCCCCGGACCACCTGGACTGGCACGGCTCCATGGAGGCGTACGCGCGCGACAAGGGCCGTATCTACGAGGGCAACCGGATTGCCTGCGTCTACAACGTCGCCGACAAGGCCACCGAGGACCTGGTGCGCGAGGCGGACGTCGAAGAGGGCTGCCGCGCCATCGGGTTCACGCTGGGTGCGCCCGCGCCCTCCCAACTCGGCGTCGTCGACGGCATCCTGGTCGACCGCGCCTTCGTCGAGATGCGGCACAAGAACGCCCAGGAGCTCGCCGAGGTCTCGGACGTCAACCCGCCGGCCCCGCACAACATCGCCAACGCCCTTGCCGCGGCGGCCCTCGCCCGTGCCTTCGGAGTGGAGCCCCGGGCCGTACGCGACGGTCTGCGGGACTTCCGTCCGGACGCCCACCGCATCGCGCACGTCGCGGACGTGGACGGCGTCGCCTACGTCGACGACTCCAAGGCCACCAACACGCACGCCGCGCAGGCCTCGTTGGCGGCATATGAGCCGATCGTATGGATTGCGGGCGGTCTGGCGAAGGGCGCGACCTTCGACGAGCTGGTCGCGGGGGCGGCGAAGCGGCTGCGTGGCGTGGTCCTCATCGGCGCCGACCGGGCCCTCATCCGGGAGGCCCTCGCGCGACACGCCCCGGAAGTACCCGTCGTCGACCTCGACCGGACCGACACTGGGGCGATGCTCCAGGCTGTCCAGGAGGCCCAGCGGCTCGCCGAGCCCGGCGACACGGTGCTGCTCGCCCCGGCCTGCGCCTCCATGGACATGTTCGCCAACTACAACCAGCGCGGCGACGCGTTCGCTCAGGCCGTGTCCGAACTCGGCGCCTGACCCGGCCGCCTGGCGCCGGGCGACCTCGGGAGGGACGCGTGGGACGCGCGATGCGCAGCGGAGGCGCTGATGCCCAGTAGCCGTACCGGCCGGCCGCCCGTGCAGCGGGCCGTACGCCGGCCCCCCGCCCCCCGCCCACCCCGCGACAACGCCGTCACCCGGGCGTACGCGCGGGCACGGCGGGCCTGGGACCGGCCGCTGACCGCCTACTACCTGATCGTCGGCGGCAGCGCGCTGATCACCGTCCTCGGCCTGGTGATGGTCTACTCGGCCTCCCAGATCACCGCGCTGCAGATGGGGCTGACCGGCTCGTACTTCTTCCGCAAGCAGCTGCTGGCCGCCGTGATCGGCGGGGCGCTGCTGTACGCCGCCTCCCGGATGCCGGTGAAACTGCACCGGGGGCTCGCCTACCCGATCCTCGCGGGCGCGGTGTTCCTGATGGCCCTGGTGCAGGTGCCGGGGATAGGGATGGCGGTCAACGGCAACCAGAACTGGATCTCGCTCGGCGGCTCCTTCCAGATCCAGCCCAGCGAGTTCGGCAAGCTGGCGCTGGTGCTGTGGGGCGCCGACCTCATGGCGCGCAAGCAGGACAAGAACCTGCTCAACCAGTGGAAGCACATGCTGGTCCCGCTGGTGCCGATGGCGTTCCTGCTGCTCGGGCTGATCATGCTCGGCGGCGACATGGGCACGGCGATCATCCTCACCGCGATCCTGTTCGGCCTGCTGTGGCTCGCGGGGGCGCCGACCCGGATGTTCGTCGGTGTGCTGTCCGTCGCCGCCCTGATCGGTGTGACCCTGATCAAGACCAGCCCCAACCGGATGGCCCGCCTGGCGTGCATCGGCGCCACCGACCCCGGGCCGGGGGACAGCTGCTGGCAGGCCGTGCACGGGATCTACGCCCTCGCCTCCGGCGGACTGTTCGGATCCGGACTCGGTGCCAGTGTGGAAAAATGGGGCCAACTCCCCGAAGCGCACACCGACTTCATCTTCGCCGTCACCGGTGAGGAGCTGGGTCTGGCGGGGACGCTGTCGGTCCTCGCCCTGTTCGCGGCTCTAGGCTATGCGGGTATCCGCGTGGCCGGACGCACGGAGGACCCCTTCGTGAGGTACGCCGCGGGAGGCGTGACGACCTGGATCACCGCCCAGGCGGTGATCAACATCGGTGCGGTGCTCGGCCTGCTGCCGATCGCCGGCGTCCCGCTCCCGCTGTTCTCCTACGGGGGATCCGCCCTGCTGCCGACCATGTTCGCCATCGGGCTGCTGATCGCCTTCGCGCGTGACGATCCCGCTGCGCGGGCGGCGCTTGCGCTGCGGCAACCCCGCTTTGGTAGAAAGCGGGGGGCCGGGGGCTCCGGGTCCGCCCGGAGTGCCCGGAGTTGGAACACGATGCGACGGCGCGCCTCGGCGGCGCGCTCGTCCGGAGAGCGGTGAATTTCGGTGCATGTCGTACTCGCCGGCGGGGGCACCGCGGGCCACATCGAGCCCGCGCTCGCCCTCGCGGACGCCCTGCGCAGGCAGGACCCGACCGTAGGGATCACGGCCCTGGGCACGGAGCGCGGCCTGGAGACCACGCTCGTGCCGCAGCGGGGCTACGAGCTCGCGCTGATCCCGGCGGTACCGCTGCCGCGCAAGCCCACCCCCGAGCTGATCACCGTCCCGGGCCGGCTGCGCGGCACGATCAAGGCGGCCGAGCAGATCCTGGAGCGCACCAAGGCGGACGCCGTGGTCGGCTTCGGCGGGTACGTGGCCCTGCCCGGCTACCTCGCCGCCAAGCGCCTCGGTGTGCCGATCGTGATCCACGAGGCGAACGCCCGCCCGGGCCTGGCCAACAAGATCGGCTCGCGGTACGCCGCCCAGGTCGCCGTCGCCACCCCGGACAGCAAGCTGCGCAACGCGCGCTACATCGGCATCCCGCTGCGCCACTCCATCGCCACCCTGGACCGGGCCGCCGTCCGTCCCGAGGCGCGCGCGATGTTCGGCCTCGACCCCAACCTGCCCACGCTGCTGGTCTCCGGCGGCTCGCAGGGCGCCCGCCGCCTCAACGAGGTGGTCCAGCAGGTCGCGCCCTGGCTGCAGCAGGCCGGTATCCAGATCCTGCACGCGGTCGGCCCGAAGAACGAACTGCCGCAGGTGCACCAGATGCCGGGGATGCCCCCCTACATCCCGGTAAGTTACCTGGACCGGATGGACCTCGCGTACGCCGCGGCCGACATGATGCTCTGCCGCGCGGGCGCGATGACCGTCGCCGAACTCTCCGCCGTCGGGCTCCCGGCCGCCTACGTCCCGCTGCCCATCGGCAACGGTGAGCAGCGGCTGAACGCCCAGCCGGTGGTCAAGGCCGGCGGCGGTCTGCTGGTCGACGACGCGGACCTCACCCCGGAGTGGGTGCAGCACAACGTCCTGCCCGTGCTCGCCGACCCGCACCGGCTGTACCAGATGTCCCGCGCCGCCGCCGAGTTCGGTCGCCGGGACGCCGACGACCTCCTCGTCGGCATGGTGTACGAGGCGGTCGCCTCGCACCGCCGCCAGTAAAGCATCGGCGCGCGAGCCGAAGGGGCGCGCCGGTGCCGGGAGCTGGAGCGCGCACGGGCCCGAAGGGCTGAGCGCGGCCGGCCTCCCGGCGCCGGCCGTGCCGCCCCGGAGGCGAACGGGCCTCGAAAGGAGTGCGCGTGGCCGGACCCACCACCGCCGAGCGCGGGGAACGCCAGCAGGAGTCGTCCGGCCCGCCCCTGGTCCGCAGGCTGGGGCGGCGCCGGCTTCGTATGATCATCGTTCTCTCGCTGGCGTTCGTCCTGGTCGCGTCGGGCGCCCTGTGGGCGCTCTACGGCTCCCAGTGGCTGCGCGTGCAGCGGGTGACCGTCTCCGGCACCCGGGAACTCACGCCGCAGCAGGTGCGCGAGGTGGCGCACGTGCCGCTGGACGCACCGCTGGCGTCGGTCGACACCGACGCGATCGAGGCGCGGCTGCGCCGGAAACTCCTGCGGATCGACACCGTGGACGTGGAGCGTTCCTGGCCGCACGGAATCACGCTGAAAGTGGTGGAGCGAACTCCGGTTCTGCTCGTGCAAAACGGCAGAAACTTCGTGGAAGTGGACGCGGAAGGTGTCCGTTTTGCCACGATTTCCGAGCCGATTAAAGGCGCTCCGCTGCTGCAATTGATGACCGCTCAACCGGGTTCCGCCACCGCGAGCCTGCGCCGGTTCGGCGAGGGCCGGCTGGTGCGCGCCGCGGTGTCCGTGGCGGGCGCCCTTCCCGCCGCCGTGGCGCACGAGACCCGTGTGGTCAAGGTCCGTTCCTACGACGACATCTCGCTGGAGTTGGGCGGCAACCGCACGGTGGCCTGGGGGAGTGCCGAGAAGGGGCCCCTGAAGGCCCGTACCCTGACCGCGCTGATGAAAGCCGCCCCACGCGCACGGCACTTCGACGTGAGTGTCCCCACCGCCCCCGCGTCAGCGGGAAGTTGACGCACATTCGCGCAGGCCAGCACCCTGGTTGGGCAGCGCTACGGCTGATCACATAGGGTGAAAAGAAAAACGGGAGGTTCGGCGTGTTCGTTGAACGTGCGCCACTTGTCGACTTAGTGTCCTGTTCAGAAGACTCCAAGGAACAGACACACTGGTAACCCTAAACTTCAGGGTTAGGGTTCGGGTCGGCGATTCGGACCGTCCCATTCGGCATCAGTCGCCGGAGCGCGCCACAACGCGAGACGGCGACACGTAACTCGAGGCGAGAGGCCTTCGACGTGGCAGCACCGCAGAACTACCTCGCAGTCATCAAAGTCATCGGTGTCGGCGGCGGTGGTGTCAATGCCATCAACCGGATGATCGAGGTCGGTCTCAAGGGCGTCGAGTTCATCGCCATCAACACCGACGCGCAAGCTCTGTTGATGAGCGACGCCGACGTCAAACTCGACGTCGGCCGTGAACTCACCCGGGGACTCGGCGCCGGAGCCAATCCGGCCGTCGGCCGCAAGGCCGCCGAGGATCACCGCGAGGAGATCGAGGAGGTCCTCAAGGGGGCCGACATGGTCTTCGTGACGGCCGGTGAAGGCGGCGGCACCGGCACCGGCGGCGCACCCGTCGTGGCCAACATCGCACGCTCGCTCGGCGCCCTCACCATCGGCGTGGTCACGCGCCCGTTCACCTTCGAGGGACGGCGCCGCGCGAACCAGGCCGAGGACGGCATCGCCGAACTCCGCGAAGAGGTCGACACCCTCATCGTCATCCCCAACGACCGGCTGCTGTCCATCTCGGACCGCCAGGTCTCGGTCCTGGACGCCTTCAAGTCGGCCGACCAGGTCCTGCTCTCCGGTGTCCAGGGCATCACCGACCTCATCACCACCCCCGGCCTGATCAACCTCGACTTCGCCGACGTCAAGTCGGTCATGTCCGAGGCCGGTTCGGCGCTGATGGGCATCGGCTCGGCCCGCGGCGACGACCGCGCGGTGGCCGCGGCCGAGATGGCGATCTCCTCCCCGCTGCTGGAGGCGTCCATCGACGGCGCCCGCGGCGTGCTGCTGTCCATCTCCGGCGGCTCCGACCTCGGTCTGTTCGAGATCAACGAGGCCGCCCAGCTGGTCAGCGAGGCCGCCCACCCCGAGGCCAACATCATCTTCGGCGCGGTGATCGACGACGCCCTCGGCGACGAGGTGCGGGTCACCGTGATCGCGGCCGGCTTCGACGGCGGCCAGCCCCCGGCCAAGCGGGACAACGTCCTCGGCTCCTCCTCGGCCAAGCGTGAGGAGCCCACACCGGTACGGCAGCCCGAGAGCCGTCCGAGCTTCGGCTCGCTCGGCAGCGTCAAGCCCAAGGAGGAGCCGGAGCCCGCTCCCTCCCCCGAGCCCGCGCCCGACATCCCGGTCGCCCCGCCCGTCCCGCCGGCGCCGCGCACCTACGCGGACAGCGCCGCCGAGGAGCTGGACGTCCCGGACTTCCTGAAGTGATAGGACAGCGCGACACCGTGAGCGGCGCGCACTTCGCCTTCACCGACCGGTGGGGCGGGGTGAGCGCCGTTCCGTACGAGGAGCTCAACCTCGGCGGCGCGGTCGGCGACGACCCCGGCGCCGTCGCCGCCAACCGGGAGCTCGCCGCGAAGTCCCTCGGACTGGACGCGGCGCGGGTGGTGTGGATGAACCAGGTGCACGGCGACGACGTCGCCGTGGTCGACGAGCCGTGGGGGGAGCGGCCCGTTCCGCAGGTGGACGCGCTCGTCACCACCCGGCGCGGCCTCGCCCTCGCCGTGCTCACCGCCGACTGCACCCCCGTTCTGCTCGCCGACCCGGTCGCCGGGGTCGTCGCCGCGGCCCACGCGGGACGGCCCGGCATGGTCGCCGGAGTCGTGCCCGCCGCGCTGCGCGCGATGATGGAACTGGGCGCCGAACCGTCCCGGATCGTCGCCCGCACCGGACCCGCGGTGTGCGGCCGGTGCTACGAGGTTCCCGAGGAGATGCGCGCCGAGGTGGCCGCCGTCGAACCGGCGGCGTACGCCGAGACGAGCTGGGGCACACCGGCGCTCGATGTGAGCGCCGGCGTGCACGCGCAGCTCGAGCGGCTCGGGGTGCGCGACCGGGAGCACTCGCCGGTGTGCACGCGCGAGTCGCGCGACCACTTCTCGTACCGCCGCGACCGCACCACCGGGCGGCTCGCGGGCTATGTGTGGCTGGACTGATGGGGCATGACGGACCGTAAGGACGAACTCGCCGGAAACCTGGCGAAGGTGGAGGAGCGCATCGCCGCCGCCTGCGCGGCCGCCGGGCGCCCGCGCGACGAGGTGACCCTGATCGTGGTCACCAAGACCTATCCGGCGAGCGATGTGCGGATGCTCGCGGAGCTCGGGGTGCGCCATGTCGCCGAGAACCGCGACCAGGACGCCGCTCCCAAGGCCGCCGCCTGCGCGGATCTGCCCCTTCAATGGCACTTCGTCGGTCAGTTGCAGACCAACAAGGTGCGCTCCGTGGTCGGTTATGCCGATGTCGTGCAGTCCGTCGACCGTGCCAAGCTCGTCACGGCCGTGTCGAAGGAGGCCGTGCGGGCCGGGCGGGAGATCGGCTGCCTCCTCCAGGTCGCGCTCGACGCGGGCGTGAGCGGGAGAGGGGAGCGCGGGGGTGTGGCTCCCGCGGGAATCGAAGAGTTGGCCGACCTCGTCGCCGCCTCGCCGGGGCTGCGGCTCGACGGCCTGATGACCGTCGCCCCGCTCACCGGGGAGTACGCCGGTCGCCAACGCGAGGCGTTCGGGCGGTTGATGGATTTGTCGACCGACCTGCGCCGAGCCCATCCGGCTGCAACCATGGTCTCGGCAGGGATGAGTGCGGACCTCGAGGAGGCCGTGGCGGCCGGGGCGACACATGTGCGCGTCGGTACGGCGGTACTCGGAGTCCGACCCAGGCTCGGGTAACGTCGCCAAGAAGTCGGACCACAGCAGAAAATATGGTCATTTCCGCTGAAAGGCGGGCAGAAGGACCACGTGGATCGCAGGCACTCGGCAGCGTGAGCCGATCCACCACAGAGCGGAGGACTCAGAGAATGGCCGGCGCGATGCGCAAGATGGCGGTCTACCTCGGCCTCGTGGAGGACGATGGGTACGACGGCCGGGGATTCGACCCCGACGACGACTTCGAGCCCGAGCTGGACCCGGAGCCCGAGCGGGATCACCGACGGCACGAGCCGTCCCACCAGTCGCACGGTGCACATCAGTCCCAAAGGGACGAAGACGTGCGAATCGTCCAACCGCCCGCCCCTCGCGAGCCGGTGGCACGCGCCGCTTCGCTCCCCGCGGAATCCAGCCGCCCGGCGCGCATCGCGCCCGTGTCATCCATCACACAAGAACGTCAGTCCCTGGAGAAGAACGCACCGGTGATCATGCCCAAGGTCGTGTCGGAACGAGAGCCGTACCGGATCACCACACTTCACCCGCGGACCTACAACGAGGCCCGTACCATCGGGGAACACTTCCGTGAGGGCACCCCGGTGATCATGAATCTGACTGAGATGGATGACACAGACGCGAAGCGACTTGTCGACTTTGCGGCCGGTCTGGTGTTTGGTCTTCACGGCAGCATCGAGCGGGTGACGCAGAAGGTGTTCCTGTTGTCGCCTGCTAACGTCGATGTCACGGCGGAGGACAAGGCCCGCATCGCAGAAGGCGGGTTCTTCAACCAGAGCTGAGACGCTTGACCGGAAACGCAGTACGAAACAGGGGAGAGGGAAGCACCAGCCATGAGCGTGTTCGCGCAGGTGATCTACATCGCGCTGATGGTGTTCCTCATCGTGCTGATCTTCCGGTTGGTCATGGACTACGTCTTCCAGTTCGCCCGCTCGTGGCAGCCCGGCAAGGCGATGGTGGTCGTCCTGGAGGCCACCTACACTGTCACCGATCCACCGCTGAAGCTTCTGCGGCGGTTCATTCCGCCGCTGCGTCTCGGGGGCGTGGCGCTCGACCTGTCCTTCTTCGTACTGATGATCATCGTCTACATCCTGATCTCCCTCGTGGGCAGCTTCGCGAGGTGAATGTGGACGATACGGTCTTGCCGACTGCCGATGACTACGTTGAGGTGAAGAGATGCCGTTGACCCCCGAGGACGTGCGGAACAAGCAGTTCACGACCGTCCGCCTCCGAGAAGGCTATGACGAGGACGAGGTCGATGCCTTCCTCGACGAGGTCGAAGCCGAACTGACCCGCCTGCTCCGCGAGAACGAGGACCTGCGCGCCAAGCTGGCCGCCGCCACGCGCGCGGCCGCGCAGAACCAGCAGAACATGCGCAAGCCTCAAGACCAGCAGGACCAGCAGCAGCAGCCGCCGCAGGGCATGCGAGGTCCCGGCCAGCCGGTGCCCGCCGGGATATCGGGCCCGCCGCAGCAGATGGGTGGCCCCATGGGTGGCCCGCCCCAGCTGCCGAGCGGTGCCCCGCAGCTGCCCGCCGGCCCGGGTGGCCAGGGTCCGCAGGGTCCCGGCCAGATGGGTCCGGGTCCGATGGGCCAGGGCCCGATGCAGGGCCAGATGCAGGGTCAGATGCAGGGCCAGATGGGCCCCGGCGGCCCGATGGGCGGCCCCATGGGCGGCCCCGGTCCGATGGGTCAGGGTCCCGGTGGAATGGGTCAGGGTCCCGGTGGCGACAGCGCCGCCCGTGTCCTGTCGCTGGCCCAGCAGACCGCCGACCAGGCGATCGCGGAGGCCCGTCAGGAGGCCAACAAGATCGTCGGCGAGGCGCGTTCGCGTGCCGAGGGCCTCGAGCGTGACGCCCGTGCCAAGGCCGACGCCCTGGAGCGGGACGCGCAGGAGAAGCACCGCGTCGCCATGGGCTCCCTGGAGTCCGCGCGCGCCACGCTGGAGCGCAAGGTCGAGGACCTGCGCGGCTTCGAGCGCGAGTACCGCACGCGACTGAAGTCGTACCTGGAGTCGCAGCTGCGTCAGCTGGAGACCCAGGCCGACGACTCGCTGGCCCCGCCGCGCACCCCGGCGACCGCGTCGCTGCCGCCGTCCCCGGCGCCCTCCATGGCTCCGGCCGGCGCGAGCGCCCCGTCGTACGGCGGCAACCAGACGATGGGCGGCAACTCCTCCCAGTCCGGTCCGTCCTACGGCGGCCAGCAGCAGATGTCGCCGGCGATGACCCAGCCGATGGCGCCGGTCCGCCCGCAGGGCCCGTCCCCGATGGGCCAGGCCCCGTCGCCGATGCGCGGCTTCCTCATCGACGAGGACGACAACTGACAGGCCGCTGAGACGAGTACGACAACGGCGTCGGCAACGTCATCAGGGCGGGCCCCTGGGACTTCGGTCCTGGGGGCCCGCCCTTTTTGTGCGCGCGAGGAACCGCGCACAGTGACTGAACCGACCGCGCACATGAAGAAGGGCCCGGCCTCCTGAAGGGGAGACCGGGCCCTTCTCGATCCGCTCGGCGCTTACGCCTTGCGCAGCCGGAACGTGAGAGACAGTCCCTCGTCGGTGAACGGCTCACCGAAGCTGCCGTCCGCCTCGCCCTGGGCGAAGTCGGTCGCCAGGACCTCCTCCGCGATCAGTTCCGCGTGCTCGGCCAGCGCTGCGATCACCGCCGGGTCGGTCGAGACCCAGCGCAGCGCGATCCGGTCCGCGACGTCCAGGCCGCTGTTCTTGCGGGCCTCCTGGATCAGGCGGATCGCGTCACGGGCCAGGCCCGCCTGCCGCAGCTCCTCCGTGATCTCCAGGTCCAGCGCCACCGTGGCACCGGAGTCGGAGGCCACCGACCAGCCCTCACGCGGCGTCTCCGTGATGATCACCTCGTCCGGCGCGAGGTCGACCGTCTCGCCGTCGACCTCGACCGACGCCCTGCCCTCGCGCAGCGCCAGCGACAGCGCCGCCGCGTCGGCGTTCGCGATCGCCTTCGCCACGTCCTGCACCCGCTTGCCGAACCGCTTGCCCAGCGCCCGGAAGTTGGCCTTCGCCGTCGTGTCGACCAGCGACCCGCCGACTTCGGACAGCGAGGCCAGCGCGGAGACGTTCAGCTCCTCCGTGATCTGCGTGTGCAGCTCGGGGTGGAGCGCGTCGAAGCCCGCCGCCGCGATCAGCGCCCGGGACAGCGGCTGACGCGTCTTCACGCCGGACTCGGCGCGCGTGGCGCGGCCCAGCTCCACCAGCCGGCGCACCAGGAGCATCTGCTGCGACAGCCGCGGGTCGATCGCCGACAGGTCCGCCTCGGGCCAGCCGGACAGGTGCACGGACTCCGGCGCACCCGGGGTGACCGGGACGACCAGGTCCTGCCACACCCGCTCGGTGATGAACGGGGTGATCGGCGCCATCAGCTTGGTGACCGTCTCCAGCACCTCGTGCAGCGTGCGCAGCGCCGCCTTGTCGCCCTGCCAGAACCGGCGGCGCGAGCGGCGCACGTACCAGTTCGACAGGTCGTCGACGAACGCCGAGAGCAGCTTGCCGGCGCGCTGGGTGTCGTAGGCCTCCAGGGCCTGGGTGACCTGGTCGGTCAGCGCGTGCAGCTCGCTGAGCAGCCAGCGGTCCAGCAGCGGGCGCTCGGCCGGCGCCGGGTCGGCCTCGCTCGGCGCCCAGCCGGTCGTGCGCGCGTACAGGGCCTGGAAGGCGACCGTGTTCCAGTACGTGAGGAGCGTCTTGCGGACGACCTCCTGGATGGTGCCGTGACCCACGCGGCGCGCCGCCCACGGGGAGCCGCCGGCCGCCATGAACCAGCGCACCGCGTCCGCGCCGTGCTGGTCCATGAGCGGGATCGGCTGCAGGATGTTGCCCAGATGCTTGGACATCTTGCGGCCGTCCTCGGCGAGGATGTGGCCCAGGCAGACGACGTTCTCGTACGACGACTGGTCGAAGACGAGCGTGCCGACCGCCATCAGCGTGTAGAACCAGCCGCGGGTCTGGTCGATCGCCTCGGAGATGAACTGCGCCGGGTACCGGCTCTCGAACAGCTCCTTGTTCTTGTACGGGTAGCCCCACTGCGCGAACGGCATCGAACCCGAGTCGTACCAGGCGTCGATGACCTCCGGCACGCGCGTGGCCGCCTTGCCGCAGTCCTCGTGCGGGCAGGCGAAGGTCACGTCGTCGATGTAGGGGCGGTGCGGGTCCAGCCCGGACTGGTCGGCGCCGGACAGCGCCGTCAGCTCCGCGCGGGAGCCGACGCAGGTGAGGTGGTCGTCCTCGCAGCGCCAGATCGGCAGCGGCGTGCCCCAGTAACGGTTGCGGGACAGCGCCCAGTCGATGTTGTTGTTCAGCCAGTCGCCGAAGCGGCCGTGCTTGACCGTCTCCGGGAACCAGTTGGTCTTCTCGTTCTCCGCGATCAGGCGGTCCTTGATCGCCGTGGTGCGGATGTACCAGGACGGCTGCGCGTAGTACAGCAGCGCCGTGTGGCAGCGCCAGCAGTGCGGGTAGCTGTGCTCGTACGGCAGGTGCTTGAAGAGCAGGCCGCGCTGCTGGAGGTCCTCGGTGAGCTTTTCGTCGGCCTTCTTGAAGAAGACGCCGCCGACCAGCGGCACGTCCTCCTCGAAGGTGCCGTCCGGGCGGACCGGGTTGACCACCGGCAGGCCGTAGGCGCGGCAGACCTTGAGGTCGTCCTCACCGAAGGCGGGGGACTGGTGGACCAGACCCGTACCGTCCTCGGTGGTCACGTACTCGGCGTTCACCACGAAGTGCGCAGGCTCCGGGAACTCGACGAGCTCGAAGGGACGCTGGTAGGTCCAGCGCTCCATCTCGGCGCCGGTGAAGGTCTGCCCGGTGCTCTCCCAGCCCTCGCCGAGCGCCTTGGCGAGCAGCGGCTCGGCGACGACCAGCTTCTCCTCGCCGTCGGTCGCGACGACGTAGGTGACCTCGGGGTGCGCGGCGACGGCCGTGTTGGACACCAGGGTCCACGGGGTCGTCGTCCACACCAGCAGCGCGGCCTCGCCGGCCAGCGGGCCGGAGGTCAGCGGGAAGCGGACGTACACGGACGGGTCGACGACCGTCTCGTAGCCCTGGGCGAGCTCGTGGTCGGACAGGCCGGTGCCGCAGCGCGGGCACCAGGGGGCGACGCGGTGGTCCTGGACGAGGAGGCCCTTGTTGAAGATCTCCTTCAGCGACCACCAGACGGACTCCACGTACTCGGGGTCCATGGTCCGGTAGGCGTCGTCGAGGTCGACCCAGTAGCCCATGCGGGTCGTCAGCTCGGCGAAGGCGTCGGTGTGCCGGGTGACGGACTCTCGGCACCTGGCGTTGAACTCGGCGATGCCGTACGCCTCGATGTCCTGCTTGCCGGAGAAGCCCAGCTCCTTCTCCACCGCCAGCTCCACCGGCAGGCCATGGCAGTCCCAGCCGGCCTTGCGGCCCACGTGGTAGCCGCGCATGGTGCGGAAGCGGGGGAAGACGTCCTTGAAGACGCGCGCCTCGATGTGGTGCGCGCCGGGCATGCCGTTGGCGGTGGGCGGCCCCTCGTAGAACACCCATTCGGGGCGGCCCTCGGACTGCTCCAGGCTCTTGGCGAAGATCTTCTGCTCGCGCCAGAAGTCGAGCACCGCGTGCTCGAGCGCGGGCAGGTCGACCTGAGCGGGTACCTGGCGGTACGTCGGCGCTGTCATCTGCGAGCTTCCTCCAACGGACTTTCTGCCTTCCGTCGGAGGGACGAGAGCCTTTGTCGTGCCTTACGCCGCTGTCGGCGCGCTCCCGCGGTACCACCCTCCTTGGCCCTCCGGTGCGTCGTATGCGCCGGTGAGCCCCCTCATTGGGGTCGCGATGCCGGGTCTACTGGCCCCTGCGGGGGTGTTCTTCCGGCGGCTCCGGGGTGATCTTCACGTCGCGCTCGCCCCCGGGCTCACACCGTCCCCGGGTCGCTCTGGGCTGCGTACGCCGCTACTCGTCCCCATCCACGCTTTTCGCTCAGCCCAGTGTACGGCGCCGCACGGACAGCGGCCGACCGGTTTTCCCGTGGCCCCCGGTTTTCCCGCGTGGGAGGAGGGGCGCCGGGGCCGCGGTGGTGACCCGAATGGTCAGGGGCCGGGTGGCCGGATTCCGGTACCTGCGGCTGCGCGGCATACCCGGCGGAGAGCTGGGCACAACGCATGCAGACCTGCCGCGCGGGGGGCGCGGGGTGGGCGAATCGGGCGGCGTGCCCCGTTGCCGCGGGACTCAAGTCGATTTATCGTCCCAGCACGATTCGCGAGCAAGATCACAATATGTGAAGGGGCCGCGGCCATGGTGGCGAAAAAGACCGCCGTACAGCAGTCGGCGTCCCGCGAGCCCACGCAGGCCTCCGGCGGTGCGGCCAAGGACGTGAGCGGGACCGCTGCCGCGGGGAAGACGGCTGCGGGAAGAGCGGGCGCAGGGAAAGCGGCCGGGAAGAAGGTCGCGGCGGCGACGAGCGGCGCGGGGACGCTGCCGGGGGAGACATCGGCTGCGACGGGCGCCGCGAAGAAGACGGCAGTGAGGAAGACGGCCGTCGACAAGACGGCAGTCAACCAGACGGCCGCCAAGAAGGCGGTCGTGAAGAAGGCGGCCGTCAAGAAGGCGGTCGTGAAGAAGGCGGTCGTGAAGGATGCCGCTGCGCAGAAGGCGGCCGGGCAGAAAGCGTCCGCCAAGAAGGCGCCCGCCAGGAAGGCACCGCGGACGAAGGCGTCCGCGGAGGGGAGATCTGCGGAGGGGAGGTCTGCCGCGCGGTCTTCCGGGGCAGAGAAGACGTCGGCGACGGGGAGGACCGCGGCCAAGAAGGCGACGGCGACACCGAAGGCCACGGCGGAGAAGAAGGCGGCGGCACCGAAGGCGGCGGCGCACAAGACTGCGGCCCCATCGAAGGCGGCGGCGCACAAGACTGCGGCCCCGGCCAAGGGGGCGGAGAAGAGGACGGCGGCGGAGAGGGCGACGGCTGCCGAGAAGGCGACGGCGGCGGAGAAGAAGGCGGAGAAGACGGCGGCGTCGAAGAAGGCAGCCGGCAAGAAGAGCGAGGCGGGAAAGGCCACGGAGGGAAGGACGCCGGCGGGGAAGCCGACGGCGAAGAAGACCACCGCGGTGACCGAGGGCGCCGCCAAGAAGGGGGCCGCCGAGTCGCCCCCGCCCGAGACGTCCCAGGCCAGGAAGACCGCGGCTCGGAAGGTCGCGGCTCGCAGGGTCGCCGCAGGGAAACCGGCCCGAGCCCCGGCCCCGGCCGATGCCGCCGGCGAGTCCACGCCCCACGGCGCGGCCGCCGGCACGGGCACAACCCGCGGCGCGACCGGCGCGGCCCCTGTGAAGAGCGCGGGTAAGAGCACGACCCGTAAGAAGAGCACGGCCAAGAAGGCGGGCGCGGCTGAGGCCGCGGAGCAGACGGGAGCCACGACGGTGGTTGCGAAGAAGACTCCTGGCACGGCCACGGCGGCCACGACCGCCGTTCCCAAGGCACGCGTCGCCGCGGCGGAGCCCGGCGAGCTGGCGGTGCGCCCCGGCGAGGACCCCTGGACCCCCGAGGAGGTCGAGGACGCCCGTTCGGAGCTGCAGGCCGAGCGGGACCGGCTGCGCGCGGAGCTGGACTCCTCGGAGAAGTCCCTGGCCGGGCTCATGCGCGACTCGGGCGACGGCGCCGGCGACGACCAGGCGGACACCGGCACCAAGAACATCACCCGCGAGCACGAGCTGGCGCTGGCCGCCAACGCGCGCGAGATGCTCACCCAGATCGAGCACGCGATGGAACGGCTCGACGCGGGCACGTACGGCCTGTGCGAGAACTGCGGCAACCCGATCGGCAAGGCCCGCATGCAGGCGTTCCCGCGGGCCACCCTGTGTGTGGAGTGCAAGCAGAAGCAGGAGCGCAGGTACTGAGGGGGACCGGGGCGCCGGTAGGCGTGCCGTACCCTCGTGCTCAGTCAGGCACCTAGGTTGAGGGACTCACGTGGCAGAGGCGGAGCGCATCATCGGTACGCCGGAGACTCCTGAGGCGCCGGGATCCGGACCGGACCAGTCGTCCGGTCCGGGCGGGCCGGCCGGCGCCGACGCGCGGCCCAGGGGCAGGCGGCGGATCGCCGTGCTGTTCGCGGTCGCCGCCTTCGCCTACCTCCTCGACCTGGGCAGCAAGCTGCTGGTGGTCGCGAAGCTGGAGCACCACGCGCCGATCGAGCTGGTCGGCGACTGGCTGAAGCTGGACGCGATCCGCAACGCGGGCGCCGCGTTCGGCTTCGGCGAGGCCTTCACCGTGATCTTCACGGTGATCGCGGCGGCGGTGATCGTCGTCATCGCCCGGCTCGCGCGCAAGCTGTACAGCCTGCCCTGGGCGATCGCGCTGGGCCTGCTGCTCGGCGGCGCGCTGGGCAACCTCACCGACCGGATCTTCCGGGCGCCGGGCGTGTTCGAGGGCGCGGTCGTGGACTTCATCGCGCCCAAGCACTTCGCCGTGTTCAACCTCGCCGACTCGGCGATCGTGTGCGGCGGCATCCTGATCGTGCTGCTGTCCTTCAAGGGGCTCGACCCGGACGGCACTGTCCACGAGGACTGAGCGAGCCGGGGTCGTCCACAGGCGCCGTACGGCGTTGCCGGACCCGTCCGGCATACTCGACGGGTGAGCACGCTTCCCGAGATCCGCACCCTGCCCGTGCCCGACGGCCTGGAGGGCGAGCGCGTCGACGCCGCCATCTCCCGCATGTTCGGCTTCTCCCGCACCAAGGCGGCCGAGCTGGCCGCGGCCGGGAAGGTCATGGTCGACGGGGCGGTGGTCGGCAAGTCGGAGCGCGTGAGCGGCGGGGCCTGGCTGGAGGTCGAGATGCCGCAGGCGCCCGCGCCGGTGCAGATCGTCGCCGAGCCGGTCGAGGGCATGGAGATCGTGCACGACGACGACGACGTGGTCGTGATCGTCAAGCCGGTCGGCGTCGCCGCCCACCCCAGCCCCGGCTGGAGCGGCCCCACGGTCATCGGCGGGCTCGCCGCGGCCGGCTACCGGATCTCCACCTCCGGCGCCGCCGAGCGCCAGGGCATCGTGCACCGCCTGGACGTCGGCACGTCCGGCCTGATGGTCGTCGCCAAGTCGGAGTACGCGTACACCTCGCTCAAGCGCCAGTTCAAGGAGCGCGCGGTCGACAAGCGCTACCACACGCTCGTCCAGGGCCACCCGGACCCGACCAGCGGCACGATCGACGCGCCCATCGGCCGCCACCCGAACCACGACTACAAGTGGGCGGTCACGGCGGAGGGCAAGCCGTCCGTCACGCACTACGACCTCATCGAGGCGTTCCGCGCGGCCTCCCTGCTCGACGTGAAGCTGGAGACCGGCCGCACGCACCAGATCCGCGTCCACATGGCCGCCCACCGCCATCCCTGCGTCGGCGACCTCACCTACGGCGCCGACCCCACCCTCGCCAAGCGGCTGCACATCACCCGCCAGTGGCTGCACGCCGTACGGCTGGGCTTCGAGCACCCGGGCAGCGGTGACTGGGTGGAGTTCGCCAGCGACTACCCGGAGGACCTGCAGAAGGCCCTCGACCAGGTCCGTGAGGAGACGTACGCGTGAGCGGCGCGGTGTACGAGGTGCGGGTCGCCGAGGACCCCGCCGACCGTGAGGCGTGCTTCGCGGTGCGCAAGGACGTCTTCGTCCGCGAGCAGGGCGTACCCGAGGACATCGAGTACGACGCCTACGACGCGGACGCCGTGCATGTGCTCGCGGTCCGCGCGGACGGCGTGCCGCTCGGCACGGGACGCCTGCTGTACGGCGAGGCCGCCGCGGCCAAGAACGGCGGCGACCCGGCGGTCGGCTCCCTCGGCCGGCTCGCCGTGACCGGGGCGGCGCGCGGCCTCGGCGTCGGCGCGGCGCTGGTGCGGGCCATCGAGGAGGCGGCACGCGCGCGTGGCCTCGGGGCCGTGGACCTGCACGCGCAGACCCACGCCCTGGGCTTCTACGAGCGCCTCGGCTACGAGGTGTACGGCCCTGAGTTCCCCGACGCGGGCATCCCGCACCGGGCGATGCGCCGCGTGCTGTGAGCGGCGGGCGCGCTCGCCGGCCGCCGGGGTACTCCGTGTGCTGAGGGCGGCAAAGCGGCAGGCGTGGCACGCTGGACGTCTGGACGTGCTTGATCGCCCAGCTCCCGTAGCCCCGTCGTCTCGTCTCCGGAGCGCTGACCGTGGATCAGTTGGCCCTGCTGTTCGTGTTGTTGCTCGGGGCCGTGATCAGCGTCCCGGCCGGGGACCGGTGGGGGCTGCCGGCGCCGGTGCTGATGACGATCCTCGGCGTCGTCCTCGCCGTACTGGACTTCGTGCCGAATGTCGACATCCCGCCCGGGCTGATCCTGCCCACGCTGCTGCCGCCGCTGCTGTACGCGGCCGTGCGGCGGACGTCCTGGCGGCAGTTCGCGGCCAACAGACGGCCCATCTTCCTGCTCGCGGTCGCGCTGGTGTTCGTCACCACGCTGTGCGTGGCCACCGTCGCCCACTCCATCGTGCCGGGACTGCCGCTCGCCGCCGCGGTCGCGCTGGGCGCGCTGGTCGCGCCGCCGGACCCGGTGGCGGCGACCGCCGTGGCCGGTCAGCTCGGGCTGCCGCGCCGTCTGGTGTCGATCCTGGAGGGCGAGGGCCTGTTCAACGACGTGACGGCCATCGTGCTCTACCACGTCGCCATCGCCGCCGCCGTCAGCGGCACCTTCTCGCCGTGGCGGGCCGGGCTGGACTTCCTGCTCTCCGCCGTCGTCGCGGTCGCCATCGGCCTGGCGCTCGGCTGGGGCGCCAACAAGCTGATGGACCTGCTCGGCGACGCCACCCTGCAGATCGGGCTGTCCCTGCTGGTGCCGTACGCCTCCTATGTGCTCGCCGAGGAACTGCACGGGTCGGGAGTGCTGGCCGTGCTGATGACGGCCCTCTTCCTCGCGGAGTACGCGACGGACGCCGACGACGTGATGACGCGGCTCGCCGGGCACACCTTCTGGGACATCGTCGACACGCTCGTCACGGGCGTCGCCTTCGGGCTGATCGGGCTGGAGCTGCACAACGCGATCCGCACCGCGTCCGGGCGCTGGGGCGAGATGCTCGGCTGGGCCGGCGCCGTGGTCGGCGTGGTGATCCTCGTGCGGCTGGCGTGGCTGCTGCCGGCGACCTGGCTGACCAAGCGGCTGCACGCACGGCGCGACTACGACGAGGACATCCCGATGAGCTGGCGGGAGACCGTCGTCATGTGGTGGTCCGGGATGCGCGGGGTGGCCTCCGTGGCGCTGGCGCTGGCGGTGCCGCTGAAGACGGACGCCGGCGGGCCCTTCCCGGACCGCGACGAGATCGTGTTCATCGCCTTCGGGGTGATCATGGCGACGCTGGTGGTGCAGGGGCTGACCCTGCCGTGGCTGGTCAAGCGGCTCGGCGTGCGGGCCGACACCGAGCGGGAGAAGGACTTCGAGAAGGAACTGGCGGTGCGCGCGGCCAAGGCGGCCAAGCGGCGGCTGCGGGAGATCGAGACGGTGGAGGAGCTGCCGGAGGAACTGTCCGAGCAGATGCTGCGCCGGGCCTTCGACATCGGGGTGCGCATCAGCCCGGACATCGGTGAGGAGGAGCGGCGCGAGGCGCACGAGCAGCGGGTGCGGCGGCTGAAGCGGGTGCGCAGGATCCAGCAGGAGATGCTGAGCGCGGCGCGGCACGAGGTGCTGGCGGCGCGCAGCGAACCGGGCGCGGACCCGGAGATCGTGGACCGGGTGCTGCGGCACCTGGACGTACGTTCACTTCGCTGACACACCCTCAGGGAGACCCGTGCCTATGATCGGATCATGACGCGCAACGTGGTGATCAGTGGTGGAGGAACGGGGATCGGGCTCGCCGCGGCGCGGGTGTTCGCCGGGGACGGGGACCAGGTGCTGCTGCTCGGGCGCCGGGCCGAGGTGCTCGAGAAGGCCGGGGTGCCGGGGGCGCTGACGTTCGCCGCCGACCTCGCCGAGCCGGCCGAGGTGCGGCGCGTGGAGCGGTTCGTCGCCGACGAGTTCGGCACGGTGGACGTGCTGATCCACAGTGCGGGCGGGGCCGGCTATTTGGAGCCCGCGAGCGGGAGCGAGGACCCGCTGGAGCGGGTCGCCTACGACTGGAACCTCAACTTCCGGCAGAACACGCTCACCGCGGCCCTGCTCACCGAAGCGCTCAGGGACCGGCTCGCCGACCCCGGCGGCCGGGTGCTCTTCCTCAGCTCCATCGCCGCCTACCGGGGTTCGGGCAGCGGGGCGTACGCGGCGGCCAAGGCCGCGCTGCATCCGTACGCCCATGACCTGGCCCGGCAGCTCGGGCCGCGCGGGGTCACCGTGAACGTCGTCGCGCCCGGCTACATCGAGGACACCGAGTTCTTCGGGGACACGATGACCGACGAGCGGCGGGCGCTGCGGATCGCGGAGACGTCGAACGGGCGGGCGGGGACGCCGGGCGATGTGGCGGCCACGCTGCACTGGCTGGCCTCGGCGGGGGCCGCGCATGTGACCTCGCAGATCATCCAGGTCAATGGGGGGGCTGAGCGCGGCCACTGATGCCTGCGGGTGCCTGCGGCGCTGGGTGCGTGGTCGTCTGCGGGTTTCGTTGTGGCTGGTCGCGCCGTTCCCCGCGCCCCTTTGATGCCTGCGGCGGCCCGTTGCTGTCCGGTGGGTGGCTGGTCGCGCCTGCGGTGCGTTGTGGGTCGGGGCCGGGGTGGGGGGTGTCCGTCCTCGGTCCGGCCGGCCGTTTCCGACGCGCTCGCTGTTGGTCGGTGCCGGACGCTGCGGGCGGGTACCCCCCACCCCGGCCCCTTCCCGCCGTCGGCGGCTGCGGGGCGTCGTCAGCCGCGGCCGGAGCCCGAGGGGGGAGTCGTCTCGTAGGCGCGGTGTGTGGTGCGGGCCGACGGGACGCCCGGTGGGCGTACGGCGTCCGCCGTGTTGACGCGGGGCAGGGCGTAGGCGTGGTGGTCGCACAGCCAGGCGATCATCTGCTCGCGGACGGTGACCCGCACCATGAAGATGTCGTCGGCGTCCTTGGCCGTGACCAGGGCCCGCACCTGGAGGGTGTTGGGCGTGGAGTCGGTGACGACCAGGCTGTAGTCGCGGCCGTCCCAGGCCGGGCACTCGCGCAGGATGTCCCGCAGCTTCTCGCGCATCGCGTCGACCGGCGCGGAGTGGTCGAGGTGCCAGAAGACGGTGCCGGTCATCTGCGGGGTGCCGCGCGACCAGTTCTCGAACGGCTTGGACGTGAAGTACGACACCGGCATGGTGATCCGGCGTTCGTCCCAGGTCCGCACGGTCAGGAAGGTCAGCGTGATCTCCTCCACCGTGCCCCACTCGCCGTCCACCACGACGGTGTCCCCGATGCGCACCATGTCGCCGAAGGCGATCTGGAAGCCGGCGAACATGTTGCTCAGCGTGGACTGGGCGGCGACACCGGCGACCACGCCGATGATGCCGGCGGAGGCCAGCAGCGAGGCGCCGGCCGCGCGCATCTCGGGGAAGGTCAGCAGCATCGCGGAGACCGCCACCACACCGACGAGTGCCGACACCACCCGCATGATCAGCGTCACCTGGGTGCGCACCCGGCGGACCCGGGCGGGGTCGCGGTGCGCACGGGCGCTGGCGTAGCGGGTGTAGGAGGACTCGACGACCGCGGCGGCGATCCGGATCACCAGCCACGCGGTGGAGCCGATCAGCACCAGGGTCAGCGTCCGTCCGACGCCGACCCGGTGGTGGGGCAGTACCCCCGCCTGGACGTAGGACCCTCTGAGCAGGGCGGCGCACAGCACGACCTGGTAGGGGATGCGGCCCCGGCGCAGCAGACCCCACAGCGGGGTGTGCGGGGTGCGGGCGTCGGCCTTGTGCAGCAGCCGGTCCGTGGCCCAGCCGGTGGCCAGGGTGAGGACGACTGAGCCCCCGATGACGATCAGTGGGCGGAGTACGTCTTCCATGCCTCCGCTCCTAACCGGGCCCGGCGGCTGATGAACATGTGAGTTCCGGGGCCTGGTGGGTACGGCACCATTGAGGTCATGAACATCATGCTCTTTCACTCGACCTACGGCCTGCGCCCCGCGGTGCGCGAGGCCGCGGACCGGCTGCGGGAAGCCGGACACGAGGTGTGGACCCCGGACCTCTTCGAGGGACGGACCTTCGACACGGTCGAGGAGGGCATGGCGTACAAGGAGGAGCTCGGCAAGGACGAGCTGCTCAAGCGGGCCGTGCTGGCCGCCGCGCCCTACTCGGAGCGGGGCCTGGTGTACGCCGGTTTCTCGCTGGGCGCGTCCATCGCGCAGACTCTCGCCCTCGGCGACGACAAGGCGCGCGGGCTGCTCCTGCTGCACGGCACGTCGGACATCGCGCCGAACGCGCAGGTGGACGAGTTGCCGGTGCAGCTGCACGTGGCGGAGCCGGATCCGTTCGAGACGGACGACTGGCTGAACGCCTGGTATCTGCAGATGGGCCGGGCCGGTGCGGACGTCGAGGTGTACCGCTACGCGGGGGCCGGTCACCTCTACACCGACCCCGGTCTGCCGGACTACGACGCGGAGGCCGCCGAGGCCACCTGGCAGGTGGCGCTCGGCTTCCTCGGCAGTCTGTAGGTCAGGTCAGCCGGCCGCGCGGTAGGCCGCCCAGCTCTGCTGCATGCGCGTCACCTGGCCGGCGGTGAACTGGTACATGCACGCGTCGTACGTGTAGTCCATGAAGTTGTGGATCGGGTCGGCGCCCGGCTTGGTGGTGCAGGTGTCCCGGCCGGTCGGGCACTGGTAGGCGGCGCTCTTCTCGGCCGGGGTGTCGTCGACGTAGTCGCCCTTGCCGGTGCAGCCGCCCTGGAAGGTGTGGTACAGGCCCATCCAGTGGCCGACCTCGTGGGTCGCGGTGTCGCCCTCGTTGTAGTTGGCGGCGGAGCCGCCCGGCAGCGAGGCGTCCAGGATGACCACGCCGTCCATGGCGGGGCTGGAGTTGTAGGAGCTGGGGAAGGTGGCCCAGCCGAGCAGCCCGCCGCCGAGGTTGGCGGTGTAGAGGTTGAGCGCGTTCGCGCCGCCCTTGCGCAGGGCGGTCTTCATCGCCTTCTCCTCGGCGGAGCCGTCGGTCAGGTTGTACCAGGCGGCGTTGTCCGTGTAGTCGGTGCCGGCCAGCGTGAACTGGAAGCCGGAGTCGTTGTTGCCGGTGCCCTGTCCGGCGTACGCCGCGTTCAGCACGTTCATCTGGGCGCTGATGTCCGTGGCGCTCAGGTTGCCGGCGGCGCCGTCGTGGACGACGTGGAAGTACACCGGGATGGTGGTGGAGGCGGCCGCCAGCGAGCTGCGGCCGCTCGTGCGCAGCTGGTCGAGCTTCTTGTGCAGGTCGGCGTCCATGGCCTGGGCCTTGGCGGCGGTGACCTCGTTGGGCTCGGCGACGTGCCGGCCGTCCGCGGGGCGGGCCGCGCGGGCGGCGGCGTTGCCGCTGTCGGCGCAGGCGGTGGCCGCCGGGGCGGCCGCGGCCACGCCGGTGGGGGCGGACAGCGGGGAGAGCAGGAGGGTTCCGGCCACGGCGGCGGTGCCGAGCAGGCGTCTGCGCGTGGAGGGGGATATCCGGGCAAGCGCACGCATGGGTGTCTCCTGGTGGAGGCGGTGGGGTATGCGACGCAGGGGGGTTTCCTGTGTCGTGGCCCGGAGATTACGTGCACATGACCAAGCGGGAAGAGCAGTGATCAAGCCACATCGGCTTATAGGGATACCCCTGTACCGGGCGGGTGGTGTGTCCGGATTCGACTGCGGATCACACCACCCGCCCGGGTGGCGCGACGAGAAGTCAGCCATTCAACGAAGCCGTTGCGATGGCTGAAAACCGTCCTTCGCTCACAGCTGTCACACAGGGTCGTAGGTCCGCTCGACCTTCTGCGTGCCGCTGCGGGTGCGGTAGGAGCGGACCCAGGTGGAGGTCGCGTCCGGGTCGGTGCGGTCGGACAGCACGTAATAGTCCATCTGCGCCCGGCCGGCGGTGAGGTCCAGTACGCCGTAGCCGTGCCGGTCGGTGTCGACCCAGTGGACGTGCCGGTTGGCGGCCCGGATCACCGGCGAGGTGATCGCGGAGATCGTGCCCTCGGGCGCCTTGACGATGTCGTCGAGGTTGTCGGACGTCACCGAGGTGACCACGAACTCCGTGGCCGCCGACGGGGAGAGCGGGTACGTCCCGGCGTCCACCGGCACGTCGTTGGCCCACGCCATGTGGATGTCGCCGGTCAGGAAGACGGTGTTGCGGATGGCGTTGGCCCGCAGATGGGCCAGCAGTTCACGGCGGTCGTCGGTGTAGCCGTCCCACTGGTCGGTGTTGAGCGCGATGCCCTCCTGCGGCAGTCCCATCAGCTTGGCCAGCGGCTTCAGCAGGTCCGCGGAGAGCGAGCCGATGGCGAACGGCGAGATCATCACCGAGTTGCCGACCAGCCGCCACGTGGTGTCCGAGGCCTTCAACCCGGCCTTGAGCCAGTCCAGTTGCGCCCGCCCGGTGATCGTGCGGTCCGGGTCGTCCACCGAACCGGAGGCCGTGGACGCCTGCTGGGAGCGGAAGGAGCGCAGGTCCAGCAGGGACAGGTCGGCGAGCTTGCCGAAGCGCAGCCGGCGGTAGGTGGTGCCGGCCAGCGCCGGACGCACCGGCATCCACTCGAAGTACGCCTGCTTGGCGGCGGCCTGGCGCGCGGCCCAGGTGCCCTCGGCGCCCTCGGTGTGGTTGACCGCGCCGCCCGACCAGGAGTTGTCGGCGAACTCGTGGTCGTCCCAGATCGCCACGACCGGCGCCCGCAGATGCAGCGCCTGCAGATCGGGGTCGGTCTTGTAGGTCGCGTGCCGGAGCCGGTAGTCGGCGAGAGTGAGGATCTCGTGCGCGGGCGCGTGCGGCCTGACGACCGTGCCGCGGGCGGCGTACTCGCCCGACTTGTACTCGTAGATGTAGTCGCCGAGGTGCAGCCAGGCGTCCAGGTCCGAGCGGGCCGCGAGATGGCGGTACGCCGCGAAGTGACCGGCCTCCCAGTTGGCGCAGGAGACCACGCCGAAGCGCAGGTTCGCCACGGCGGTGTCGGCGGCGGGCGCGGTGCGGGTGCGGGCGACGGGGGAGTCCGTGCCGCCGGCGGAGAAACCGAACCAGTAGTCGGTCGCCGGCTTCAGGCCGCGGACGTCGGCCTTGACGGTGTGGTCGGAGGCGGCGGTCGCGGTGACGGAGCCCCGGGCGACGACGTTCGTCAGCGCCCGGTCCGTGGCGACGACCCACGCGACCTCGGTGTCCGGGCCCACGCCCGAGCCCGGTATCGCCTCCGGCACGGGCGTCACGCGGGTCCACAGCAGGATGCCGTCGGGCAGCGGGTCGCCGGAGGCCACGCCGTGCAGGAAGGCGGGGGCGGCGGACGCGGCCCGGGCGGGCAGGGCGGCGGCGAGCGGCCCGGCCAGCACAGCCGTCGCCGCCGCGGCCTTGACGACCGTACGGCGGCGAGGGGTGAAGGAGTTCGCCTCGGGGGCGGGAGCGGAATCGGCTCTGTATCGACTGGTCACGACCGATCAGGTTACTGATCGGTACGCGCGACAGCGGGCGAACCGGCGAAAGTTCGCCCGCTGTTGGGTGTGCCGTCGTGGTCGGCCCGTGTGCCGCTGGGTCAGCCCTTGAGCGCCTTGTCGATCGCCGTGTTGAACTCGTCCACCGACATGGGGGCGTTCTTGCCGTCCGGGCCGGTGACCTTCTTGCCGTCCATGACGAGGGTCGGGGTGCCCTGGAAGTCGTACTTCTGGCCGTCGGTGTTGAACTTGTCGCTCATCACCAGGGCCCACTTGTCGTAGGTCCCGTCCTTGACGGCCTTCTCGAACGCCGCGTTGTTCTTCAGCGCGCCGACCGTGTCCGCCACCTTCAGCAGATAGGCGTCGTCCTTGAACTTGTCGTCCTGCTCGTCGGGGTGGTACTTCGCCGAGTACAGGGCGCTCTTGTACTCGAGGAACGCCTCGGGGCTGACGTTCAGCGCCGCGCCGAGGGCGCTGAGCGCGTTGCGGGAGCCCTCGCCGGGGATGTTGGTGTCGATGAAGGTGGCGCCGACGAACTGGATCTTGTACTTGCCCTCGTCGACGTCCTTCTTGACCGTCTGGCCCACGCCCTGCTCGAAGGCCGCGCAGACCGGGCAGCGCGGGTCCTCGTACATCGCCAGGGTCTTCTTGGCGGTGCTCTTGCCGATGACGACGGTCGTGCCGTCCGCGCCGGTGGTGTGGGCCGGCTTGACGAGCTTCTGGTCCTTGACGGCCTCCCAGTGGCCCGGCTTGTTGGCCTGGACGACCGCGTAACCTATGCCGCCGGCCGCCGCGAGGACGGCGACGACGGACACCGCGACGGTGACCTGCCGCTTGACCTTGGCCCGCTTGGCGTCGCGCTCGCGCTCGGCGCGCAGCCGCTCGCGCGCCGCCGTCTTGGCCGTCTGGCTGTTCCGCTTGCTCATGGTGATGATCTCCGTGGATGTCACGCGCACCGTCGTGCGCGGATGCGTGAAGGGGACTGCCGGTGCCCGGGCGTTCGCCTGCGGTGAGCGTTCGGTTGCGAACGGTCAGGCGAACAGCGGTGAGCAGGGCGGTCCGCGCCGTCCCAGGGAGTGCGCGAGCAGCGGGCCGCGCAGGGCGGCCGTACGGCGGACGGGGCGCGGCAGCCGGCGCGCCGGCCCGGCCGGCCGGACGGCCACCGCGGCGACGGCCAGCAGCAGCGGCCGGAACGTGGTCGCGGCCACCGCCCGCACCAGCTGGGCCAGGGCCCGCTCGCCCCGGCGCAGCCAGGCGGCGGCGAGCAGACCGACGCCCACGTGCGCGGCGAGCAGCAGCCAGGCCGTGGCCGGGTCCGCGTGGGAGAGCAGGGCGGGAAGCCGCTCGGTGTCCGTGCCCGTCATCCGGGCCAGCGGAGACCCCACGTCGGCGCGGTTGCCGCACAGCACGTCCCAGCCGACCGAGCGCAGCGGCCCGGCGACCGGGCCGCCCGCCGCGCCGTAGCAGAGGTGCTGGCCCGTGGTGAACAGGGTGTCCGCGGCCAGCTCCAGCGGGATCAGCAGCGCGGCGATCCGGCCGAAGCCCCGCTCGCGGCCCGCCAGCGCGTAGGCGAGCGCGAACACGGCCACCGCGACCGCGGCGACCGTGTTGGCGGGCAGGGGGACCCGGGACAGCAGCACGTGCGACGCGGAGCTGACCGTCACGACCAGTGCCGTGAACAGCGCCGCGCGGAGCGCTCTGAGGTGGGTCCCGGATATGTCCATAGCGAGTCAAGAGTGTGGCACGAGCTCCGGTAAGAGACCCCTAAAGGGTCCCTGTGAGAGCTCACACCGGCATCGAGCGGCTCACAGCCCCGGTATGCGGCCGTTGCGGAACAGGTCGAGGAAGATCTGGTGGTCGGCACGCGCGCGTGCGCCGTAGCCGTGCGCGAAGTCGACCAGGAGCGGCGCGAAGCCCTCCTCGTCGGCGGCGATCGCCGCGTCGATGGCCCGCTCGGTGGAGAACGGCACCAGCGACTCGCCCGAGGTGTCGTCGGCGGCCGCGTGCATGGCGGCCGTGGCCCGGCCGAGGTCGGCGACGACGCTCGCGATCTCCTCCGGGTCGTCGATGTCGCCCCAGTCCAGGTCGACCGCGTACGGCGACACCTCGGCGACCAGCTGGCCGGAGCCGTCCAGCTCGGTCCAGCCCAGCCACGGGTCGGCGTGCGCCTGCAGGGCGCGCTGCGAGATCACCGTGCGGTGGCCCTCGTGCTGGAAGTAGTCACGGATCGCCTGGTCCGTGATGTGCCGGGAGACGGCCGGCGTCTGCGCCTGCTTGATGTAGATCACGACGTCGTTCTCCAGGGCGTCGCTGTGCCCCTCCAGCAGGATGTTGTACGACGGCAGCCCGGCCGAGCCGATGCCGACCCCGCGGCGGCCGACGACGTCCTTGACGCGGTAGGAGTCCGGGCGGGCCAGCGAGGTCTCCGGCAGCGTCTCCAGGTAGCCGTCGAAGGCGGCCAGCACCTTGTAGCGGGTGGCCGCGTCCAGCTCGATGGCGCCGCCGCCGGGGGCGAAGCGGCGCTCGAAGTCCCGGATCTCCGTCATCGAGTCCAGCAGCCCGAACCGGGTCAGCGAGCGGGCGTCGCGCAGCGCGTCCAGCAGCGGGCCCTGGGCGGTGTCCAGGGTGAACGGCGGCACCTCGTCGCTCTTGGCGCCGGTGGCCAGGGCGTGGATCCGCTCGCGGTACGCGCCCGCGTAGATCTGCACCAGTTCCGTGATCTGCTCGTCGCCGAGCGCCTTCGCGTACCCGACCAGCGCGATGGAGGCGGAGAAACGCTTCAGGTCCCAGGTGAAGGGGCCGACGTAGGCCTCGTCGAAGTCGTTGACGTTGAAGATCAGCCGGCCCGTGGAGTCCATGTACGTGCCGAAGTTCTCCGCGTGCAGATCGCCGTGGATCCACACGCGCGAGGTGCGCTCGTCCAGGTACGGGCCGCCCCGCCGGTCCGTGTCGACGTCGTGGTAGAAGAGGCACGCCGTACCCCGGTAGAACGCGAACGCCGAGGCCGCCATCTTGCGGAACTTCACCCGGAACGCGGCCGGGTCGGCGGCCAGGAGCTCGCCGAAGGCGGTGTCGAAGACGGTGAGAATCTCCTCACCGCGCTGCTCGTCGCTGAGCTGGGGTGCCGACATCGCTGGGTGCCTCCTGGTGCAGGTGGTGCAGTGGGTGTACGAAGCGTCTTCGCCGCTTCCAACGGATGAAGGTACGCCGTAGTGCCCGCCCGTCACCCGGCCTCCACCCCTCATCGGGGCGCTGCGCGCCGCCGCAATCATGTCCGCTGTCAGTCCTCCGGCATAGACTTCGACGCTGAATCCACCATCGTCCGCCCATCCGTCGCCGACTGTTTCCGCTGGAGGCCACACAGTGTCGAAGCCGCCGTTCACGCACCTGCACGTCCACACCCAGTACTCGTTGCTGGACGGTGCCGCGCGGCTGAAGGACATGTTCAACGCGTGCAACGAGATGGGCATGACGCACATCGCCATGTCCGACCACGGCAACCTCCACGGTGCGTACGACTTCTTCCACACCGCGCAGAAGTCCGGAATCACCCCGATCATCGGGATCGAGGCGTATGTCGCCCCGGAGTCCCGGCGCAACAAGCGCAAGATCCAGTGGGGCCAGCCACACCAGAAGAGGGACGACGTCTCGGGTTCGGGTGGTTACACCCACAAGACGATGTGGGCGGTGAGCAGCACCGGCCTGCACAACCTCTTCCGGCTCTCCTCCGACGCCTACGCCGAGGGCTGGCTGCAGAAGTGGCCCCGGATGGACAAGGAGACCATCGCCCAGTGGTCCGAGGGCATCGTCGCCTCCACCGGCTGCCCCTCGGGTGAGGTCCAGACCCGGCTGCGTCTCGGCCACTTCGACGAGGCCCTCAAGGCCGCGGCCGACTACCAGGACATCTTCGGCAAGGACCGCTACTTCCTGGAGCTGATGGACCACGGCATCGAGATCGAGCGCCGGGTCCGCGACGGCCTGCTGGAGATCGGGAAGAAGCTCGGCATCCCGCCGCTGGTCACCAACGACTCGCACTACACCTACGCGCACG
This sequence comes from Streptomyces sp. NPDC097129, assembly GCF_055668065.1. Taxonomy (NCBI): domain Bacteria; kingdom Bacillati; phylum Actinomycetota; class Actinomycetes; order Kitasatosporales; family Streptomycetaceae; genus Streptomyces; species Streptomyces sp. NPDC097129. The sequence continues at coordinate 219,951 of NZ_JBVOQE010000001.1, read as the reverse complement.
AGGCGCAGGCGCACGACGCGCTGCTGTGCATCCAGACCGGCAAGAACCTCTCCGACCCCGACCGCTTCAAGTTCGACGGCACCGGCTACTATCTGAAGTCCACGGACGAGATGTACGCCATCGACTCCTCGGACGCATGGCAGGAGGGCTGCGCCAACACGCTGCTGGTCGCCGAGATGGTCGACACCACCGGCATGTTCGAGAAGCGCGACCTCATGCCCAAGTTCGACATCCCGGAGGGCTACACCGAGGTCACGTGGTTCCAGGAGGAGGTCCGCCGCGGCATGGAGCGCCGCTTCCCCGGCGGCGTCCCGGAGGACCGTCAGAAGCAGGCCGAGTACGAGATGGACGTCATCATCTCGATGGGCTTCCCGGGCTACTTCCTCGTCGTCGCCGACTTCATCATGTGGGCCAAGAAGCAGGGCATCGCCGTCGGCCCCGGCCGAGGCTCCGCGGCCGGCTCGATCGTCGCCTACGCCATGGGCATCACCGACCTCGACCCGATCCCGCACGGCCTGATCTTCGAGCGGTTCCTGAACCCCGAGCGCATCTCCATGCCCGATGTCGACATCGACTTCGACGAGCGCCGGCGCGTCGAGGTGATCCGGTACGTGACCGAGAAGTACGGCGCCGACAAGGTCGCCATGATCGGCACCTACGGCACCATCAAGGCCAAGAACGCGATCAAGGACTCAGCGCGCGTGCTGGGCTACCCGTACGCGATGGGCGACCGCATCACCAAGGCGATGCCCGCCGACGTCCTAGGCAAGGGCATCCCGCTGTCCGGCATCACCGACCCCGCCCATCCCCGCTACAGCGAGGCCGGCGAGGTCCGCGGGATGTACGAGAACGAACCGGACGTGAAGAAGGTCATCGACACCGCGCGCGGTGTGGAGGGCCTGGTGCGGCAGATGGGTGTGCACGCGGCCGGCGTGATCATGTCCAGCGAGCCCATCGTCGACCACGTCCCGGTCTGGGTGCGGCACACCGACGGCGTCACCATCACCCAGTGGGACTACCCGAGCTGCGAGTCGCTCGGCCTGCTGAAGATGGACTTCCTGGGCCTGCGCAACCTCACGATCATGGACGACGCCGTCAAGATGGTGAAGGCGAACAAGGGGATCGACATCGATCTCCTCAGCCTCCCGCTCGACGACCCCACGACCTTCGACCTGCTCCAGCGCGGCGACACCCTCGGCGTCTTCCAGTTCGACGGCGGCCCCATGCGCTCGCTGCTGCGGCTGATGAAGCCCGACAACTTCGAAGACATCTCCGCCGTGTCGGCCCTGTACCGCCCGGGCCCGATGGGCATGAACTCCCACACGAACTACGCGCTGCGCAAGAACGGGCAGCAGGAGATCACGCCGATCCACCCCGAGCTGGAGGCGCCGCTCAAGGAGGTCCTGGACGTCACCCACGGCCTGATCGTCTACCAGGAGCAGGTGCAGAAGGCCGCCCAGATCATCGCCGGCTACTCGCTCGGCGAGGCCGACATCCTCCGCCGCGTGATGGGCAAGAAGAAGCCCGACGAGCTGGCGAAGAACTTCACCATCTTCCAGACCGGCGCCCGCAAGAACGGCTACAGCGACGAGGCGATCCAGGCGCTGTGGGACGTGCTGGTCCCCTTCGCCGGCTACGCCTTCAACAAGGCGCACTCCGCCGCGTACGGCCTGGTGTCCTACTGGACCGCCTACCTCAAGGCGAACCACCCCGCCGAGTACATGGCCGCGCTGCTGACCTCCGTCAAGGACGACAAGGACAAGTCGGCCGTCTACCTCAACGAGTGCCGGCGCATGGGCATCAAGGTGCTCCCGCCGAACGTCAACGAGTCCGAGGCGAACTTCGCCGCGCAGGGCGACGACGTGATCCTCTTCGGCCTGTCCGCCGTGCGCAACGTCGGCACCAACGTCGTCGAGTCGATCATCAAGTGCCGCAAGACGAAGGGGAAGTACACCTCTTTCCCCGACTACCTCGACAAGGTCGACGCGGTCGTCTGCAACAAGCGCACCACCGAGTCGCTGATCAAGGCCGGCGCCTTCGACGAGATGGGCCACACCCGCAAGGGCCTGACGGCGCAGTACGAGCCGATGATCGACAACGTGGTCGCGGTCAAGCGCAAGGAGGCCGAGGGGCAGTTCGACCTCTTCGGCGGGATGGGCGAGGACACCTCCAGCGAGCCCGGCTTCGGACTCGACGTGCAGTTCACGGACGAGGAGTGGGACAAGACGTATCTGCTCGCCCAGGAGCGGGAGATGCTCGGTCTGTACGTCTCCGACCACCCGCTGTTCGGCCTGGAGCACATCCTGTCCGACAAGGCCGACGCGGGCATCTCCCAGCTCACCGGCGGTGAGCACGCGGACGGCGCGGTCGTGACGATCGGCGGCATCATCTCCGGTCTGCAGCGCAAGATGACCAAGCAGGGCAACGCCTGGGCGATCGCCACCGTGGAGGACCTCGCGGGCTCCATCGAGTGCATGTTCTTCCCGGCCACCTACCAGCTGGTGTCCACCCAACTGGTCGAGGACGCCGTCGTGTTCGTCAAGGGGCGGCTCGACAAGCGCGAGGACGTGCCGCGGCTGGTCGCCATGGAGCTGCTGGTCCCGGACCTGTCCAACGCGGGCACCAACGCGCCGGTGGTGCTCACCATCCCCGCCACCAGGATCACTCCGCCCATGGTCAGCCGGCTCGGTGAGATCCTCAGCCACCACAAGGGCGACAGCGAGGTCCGGATCAGGCTCCAGGGCCCGACCAGGACGACCGTGCTGCGCCTGGACCGGCACCGGGTCAAGCCCGATCCGGCGCTGTTCGGCGACCTGAAGGTGCTGCTGGGCCCGTCCTGCCTGGCCGGCTGAGCGGCGTACACGCATAAGCGGCGTACACGCATAAGGGGCGCACCCGGTCACCGGGTGCGCCCCTTGTCATTGCCCGGATCGCAACAGACCCGTCACGCGGATTCAGTTGTGGCCGAAGCTGCGCTTCCGCTTGCGGGTGGCCACGTCGCCGGGGGTCGCCTCCACCTCGGGCTGCGACTCGGTGTCCATCGCCGGCTGCCGGGTCGCCTGCTGACCACGCTCGGTCGGACGCTGCTTACGATCACGGTTCTTGTTCTTGGCCATGGTGATGCCTCCTGTGGGGGATCTAGGGGCCAGGGCCGCGACCAGATTCACATAGACTGACAACAAGCGCATATCGGACAATTACCGTGCGTGACAAGGAGTCTGGAGCCGCACCGCGCCGAAACGCCACGCCGAAGATCGAGTTCCGGCCGTTAACCTCCGCCCGGTCGGGCAGACTCGAAGGAAGCCCGAAGCAAACCTCCCAGGAAGAGGGTGAGTCGCGTGGACCGCTGCATCGTCCTGGTGGACGCCGGGTACCTGCTGGGGGCGGCCGCCAGCCTCCTCGCCGGGGAGCCCTCCCGGTCCCGGATCACCGTCGACCACGCCGCCCTCATCCAGGGCCTGCGCGAACGCGCCGAGGCCGACACCCAGCAGCCGCTGCTGCGCATCTACTGGTTCGACGGCGCCCCCGACCGCGTGCCCCAGCCCGAACACCGCCGGCTGCGCGTCATGCCCCGGGTCACCGTCCGCCTGGGCGCCCTCACTCGCAGTGACGGCCGCTGGGCGCAGAAGGGCGTGGACGCCGCCATGCACGCCGAGCTGACCGAGCTGGCCCGCAACCGCGCCTGCTCCGACATCGTCCTCGTCACCGGCGACGGCGACCTGCTGCCCGGCATGATGTCCGCCAAGGAGCACGGCGTCGCCGTCCATCTGTGGGCCGTCCAGGCCGCCGACGGCGACTACAACCAGTCCGAGGACCTGGTCGCCGAGGCCGACGAGCGGCGCGTGCTGGACCGGGTCTGGATCACCCGCGCCGTACGCGCCAAGGAACTCACCGGCGTGTGCGCCCCGCAGCCCGCGCCCCGCCCCGAGATCGCCGCGATCCTCTCCGCCCCCCTGCCCGAGTCCGCGCCCGGCGCCGAGCGGCCCGCACGCGAGGCCGGGCCCGCCGCGGCCGCCCCGCAGAACGACGCCCAGGACCGCCTCCCCGGCTCCAAGGGCGTCCCCACCCCGAAGGACCTCGCCGCACTGCGCGCCGGCGCGCCCGCCCCCCAGCACCCCGCCACCGCGACCCTGCGCTGGTCCTCCGACAAGGGCTGGGTCGACCGCCCCGGCACCCCCGCCGAGCCGCCGGAGGCCGCCGCCATGCCCACGCTCGCCCAGGTGACCACGGCCGAGCAGCGCTGGGCCGACCGCGAGGAGGACATCACCACCGTCGGCGGCGACCCCTACGAGGTCGGCCAGGTCTTCGCCCGCCGCTGGATCTCCCGCCTCGGCGACCCGGGCCACCTCCAGCGGCTGTCCGGGATGTACCCCCGCATCCCGCACCGCATCGACGGCGAGCTGCTGCGCTACGCCGCCCGCTTCGGCCTCCTCGCCCACAAGGACGACCAGATCGACGAACACGACCGCTACGCCATCCGGGCGGGCTTCTGGAGAGAGATCGACGTCCCGACGACAGCCGAACCCGTCCCCGCGGGGGAGTGAGCCGGGGAGCGGTAGCCCGCCCCAACGGCGAGTAAAGCCCGCCGACCCCGTAGTCTCGTCCCTTGTGAGTACGCGCACGGCAGCATCAGAACGGCCCCTCGGTGAGGTCGTCTGTGCGGTGCGCGGACTGACCAAGACCTATCGGGCCGTCCGGTCCCGGCGCGGTGCTCCCGGTACGCCCGAGGTCCGCGCCACCGACGACGTACGCCTGGACATCCGGCGCGGCGAGATCTTCGGCCTGCTCGGGCCGAACGGCGCCGGCAAGTCGACCCTGGTCCGCCAGCTCACCGGGCTGATGCGCCCCGACTCGGGCAGCGTGGAGATCCTCGGGCACGACATCGTCCGCCACCCGGAGCGAGCCGCCCGCATCCTCGCCTACCTCGGCCAGGAGTCCACCGCCCTGGACGAACTGACCGTGTCGCTGGCCGCCGAGACCACGGGACGGCTGCGCGGCCTGGACATCCGGCAGGCCCGCGCCGAGCGGGACGCCGTACTGGACGAGCTGGGCCTCACGCCGATCGCCGCACGCCCCCTGAAGAAGCTGTCCGGCGGCCAGCGCAGGCTCGCCTGTTTCGCCGCCGCGCTGGTCGGCGAGCGGCAGCTGCTCGTCCTGGACGAACCCACCACCGGCATGGACCCCGTGGCCCGCCGCGCGGTGTGGTCCGCCGTCGACCGCCGCCGCGCCGAACGCGGCACCACCGTCCTGCTGGTCACTCACAACGTCATCGAGGCCGAGACCGTCCTCGACCGGGTCGCCGTCCTCGACCAGGGGCGGATCATCGCCTGCGACACGCCCACCGGCCTCAAGGAACAGGTCGCCGACGAGGTCAGGGTCGAACTGGTGTGGCGTGAGCGCGCCCCGCTCGACGTGCCGGAGGTCGCCGCGCTGCGCGACCGGGCCACCGAGTCCGGGCGCCGCTGGACGCTCCGGCTCGCGCCGGAGGAGGCCCGCGCCGTCGTCGCGACCGTCACCGGCGGGGCCGCGTTCGCCGCGCTGGACGACTTCACGCTCGCCACGCCCAGCCTGGAGGACGTCTACCTGGCCCTCGGCGGCGCCGCACGGCAGGGGCTGGTGAAGGCATGAGGCAGGCGAGGGCCGTACGGACAAGGAGCAGCTTCCGTTGAGTGTCGTACCCGCCGAGAGTCTGTCGGGCGGCGCCCGGGGCGCGGCACGGGCCGCCGCCCCGGCCCCCGCCGAGCTCGGGCCGCGCGCCCGGCTGTGGCCGTCGCTGGGCGCCGTCTACCGGGCGCAGCTGTCCCGGGCCCGGGTGGCGCGGATGCCGCTGCTGTTCGTGGCGACGTTCCAGTCCGTCGGCATCCTGATCATGATGCGCGGGGTGGTGGAGGGCGGCAACGAGGCCGAGCCGGTCGTCGCCGGGTCCGCGGTGCTGGTCGTCGCGTTCGTCGCGCTCAACCTGCTCGCGCAGTACTTCGGGCAGCTGCGCGCGAGCGGCGGCCTCGACCACTACGCCACGCTGCCGGTGCCGCCCGCCGCCGTGGTGCTCGGCGCGGCGGCCGCGTACGCCTCCTTCACCGTGCCGGGCACGGTGGTCACCGCCGTCTTCGGATGCGCGCTGTTCGGACTGCCGCTGACCCACCTGTGGGTGCTGGTCGCCGTCATCCCGCTCGCCGGCGCCGCGCTGTCCGGGCTCGGCGCGGCCTGCGGCCTGCTGGCCCCGCGCCCGGAACTGGCCACGCTCCTGGGCCAGCTGGGCATGTCGGCGGCGCTGCTGCTGGGCGTCCTGCCCGCCGACCGGATGCCCGAGGCCGTACGGCTGGCCCGTGACCTGCTGCCGTCCACCTACGGCGTCGAGGCGCTCGCGCGGACCTTCGCGGCGAGCCCCGACTGGGCGCACGTGCTCGGTGACCTCGCCGTGTGCGCCGGGGTCGGGGTGGCCTCCCTGGCCGTCGCCACATGGGCCTACCGGCGGGCCGCCGTCCGGTGACGCGGCGCTTCGGCGCACCTGGCACGATGTGGGGGTGACCGCACCGCTGACACCGCCCACCGGGCCGCACAACCACTCCTCGTCCCCCTCCGGCCAGGCCGGTCCGCCTGCCGCGGACGGATACGGGTATGCGACTCCCGCGCCGCAGGACGCCGTGTACGGACAGGACGGGCCCGGGATGAAGACGGAAGTGCGTGAGGCCGCCGTGGTCACCGTGGGGGTGACGGCCGGCGGTGTGCTGCTCGGGCTGCTGTGGTGGTGGCTCGCACCGCACGTGCCGCTGGTGGGCAGCGTGACCGGCAACAGCTGGGTCGTCTACCTCAAGGACAGCGAGGGCGAGCAGGCGATCGGCGTCGACGGAACGTTCACGCTGCTGGCGCTGGCCTTCGGGGCGCTCAGCGGGGCTGCCGTGTTCCTGTGGCGCCGGCGCGGGGGCGTGCCGCTGGTGGCCGGCCTGGGCGTCGGCGGCCTGCTCGCGTCGCTGCTGGCATGGCGCCTCGGCGTATGGCTCGGCCCGGCATCCGACGTCATCGCCCACGCGAAGGCGGTCGGCGAGGGCGTCACGTTCTCCGCGCCGCTGAAGCTGGGAGCGAAGGGCGCGCTGCTGACGTGGCCGTTGGCGGCCCTCCTGTTCCACCTGGCCCTCACGGCCCTCTTCGGCCCCCGCGACCCCGAGCCCCTGGGCGGTTACGGGGTACCGCCGGCGTAGCCGTTTCGAGGTGACCGGCGTTCGGCGCCGGCCGGGGTGGGACGCGCGGCCGGCCACGCCTCAGGAACCGGCCGGTGCCCACGTACGCCACGACGCGACCGCAACGGGCCGCCGCAGGCATCCAAGGGGCGCGGGGCTGTGTCGGCAGGCGGCTCCGCCGCGTGGGCGCGACCAGCCGCGACGAACCCGCAGACGATCTCGGACCCGCACCCGCACCCGCAGACCTACCCCCGCCCGATCGGCGCCAGAACCGCTTCCGTCAGCTTCGCCAGGTCCCCCGGGGACAGTTCGACTTCCAGGCCCCTGCGGCCCGCGGAAACGCAGATCGTGTCGAACGCCGGCGCCGACGCGTCCAGCACCGTCCGCAGCCGCTTGCGCTGCCCGAGCGGGGAGATCCCGCCGCGCACATACCCCGTCGTGCGTTCGGCCAGCGCCGGGTCGGCCATCGCGGCCCGCTTGCCGCCCACCGCCGAGGCCAGCGCTTTGAGGTCCAGTTGCCCGGCCACCGGCACGACCGCGACCGTCAGCACCCCGTCCACGTCCGCGACGAGCGTCTTGAACACCCGTTCCGGGGAGACGCCCATCGCCTCGGCCGCCTCCTCGCCGTACGAGGGGTGGCCCGGGTCGTGGTCGTAGGAGTGGACCGTGAAGTCCACGCCCGCCGCCGCGAGGGCCACCGTCGCGGGCGTCCCGCCGGTCCCGGACTGCTGCTGCTTCTTCGCCTTCTTCGCCATGCCGGCCGTTCCCCAGGATCAGTTCAGACTCGTCGGCCCGCGGGTCAGCTCCGCCGCGGGCAGCGACGGCAGCGTACGGATGATCGCCGTCTCGGCGCGCAGGAGTTTCAGCTCGTCCCGCAACCGGGACGCCGTGTCGGGCGCCTGCAGCAGCCGCTGCTTCGCGGGCGTGTCGAGCATCATCGCCGCGGCGACCAGGTACGACACCACGGACGGCTCGTCCGGCAGATCCGCGCCGGTCGACAGCGAGCGTTCCCGAGCGCCCGCCAGCCGCTTCTGGTACTGCCGGAAGGCCCGCAGCACCCCCTCCGCGAGCGCACCGGCCTCGTCGCCGGGCTCCTCGGGCAGCTCCTCGAGTTCCGCGGTCAGGAAGGCCCCCGAGGCGTCCACGGACAGCAGCCGCACCCTCGTGGTGCCGGTCGCCAGCACCTCGAAGGTGCCGTCGGCGCGCTCCCGGATCGTCGCCGCGTCCGCGATACAGCCCACCGTGTGGAAGGCCTTCGTCGGATCGGCGCCGAATCCGGCGGCGGGCCCGCGCTCGGGCAGCGCGGTCTGGTCCGGCATGCCGGGCACGCTGGGCGCGACCTCGCGGCCGTCGCGGATCGCCACGACGGCGAAGCGGCGTGGTTCGTCGTCGGGCGTCTTGAGCAGCTCGCGCATCATGGCGCGATATCGCTCCTCGAAGACGTTCAACGGGAGGACGAGCCCGGGGTACAGCACCGAGTTCAGGGGAAAGAGCGGGAGCCGGACGGTGGTCACGGCGCCACAGCCTAATCGCCGACGGGGCACACGTGTCCGCCCCGCCCGCGCTACGGACACCAGGACCCTTCACAACGCCTCCGCAACAGGGACCCAGGTGCCCGCGTCGCAGCCGTCACCGGGCCCCGCGGCAGACACCTCCGGCGACCCTGGCCACAGAGGTCACCCCGCGCCCGCGACCGCCCCCCGCAGCTCCTCCCGCATCTGCAGAAAGCGCCCCAGCGGGTCGTCCGACTCGCGCTCCCAGGGAAACGACGTGGCGTACGGGCCGTTCATCCGCAGCTGCTCCAGCGCCTCGCCCGGCCGGTCCAGCAGGGCCAGGACATGGATCAGCAGGTTCCGGATGGGCGCGGGCCACGGATCGGCCGGCCCCAGCCGCGCCGACAGCGCGATTCCCCGATCGGCCGCCGCGTCCAGCCGTTCGCGTTCCACCGGCGATGCGTGCGCACCATGCGAACCGCTGGGGCCGGACAGCAAGGCGAAGGCCGCCCGCAACGGCAGCGCCTGGACGAAGGAGTCGGCCGGAGCGTCCTGGGCGGCCCGGTCGGCGAAGTCGAAGCAGGCGCGGTAGGCGTCCCGCCCGGAGGCGGCCAGATACCGCAGCGCGGCCACATGGCAGCCGTAGTGGTGCGGAGCGCGCCGCACCGCCGCCTCCCACAGCTCCTCGAAGTACCGGTGCCCGGCCCGCGCGCCCCGGGCGTGGTCCAGCGCGATGCGCCACGGCACCGGGTCGCCGTCGTCGACGCGCGCGGCCCGGGTGATCAGCGGGCTCACCTCGCGCAGCGCCTCGGCGCGGGCCGGGGAGCGCCAGGCGCGGTCCACGGCGAGCTGGGCCTCGACCACCAGCCCGTGCGGGTCGTGCGGGTCGGCCGTACGCCAGGCGTGCAGCCACTCGGGGCGGGAGCGCGCGAAGGCGGCGAGCCGCAGGGCGTACCGGTCGCGGCGCTCCCACTCGGCGGCGGCGCGGGTCGCGCCGAGCAGCCCGGCGGCGGGCGCGTGATCGCCGCGCGCGGCCGCGACCAGCACGGGGGCCAGCCGGGAGTCGGGCGCGTCGAGGAGCACCTCGCCGTCAGGGACCTGGGGGGCGTCCGTGTCGGGCCCGGCGGAGTACGCGGCGGTGGGGGTCATCCGGCCCGAGCGGATGAACGGCAGCAGCAGAGCCATGGTGCCGACCATTGAAAAGCCGCAGGTCGTGGCGGCGCCAGTGGCTACACGGAACCTCCCGAAAGTTGTACGCCTCGAGGTCAAGGAAGAGCAAAACGTGACCTTTCCTCAACTTATCGAACCCCTGTACCGAGTACCCCGGGTAACCGCAGGTGGGGTCCCTCTCGCGGCGGCGATCGGCTCGGTTCCCCCTCGCGGCGGCGGTCAGGTCAGCCCCGCCGCAGCAGTCGCGTCGCCCCCGCCGCCACCGCCGTCGCCAGGACCCAGCCCAGCAGGACCAGCGCCGCGGCCAGCCACTGCCAGCCATCGGTCAGCTGCCACTGGCCCACCTGACCCAGGTCGATCACCGGCAGCAGCAGGTCCAGGGCGAACAGCGCCGGATCCCACGCCGGGTGCTCGTCGCGCTGCACCGGCGGCGGTCCCGCCTGGGCGAAGGCCAGCGAACCCGCCGCCCACAGCAGTGCCAGCCACAGCGCCGCCCGCCCCGGCCGGTAGCCGTAGGCCACCGTCCAGTCCTGGGCGTACCCCCACAGCTTCGCGGCGAGCGACAGCGTCTCGCGGCGGTGGCGCTGCTTGGCGAGCAGCACCTCGCGCGCGTCCTCGTCCTCGCCGGCGGCGCGCAGCACCGCCGCGAGGCGCTCGTACGGCTCCGGGTTGTACTCGGCGGTCGCGGCGGCCACCCAGGCGAGCCGCTCGGACAGCGGGAACGGACCGTGCGGCACCAGGCACTCGTAGGTGAAGCCGGCCATCTGCAGCCGCCCCGGACCCGGCCAGGCGCTCGCCCGGTCGATGAGGGTGACGATCCGCGCCCCGGACAGCACCACCCGCCCCAGCCGCGGCTGCTCCCCGAGGAAGCGCAGCTCCGGCGTCTGCACCCGGCGCAGCGACAGCTCCTGCTCCTCGTCGAGCGCGAACCGGGCCCGTTCGAAGTCCACGGCGTCCCCGAACCGCCCGTCGTCCAGCCGCACCCCGCCCCGGCACTCGAACGCCTGGATCCGCGTCCCCTGCGCCGGTGTCACCCCCATCAGCGCCTGGCCGATTCCCGCCGGGGTCAGATACAGCGTGCGCTCGACGGTCAGCTGCGGGGCGTTCAGCGCGTGCCGGGCGTAGGGGTTGGCCAGCCGCGCCCCGCGCAGGCTCAGCGACACGCCGATCTTCGCGCCGCGCAGGCTCAGCTCGCCGTCCGACTGGAGGAGTTCCGCCTGCAGGTCCTGGCCGACGCTCAGGCCGTCCCCGGCGAGGGACCGGCCCGTGCGGTCTCGGTGCACGATCGCCTCGTTGAGCATCAGGTCGGTGCCTATGTGCGCGTCGGTGAGCCGGATACCGCGGTGGAAGCGGCAGTGCGGCATGTACAGGTCGCCCTCGGTGTGCAGCCGCGCCGCCTCCAGGCGCGGCACCGAGCAGTTCACCAGCCGCACCGTGCTGAAATGGGCCTCCGGCAGCAGCACGTCGTTCTCGAAGCGGCAGTCGCGCAGCTCCACGTACGGCGCGACGGTGCCGCCCGCCAGGTCGAGCGCGCCGCTGAGCTGCACCCCCACCAGTTTCAGCGCGGGGACGCGGCCCGCGAGGGCGGGCGGGCCGTCCAGCAGCAGCCAGGCCACGATCCGCGCGCGCACCGTGCGCTCCGGCCCCCAGGGGTGCCCGCCGTGCGGGTCGTCGACGACGCGGTCGCCGCTGCTCAGGTCGTACTCGCTGCCGTTGCGGAAGGCCAGCCACATGCCGGCTTCCGCGGCGGTCAGGTCCTCGGGCAGATCGCCGGTGTCGTGGAGGCCCACCTCCTCGGTCACGGCGCTCACTTCCTCCCCGGCTACTCGCGGGTTCTGGTCTTCGTACAGCCGTTCATGCCCGGTGGGTGACCCCCCGAACACCCAAAGTGACGGTCGTCTTCCGGACAGAACGAGCGCCCCGCACGCCCCCTTCACCGCGTCCGCACGCCCGCCGTCGTCGCGCCCGCACCCCCGCGTCGTACCACGTCGTGTATCAGCCATTGATACGGCCGCACGGCACGCTGCACGGGTCTGAGAGAATTGAGACCGTGATCTCCCGAATCGATCTGCGCGGCGACGCCCTTCCTGAGGGCCCCGCCCTGCGTGACCTGCTGCCCCGAGCCGACTTCGACGTCTCGGCCGCCCTGGAGAAGGTGCGTCCGATCTGCGAGGCCGTGCATCATCGCGGCGACGCGGCACTGATCGACTTCGCGGAGAAATTCGACGGCGTCCGGCTGGAACGGGTCCGGGTGCCGGCCGAGGCGCTCACCGAGGCGCTGGACGAGCTGGACCCGGCCGTGCGCGCGGCCCTGGAGGAGTCCATCCGCCGCGCCCGCCTCGTCCACCGCGAGCAGCGCCGCTCCACGCACACCACCCAGGTCGTGCCCGGCGGCACCGTGACCGAGAAGTGGGTCCCGGTCGAGCGCGTCGGCCTCTACGTGCCCGGCGGCCGGTCCGTCTACCCCTCGTCCGTGGTGATGAACGTCGTACCGGCGCAGGAGGCCGGGGTCCCCTCGATCGCGCTCGCCTCGCCGGCCCAGGCCGACTTCGGCGGGCTGCCGCACCCGACGATCCTCGCCGCCTGCGCGCTGCTCGGCATCGAGGAGGTGTACGCCGCGGGCGGCGCCACCGCCGTCGCGATGTTCGCCCACGGCACCGAGTCCTGCGCACCCGCCAACATGGTCACCGGCCCCGGCAACATCTGGGTCGCCGCCGCCAAGCGCTACTACACCGGCAAGATCGGCATCGACGCCGAGGCCGGCCCGACCGAGATCGCGATCCTCGCGGACGCCACGGCCGACCCGGTGCACGTCGCCGCCGACCTGATCAGCCAGGCGGAGCACGACCCGCTGGCCGCCGCCGTCCTGGTCACCGACTCCGTGGAGCTGGCCGACGCCGTCGAGCGCGAGCTTAAGCCGCAGGTCGCGGCCACCAAGCACGTCGACGACCGGATCGTGCCCGCCCTCAAGGGCCGGCAGTCCGCGATCGTGCTGGTCGACGGCATCGACGAGGGCCTGCGCGTGGTCGACGCCTACGGCGCCGAGCACCTGGAGATCCAGACCGCCGACGCCGCCGCGGTCGCCGACCGGGTGCAGAACGCCGGCGCGATCTTCATCGGCCCCTGGGCGCCGGTGTCGCTCGGCGACTACGCGGCCGGCTCCAACCACGTCCTGCCCACCGGCGGCTGCGCCTGCCACTCCTCGGGCCTGTCCGTCCAGTCCTTCCTGCGCGGCATCCACATCGTCGACTACACGAAGGACGCGCTGGCCGAGATCGCGCACCACGTGGTGACGCTGGCGGAGGCGGAGGACCTGCCCGCGCACGGCGCGGCGATCAAGGCACGGTTCGACTGGAAGGTTCCGAAGAGCAAGTGAACGTCCGGATCGACGATCTTCCCGTCCGGGACGAGCTGCGCGGCAAGTCCCCCTACGGCGCGCCCCAGTTGGACGTCCCGGTACGGCTGAACACCAACGAGAACCCCTACCCGCTGCCCGAGCCGCTGGTGGAGCGGATCGCCGAGCGGGTGCGCGAGGCGGCCCGCACGCTCAACCGCTACCCGGACCGCGACGCCGTGGAGCTGCGCACCAGGCTGGCCGAGTACCTGACCGGCACGTGCGGCTACGAGGTGGGCCTGGCGAACGTCTGGGCGGCCAACGGCTCCAACGAGGTCATCCAGCAGCTGCTGCAGACCTTCGGGGGGCCCGGCCGCAGCGCCATCGGCTTCGAGCCGTCGTACTCGATGCACGCGCTCATCGCGCGCGGCACGGGCACCGGCTGGATCTCCGGGCCGCGCAACGACGACTTCACCATCGACCTCGCCGCCGCCGAGAAGGCGATCGCCGAGAACCGGCCCGACGTCGTCTTCATCACCACCCCCAACAACCCCACGGGCACGGCCGTCCCGCCCGAGACCGTGATCGCGCTGTACGAGGCCGCGCAGGCCGCCAAGCCGTCGATCGTGATCGCGGACGAGGCGTACATCGAGTTCAGCCACGGCGACTCGCTGCTGCCGCTGCTCGAGGGCCGCCCGCACCTCGTCGTCTCCCGCACGATGTCGAAGGCGTTCGGCGCGGCAGGTCTGCGCCTCGGCTATCTCGCCGCGCACCCGGCCGTCGTGGACGCCGTCCAGCTGGTGCGGCTGCCGTACCACCTGTCGGCGGTCACCCAGGCGACCGCGCTGGCCGCCCTGGAGCACACCGACACGCTGCTCGGCTACGTCGAGCAGCTGAAGGCCGAGCGGGACCGGCTGGTGAGCGAACTGCGGGCGATCGGCTACGAGGTGACGGCCTCGGACGCCAACTTCGTGCAGTTCGGCCGGTTCGACGACGCCCACGAGGTCTGGCGGAAGATCCTCGACCGGGGCGTCCTGGTCCGGGACAACGGCGTACCGGGGTGGCTGCGGGTCACCGCCGGCACCCCGCAGGAGAACGACGCGTTCCTCGACGCGGTCCGTGAGCTGAAGAAGGAGCTGAACACATGAGCCGCGTGGGACGCGTGGAGCGTACGACCAAGGAGACCTCGGTCCTCGTCGAGATAGACCTCGACGGCACCGGGAAGACCGACATCGCCACCGGCGTCGGCTTCTACGACCACATGCTCGACCAGCTCGGCCGGCACGGTCTGTTCGACCTGACCGTGAAGACCGACGGCGACCTGCACATCGACTCCCACCACACCATCGAGGACACCGCCCTCGCGCTGGGCGCCGCCTTCAAGCAGGCCCTCGGCGACAAGGTGGGCATCTACCGCTTCGGCAACTGCACGGTCCCGCTGGACGAGTCCCTCGCCCAGGTCACCGTCGACCTGTCCGGCCGCCCCTACCTGGTGCACACCGAGCCGGAGAAGATGGCGCCGATGATCGGCGAGTACGACACCACGATGACCCGGCACATCCTGGAGTCCTTCGTGGCCCAGGCCCAGGTCGCGCTGCACGTGCACGTGCCCTACGGCCGCAACGCGCACCACATCGTGGAGTGCCAGTTCAAGGCGCTGGCCCGGGCCCTGCGCTACGCCTCCGAGCGCGACCCGCGCGCGGCGGGCATCCTCCCGTCCACGAAGGGTGCGCTGTAAAAGCGATGAACGGTCTGTCCACCGTCCTGATCGTCGTCGGTCTGTTCCTGATCGGCGGCATCATCTCCTTCGTCAAGCAGCAGATGCCGCGGAGCCTGATCGTGCTGCTGTCCATCGGCGCGGCCATGTGCCTGGTCGCGGGCGTGATGCGGCTGGAGGTGTGGAGCTGATGAGCACCCCAGTCGGGAGGAGGCGGCAGGTCGTCGTCTTCGACTACGGCTTCGGGAACGTGCGCTCCGCCGAGCGCGCCCTGGCACGCGCGGGTGCTGACGTCGAGATCACCCGCGACTACGACCGGGCGATGAACGCCGACGGCCTGCTCGTGCCCGGCGTCGGCGCCTTCGCCGCCTGCATGGCGGGGCTCAGGGAGGCGCGCGGCCACTGGATCGTCGAACGCCGGCTGGCCGGCGGCCGCCCGGTGATGGGCATCTGCGTCGGCATGCAGATCCTCTTCTCGCGCGGCATCGAGCACGGTGTCGAGGCCGACGGCCTGGACGAGTGGCCGGGCACGGTCGAGCCGCTCCAGGCGGACATCGTGCCCCACATGGGCTGGAACACCGTGGACGCCCCGGCCGGCTCGGAGCTGTTCGCCGGCCTGGACGCGGACGCCCGCTTCTACTTCGTGCACTCCTACGCCGTCCACGACTGGAGCCTCGAGGTCACCAACCCGGTCATCGCGGCCCCCAAGGTCACCTGGGCCACCCACGGCAAGCCCTTCGTGGCCGCCGTGGAGAACGGCGCTCTGTGGGCCACGCAGTTCCACCCCGAGAAGTCCGGCGACGCCGGAGCCCAGCTCCTCACCAACTGGATCGGAACCCTGTGAGCAAGCTCGAACTCCTCCCCGCCGTCGACGTCCGCGACGGCCAGGCCGTCCGCCTGGTGCACGGAGAGTCCGGCACCGAGACCTCCTACGGCTCCCCGCTGGAGGCCGCCCTCGCCTGGCAGCGCTCCGGCGCCGAGTGGCTGCACCTGGTCGACCTGGACGCCGCCTTCGGCACCGGGGACAACCGTGAGCTGATCGCCGAGGTCGCGAAGGCCATGGACATCAAGGTGGAGCTGTCCGGCGGCATCCGCGACGACGACACCCTGGCCGCCGCGCTGGCCACCGGCTGCACCCGCGTCAACCTGGGCACGGCCGCCCTGGAGACCCCGGAGTGGGTCGCCAAGGTCATCGCCGAGCACGGCGACAAGATCGCCGTCGGCCTCGACGTGCGCGGCACCACGCTGCGCGGC
The DNA here is from genome assembly GCF_055668065.1 of Streptomyces sp. NPDC097129. NCBI lineage: Bacteria > Bacillati > Actinomycetota > Actinomycetes > Kitasatosporales > Streptomycetaceae > Streptomyces > Streptomyces sp. NPDC097129. The sequence continues at coordinate 203,805 of NZ_JBVOQE010000001.1, read as the reverse complement.
CGCGGCTGGACCCGCGACGGCGGCGACCTGTACGAGACGCTGGACCGCCTGAACAAGGAGGGCTGCGCCCGCTACGTCGTCACCGACATCGCCAAGGACGGCACACTGCAGGGCCCCAACCTGGAGCTGCTGAAGAACGTCTGCGCGGCCACCGACCGCCCGGTCGTGGCCTCCGGCGGCGTGTCCTCGCTGGACGACCTGCGCGCCATCGCCGGCCTCGTACCGCTCGGTGTGGAGGGCGCCATCGTCGGGAAGGCGCTGTACGCAAAGGCGTTCACCCTCGAAGAGGCTCTGGAGGCGGTAGCCAAGTGAGCGATGTCCGACGCGTGTCGACCGGCGCGCCCTGGGAGGAGCAGTTCGGCTACTCCCGCGCGGTGGAGCTGCCGAACGGCCTGGTGCTGGTCTCGGGCTGCACGTCCATCGTGGACGGGCAGATCGCCGGGGGCGGCCCGTACGAGCAGACCGTCAACGCCTTCCAGGTCGCCCTGGCGGCGCTGGAGGAGGTGGGGCTCGGCCGTGGCGACGTCGTGCGCACGCGCCTGTACCTCACGCACGCCCGGGACGTCGACGAGATCGGCCGCGCCCACAAGGAGCTGTTCGGCGCCGTCCGGCCCGCCACGTCGGTGATCATCGTCTCCGGTTTCGTCGACCCCTCTCTGGTCGTCCAGGTCGAGGTGGAGGCGTACCGCCCCGGCGCAGAGCACGGAGTGACCGCATGACCCTGGCCGTCCGAGTCATTCCCTGCCTGGACGTGGACAACGGCCGGGTCGTCAAGGGCGTCAACTTCCAGAACCTGCGCGACGCGGGCGACCCCGTCGAGATGGCCAAGGTGTACGACGCCGAGGGCGCCGACGAGCTGACCTTCCTGGACATCACCGCGTCCTCGGGGAACCGGGAGACGACGTACGACGTGGTGCGCCGCACCGCCGAGCAGGTGTTCATCCCGCTCACCGTCGGCGGCGGCGTGCGCACGGCCGAGGACGTGGACCGGCTGCTGCGGGCGGGCGCCGACAAGGTCGGTGTGAACACGGCCGCGATCGCCCGTCCGGAACTGATCCGGGAGATCGCCGAGCGGTTCGGCCGGCAGGTGCTGGTCCTGTCGGTCGACGCGCGCCGCACGCCGAGCGGGACCTTCGAGGTCACCACGCACGGCGGCCGGCGTGGCACCGGCATCGACGCCGTCGAGTGGGCGCACCGGGCGGCCGAGCTGGGCGCCGGCGAGATCCTGCTGAACTCCATGGACGCCGACGGCACCAAGGACGGCTACGACCTGGAGATGATCGCGGCCGTGCGTCAGCACGTCACGATCCCGGTGATCGCCTCCGGCGGCGCCGGCAAGCTCGGCGACTTCCCGCCGGCCGTGAAGGCGGGCGCGGACGCGGTGCTGGCCGCGTCGGTGTTCCACTTCGGTGATCTGCGCATCGGCGAGGTGAAGCAGACGCTGCGGGAGGCGGGCCACCCCGTCCGCTGACCCCGCACGACGAAGGCGTCACGCAGGCCCCGGCCGGTCCCCGCGACCGGCCGGGGTTTTTTCACGGCAGACGCGAAAGGAAAGTTGTGCAATATATATTGCGCAACTTTCCTTTCGTACCTAGCGTGGAGGCATGCCAGACAGGGAGAGAGACCGCCGCATCCGCGACCTGGGCACGCTCAAGGCGCTCGCCCACCCCCTGCGGATGAAGCTGTACCGGGCGCTGACCATCGCCCGCACCGCCACCGCGTCCCAGCTCGCCGAGCAGGTCGACGAGGCCGTGTCGCTGGTCAGCTACCACCTGCGCAAACTCGCCGAGCACGGCCTGATCGAAGAGGCCGAGAACCAGAGCACGGACGCCCGCGAACGCTGGTGGCAGCCCTCCACCGACGGCGTCTCCATCCGCGACGAGGACTTCCGCGACGCCCCGGAGAAGGCCGCCGCGCACACCGCCGCCAGCCGCCTCTTCTTCGAGCAGCGCGCCGACACCTACCGCCGCTTCCTCGACGAGCGCGCCCACTGGGGCGCCGCGTGGAACGCCGCCTCCGACTCCTCCGAGTGGCTGCTCAAGCTCACCCCGGACGAACTGGCACGGCTGTCCAAGGAGATGTACGACCTCGTGCGCAAGTACGAGGAGCTCGGCCGTGCCGCCGCCGACGCGGGCGACACGGAAGGCCGCGAGAACGTCGCGGTGCACACGTACGGCTTCCCCTTCCGCACCTGAGATCCCGCGACCCGGGATCCTCTTCGAGAGGACGGTCCGCGTGACCAGCGCCCTCGCGTCACCCGCCCGCCCGGTCGGCAGACCCGCCCACCGCGACCCCAACGTGCTGCGCTGGCTCGGCGCCTACGCCTCCTCCGCGGTCGGCGACAACGTCTACTACATCGCCCTGTCCTGGGCGGCCGTCCAGCACGGCACCCCCGCCCAGGCCGGGCTCGTCACCGCGGCCGGCGCCGTGCCGCGCGCCCTGCTGATGCTCGGCGGGGGAGTGGTGGCCGACCGCTACGGTCCGCGCCGGGTCGTCCTCGGCTCCTCCGCCGCCCGCAGCGCCCTCGTCCTCACCGCCGCCGCCCTGCTGCTCGTCACCAGCCCGGGACTGTGGGCGCTCGGCGCGGTCGCCGCGCTCTTCGGCATCGTCGACGCCGTCTTCCTGCCCGCGGCCGGCGCGCTGCCCGCGCGGATCACCCCCCGCGACCAGCTCACCCGCGTCCAGGGCATGCGGGGCATGGCCACCCGGCTCGCCAACGTCCTCGGCGGACCGCTCGGCGGCCTCGGCGTCGCCGTCGGCGGCACCGCCGGCGCCTTCGGCCTGGCCGCGCTGCTCGTCGGGGTGTCCCTGCCGCTGCTGCTGGGCGTGCGGGTCGGTGCGCTGCCGCCGGACGAACGCCAGGACCGGCGGCCCGTGCTCGCCGAACTGCGGGACGGGCTGCGGCACATCCGGCAGGACGCGGTGCTGCGCCCGCTGGTCCTCGCCGCCGCCCTCAGCGACCTCGGCTTCGTCGGCCCGATGAACCTCGGCCTGACCGTCCTCGCCCAGCAGCGCGGCTGGGGCTCCGCGGGCATGGGCTGGGTGCTCGCCGGCTTCGGCACCGGCGCGGCAGGGTCCGCGCTGCTGCTCACCTGGCGCGGCCGGATACCCCACGCCGCGGTGGTGGCCGCGGTGACCAACCTGGTGGCGGCCCTCGCCATCGCCGCGCTCGCCCAGGTCCCGTCCGTCGCCGCCGCGGCCGGCGTGGCCGCGCTCATCGGCGTGACCGCCGGACTGTCCGGCGCCCTGTGCGGAGCACTCGTCCAGGTCCGGGCCGGCGCCGCCTACCTCGGCCGGGTCATGTCCGTCTCCACCCTGGTGGGCTTCGGCGTCGCACCCCTCACCTTCCCGCTGGTCGGCGGGGCCGTGACCCTGTGGGGCACCGGCCCGGTGTTCGCGGTGTGCGCGGGCGTCAGCGCCCTCGCCGGCATCGTCGTCCTGGGCGCCCGCGACCTGCGCCGCGCCGAACTGCCGTAGCGCGAGGTCCGGGCGCACGAAGGCGCCCGGGCCGGCCGAGACCGGGCCGGCCAAAGGCACCGCACCTGACCCCGCGACGCCGGCGTGCTCCAAACGACAGGGCTAGATGCCCAGCTCCTTCGCCTCGTGCAGCTTGGTGATCGCGTCCTCCTCGCCGTCCAGCACCACCTTCGCCGCGCTCTGCCGGCCGTACAGGAACAGCAGCAGCTCCGACGGCTCGCCCGTCACCGTGACCACCGGCGCGCCGCGGTGGGCGACCGCCGTCTGGCCGTCCGGGCGGCGCAGCACCAGCCCCGTCGGGGCGCCGCGGCCCATCAGCCGGGCCGTGCGCTCCAGCCGGGACCACAGGGCGTCCTGGAACACCGGGTCCAGCTCGCGCGTCGACCAGTCCGGCTGGGCGCGGCGGACGTCCTCGGCGTGGACGTAGAACTCGACCGTGTTGGACGCCTCGTCGAGCTGCTTGAGCTGGAACGGTGAGAACCGCGGCGGGCCGGTGCGGATCAGGCGGATCAGCTCGTCGTACGGCCTGCCCGTGAACTCCTCCATCACCTTCTCCAGGCGGGACGCCAGCGGCTTGATCAGGATGCCCCCGGCGGCGTCCGGGCGGCGCTCGCGCACCACCACATGGGCGGCGAGATCACGCGTCTGCCAGCCCTCGCACAAGGTCGGGGCGTCGGGTCCGGCGGTCTCCAGCAGATCGGCGAGCAGGAGTCGTTCACGCTTGGCGAAGGTCGACATGCCGTCAGCCTACGACCAGCCCGTGGACACGGCACGGGCGTTGTCACCCCCGGGCGGCACAATGGCACCCATGACCAGCAGCACACCCCGGCCCAGCAGCCTCGACCCGGAGATCGCCGCGCGGCTCAAGCGCAGCCCCGACGGCCTCCTGCCCGCGATCGCCCAGCAGTACGACACCGGGGAGGTGCTCATGCTCGGCTGGATGGACGACGAGGCCCTGCACCGCACGCTCACCACCGGCCGCTGCACCTACTGGTCCCGCAGCCGCCAGGAGTACTGGGTCAAGGGCGACACCTCCGGGCACTTCCAGTGGGTGAAGTCCGTCGCCCTGGACTGCGACGCCGACACCGTGCTGGTCAAGGTCGACCAGGTCGGCGCCGCCTGCCACACCGGCGCGCGCACCTGCTTCGACGTCGACGTGCTGCTCAAGGACGCCGATTCCGGCGTACCGGGCTCGGATCAGTAGGGTCGGCCGCCATGGACCTCGAGACGTTCCGCAAGCTGGCCACCGACCGCCGGGTCATCCCGGTCACCCGCAAGCTCCTCGCCGACGGCGACACGCCGGTCGCCCTCTACCGCAAGCTCGCCGCCGAGCGCCCGGGCACCTTCCTGCTGGAGTCCGCGGAGAACGGCCGCTCCTGGTCCCGCTACTCCTTCGTGGGCGTGCGCAGCGCCGCCACCCTCACCGCCCGCGACGGGCAGGCGCACTGGCTGGGCACCCCGCCCGTCGGCGTCCCCACCGACGGCGACCCGCTGGCCGCGCTGCGCGCCACCCTCGAGGCGCTGCACACCCCGCGCGACCTCGCCCACGACCTGCACCTGCCGCCCTTCACCGGCGGCATGGTCGGCTACCTCGGCTACGACATCGTCCGCCGCCTGGAGAAGATCGGCCCCGGCGAGCACGACGAGCTGAAGCTGCCCGAGCTGACCATGCTCCTCACCAGCGACCTGGCCGTCATGGACCACTGGGAGGGCTCGGTCCTGCTGATCGCCAACGCGATCAACCACAACGACCTCCAGACCGGCGTGGAGGAGGCCCACGCCGACGCGGTCGCCCGCCTCGACGCCATGGAGGCCGACCTCTCCCGCGCCGTCGCCCAGCCGCCCGCGGTCCTGCCGCCCTCCGAGCTGCCCGAGTACACCGCCCGCTGGGGCGGCGAGGACTTCCAGGCCGCCGTGGAGGACGTCAAGGAGCGCATCCGGGCCGGCGAGGCGTTCCAGGTCGTGCCCTCGCAGCGGTTCGAGACGCCGTGCACGGCGAGCGCGCTGGACGTGTACCGGGTGCTGCGGGCCACCAACCCCTCGCCGTACATGTACCTGTTCCGCTTCGACGGGTTCGACGTCGTCGGCTCCTCGCCCGAAGCCCTGGTCAAGGTCGAGGACGGGCGGGCCATGGTCCACCCCATCGCCGGCACCCGGCACCGCGGCGCCACCCCGCAGGAGGACCAGGCCCTCGCCGACGAGCTGCTCGCCGACCCCAAGGAGCGCGCCGAGCACCTCATGCTCGTCGACCTCGGCCGCAACGACCTGGGCCGGGTCTGCGAGCCCGGCTCGGTGGAGGTCGTCGACTTCATGTCCATCGAGCGGTACTCGCACGTGATGCACATCGTCTCCACCGTCACCGGCCGCGTCGCCCCCGCCCGCACCGCCTTCGACGTGCTCACCGCCTGCTTCCCGGCCGGCACCCTCTCCGGCGCCCCGAAGCCGCGGGCCATGCAGATCATCGACGAGCTGGAGCCGTCCCGGCGCGGACTGTACGGCGGCTGTGTCGGCTACCTGGACTTCGCCGGCGACTCCGACACCGCCATCGCGATCCGCACCGCCCTGCTGCGCGACGGCACCGCCTACGTCCAGGCCGGCGCCGGCGTCGTCGCCGACTCCGACCCGGTCGCCGAGGACACCGAGTGCCGCAACAAGGCGGCCGCCGTCCTGCGCGCCGTGCACACCGCCAACCGGCTCGGCGAGTAGGCGCCGGCCGGCGCCGTGGGGCGCTTCTCACGGGACCCCGGGTGACGGTTCACCCGGGGTCCGGGCGATAGTGGAGTACGTGACTGCCGTACCTCACCCCCGTACCGAAGCCGCCCCCGCCCGGTCGGGCCGCCGCAGCCTCGCCCTCGCCCTGCTGTGCGGAGCGCTCGGCGCGGCCGTCGCACTGCTGGCCACCCGGCAGCGCTGGGCCGACGGCACCGCGACGGTGGCCGGCGGCGCCTTCCCGCTCACCGCGAAGGGCAGCGACGTCACCGGCGTGCCCGCGGCGCTCGCCATAGTGGGCCTGGCCGCGCTCGTCGCCGTCTTCGCCGTACGCCGGGCCGGCCGGCTGCTGGTGGCCGCCGTCCTCGCCCTGTCCGGCGCCGGGACCGTCGCCGCCGCCCTGATCGGAGCCAACGACAGCGCCGCCCTCGACGACAAGGCCGCCGCGGCCTCCGGCGACACCTCCGCCACCGTCGCCGCCCTCACCCACACGGCCTGGCCCTACGTCGCCGCCGCCGGCGGCGCGCTGATCCTGCTGGCCGGTCTGCTCGCCCTGCGCTACGGCACGCTGTGGCCCGCGATGTCCGGCCGCTACGAGCGCTCCGGCGCCCCCCGCCCGCGCCGCGCCGCGCCGGCCGTCGACCCCGACCGTCCCGAGGACCTGTGGAAGGCTCTGGACCGCGGCGAGGACCCGACGGGCACCGGCCCGGCCTGACCCGCTCCGACGGCCCACCCCGGCGCACGGCGCACGCGCGCGTACGGGACAATGGAGCCGAACACAACGTCCGTCACGGACACGTACGACACGTACACGGCAACGAGGAGCTAGCAATGGCGGGCAGCAGCCACGGACACACCCCGGCCGCCTGGACCGGTGTCATCATCGCCTTCATCGGTTTCTGCGCCGCCGGCGCCTTCGTGGTGGCGGCCCAGCCGGTCGGCTTCTGGGTCAGCATGGGCGTCATCGTGCTCGGCGGTGTCGTCGGCGGCATCATGCGCGCAATGGGCATGGGTGCCCCGAAGTCCGCCTCCGAGCCGCTGGTGATGGCCGACCAGCCCACCGCCAACCGCGAGGCGGCCGTCGCCAAGGGCTAAAGCCCTCGGACGACCCCGGACGACGCCGTGAGGGGCGCCGCGGCACACACACGTGCCGCGGCGCCCCTCACGGCGTCCCCGGCCAACTGGGCGCACAATGCGAGACGTGAGACACGGACTCCAGGAGCGGCTGGCGGCGCCCGCCGCCGTCCTCGCCGCCGTAGCGGGCGCCTTCGCCTATGTCGGCGCCGTCGACCCCAACGAGCCCGGCCACTACCCCGTGTGTCCCCTGCTGCGCCTCACCGGCGTCTACTGCCCCGGCTGCGGCGGGCTGCGCAGTGCGCACGCCGTCGTGCACGGCGACCTCATGGGGGCGCTGCACGACAACGCGGCCGCCGTGGTGGGCTATCTGGGTTTCGCGGTGCTGTGGACCGTCTGGGTGGTTCACGCGGTGCGCGGACGGCCTTTCCGGCCCGACCCCCGGCCCGTCCAGCTGTGGACGCTGGGCGGGCTGCTGCTGGTCTTCACGGTTGTCCGGAACCTGCCGTCCGGCGGTTGGCTCCATCCTTGACCGGCCGTCGAATGTCCAGGTGGTGGGACCGGCATCCACCGGATGCGAAGTCATGGCCTTCGGGCGGATACCATCGCAGTGACCAATGGTTCCCCCCTGGTCGCTGGAACTGTCAACCGTCTGGAAGGGGGCCGCTCGCGTGAGTGTGCTCGACGAGATCATCGACGGAGTCCGTGCCGACCTCGCGGAGCGGCAGGCGCGCGTCAGCCTCGACGAGCTCAAGGAGCGCGCGGCGAAGGCCCCCGCGGCCAAGGACGGGGTGGCCGCGCTCAAGGGCGACGGCGTCAAGGTGATCTGCGAGGTCAAGCGCTCCAGCCCCTCCAAGGGCGCGCTGGCCGCGATCGCCGACCCGGCCGGGCTGGCCGCGGACTACGAGGCGGGCGGCGCGGCCGTCATCTCCGTCCTCACCGAGGAGCGCCGCTTCGGCGGCTCGCTGGACGACCTGGAGGCCGTCCGCGCCCGCGTGGACATCCCGGTCCTGCGCAAGGACTTCATCGTCACGTCGTACCAGCTCTGGGAGGCCCGGGCCTACGGCGCCGACCTCGCCCTGCTGATCGTCGCCGCCCTGGAGCAGCCGGCCCTGGAGTCGCTGATCGAGCGCGCCGTCTCCATCGGCCTCACCCCGCTGGTCGAGGTGCACGACGAGGACGAGGTCGAGCGGGCCGTGGACGCCGGCGCCAAGATCATCGGTGTCAACGCGCGCAACCTCAGGACGCTGGAGGTCGACCGCGGCACGTTCGAGCGGCTCGCCCCGGAGATCCCCGACCACCTGGTCAAGGTCGCCGAGTCCGGCGTCCGCGGCCCGCACGACCTGATCGCCTACGCCAACGCCGGCGCCGACGCCGTCCTCGTGGGCGAGTCCCTGGTCACCGGCAAGGACCCCAAGGCCGCGGTCGCCGACCTCGTCGCCGCGGGCGAGCACCCGGCACTGCGCCACGGCCGGGGCTGAGACGCCGGTAGGGTTTCCCCGATGACTGCGACGACCCCTGCGACCACGACGGACCGGTACGCGCGCCTCGCGCGCGGTTGCCGCCCGCGTGGCTGCCGCGCGCCCGCCCGCCGGGTACACGGCCGCAGGGTCCGCTACGTCATCGGAGACGAACCGGGACAAGTGAACGGACGCCGATGGCAGCGCGCCCCTCAGGGGCGCGGGGCTCTGTTCGATCTGCGGCGACCGCCGCGCGAGCGCGGCCAGGCACACACGGCCTGAGGTCGAACGACAAGCTCCGCCCCCACGGCGAATAGTGTTTTTTCCACGCACTCACCGTGAGGTACACGCATGCCCAGCGATTTCTTCATCCCCGACCCGCAGGGTCAGGTCCCCGACTCCGCAGGCTACTTCGGAGCATTCGGCGGCAAGTTCATCCCGGAGGCCCTCGTCGCCGCCGTGGACGAGGTGGCCGTCGAGTACGACAAGGCCAAGAACGACCCCGAGTTCGCGCGTGAGCTCGACGACCTGCTGGTGAACTACACCGGCCGCCCGTCGGCGCTCACCGAGGTGCCCCGCTTCGCCGAACACGCCGGCGGCGCCCGGGTGTTCCTCAAGCGCGAGGACCTCAACCACACCGGCTCGCACAAGATCAACAACGTGCTCGGCCAGGCCCTGCTCACCAAGCGCATGGGCAAGACCCGCGTGATCGCCGAGACCGGCGCCGGCCAGCACGGTGTCGCCACGGCCACCGCCTGCGCGCTGTTCGGCCTCGAGTGCACGATCTACATGGGTGAGATCGACACCCGTCGCCAGGCCCTCAACGTCGCCCGCATGCGCATGCTCGGCGCCGAGGTCGTGGCGGTGAAGTCCGGCAGCCGCACGCTGAAGGACGCCATCAACGAGGCGTTCCGCGACTGGGTCGCCAACGTCGACCGCACCCACTACCTCTTCGGCACGGTCGCCGGTCCGCACCCCTTCCCGGCGATGGTCCGCGACTTCCACCGCGTCATCGGCGTCGAGACCCGCCGCCAGCTCCTGGAGCGGGCCGGCCGCCTGCCCGACGCCGCGATCGCCTGCGTCGGCGGCGGCTCCAACGCCATCGGCCTCTTCCACGCCTTCATCCCCGACGAGGGCGTCCGCCTCATCGGCTGCGAACCCGCCGGCCACGGCGTAGAGACCGGTGAGCACGCGGCCACGCTGACCGCGGGCGAGCCGGGCATCCTGCACGGTTCGCGCTCCTACGTCCTGCAGGACGAGGAGGGCCAGATCACCGAGCCGTACTCCATCTCGGCCGGTCTGGACTATCCCGGCATCGGCCCCGAGCACTCCTACCTCAAGGACTCCGGCCGCGGCGAGTACCGCGCGGTCACGGACGACGCCGCCATGCAGGCGCTGCGCCTGCTGTCGAGGACCGAGGGCATCATCCCGGCCATCGAGAGCGCCCACGCCCTCGCCGGCGCCCTGGAGGTCGGCCGTGAGCTGGGCAAGGACGCGCTGATCGTGGTCAACCTGTCCGGCCGCGGCGACAAGGACATGGACACCGCCGCCCGCTACTTCGGGCTGTACGACACCGACGCGGAGGTGGCGGCGAACCAGGCCGACACGGCGGAGATCGAGGGGGACGCCAAGTGAGCGGGAACATTCAGCTGCTGCGCGACACCCTCGCCGCCGCCAGGGCGGAGGGCCGCTCCGCGCTCATCGCCTACCTGCCGGCCGGCTTCCCGACGGTGGACGGCGGCATCGAGGCGATCAAGGCCGTCTTCGACGGCGGCGCCGACGTCGTCGAGGTGGGCCTGCCGCACAGCGACCCCGTCCTCGACGGCCCGGTCATCCAGACCGCCGACGACATCGCCCTGCGCGGCGGCGTGAAGATCGCCGACGTGATGCGCACGGTGCGCGAAGCCCACGACGCGACCGGCAAGCCCGTCCTGGTCATGACGTACTGGAACCCCATCGACCGCTACGGCGTCGAGCGGTTCACCGCCGAGCTGGCCGAGGCGGGCGGCGCGGGCTGCATCCTGCCCGACCTGCCGGTGCAGGAGTCGTCGCTGTGGCGTGAGCACGCCGACAAGCACGGGCTCGCGACCGTCTTCGTCGTCGCGCCCAGCAGCAAGGACGCGCGGCTCGGGGAGATCACCGCGGCGGGCAGCGGCTTCGTCTACGCCGCCTCCCTCATGGGCGTCACCGGCACCCGCGAGTCGGTCGGCGCGCAGGCCCAGGACCTGGTCGCGCGCACCCGCGCCACCGGCAGCGGCCTGCCCGTCTGCGTCGGCCTCGGCGTCTCCAACCGCGCCCAGGCCGCCGAGGTCGCCGGCTTCGCCGACGGCGTGATCGTCGGCTCGGCCTTCGTCAAGCGGATGCTGGACGCGCCGGACGAGGCGGCCGGCCTGGAGGCGGTGCGCGCCCTCGCCGGGGAGCTCGCGCAGGGCGTGCGCGGACAGGCGTAGGCATCAGCCCGCAGGCGTACTCGCAGGCGTAACAGACAGGGACATTTCGTAGCGGTCACTCGAACGGGTGGACCTGGGACCGGGGAGGCGCAATGCGCCTCCCCGGTTCGTTCTGGGGGTGTGAGCGAGAAGAACCGTGACGGAAAGCGCACCGCCAGGGAGCGGCTGGCGGTGGAGCGCGAGAAGCAGAAGACCGCCGAGAAACGCCGGCGGGCCCTGATCGTCGGGGCGAGCGTGGTGTGCGTCCTCGGCCTCGCGGCCGTGATCGGCGTGGTCGCCGCCAACTCGGGCAAGGACAAGGGCTCCAGCAGCGCGGGCCCGGTGGTCGCGCCCTCGGGCGCGCAGGGCAAGGACGCCCTGGCCATCCCGGTCGGCAAGGACAGCGCCAAGTCCACGCTCGTCGTCTGGGAGGACTTCCGCTGCCCGGCCTGCCAGGCCTTCGAGGCGGCGTACCGCCCCACGATCCACGAGCTCACCGGCGCCGGCCTGCTCAGAGGCGAGTACCACCTGGTCACCCTCATCGACGGCAACCTCGGCGGCAGCGGCTCCCGGCACGCGGCGAACGCCGCGGCCTGCGCGCAGGACGCGGGGAAGTTCACCGCCTACCACGACGTGCTGTACGAGAACCAGCCGAAGGAGACCGACGACGCCTTCGCGAGCGACAGCAAGCTGATCGAGCTGGCCGGCAAGGTCCCCGGGCTCGACACGCCCGCCTTCCGCTCCTGCGTGCAGGACGGCAAGCACAACAGCTGGGTGGCCAAGTCCCACCAGGCGTTCCAGAAGGCCGGCTTCCAGGGCACGCCGACCGTGCTGCTCAACGGAAAGAACATCTACCAGGACCAGACGATGACCCCGGCGAAGCTGAAGCAGCTGGTGCAGCAGGCCGCGAAGGGGTGAGGCCGGGCGGCGTCTCACGGCGTTTTCTCACGTCCCCGTTATGGACCCGTAGCCAGGCGGCTTGCCGTCGCCCGGGTCCGGCACGGTAGCGTCGACCTTGCCATGGAACTTGCCTTCATTCCCAGCCCGTCGCACGGGGTTGTCTACCTCGGGCCCATTCCGCTGCGCGGCTACGCCTTCTGCATCATCATCGGCGTCTTCGTTGCCGTCTGGCTCGGCAACAAGCGCTGGATCGCCCGGGGCGGGCGGGCCGGCACGGTCGCCGACATCGCGGTGTGGGCGGTGCCGTTCGGCCTGGTCGGCGGACGCCTCTACCACGTGATCACGGACTACGAGCTGTACTTCAGCCCGGGCCGTGACTGGGTGGACGCCTTCAAGGTCTGGGAGGGCGGCCTCGGCATCTGGGGCGCGATCGCCCTGGGCGCGCTGGGCGCGTGGATCGGCTGCCGCCGCCGGGGCATCCCGATGCCGGCGTACGCCGACGCCGTCGCCCCCGGCATCGCCCTGGCCCAGGCGATCGGCCGCTGGGGCAACTGGTTCAACCAGGAGCTGTACGGCAAGCCGACCGACCTGCCCTGGGCGCTGAAGATCACCTCCTCGGCGGACGGGCGGGTGCCCGGCACCTACCACCCGACGTTCCTCTACGAGTCGCTGTGGTGCATCGGCGTCGCGCTGCTGGTCATCTGGGCCGACCGCCGCTTCAAGCTGGGGCACGGCCGGGCGTTCGCGCTGTACGTCGCCGCGTACTGCGTCGGCCGGTTCTGGACCGAGTACTTGCGCGTGGACGACGCGCACCACATCTTCGGCCTGCGCCTGAACAACTGGACCGCGCTGTTCGTCTTCCTGCTCGCGGTGGTCTACATCGTGCTGTCGGCGAAGAAGCGGCCGGGCCGTGAGGCGGTCGTGGAACCGCAGACGGACGCCTCCGGCGGTGCGGCCGAGGCAGACGCCGAGGCCGAGGCGGACGGCGCTGTTGTCCCCGCGACCAACTCCGCGACCGGGACGAAGGCCGAGTCCGAGACCAAGTCCGAGACCGGGTCGGAGATCGCGGCCGAGTCCGGGGCCGGCGCCGAGGAGGAGTCTCCGGTGGCCGACGAGGCGAAGGACGAGGCGGGGACCGCGACCAAGAAGTCGTGATCCGTCGCGTCGTACGGCGATGAGGGCGTCCGGTGTTCCGGGCGCCCTTCGCCGTTCATCCGCTGCCGTCAGTGGCGCCGCGCGGCCAGCGACAGCGTGCGGTGGGCTGCCGTCACCGCCGCCGCGTCGATGAAACGGCCGTCGGGCAGGGCCTGGGCGCCCTGGTGCGCGGCCGCCGCCTGGATCACCGCCTCCGCGTCGTCGATCTCCGCCGGGGTCGGCAGATAGGCCCGTTCGATCACCGGGAGCTGGCGCGGGTGGATCGCGGCGCGCCCGAGGAAGCCGAGGCCGCGGCCGTGGGCGCAGCTCGCGGCGAGGCCGTCCAGGTCGCGGATGTCGGGGTGGACGGACTGGGCCGGTGGCGGCAGCCCGGCCGCCCGAGCGGCGACGACCACCCGGGAGCGCGGCCAGTCCAGCCCGGCGTCGTCCCGGACTCCCAGATCGCCCCGCAGATCGGCCTCGCCCAGCGCGATGCCGCGCACGGCACGGTGAGCGGTCGCGATGGCATGGGCGAGCTCGATGCCGAGCGCCGACTCCAGAAGGGCGTACAGCGGCAAGGCCCCGCCGTCCGCGGCCACGGTGCGTTCGGCGACCCGGACGATCTGCTCGGGCCCGGCGACCTTCGGCAGCCGCAGCCCCGCCACGCCCGGCAGGTGGGCGAGGGCCCTCAGGTCGGCCTCCGCGAGCGGGCCGTCCAGGGCGTTGATCCGCACGTGCACCGGCACCTGGTGCGGGCGGGCGAGGAGGTCGGCGGTGGCGGCGCGGGCGTACTCCTTGCGGTCGGGGGCGACGGCGTCCTCCAGATCGACGACCACCACATCGGCCCCGCAGCCGAGCGCCTTGGCGACGACATGCGGCCGGTCGCCAGGGGCGTACAGCCAGGTGAGCGGGAAAGCGGCGCGCGAGGAAGCGGCCGGTGGGGAAGCGGCGGAGGGGGAAGCGGCCGACGGGGAAGAGGTGGAGCGGGAAGCGGCCGGCGGCGAAGAGGTGGAGCGAGAAGCGGCCGGTGAGGAAGACGCGGTCGGCGTGGCAGCGGTGGACGGGGTGCGTGGCGGGCTCGTCATACGGCGCCCTCCGCGCGCAGCGCGGCCACCTCGGCCGCGGTCAGCCCCAGCTCGGTGAGGACGGCGTCGGTGTCGGCGCCGTGCGGGCGGCCGGCCCAGCGGATCGCGCCGGGCGTGGCGGACAGCCGGAACAGCACGTTCTGCATGCGCAGCGGGCCCAGCTCCGGGTCCTCGACGGTGATGATCGAGGAGAGCGCCTGGTACTGCGGGTCGGTCATCACCTCCCGTACGTCCTGCACCGGCGCGATCGCCGCCTCCGCCTTCTCGAAGGCGGCGAGGACCTCCTCGCGGGGGCGGGCGGCGATCCAGCGGCCGACGGCCTCGTCGAGCAGGTCGGCGTGGCTGGCGCGGCCGTCGCCGGTGGCGAACCACGGCTCGGCGGTCAGCTCGGGGCGGCCCACCAGCTCCATCACCCGCTCCGCGACCGACTGGGCGGAGGTGGAGACGGCCACCCAGCCGCCGTCGGCGGTGCGGTAGGTGTTGCGCGGGGCGTTGTTGGCGGAGCGGTTTCCGGTGCGTTCCTGGACGTATCCGAGCTGGTCGTACCAGGTCGGGTGGGGGCCGAGGACGGTCAGGATCGGCTCGATGATCGCCATGTCGACGACCTGTCCGGCGCCGGTGCGTTCCCGGGCGGTCAGCGCGGACATCACCGCGTAGGCGGTGGCGAGCCCGGCGATGGAGTCGGCGAGGCCGAACGGCGGCAGCGTGGGCGGGGTGCCCGGTTCGCCGGTGATCGCGGCGAAGCCGCTCATCGCCTCGGCGAGCGTGCCGAAGCCGGGCCGGTGGGCGTAGGGGCCGAACTGGCCGAAGGCGGTGACCCGGGCGAGGACCAGCCGCGGGTTGGCGGCGGACAGCTCCTCCCAGCCGAGGTCCCACTTCTCCAGGGTGCCGGGGCGGAAGTTCTCCACGATGACGTCGGCGCCGGCGGCCAGCCGCAGCAGGGTGGTGCGGCCGCCCGGGGTGGACAGGTCGAGGGTGAGGGTGCGCTTGTTGCGGCCGAGCACCTTCCACCACAGGCCGATGCCGTCCTTCGCGGGGCCGTGACCGCGGGACGGGTCGGGTTTCGCCGGGTGCTCGACCTTGATCACCTCCGCGCCGAAGTCGCCCAGGAGGGTGGCCGCGAGGGGCCCGGCGAAGAGCGTGGCGAGGTCCAGCACCCGCAGGCCGGTGAGCGGGGCGTCGGCCGCGTCGGTCATGGGCGCGTTGCCTCCGGGTACGTCGGTCACGGGCGGGATGCCTCCGGGTGCGTCGCTCACGGATGGGATGCCTCCGGGTACGTCGGTCATGGCCGGGGTGCCTCCCGGTGCGTGGGTCATGGCCGGGTTGCCTCCCGGTGCGTGAGGTGGGCCAGGGCGTCGAAGCCGGTGCCGTCGAAGCCGCCGACACAGGTGGCGAGCCGGTTCTTCAGCGGGGCCGTCCAGCGGTCGGGCAGCGCGGCGGGGGAACCGGCGAGCAGTCCGGCGACGCTGCCGGCCGTCGCGCCGTTGGAGTCGGTGTCCCAGCCGCCCGACACCGCACGGCAGATGGACCCCGCGAAGTCCCCGTCGGCATGGGTGAGGGCGGCGGCCGTCAGCGCGGTGTTGGGCAGCGCGTGCACCCAGTGATGCGTGAGGGCATAGCGGGCGTGGAGACGGTCGACGACGGTGTCGAAGTCGGCGTGCTCGTGGGCGAGTCGGACCGCGTGCCGGACCGCCTGCGCCAGCCGGGAGCCGGGCGGGACCACCGTCAGGCCGGTGCGCAGGCAGGCGTGCACGTCCTTCGTGCCGGACGCGGCCGCGGCGAGGGTGGCCGCGGTGAACATCGCCGCGTACACGCCGTTCGCGGTATGCGTGAGGGTGGCGTCGCGGTGGGCCTGCTCGGCGGCGCCGGCCGGGTCGCCGGGGTTGGTCCAGCCGTGCATGTCGGCGCGGATCACGGCGCCGATCCATTCGCGGAAGGGGTTGCGGTGGCGGGCGGTCTGCGGGGGTTCGAGGCCGAGCAGCAGGTTGCGCAGGGCGATGCGCTCGGCGGTGAAGACCCGGCCGGGCGGCAGCTCGTCGAGCCACAGGCCGGCGACGTCGGCGGTGGTGAAGGCGCGGCCGTGAAGCTGGAGCAACAGCAGGTTCAGCAGCGGGTAGTTGAGGTCGTCGTCCTCGGGCATGCCCTCGATGGACTCGGCGAGGGAGGTGGCGGCCGACCGCCGGTTCCACGGGTGGGCCGCGAGCAGCTCGGCGGGCACGCCGCGGGCGGTGAACCAGGTGCTCAGCGGCCAGTTGCCGACCGCCTGGGCGAGGGCGCGGATGCCGTCGAGGGGGAGCTTCTCGACGGGCTTGCCGAGCAGGCAGCCGGCGGCCCGGCCGACCCAGGCCGCCTCCAGACGTTCCGGCGCGACGGGCGTACGGGGTGCGGGGGCGGGCCAGTGGGGGCAGAGCCGTTTGATCCGCTCCAGATCGGTCGGCTCGTCCAGCCGGCTGGGCAGATCGGCGAGTTCGTCCAGCAGGTCCTCGGCGAGCTGCCGCAGATAGCGGGAGGCGCGCCGCTCGGAGGCCCCGGCCCGCTCGGGGGCGTCCGGGCCGCCGGCCGCCCGCCAGCGCGCCGCGATCGCCTTCGGCTCGCGGCCGTCCAGGGCCGCCTGGCGCAGCTCGTGGCCGATCAGATCCTCCGGCTGGACCCAGGTCAGTCGCCGCATCCGGCGCCTCCCAGTCGCGCGAACGCCTCCTCGTGGACGCGCCGGCGCTCCACGTCCCGCCGGAAGACCTCCCGGGCGACCCCGGTGAGGGTGCGGGCCGGCTCCCACAGGTCGAGACGGCTGGCCTCGGCGACCGTCTTCGCCCAGTCGTCCGGGACCGGGGAGCCGAGGGCGCCGGCCAGGGCGCCCGCCATCGTCGCGATGGAGTCGCAGTCGCGGCCGTAGTTCACCGCGCCGAGCACGGCGTGCCGGTAGTCGCCGCGTGCCACCAGCACCATCCCGAGCGCGACGGGCAGTTCCTCGATCGCGTGCAGCCGGGAGGGGCGGCGGGCGCCGAGCGAAGGGGAGCGGTAGTCGGGGCCCACGGTGTCGAACGGGGCGACCGCCGCCCGCAGCGGGGCGAGCGCCGACTCGAAGTCCGTGTACCGGGCGGCGACTTCGCACACCGCCTCGATCGCCGCCCGGGTGCCGTCCTTGGCCAGGCCCAGGCACGCGCGCACCACCGACTCCGGTGTCGCGCCCGGCGTACAGGCCGCCGCCACGGCCGCGGCGAGGACACCGGCCGCCTCCCGGCCGTACGACGACTGGTGGGCGCCCGCCACGTCCAGCGCCTCGGCGTACGCGCCCGCCGGATTGGCCGCGTTGACCAGGCCGACCGGGGCCATGTACATCGCGGCGCCGCAGTTGACGAGGTTGCCGACGCCGGCCTCGCGGGGGTCGACATGACCGTAGTGCAGGCGGGCGACCAGCCACTTCTCCGCCAGGAAGATCCGCTGCAGCGGCAGCGCCTCCGCCTCCAGCTCCGGGATCCAGCGCGGGGTGGTCATCAGGTCCGGGACCAGGTGGCCGGCGACCGCGTAGGCGTCGAGGTGGTCGCGGACCGTGCCGTAGACCCGGACCAGGGCGTGGGTCATCAGGGTGTCGTCGGTGACGTGCCCGTCGCCCTTGTGGTACGGCGCGAGGGGGCGGGCGGTGCGCCAGTCGTCACCGTGCCAGGGGCCGACGATGCCGTGGACGCGGCCGCCGTGGCGTTCGGTGATCTGGTCGGGGGAGTAGCCCTCGACCGGGCCGCCGAGTGCGTCGCCGACCGCGGCGCCGACGAGGGCGCCGGTGATCCGGTCCGCCAGCGTCGCCGCCCCGGGGGTTTCTTCTCCTTTGGGCGTCATGGGCCGAATCATCCTCCTGGCAGGGCCGGTTGCGCGGCTTCCAGCAGCTCGGCGAGTTCCACCAGGTCGGTGCCGGTCAGCCGGGGCAGGGCGCAGCCGGTGAGGGTGCGGCAGGCGGCACGCCAGGTCTCGGGGATCGCGTCCGCCCCGCCGAGCGCGCCGGTCAGGGCGCCGGTGAGGGCCGGGGCGGAGTCGGCGACCCGGGACAGGCACGCGGCGGCGGGTACGGCGGCGGCGATACGGCCGTCGGCCGCGGTGGCCAGGGCGAGGGCGACCGGCACGGTCTCGGCGGCGGCGATGCCGTAGCTGTAGACGTGGTCGACGATCTGGTGCTCCAGCGGCGGGACCAGGGCGAAGGCGCTGCCGGCGTCGTGGGCGAGGTGCAGGGCGTGCCGGGCGTTGCGGCCGATCTCGGTGTCGGGCGGGAGTTCACCGAGGGCCGCGGTCACACAGGTGCCGGTGTCGGCGCCGGAGAGGGCGAGCGCCAGGGCCGCCGCCATCGCCCGGGCGCCGTGCACGCCGTCGCCGTCCTGGGTGTAGCGGGCGTCGAACTCGGCGAGGCCGGCGGCGGCCCGGGGGTCGCCGACGTGCGCGGCGGCCAGGACGCAGGCGCGCACGCAGGCGGCGTCGTCGAAGTAGTGCGGGTTGTCGTGGCCGGTGGCGGGCGGGCGCAGACCGGCGGCGAGATTGCCGAGGCCGGCGCGCACGGAGATGCGGGCGCGCAGGGGCAGGACGGCGGACTCGATCTCTGCGGCCCGCTCCGCCGCGGCGGCGACCTCGGCGGCCACGGCGGTCCAGGTGAGGTCGAGGGCGGTGCGCACCCGGCGCTCCCGGCTGAGGTCGCCAAGGGCGTGGTCGTCCCCGGCCCGCAGCACCGCCTCGGCGGCGAACGCCGCCCACTCGGCGTCGTCGGAGGGGCCGAGCCGCAGCGGTTCCGGGGGCTGGTTGAGGGCGATGGGGACGGGGAGGGTGGTCGTGGCGTTCTGCTCGGCGAAGGTGTCCAGCTCGCGGGTGAGCCGACGGGTCCACTCCGGCATCCGCGCGGCGCGGTGCCGCGCGGCGGGCCATCCGGCCGCGTCGCCGGCGGCGAGCCCGAGGAGCAGCCCTTCGATACGGCGGGTCACGGCTTCACCTCGTCGTCGGGCTCACCGGGATCCACTGCCGGTACGAGAGGGTTCAGCGCCCGGGAACCCCGGGACGGCGCCGCCCACCCGCCGGCCGGCTCGGCCGGGGGAGGGCCGGACGCGGGGGAGCCCGGCACCTCTTCCCGCACCTCGCCCCCCACGTCGTCCCGCGCCTCTTCCGGTACCTCGCCCCCCACGTCGTCCCGCGCCTCTTCCGGTGCCTCGTCCCCCACGTCGTCCCGCGCCTTTTCCGGTGCCTCGCCCCGCCCCCCTTCCCGTACCTCGTTCCTGACCTCTTCCCGCACCTCGTCCGGCACGAAGTCGGGCACCCCGCCGCCGGGCACCACGCCGATGGGAACCCCGCCGCTCGGCGTCACTCCGCTCGGCACCCCGCCGCCGGGCGCCACGATCCGCGCCGCCCACGCGCCGGTCTCGCCGTCGGCCCGGGCCCGGGCCCCGTGGGTTGCCTCGTCGCCCCCGCTCGCGCCGCTCACCAGCAGGTCCGCCACCTCCAGTACGTGCCGTCCCTTCATCGCCGGCAGGCAGCTGCCCCGGGCCGGGCCGATCGCCGCCGCCCAGTCGGCCGGGATCGCCGCCACCCCCTGCGTCGCGCCCGCCAGGGCGCCCGCCACCGCGGCCGTCGTGTCCGCGTCGCGGCCCATGTTGACGGCCGTGAGCACCGCGTCGCGGAAGTCGCCGTCGGCCGCCGCGTAGGCGCCGAAGGCGAGGGCGACCGCCTCGGGGGCGAGGTCGGTCCAGGGGTAGCCGCCGATGACGACGGCGGTGCGCACCGCGCGTTCGCCGCGGTGGGCGGCGATGACCGCGCGCCGCAGGGAGCGGGCCGTCCAGGAGTCGTCCGGTACGACGGTGAGCGCGGCCGCGACGACCGCCTCCGGCGCGGCGCCGCCCATCGCCGCCGCGACCCCGGCCGCGACCGCCTGGCCGCCGTAGATGCCCTCGCCCTCATGGCTGACCGAGCCGTCGATCGCGGCGAGCCGTGCCGCCTCCGCCGGGCGGCCCGCGGCGTGCACCCCGGACACCGCGGCGCGCATGGCGAGCCCGTCGCTCCAGGCGTGCCGGTGCTGGGCGGAGATGGGCGCGGCCAGGCCCCGGCGCAGGTTCTCCAGCGTGCCGCGCTCGCTGAAGCCCGCGCCGCGGAAGGGGCCCTCGGCGCGGTCGGCGATCCACTCGTGCCAGGCCGCCTCGACGTCGGCCGGGGTCAGCGCCGAGCCGTGCCGGGCGAGCAGCAGCCCGGAGAAGATCGTGTACTCGGTGTCGTCGGTGCCGGCGGGCTCGGCGGCGACGAATCCGGTGATACGGCCCCAGCGGGCGCGGATCTCGGAGGGCTTGAGGTTCTCCGCGGGCGCCCCGAGGGCGTCTCCGACGGCGAGGCCGAGCAGGGCGCCGCGGGCCCGCTCACGGATCGAGGCCATGGCGGCGTCACCTCCGGGGAGTCCCGTCGAGGGCGTGCAGCCCTTTGCGCCAGGTGTGCCACGGCGGCCGACCCGCCTCGCGCGTCCCGGCCCGGTGTCACCCGGTCGGCCGTCCCCCGGTGAGCGGGTAAAGCCGCAGGTTAGCGCAGCCTTTCCTTGCTGGCGGCGAAGGAAGCACCGAGCTAGATTTGGCGTTGTCAGAACTTGGAATCTGTCCAGACTTAGCTTTGCCTTAGCTTTCTTGGGGGACCGCAATGGCCATCATCGACACCCGGGCGGCGCTGCACGAGGCGCACCGCGACAACCACACCCACCGTGATGTCAACGGAGGGTGGCTGCGCCCCGCCGTCTTCGGCGCGATGGACGGCCTGGTCTCCAACCTCGCCCTGATGACCGGTGTCGCGGGCGGATCCGTCGGCCAGCACACGATCGTGCTGACCGGGCTCGCGGGCCTGGCCGCCGGCGCCTTCTCGATGGCGGCCGGCGAGTACACCTCGGTCGCCTCCCAGCGCGAGCTGGTCGAGGCCGAACTGGACGTGGAGCGGCGCGAACTGCGCAAGCACCCCGCGGACGAGGAGGCGGAGCTCGCCGCCCTGTACGCGGCGCGGGGCGTGGAGCCCGAGCTGGCCCGTGAGGTCGCCCGGCAGCTGTCGCAGGACCCCGAGCAGGCGCTGGAGATACACGCCCGCGAGGAGCTGGGCATCGACCCGGGCGATCTGCCGTCGCCGCTGGTCGCGGCCGTGTCGTCGTTCGGTTCCTTCGCGCTCGGCGCCCTGCTGCCCGTGCTGCCTTATCTGCTCGGCGCGACCGTGCTGTGGCCTTCCCTGCTGCTCGCGCTGTTCGGGCTGTTCGCCTGCGGCGCGGTGGTCGCCAAGGTGACCGCGCGCAGCTGGTGGTACAGCGGTTTGCGCCAGCTTGTCCTGGGTGGTGCCGCGGCCGGTGTGACGTACGCCCTGGGCAGCCTGTTCGGAACGGCCGTAGGATGACGCGGCTGGTACTTATGCGAAGGGGCGCATAAGTTCTCCATTACCCGCTGGTTTCAGCTGCATGACGGCGGGGCATGAGCCGTAAGCGCTGCGGGCAATGAGGCTCGCGGTAGCTCGCGGTACCCCCACCGGGGTGTGCGACGACGCCCGTCCCGGTCTCGGTCCGGCAGGCATCGATCTGCCCGCGCCGGACCCCCCATCACTTCCCGTCCGGGGTCGCTTCACCCCCACCCGCGCACCCCGCGGCGTCCGCATGATGGAACGGAGTATCCGGTTCCCGAGAACCGCTCCATCATGTAACCTGCACGAAATTTTGCGATCACGCAGAGGGCCAACGTCGTCCCTCGGCACCTGCACATGCCACTTGACGACGACGGGAGAGCCGATGCGTACGCCGCGCCAGCCGTCCCAGCATTCCGCGAATGGCCAGAAGTGGTCCTTCATGGATGCTCGCCCTGCTGCCCAGGGTATGTACGACCCCCGCAACGAGCGCGACGCCTGCGGCGTCGGCTTCGTCGCCACCCTTACCGGCGAGGCGTCCCACACGCTGGTCGAACAGGCCCTGACGGTCCTGCGCAACCTGGAGCACCGCGGTGCCACCGGCTCCGAGCCCGACTCGGGCGACGGCGCGGGCATCCTCTCCCAGGTCCCCGACGCGTTCTTCCGCGAGGTGGCCGGATTCGAGCTGCCCGAGGCCGGCGCCTACGCCGTCGGCATCGCCTTCCTGCCGGAGGACGGCGCCGCCGACGCCGTCTCACAGATCGAGACGATCGCCGCCGACGAAGGCCTGACCGTCCTCGGCTGGCGCGAGGTCCCCGTCGCCCCGGAGCTGCTGGGCGCCACCGCCCGCTCCACCATGCCGGTCTTCCGCCAGCTCTTCGTCTCCGAGGGCGCCAGCACCGGCATCGCCCTGGACCGCAAGGCGTTCGTGCTGCGCAAGCGCGCCGAGCGCGAGGCGGGCGTCTACTTCCCGTCGCTGTCCGCGCGGACCATCGTCTACAAGGGCATGCTGACCACCGGCCAGCTCGAGCCCTTCTTCCCGGACCTCTCCGACCGCCGCTTCGCCTCCGCGATCGCGCTCGTGCACTCCCGGTTCTCCACGAACACCTTCCCGTCGTGGCCGCTCGCGCACCCCTACCGCTTCGTCGCGCACAACGGTGAGATCAACACCGTCAAGGGCAACCGCAACTGGATGACCGCCCGCGAGTCGCAGCTGGTCTCCGACCTGTTCGGGCCGCAGGAGAAGATCGAGCGGATCTTCCCCCTGTGCACGCCCGACGCCTCCGACTCCGCGTCCTTCGACGAGGTGCTGGAGCTGCTGCACCTGGGCGGCCGTTCGCTGCCGCACTCCGTGCTGATGATGATCCCGGAGGCGTGGGAGAACCACGACTCCATGGACCCGGCCCGGCGTGCCTTCTACCAGTTCCACTCCACGATGATGGAGCCCTGGGACGGCCCCGCCTGCGTCACCTTCACCGACGGCACCCAGGTCGGCGCCGTGCTCGACCGCAACGGTCTGCGCCCCGGCCGCTACTGGGTCACCGACGACGGCCTCGTCGTCCTCGGCTCCGAGGTCGGCGTCCTCGACATCGACCCCGCGAAGGTCGTCCGCAAGGGCCGTCTGCAGCCCGGCCGGATGTTCCTCGTCGACACCGCCGAGCACCGCATCATCGAGGACGACGAGATCAAGTCGCAGCTCGCCGCCGCGGCCCCCTACGCCGAATGGCTGGAGGCCGGCGAGATCGAGCTGGGCGACCTGCCCGAGCGCGAGCACATCGTCCACACCCACGCCTCGGTCACCCGCCGCCAGCAGACCTTCGGGTACACCGAGGAGGAGCTGCGCGTCATCCTCGCCCCGATGGCCCGCGCCGGCGCCGAGCCGATCGGCTCCATGGGCACCGACAGCCCGATCGCGGCCCTCTCCGAGCGCCCGCGCCTGCTCTTCGACTACTTCACCCAGCTGTTCGCGCAGGTCACCAACCCGCCGCTGGACGCGATCCGCGAGGAGCTCGTCACCTCGCTGCGCTCCTCGCTGGGCCCGGAGGGCAACCTGCTGGAGCCGACGTCCGCCTCGTGCCGCTCGGTCACCCTGCCCTTCCCGGTGATCGACAACGACGAGCTGGCCAAGCTCATCCACATCAACGCCGACGGCGACATGCCCGGCTTCAAGGCCGCGACCCTGTCCGGCCTGTACCGGGTGCACGGCGGCGGCGAGGCCCTCGCGGCCCGCATCGAGGAGATCTGCGCCGAGGCCGACGCCGCCATAGACAACGGCGCCCGCCTGATCGTCCTCTCCGACCGCCACTCCGACGCCGAGCACGCGCCGATCCCGTCGCTGCTGCTCACCGCGGCCGTCCACCACCACCTCATCCGCACCAAGCAGCGCACCCAGGTGGGCCTGCTGGTCGAGGCCGGCGACGTCCGCGAGGTCCACCACGTCGCCCTGCTGATCGGCTACGGCGCCGCCGCCGTCAACCCGTACCTGGCGATGGAGTCGGTGGAGGACCTGCTGCGCGCGGGGACCTTCCTGAACGGCCTGGAGCCCGAGAAGGCCATCAAGAACCTGATCTACGCCCTCGGCAAGGGCGTGCTGAAGGTCATGTCGAAGATGGGCATCTCCACCGTCGCCTCCTACCGCGGCGCCCAGGTCTTCGAGGCCGTCGGCCTGGACGAGGAGTTCGTCACCAAGTACTTCAGCGGCACCACCACCAAGATCGGCGGCGTCGGCATCGACGTCGTCGCCAAGGAGGTCGCCGCCCGCCACGCCAAGGCCTACCCGGCCTCCGGCATCGCCCCGGCGCACCGCGCGCTGGACATCGGCGGCGAGTACCAGTGGCGCCGCGAGGGCGAGCCGCACCTGTTCGACCCGGAGACGGTCTTCCGCCTCCAGCACTCCACGCGCAGCGGCCGCTACGACATCTTCAAGAAGTACACGGACCGCGTGAACGAGCAGTCCGAGCGCCTGATGACGCTGCGCGGCCTGTTCGGCTTCAAGTCCGGCCGCGGACCGATCCCGGTCGACGAGGTCGAGCCGGTCTCGGAGATCGTCAAGCGCTTCTCCACCGGCGCGATGTCGTACGGCTCCATCTCGCAGGAGGCGCACGAGACCCTCGCCATCGCCATGAACCAGCTGGGCGGCAAGTCCAACACCGGTGAGGGCGGCGAGGACCCGGAGCGCCTGTACGACCCGGCGCGCCGCTCGGCGATCAAGCAGGTGGCCTCCGGCCGCTTCGGCGTGACCTCCGAGTACCTGGTCAACGCGGACGACATCCAGATCAAGATGGCCCAGGGCGCCAAGCCCGGCGAGGGCGGCCAGCTGCCCGGCCACAAGGTCTACCCGTGGGTCGCGAAGACCCGTCACTCCACGCCGGGTGTCGGCCTGATCTCCCCGCCGCCGCACCACGACATCTACTCCATCGAAGACCTCGCCCAGCTCATCCACGACCTGAAGAACGCGAACCCGCAGGCGCGGATCCACGTGAAGCTGGTCTCCGAGGTCGGCGTCGGCACGGTCGCGGCCGGTGTGTCCAAGGCGCACGCGGACGTCGTCCTCATCTCCGGCCACGACGGCGGCACGGGCGCCTCCCCGCTCACCTCGCTCAAGCACGCGGGCGGTCCCTGGGAGCTCGGTCTCGCCGAGACCCAGCAGACCCTGCTGCTCAACGGCCTGCGCGACCGGATCGTCGTGCAGACCGACGGCCAGCTCAAGACCGGCCGTGACGTGGTCATCGCCGCGCTGCTGGGCGCCGAGGAGTTCGGTTTCGCGACCGCTCCGCTGGTCGTCTCCGGTTGCGTGATGATGCGCGTGTGCCACCTGGACACCTGCCCGGTCGGCATCGCCACCCAGAACCCGGTGCTGCGCGACCGCTTCGCCGGCAAGGCCGAGTACGTGGTGAACTTCTTCCGGTTCATCGCGCAGGAGGTCCGCGAGCTGCTGGCCGAGCTGGGCTTCCGCTCCATCGAGGAGGCCGTCGGCCACGCCGAGGTGCTGGACGTCGAGCGCGCGGTCGACCACTGGAAGGCTCAGGGCCTGGACCTGAACCCGCTCTTCCACGTGCCCGAGCTGCCCGAGGGCGCGGTCCGCCACCAGGTCATCGCCCAGGACCACGGCCTGGAGAAGGCCCTCGACAACGAGCTGATCAAGCTGGCCGCCGACGCGCTGGCCGCCGGGAGCGCGACGGACGCACAGCCGGTCCGCGCCCAGGTCGCCATCCGCAACATCAACCGCACGGTCGGCACCATGCTCGGCCACGAGGTGACGAAGAAGTTCGGCGGTGCGGGCCTGCCCGACGACACCATCGACATCACCTTCACCGGCTCCGCCGGCCAGTCCTTCGGCGCCTTCGTGCCGCGCGGCGTCACGCTGCGCCTGGAGGGCGACGCCAACGACTACGTCGGCAAGGGCCTGTCCGGCGGCCGGATCGTCGTCCGCCCGGACCGGGCCGCCGACCACCTCGCCGAGTACAGCGTCATCGCCGGCAACACCATCGGCTACGGCGCGACCGGCGGCGAGATGTTCCTGCGCGGCAAGACCGGCGAACGCTTCTGCGTGCGCAACTCCGGTGCGCTGGTCGTCTCCGAGGGCGTGGGCGACCACGGCTGCGAGTACATGACCGGCGGTCACGCGGTCGTCCTCGGTGAGACGGGCCGCAACTTCGCGGCCGGCATGTCCGGCGGCATCGCGTACGTCATCGACCTGGACCGCGACAACGTCAACGTCGGCAACCTCGACGCGGTGGAGGCGCTGGACGAGACGGACAAGCAGTGGCTGCACGACGTCGTGCGCCGCCACCAGGAGGAGACCGGCTCCACCGTGGCCGCCAAGCTCCTGGCCGAGTGGGACACCGCCGTCGAGCGCTTCAGCAAGATCATCCCCAGCACGTACAAGGCAGTGCTCGCCGCCAAGGACGCCGCCGAGCGAGCCGGTCTGTCCGAGACCGAGATCACCGAGAAGATGATGGAGGCGGCGATCAATGGCTGACCCGAAGGGCTTTTTGAACCACGGCCGCGAGGTCGCCAAGTCCCGCCCGGTGCCCGAGCGCGTCAGGGACTGGAACGAGGTCTACGTCCCCGGCTCCCTGCTGCCGATCATCTCCAAGCAGGCCAGCCGCTGCATGGACTGCGGCATCCCGTTCTGCCACAACGGCTGTCCGCTCGGGAATCTCATCCCCGAGTGGAACGACTACGCCTACCGCGAGGACTGGGGCGCCGCCTCCGAGCGCCTGCACGCGACCAACAACTTCCCGGAGTTCACCGGTCGCCTGTGCCCGGCGCCCTGCGAGTCGGCGTGCGTGCTCGGCATCAACCAGCCGCCGGTCACCATCAAGAACGTCGAGGTCTCGATCATCGACAAGGCGTGGGAGACCGGGGACGTCGCCCCGCAGATCCCCGAGCGCCTGTCCGGCAAGACCGTCGCCGTCGTCGGCTCGGGCCCCGCGGGCCTGGCCGCCGCCCAGCAGCTCACCCGGGCCGGCCACACGGTCGCCGTCTACGAGCGCGCGGACCGCGTCGGAGGCCTCCTCCGCTACGGCATCCCCGAGTTCAAGATGGAGAAGCGGCACATCAACCGCCGTATCGAGCAGATGCGCGCGGAAGGCACCCGCTTCCGCACCGGCATCGAGATCGGCCGCGACCTGAAGGCCACGGACCTGAAGAAGCGGTACGACGCGGTCGTGCTCGCCGTGGGCGCCACCACCGCCCGCGACCTGCCCGTGCCGGGCCGTGAGCTCAAGGGCATCTACCAGGCCATGGAGTACCTGCCCCTGG
Organism: Streptomyces sp. NPDC097129; assembly: GCF_055668065.1. NCBI lineage: Bacteria > Bacillati > Actinomycetota > Actinomycetes > Kitasatosporales > Streptomycetaceae > Streptomyces > Streptomyces sp. NPDC097129. Next base: position 176,394 of record NZ_JBVOQE010000001.1, on the reverse strand, counting down.
CGAACAAGGTCCAGGAGGGCGACTTCGTGGCGCCCCCGATCTCCGCCGAGGGCAAGCACGTCGTCGTCATCGGCGGCGGTGACACCGGCGCCGACTGCGTGGGCACCGCCCACCGCCAGGGCGCCGCCTCCGTCACCCAGCTGGAGATCATGCCCCGCCCCAGCGAGGAGCGGCACCCGACGAACCAGCCCTGGCCGACCTTCCCGATCCTGTACAAGGTCACCTCGGCCCACGAGGAGGGCGGCGAGCGGATCTACTCCGCCTCCACCACCCACTTCGAGGGCGACGAGGACGGCAACGTGCAGTGGCTGCACCTGGCCGAGGTCGAGTTCGTCGACGGCAGGCTGACCACCAAGCCGGGCACCGAGCGCAAGATCCCCGCCCAGCTGGTCACCCTCGCGATGGGCTTCACCGGCACCGACCGGGACAACGGCCTGGTGGAGCAGTTCGGCCTGGACCTCGACGAACGCGGTAACATCGCCCGCGACGCCGATTTCCAGACCAACGTCCCCGGTGTCTTCGTCGCCGGTGACGCCGGCCGTGGCCAGTCCCTGATCGTGTGGGCGATCGCGGAGGGCCGCTCGGCCGCCCGCGGCGTCGACCGCCACCTGACCGGAGCCAGCGACCTGCCGGCCCCGATCCGGCCGACCGACCGCGCCCTGACGGTCTGACGGCCCCGCATACGTCCCGTACAACGGCGTACGGAACACAGACGGCGCCTGCCCTGTCCCCGACCGGACCCCGGGCAGGCGCCGTCGCCTTTCCGCACACACCTACGGCACCCGGTACGACTCCCCGTACACCTCCCAGCTCAGCGGGGTGTCCAGGGCCAGATTGCCGGCCCCGAGCCAGCGCCGCTGGGCCGTGTCGATGCGGGAGGTGTCCTGCGTGGTCCGGCGCTGCTTCATCGCCGCGCGGCGCACGTCCAGGAAGGCCGAGAGGTACGTCTTCTCCTCGCCGCCCTGCGCCGGGGTCTTCGCCTGCCGCATCGCCCGCTCACGCAGCACGTAGAAGCCGTCGGCGTCGATGCCCGGCCCGTGCAGCACCATCGCGTCGTAGTACACGAACTGGCCCAGCGTGCCCAGGCCGTCCAGCTTGGCCAGGCGCACCGCCGGCTCGAAGTACACCTCGTCGCGCTCGCGGTCCTGCGTCCGCCGGAACGCCGGCAGCTTCGCCTCCGCTTTCCACGCGGCCGGGAAACCCGGGTCGAGACCCTCGTGCGAGTCGGTGCCGTCCACCGCGCGCAGCGCCGGCAGATAGCGCGCCAGGCCGTTGCCCGGGTGGTCCTTGCTGTAGCGCTCGACGAGGCCGAGCAGGTCATGGGTGGCGGTGCAGAAGCCGATGACGCCGGCCGTGTAGCCGCAGCCGTCGCCGCTGTCCTCGATGGAGCCGTAGGAGGCCCGCCAGTCGAGCGTGGAGCTCTCGGCGCTGGCCACGATCTTCTGCGCCAGCTCCTTCTTCGCGGGCGCGGCCAGCCCCGGCGGGGCGTCGGCCGGCACCTGGGCGTCCTCCGACCGCAGCCGGCGGCCCTGCTCCGCGCGGACCTTGGCGTCCTGGCGGGACTGCTGCCCGGCCGGCGCCGGGCGGCCGTCGTCCGACGGGGCGAGGAAGTAGAACGCCGCCGTCGCGACGACGGGAAAGGCGGCGAACAGCAGACAACCGGCGCGTTTCATGGCGTGTCTCCCCTCCCGCTCACGCCGTGACCGAGGTCAGCTCGACGACCTTGCCCCACGCGCACAGCGCGAGCAGCGCCAGCAGCGCCACACACGCGCCCGCCTGGACCAGACCGCGGTAGCGGCCGCGCGGCGCGTAGGCGTACGCCAGGCTCACCGCTCCGCCGGTCAGCAGACCGCCGAGGTGGCCCTGCCAGGACGTCAGACCGGCCGAGATCAGCATCCACAGCAGCAGCCCGCCCATGTACCGGTTGACCTGCCCGAGGTCGCCGCCCATGCGCCGCGCCAGGACGTAGTACGCCGCGCCCAGCCCGAAGACAGCCCCCGAGGCGCCCACCGACTCGGTCGCCGGGTCGGCGATGAGCAGCTCCAGCACCGAACCGCCGAGCGCGGCCAGCAGATACAGCGCCAGGTAGCGGACCCGGCCGAGCAGGGCCTCCGCGACGCGGCCGATCTGCCACAGCGCGAGCATGTTCATCACGATGTGCGCGATCCCGAACGCGCCCTGGGTGGGCGGCAGATGCAGGAAGGCGCCGGTCAGCAGCCGCTCCCACTCGCCGGCCACCACACCCTGGGCGTGGTAGTCCGCCGGGAAGCCGCTGTCGTAGAGGTAGTAGCCGCCGTCCGGGCCGACCAGCCGGGCGCCGAGCATGGAGAACCGCTCCACGGTCTGCGGCCGCACCAGCTCGGCCACATAGGCGAGCACGTTCAGGCCGATCAGCACGCAGGTGAGTACCGGCGCCGCCGGCACCCGGCCGCCCACGACGGTACGGGCCTGCCGCACCGAACGCGCGCCCTCCTTCACGCACTCCACGCACTGGTGGCCGACCGCCGCCTCGCGCATGCAGCCGGGGCAGATGAACCTCTCGCAGCGGGTGCAGCGGACGTGGGATTCCACCTTGGGGTGGCGAAAGCAGGTGGTGACGGCGGACTCGGGTTCCACGCAGGCTCCTTGCAGAGATGGGACGGACGGTGAGCCGGTGGGGTCGGCGGCGAACAAAATAACGAACGCCGGTGGATCGGGGGAGGCCAGGGCGTCTGCGACGTACTCTCGGCAGCCATGACCACACATCCGAGGGGGAGACGCGCATGGCCGCGATCAGTCTGACGAAGGTGGAGGAGACCGCGCCCGCGCTGGTGAGCCTCTACAAGTCCGCCGGGGTCTCGCTCACCCGGCACGGCCTGGACGGCCTCAGGGCGGCCGTCCACCTCGTGATCGACTACTCGGGCTCGATGAAGCCGTACTACAAGGACGGCAGCGTGCAGGCGCTCGCCGACCGCGTGCTGGGGCTGGCCGCGCACCTCGACGACGACGGCAGCGTGCCGGTCGTCTTCTTCTCCACGGACGTCGACGCCGTCACCGACATCGCGCTCGCCGACCACCGGGGCCGGATCGACCGGATCGTCGCCGGGCTCGGCCACATGGGCCGGACGAGCTACCACCTGGCCATGGACACCGTCATCGACCACTACCTCGACAGCGGCGCGCGGGAACCCGCCCTGGTGGTCTTCCAGACCGACGGCGGCCCGATCAACAAGCTCGCCGCGGAACGCTACCTGTGCAAGTCGGCGCGCCTCCCGCTGTTCTGGCAGTTCGTCGGCTTCGGCGACCCGGACAGCGGGCAGTTCGACTTCCTGCGCAAGCTCGACGACCTCGCCGTACCGGACAAACGGCCGGTCGACAACGCCGGCTTCTTCCACGCCGGCGCGGACCCGCGCACCATCTCCGACACCGAGCTGTACGACCGCCTGCTGGGGGAGTTCCCGCAGTGGCTGGCGGCCGCCCGCGCCCAGGGCATCGTGCGCCCCGCCTGACCGTGCCACCGCCCGCCGAACCGAAGCCGCCCGGGTACGGCCACAATGGACCCGTGCCGACCAAGAAGAAGCCGCAGGTGACCGCCGCCCCCCCGGAGCGCCGCCAGGAACTCCTCGCTACCGCCGCCGAGGTCTTCGCCGAGCAGGGCTACAACGCCACCACCGTCCGCCGCATCGCGGACCACGCGGGCATGCTCGCCGGCAGCCTCTACTACCACTTCGACTCCAAGGAGTCGATGCTCGAGGAGATCCTGCGCACCTTCCTCGACGAGCTCTGGGCCGGTTACGACACCGTCCTGGCCGCCGAGCTGGGCCCCGGCGAGACGCTGCGGGCCCTGGTCACCGAGTCCTTCCGGGAGATCGACCGGCACCGCGACGCGGTCGCCATCTACCAGAAGGAGTCCCGCCACCTCGTCACCCAGGAGCGGTTCGCCTTCCTCGCCGAGTCGCAGCGCCGCTTCGAACAGGCATGGCTGTCCACCCTGGAACGCGGGGTGGCCGCGGGGGAGTTCCGCGCCGACCTCGACCTCCGCCTGACCTACCGCTTCCTGCGCGACACCGTCTGGGTCGCCGCCTCCTGGTACCGGCCCGGAGGCCGTCACACCCCTGAGGAGATCGCCCGCCAGTACCTGTCGATGGTCCTGGAGGGCATCGCGGTAGGCGGTTAGACACGACGGCCCGCAGCCGCCCGCGGCGGGGAGGGGACGGGGTGGGGGGTGTCCGCCCGCAGCGGCCGGCACCGGCGGAGGGCACGCTGGGCTGTATCGATATGCGGCTCCGCCGCGTGGGCGCGACCAGCCACAACGAAAGCCTCAGACAAAGGGCGACCCGGCGCCGCAGGCCTACCCACTGGACCCCCGCACCCGCAGCTCCGGCAAAATCGCCACCCGATGCCGGGCCCGCTCCGGCTCGGCCAGCCTCCACGCGATCAGCTCGACCGCTGCCACCCCCACCGCCCGCTTCCGCGGCGCCACCGCGCTCAGCGGAACGTCGGCCAGCGCCGCGACCTCGTCGTCGTACGCCACCAGCGCCACGTCGTCCGGCACCCGGACCCCCCGCGCCCGCAGCCGCTGCAGCACCACGATCGCGTCATGGTCGTTGTGCACGAGCGCCGCATCGACCCGCCCCGACACCACCGCGTCGGTGAACTCCTCCAGCACCCGCTCCCGTTCCCCGGCCCGTCCCTGCGACGGCAGCGGCATCACGACGTCACCGGGCAGCCCCACCCCCGCGAGCCCGCCCACGAACCCCTCCCGCACCAGCCCCCGGTGCGGACTGTCGTCCCGCAGCAACAACCCGATCCGCGACCGGCCACCCCCCGCCAGATGCCGCACGGCGATCCGCGCACCGTAGGCATGGTCGCTGACCACCTGCTCGGCGTCCGTGACGTCGTCCCCCGGCTGCCGCTCCACGAGCACATACGGCACCCCGGGTTCATCCGGCAGGAAGCCCTCACCCACCCGCTCGCACGGAGTGATCAGCAACCCGTCGATCCCCTCGGAGAGCATGTGCCGCACCTGCGCCCGCTCCTGCTCCGGGTCGTACTGCGAGATGCCGAGGACGAGCCGCACCCCCCGCTCGGCGGCCGCCTCCCGCGCACCCTTGATCACCTCGGGGTAGTAGTAGTCCGCGGCAGGCACGACGAGCCCCACGACAGGCTCCCGCCCGCCCCACCCGGGCGCCCCGGCCTGCGCCACCGGGACGGCTTCCGGCAGCACCGCACCCCCGTGCACCCGGACGAGCAACCCGCGCTCGGCGAGCGCCTCCACATCCCGTCGGACGGTGATCGCCGAGACCCCCAGCGTGGCGGCGACGTCACTGACCCGCACGGAACCGCTCTCCCGCACCCTGCGCAGAATCTCCTGATGCCGTTCCCTGGCGTGCGCCACGTCAGCTCCCCTTACGACGGCACCACGAACTCATCCTGACCCTCACCAGCACCCTAGCCCGCACCCGACCGCATTTGAACGTTTCTGAGCGAACGAACAAATCCATGCCACCTTGTGCGATTCATTGCCGACCCGTGTTCGTTCGTGTTAGAAACCGCTTCACCTCACCGCGGACAGGGCCGCCCCACCCCGGTCCGCGCCCTCCTCGCACCGGAGGTACACCGCATGCCCCGCATGACCCGCCGCGCCGTACTGCGCGCCGCCCTCACCACCGCCGCAGCGGCCCCCCTCGCCCTCGCCCTCCCCGGCACCGCCCAAGCCGCCGACACCACCCCCTCGCAGGCCGACCCCTACGACACCCTCCGCCTGAAATGGCGCAGCCTCCTGCTCGGCACCGGCTTCGACCCCACCGCCGAGCCCTACGCCGGCCGCCTCACCGCCCTCGGCGCCACCGCCGCCGGACTGCGCGCCACGATGAACCCCGCGCCCGGCTCCCTGTGGCCCGACCTGCCCTACGCCGACCCCGACCCGGACACCGACAGCGCGTCGTACACGTACTCCGGCAACATGGCCACCAGCTACACCCGGCTGCGCACCCTCAGCGAGGCCTACGCCCAGCCCGGCACCGGCCTCACCGGCGACGCCGCGCTGCTCGCCGGGATCGTCACCGGCCTCGACCATCTGCACACCGAGGTGTACAACGCGGGCCAGGCCCGCTACGGCAACTGGTGGAGCTGGCAGATCGGCGCCCCGCAGGCCCTGCTCGACATCGCCACCCACCTCTACGACAGCCTCGGCGCCACCCGGATCGCCGACTACGCCGCCGCCGTCGACCACTTCGTCCCCGACAGCGCGGTCGCGCAGTACACCGGCACCTCCACCGGCGCCAACCGCGTCGACCTGTGCCGGGTCATCGCCCTGCGCGGCGTCCTCGGCAAGGACCCCGCCAAGCTCGCCCTCGCCCGCGACGCCCTCAGCCCCGTCTTCCCCTACGTCACCTCCGGCGACGGCCTCTACGCCGACGGCAGCTTCATCCAGCACACCTACGTCCCCTACGCCGGCTCCTACGGCGCGGTCATGCTCGGCGGGCTGTCCCTGCTGTTCGCCCTGCTGGAAGGCTCGGCCTGGGAGGTCACCGACCCGGGCCGGCAGGTCATCCTCGACTCCGTCGAGAAGGCGTACGCGCCGTTCCTCTTCAACGGCCTCGCCATCGACAACGTCTCAGGACGCGCGGTCAGCCGGGGCGTGCAGAAAAGCGACACCCGCGCCGTCCTCCAGGACGACCACCTGCGCGGACACGCCATCATCGCCTGCGTCGCCCTGCTCGCCCACAGCGCGTCCCCGGCCGAACGCACCCGCTGGGAGGCCATGATCAAGGGCTGGATCGCCCGCGCCGCCTACCGCCCGATCCTCACCAGCGACGCCCTGAACGTGGCCCAGCTGGCCCGCCTGAAGTCGATCGCCGACTCCACCACGACCACCGCCGCCCCCGAACCCACCGGCCACCGCCTCTTCCCCGGCATGGACCGGGCCGTGCACCGCCGCCCCGGCTGGGCCGCGAGCGTCTCCATGGCCTCGAACCGGATCACCTACTACGAGAACGGCAACGGCGAGCACCTGCACGGCTGGCACAGCGGCTCCGGAATGCTCTACTGGTGGGGCGACACCTTCGGCAACGGCCAGTACAGCGACAGCTTCTGGGCCACCGTCGACCCCATGCGGCTGCCCGGCACCACCGTCTCCCGCAAGCCGCTCGCCGACGGCGAGGGCGGCGCCTGGGGCGCGGCCCGTCCCGACGTGCGCTGGGTCGGCGGCGCCACCGACGGCACGTACGCGGCCGTCGGCCAGCACCTCAAGGGCCTGTCCTCCACCCTGCAGGCCAAGAAGTCCTGGTTCTTCCTCGACGACATGATCGTCTGCCTGGGGGCCGGCATCCAGAGCGACGACGCGGCCGGCGTCGAGACGATCGTCGACAACCGCAACCTCGGCGCGACCGGCACCCACGCCCTCACCGTCGACGGCGTCCCGCAGCCCACCACCCTCGGCCGGCACACCGCGTTCCCCCGCGCCCGCTGGGCCCACCTCGCCGGCTTCGGCGGTTACGTCTTCCCCGGCGGTGCCACCCTGCAGACGCTGCGCGAGGCCCGCACCGGCTCCTGGTCCGCCATCAACACCGGCGGCACCACCGACCCCGTCACCCGCCGCTACCTCACCCTCTGGACGGACCACGGCACCGACCCGGCCGCGGCCGACTACGCGTACGCGATCCTGCCCGGCGCCACGGCCCGGCAGACCGCCGCCCGCGCCGCCGACGCCGGCCGGCTGAAGATCCTCGCCAACACCGGCGACCAGCAGGCCGTGCGCGCACCCGCCCTCGGCTTCACCGGCGTCAACTTCTGGCTCGCCGGCACCGTCGGCGACCTCACCGCGAGCACCCCGGCGAGCGTCATGATCCGCTGCGGCGGCGGCACGGCCACCCTCTGCGTCTCCGGCCCGCTGCGCGACGGCGCGCCCATCGACGTCACCTGGAACCGGCCGGTGTCCGCGGTGCGGTCGGCCGACCCCACGGTGCAGGTGCTCGCGACCGGCACCGCACTGACCTTGCGCATCACCCCGGGCACCCTCGGCGCCGTACACACAGCACAGCTCACCTTGGCCTAGGTGTCGCACTCCCACACCGTCCGGCACAGCGCGCACCGCGCGCGTACCCGCCCCCGCACCGGCACCCTGATCCGCTGATGGCAGGTCGGGCACGGGAACGACACCCGCAACGGCCCGTGCCCGTCCGGGGCGAAGCTGTACGGCACGCCGTCCGGCGCCGTCACGCGCGCGTGCTCCTGCGCGTGACGGCGATCGCGCGCGTAGCGCCGGCGTCCCGCCCAGCCGGCCGCCGTGAGCGGCGGCTGCCGCTCGTCCAGCCGGGCCAGCGCCATCCCCGCGCCGTACGCCTCGTACGCCCGGGCGCTGGTGAACCACGTCGAGGGGTCCTCCCCGAACAGCAGCGACCGCTTCGCCAGCACGTACCCGAACTCCTCCGGCGTGAGATAGCCCAGCTTCTGCGACGACGCCCCGTCCTCCCGGTAGGCGTCCAGCAGCAGCCAGCCCGCACCCAGATACGTCGTCGCCGTGTCGGTGAGGATCTCGTTCTCCCGCGTGCCCGGGAACGCCAGGTCCAGCCGGTGCAGATACACATGCATGATCTCGTGCGCGAGAGCCGCCCCGATGTCCCGCCGATGCGTCCGGAACCGGTCATTCAGCTCCACGAAGTACTCCGGCCCGGCGGTCAGTTCGACGTTCGCCGCATGGGTCATCTCACGGAAGGAGACGATCAGCCGCGCGTCGGGGAGCCGGTAGTGCCGCACCAGCTCCCGCGCCACCCGCTGCGCCCCCAGATACAGGTCGTCGGTGTCGCAGAACGCCACGTCCACCGGCGCCACACTCGTCGCGAACGTGGCGATCGTGTCGTACGACAGGCGCTTGTACAGCGCGGTGACGGCGGCCCGCACCGTGTACAGATGCGGGTAGCCGTGCCGGACCGGTCCGCCGTTGGCCACGCCCAACCCCCAAGTCGCTGGAGCCCGCCTCCACTGTACGCAGACCGGGCCGGACCTCCGCCAGGCCGGCTCCGCGGATCCTCGCTGGTCGGGCGGCACCCGGCACGCACTAGGGTGGACGGCCATGACCATCAGCAACACCGGAACCGGTGACGTCGACCCGGCCGTCCGCGCCGAGCTGTCCCGGCTGCGCGACAGCATCGACAACATCGACGCCGCCGTCGTCCACATGCTCGCCGAGCGTTTCAAGTGCACCCAGCAGGTCGGCCACCTCAAGGCCGCCCACCAGCTGCCGCCGGCCGACCCCGCCCGCGAGGCCCGCCAGATCGCACGGCTGCGCGGCCTCGCCGAGAGCGCCAAACTCGACCCCGCGTTCGCCGAGAAGTTCCTGAACTTCATCGTGGGCGAGGTCATCCGCCACCACGAGCGCATCGCCGAGGACACCGCGAACGGCACGGCCGGCCCGGCCACCGGCCCCGCCCCCGACGCCGCCCACTGACCCGGCCCCACCTCCCGCACCGATCCGCCACACCGACCCGGCCCCACCTCCCGCACCGAACCGGCACACCGACCCGACTCCACCTCCCGCACCGATCCGCCACACCGACCCGGCCCCACCTCCCGCACCGATCCGCCACACCCCCGGCCGCACCGATCCGGTCACGGCGTGCACGGCAGGTGATCCGTCCGGCACCCCGCGTCAGCACCCCGACGTGAGCTGGACCCCTCAGCGCGCGGGAGGGACGCCGGGCCGTGCCGTCGGATGCCGAGATCCTCATCGTGGCGGCCTCCGCGTCGCCGGCCAGCACCGCCTCGCCCTGGAGAAGGAGCTGCGCCGGCTGCGCGCCCGCCCGGCCGCCGTACCACAGGCGACGAGACATACGCCGCGAAGCGAACCGCCCCTGTGCGATGCCGGTGCCATCAGGCAGCATGTCCTGCATGTCCGTACTCACGCGCGACGAAGCGCAGACCCGTGCCCAGCTCCTCGACGTCCAGCGGTACACGATCGACCTCGATCTGACGACCGGCGACGAGACCTTCGACTCCCGCACCCGGATCCGCTTCACCGCCCGGACGGACGCGGACACCTTCGTGGAGCTGAAGCCGGCCGAGCTGCGCACCGTCACCCTGGACGGACAGCCCCTCGACCCCGACACCCTCGACGGCAACCGCCTGCCGCTGAAGAACCTCACCGCCGGCGAGCACGAGCTGCACATCGACGCGGCCATGCGCTACTCCCGCACCGGCGAGGGCATGCACCGCTTCACCGACCCCAGCGACGGCGAGACCTACCTCTACACCCAGCTGTTCATGGAGGACGTCCAACGCGTCTTCGCCGCCTTCGACCAGCCCGACCTCAAATCCGTCTTCGAACTGACCGTGACGGCGCCCAAAAACTGGACCGTCCTCGCCAACGGCATCACCGAACACCTCGGCGCAGGCCGCTGGAAGGCCGCGGCCACCCCGCCGATCTCCACCTACCTCGTCGCCGTCGCCGCCGGCCCCTGGCACACCCTGCGCACCGAACACCGCGGCCTGCCCTTCGGCATCCACTGCCGCCGCTCGCTCGCCCCCTACCTCGACGCCGACGCCGAGGAGATCCTCGACATCACCCGCGCCTGCTTCGACCGCTACCACGAGAAGTTCGCCGAGCCCTACCCGTTCGACTCCTACGACCAGGCGTTCGTCCCCGAGTTCAACGCCGGCGCCATGGAGAACCCCGGACTGGTCACCTTCCGCGACGAGTTCGTCTACCGCTCCGCCGTCACCGACACCGAACGGCAGATCCGCGCCATGGTCATCGCCCACGAGATGGCCCACATGTGGTTCGGCGACCTCGTCACCCTCCAGTGGTGGGACGACATCTGGCTGAACGAGTCCTTCGCCGAGTACATGGGCTACCAGACCACCCTCGAAGCCACCCGCTTCACCCAGCCCTGGGTCGAGTTCGGCGTCACCCGCAAGGCCTGGGGCTACGACGCCGACCAGCGCCCCTCCACCCACCCCGTCGCCCCCGAAGCCGTCCCCGACACCGCCTCCGCGCTGCTCAACTTCGACGGCATCTCCTACGCCAAGGGCGCCTCGGCGCTCCGCCAGCTCGTCACCTGGCTCGGCGAGAAGGACTTCCTCGCCGGCATCAACACCCACTTCGCCCGGCACAAGTTCGCCAACGCCACCCTCGCCGACTTCATCGACTCCCTTGCCTCCGCCACCGACCGCGACGTCCACGCCTGGGCCGACGCCTGGCTGCGCACCACCGGAGTCGACACCCTCACCCCCCACATCAACGGCAGCAACGGCGACCGCACACTCACCGTCACCCACACCGGCAGCCGCCCGCACCGCATCGCCGTCGGCCTCTACGACCAGGACCTCACCGACGACAACGGCCTCACCCTGCGCGAACGCGTCGAGATCGACGTCCCCCTCACCACCCCCCACCCCCTCGGCAAGAAGCCCGCCCTGCTGCTCCTCAACGACGGCGACCTCACCTACGCCAAGGTCCGCTTCGACGCCGACTCCTTCGACGCCGTACGCACCACCCTGGCCGGCCTGCCCGACCCGCTCACCCGCGCCGTCGTATGGAACGCGCTGCGCGACGCCGTCCGCGACGGCGAACTGCCGCCCACCGCCTACCTCGACACCGCCCGCACCCACCTGCCGCACGAGCGCGACCTCGCCCTCGTCCAAGGCGTCCTCGCCTTCGCCTCCGGCCAGATCACCGACCGTTACGTCACCCCCCGGCAGCGGCCCGCCGCCCTGGCCACCCTCACCGACCTGTGCCGCGACCTCATCCGCCGTACCGAGGACGGCGACCACCCCGGCCTGCGCCTGATCGCCGTACGCCACTGCATCGACACCGCCGCCCACCCCGACACCATCGCCGCCTGGCTCACCGACGGCATCGTGCCCGGCGGCCCTGAACTCGACCCCGACCTGCGCTGGCGCGTACTGACCCGGCTCGCCGTCCTCGGCGCCACCGACGAAGCCGCCATCGCCGCCGAACTCGACCGCGACCCCTCCGCCACCGGCCAGGAAGGCGCCGCCCGCTGCCGCGCCGCCCTCCCCGACGCCGACGCGAAGGCCCACGCCTGGCACACCATGTTCGGCGGCGACGACCTGTCCAACTACCTCTTCATCGCCACCGCCCAGGGCTTCTGGCAGCCCGAACAAGTCGGCCTCGTGCGGCCCTACGTCGAGCGCTACTACGAGGACGCGGTCGCCGTCGCCGCCCGCCGCGGCCCCGCCATGGCCGACGCCGCCGGCCGCTGGGCGTTCCCCGTCCACGCCGTCGACACCGACACCCTCCGCCTCGGCGAGGAGTGCCTGCGCCACGCCGACCCCATCCCGGCGCTGCGCCGCAAGCTCGCCGACCAACTCGACGACCTCGCAAGGGCCCTGCGGGTGAGGGCCAAGGCGGAGGAGTAGGACCACAGGCGTAGGGCACGGCTGGTCGCATTGACCGGCGCCACCGGCAACGTCGGCCGTGCCCTCGTCCACCGCCTGCTCGCCGCCGGCGCCCCCGTCAGGGCGCTCACCCGCGACCCGCAGCGCGCCGACCTCCCCGAAGGCGCCGACGTCGTCCGCACCCCCCGGAGCGACCCCGCCGAGCCCACCGCCGCATTCGACGGCGTCACCCGCGTGTTCCTCTACGCCCAGGCCGCGGACCTGCTCCCCGCGATCCGCGCCGCCGGCGCACGCCACGTCGTACTGCTGTCCTCCAGCATCATCCAGGAAGGCGCCGACGACCCCACCCACCCCATCCACGCCATGCACGCCCACGTCGAAGCGCAACTGCGCGACAGCGGCCTCGGCTTCACCCTCCTGCGCCCCGGCGCCTTCGCCACCAACGCCCTCCTGGGGGTACCTCCCTGCTCGAAGAGCTTGGGGGAGCCACCCAGGTCCGTGCCGGACACACCGCCGTCCGCGGCGTCCACGCCGACGGCCTGACCGCGCCCCTCCACGAGGACGACATCGCCGCCGTCGCCGAACGCGCCCTCCTCGACACCGGCCACGAAGGCGCCGTCCACCGCCTCACCGGCCCCACGGCGATCAGCAACGCCGACCAGATCACCGCCATCGGCCGGGCCGCCGGCCGCGACCTGCGCTTCGTCGAGATCCCGCCCCACGAGGCCGGCGCCGAACTCTTCCCGCACGTGCCGCCACAGATGCTCGACCGGCTGCTGCGCACCTTCGCCGACACCGTCGGCACACCCCCCGGGATCACCCCCACCGTCGAGAAGATCACCGGCACCCCCGCCCGCACCTTCACCGAGTGGGCCACCGACCACGCCGCCGACTTCCACGCCTGACCCCCCGGCCTACCCGGCCGCCCCCCACCCCTGACCCCCGCCCCACCCCCCTCCACGGCCGCAGGACACCGCCCGTACCCCCAACACGCCACCCCCGCAAGGACGTACCCCCTTCAGGGTGGCGATCGTTGGATATTCCGGGCGTGCCCCAACCTTCCGCGTACAAGCTGGAAGCCCCGTCCCGCGGCCGACCGGAGGATCACCATGAGCACGCCGCCCCTCGCCTCGGGGCCCAACGGCCCCGAAGAGCTGCGCCCCCTGCTCGACACCGTCCTCGACGCCCTCACCGAAGGCACCCGCGCCCGCCCCGGCCCCCTGCCCGCCGGCGGCCCCCACCAGGTCACCGCCCGCCTGCGCGACACCCTCGGCGACATCCTGCCCGACCACGGCGACCCGGCCGCCCTGCACACCCTCATCACCGCCCTCGCCGCCGGAGCCGCCGACCCCGCCCACCCCCTGTGCGCCGCCCACCTGCACTGCCCACCCCTCGCCGTCGCCACCGCCGCCGACCTCGCCGCGTCCGCCCTCAACCCCTCCCTCGACTCCTGGGACCAGGCCCCCACCGCCACCGCCCTCGAAACCCTCGTCACCGAAGCCCTCGCCCGCCTGGCCGGCACCGCCGACGCCCTCATCACCAGCGGCGGCACCGAATCCAACCACCTCGCCCTGCTCCTCGCCCGCGAGCAGCACGGCCCGGCCCTACGCCTGCTCACCGGCGCCAACGCCCACCACTCCCTCACCCGCGCCGCCTGGCTGCTCGGCCTGCCCGACCCCGTGACCGTCCCCGCACCCGGCGGCACCCTCGACCCCGCCGCCCTCGACGACGCCCTCACCGCACTACCCGGCCCCCACCTCGTCGCCGCCACCGCCGGCACCACCGACGCCGGCCTCATCGACCCCCTCACCGACATCGCCGCCCGCTGCGCCGCCCACGGCGCCCGCCTCCACATCGACGCCGCCTACGGAGGCGCACTCCTCTTCAGCGACCGCCACCGACACCGCCTCACCGGCCTCGACGCCGCCCACACCATCACCCTCGACCTGCACAAACTCGGCTGGCAGCCCGTCCCCGCCGGAGTCCTCGCCGTCCGCGACCCAGCCGACCTCACCCCCCTCGACCAGCGCGCCGACTACCTCAACGCCGCCGACGACACCGACGCCGGCCTGCCCGACCTCCTCGGCCGCTCCCTGCACACCACCCGCCGCCCCGACGCACTGAAAATCGCCGCCACCCTCACCACCCTCGGCCGGCACGGCCTCGGCGCCCTCGTCGACACAGTCCTCGACCTCGCCCAGGAACTCGCCACCCTCGTCAAGGACCACCCCGCCCTCGACCTCTACGACACCCCCACCCTCAGCACCGTCCTGTTCCGCCCCACCGGCGCCCCCGACACCACCGTCGCCGCCCTGCGCCGCACCCTCCTCGACCAGGGCCGCGCCGTCCTCGGCCGCGCCAAACCCGACGGCCGCCTCTGGCTGAAAGCCACCCTCCTCAACCCCCGCACCGACACCGGCGACCTGGCCACACTCCTCACCCACGTCCAGGACGCACTCGTGGAAGGAACCACCCCCCGATGACCCCGCCCCCCACCGCCCCCGGCACCCCCCGCGACCTCGTCGGCATCGGCATCGGCCCCGCCAACCTCTCCCTCGCCGCCCTCGCCCAGCCACTCACCGAACTCGACACCGCCTTCTACGAACAGCGCCCCGGCTTCACCTGGCACCCCGGACTGCTCCTCGACGGCGCCACCGTCCAAGTGCCCTTCCTCGCCGACCTCGTCACCCTCGTCGACCCCACCAGCCGCTGGACCTTCCTCAACCACCTCAAGGCCCACGACCGGCTCTTCCCCTTCTACTTCGCCGAACGCTTCCACATCCAGCGCACCGAATACGACGCCTACTGCCGCTGGGTCGCCGCCCACCTCCCCGCACTCCACTTCCGCCACCAGGTCGACGCCGTGCGCTGGAACCCCGAACGCGACGTCTTCGAAGTCGACTACACCCAACTCGACACCGACGGCGAAGCCGAAGCCCTCGGCCGCACCCACACCCGCAACATCGTCCTCGGCATCGGCACCGAACCGTACGTCCCCGAACCCCTCAAACCCCTCGCCGACGCCCCCGGCGTACCCGTCCTGCACGCCGCCGACTACCTCCACCACCGCGACACCCTCCTCACCGCCGACCACATCACCGTCGTCGGCTCCGGCCAGTCAGGCGCCGAAATCTTCCTCGACCTGCTCCGCCACCGCCCCACCGGACGCGAACGCCTCACCTGGATCGGCCGCACCGAAGCCTTCGCCCCCATGGAGTACTCCAAACTCGGCCTGGAACACTTCACCCCCGACTACACCCGCTACTTCCACGCCCTCCCCGAACCCGTCCGCGACCAACTCGTCGCCGCCCAATGGCAACTCCACAAAGGCATCAGCGCCGACACCCTCGCCGCCGTCCACGACGAGCTCTACCGCCGCACCCAGCACGGCACCTGGCCCGACGCCGTCCTCACCCCCGGCGTCCGCGTCCGCACCGCCGGCCGCCTCGCCACCACCAAAGTCGAACTCCACCTCGAACACATCCAGCAGGGCACCCGCACCCGCCTCACCACCGACGCCGTCGTCCTCGCCACCGGCTACCGCGAACGCCCCCTCAACCACCTCCTCGCCGGACTCGACCCCTACCTGCGCCGCGACAGCGGCGACCGCCCCCGCATCGACGAGCACTACCGCCTCGTCCTCGACCCCTCCGTCACCGGCTCCATCCACGTACAGAACGCCGAACGCCACACCCACGGCGTCGGCGCCCCCGACCTCGGCCTCGCCGCCTGGCGCAGCGCCACCATCCTCAACTCCCTCACCGGCAAAGAGACCTACCCCCTCCCCACCCGCACCGCCTTCACCACCTTCGGCCTCCAGCCCACCCCGCAGGTACCCACCGCCCGCCGCCCACAAGAACTCACCCCCCTCACCGACAGCCGCTGAAACACACCAGGGCGGGCCGGCACCCCGCCGACCCGCCCCGCGACACCCCACCGACCTCAGAACATCGGCACCCCGTCACGCGTCAGCTTCCAGTCCACCGACGCGAAGTCCCTCGGATCCAGCACACCCTTCGCCGTCACCCACTCCGCGATCCGCGTACGGATCTCCGTCGACTCCGACCACAACTCCTTCGCCGACGCCACGAACGGGAACGCACCACCACCATTCGCCCGGTAGTTGTTCACCGCCAGCACGAACTGCTGCGCATCATCCAGCGGAGCGCCATTGAAGGTGAGATTCCTGATCCGCGACCCGGCCGGCTGCGCGACGTCGATGTCGTACACCAGACCCGACACATAGTCGTAGTTGTAGTCCGGACGCCCACCCGCGTTCGTCAACTGCTCCACGTCGACCGGCGCACCCGGCGCCGTCTGCACGTAGTACTCCGCCGAGAACTCCAGATACGCCCGCAACTGCGCACCCGTCATCAACTTCGCGACCAGCGTGTTGTCGTACACATACAGACTCGACAGATCCCGGATCGTCACATTCCCCGCCGGGATCTCCGACGTCCGCGAGAACGGCGACGCCTGCGCCACCACCGGCAGCGACGCATACTGCGTCCCCGCCAGCGCCGCCTTCACCACGTCCTCCTGCACCTTCGTGATCAGGTCGATGATCGGCGCGTCCTTGTACCGCGCCTCCACCGTCGTCAGCGTCTGAGTCGCCTTGCCGACCACCTGGTTGACGTACGTCACGACCTTCGCGTGCTGCTCCGCCAGCAGCCTCGTGATCCGCGGATCGTCCGCCACGCTCTTGGAGTCACGCAGCGACGCCGCGACCGACTCCACCTCCCAGCAGCCCCGGCGGAACACCAGCTCGACGTCGAACACCGTCAGCCGCTCCGCGTAGCACAGCGGCTCCGACAGCACGACCGTCTTCCCCGTCTGCTCGTTGACGACCCGCAGCTCCGGAATCTCCAGATGCGCGTGCCCCACCAGGATCGCGTCGATCCCCGGCACCTGCTTCGCCACGTTCGCCGCCGCGTTCTCCACATACGGCACCTGGTCACCGTAGGACGACGTCCCCGACGTACCCGAATGCGCGGACACGATCACCACGTCCGCACCCATCGACCTCAGCTTCGGCACCCACTTCGCCGCCTGCTCCTCAAGACCCGGGAACGCCAGCTTCCCCTGCACATACGCCTTGTCCCAGATCGCGATCCCCGGATTGGTCAACCCCAGCACCGCCACCTTCACCGGGCGGGCGCCCTTCACGTGGAACGTCCTCATCACATACGGCGGAAACGCCGGCCGCAACGTCTTCGCGTCCACCGCGTTCGCACCCAGCAGAGGGAAGTCCAGCTGCTCCTCGAACTTGCGCAGCGTCTCGATGCCGTAGTTGAACTCATGGTTGCCCAGCGCCGCCGCGTCGTACCCGATCGCGTTCATCGCCCGCGCCATCGGATGCACCGGACCACCCTTCGCGGTGATCGGATCCACCTTCGCGAAGTAGTACGTCAGCGGCGTGCCCTGAATGGTGTCACCCGCATCCAGCAGCAGCGTGTTCTCCCGGCCCCGCTCCGCACGGATCTCGTTCACCAGCGTCGAGATACGCGCCAGGCCCAGCGCGTTGCCCGCCTTGTCGGCGTACTCCGCGTCCTTGAAATAATCCCAGTTGAAGACGTGCCCGTGCAGGTCCGTCGTCCCCATCACGGTCAGCGCATACCGCTTCTCGCCCGGCCGCCGAGCGGGTGCCGCCTGCGCGGCCGGCGCCGCCACCGCGCCCGCCACCGCCACCCCCGCCCCGGTCACGGCCGACTTCTCCAGAAACTTCCGGCGGTTCAACGCCATGGGGCTGCCTCTCCTCGCAGTACGTCCACACGGAACAGGACACCGACGCGCACCACGCGAACGAAAACGACGCGCGTAGATAACACGCGTAGATTCTGACCCGCACACGCCACCACGCAACAGGGCCCGAAGGTTTCGATCTGGTGACCACAACTGCCAAAGTGACCCGTATGACCCCCACTTCAGCCACCCCCGCCCTCCCCTACGGCACCCCCGACGCACCCCGCATCTCCGTCCGCGGCGAAGCCCACCTCGAAACCGACCCCGAACTCGCCCGCATCGGCATCACCGTCACCGCCCGCGGCCGCGACCGCCGCACCACCCTCGACGACCTCACCCGCCGCAACACCGCCGCCCTCGACCTCATCAAGTCCTACGGCGACGCCGTCGCACACATCGAGACCGGCGCCCTCACCCTCACCCCCGAACTCACCCACAAAGGCCGCGGCGAACACATCCGCACCCACCACGGCGCCATCCACCACACCGCCGAACTCACCGACTTCACCGCACTCGGCGAACTCACCACCCGCCTCGCCGACCTCGAACTCACCCGCATCGACGGCCCCTGGTGGTCCCTGCGCCCCGACTCACCCCTCCACCGCACCGCACGCACCCAGGCCGTCCAAGCCGCCGTCCAACGCGCCCGCGAATACGCCGAAGCCCTCGGCACCACCCTCGCCGCCCTCGTCGAACTCGCCGACACCGGCACCGACGACACCCCGCAACCCCGCACCCCCGGCCGAATGCGCTCCATGTCCTTCGCCGGCCCCGCCGAAACCGAACCCGCACCCCTCGACCTCCAACCCCAGCGCCAGCACGTCCACGCCGAGATCACCGCACGCTTCACGATGAACCCACCGCGCCTGTGACGCTCCCCCGGAATTCCGGCATTCGAAAAAACGGCCGGACCACCCGAAAGAATGACCCCTCCCCGCTCATCAGAGCGCACCGGCGCACAATTCAACACTTGTCCAAAGCGCTTCACCCAAAGGTTGTCGAGTAGTCACGCCCGGCCAATTCTCTACCCACCGGTAAGTCATAGGCTCGACTCATGCGCCGAGCAAAAATCGTCTGCACCCTGGGCCCCGCCACCGACACATACGACCAGATCAAAGCCCTGGTCGACGCCGGAATGGACGTCGCCCGCTTCAACCTCAGCCACGGCGGCCACGCCGAACACGAGGAGCGGTACCACCACGTGCGCAAGGCCGCCGACGAAACCGGCCGCAGCGTCGGCATCCTCGCCGACCTTCAGGGCCCGAAGATCCGCCTCGGCCGCTTCACCGAAGGCCCCGTACTCCTTGAACGCGGCGACACCTTCACCATCACCGTCGAAGACGGCGCCGAAGGCAACCACGACCAGTGCGGCACCACCTACCACGGCCTCGCCGACGACGTCACCCCCGGCGAACGCATCCTCGTCGACGACGGAAAAGTCTGCCTCGAAGTCACCGGCATCGACGGCCCCCGCGTCCACACCCGCGTCATCGAAGGCGGCATGGTCTCCGACCACAAAGGCCTCAACCTCCCCGGCGTCGCCGTCTCCGTCCCCGCCCTCTCCAAAAAAGACGAAGACGACCTCCGCTGGGCCCTGCACACCGGCTTCGACACCATCGCCCTCTCCTTCGTCCGCTCCGGCAAGGACATCCTCGACGTCCACCGCATCATGGACGAAGAAGGCCGCCGCCTCCCCGTCATCGCCAAAATCGAAAAACCCCAGGCAGTCGACGCCATCAACGACATCGTCGCCGCCTTCGACGGCATCATGGTCGCCCGCGGCGACCTCGGCGTCGAAATGCCCCTCGAACAAGTCCCCATCGTCCAAAAACGCGCCATCACACTCGCCAAACGCAACGCCAAACCGGTCATCGTCGCCACCCAGATGCTCGACTCCATGATCGAGAACTCGCGCCCCACCCGCGCCGAAGCCAGCGACGTCGCCAACGCCGTCCTCGACGGCACCGACGCCGTGATGCTCTCCGGCGAGACCAGCGTCGGCAAACACGCCATCGACACGGTCAAGACCATGGCCAAGATCGTCGCCGCCGCCGAGGAAGACATGCTCGCCCCCGGCCTACCGCCCCTCACCGACAGCAACAAACCCCGCACCCAGGGCGGCGCCGTCGCCCGCGCCGCCGCCGAAATGGGCGACTTCCTCGGCGCGAAGTTCCTCGTCGCCTTCACCCAATCCGGCGACACCGCCCGCCGCCTCTCCCGCTACCGCTCCCCGATCCCCGTCCTCGCCTTCACCCCCGACCCGGCCACCCGCTCCCAGCTCAGCATGACCTGGGGCGTGGAAACCTTCCTCGGCCCCCACGTCGACTCCACCGACGCGATGGTCGACCAGGTGGACGAACTGCTGCTCAAGTACGGCCGCTGCGCGAAGGGCGACGTGGTCGTCATCACGGCCGGCTCCCCGCCCGGCGTCTCCGGCTCGACCAACCTGGTCCGCGTCCACCACATCGGCGAGGACGACAGCCCGAAGTAGCGGGGTCAGTACTTGGGGCCGACGTGGGCGTCCATGAGGGCGACGGAGGCTTTGCGGGCGATGGAGATGTTGAACGGGTCGGCCCCGCGAGCCAGAGTGGTCCACTCGACGCCCACCTTGCGGAGAGTGTCGGTGAAGAGGTCCCTGATGTCGTCCGACTTGTTGGCGAAGAAGTAGCGCGGATATTCGTACCGCTTGCGCTCACCGCCGACGAGCCGGGTGGTCCAGTTGGTGATCCGGCACCCGTCGGAGTGGATCAGGCCCCGGATGAAGTCCCAGGGGTGCGCGTCGACGATGGCCTGCTGCCAGGGTTCGAGGGCGATCTTGCGGTCATGCTTCTTGCCGGGACCGTGCTGGGGGAAGAGGCAAGGTAAGTGCTTGGAGTAGATCTTCACGTTGCGGCAACCGATCTTGCGAACCCGGCACACCGCGTTGCCCGGGAAGACGGCAAGCATCGCCTCCTCGCAGGCGTCCATGAGACCCGGCCACGACTCGGTGCAGGTGATCATGAGGTTGGGGACATGGTGCTGCGAGTAGTGGCTGATGTGCCCGTCGCCGAGGTAGAGGCCGAGTAGATAGCTGTACGCGGCTTCGTCGAGCTCGCGTCCGTGGCACCGCGGACATGGTGGACCGTGACGTCCCGGGCACTCGCCGCGCTTGGCTCGGTCCATGTGCTTCCAATAGCTGACGGTGCCTGTTGGCACATTTAGCTTGCGAGCCACGTCCGCGTTTTTCGCTCCGCTGCGGAGCAGTGTGAGCGCCTTCTGTCGCACGTCAGTGCCATGGAAGATCATGCGACCACTGTGGGTCACTGATCGCGACGCTGGGCAGCAAAATGCGGAAGATCACGCGAACGTGACCCTCCGCTCACAGTCTGAGACCTTGGAAACTAAGGAAAAGTGCCCCGGGTGGGACTCGAACCCACACTGTATGGTGTTTGAGACCATCGTCTGCTGCCAATTGGACTACCGGGGCCCATGGAATCGAAGGTTGACCACGACTCCGTGCCCCCTACCTTACCGCAGCTAGGTAGGCTCTTGGGAGCAGTACCAGCCTGCCCCGGAACAAGGAGCGCCCCCGTGACCGCCGAGTCGCCCCAGCCCGCTGACGTGACCGACGACGACAAGTCGCACGTGCCTCCGCTGACGACCCGTGTCGTCATTGCCGAGGACGAGGCCCTGATCCGGCTCGACCTCAAAGAGATGCTGGAGGAGGAGGGCTACTCCGTCGTCGGTGAGGCCGGTGACGGCGAGCAGGCGATCGAGCTGGCCCGCGAGCACCAGCCGGACCTGGTGATCCTGGATGTGAAGATGCCGAAGCTCGACGGCATCTCGGCGGCGGAGAAGATCGCCGAGGAGGGCATCGCGCCGGTGCTGATGCTGACGGCGTTCTCGCAGCGTGACCTGGTGGAGCGGGCGCGGGACGCGGGGGCGATGGCGTACCTGGTGAAGCCGTTCTCCAAGAGTGACGTGGTTCCGGCGATCGAGATGGCTGTTTCGCGGTTCACGGAGTTGAAGACGCTGGAGAAGGAGGTCGCCGACCTCACTCTGCGTCTGGAGACGCGGAAGCTGGTGGACCGGGCGAAGTCGATTCTTCAGACGGAGTACGGGCTGACGGAGCCGGCGGCGTTCCGGTGGATTCAGAAGACGTCGATGGATCGCCGTATGTCGATGCAGCAGGTTGCGGAGGCGGTTATTCAGGACGCGGAGGAGAAGAAGGCGGCGAAGGGCTGAGGCCCTGGAGCAATGTGAGGCCCGCGTCCCGTGGAGAGGGGCGCGGGCCTCTGTCGTATGCGGGCTTCAGTCTTCGCCGAGGTAGGCCTTGCGGACGGATTCGTCGTGGAGGAGGTCGCGTCCGGTGCCGGAGAGGACGATCTTGCCGATTTCCATGACGTGGCCGTGGTCGGCGAGGGAGAGCGCGGCCTGGGCGTTCTGTTCGACGAGCAGGATGGTGGTGCCGGTGGATTTCAGTTCGGCGATGGTGGCCATGATTTTCTGCATCATGATGGGGGAGAGGCCCATGGAGGGTTCGTCCAGCATGAGCAGTTTGGGCTGGGACATGAGGGCGCGGCCCATGGCGAGCATTTGCTGTTCGCCGCCGGAGAGGGTGCCGGCGGCTTGTTTGCGTCGTTCGCCGAGGATGGGGAAGAGGTCGTAGGCGCGCTGGATGTCTTTTTCGATGCCGGGTCGGTCGCTGCGCAGGAAGGCGCCGAGGCGGAGGTTGTCCTCGATGGTCATGCGCGGGAAGATGTGCCGGCCTTCGGGGGAGTGGGCGAGTCCGAGGGAGACGATCTGGTGGGCGGGGACCTTTTTGAGGGATTTTCCGTTGAATTTGATCTGGCCGCCGACGGGCTTGAGGAGTCCTGAGAGGGTGCGCAGGGTGGTCGTTTTGCCGGCGCCGTTGGTGCCGATGAGGGTGACGACTTCGCCTGCTTCGACCGTGAACGAGATGCCTTTGACGGCTTCGATCTTGCCGTAGGCGACGCGGAGGTCTTCGACTTCGAGCAGTGCGGTCATCGGTCGTTCTCCTTGCCGGGCGCGGCGTCTTCCTGCGTCGCCTGGGCTTCGGCGGCTTCGGCTTCTGCGGCTTCGACTTCGGCGGCTTCGGTTGCGCCGGGGTCGCCTTCGAAGGGTTCGCCGAGGTAGGCGGCGATGACGCGTTCGTCGCCCTGGACGGTGGCGCTGTCGCCCTCGATGAGTTTTTCGCCTTGGACGAGGACGGCGACGCGGTCGCAGAGGTTGAAGATGAACCGCATGTCGTGCTCGATGACGAGGACGGCGATGCCTTGGTCGCGGATGGCGAAGACGAGTTCCTCGGTGGTGCGGGTTTCTTGCGGGTTCATGCCGGCGGTGGGCTCGTCGAGGAGGAGCAGGCCGGGTTCGCTGGCGAGTGCTCGCGCGATTTCGAGCTTGCGTTGTTCTCCGTAGGGGAGGTTGCGGGCGAGGTGGTCGGCCTTGTTGGCGAGGCCGACGAACTCGAGGAGTTCCATGGCGCGTTCGCGGGAGGCCTTTTCGGCTTTGTGGAAGCCGGGGCCGCGCAGGACGGCGGACCAGAAGCCTTCTTTGGTGCGGGTGTGGCGGCCGACGAGGACGTTTTCGAGGACCGTCATGTTGGCGAACAGGCGGATGTTCTGGAAGGTGCGGGCGATGCCGGCCGCGGTGACCTTGAAGGATTTGGGCGGCAGGACGTTGCCCTTGTAGCGGACTTCGCCTTCGGTGGGGACGTACAGGCCGGTGAGGCAGTTGAAGAAGGTGGTTTTTCCGGCGCCGTTGGGGCCGATGAGTCCGACGATCTCGCCGCTGCCGACGGTGAGGTCGACGTCGCGTACGGCGGTGAGGCCGCCGAAGCGCATGGTGACGCCGCGTGCGTCGAGGACGGTGTCGCCGCTGGTGATGGTCTGGGTGGTCATCGTGTGTCAGGCCCCTGTCTTGCCGAGGACTGCGGGCGCGTCGGCCTCGTCGTGGAATTCGAGCTGGCGGCGCCGGTTGGCGACGAGGCCTTCGGGGCGGAAGCGCATCAGGAGGATGAGTGCGACGCCGAAGGCGAAGAGCTGGTAGTCGCCGAGGAACTGCAGCTTGTTGGGGATGAGGTAGAGCAGGGAGGCGCCGATGAGGGGGCCGCCGATGGTGCCCATGCCGCCGAGGACGACTGCGGCGAGCAGGAAGGCGCTGTTGGGCGGGATGGGTCCGGCGAACTGGTACTGCTCGGGTGTGACGGTGTAGGTGACGTGGGCTTGGACGGTGCCGGCGAGTCCGGCGAGGGAGGCGCCGACGGCGAAGGCGATGAGTTTGACGCGGAAGCCGTTGATGCCCATGGCGAGGGCGGCGGTTTCGTCTTCGCGGATGGCGACCCAGGCGCGGCCGATGCGGGAGTCGCCGCTGCGTCGGAAGACGAGGACGACGACGGCGGTGATGAGCAGCATCAGCAGGAAGTAGTTGGCGAAGCGGCCGATGGTGAAGCCGGCGATGGTGTGGGGGGCGCCGAGGTCCCAGCCGAGGATGTTCAGGTTGGGGATGGAGGAGATGCCGTTGGAGCCGTTGGTGATGTCGGGTCCGGAGGTGCCGTCGAGGTTGTTGACGGTGATGCGGAAGATTTCTCCGAAGCCGAGGGTGACGATGGCGAGGTAGTCGCCGCGCAGTCGCAGGGTGGGGGCGCCGATGAGGACGCCGAAGACGAGGGAGGCTGCGGCGCCGACGAGCACGGCGGCCCAGAACGGGAAGTGCACGTGCAGCGGCGAGCTGGGGGAGCCGGAGACGAGGGCCGCGGCGTAGGCGCCGACGCCGAGGAAGGCGACGTAGCCGAGGTCGAGGAGGCCGGCGAGGCCGACGACGATGTTCAGGCCGAGGGCGACGGTGGCGAAGATGAGGATGTAGACGCCGAGGGTCGCGTATTGGTCGTCGGTCTGGGTGAAGGGGAAGAGGGCGGCGGTGACGAAGGCGCCGACCATGGTGATGTTCTGGTGTCGTGCGGTGATTTCGGAGGCGTGGGCGACGAGGCCGGCCTTGGTGAGGGCGGCGAAGCCGAGGCCTGCGGTGATGAGGAAGCCGACGAAGAGTTCGTCGTATTCGGTGCCGATGCCGTAGGTGAAGACGATGAGGGCGACGGCGAGGACGGCGACGATGACGAGGATCTCGGCGATGGCGGGGAGCTTGGGCGCGGGTCGTGCGCTGCCGCCGGTGAAGGCGGCTTTGAGGGTGGCGCGGCTGTGTGCGGCGCGGTTCTTGAAGTGTTCCCAGCCGTTGTCGTCGGGGTCGATGGGGTCGGGTTCGGGCCGCTGGAAGGGCAGCGCGAGGGTGCCGAGGAGGGTGAGGAGGCTGGTGACGGCGACGATGTAGCCGCCGGGTTCGAGGTTGACGACGCCGTGGAGTTCGACGCTGATGGAGATGACGGTGTACCAGGCGGTGGCGAAGGTGGCGAGGGCGGCGAACTTCAGGGCGGCGTCGGCGCCGGCGGGGACGAGCCAGCGCAGCTGTTTGACGTCGTAGGAGGCGAGGGCGAGGACGGTGGTGAGGATGGCGCCGATGAGGACGAGGACTTGGAGGCCGCCCGGGTAGCCGTAGACGGTGAGGTCGCCGGGGAATTGCTTGGTCCAGGTCCAGGCGAGGAAGGTGGCGGCGATGGTGAGGACGGCGCCGGCGGTGGCGAGGGCGCGGCCGAGGGTGGCGGGGATGCCGATGAGGCCGGTGGGGGTGCCGGCGGTGGGGGTGCTGGGGGTTTCGGGTGCGGTGGTCTGTGTGGTCATCGGTGTCACGCCCTGTCCGCGACGCGCTCGCCGAGCAGGCCTTGGGGCCTGAGCAGCAGAACAAGGATGAGGAGTACAAAGGCCCAGACGTCGGCCCAGGACTGGCTGCCGAACTTGTCCATGCCGGGGAGGTCGGAGATGTAGGCGGCGGCGAGGGTTTCGGCGACGCCGAGGACGATGCCGCCGATCATGGCGCCGTAGATGTTGCCGATGCCGCCGAGGACGGCTGCGGTGAAGGCCTTGAGGCCGAGGATGAAGCCCATTTTGAAGTCGATCTGGCCGTATTTGAGGCCGTTGGCGACTCCGGCGACGGCGGCGAAGGTGGCTCCGAGGGCGAACGCGATCACGATGATGCGGTCGGTGTTGATGCCCATGAGTTTGGCGGTGTCGGGGTCTTGGGCGGTGGCCTGCATGCCGCGGCCGGTGCGGGTCTTCATGACGAAGTAGGCGAGGACGGCCATGCTGAGGGGGGCGGCGATGAGCAGGAAGATGTCGCCGGTCTGGATGGTGACGCTGCCGATGTGGAAGGGGCCGCCGTCGATCTGTGGGAAGGTGCGCGCGGATTTGGCCTCGGGGTACCAGGCCCAGACGGCTTGCTGCAGCGCGAGGGAGAGGCCGATGGCGGTGATGAGGGGTGCCAGTCGGGGTGCGGTGCGCAGGGGCCGGTAGGCGAATCGTTCCGCTGCGACGGCGACGAGGACGGCGACGACGATGCCGCCGATGAGCATGAGGGGGAGGGCTATCCACATGCTGGTGCCGTCGGGCAGGACGTAGGCGTAGACCGTGAGGGCGCCGAAGGCCCCGGTCATGAAGATCTCGCCGTGGGCGAAGTTGATGAGCTGGACGATGCCGTAGACCATCGTGTAGCCAATGGCGACCAGCCCGTACATGGATCCCAGTAGCAGGCCGTTGACCAGCTGCTGCGGCAGTTCGTTCACCGCATGTCCTCCGAGACGTTCGGATGTTCGACGGATGTGCCGGATGTCCGGATGTGGGTCCGCGCGGGGCGCCAGTGGAACAGCGCCCCGCGCGGCTCTTGGGTGGTGCGGGAGGTGTGGGTCAGCGGCCGTTGTAGGTGCCGGACTCCACGGTCTTCCAGGTCCCGTTCTCGACGGCGTAGACGGTGAGCTGCTTGTTGGTCGTGTCGCCGTACTGGTCGAAGGAGACCTTGCCGGTCACTCCGTCGAAGGAGACGTTCTGCATGGCCTCCGCGATCTTGGCGCGGGCGTCGGAGGGCAGCTTGCCGTTGTTGTCGGCGACGACCTTCTTGACGGCCTCGATGATGGCCTGGGCGGAGTCGTAGGCGTAGCCGCCGTACGCGCCGTAGGCCTCCTTGTAGCCGCCCGCCTTGTAGTTGTCGAGGAACTGCTTGGCGGAGGGGAGTTCGTCGAGGGGGGCGCCGACGGAGGTGGCGAGGTCGCCGTTGCTGGCGGCGCCGGCGAGCTTGACGTAGGTGGGGTCGTAGATGGCGTCGCCGCCGACGACCGGGACCTTGGCGCCGGCGGCCTTGATCTGCTTGCTGAGCGGGCCGGCCTGCGGGTATTCGCCGCCGTAGTAGACGACGTCGGCGCCGGAGTTCTTCACCTTGGTGGCGACGGCGGAGAAGTCCTTGGCGTCGGGGTTGATGTGCTCGGTGCCCGCGACGGTGCCGCCGAGCTTCTTGAACTCGTCGGTGAAGGTGGCGGCGAGGCCGGCGCCGTAGGTCTTCTTGTCGTCGATGACGAAGACCTTCTTCTTCTTGGCCTTGTTGAAGACGTACTGGGCGGCGAAGGGGCCCTGCACGGCGTCCGTGGTGGAGGTGCGGAAGTACGACTTGTACGTGCGCGCCTTGCTGGTCTGCCAGTTGGTGCCCTGGGAGAGGGAGGGGTTGGTGTTGGCGGGGGAGACCTCGACCAGCTTGGCGTCGTCGAAGACCTTCTGCATCGACTCGGCGACGGAGGAGTTCAGCGGGCCGACGACGCCGAGGACGTCCTTGTTGGCGACGAGTTTGGTGGCGTTCTGCTGGCCGGAGGAGGGCTGGGCCTGGTCGTCCAGGGCCTGCGTCTCGAACGTGATGCCGTCGACGGTCTTGTTCTTGTTGGCCTGCTTGACGGCGAGGTCGACGGAGTTCTTGATGCCGAGACCGATCGCGGAGAGGTCGCCCGTGAGGGGGGCGTCGACGCCGATGACGACCTTGGTGCCGCCGCCGTTTCCGGAGTCGGAGCCGCCGTCGCCGCCACGGGAGCCGCAAGCGGTGAGGGTGAGTGCTCCCGCCGCCAGTGAGGCGGTGATGGCGATGAGCGAACGTTGACGCACGATCAGTCCTTTCCCCTGGCACAGCCGAATCCCCGTGGAAACGGCTGAGTCGAGCGCTGGGCCGAAGTGACAATCCGACGGCGCGGTGACTGGCCGTGACTCTAGGCGTGTGTGGACAACGTGGAGGAGAGTCTGTCCCATGCTGTGACGCTCTTGTTATGACACGACGTAATGCACAGCGGTACTGAGTGGGGGGAACAGCGGAATTCGGGCCGATTCGCCCCGTCCGGATTCTGAGAACCCGCAGGACTCGACGGGGCGCGTTCAGGCGTCTCGGCGTTTTTGCTGATTACCGGGAATCGTTGCCATGGGCCACGGGCGGGGCCGGGCCGGGGTGGGACGCTGAAGATGATCAAGAGGAATGAGTGATCGTTTATTGCGCTCGCATTACGCACGGTTACGGATCAGGAAAAGGAATCGTGGGTTCCTCGCCAGATTTCCGCATTGGGCCGTGCAGGGGTGATCGTGATCTTGCGCGGGGGAAGCGGCTTCTTTGTCCGTGATGCGCCCACAAAAGGGGAAGCCGCCCGTCCGGGGCGGACGGGCGGCTCGCGCCGGGCCGGGGGCTCGCGTAGGGCGGGGGCGGGCCTCGCGTATTGCGGCGGGCGGGCCTCGCGTGGGGCGGGGGGCGGTCAGTCGGTCCGGCGTGCGGAGGTTTCGTTGCCGCCCGGCCTGGCGTCGCGCAGCAGGCAGGTCAGTCGCGCACTGCACACACGCCGCCCCTGCTCGTCCGAGATGACGATCTCGTACGTCGCCGTCGAGCGGCCCCGGTGGACGGGTGTCGCCACGCCGGTGACCAGGCCGGAGCTCACCCCGCGGTGGTGGGTGCAGTTGAGGTCGACACCGACGGCGATCTTGGTGCTGCCGCCGTGCAGCATCGAGCCGACCGAGCCCAGCGTCTCCGCGAGCACCGCGGACGCGCCGCCGTGCAGCAGGCCGTAGGGCTGGGTGTTGCCCTCCACCGGCATGGTGCCGACCACCCGCTCGGCCGAGGCCTCCAGGACCTGTACGCCCATGCGCGTCCCGAGGTGGCCCGCGGAGAAGAGGGCCGGCAGGTCGATGCCGAGTGCCGCGTACTCGTCGAGGACCTCCTGCGGGAACTTCACCTGCTGCTGCTCGCCCATGGGCCCTGCTCCGTTCGTGGTCGTGACACGTCCTTGCCGGCTCAGGCGGACACCTGAGCCCTGCTGACTTAAGCGAACGCTCAGTCGGTGGCCGATTGTTCCAGACGCACCACGACGGACTTGCTGGCCGGGGTGTTGCTGGTGTCCGCGGTGGCGTCCAGCGGCACCAGGACGTTCGTCTCCGGGTAGTAGGCGGCCGCGCAGCCCCGCGCGGTCGGGTAGTGCACCACCCGGAAGCCGGGCGCCCGCCGCTCCACCCCGTCCCGCCACTCGCTGACCAGGTCGACGTAGGAGCCGTCGGCGATGCCGAGGGCGCCGGCGTCGCCGGGGTTGACCAGCACCACCCGGCGGCCGTCCCGGATGCCCCGGTAGCGGTCGTCGAGGCCGTAGATCGTGGTGTTGTACTGGTCGTGCGAGCGCAGCGTCTGCAGCAGCAGCCGGCCCTCGGGCAGCTTCGGGAACTCCACCGGCGCCGCGGTGAAGTTGGCCTTGCCGGTGGCCGTCGGGAAGCGGCGCTCGTCGCGCGGGGCGTGCGGCAGCGCGAAGCCGGCAGGGCGGGCCACGCGCGCGTTGAAGTCCTCGAAGCCGGGGATCACGCGGGCGATGCGGTCGCGGATCGTCGCGTAGTCCTTCTCGAACTCCTCCCAGGGCGTGACCGTCCGCTCCCCGAGCACCCGGCGGGCCAGACGGCACACGATGGCCGGTTCGGACAGCAGGTGCCGGCTCGCCGGCTCCAGGCGGCCGCGGGAGGCGTGCACCATGCCCATGGAGTCCTCGACGGTGACGAACTGCTCCCCGCCTGCCTGCACATCCCGCTCGGTGCGGCCGAGCGTCGGCAGGATCAGCGCCCGCGCGCCCGTCACCACGTGCGAGCGGTTCAGCTTCGTCGACACGTGCACGGTCAGGCGGGCGCGCCGCATGGCCGCCTCGGTGACCTCCGTGTCGGGGGAGGCGGAGACGAAGTTGCCGCCCATCGCGAAGAACACCTTCGCCTCGCCGTCGCGCAGCGCGCGGATGGCCCGGACGACGTCGTAGCCGTGCTCGCGTGGGGGAGCGAAGCCGAACTCCTTCTCCAGCGCGTCCAGGAAGGCGGGCGCCGGGCGTTCGAAGATGCCCATGGTGCGGTCGCCCTGCACGTTGGAGTGGCCGCGCACGGGGCACACGCCCGCGCCGGGACGGCCGATGTTGCCGCGCAGCAGCAGGAAGTTGACGACTTCCCTGATCGTCGGCACGGAGTGCTTGTGCTGGGTGAGGCCCATCGCCCAGCACACGATGGTGCGCTGTGAGGCGAGCACCATGGCGAGGGCCCGCTCGATGTCCTCGCGGGTCAGGCCGGTCGCGGTGAGCGTCTCGTCCCAGTCGGCGGCGCGGGCGGCCTGTGCGAACTCCTCGTAGCCGTGGGTGTGTTCGCGGACGAACGCCTCGTCCACCGCGCCCTCGGTCTCGAGGATCAGCTTGTTGAGGAGGCGGAAGAGGGCCTGGTCGCCGCCGAGGCGGATCTGCAGGAACAGGTCGGTGAGCGCGGTGCCCGCGGCGAGGCCCCTGGGGGTCTGCGGGTTGTGGAACTTCTCCAGGCCGGCCTCGGGCAGCGGGTTCACGCTGATGATCTTCGCGCCGTTCGCCTTGGCCTTCTCCAGCGCGGAGAGCATGCGCGGATGGTTCGTGCCCGGGTTCTGCCCGGCGACGATGATCAGGTCGGCCTGGTACAGGTCTTCCAGCAGGACGCTGCCCTTGCCGACGCCCAGCGTCTCGACGAGGGCCGAGCCGGAGGACTCGTGGCACATGTTGGAGCAGTCCGGCAGGTTGTTCGTGCCGAGTTCGCGGGCGAAGAGCTGGTAGAGGAACGCGGCCTCGTTGCTGGTACGGCCCGAGGTGTAGAAGACGGCCTCGTCGGGAGAGCCGAGCGCGGCGATCTCCTCGGCGACGATGTCGAAGGCGCGCTCCCAGGTGACCGGCTCGTAGTGGTCGGCGCCCTCGGGCAGATACACGGGGTGGGTGAGGCGGCCCTGCTGACCCAGCCAGTACCCGCTGCGGGTCGCCAGGTCGGAGACGGGGTGCGCGGCGAAGAACTCGGGGGTGACCCGGCGCAGCGTGGCCTCCTCGGCGACCGCCTTGGCGCCGTTCTCGCAGAACTCCGCCTTGTGCCGGTGCTCGGGTTCGGGCCAGGCGCAGCCCGGGCAGTCGAAGCCGTCCTTCTGATTCACGTTCAGCAGCGTCAGCATGGTGCGCTTCACGCCCATCTGCTGCTGGGCGACGCGCAGCGTGTGCGCGATGGCCGGCAGCCCCGCCGCCGCGTGCTTGCGCTCCACGACCTGCGGCGCGTCCTGGACAGGGTCGGCCTTCGGCGGCTTCGTCGCCATCGCGCACTCTCCTTCGGGTACACGTCGGTGGTACGACCCCAGATCCTCGCACGGCCCACTGACACCGATCAGCCCCCTGGGCGGGGGGCGGAGGAGCGGGCGGCGGCCTCGGTTGCGCGATGCTCCGCCGCGGCCCGACGACAGCCGCAGGTCGCCCCCACCGCCTCGCCACTGCGCCCGCTGTGGGCGTGTGCTCGGGTCTGGGCTTGTGGCCTGCTGTTCGCGTGCGCTCGGGTCTGTGCTTGTGGCCGGCTGTTCGCGTGTGCTCGGGCCTGTGCCTGTTGCCCTCCTTCGCCTGGGCTCCGGCCCGCGCGCGTTGCCCTCGTTCGCCTGGGCTGAGGCCTGCGCCCGTTGCCCGCCGCGCGTCGCGCCTCGACGGCCGGCCGCCCCCGACTCGTCTCGATGGCCGGTCCCCCCGCCGCGGCTCGACCGCCGGTCGCCCCCCCCCGTCGCCCCCCGACTCGCCTCGACGGCCCGTCGCCGCCCGTCTCGTCCCGCCCCCCCGCCTGGCACCGCAGCGCGTCGCTAGCCGCCTGCCCTCCCTCCCTGTACGGCCCCGCTCCTGTGCCGCCCCTCACATTGCGCCCCGGCGGCGATCACCCGTCGCCGCGAGGTCGGCGGGCGGGGCGCCGAACCCGGCGACGGCGGAGAGGGCCGGGAACGACGGGCCGGGCCGGTCGAGGGCCGCGGCGGTGCACCCGGGGACGGCGGCCCGGCGGCGCTGGAGGTGGCCGCCCTCTACAGCCGGCGGCAGCCACCCGGTGGCGGCTCGGTGTCAGTGGGGCGTGGCAGGATCGGGGGCGTGGCAGAGACAGCAGCGAAGAAGACCGACAGCACCCCCGGCGGCAGCCGCCCGCGCCTGATGCTCATGGACGGGCACTCCCTGGCCTACCGCGCGTTCTTCGCGCTGCCCGCGGAGAACTTCACCACCGCGACCGGCCAGCCGACGAACGCGATCTACGGCTTCGCGTCGATGCTGGCGAACACGCTCCGCGACGAGGCGCCCACGCACTTCGCGGTCGCCTTCGACGTCTCCCGCAAGACGTGGCGTTCGCAGGAGTTCACGGAGTACAAGGCGAACCGTTCCAAGACCCCGGACGAGTTCAAGGGCCAGGTCGAGCTGATCGGTGAGCTGCTCGACGCGATGCACGTGTCCCGCTTCGCCGTCGACGGCTTCGAGGCGGACGACATCATCGCCACGCTCGCCACTCAGGCGGCCGACCAGGGCTTCGAGGTGCTGATCGTCACCGGCGACCGCGACTCCTTCCAGCTGGTCAGCGACCACGTCACGGTGCTGTATCCGACGAAGGGCGTCTCGGAGCTGACCCGGTTCACCCCGGAGAAGGTTTTCGAGAAGTACGGATTGACGCCGGCCCAGTACCCCGACTTCGCGGCGCTGCGCGGCGACCCGTCGGACAACCTTCCCGGCATCCCCGGCGTCGGCGAGAAGACCGCCGCGAAGTGGATCAACCAGTTCGGTTCGTTCGCGGAGCTGGTCGAGCGGGTCGAGGAGGTCAAGGGCAAGGCGGGGCAGAACCTCCGCGACCACCTGGAGGCCGTCAAGCTCAACCGCCGGCTCACCGAGCTGGAGCGGCAGGTGCCGCTGGAGAAGGCGGTCGCCGACCTGGAGCGCCCGGCCTACGACCGCAAGGCCGTCGCGATGATCCTGGACACGCTGGAGATCCGTAACCCGTCGCTGCGTGAGCGTCTGCTCGCCGTCGACCCCGGCGCGGCGGAGGCCGAGACGACCCCGGTCATCGCCGACGGCGTCGAGCTGGACGGCACCGTGCTGGGCAGCGGCGAGCTGACGGGCTGGCTCGCCGAGCACGGCGGCGAGCCGCTCGGCGTCGCCGCCGTCGACACGTGGGCGCTGGGCGCCGGCTCCGTCGCCGAGATCGCGCTGGCCACCGCCGGCGGTCCGGCCGCGTGGTTCGATCCCTCCGAGCTCGACGAGGCCGACGAGAACGCCTTCGCGGCGTGGCTCGCCGACGCCGGGCGGCCGAAGGTGTTCCACGACGTCAAGCGCGCCATGCGGGTCTTCGCCGAGCACGGCTGGAGCATCGCCGGTGTCTCCATGGACACCGCGCTCGCCGCGTATCTGGTCAAGCCGGGCCGCCGCTCCTTCGACCTGGACGCGCTGTCGACGGAGTACCTGCACCGCGAGCTGGCGCCCGCCGCCGCGGCCGACGGCCAGTTGGCCTTCGGCGCGGACGACGGCGCCGAGGCCGAGGCGCTGATGATCCAGGCCCGCGCCGTCCTCGACCTGGGGCAGGCCTTCGGCGGCAAGCTCGAGGAGGTCGGCGCCGCGGACCTGCTGCGTGACATGGAGCTGCCCACCTCCGCGCTGCTGGCGCGCATGGAGCGGCACGGCATCGCCGCCGACCGCGCGCACCTGGAGGCCATGGAGCAGATGTTCGCGGGCGCTGTGCAGCAGGCGGTGAAGGAGGCGCACGCGGCGGCCGGGCACGAGTTCAACCTCGGCTCGCCCAAGCAGCTCCAGGAGGTCCTCTTCGGCGAGCTGGGCCTGCCGAAGACGAAGAAGACCAAGACCGGCTACACCACGGACGCCGACGCCCTGGCCTGGCTCGCCGGCCAGACGGACAACGAGCTGCCGGTGATCATGCTGCGCCACCGTGAGCAGGCCAAGCTGCGTGTCACGGTCGAGGGCCTGATCAAGACGATCGCCTCGGACGGCCGGATCCACACCACGTTCAACCAGACGGTCGCGGCGACCGGCCGGCTGTCCTCCACGGACCCGAACCTGCAGAACATCCCGGTCCGCACCGACGAGGGCCGCGCGATCCGCCGTGGTTTCGTCGTCGGTGAGGGCTATGAGTCGCTGATGACCGCGGACTACAGCCAGATCGAGCTGCGCGTGATGGCCCACCTGTCGGAGGACGCGGGCCTGATCGAGGCCTTCACCTCCGGCGAGGACCTGCACACGACCGCCGCCTCCCAGGTCTTCGCGGTGGAGCACACCGCCGTGGACGCCGAGATGCGCCGCAAGATCAAGGCGATGTCCTACGGCCTGGCGTACGGCCTGTCGGCGTTCGGCCTGTCCCAGCAGCTGAACATCGACGCCGCCGAGGCGCGCACGCTGATGGACGCCTACTTCGACCGCTTCGGCGGCGTGCGGGACTATCTGCGCCGGGTCGTCGACGAGGCGCGGGCGACGGGCTACACGGCGACGCTGTTCGGCCGCCGCCGCTACCTGCCCGACCTCAACAGCGACAACCGCCAGCGTCGTGAGGCGGCCGAGCGGATGGCGCTGAACGCGCCCATCCAGGGCACGGCGGCCGACATCGTGAAGATCGCGATGCTGAACGTGGACCGGGCGCTGCGCGAGGCGAACCTGACCTCCCGCATGCTGCTCCAGGTCCACGACGAAATCGTCCTGGAGATCGCCCCCGGCGAGCGCGAGCAGGCGGAGGAGCTGGTCCGGCGCGAGATGGCGGCCGCGGTCCAGCTCCGCGTCCCCCTGGGCGTCTCGGTCGGCGTCGGCCCGGACTGGGAGTCGGCAGCGCACTAGCCCGCCGGTGGCCGCCGGTGGCCGCCGGTGGCAGGGCCGGGGGAGCGGCGAGCGGCGTGAGCCGCTGGTCCGACCTCCCCCGGGCCGACCTCCCCGGTCACTCCCTCTTTCCAGGCACCGGTGCCATTCCAGTTTCCAGGCGCCGGTGCCATATGAGCTGCAGGGGTCATTTCCTACCCGCAGGGGCGCGGGGGGCGCCGTCGGAAGTACGGTTCCGCCGTTCCGCAACCCCGGCCGGTCCCCGCAGGGACCGTCACTCGGCTGGCCCCCGCAGAAACGCGGCCCCCGGTGCCCTGCCGCCAGGATGCGGGCATGGGTATACGCATGCTCCACCGCCGCACGGCACGAGCTCAGGCCCAGCACCAGGCACCGGCCCGAGCCGACGCCACGGCGGATCTCTCCGCGCCGCACCCGGCCCTTCCGCCCTTCGCGGCGGACGCCAGTACCGGCCGCGTCCCCACCACCCGCGCCGAGGCCCTGCGCCACGGCACCGCAGCCCTCGTCCGTCGCCTCACCCGCCGGGGCGCGCCGACCGAGGCCGACGACAGCGCCGTAACGGAAGCGCCCGGTGAGGCCTCCCGCCGGCGGCTGTGGACCGAGCTGGCTCTGAGCTACCTGGCGCTGCTGCTCAGCAGACTGCCGCGCCCGTCCCGCCCCGCCCGCCGCTTCACGGTGTTCGTGGTGTCGCTGCCTCCGGCCCCCACGGTCACCGCACCGGACGGATCTCCTCGACGCCGCCGCTGACCTCGCCCGCACCGACGGTGACCGGCCGCCGCGCCCGCGCCCCGGCGGCGTACGCCAGCAGGCCGAGGAGCAGGCCGGCGCCGGAGCCGAAACACACCGTCGGGATCAGCTCCCACGGCTTGGCGGTGGCCCCCCGGTAGGCCCACCACCGCGTGGCCCGCTGGACCGCGCCCGCCAGCGCGCAGCCGCCGAGCAGCGCGGTGATCACCAGCGCGGCCACCGCCGAGCCGCCGTACTGCAGGTACCAGTACAGCGGTGCGCCTGCCAGTCGGCGCCCCAGGACGGGAACACGCGCATCCCCCACCGGTCCAGGTGCGTGAATGCGTCCCACACCACGTGCGTCAGCGCTCCGACCGCCGCCGAGGCGTACCACCACAGGACCACGGCGGGCTGCACGCGCGCGCGTGGCGCCCCGCAGCGCAGCAGCGCCGCCCACCGGCCCTGCCGGGCCCGCGGCAGCAGCGCCACCAGTGGCTCACGCACCAGCAGCCAGGCGATGAGCGCGTCGACGGTGGCGACCCCTGGCGACCCCTGGGAAGGGGTGCGTGACGTCGCCGAACTCCATCGCACCGGGCACGACACTCGCCGCGTAATAGGTCATGTCGGGCGAGAAGGAACCCGCCACCAGGACGGCCGGCACGAGCCGCTCCCGGCCGGAGCCGTCGGTGCGCACGGCGGGCAGCACGGCGGCCGCGTGGCTCAGCGTGAACGGCAATGAGGGCCC
This sequence comes from Streptomyces sp. NPDC097129, assembly GCF_055668065.1. Lineage (NCBI taxonomy): Bacteria > Bacillati > Actinomycetota > Actinomycetes > Kitasatosporales > Streptomycetaceae > Streptomyces > Streptomyces sp. NPDC097129. The sequence goes on along the minus strand of NZ_JBVOQE010000001.1, from coordinate 139,804 downwards.
CCCTGAGTCGTGTTGACCGGGCGCGACCGGTGGGTGATCAGCGGCGTCCAGTATGCGGTGCGGCACAAGTCCTCGAACGGCACATGGCCAACCGGTAAAAATCGGGCACGAACAGGTGCCCGAGGAAAGGAAGTTGTCGTAGGGTCACGGGGATGCCGCGCCGGACAGACCAATTGCCCCAGGAGGGGCAACCGGAGCGGTGGTTCGGTCGTCACACCAAGGCGAGTACGCCACACCGGGCACGACACGACGGAACGGCACAACAGCAGAACGGACGCCCGAGCGTCCACGGGAGGGGTTCACCACATGGCGGCGCAATTCGGCAGCAGGCTGCGCAAGGGAGCGTTCACCACCGCCGTGGCCGCTGCGGCGGTCGCGGCGCTCTCCGCTTCCCAGGCTCCCGGCGTCACGGTCGACGACCAGGGCAGACAGTCCGCCGCCGGAACCGCGCCCACCCCCGAGGTGCAGGCGGACGACACCGGCACCGCCACGGGCAACTCGCGGTACTACACTGACCTGCCGCCGCTCAACAGCCCCAACCCGGCGCCGACCACCGGCCCCGTCCCGCCGGCGGCCACGGGCACGGGCACGACCGAGTCCGGCATCCCCGCGACCGTCCTCGACGCCTACCAGAAGGCGGCGGCCGAGCTGCGCACCTCCAAGCCCGGCTGCAACCTGCCCTGGGAACTGCTGGCCGCCATCGGCAAGGTCGAGTCGGGCCAGGCCCGTGGCGGCCGCGTCGACGCGAACGGCACGACGATCGGCAAGATCCTCGGCCCCGCCCTGAACGGCAACGGCTTCGCGCTCATCAAGGACACCGACCACGGCGCGTACGACGGCGACACCACCGTCGACCGGGCCGTGGGGCCCATGCAGTTCATCCCGTCCACCTGGGCGTGGGCCGGCCGCGACGGCAACGGCGACGGCCTCAAGGACCCCAACAACGTCTACGACGCCGCCCTCGCCGCAGGCCACTACCTGTGCCGCAACGGCTGGGACCTGTCCACCCAGCAGGACATGAACAGCGCGATCCTCAGCTACAACAACTCACAGGACTACCTGAACACGGTCCTGACGTGGCTGGAGTACTACCGCAAGGGCACCCACCAGATCCCGGACGGCACGGGCGCCCTGCCCTCGCACCCCAGCGACACCGGCACCTCCCGCCCGAACCCGCGTCCGACGACGACGCCCCCCGCGCCGCACCCGTCGCCCGGGACGCCCACACCCGGCGGCACCACGCCGCCGAAGCCGGGCAAGCCGACCACGCCGACCACGCCCGGCAAGCCCACCACCCCCGGCACCCCCACCCCGAAGCCAACCCCCACCGACACGGTGGACCACCTGGAGCGGACGAACGCCGCCAAGCCCACCGCGATGGCCGGCGACGCCTTCACCCAGCGGATCGGCGCCCGCGCCGAGACCAAGGCCGGCAAGACCGTCGCCAAGGTGCGCGTCCGCTTCACCATCGACGGTGCCACCGACACCGCCTTCGCCGGCGGCGAGAAGGTCGCCACCGTCCTCACCGACGGCTCCGGCGTCGCCCTCGCCCCCGCCCTCCAGGCGGGCGAGAAGACCGGCGACTTCACGGTCCACGCGGCCGTCGTTGGCCGGATGGTCCCCGCGCTCGCCTACACCGCCGCCGTGACCGAGCGCGCCGCCGACACCCTCGCCCGCACCGGCGACACCAAGTTGACCTGCGTCGCGGGCGGCACGTTCGCCGACCAGGTCGAGGTCAAGGCCACCTACAAGGGCGCGGCCGCCGGCAAGGTCGCCACCACCGCCACCCTGATCAAGTCGGGCGACGACCCGTCCGAGAACGACAAGGGCCCCTACTTCAAGGACGCCGACGGCAAGACCGTCCGCACCCTGAAGGGCCTGCAGACCGACGGGAACGGCCTGCTGGCGCTGCCGAAGCTGTACGCGGACGACACCACCGGTACGTTCCTGCTGCGCATCACCACTGCGGGCGGGGCGACGCTGACCGTCGAACTCACCGTGACAGCACCCGAGACGACCGGCACTCCGTCCCCGTCCCCCTCGGGCGGCTCCTCCTCCTCGCCGTCGCCGTCGCCCTCCCCGTCGGCGAGCCCGAGCGCCTGATTCGTCCCGCTGCGCGCGGCGCCCCTCCTCGCGAGGCGCGCCGCGCGTTCACGCGTACGATCCGCTCTCCTGCTCGTCCCGCGCACGAGCCGCTCACGATGCGGCCTGCGCGGGCGCCCGCTCGCGCCGTCCTCGCCGCACGGACGCCGTCCTGGCCGCCGCCCGTACTCCGTCCTCGCCGCACGGGCGCGTGCCGCATCGGTCGCGCACGTGCCGGCCGCCGACGCCCCGGGCGCAGGTCATCGTCTGAGCCGTGCGTTCGTGTGCCGGGTCGGCTCCGCGGCGGCCGGGTCCTGCGGCCACGGATGCTTCGGGTAGCGGCCGCGCAGCTCCGCCCGCACCCCCTTGTACCCGTCGCGCCAGAACGAGGCGAGGTCGGCGGTGACGGCCACCGGCCGCCCGGCCGGGGACAGCAGATGCACCAGCACCGGCGCCCCGGCGAGCGAGGGGGACTCCTGCAGCCCGAACATCTCCTGGAGCTTCACCGCGAGCACCGGTCGCTCCGGATCGGCGTAGTCGACCCGGACCCTGGACCCGCTGGGCACGGCGATCCGCTCCGGGGCCAGCTCGTCCAGCCGGGCCGCCTCACCGGACGCCCAGGGCAGCAACCGGGCCAGCGCCTGCCCCGCGTCGATCCGCGCCAGGTCCGCCCGCCGCCGGGCCCGGCTCAGCTCCGGCTCCAGCCACTCCTCCACGCGCGTGTGCAGCGCCTCGTCGGACACGTCCGGCCAGGGCTCCCCGAGGTGCGCCCGCAGGAACGCCAGCCGCTGCCGCAGCACGACGGCCTCCGCCGACCAGCGCAGCAGCCCGAACCCTTCCTGCCGCAACCCCTCCAGCAACGCCTGCCGTACGGCGCCGGGGTCGGCGTCGGTGAGCGGCCGCGCCGCCAGTTCGATCGCGCCGAGCCGCTCGACCCGCCGCGCGACGACGTCCCCGCCCGCCCAGTGCACCTCCTGCCGTGCGTCGAGCAGCGACCCGGCGGCCGACCGGGCCACGTCCTCGTCGATGGCGACGCCCAGCCGCACGCGCGCGTGCCCCCTGCCCAGAGGCCGGTCGGCGACGGCGACGGCGATCCAGCGGGCGCCGTGCAGAGGCGAGCCGCCGGGCAGCTCGGCACGCGTGCCGGAGGCCATGAGATACGAACCGCCGTCGAGCTTGGCGACACGCTCGGGGAAGGCGAGCGAGGCCACGACACCGGCCGCCTTGTCGTCACCGGTGAGCGCACCGCTGTCGACGCTCACGCCGGCCGGCCGGGACACCTCCCCGACGACGGCCCGCAACCGTCGCACCTCCGTGCGCCACCGCGCGGCGTAGCCGTCACCGCCACGCCGGGCCGTCCGCAGCGCTCCGGCCAGATCGTCCCCGTACTCCCGCGGCGGTTCCTCGGACAGCAGCGCCACCACCTCGGCCCCCGCTCCCTCGGTGTCCAGCAGCGCCCGCCCCAGCCGGGGATGCACGCCGAGCCGGGCCAGCACCCGCCCGCGCTCCGTGGCCCGGCCGGCCGCGTCCACCGCTCCCAGCGCCGCCAGAGCCTCCCGAGCGGCCGCCATCGGCCCGGCCGGCGGTGGGTCCAGCAACGCGAGACCGGACGCGTCGGGATCGCCCCAGCAGGCCACCTGCAGGGCGAACGCCGTCAGGTCGGCCACCTTGATCTCCGGCGACGGGAACCGCGGCAGCCGCCCCTCGTCCGCCTCCGGCCAGCAGCGGTAGACGATCCCCGGCGCTTCACGCCCGGCCCGCCCCGCCCGCTGCCGCCCGGCCGCGTGCGACGCCCGCACCGTCGCCAGCGCGCTCAGCCCGCGCGCGTGATCGACCCGCGGCTCCCGCGCCAGCCCCGAGTCGACGACCACCCGCACCCCGGGCACCGTCAGCGAGGACTCCGCGACCGACGTCGTCAGCACCACCCGGCGCCGCTTCCCGGGCGACAGCACCGCGTCCTGCACCGCGGCCGGCGCCCGCCCGTGCACCTGGAGCACGTCCACCTCGCCGAGGCCACCGAGGAGCCCCGCCACGCGTGCGATCTCGCCGACGCCCGGCAGGAAGCACAGCACGTCCCCCTCCCGCTCGGCGAGCGCCCGCCGTACCACCGACGCCACATGCGCCAGCAGCGCCGGGTCCACCCACGTGCCGTGCGACGGCCGCACCGGACGGGCCGGCGGCGCGTACACGATGCCGACCGGATGCGCGGACCCCTGCGCCTCGACCACCGGCGCCCCGCCGAGCAGCCGCGCCCACTCGGCCCAGTCCGTCGTCGCCGACGCCGCCACCAGCTTCAGCTCCGGGCGCAGTGCCTCCCGCACGTCCCACAGGAACGCGGCGACCGTGTCCGCGTCCAGATGCCGCTCGTGGCACTCGTCCAGCAGCACGACATCGACGCCCGGCAGTTCCTGGTCCCGCTGCAACCGCTGGAGCAGCACACCCGTCGTCACGACCTCCACGCGCGTGTGCCGCCCCACGACCCGCTCTCCGCGCACGGTGTATCCGACGCTCTGCCCGGGTTTCTCGCCCAGCAGCCACGCCATCCGCCGTGCGGCGGCACGCGCCGCCATCCGCCGCGGCTCGGCCACCACGACCCGCCGCTCGGCCCCGCCGTGAAGCAGTCCGGCCAGGGCGAGCGGCACCAGCGTCGTCTTGCCCGTGCCGGGCGGCGCGCCGAGCACGGCGGCACCGTGGCCGTCGAGGGCGTCGTCCAGCGCGGGCAGGGCGCTGCGCACGGGCAGCGCGTCCAGGGCGTCGTAACGGATCACGCATCCAGTTTCTTACGTGCGCGCGAGCACCATCCGGGCCTGTGGACAACTTCCCGCCGGGACCGGCGGGAAGTGTGGCCTCAGTCCCGCTCGCAGACGAAGATCGCCGAGCCAGGGATCAGATGCCCGCGCAGCGGCGACCAGCCGCCCCACTCCGAGGTGTTCCAGTCCGGCCACTCCGGCTCGACCAGGTCCACCAGGCGGAAGCCGGACGTCACCACGTCCCGCACCCGGTCGCCGAGCGTGCGGTGGTGCTCGACGTACACCGCGTTGCCGTCCTCGTCCTGCTCGACGTAGGGCGTGCGGTCGAAGTAGGACGCCGCGACCGTCAGCCCCTCCGGACCCGGCTCGTCGGGGAAGGCCCAGCGGATCGGGTGGGTCACGGAGAAGACGAACCGCCCGCCCGGCCGCAGCACGCGCCGCACCTCCCGCAGCACCAGCCGCGGGTCCGCCACGAACGGCAGCGCCCCGTACGCCGAGCACGCCAGGTCGAAGGAGGCGTCCGCGAAGGGCAGCGCGGCCGCGTCCGCGCACACCAGAGGAAAGGGAGAACCGATCCGCAGCGCGTGCTGGAGCTGGCGGTGGGAGATGTCCAGGGCCACCGGGTGGGCGCCCTGCGCGGCCAGCCAGCGCGCGCACTGGGCCGCGCCGGCGCCGATCTCCAGCACCTGCCGGCCCTTCAGCTCCTCCGGCGGCCCGAGCAGCTCGGCCTCCACCTCGTCCAGGCCCTCGGGCCCCCACACGAAGCGGTCGTCGCCCAGGAAGGTGCCGTGCTCGGTCTGGTACTCGTCGGCGTTGCGGTCCCACCAGCCCCGGTTGGCGCGTGCGCTCTCGGTGACTCCGGCGGCACGCCGCGTGGCCTCCGCCTCGTCCTCGGGCACGGCGGAGGCCGAAGCGGAAGCGGAGGCGGGCTGGACGGATACGGGCTCTTGGATGGTCGGCTCCCTCGTCGTACTCTTCGAAACCGGCCCGTCCCGGGTGGCACGGCAGGGCCCCAAACGGCCCTTGTGGCCTCGCGAGACAGGTTTTGTGCCGGAAATGCGGTGATCTGCCCCGGGTGTGCGGCTTCGCGCATTGACCCTGCCCGGCTGCCCCCGTATGCTACAAGTTGCGCTGCGGGCCTGCGCACCTCAGACGTAGCAGGCTGCGCTCGCATCTGTATGTATGTCCCCTCGGTTCTCGAGGCGCCACGGAGCACCTGGTGCTCGCAGTGTGGCGCTTCCTTGGCTGTCCGGCCTTCTGCAGAGCGAAACGGGCTCCCGGCGTAAGCAGTACCTACGACTCACCGTCCGTACCGGAGCCCTTTCCCACATGACGAGCAGCACCGAGACCACCGCCACCACCCCGCAGGTTGCGGTCAACGACATCGGTAACGAGGAAGCCTTCCTCGCCGCGATCGACGAGACGATCAAGTACTTCAACGACGGCGACATCGTCGACGGCGTCATCGTGAAGGTCGACCGGGACGAGGTCCTGCTCGACATCGGTTACAAGACCGAAGGTGTCATCCCGAGCCGCGAGCTCTCGATCAAGCACGACGTCGACCCGAACGAGGTCGTCAAGGTCGGCGACGAGATCGAAGCCCTTGTTCTCCAGAAGGAGGACAAGGAAGGCCGCCTGATCCTCTCGAAGAAGCGCGCCCAGTACGAGCGCGCCTGGGGCACCATCGAGAAGATCAAGGAAGAGGACGGCATCGTCACCGGTACCGTCATCGAGGTCGTCAAGGGTGGTCTCATCCTCGACATCGGCCTCCGTGGCTTCCTGCCGGCTTCCCTCGTCGAGATGCGCCGTGTCCGCGACCTCCAGCCCTACGTGGGCAAGGAGCTCGAGGCCAAGATCATCGAGCTGGACAAGAACCGCAACAACGTGGTCCTGTCCCGCCGTGCCTGGCTGGAGCAGACCCAGTCCGAGGTCCGCCAGACGTTCCTCACGACCCTCCAGAAGGGTCAGGTCCGTTCCGGCGTCGTCTCCTCGATCGTCAACTTCGGTGCCTTCGTGGACCTGGGTGGCGTCGACGGTCTGGTCCACGTCTCCGAGCTTTCCTGGAAGCACATCGACCACCCCTCCGAGGTCGTCGAGGTCGGCCAGGAGGTCACGGTCGAGGTCCTCGACGTCGACATGGACCGCGAGCGCGTCTCCCTGTCGCTGAAGGCGACCCAGGAAGACCCGTGGCAGCAGTTCGCCCGCACCCACCAGATCGGCCAGGTCGTGCCCGGTAAGGTCACGAAGCTGGTTCCGTTCGGTGCGTTCGTCCGCGTGGACGAGGGCATCGAGGGTCTGGTCCACATCTCCGAGCTGGCCGAGCGCCACGTGGAGATCCCGGAGCAGGTCGTCCAGGTCAACGACGAGATCTTCGTCAAGGTCATCGACATCGACCTCGAGCGTCGCCGCATCAGCCTCTCGCTGAAGCAGGCCAACGAGGCCTTCGGTGCCGACCCGTCGTCGGTCGAGTTCGACCCGACGCTGTACGGCATGGCCGCGTCGTACGACGACCAGGGCAACTACATCTACCCCGAGGGCTTCGACCCCGAGACCAACGACTGGCTCGAGGGCTACGAGACCCAGCGCGAGGCGTGGGAGACCCAGTACGCCGAGGCGCAGCAGCGCTTCGAGCAGCACCAGGCGCAGGTCATCAAGTCCCGCGAGGCGGACGAGAAGGCCGCTGCCGAGGGTGGCGAGGCTGCCGCTCCGGCCGCGACCGGTGGCGGCTCGTACTCCTCCGAGGGTGGCGACACCTCCGGCGCCCTGGCGTCGGACGAGGCGCTGGCGGCTCTGCGCGAGAAGCTGGCCGGAGGCCAGAGCTGATCGCTTGCCGCTGATGCTCAGCCGGTAGCTGAGGGGCCGTACCTTTCGAGGTGCGGCCCCTCAGTCGTGCGCGCCGGCTGTGCCGGGGGGTGTTGTTCAGCGGGGGCGTGTTGTTCGGGGTGCGGGTCGTTCAGGGGGACGGCTCGTGGGGGGGGGTCGCGCAGTTCCCCGCGCCCCTGCGAGGCGTTGCCGGCGCCCGGCGTTTCATGAACCCCGGTTCCGCCTGCGGCGTGATCGCGGGAATGCTCACGCTGCGTTTCTCGTTGTTGTCTACGGACACGAGGAGGAGCGGTCACTGTGCTTGATCCGCAGGGTTTGTACACGTGGGAGCCGAAGGGGCTGGCCGTCGTCGACATGGCGCTCGCCCAGGAGTCGGCCGGACTTGTCATGCTCTACCACTTCGACGGATACATCGACGCGGGGGAGACCGGCGACCAGATCGTCGAGCGGCTCCTCGACTCGCTGCCCCACCAGGTCGTCGCCCGCTTCGACCACGACCGGCTGGTCGACTACCGCGCCCGGCGCCCGCTGCTGACGTTCCGCCGCGACCGCTGGACCGACTACGAGGATCCGGACATCACCGTGCGGATCGTCCAGGACGCCACCGGCGCACCCTTCCTGCTGCTGTCCGGGCCCGAACCGGACGTGGAGTGGGAGCGCTTCGCCGCAGCCGTGCGGCAGATCGTGGAACGGCTCGGAGTCCGGCTGTCGGTGAACTTCCACGGCATCCCCATGGGCGTCCCGCACACCCGCCCGGTCGGCCTCACCCCGCACGGCAACCGCACCGACCTCGTCCCGGGCCACAGCAGCCCGTTCGACGAGGCCCAGGTGCCCGGCAGCGCCGAGGCACTCGTCGAGTACCGGCTGATGGAGGCCGGCCACGACGTCCTCGGTGTCGCCGCCCACGTTCCGCACTACATCGCCCGCTCGCCCTACCCGGACGCGGCACTGACGGTGCTGGAGGCCATCACCGCCGCCACCGGCCTGGTGCTGCCGAGCATCGCGCACGCCCTGCGCAACGACGCCCACCGCACGCAGACCGAGATCGACCGCCAGATCAGAGAGGGCGACGAGGAACTCACCGCCCTGGTCCAGGGGCTCGAGCACCAGTACGACGCCGCCGCCGGCGCGGATACGCGCGGCAACATGCTGGCCGAGCCGGTCGACATCCCGTCGGCGGACGAGATCGGCCGCGAGTTCGAGCGCTTCCTGGCGGAGCGGGAGGGCGACAACTGACCTCCGCCAGTCCCGTTGCCGGTGCCAGGCCCTAAGCTTCCGCTCATGCTGACAGTGGGCCTGACCGGCGGCATCGGTGCCGGCAAGAGCGAGGTGTCGCGGCTGCTCGTCGAGTGCGGGGCCGTGCTGATCGACGCCGACCGTATCGCCCGTGACGTCGTGGAGCCGGGCACGCCCGGCCTCGCGGCGGTCGTCGAGGCCTTCGGGCCCGAGGTGCTCACGCCCGACGGCAGACTCGACCGCCCCAAGCTCGGCTCGATCGTCTTCGCCAACCCCGAGAAGCTGGCCGTGCTGAACGCGATCGTGCACCCGCTGGTCGGCGCCCGCTCCCGCGAGCTGGAACAGGCCGCGGCCGAGGACGCCGTCGTGGTCCACGACGTCCCCCTGCTCACCGAGAACGGTCTGGCCCCGCTGTACGACGTCGTGGTCGTCGTCGACGCGAGCCCGGCCACGCAGCTCGACCGGCTCGTCCGGCTGCGCGGCATGACGGAGGAGGACGCACGCGCCCGCATGGCCGCGCAGGCCTCGCGCGAGAAGCGCCTGGAGATCGCCGACATCGTGATCGACAACGACGTGCCACTGGAGCGGTTGCAAGCGCGAGTGCGGGAGGTATGGGCGGATCTGGCACGCAGAGCGCGGGACCCCCGGTAGCACCCGGGACGGCCACGGGCCACGCGGGCGCTACCGGGGCCCGGGACGGCCACAGGCGACGCGGCCATCGCCCTCGTCGCGGCCTGCCACCGCTGGAATAGGGGTACTCGGTCGGGGCGTTGAAGCCCTCGAGTGAGGGAAGGAATGTTCCGTGCCCCAGACCAGCGGTTCTACCGGAGGGACTCCGGAGACGCACGTCATCGATTTCCGTGCCGCTGAGCAGCTGCTCGCCGCCCGCGATCCGCGGGGCGCGGTGAAGCTGCTCGACGGAGTGATCGCCGCTCACCCGGAGAACACCGCCGCACGGCTGCTGCGTGCCCGCGCCTTCTTCGCCGCCGCGCAACTGCGTCCCGCCGAGCTGGAGTTCACGATCGTCCTGGAGCGGGAACCGGACAACGCCTACGTCCACTACGCGCTCGCCCGCACCTACGAGCGCCAGGGCCGCGACGGTCAGGCCCGACGGCACTTCCGGCTGGCGGCCGCGCTCGACCCGAACCCGCAGTACCTCAAGGCGGCGCGCTTCGACCTGTGAGGCGCCCCCGGCTCATGGCCGGCGGTGTTCCGGTGGCCGGTAGGGCGGGACGTCGGGGCCCGGCTGGAAGTGCGGGCCCTGCCGGATGTGCCGCAGGATCACCGCCATGTCGACGGTGACGACCAGCCACAGCACACCGAACGCGGCCGCCCAGCCGGGCTGCCCGGCGAGCGCGAACCCGACCGTGCCCGCGATCGCCCAGATCAGACCGAACACGCTCAGCCAGAAGCGCATCCGCAGCGCACTGCGTGCTGTCGTCGGCTCACTGCCTGTACGCATGGCCATCACCACTCCTGCTTGCAACGTACTCCGGGCGAGGACGTTCCCCAAGCGGCCTTGCTTCGACTGCCGAAGGAAGGGTCTTCGCTCGAACAGGTGAATGACGGGAGTGGGGGAACGGCCGTGCTGGAGCGGGCCGTTCAAGGGGCATGGAGCTGAGGAAACGAGCAGGACACCCCGACGATCCAGCGGATTGCGCTGCGGCCGCTGACTTTCGGGCCTCGGCCAGGTCTATCCCGGTGACATCACACGGCACGCGAACCCAGGAGACCCTCATGTCCGAGACCACCGCTCCCGCCGGCTCACTCCCCACCGCGGCGACCTCCGGCACCGCGTCGAACTCCACGGCCAGGCGGGGCAGGTACGCCCGGATCGCCCTGCGGAGCGTTCAGGTGCTGCTCGCGTTGTTCTACGCCCTGGCCAGTGCCCTTCCGAAGCTGATCGCGCACCCCACGGCGGTGGAGTCCTTCGACCGGATCGGATGGGGCAGCGCAGGCATGTACGCCATCGGCCTGCTGGAGCTGGCGGGGGCCATAGCCCTGCTGGTCCCGGTGCTGCAGTCGGTCGCCGCGGTGTCCTTGAGCGCACTGATGGTGGGCGCGTTCATCGTCCAGATGACCGTCTTCGACGGTCAGAACGCGGCCACCCCGCTGATCCTCATGGTGCCGCTCGTCCTCATAGCCTGGGCCCGCCGCAAGCACAACGCCGATCTGGCGGCGATGCTGCGCCGCCGGGCGTGAGATGCGGCCCCGGGACGGCAAGGGCCCCGAGACGGCAGGTGTCACCGGTGGCCGGATCCTCTGCGACTGCCCCCGCCGGAGTCCTGGCCCGGGCCCGGGCCCGGGCCAGGACCGCCGAGGCTCGGCAGGCCGCGCAGGGCCCGCAAGCGTTCGAGTTCGCGGCGGTCGCGCTTGGTGGGGCGGCCCGCGCCGCGGTCGCGGATGCCGGCGGGGGCGACGGCCTCGCGGGGCGGGGGCGGCGGGCTGTTGTCGATGTAGCACTGGACGGCCACGGGCGCTCCGACCCGCTTGCGGATCAGGCGCCTGACGACCACGACACGCTCCCGGTTCTCGCTGCGCAGTCGCACCTCGTCGCCGACGCGCACGTTGTACGCCGGCTTCACGCGCTCGCCGTTCACCCGCACATGGCCGCCCCGGCAGGCGGCGGCGCCGAGCGAACGGGTCTTGATCAGACGTACGGCCCAGATCCAGCTGTCGATCCGTACGGACTCCCCGGGAGCAGGCGCGGCAGCCTCGGCGGCGGCGATGGCAGCGGCGATCTTCGGGTCGGGGGTCGTGGGGTCGGGGGTCTCCTGCGCGGCGGAGGTCGCCGGGCCGGCCGGCTCCCGCGCGGCCGCGGTCGACGGGTCGGCGGGCTCCCGCGTGGCGGCGGGGGCGTCCGCCACCGGTGCGGCGACCGACGGTTCCGCGTCCGGGCCCGTGGTGTCCGTCGTCTGGTGGTCCGCACCTTCAGCAACCATGTTCTCGACCTTAACTCCGCGCCGGGGGTGCGCCCCACGGGTTTCCCGGGCCCCGGCATACCGTGGGTGTCATGACCCCGAGCGCACCCTCCGGCCTCCCCGACCTGGACCAGCGGATCGCAGGCTGCCGGGCCTGCCCACGGCTTGTCGCCTGGCGGGAGGAGGTGGCGCGGACCAAGCGGGCCGCCTTCGCCGACTGGACGTACTGGGGGCGACCCGTGCCGGGGTTCGGACCGGCCGATGCGCGGCTGCTGATCGTGGGGCTCGCGCCCGCCGCGCACGGCGGCAACCGGACCGGGCGGATGTTCACCGGGGACCGCTCAGGTGACGTGCTCTACCAAGCGCTCTACGACGTGGGGCTGGCCTCGCAGCCGACGGCGGTCAGCGCGGACGACGAGCTGGAACTGTACGGCGTGCGGGTCACCTCGCCGGTGCACTGCGCCCCGCCGGCGAACAAGCCGACGCCGCAGGAGCGGGACACCTGCCGGCCCTGGCTGGTGCAGGAGCTGACGCTGCTGCGGCCGACGCTGCGGGCGGTGGTGGTGCTGGGAGCGTTCGGCTGGCAGGCGGCGCTGCCCGCGTTCACCGAGGCCGGCTGGGCGGTACCCCGCCCGCGGCCGGCCTTCGCCCACGGCGCCCGACTGACACTGGACGGCGGGGACCTAGGGGGCGACGGGAGCGGAGAGGGCAGCAGGGACGGCAGGGCCCCGCTCCAGCTCTTCGGCTGCTTCCACGTCAGTCAGCGCAACACCTTCACCGGGCGGCTCACCCCCGAGATGCTGCGGGACGTCCTGCGCACGGCGGCGGAGGCAGCCGGGTTGCCGCACACCGGGTGATCCACGCGGTGTGGCGGGTCGACGCCGCTCAGCCGCTGGGCTCGCCCCCGAACAGGTCCTGCACCGTGGAGCGGTAGCTGGCGACGCGGACGTAGGCCCAGGTGTGCTCGCGGGCGCGTTCCGGTTCGCCGGAGGCGATGGCCTCGTGCAACTCGCGGTCCGCACCCCCAGCGCCGCACCCCCTCGTCGCAGGGCGGCCGCACGCGTCTTTATTGCCGGGCGCCCCCGGTGCAACCCGCGTACGCTGCGGCCGACCCGGATCCGTCGTCCCGCTGGAGCCGCAGCCGTGTCGTCCGTCTCCGACCAGGCCTTCCTCGACCGCACCGCCGACCGCCTCGCCGCCCTCCCCACCGTCCGCGCGGTCGCCCTCGGCGGCTCACGGGCCCAGGGCACGCACCGCCCCGACAGCGACTGGGACCTGGCCGTCTACTACCGCGGCCCCTTCGACCCCGCCGACCTGCGCGCCCTCGGCTGGGAGGGCGAGGTGTCGGACGTCGGCGGCTGGGGTGGCGGCGTCTTCAACGGCGGCGCGTGGCTGACCGTGGAGGGCCGCCGAGTCGACGTCCACTACCGCGATCTGGAGGTCGTCGAGCACGAACTGGCCGAGGCGGAACAGGGCCGCTTCCGCGTCGAGCCGCTCCTCTTCCACCTCGCCGGCATCCCCACCTACCTGGTCGTCGCGGAGCTGGCCGTCAACCAGGTGCTGCGCGGCGAGATGCCGAAGCCGGCCGCCTACCCGGAGCCGCTGCGGCACACCGCGCGCGAGCACTGGCTCGGCTGCGCCCGCCTCACCCTGGCGTACGCCCGGGACAACCACGCCCCGGCCGGGCGCCTGACGGAGGTGGCCGGGGCCGTCGCGACGGCCGCGGTCCAAGCCGGGCACGCGGTGATGGCCGCGCGCGGCGAGTGGGTCACCAATGAGAAGCGGCTGCTGGAGCGGGCGGGACTGCGCGGGGCCGACGGCCTCCTGACGGGCCTCGTACCGGAACCGGGCCCCCTGGCCGCAGCCGTCGCCGCCGCGGAGGCTCTTTACCTGGGCGCCCTGCGCTGACCGGATGGGGAGCTCCGACGGGCGCCTGCGCTGACCGGGCGGAACCTCCGACGGGGCGCCCCTGCGCGGATCAGGCGGGAGCACTCCGACGGGGCCCCCTGCCGGACCAGGCGGGAGCACTCCGACGGGGCGCCTTGCACTGAACCGGCGGGGACGGCCGACGCCACGGCCCTGTGCTGATGCGGCCCCCGCGCCGGCGGGGACGGCCGACGCCATGGCCCTGTGCTGATCCGGCCCCGCGGGTTCCGGCCGCCCGAACTGTCACATGGGTGAAACACGGCTGTCCCCTCTCCTCCAAGAACCCGCTCTACGGTGGGTACACACCCACCCGGCCACCGTCGCCCGAAGGCACACCCCGCCCTCGTCCGAAAAGGAGCCCCGTGTTCCGCCGCACCACCCCCGCGCTTCCGCCCTGGCTCGCCCACGCCCTGCGCGCCCAGCGGGGTCCGTTGCCCTGGAGCGCGGTCACGCGGGGAGCGCTGGCCGCCGGACCGCTGCTGCTCGGTGCGCTCGCCGCCCACCGTGCGTCGCTCGGTGTCGTCGCCGCCCTCGCTGCCATGTTCGCCGGGATCAACGACCGCCCCGGCAGCCGCAGGGCCTCGGTCCAGCGCATCGGGGCGCCCGCGCTCGCGGGGGCCGCCGGGCTGGTCGCCGGGACGTACGCCGGGCAGTACGCCGGCCCCGTCCTGCTCACCGCCGCGCTCACCGTCCTCGGGCTGGTCGTCGGCGGGGCCAGTGCGGTCGGGCCGGTCGCGTCAGCGGCGGGAACCCAGCTCCTGGTCGCGTCGGCCGTAGGGGCCGGGATGCCGTCGCCGGAGAGCGGATGGCTGCGAGCGCTCGGCTTCCTCGCCGGGGCCGGCTGGCTGCTGGCACTGCGGCTCGCGCTGCCCACGCCCGGATCCCTCACCGGCGACCCCCGATCGGCCCTCCGCCCGGCCTCCCGCCCCGGCCTGCGGTCGGCCCTGCGGCCCGCTTCCCGCATCGACCCCGGACCCGGCCTCCGATCGGCCCTGCGGCCCGCCTCCCGCCTCAACCCCCGACCAGGCCTCCGGTCCACCCTCCGGCTCGATTCCCGCTGCGATTCCCGGTTCGCCTCCCGCTTCGCCTCCCGCTTCGACTTCCGGTTCGACGGGGAGCGGGACGCCGTCGCCGGCGTCTACGACGCGATCGCCGCGCTGCTCGACGCGGTCGGTGGGCCGCTCGCCACCGCCCGGCGGGCCGCCCTCACCGCCGCTCTCGACCATGCCCAGGACTGTCTGTCCGGGCCCCGGCTGCGGCGGTACGCCTCCTGCGCCGCCGAGCGGCGGCTGCACGCGCAGTACGCCGCCGCCCTGCCGCTCGCCGAGGCCGCGACCGCGCTCGCCTGGGCCGGGGAGCCCCTCGGGGCGCGGGCCGGTGCGGGGCCGCGCCGGCTCGCCGCCGCGGTACGGGACAACGCCCCCACCGGACCGCTGCCCGCACCGAGCCGGGCGGAACCCGCGCTGCGGGCCCTCGACGACGCGTTGCTGCAGGCCGCCGAGGTGTTCGACCGCGGACACGGCACCACACTGCACCAGCGGCGGCGGACGGCACGGCAGCTCCTGCGGACCGCCTTCGGCACCGGCGGGCGCGAATACGGGCTGCGGGTCGCGGTCTGCTTCGGCGCCGCGTCGGCCGTGGCGCAGGCGTTGCACCACGCGCACTGGTACGGGCGGCACAGCCACTGGTACTGGCTGCCCGCCACCGCCGTCTTCCTGGTCAAGCCCGATCTCGGGCCGCTGGCGTCGCGGGTGCTGTGCCGGGCCGCCGGGACCGTGCTCGGGGCCGTGGTCTTCGCCGCGCTCGCCGTCCTCCTGCCCCGGCCGGCCGGACTTGTCGTCCTCGTCGCCGTGTGCGGCGCGCTCGTGCCCGTCGCCACCCGGCACTTCGCCGCGCAGACCGCCGTCGTCACCGTCCTGGTGCTGGCCCTGGTGATGGTGGGCGGCGAGCCGCAGGCGTCCCTGAGCCGGATCGGGGAGACGCTGCTGGCCTGTGTCATCGTCCTGATCGTCGGCCATCTGCCGATGCCCGGGAAGCGGGGCGGGGCGGTGCGCGACCGGCTCGCCGTGGCGGCCGGCGCCGCGGACGCCTACCTCACGCACGTCCTCACCGACCCCGGCTCCCGCGCCGCCCGCTGGACCCTGCGCCGAGAGGCCTACCGCACCCTGGCCGAGGCCCGCACCGCCAGCGCCCTCGCCGCCGCCGAACTGCCCCCGCTGGCCCGGCGCACGGCGGGTACCGGTGAGGTCGCCGCCGTCCTCGAACGCCTCGTCGACACCACCACCGCCTGCGCGGTCCACCTCGACGACACCGGTCGCCTCAGCCCGCGGCACGAGCGCCGGCTCGCCGAACTCCTCGGCGAACTCGACGAACTGAGCCTGCGCGACGAACTCGACCGGCGCACGGCCGCTCGCCCGGCTCCGGAAATTCCTCTCCCGCACCGATGAGTTCCGCGCCGGCCGCCGGTCACCTCCTGGGAACGGACCGTTGCACAGGAGGGCTCATGTCGCTTCCGGAGGTCGTCTCGCGCGAGCAGTGGCGCGCGGCGCGCGAGGAACTGCTGGTCAAGGAGAAGGCGGTCACGCGCGCGCGGGAAGCGCTGAGCGCGGAGCGGCGCCGGCTGCCGATGGTGGAGATCGACAAGGAGTACGTCTTCGAGGGTGGCGACGGCAAGGCGACCCTGCTCGACCTCTTCGAGGGACGCGACCAACTCGTCGTCTACCACTTCATGTTCGCGCCGGAGTGGAAAGGCGGCTCCCGGCACTGCTCCGCATTTATGGACCAAGTGGGGCAACTTGCCCATCTCCATGCCAGGGGCACGTCGTTCGCGGCGGTGTCGCGGGCGCCGTTCACCCGGATCCTGCCGTTCAAGGCGCGGATGGGGTGGACCGTGCCCTGGTACTCATCGTGCGAGACGGACTTCAACCACGACTTCGAGGTGACCCTGGAGCAGGGTGACGGCTCGCTCGCCGAGCGGCCGGGGCTCAGCTGCTTCCTGCGGGAGCGCGACCGGGTCTTCCATACCTATTCGGCGTACGAGGGCGCGCTCGACGGCATCGGCTCGACCGGCAGTCTGCTGGACCTCACGGCGCTCGGCCGGCAGGAGAAGAGGGCGCCCGTGCGCTATCACGATGAGTACGAGAACTGACACGGGTTGTACCGGACGCGTGCGTTCCGTGCACGGAATCTCACGGTCCGCGGTGAACTTGTGTCACCTACGTCTCAGTCGGGTGACTGAGCGAGCCGTAAGGCCTCCGCAGGGCGTTAACTCCTACACGGACAACGCTTCATGGAGGTGCGAGATGGTGAACGGGCGAATGGTGCTCGAACGCTTTCCCGCAGGTGGGCCGCGCGGATCATGGCCCGCGGAGGAGTTCGCGCACGCGCGGCGACAGGAGGGTCTGGCCGCTGAGGTTGTCATGGACCTCGCGACCGACACGTTCCTCGTGATCGTCCGGAGCGCGAACGCCATGGAGTGACGACCCCGCCGTATGGCATGGCTCAGCCCGCCGCCGTATCGCTCGGGGCGGGCACCGCCGTCCCACCGGTCCGCGGGGGCTCGGCTGCCGGCGTTCCCGGCACCTTCATCGTGAACGGCTCCGCCTCGAGCGCGTACAGCTCCGCGTACACCCCGCCCTTGGCCGGCAGCTCCTGCGGAGTGCCCTCTCCACCAGGCGCCCCTGGTCCAGGACGTGCACCCAGGTCCGCGTGGCGCACCGACGCCGGCCGGTGTGTGGCTTGCCGCGGTGACCGATCCGGGTTCTGTGGAGGACGAGCCGCCGGCGTTACGCGCTGACCGGGCGCGACCAGGTGGGCACCGTGCCCGTCAGGCGGCACACCGCCAGGTAGAGCGGGATCGGCGGGGTGTACGGAACAGTGCCGTCCGGCCGGTGGATGAGGCCGGGAGTGTGCGGGGCGCCGGAGTCGGGCAGGACCGCGCCGGTGGCGTACTGGGCCGGGGCGGGCCACTCCACGGCGTAGTCGGAATCGGACGGGACGATCCACCACCAGCGCGCCTCGTCGGCGTACACGCACCCGACGCGCGGCAGGCGGGGCAGGAGCAGCGGGCCGAAGCGCGCCGGGACGGCCACCGCGTCGCAGCCGAGCGGGGCGGTCATGCCCTCCGGCACGGGGAGCCGGCGTGGTGCGGCGGGCGGGTGCAGACGGCGGGCGAGCTGGACGAGCGTGTTCATGGTCAGTAGCCGGCCGTTGCCTGATGCGGCGCTCACGGCCTCCCCCTCTCGCGGCTGTCCGGCTCGGCCACCCGCGGGCCGTCCGGTGTGCGGCTCAGCTGCCCGGCGCCGGTCTTCTCCTCGTCGCCGTCGCCGCCCTCCCCGGAGCCGGCCGGGCCCGGCTTGGGACGGGTGCCCCAGCCCAGGTCGTTGCACGGCTCCCACGGGGTGCCCGGCGTGTCGGCCCGGCGGGGCACCTCGGCCCACACCAGCAGTCCGGGGCCGTGCTCCTGGGCTCCCCAGGCCCGGCACACGGCGTCGACCAGCAGCAGTCCCCGCCCGTGCTCCGCCTCGCCCCGCTGCGGGGCCGCAAGCGGATCGCCGGGCGCGCAGCCCTCGTCGCGCACGGCTATGCGCACGGTGTCGTCGTGGTCGTGCAGCTCGCACACGACACGGCTGCTCGCCGTGTGCACGATGGCGTTGGTGACCAGCTCGGATATGACCAGTTCCGCGGTGTCGCAAGCGTCCTCGCCCACCGACCAGCCGGTCAGCCGCGCCCGCGTCAGATGTCTGGCCCGCGCCGGGGAGCCCGGGTGCGCGGCCAGCTCGAACCGGAACCGGCGCTCGGCGGCGTTCCCCGTGGGGTTCGCTCCCGCGGCGGCACCGAGACCGATCGGGTCTGCGGCGTCTGTTCCTAAGGGCGCGGACGGAATCACGCTTGCCACTATCGCCCCGCCCGGAACACTTGGCAAGGGTCACTCTGAAAATTGCAGAGTGCCGTGTGCTGACTGGACAGGTCGTGGCACACTGCTCGCGTCAGCACGTCGAGCGGCGCCAATTCGGATCGCCGGAGGTCTGCCCGGGCCTTCGAATGGATCTTCGAATGGCGCCGCAGGGCTGTCGGCATGCCTTTCGTCGATCAGTGGCTTTCCTGGAGGTGGAGCGTGAGCGAGCCGCGGTCCGCGCCGACCGTGGGTCAGGTGGTCCTCGGCCGGCGCCTGCTGGACCTGCGGGAACGCGCCGGGCTCAAGCGCGAGGAAGCCGCCCGTATCCTCCGTGTCGCCCCCGCCACCATCCGCCGCATGGAGACCGCCGAGGTCGCCCTGAAGATCCCGTATCTCCAGCTCCTGCTGAAGGCGTACGGCGTCGACGACGGCGAGGCCGAGGCCTTCGTGCAGCTCGCCGAGGACGCCAACCGGCCCGGCTGGTGGCAGCGCTTCCACGACATCCTGCCCGGCTGGTTCTCGCTGCACGTCAGCCTGGAGGGCGCGGCGTCGCTGATCCGCCAGTACGAGCCGCACTTCGTGCCTGGCCTGCTGCAGACGGAGGACTACGCGCGCGGTGTGCTGCGCTCGGGTGCCATCGGCCAGACCCGGCCCGAGGACATCGAGCGGCACGTCGCCCTGCGCATGCAACGCCAGCAACTGCTCACCCGTGAGGACGCCCCCCGGCTGTGGGTCGTCATGGACGAGACCGCCCTGCGCCGCCCGGTCGGCGGCCCGGACGTGATGCGCGCGCAGATCGACAGGCTGCTCGAGGCCACGAAGCTGCCCCAGGTGACGCTGCAGGTCGCCGAGTTCTCCGCCGGCCCGCACCCTGGCACGTACGGGCCGTTCGTGCTCTTCCGATTCGCCATGCCGGAACTCCCGGACATGGTCTACAGCGAGTACCTGACCGGCGCGGTCTATCTCGACGCGCGCCCCGAGGTGGCCACCCATCTCGAGGTCATGGACCGCATGGCGGCACATGCCGCGACTGCACAACGCACGAAGGAGATCCTCCAGGATCTCCGCAAGGAGCTGTGAATGGATCACACCACTTCCCCGTCCCGCCCGCGGGCCCGCGCCGAGGGGATCTACAACGGCATGCCCGCGCGGGAGCTGGGCAGTGAGGGCTGGCACAAGCCCTGGAGCGGTGGCAACGGGGGCAACTGCCTGGAGGCGATGAAGCTCGCCGACGGACGGATCGCCGTCCGCCAGTCCACCGACCCCGACGGGCCGGCCCTGATCTACACCTCCGACGAGATGACCGCGTTCATCGAGGGCGCGAAGGCGGGGGCGGCGGACTTCCTGCTGTCCTGAACGTCTGTGTTGTTTTTTCCTCCCCCTTCCTGATCCTGGTACGAGATCTTGTCAGGAGATCTTGGTAGGAGCTTGATCACTTACTGCTTCCCCCACCCCGCCAGACGCTTACAGGAGCGCCTCATGACCGGGCAGGACCGCGACGGCACCATCGGCATCGACACCAGCAGGCCGCATCCCGCGCGGATGTACGACTGGTACCTCGGCGGCAAGGACAACTACCCGGTCGACGAGGCGATGGGCCGGCAGATGCTGGCCCTCGACCCGCGGGTGCCGGTGATGGCCCGGGTTAACCGCGCCTTCATGCACCGCGCCACCCGGTGGCTGGCCGGAGCGGGCATCCGCCAGTTCCTCGACGTCGGCACCGGCATACCGACCGAGCCCAACCTGCACCAGGTCGCCCAGCAGGTCGCCCCCGACGCCCGTGTCGTCTACTGCGACAACGACCCCATCGTGCTGGCCCACGCCGCCGCCCTGCTGCGCAGCACGCCCGAAGGGATCACCGAATACCTCCAGGCCGATGTACGCGATCCGGCCACCATCGTGGCGGGGGCCGCCAAGGTCCTCGACCTCACCCGCCCGGTGGCGCTCTCCCTGGTCGCGCTGCTGCACTTCGTCCCCGACGAGGACGGCGCGCACGAACTGGTGCGCCGCCTGCTGGCCGAACTGCCCTGCGGCAGCTACCTGGTGATGACCCACGCCACCGCCGACTTCACGCCGGAGGAGTCGGCGGCGGCCACGGCCACACTCAAGGCCGCCGGCGTCACGCTGGCGCTACGCTCCCGCGAGGACTTTGCCCGCTTCTTCGACGGGCTCGAACTCGTCGACCCCGGCGTCGAGATCGTCCACCGGTGGCATCCGGAACTCGGGGAGCCGGTGCCGGGACAGGACGACGGGGTCATTCCGGGGTACGGGGCGGTGGCGCGGAAGCCCTGACGGGGTAGGAGGGGGCATCCTGCGCAGTCACGGGGCCAGGGGATGGCGGCGTCTTTCCGGGTCGCGGGGCCCGGGGGTGGTGGCGTCTTCCAAGGTCACGGGGTCACGCGCGGCGGCGTCTCGCATGGTCATGCGGTCAGGGGGCGGTCGTACGGGCCGATCGGTGACGTGAGGCGAGTGCTGCCCGTCAGGTGGCGGTCGACCGCGGCCGCCACCGCGCGGCCCTCC
Source organism: Streptomyces sp. NPDC097129 (assembly GCF_055668065.1). Taxonomy (NCBI): domain Bacteria; kingdom Bacillati; phylum Actinomycetota; class Actinomycetes; order Kitasatosporales; family Streptomycetaceae; genus Streptomyces; species Streptomyces sp. NPDC097129. Next base: position 118,649 of record NZ_JBVOQE010000001.1, on the reverse strand, counting down.
GCGATCGCCCACACGATCAGGGACTGTCCGCGTGCCGCGTCACCGGCGGCGAACACGCCGGGGGCGTTCGTCGCGAAGTCCGCGTCCCGGGCGATCGTGCCGCGCGGGTCCATCGCCAGGCCGAGCTGGTCGATCAGACCGTCGTGCCGGTCCGGGCCCGTGAAACCGAGGGCGAGCAGGACCAGGTCCGCGGGCAGGGTCCGCTCGGTGCCGGGCAGCGGGCGGCGGTCCGCGTCCACCTCCACCAGATGCAGGCAGCGCACGTGCCCCCGCGCGTCCCCGGTGAAGCGCAGGGTCGACGCCGCGAACAGCCGCGCGTCCGCGTCCGCCGCGGGCGCCGTCCGCAGCTCGCGAGCCTCCTCGTGCGCGCCGGACAGCCGATAGATCTTCGGGTACGTCGGCCACGGCTCGGCGTCCTCGTCGCGCTCGGCGCCGGGCCTGCCGTAGATGTCCAGCTGGGTGACGGACGCCGCGCCTTCCCGCACCGCCGTGCCCAGGCAGTCCGCGCCTGTGTCCCCGCCGCCGACGATCACGACATGCCGCCCGCAGGCCGACAGCGGTGACCTTTCCAGGTCGCCCTCGCACACCCGGTCGGCCTGCGGAAGGTACTCCATCGCCTGGTGGATCCCGGCCAACTCACGCCCCGGCACGCCGAGTTCCCGCCATGCCGTGGCGCCGGTCGCGACCACGACCGCGTCATAGCGAGACCGCAGGTCGTCGGCCCCGACATCCCGTCCGACGGCCGTCGACGTGCGGAACTTGGTGCCCTCCGCCCGCATCTGCTCCAGCCGCCGCTCCAGATGGCGCTTCTCCATCTTGAACGCGGGGATGCCGTACCGCATCAGTCCGCCGAGCCGGTCGTCCCGCTCGTACACGGCGACGGTGTGCCCGGCCCGGGTGAGCTGCTGCGCCGCGGCGAGCCCGGTGGGGCCGGAGCCGATCACCGCCACCGTCCTGCCGGACAGCCGCTCCGGCGGCCGGGGCGGCGCGAACCCCTCCTCCCAGGCCCGGTCGGCGATCGCGCACTCGACGTTCTTGATCGTCACAGCGGGCTGGTCGATGGCCAGCACACAGCCCGCCTCGCACGGCGCCGGGCACAGCCGGCCGGTGAACTCGGGGAAGTTGTTCGTCGCGTGCAGCCGGTCGCTCGCCGCCCGCCAGTCCTCACGGGAGACCAGGTCGTTCCACTCGGGGATGAGATTGCCGAGCGGGCAGGCGTGGTGGCAGAACGGGACACCGCAGTCCATGCACCGGTCGGCCTGCTTGCTGATGATCGGCAACAGCGCCCCGGGGACGTACACCTCGTCCCAGTCCCGCACCCGTTCCTCCACGGGCCGGCGCGGCCAGTCCTGGCGGGGGGTCGTCATGAATCCCTTGGGATCGGCCATGGCCGTCTTCCTCGCGTCGCGTACGACAGGCCGTGCGCCACGGGGCGGCACATCCTGCGGCCACGATACGTCCGGACGGTCGGGCACGCAGGGTGGAGAACGGGCGGGGTGGGGGTGGGAGGAGGGAGGGAGCGAGCCGGGGCGGGGGCGGTCCCGCTCGGGCTCAGCGAAGCGCCGGCGTGCTCAGAGGAACGCCACTATGTAGGTCACGGCCGATGCGGCCGAGGCGATCGCCCGGACGTGGTTCCACCGCGTCCATTCCCGCACGTACGACGGCCAGTACGCGGCCGCCTCCGGGGTGCCCGCCGTGTGCCGCATCAGCGCGTCGTTGCGCGGCACGTTCGCCGCCGCCGTCACACCGAACGCCCCGAACAGATACAGCGCGCTGCCCAGCAGCAGCTCCACGGCTCCCTCCCGCGGCCACAGCACGAAGGTGACGACCGCGAGGACCGCGCACACCAGCGCCGCCCCGACGAACACCACCATGAAGGCCGGTGTCATCGCCGCCCGGTTGATCGCGTTCATCGCGGCGACGCCCTGCGCGGGCGGCAGCGCGGCGAGCCCGCGCATCACGAGCACGGAGAAGGCACAGAAGACGCCGGCCATCACTGCCGTCGCCAGCGCGCCCACCACCGCCAGCACCAGGTACGGTCCCTCGATCATGGCTCCCCCACCTCACGTCACGCAGCAAACGCCGTAGATCCTGCCCGGGCCAACGCCCGCCGTCATCCCCAGTCAAGCTCCACGGCCCGGGCACGCCCATGGCCGAGCCGCGCGGACACATGTGCATGCGTCCAGGGAGCGGGTGGGGGCACGGCTCACCCGGCGGACGGCAGCTCCCCGTGCCGCCACCGCGCGAGGACCGCCTCCAGGTGCGGTGCGATCCGCCGGCGTGCCTCGTGGCGCGGCACCCCGCTCATCAGCAGCCGGTCGTACGGCGTGTTCAGATGCCGTACGGCGGCCCGCACCGCCGCGGCCACCGCGTTCTCCGACAGTGCCCGGCCCGCCGCGCTGCGCCCCACCCGCCCGCTGCCGCGCACCGAGGCATGCGCGGCGATGGCCTGGGCCCGCTCCGCCGGGCAGCCGGGGAACAGCCGCCGGATCTCGGCCGCGAACGCCGCCGTGAACCGAGTGTCCTCGGCTGCCCGTCTGCGGGCGTCCCGTGTCCGGCGCCGCCGCCGAGCCTCCGCGTCCGCGAGACAGCGCTCCTCGGCCCGGGCCAGCGCCGCCTCCTCCACGAGGACGCCCTGCCGCTCGTAGCGCGCCTTGCGCCGGTTGAACCGCACGACCACCGCCGACAGGCCGCTCGCCTCTCGCGAGCGCCGGGTCAGCGCCGTGTCCCCGCGCGGCAGGAACACCAGGTGTCCCAGGTCGGCGCAGTCCAGGCAGCGCGGTACGCCGCTCTCCAGGACGAGCATCGGCAACGGACCACGCCGGCACGACGCGCACCGCTTGTGCCGCAACGGCTGTACGACGACAGGGCCGGGGCCGGGACCGGGGCCGGGGCCGGGACCGGTCGGGGGAGTCGCGGGAGACATACCCGGTTCATGCCCGCCCCCGGCCGCGACGCCACGCACCCCGTCGATCCGGGCGCACATGCCGTGCGGACCGGAGCGAACATGCCGGGCGGACCCGGGCGAACATGCCGTGCGGACCGGGATGAACCCGCCCGGCGAGCCGGGCGCACATGCCGCGCGGAGTGGGCGCTGGTGCCGCGTGGCGTGCGCGAAGGGGCCCTGCCTCCCATGCCCGCCTTTTCCCGGGGGCTCCGCCGCGGCCGCAGCGGCGGGTGTCGCATCATGGGCCCTGTGCGACTCGAAGCGATCACCTGGGACCGGCTCGCCGACCTGCTCGCGGAGCGGCTGCTCGACCTGACCCGTGCCGACGGCGGCCCCTGGCCGCGGATCGCCTTCGACGGCGCCCCGGCCGCCCGCCCGGGCGACCTCGCCGAGCGCGTGAGCCAGGCGTTGCGGGTCCACGGTCGCTCCTCCCTCGTCGTCGGCACCGAGGACTTCCTGCGCCCTGCGTCCCTGCGCCTGGAGTACGGCCGCCAGGACCTGGAGGCGTACTACGACGGCTGGGTGGACACCGGCGCCCTGTGGCGCGAGGTGTTCGGGCCGCTCGAACCCGGCGGGAGCGGACGCGTCCTGCCGGACCTGTGGGACCCGGTCGCCGACCGCGCGACCCGCAGCCCCTACATCCAACTCCCGCCCGGTGCGGTGCTGTTGCTGCACGGTCCCCTCCTCCTTCGGCACTGGTTCCCCTTCGATCTCACCGTTCACGTCCTCCTCTCCCCGGGAGCGCTGCGCCGCCGCACCCCCGAGGCCGAGCACTGGACCCTCCCCGCCTTCGACCGCTACGCCGAGGAGACCGACCCGGCGGGTACGGCCGACGTCCTGGTGCGCGCCGACGACCCGCGTCACCCGGCGTGGGGCGGGTGAGCGACGAACCGGAACCGGGCGGTCGGAATCGGGCGGTCGGAACCGGGCGGGTCGGGGCCGGGCGGGTCACGCGAGGGGTCCGGGCCGGACGGCCGAAGGTGCGGCCCGCGGCGGGCGTGGAGAGAATGGACGACGCCGGAACCGCGGTGCGTCCCGTGCCGCGCCGGCCGTCCGGCTCAGGGAGGTACTCCATGACCACTGCCGGAGACATCATGCACCCCGGTGCCCAGTGGATCCCCGCCCATGAAACCCTCGACCGCGCCGCCCAGCTGATGCGCGAACTCGACGTCGGCGCCCTGCCGATCAGCGACGAGAACGAGCGGCTGTGCGGCATCCTCACCGACCGCGACATCGTCGTGGGCTGCGTGGCGATGGGCCACGATCCCGCCCGCGTGACGGCCGGCGACCTGGCCAAGGGCACCCCGCGCTGGATCGACGCGAACGCCGACATCAGCGAGGTCCTGCGCGAGATGCAGGAGCACCGGATCCGCCGGCTCCCCGTCATCGACAACAAGAGGCTGGTCGGCATGATCAGCGAGGCCGACCTCGTCCGGCACCTGTCCGAGGGACAGATCGCGTCCTGGGCCGAGCGCGTCTACGCCCGCGGGTGAGCCGTACCCGCCGCACCTGCCGAGGTATCCGCCACACCGGCCCGGGTATCCGCCGCACCTGCCCGGGAACCGGTCGTCGCGGGCCCCGTGCACCGCTCGCCGCTGCCGCTGCGGGCCGTGACGGCCGCCGTCACAGCCAGCCGTTGCGCCTGAAGCCCCGGTACAGCGCCAGGCAGGCGACGGATATCACCCCGATGGCCAGTCCATAGCCGAACCTCCAGTGCAACTCGGGCATGTGGTCGAAGTTCATGCCGTACACGCCGCACACCATCGTCGGTACGGCGATCACCGCGGCCCATGCCGTGATCTTCCGCATGTCCTCGTTCTGCGCGACGCTGACCTGCGCGAGGTGCGCCTGGAGGATCGAGTTCAGCAGCTCGTCGAAGGCGGCGATCTGCTCCGTGGCACGCAGCAGATGGTCGGAGACGTCCCGGAAGTAGGCCTGTATCTCCGGCTCGATCACCCGCATCGGCCGGTCCGCGAGCTCCAGCAGCGGCCGGCCGAGCGGCACCACGGCCCGCTTCAGCTCCAGCAGCTCGCGCTTGAGCTGGTAGATGCGTCCGGGATCGACGCGTGCGCCGGTCTCCGCGAACACGTCCGTCTCCACCTGGTCGATGTCCGCCTGCACGGAGTCGATGACGCCGAGGTAGTCGTCAACGACATGGTCCGCGATCGCGTGCAGCACCGCGGACGGCCCCTTGGCGAGCTGCTGCCGGTCGGCCTCCAGCCCCTCGCGCACCGGTCCCAGGGAGCCGTGCCGGCCGTGCCGCACCGTGATGACGAAATCGGCGCCCACGAACGCCATGAGCTCCCCGGTGTCGACCACCTCACTGGTCGCCGTGAGCTCCTCGTGCTCGACGTAGCAGACCGTTTTGAACACCGCGAAGAGCACGTCGCCGTACCGCTCCACCTTCGGGCGCTGGTGCGCCTCGACCGCGTCCTCCACCGCCAGCGGGTGCAGGTCGAACAGCTCGGCGATGCCCGCGAACTCCTGGTCCGTCGGCTCGTGCAGACCGAGCCAGACGAAACCGTCCCCGCTCTTGCGCACCTGCCGCACGGCCTCCACCAGATCCGAGGCGGACGGTGCGCGCACCCCGCCGCGGTACGTCACGCAGTTGACCACCGAGGAGCCGAGCGGGGACCGCGCCGGATGACTCAGATCCACCTTCGGTCGCCGCCGGGCCAGCCGTGCCACCCCGCGCAGCCCGCTGACCCTGTCCAGCCTCGCGACCTTCCGCAGATTCCCTGCCATCGACATATGGATCTCCTCGGGTGGATCTCCCGCGCCGCATCGCCGCGCCCCTTCCCGGCGCGAGGACCGCGCCGGAGCCGCCAGTGTGCCAGTACGGTGCGACCGGCGGACGGGCCTGTGGGAGGCGGACATTCCGCTTGGTTCCCGCCTGTGGACGGCGAGATGCACGGACGCGGTCGGCGCCCCGGGCGTCGAGAGCTCCGCGCGAGCCGGACAACTGGGATGATCGCGGCATGACGCGAACCGACGACGGCTACCTCCTCGACAACCGGCAGAGTGAGGCGGCGGAGCGCTTCGACGCCTTCACCGACCTCTTCGACCCCGTCACGTTCCGGCACCTGGAGCGCCTCGGCGTCGGGCCCGGCTGGCGCTGCTGGGAGGTCGGCGCCGGCGGCACCTCCGTGGTCTCCTGGCTGGCCAAGAAGGTCGGCCCGACCGGTACGGTCCTCGCGACCGACATCGACACCACCCGGCTCGCCGCCGCGGCCCGGTCCCCGGTGGAGGTCCGCGTCCACGACGTGGGCGCCGAGGAACCGCCGGGGGACGGCTTCGACCTCGTCCACGCCCGTCTCGTCCTCGTCCATGTCCCGGACCGTGAGCGGGCGCTGGCGTCCATGGTGCGGGCCCTGCGCCCCGGCGGCCGGCTCCTGATCGAGGACGCCGACCCCGCCCTGCAACCGCTGGTCTGCCCCGACGAGCACGGTCCCGAGCAGCAACTGGCCAACCGGCTGCGCCAGGGCTTCCGCTCCCTGCTGGCCGACCGCGGCGCAGACCTGTCCTACGGCCGTAAACTGCCGCGTCTGCTGCGCGAGGCGGGTCTGCGCCAGGTCGAGGCGGACGCCTACTTCCCGCTCGCCTCGCCCGCCTGCGCCGCCCTGGAGGCCGCCACCGTCCGCCAGATCCGCTCACGGCTCGTCGAGGCCGGCCTCGCCACGGACGAGGACATCGACCGCCACCTGGCCAACGTCGCCTCCGGCGACATGGACCTGGCGACGGCTCCGATGATCTCGGCATCGGGGCGCAGGGCGTAGCCACCCGCCCGGGCGGGCCGGGACAGCGCCGGGGAGAGCCTGAGTTCCCGTCAGGTGCGCCGCCCGGGGCGACCGCCTGTCCGCGTCACCGCGAGCGCGCCCGCCCGGCAGCCTTCCGCCGCCGCCTCCTGCGGGGCGGCACCGGCCAGCAGCGCGGCCAGGAAACCGCCCGTGAAGGCGTCCCCGGCGCCGGTGGTGTCCCGGGCCTGCGTCGGCAGGGCCGGAACGCGGGCGCGCACGGCGCCGGACCTGGCCACCAGCGCTCCCTCGACGCCCGATGTCGCCACCACCAGCGGGACATGGCGGCTGAGCTCGGCCGCGGCGTCGGCCGCGTCGGGCAGCCCGGTGAGCAGGCACGCCTCGTCCCGGCTGGGCAGCAGCACGTCGATCCCGTCCACCAGCGTCAGGAACCGGTCCACCCCCAGCTCCTGAAGGAACCCGGCCGACGCCGGATCCACGCTGACCGGCACACCCCGCGCGCGTGCCGCAGCGAGAGCGGCCGCCACCAGCCCGCGGCTCGGCTCGGAGAACAGCAGATAACCCGACAGGTGCAGCCACGCCACACCGTCCAGCAGCGCGTCCGACCAGTCGCCGCGGTCCAGGCGCAGCGAGGCGCCACTGTCGGTGAGGAACGTCCGCTCCGCCGCGGCGCTGGTGTCCACCAGACAGATCACCGTCCCGGTCGGCGCCTCCGGGTCGAGGACCAACCGCGGCCGCACCCCGCACGCCTCGAGCTCCCGCGCGTGCCACTCGGCCGTGTCCGATCCGACGCGGCCGAGCAGCCGCACGTCGTGCCATCCCCGACTGGCTGCCCAGCAGGCCACGTTGGCGCCCGCGCCGCCGGGCACGATCCGGATCGCGGCGGCCGTGTCGGTGCCCCGGGCCGGCGCCCCGTGGTGCCGGGCGACGACGTCCGTCACCACGTCGCCCACGACCAGCAGCCCACCCGGCCGTGCCTGCCCGTGGCTGCCGTGATCCGATCCGTTCGCCCCCGCCGGGGCCGCCCCGCCCGCCTCGCTCACGCCCCGGTCCACGCCGCCGCGATGCGCGCCGCCAGTCGCACATTGCCGCGCACGGCCGCGAGATTGGCGCTCAGCGAGGCGCCGTCGGTGTGCCGCACCAGGTGGTCGAGCAGGAACGGCGTGACCGCCTGCCCGGTGACGCCCTCCGCCTCGCACGCGTGCAGCGCCTCGGCCAGCACCCGCGCGTGCAGCTGCGGATCGAGCTGTTCCGCCTCGGGCACCGGGTTGGCGACGATCAGCGCGGACTCCTGCGCCGCGAGCGCGTCCTGCGCCCGCATCACGGCGGCCACCTGCTCGGGCGTGTCCAGCCGCCAGTCGACGGGATGGCCGGAGTCGGACAGATAGAAGCCGGGGAAGCGATCCGTGCCGTACCCGGCCACCGCCACACCCAGCGTCTCCAGCCGCTGCAACGTCGCCGGGACGTCCAGGATCGACTTCACGCCCGCGCACACCACCGTGATCCGTGTGCGGGCCAGAAGTCCCAGATCTGCAGACTCGTCCTGGGTGAGGGTCCACTGCCGGTGCACACCGCCGAGCCCGCCCGTGGCGAAAACGCGCAGTCCGGCCAGCGCCGCGAGCTGGGCGGTCGCCGACACCGTGGTCGCCCCGCTCACCCCGGACGCCATGGCGAGCGGCAGATCGCGGTGGCCCAGCTTGCGGATACCGTCCTCGTTCGCGATCCGCTCCAGCTGCTCCTTGTCCAGGCCGACATGAGGCGTGCCGTCCAGCACGGCGATCGTCGCAGGGACCGCGCCCTGCTGCCGCACGGCGGCCTCCAGCTCCAGCGCCACCTGCAGATTGCGCGGCCGTGGCAGCCCGTGCGCGATGATCGTGGACTCCAGCGCCACCACCGGCCGACGGGCGGCGAGCGCCTCCCGTACCTCTTCGGACACCACCAGCACCACGGATGAGCCTCCTGTCTGTCGGTCCTGCCTCATCTCTGGCGGGCGGCGGCCCCGGTCAAACCCTTGCGCCGCTCGCGGACCACGATCAACCTGGACGCATGACGGACAACTCGCCGCGTCTCGACCATGTCGTCCTGTGGGTGCGCGACCCGGTCGCCGCAGCCGGCTTCTACGAGAAGGCGGCCGGCCTCGCACCGGTCCGGCTCGCCGAGTTCTCCGCGGGGCGGGCCCCCTTTCCCTCCGTACGGGTCAACGACGAGACGATCATCGACCTGATGCCGCTGAGCACGGCCCCGCGGATGACGATGCTGCCCGGCGCCGCGGACAGCGCGGGCCACCCGGTGAACCACATCTGCCTGTCCCTGCCCCGGGACGCCTTCGACGCCCTGCGCGCCCGTCTCCAGGAAAGCGCCGTCCCGGTGTCCGACCTCTCCCACGACTCCTTCGGCGCCCGCGGCGCGGCCCGACGCAGCTTCTACTTCCGCGACCCGGACGGCAACGTCTTCGAGGCCCGGCACTACGACTGAGCCGCGACCGGCGCCACCATAGCGCCGGCGCCCCAGCCGCCCGCGCCCTCAGAAGAGCGGTTCGGGCAGCACTCCCTCCAGAGCGAGCAGCTTGCGCTTGGTCTCCAGTCCGCCCCCGAAGCCGCCGATCCCGCCGTCGCTCTCCACCACCCGGTGGCAGGGCACCACGACCGGCAGCGGATTGGCCCCCATCGCCATCCCGACCGCCTGGGCCGCGCCCGGCTGGCCGACCCGCCGGGCCAGGTCGCCGTACCCGACGACCTGCCCGTAGGGCACGCCGTCGGCCAGCTCGCGCAGCACCTGGCGGTTGAAGCCGGAGATCAGCGACCAGTCCAAGGGCAGGGCGAAGTCCCGTCGGGCACCGGAGAAGTACTCCTCGACCTGGCGTATCGCCTCGGCCAGCAGCGGCGAGCCGGGCGCCTCGACGGGCTCGGCGCCGAGCCGGTCCGCCAGCCGCTCCAGCGCCCGCTCGCGGACCGCCTCGCTCGCGTGGAACACGACGCTGACCAGGCCCTCACCGGTCGCGGCCAGCAGCAGCGGGCCGATGCCGGTGTCCACGACGGCCCACACGACCCGCTGCTCGTCACCCCCATGGCTGTTCATGCGACCACCGTACGACCCGCCACTGACAACGCCCCGCGGGACCGGACCCGGGCCGCCCGGCCCGCCTACCCTCCGAGCGCCGCGCGCACGACGTCGGGCTTGTTGGAGATGACGCCGTCCACGCCGTAACCGGCGGCCTTGCGGGCGCTGGCCGCGTCGTCGACGGTCCAGGTCGAGACCTCCAGCGGCTTGCCGTGCGCGCCGACGAGGGCGTGGACGGCGTCGACGTAGGACGTGGAGAGGGAGCTGAACGTCGGGTTGATCTCGTCGACGTAGCCCGCGTAGCCCGGCAGGTCCGCCACGTGCGGGGTGCCGAGGAACGCGGTCTTCACCGCCGGCTTCAGCTGGTGCACCGTGCGCACGCTGTCCGCGCTGAAGCTCTGGATCACCAGGCGGTTCGCCACGTGCGGCGCGTCGAGCCAGCCCTCGTTGGCCAGGAGCTTGAGGGTCTGCCGCTCGATGCCCGGGTAGAGCTCCGGGTTCTTCAGCTCCAGCAGAAGACGCTCATGGTTGTGCTCGACCCGGCGCATGTACTGCGTGAGCGTCGGCACGCGCGTGCCCGCGAACTCGGGGCCGAACCAGCTGCCCGCGTCCAGACGGGCGATCTCGGCGGCCGTAAAGTCCTTCACCTTCCAGGGTGCGCGGTCGGGGTAGAGCTCCTCGACGTTCGTGGTGCGCTTGAGGCTGTCGTCGTGGATCACCACGAGCTTGCCGTCCTTGGTGCGCTGGACGTCGTTCTCCACCCAGCGCAAGCCGAGTGCGGCCGCCTTGTCGATGGCGGGCAGGGTGTTCTCGGGGGCGTAGGCCGAGGCGCCGCGGTGTGCGATCACCACGGGCGGCTCGTCGCTGGTCCCGGCTTGGGTGCCTTGCGCGGTGAGCAGGAGGATGGCGCTGGCCAGGAGCGCGGTGGTCGTGGCGGCAAGTGCGCGCGCGTGCATGCGGACTCCTCGCGTCGGACGATCACAGACAACGATCACAGACAGCTCAACTCTGACAGCAGAGCGTCAACGACGGGGGAGCGCAGAATGGCCACAAATTGAATGGAGTTGCCCAAGTCCGCTCACTGTGGGCGCACATCTGGGGCAAGGGTGTGTTTCTTTGCCGGAAAATCGTTCGACCATTCCGGTGGGGGTCATACTCTCTGCCTCAACCCTGGCCGCTGGTGCGCGCCCGGGAGGGGGTGCGTTTCAGGAGATTCCCGGGCGGAACAGGGTGGAAGGCAGCCGCGCATGCAGGGCACGGTCGACGGATTCAGCTACGGACTCGTCACACCGGTGGTGGCCTATCTCATGGCCTGCCTCGGGGGCGCCCTCGGGCTGCGCTGCACCACCCGCGCCCTGCTCTTCGCCCACTCGTGGCGCCCGGGCTGGCTCGCCCTCGGCTCGGCGGCCATCGGCTCCGGCATCTGGACGATGCACTTCGTGGCGATGATGGGCTTCAGCATCGACCAGGCCCCGATCCACTACGACAAAGCCACGACCTACGCGAGCCTCGCCGTCGCCGTCGTCATGGTCGGCATCGGGATCTTCATCGTCGGCTACCGCGGCGCCACCGGGACGGCGCTGTTCACCGGCGGCACCATCACCGGCCTCGGCATCGCCTCCATGCACTACCTCGGCATGGCCGGCCTGCGGTTCGACGGGCGGCTGGAGTACAACACCCTCACCGTCGCGGCCTCCGTCGTCATAGGCATGGCCGCCGCCACCGCCGCCCTGTGGGCCGCCGGGCAGGTCCGGGGCCTTGTGTGGAGCATCGGCGCCAGCCTTGTCATGGGCCTCGCCGTCAGCGGCATGCACTACACCGGCATGGCCGCCCTCAGCGTCCACCTGCACGGCACCGGCGCCCCCGGCGAGGGCGACTCGCCCGCGTCCCTGCTCGCCCCGATGCTGATCGGGCCGCTCGGCTTCCTCTGCCTGGCCGCGGTCGTGGTGATCTTCGATCCGCAGATGGTCGCGGGCCGGCCGGCCCGCCCCGCCCCCGTGCCCGAGCCCGGGGTCCCCGCCCACCCGACCGCCCACCGGCCCGGCCGCCGCGCGCCCCTGCGCCCCGGACGCGACCTCGGCCGACCCCGCTCGCGGGCCCCGCAGAACCACTGACCGGACCCCGTTGTCAGTGGTGGGTCGTACGGTTGATGTCATGCGGCCCGTTTCCCACATCGAACGCACGGTGGCGCCCATCGAGGTCGTCAGCCCCTACCAGCCCAACGGCGACCAGCCGACGGCCATCGCCGACCTGGCGCAGCGCATCCAGGCCGGCGAGAAGGACGTCGTCCTGCTGGGCGCGACCGGCACCGGCAAGTCCGCCACCACGGCGTGGATGATCGAGAAGCTCCAGCGCCCCACCCTGGTGATGGCGCCGAACAAGACGCTGGCCGCCCAGCTGGCGAACGAGTTCCGCGAGCTCCTGCCGAACAACGCGGTCGAGTACTTCGTCTCGTACTACGACTACTACCAGCCCGAGGCGTACGTCCCGCAGTCGGACACGTACATCGAGAAGGACTCCTCGATCAACGAGGAGGTCGAGCGGTTGCGGCACTCCGCGACCAACTCGCTGCTCACCCGGCGCGACGTCGTCGTGGTCGCTTCCGTCTCCTGCATCTACGGCCTGGGCACGCCGCAGGAGTACGTGGACCGCATGGTCCCGCTGAAGGTCGGCGAGGAGATCGACCGCGACGAGCTGCTGCGCCGCTTCGTCGACATCCAGTACACACGCAACGACATGGCCTTCACCCGCGGCACCTTCAGGGTCCGCGGCGACACCATCGAGATCTTCCCGGTCTACGAGGAGCTGGCCGTCCGCATCGAGATGTTCGGTGACGAGATCGAGGCGCTCACCACCCTGCACCCGATCACCGGCGAGATCATCAGCGACGAGCAGCAGCTGTACGTCTTCCCCGCCTCCCACTACGTCGCAGGGCCCGAGCGCATGGAGCGCGCCATCAAGGGCATCGAGGCCGAGCTCGACGAACGCCTGACCGAGCTGCGCAAGCAGGGCAAGCTCCTGGAGGAGCAGCGGTTGCGCATGCGCACCACCTACGACCTGGAGATGCTCCGCCAGATCGGCACCTGCTCCGGCATCGAGAACTACTCGATGCACTTCGACGGCCGAGCCCCGGGTACCCCGCCGAACACGCTGCTCGACTACTTCCCGGAGGACTTCCTCCTGGTCATCGACGAGTCGCATGTCACGGTCCCGCAGATCGGCGCCATGTACGAGGGCGACGCCTCCCGTAAGCGCACCCTCGTCGAACACGGATTCCGGCTGCCCTCCGCGCTGGACAACCGGCCGCTGAAGTGGGAGGAGTTCCAGCAGCGCATCGGGCAGACCGTCTACCTGTCGGCCACCCCCGGCACTTATGAACTGTCGCGGTCCAAGGGCGTCGTCGAGCAGATCATCCGCCCCACCGGCCTCATCGACCCCGAGGTCGTCGTCAAGCCCACCGAGGGACAGATCGACGACCTGGTGCACGAGATCCGCCAGCGGGTCGAGAAGGACGAGCGCGTCCTGGTCACCACGCTCACCAAGAAGATGGCCGAGGACCTCACGGAGTACTTCCTGGAGCTCGGCATCCAGGTGCGCTATCTGCACAGCGACGTCGACACCCTGCGCCGCGTCGAACTGCTGCGCGAGCTGCGGTCCGGCGAGTTCGACGTCCTGGTCGGCATCAACCTGCTGCGTGAGGGCCTGGACCTGCCCGAGGTCTCGCTGGTGGCGATCCTCGACGCCGACAAGGAGGGCTTCCTGCGCTCGGGCACCTCTTTGATCCAGACCATCGGCCGTGCCGCGCGCAATGTCTCCGGCCAGGTCCACATGTACGCCGACAAGATCACGCCGGCGATGGAGAAGGCCATCGAGGAGACCAACCGCCGCCGGGAGAAGCAGGTCGCCTACAACACGGCGAACGGCATCGATCCGCAGCCGCTGCGCAAGAAGATCAACGACATCGTCTCGCAGATCGCCCGTGAGGGCGTCGACACCGAGCAGCTCCTCGGCACCGGCTACCGGGCGAAGAAGGACGGCCGCGGCACCAAGGCGCCCGTGCCCTCCCTCGGCGCGCACACGGCCAAGGGGGCCAAGAGCACCAGGCCCGCCAAGGGCAAGGCCAAGGAGACCGTGCCGACCGACCAGCCGGCCACCGAACTCGCGGGGCAGATCGAGGAGCTCACCGAGCGGATGCGCGCCGCGGCCGCGGACCTGCAGTTCGAGATCGCGGCACGGCTGCGTGACGAGGTCTCCGAGATGAAGAAGGAGCTGCGCCAGATGAAGGAGGCGGGCCTGGCCTGACGGCCGTGGCCGAGCCGGGCCCCGGCCCCTCGCCCGGACCCCGGTGTGCACGCGCTGTGTTGCAAGACCGACACAAAGCATGCGCCGGGGTTCGGCACTGTCAGTGCCGCTGCGTAGGGTTCTGATCAACCGCGAAGCGTGCGGCAACAGGGGACTGCTCGAGAGGGGAATCAGCGCGTGACCGTCAACATGACCAAGGGTCAGGCCATCAGTCTGCAGAAGAACGACGGTGGCAGCCTGTCCGCGGTGCGCATGGGCCTCGGCTGGCAGGCGGCCCCCCGTCGCGGCCTGTTCGGCTCCCGCACCCGCGAGATCGACCTCGACGCCTCCGCCGTTCTCTTCGCGGACAAGCAGCCCGTCGACGTCGTCTTCTTCCGCCACCTCGTGAGCGACGACGGATCCGTGCGCCACACGGGCGACAACCTCGTCGGCGGCGTCGGCCAGGGTGGCGACGACGAGGCCATCCTCGTCGACCTGCAGCGCGTCCCGGTCCACATCGACCAGATCGTCTTCACGGTGAACTCCTTCACCGGTCAGACCTTCCAGGAGGTGCAGAACGCGTTCTGCCGCCTGGTCGACGAGACCAACGGTCAGGAGCTGGCCCGTTACACGCTCGCGGGCGGCGGCGCGTACACGGCTCAGATCATGGCGAAGGTGCACCGGTCGGGCGCCGGCTGGACGATGACGGCCCTGGGCTCCCCGGCCAACGGCCGCACCTTCCAGGACCTGATGCCGACCATCTGGCCGCTGCTCTAGGCGCGTAACGGCGGCAGGCGCGGGCGTCGCGCCACACGACACCACGACACGGTGACACCACGGGGGACTTGAGCGATGACGGCCGAGCTGGTGCGGGGGCAGAACCACCCGCTGGACCAGGTGCGCCTGGAGATCCGGGTCTCGGCCACCGCCCCGGTCGTGGCCGCCGCGACGCTCGTCGACGAGGCCGGCAGGGTGCGCGGACCCGAGTCCGTGGTCCATCCCGGCGCTCCCGCACTGCCCGGCCTCGAGGTCCCCCGGCAGGCGGCCGCAGCCCA
Source organism: Streptomyces sp. NPDC097129 (assembly GCF_055668065.1). Taxonomy (NCBI): domain Bacteria; kingdom Bacillati; phylum Actinomycetota; class Actinomycetes; order Kitasatosporales; family Streptomycetaceae; genus Streptomyces; species Streptomyces sp. NPDC097129. The sequence goes on along the minus strand of NZ_JBVOQE010000001.1, from coordinate 103,551 downwards.
CCGTCTCGCGGTGGACCTGGGCGCGCTACCGGAAGCCGTGCACCGCGTCAACGTGCTGCTCGCCCTGCCCGCGGGCGGAGGCGGCCCGGTCCGCTTCGGCGCCGTCGCCGCCCCGTTCGTCGCCGTCACCGGCCTCGACGGCTCGGAGGTCGCCACCTTCACCCTCACCGGCCTGGACGCCGAGTGCGCGGTCATCGCCTTGGAGCTGTACCGCAGACAGGGCGCCTGGAAGGTCCGCGCGGTCGGCCAGGGATACGCCGGCGGTCTCGCGGAGCTCTTCGCCGACCAGGGACTGGCCGAGGCCCGGCAGCTGGCGAGCGACATCAACGAGGCGGTGTCCGCGGGGCTCACCCGCTCCGTCCAGGCGCCGCGCCTCCCCGGCAGCACGCCCGGCCGTCAACCGGCGCCCCCCGCACAGGGCGGCCTCACCACCCAGGACGACCCGACCACCCACGACGGCTCGGCCACCCACGACGGCTCGGCTTCGCACGGCGGCCCCACCCTTCAGGGCGGCCCCGCCCCGCAGGGCGCGCCCGGCGCCGTACCCCCGCAGCCCGCCGGCGTACCCCGGCAGCCTGTCGCTGTCCCCCCTGATGTCCCCGGGGCCGAGGGCGATGCGGCTGCCGTATCGGACCGGCCGTCACCGTCCCCACCCGGCGGCCCGATCGACTACACGCATCCGGGGCGGCGGCGCACCGCCCCGCCGCCGCCCGCGCCGAGCGCCCCCGTCCCGCCGCCCGGGCAGTCCGCCCAGCCCGTCGCAGGTGACGCGACCGGCTGGACGATGGACGAGCGGCTCTACAACCAGGTGTGGGGCATGTTCGAGGACTTCGCCCGCACCGCCGCCGCCTACCGCAGTGCCGTCGACTTCGCGGAGAGCCGGCAGGAGAAGGAGCTCGACGGGATCCTGTCCGACCCGCGCGGCCGGATCGGCGGTCAGGGGGACGCGGCCCGTGAGGAGACGCGGGCCCGGTACGGCGCGCTCGTCGAGCAGGCCCGGCAGGCGTTCGACCGGGACGAGGCCCAGCTGAAGGCGGAGGCCGAGGTCGTGGAACCCGCCCTGCCGCCCGCGTACGCCCGCTGGGACAGCCCGGTCTGGCACGGCTACCGGGTGCCGATGGAGATGCCGATGGCGTTGCGTCTGGGCGATCTGACCCTGCCCGAGAGCGACCGGCTGCGCATCCCGATGCTGGTGCGGCTGCCGCTGGAGCGCGGGCTGTGGATCGACAGCGGACGCGTGGCCTCGGAGGCCGGGGTCTTCACCGACGAACACGACAGGCGACGGCTCGCCATGGAGGCGGCGGTCGCGCATGCCGCGCGGCTGCTCGCCGTGCATCCGGCGGGGGAGTTCGCCGTCCATGTGATCGACCCGGCCGGTGCGGCGGCGCACGCCCTGGCGCCGCTGACGGACACCGGTGTGCTGGCCGGGCCGCCCGCCGTGGGTGCCGCCGGTGTGGCGGACGTGCTGGGGCGGCTGACGCAGCGGGTGGACCTGCTGCAGATGGCGGTGCGCGGCGGCGTGGCCGACTCCCTGCCGCCCGGTTTCGACACCGCCCAGCAACTGCTGGTGGTCAACGACTTCCCGCACGGCTTCGACGACCGCGCCGTGACCCAGCTGCGCTATCTCGCCGACGAGGGGCCCTCTGTCGGTCTGCATCTGATGATGGTCGCCGACCGTGAGGACGCCGCCGGTTACGGTCCGTTGCTGGATCCGCTGTGGCGGGCCCTGCTGCGGCTGACCCCGGTACCCGACGACCACCTGGCCGACCCGTGGGTCGGGCATGCCTGGACGTACGAGCCCTCGCTCGTACCGGTCGGCAGCCAGGTGCTCCGCCAGGTCCTGAACCAGGTGGCGGCGGAGCGGACCAAGTACGTGTAAAGAACCTCCCATCTGGGATTTTGAGCTTCTCTTTGCCAATCACTTTACCTTTCCTTGGTGATTGGGTACGGTTGATGGCACGGAGGGGAGTACTCCCTGTCACTGCGGCGTTCCCGTCAATACGGATCACCACTGATCCCGGGGCGTCGGCCCGTACGCGGGTGGAAGAGACCTCCGGTAGCGATGACGCCGGCTACGTGCCGTGATGACTGCCGGAGGTGCAGTGGACGTTTCAATGACCCTGTGGGTCCTGACCATCGTGGGCCTCGCCGCCCTGATCGCGGTCGATTTCTTCATCGGCCGCAAGCCGCACGACGTGTCCATCAAGGAAGCCGGCATCTGGACGGTCGTCTGGATCGCCCTCGCCGCGCTCTTCGGACTCGGCCTGCTCGTGTTCGGCGGCGGACAGCCCGCCGGCGAGTTCTTCGCCGGCTTCGTCACCGAGAAGTCGCTGAGCGTCGACAACCTCTTCGTCTTCGTCCTGATCATGGCGAAGTTCGCGGTGCCCTCGCAGTACCAGCAGCGGGTGCTTCTCTTCGGTGTACTCATAGCCCTGGTCCTGCGGGCCTTGTTCATCGCCGCGGGCGCCGCGATCCTCGCCAGCTTCTCGTGGGTCTTCTTCCTCTTCGGGGCCTTCCTGATCTGGACCGCCTGGAAGCTCATCCAGGAGGCCCGAGCCGACCAGGAGGACGAGGAGTACGAGGAGAACAAGCTGCTGAAGGCCGTCGAGCGCAGGTTCGGCGTCGCCGACCGCTACCACGGCACCAAGCTGTGGATCCGGCAGAACGGCAAGCGGATCATGACCCCGATGCTTGTGGTCATGCTGGCGATCGGCACCACCGACGTGCTGTTCGCCCTGGACTCCATCCCCGCGATCTTCGGCCTGACCCAGGACCCGTACATCGTCTTCACCGCCAACGCCTTCGCGCTGATGGGCCTCCGGCAGCTGTACTTCCTCATCGGCGGCCTGCTGAGGAAGCTGGTGCACCTGAGCTACGGCCTGTCGATCATCCTCGGCTTCATCGGCGTCAAGCTGGTGCTGCACGCGCTGCACGAGTCGGGCGTCCACGTCCCGGAGATCAGCATCCCGGTCTCCCTCGGCGTCATCCTCGCCGTCCTGCTCGTCACGACGCTGACCAGCCTGCGGGCCTCCCGCAAGCAGGCGGCCGTCGAGGCGGCGGAGTCGCACAGCGCGGACGCCCCGAAGGACAACGTCCAGGCCTGACGACGGCGGCTGGCCCACCTGACGAGCCGCAGGACGGCCGGGGGAGCGGGCGAGCGGACGCACCGCGCCCTCGGCCGTGGCCCCCGCCCCCGGTCCCGCCCGAGCCTCGCCCCCGGTCCCGTCCGGCCCTTCGCCCTCCGTGCCCCACCGACCGAGACCGCACCCCACCGACCGGGACCGACCCCCACCGACCGAGACCGCCCCCCACCGCCCACGACCGACCGAGAGGAGACGCCCTATCCCGCGCGGCAAGAACGCCACCACCCGAACCCCGGCACCGGAGGACACCGGACCGGCGCACACGCCGGACCACCGGAATGCGAAGCCCGCCCCCCTCTGCGACGATCGGCCCATGATCGTTCGGCTCAGGTCGCTCACCGCCCAGTGGACGTTCCTCGTGCCCCTCCTCGCGGTCGTGCTGCTGGTCTTCACCTGGGGACGCGACATGCCCGGCGCGGTCGTCGCGCTGATGACGGTGGTCCTCGCCGGTTCCGTCCTGGCCGCCGTGCACCACGCCGAGGTGGTCGCCCACCGGGTCGGCGAACCCTTCGGCTCACTCGTCCTCGCCGTCGCCGTCACGATCATCGAGGTCGCGCTGATCGTCACCTTGATGGCGGACGGCGGAGACAAGTACTCCACCCTGGCCAGGGACACGGTGTTCGCCGCCGTGATGATCACCTGCAACGGCGTCGTCGGAATCAGCCTGCTCGTCGGCTCGCTGCGCCACGGCACCGCGATCTTCAACCCGGAGGGCACCGGGGCCGCCCTCGCCACGGTGGCGACCCTGGCCACGCTCAGCCTGGTGCTGCCGACGTTCACCACCAGTAAGCGGGGGCCGGAGTTCTCCACGGCGCAGCTCACCTTCGCCGCACTGTCCTCGCTGATCCTGTACGGGCTGTTCGTGGCGACGCAGACCCTGAGACACCGCGACTACTTCCTCCCGCTCACCCGGGAGGGCCAGGTCATCACCAAGGACGACCACGCGCAGGCCCCCTCGGCCCGTACCGCGATGATCAGCCTGGGTCTGCTGGGCCTCGCGCTGATCGGCGTGGTGGGTCTCGCCAAGGGGGTGTCGCCGACGATCGAGAAGGGCGTGGCCGCCGCCGGGCTGCACCACGCCGTCGTCGGCGTGATCATCGCGCTGCTGGTGCTGCTGCCCGAGACGATCGCCGCGGTGCGCTCCGCGCGCCGCGACCGGGTGCAGACGAGCCTCAACCTGGCCCTCGGTTCGTCCATGGCCAGCATCGGCCTGACCATTCCCGCGGTCGCCCTGGCGTCCGTCTGGCTGTCGGGACCGCTGGTTCTCGGTCTCAACTCCCTCCACATGGTGCTGCTGGCCCTGACCGTGGTGGTCGCCTCGCTGACCGTCGTACCGGGCCGGGCCACACCGCTGCAGGGCGGCGTGCACCTGGTGCTCTTCGCGGCGTATCTGGAGCTGGCGATCAACCCCTAGGAGTTCCTAGGAGTCCCTAGGACCTCTGGAACCCCTGGCAACCCCTTGGGAAGCGTCCCCCTCGCGCCGGCCGGCGATCAGTCCACCGCGGCCGGGCGGATGACCGGCGCCGGCACCGGGCGGGTCTCCGGCAGCAGGGCGAAGCAGCCGAGGCTGAGCAGCGCGATCCCCGTCAGATACGCGCCGACGCCCCACGGCACCCGCCCGCCCTGCTCGGCCAGCGCGGTCGCCACGATCGGGGTCAGCGCGCCCCCGAGGACCCCGCCGAGGTTGTAGCCGACCGCCGCGCCCGTGCAGCGCACCCGCGGCTCGTAGAGTTCGGGCAGGTAGGCGGCGATGACGGCGAACATGGTGACGAAGGCGATCAGGGCGCCCGCGATGCCGAGGAACATCGGCAGCGGCTCACCCGTGGCGAGCAGCGCGACCATCGGGAACATCCACAGCGCGGAGGCCGCACACCCCGCCAGGCACAGCGGCCGCCGCCCGAAACGGTCGCCCAGCATCGCCACCAGCGGCGTCAGCGCGCCCTTGAGCACGACGGCCGCCATGATGCAGCCCAGCATCACGGGGCGGCTCACCCCGAGCCGTTCCGTCGCGTAGGCCAGCGACCACGTCGTCACGGCGTAGAAGATCGCGTAACCGGCGGCGAGCGCACCGGCCGTCAGCAGGACGAGCCGCCCGTGGTGGCGCACGATCTCGGCGAGCGGCACGCGCGCGTGGTCGTCGATCTCCAGGAATCGCGGGCTCTCTGCGAGCGACGACCGCAGCCACAACCCGCCGAGCGCGAGCACACCCGCCGCCCAGAACGGCACCCGCCATCCCCACGCGGCGAACTCGGCGTCCGTCAGCACGGCAGTCGACGCCAGCACCATCGCGTTGGCGAGCAGGAACCCGACCGCCGGCCCCACCTGCGGGAAGCTCGACCACAGCGCCCGGCGCTCCGGCGGGGCGTGCTCCGCGGTGAGCAGCACCGCACCGCCCCACTCGCCGCCGAGCCCGAGCCCCTGCACAAACCGCAGCACGACCAGCAGCACCGGGGCGGCGGCGCCGATCGAGCCGTACGTCGGAAGACAGCCGACGCCCACCGTCGCCGCCCCGGTGAGCAGCAGGGAGGCGATCAGCACCGGCCGCCGCCCGCGCCGGTCCCCGATGTGCCCGAAGAGCACCGAGCCGAGCGGGCGGGCGACGAACCCGACGCCGAACGTCGCGAAGGCGGCCAGGGTGCCCGCCAGCGGAGAGAACGCGGGGAAGAACAGCGGGCCGAGGACCAGGGCGGCCGCGGTGCCGTAGACGAAGAAGTCGTAGAACTCGATGGCCGTGCCCGCGAGCGAGGCGGCCGCGAGCCGTGGCATGGACGGTGTCCCCACGCTGCGTACGTCGTGCATGCCGCGTCAACAGCCCGCCGTCACCGACGGTTACGGGGCGCGCGGAGGCACTGGGCTCTCAGGGGACGAAGGCGATACGCGCCGGCAGGGGGAGGGGAGGGCCCGTCGGCGGGCCGGCGCACCGTGATAAACCGAGGAGCGAGCGGCGGTCCTGCTGGGCCGCCCACCCCCGACCGGACCGGAGGAACCGTGCCCCGCACCCTGGCCAACGCCCCGATCATGATTCTCAACGGCCCCAATCTGAACCTGCTCGGGCAGCGCCAGCCGGAGATCTACGGCTCCGACACGCTCGCCGACATCGAGGCCCTGTGCGCCAAGGCGGCGGCCGCGCACGGCGGCACGGTCGACTTCCGGCAGTCCAACCACGAGGGCGAGCTGGTCGACTGGATCCACGAGGCACGGCTGAACCACTGCGGGATCGTCATCAACCCGGCCGCCTACTCCCACACCTCGGTCGCGATCCTCGACGCCCTCAACACCTGTGACGGCCTGCCGGTGATCGAGGTGCACATCTCCAACATCCACCAGCGGGAGTCCTTCCGGCACCACTCCTACGTCACGCTGCGCGCCGACGGCGTCATCGCCGGGTGCGGGGTGCAGGGGTACGTCTTCGGCGTGGAGCGGGTCGCCGCGCTGGTGGGGGCCGCACAGGCCGACGCGTAAGCCCCGCCTGCCATGGCGGGGCGCCCCTTACCGGACGCCGGATCGCCGACCCGCATCCGCCGACCGGCGCCCGGCGTTCGGCGGCACCCCAAAAGGCGCCCCGCTACAGCTGCCCCGCTACAGCCGCCCCGCCTCCACGATCCGCCGCAGGAAGCGCTGGGTTCGCTCCTGCCGGGGGTCGCCGAAGACCTCCTCCGCGGTGCCGCGCTCCAGGACGACCCCGCCGTCCAGGAAGCACACCTGGTCGGCGACGTCGCGCGCGAATCCCATCTCATGGGTGGCCAGGACCATGGTCATGCCCTCGTCCTTCAACCCGCGCACCACGTCGAGCACCTCGCCGACCAGTTCCGGGTCGAGGGCCGCGGTGATCTCGTCGAGCAGCAGCAGCCGGGGCCGTACGGCCAGGGCGCGCACGATCGCCACGCGCTGCTGCTGGCCGCCGCTCAGCCGGTCCGGGTAGGCGCCCGCCTTGTCGCCGAGGCCGAGCCGCTGAAGCAGCTCACGCGCGTGTGCCTCGGCGTCGGTGCGGGAGGCGCCGTGCACCCGGCGCGGGGCGAGGGTGATGTTGTCCAGCACGGTCATGTGCGGGAAGAGGTTGTACGCCTGGAAGACCACGCCGATCCGGCGCCGTACCGCGTCCTGGTCCACCCGCGGGTCGGTGATCTCCTCGCCGTCCAGCCAGATCGCCCCGTCGTCGATCTCCTCCAGCAGGTTGGCGCACCGCAGCAGCGTCGACTTCCCGGAGCCCGAGGCGCCGATCAGCGCGGTCACCGTGTGCGGCGCGACCTCCAGGTCCACGTCCCGAAGGACGACCGAACCGCCGAAGGTCTTGCGGACGGACTCCATACGCAGCACGGGTGCGTCGCTCACAGGGAACCTCCTTGTGCCCGCTGCCGGTCCGTCCGGGCCGTCACCCAGTCCGTGAGGCGGGTCATCGGGATGGTCAGCGCCACGAAGACCAGCCCCGCGACGATGTACGGCGTGTAGTTGAGGCTGCGGCCCACGATGATGTCCGCGGCCCGTACCGCGTCCACGGCGCCGCCGATCGACACCAGCCCGGTGTCCTTCTGCAGCGACACCAGGTCGTTCAGCAGCGGCGGCACCTGGCGGCGCACGGCCTGCGGCAGCACGACGTACCGCAGCGCCTGACGATTGGTCAGGCCGAGGGAGCGGGCGGCGGCGCGCTGTGAGGGGTGGACGGACTCGATGCCGGCGCGGAACACCTCGGCGACGTACGCCGAGTACGTCAGCGTCAGCGCCGTACCGCCCAGCAGGACCGGATCGACGCTCACGCCCTGCAGTCGCAGGGCGGGCACCCCGAGGACCACGATCATCAGGTTGATGATGAGCGGCAGCCCGCGGAAGAAGTCCGTGTACGCCGCCGCCAGCACCCGCAGCGGGAAGAACACCGGGCCGCGCAGCGTGCGGGCGATGGCGATCAGCATGCCGAGGACCAGCACGGCGGCCCCGCAGACCAGCAGCAGGCGCACGTTCAGCCACAGCCCGTCGAGGACCTTCGGCAGCGCCTCGCGCGCGTACCGCGCGCTGAAGAAGGTCTCCTTGGTGCGCGGCCAGCCGGGCGCGTTCACCACGACGAGGTAGAGCAGGACGCCCGTGACGAGCGTGGAGAGTGCCGCGACGGCCGTGGCGCGCCGGGCGCGGGCGCGCCGGAACCGCTCCCGCTCCAGCCGGCGCCCCGACGGGGTGTACCCGTCGGGCATGCCGTCGCCGCCCGAGTCCTTGCCGGAGTCCTCTCCCGACTCCTCCTTCATGACGGTCATCGCGGCTCCGTCACTTCAGCACCGGCGCGTCGACGGCGTCGGAGAGCCATTGCTGCTCCAGCTTCGCGAGCGTGCCGTCCTTGCGCAGGGCGTCCACGGCGCTGGTCACGCACCCGGTGAGCGCGCTGTCCTTGTCGAGGACCAGGCCGAACTGCTCCCGCGCGGCGCCCTGGTTCTCGAACTGCCCGACGATCTTCGCGTCCGTCACCTCGGCGGAGGTGATGTAGAAGGCGGTGGGCAGGTCGACGACGATGGCGTCGACCTGACCGTTCTTCAGTGCGGACTTGGCCTGGTCGTTCTTGGCGTACGCGGCCGGGGCCCGGGTCGGCCGCACGACGTCGTCGATGTAGTTCAGGCTGGTGGTGCCGACCTGGGCGCCCAGCTTCAGGCCCTTCAGGTCGGCGATGCTCGTCGCCTTCGCGGCCTTGCTGTCCTTGAGCGCGATGACGGCCTGGCGGACGTCGTAGTAGCCGGACGAGAAGTCCACGGCCTGCTTGCGCTCGTCGCTGATGGAGACCTGGTTGACGTCGAAGTCGAAGGTCTTCTCGCCGGGCGCGAACGCCTTGTTGAACGGCACGCTCTGCCACACCACGGCGTCCCTGCCGTAGCCGAGCCGCTGTGCCACGGCGTAGGCGACCGCCGACTCGAAGCCCTCGCCGTTCGCGGGCTTGCCGTCCTTGAACCACGGCTCGTAGGCGGGCTCGTCGGTGGCGACGGTGAGTTTGCCCGTCGTCTTCGTGGCCAGCTTCCCCGGGGCGCAGGACGAACCGCCGGCCGAGCCCGACGGCTTGGCCGCGGCGTTTCCCTCCGGCTGCGGCGCGCAGCCGACGGCGGTGGCGAGGAGGGCTACGGAGGCGGCGGCGACGGCGCCGCGCAGGACGCGCAAGGCAGGGTGCATGGCGGGAGAGTGGCAGCGATCACCGTGTTTGTCGAGGTCACGTCGACGTTTGTCCGCATGCTGGGAGGGGGTGTTGCAGTCGCGTGAACGGCCTCGCGTGCACGGCGTTCACGAGGGGCGCACGGACCTCCGCGCGCCGCCCCTCGACGTCCGTCACCAGCCCCGCGCGTGCCACTCCGGCAGATGCGGCCGCTCCGTGCCCAGCGTGGTGTCGTTGCCGTGGCCCGGGTAGACCCAGGTCTCGTCGGGCAGGACGTCGAAGATCTTCGTCTCCACGTCGTGGATGAGGCTGGCGAACGCCCTCGGATCCTTGCGGGTGTTGCCCACCCCGCCGGGGAAGAGGCAGTCGCCGGTGAAGACGTGCGGATGCCCGTGGGGGTCGTCGTAGACGAGCGCGATCGAGCCCGGCGTGTGCCCGACGAGGTGGCGGGCCGTCAGCTCCACCTGTCCGACCCGGATGGTGTCGCCGTCGTCCACCAGGACGTCGGTGGGCACGGGGATGCCCTCCGCGTCGTCGCGGCCGGCGTAGGTGCGGGCGCCGGTGGCCTCGACGACCTGCGCGAGGGCCTGCCAGTGGTCGCCGTGCTGATGGGTGGTGACGACGGACGCGATGCCGTCGTCACCGATCATGCCGAGCAGTGTCCGCGCGTCGGCTGCCGCGTCGATCAGGAGCTGTTCGTCCGTGGCCCGGCAGCGCAGCAGATAGGCGTTGTTGTCCATGGGGCCGACCGCGATCTTGGTGATCATCAGGTCCTTCAGCTCGTGCACGTCCGCCGGGCCGCCGACCGTCACCTGTCCGCTGTACGTCATGACCGTCAGCCTATCGCCGGGACGCCACGGGAGACCGCGGAGCCGCTCCTACAGGGGTGGCAGGGCCGGCAGCGCACCGCCCTCCACGCTGAGCGCGGCCCCGTCGCGACGCCCCGCCAGCCAGCCCAGCAGATCGGCCGGCTTCCCGGAGACGGTGACCTTGGGGAGCGTGACCTCGCTGTGCGTGACCTCGCTGTCCGTGCCCTTGCTTTCCGTGGCCTCGGCGTCCGTGCCCTGCCCGCCGTCCCGGCCGGTGCGCCACACGCGCGTGCCGTCCGTGATCCGGGTCGTCGGCACCGCGGGGTGCCCGCTGAACCGGTCGGCGAGGAAGTCGATCTCCCGCTCGGTGAATTCCTCCGGCAGGTCCTCCAGCTCGTAGCCGATCCCGAGGTCCACGTGGTGCAGCTCCACCTCGGCCCAGCGCCGGAACGGCACCCGGGCCGCGTCGTCGGTCACGCCGTTGCGCAGCTCGACGGTCCGCGACCAGTCCTGCGGCGCGGCTCCCGCCGCCTGGAAGCGCGCGCCGCTCTCGCGCACGTCGGCGAGCTGGGCGTCCAGGGGCCGAGGGGCGTCCCGCTCGATGTCGGCGTCCCGGGCCTCGGCGGAGACGTACATGGGACGGCCCTGCAGGACGTTCACGAGAGCGTCGGCGTTGCGGGCGATGTGAGCAAGGACATGGCCCCGGCTCCAGCCGGGCAACCGTGACGGCGCGGCCACCGACGCGTTGTCCAGTTCGGCGACTGCGCTGAGCAGCCGGTCGGTGGCGTCACGTACAGACGCCAGGTCATGCGCGTGATCAATCATGGTGCTGACATTAGCTGCGCCACACCTTCGGGTGAAGCCGGTGAAGCAGTGCCGTAAATCGAAAGCACGTGCTATATGGTCGATCGTGGCGTCGGGCATGCTGGAGAGCCGGGGTTTGTTGGCAACACATGAATCCGACCGGCGTTGTCAGTGGCTCCCCCTAGTCTGAGAAAGACGGGGTCCCCGCCCCTGTCACTTCTCTCAAGAAAGGTGCGGACCGGCGTGGCCGACCGTCTCATCGTCCGTGGCGCGCGCGAGCACAACCTGAAGAACGTCTCGCTCGACCTGCCCCGTGACTCGCTCATCGTCTTCACGGGCCTGTCCGGGTCGGGCAAGTCCTCCCTGGCCTTCGACACGATCTTCGCCGAGGGTCAGCGGCGCTACGTGGAGTCGCTCTCCTCGTACGCCCGCCAGTTCCTCGGCCAGATGGACAAGCCGGACGTCGACTTCATCGAGGGCCTGTCCCCGGCCGTCTCCATCGACCAGAAGTCGACCTCGCGCAACCCGCGCTCCACGGTCGGCACCATCACCGAGGTCTACGACTACCTGCGTCTGCTGTTCGCGCGCATCGGCAAGCCGCACTGCCCCGAGTGCGGCCGCCCCATCACGCGCCAGTCGCCGCAGGCCATCGTCGACAGGGTCCTGGAGCTGCCGGAGGGGAGCCGCTTCCAGGTGCTCTCGCCGCTGGTGCGCGAGCGCAAGGGTGAGTTCGTCGACCTCTTCGCCGACCTCCAGGCCAAGGGCTACTCCCGCGCGCGTGTGGACGGCGAGACCGTCCAGCTCTCCAGCCCGCCCACGCTGAAGAAGCAGGAGAAGCACACCATCGAGGTGGTCGTCGACCGCCTCACGGTGAAGGACTCCGCCAAGCGCCGGCTCACGGACTCCGTGGAGACCGCCCTCGGGCTGTCCGGCGGCATGGTCGTGCTCGACTTCGTCGACCTTCCCGAGGGCGACCCCGAGCGCGAGCGGATGTACTCCGAGCACCTGTACTGCCCGTACGACGACCTCTCCTTCGAGGAGCTGGAGCCGCGCTCCTTCTCCTTCAACTCGCCCTTCGGCGCCTGCCCCGAGTGCACCGGCATCGGCACGCGCATGGAGGTCGACCCGGAGCTGATCGTCCCGGACCCCGACAAGAGTCTCGATGAGGGCGCCATCCACCCCTGGTCGCACGGTCACACCAAGGACTACTTCGACCGTCTGGTCGGCGCGCTCGCCGACGCCCTCGGCTTCCGCACCGACATCCCCTTCGCGGGCCTGCCCCAGCGCGCGAGGAAGGCCCTGCTGTACGGCCACAAGACGCAGATCGAGGTCCGCTACCGCAACCGCTACGGGCGCGAGCGCGTGTACACCACGCCCTTCGAGGGTGCGGTGCCCTTCGTCAAGCGCCGGCACAGCGAGGCCGAGTCCGACGCGAGCCGTGAGCGCTTCGAGGGCTACATGCGCGAGGTGCCCTGCCCCTCCTGTGAGGGCACGCGCCTGAAGCCGGTCGTCCTCGCGGTCACGGTCATGGAGAAGTCGATCGCCGAGGTCTCCGCGATGTCGATCAGCGACTGCGCGGACTTCCTGGGGCGGCTCAAGCTGACCGCCCGCGACAAGAAGATCGCCGAGCGGGTCCTGAAGGAGGTCAACGAGCGGCTGCGGTTCCTCGTCGACGTCGGCCTGGACTACCTCTCGCTCAACCGCGCGGCCGGCACCCTCTCCGGCGGCGAGGCCCAGCGCATCCGGCTGGCCACCCAGATCGGCTCCGGCCTCGTCGGCGTCCTGTACGTCCTCGACGAGCCGTCCATCGGCCTGCACCAGCGCGACAACCACCGGCTGATCGAGACCCTGGTCCGGCTGCGCGACATGGGCAACACGCTCATCGTCGTCGAGCACGACGAGGACACCATCAAGGTCGCCGACTGGATCGTCGACATCGGCCCCGGCGCCGGTGAGCACGGCGGCAAGGTCGTGCACAGCGGCTCCCTGAAGGAGCTGCTCGCCAACAAGGAGTCGCAGACCGGTCAGTACCTGTCCGGCCGCAAGGCCATCCCGCTGCCCGACGTGCGCCGCCCGCGCGACCCGTCCCGGCAGCTCACCGTGCACGGCGCCCGCGAGAACAACCTCCAGGACATCGACGTGTCCTTCCCGCTGGGCCTGTTCACGGCGGTCACCGGCGTGTCCGGCTCCGGCAAGTCGACCCTGGTCAACGACATCCTGTACACGCACCTGGCGCGCGAGCTGAACGGCGCGCGGGGCGTCCCCGGGCGGCACACGCGCGTGGAGGGCGACGACCTCGTCGACAAGGTCGTGCACGTCGACCAGTCGCCGATCGGCCGCACCCCGCGCTCGAACCCGGCGACCTACACCGGCGTCTTCGACCACATCCGCAAGCTGTTCGCCGAGACCACCGAGGCGAAGGTCCGCGGCTACATGCCGGGCCGCTTCTCCTTCAACGTCAAGGGCGGCCGCTGCGAGAACTGCGCGGGCGACGGCACGATCAAGATCGAGATGAACTTCCTCCCGGACGTCTACGTCCCGTGCGAGGTCTGCCACGGCGCCCGGTACAACCGGGAGACCCTGGAGGTCCACTACAAGGGCAAGTCCATCGCCGAGGTCCTGAACATGCCGATCGAGGAAGCCATGAACTTCTTCGAGGCCGTCCCCGCGATCAACCGCCACCTGAAGACGCTCAACGACGTCGGTCTCGGCTACGTCCGCCTCGGCCAGTCGGCGACCACGCTGTCCGGTGGTGAGGCGCAGCGCGTCAAGCTCGCCAGCGAGCTGCAGAAGCGCTCCACCGGCCGCACGGTCTACGTCCTGGACGAGCCGACCACGGGCTTGCACTTCGAGGACATCAGCAAGCTGCTGACGGTGCTCTCCGGCCTGGTCGAGAAGGGCAACACGGTCATCGTCATCGAGCACAACCTCGATGTGATCAAGACCGCGGACTGGCTCGTCGACATGGGTCCCGAGGGCGGCGCCGGCGGTGGTCTGGTGGTCGCCGAGGGCACGCCCGAGGAGGTCGCCGCCGTGCCGGCCAGCCACACCGGCAAGTTCCTGCGGGAGATCCTCGACGCGGACCGGATCAGCGATGCGACCGTGCCCGCGGCCCGCCGGAAGACGTCGGCGAAGGCCGTGGCGGCGGCAGCGGGGGCCCGCAAGACCGCCACCAGGACGGTCGACAGCACGGACACCGGTAAGACGGCGGCCACGGCCAGGAAGACGGCCGCCAAGAAGACGGCCGCGGCGAAGACGACGCGGGCGCGCAAGGCCTGACGCTCGCCCACCGACGGGCGGTGCCCCCGCGGAACTCCTCCGCGGCGGCGCCGCCCGTTGTCGTTCCGGCCGCCGGGAAAGCTGCTGGGCTCACGCCGGATCACAGCTGGAGACGGGGTGCCGGCCCCAGGCGTGGCGCCGGTCAGCCCTCCAGCTCCCGGGCGTACGGCGGTTCGGCGCCCGCGCGGGAGCAGGTGAGCGCCGCCGCGCGGGCCGCGTACCGCAGCAGTTCCTGCCAGCCGTCGCGGCCCAGGGCGGCCAGGGCGGTGGGGGAGAGGGCGTCGTGGGTGGCCAGGCCGTGCAGCAGGGCCGCGTTCACCGTGTCGCCCGCCCCGATCGTGTCCACGACGTCCACCGGCTCGCCGGGCACGGAGTGCACCGCGCCGTCCGCGGTGAACGCGGTCAGACCGTCGCCGCCCTGAGTGATCACCACAGCCGACGGACCGGCGGACAGCCACTCGCGCGGGGTGCCGCCCAGCCACAGGGCGTCCTCCTCGGACAGCTTGAGCAACGTCACGGACGGCAGCCAGCTCTTGAACCGGGCCCGGTAGGCGTCCGCGTCGGGGATCAGCCCCGGGCGGATGTTCGGGTCGAGGGCGGTGAACACACCTTGTGCGGCGGCACTGCGCATCAGCTCCTCGTACGCGCTCGCGCCCGGCTCCAGCACCAGTGAGCAGGTGCCGAAGGACACGGCGCCGGTCCCGGCGGGCAGCGCGGGCGGCGTCGAGAAGAGCCGGTCGGCGGTGCCCTCGACATAGAAGGAGTAGGCGGCCGAGCCGTCCGGGTCGATCGTGGCGACGGCCAGAGTCGTCGGCTCGGAGCCGCGCTGTACGGCCGACACGTCGACGCCGGCCGCGCTCAGCCCGTCGAGCAGGGCCTCGCCGAAGGCGTCCCGCGAGACCCGGGAGCAGAAGGCGGTGGGGGAGCCGAGGCGCCCGAGGGCGACCGCCGTGTTGTACGGCCCGCCGCCGAGCACCGGCCGGAGGGCGGCGAGGGCACCCGTGCCCTGCGGTACCAGGTCGATCAGGGCCTCACCGGCGACGACGATCATGCGACGGGTTCCTCTCTGGGCTCTTCGGTGCAGGACTTTCACGCGTCCGGCTGCTCAGGGCAGCCGCACGAGGTGCGGTGGACGAAGGAGCACGGCAGCCGCACGGTCCGCGCGGGCCGTTCCGGCTGTGCGAGCCGCTCCAGCAGCACGCGGACGGCGGTGGCGCCCAGCTCCCTGCTGGGCTGCGCGATCGCGGTCAGGCGGGGCGAGAACACGTCCGCCCAGTCGAAGTCGTCGAAGCAGCACAGCGCGATGTCCCCGGGCACGGTGAGCCCCCGGGTGCGCAGGGCCCGCAGCGCACCGATGGTCATCGCGTTGTTGGCGCTGATCAGCGCGGTGGGCGGCGCGGCGAGCGCCAGCAGGTCCGCGGTGGCCCGCTCGGCCCCGCCGGTCGCGGAGTCGCCGTGGACGACGAGGCGCTCGTCGTAGGGCAGAGCGGCGGCCGCGAGACCGTGCCGGTAGCCGCTGATCCGCTCCCGGGTGGTGCTGAGCCCCGGCAGCCCCGCGACCAGACCGATACGGCGGTGACCGAGCTCGGTGAGATGGGTGACGAGCCGGGCGGTCGGCGCCGCGTTCTCGGCGCGCACCTGGTCGAAGCGGAAGGCCGGGTCTGCCGGGGAGTCGACGACGCGGTCCAGGAAGACCGTGGGCACGGCGTGCCGGGCGAGATAGGCGGTCAGGTCGTCGGGGCGGGCGGACGGCGCGACGATCACGCCGTCGACGCGGCGCTCGTGCAGCAGCTGCACGACCCGGCGCTCGTGCCCGGGGTCGTCGTGCGGGTCGGCGATGAGCAGGCTGTAGCCCTCCTCCAGCGCGGCCGCCTCGACGCCCTGGAGGATCTCGGTGAAGTACGGGTTGCTGATCGCGGAGACCGCGAGGCCGATGGACCGGGTACGGGACGTCACCAGTGAGCGGGCCAGGGTGTTCGGGGTGTAGCCCAGCGCGTCGATGGCGTCGAGGACCGCCTGACGGGTCCGCGGAAGCACCGGCCGAGTGCCGTTCAGGACGTGCGAGACGGTCGCTACGGACACCCCGGCCGAGCGTGCGACATCGGCCATGGTGGGCATGCAAGGGGCTCCCTTCCCGGCTCTCGGTGCGGGCCTGGGAGGGAAGCTATCCGATGCAGGGGCCACACGTAAACGCTTGCGTAAACGCTTACGCGCCCCGCTGCCCCTGATCCGGCGCCCCGCCCGCCCCGGAGCCGGCGACCGGCGGCCCGCTCGAGGGCGGTATCGTGCGGCACGCAGACCGTCCGAACCCGTGGAGAACCTCATGTCCGGCAGTCCGGTCCCCAGCCGCCGCACCCTGCTCAAGGGCGCCGCCGCCGTCCCCGCCGCCGGGCTGGGCCTCGCGGCCTGCTCCGGACAGTCCGAGTCCCAGGGCCCGGTGGACGTGGGCCCCGAGAGCGAGGTGCCCCAGGGCGGCGCGAAGCTGGACCGCAAGCACAACGTGGTGGTCAGCCGGGACTCCGCGGGCACACTCAAGGCGTTCAGCACGATCTGCACGCACGCGCAGTGCCCCATCGGCCAGCTCGACGGCACCAGGCTGACCTGCACCTGCCACGGCAGCCAGTTCGACGCCACCAACGGCAAGGTGCTGCACTCGCCGGCCACCGAGCCGCTCAAGGAGCTGCCGGTCCAGGTCAAGAACGGCCGGATCGTGGCGAACCCCTCGGCCTGAGCCCAGGGACGGCCCCGCCCGCACGCCGCTCTCCGTTGGGCCCCCGGCACCCGCCGCCCGCTGCCCCGGGACCCCCCTGCGCCGCCCCGGACACCCCGCCCGGCCTTGTCCACAGCCGCGCCGCGCTGTCGGTGCGCGCCAGTAGGGTGTGAGACATGGCCGACCCCTCCAGCTACCGCCCCAGGCCGGGTGAGATCCCGGACTCCCCGGGGGTGTACCGGTTCCGCGACGAGCACCGCCGGGTGATCTACGTCGGAAAGGCGAAAAGCCTGCGCCAGCGCCTGGCGAACTACTTCCAGGACCTGGTGAACCTGCACCCCCGCACCCGTTCGATGGTGACCACGGCCGCGTCCGTGGAGTGGACGGTGGTGTCCACGGAGGTCGAGGCGCTGCAGCTGGAGTACTCCTGGATCAAGGAGTACGACCCGCGCTTCAACGTCAAGTACCGCGACGACAAGAGCTACCCCTACCTCGCGGTGACGATGAACGAGCAGTTCCCGCGGGTGCAGGTGATGCGCGGTCACAAGAAGAAGGGCGTGCGCTACTTCGGCCCGTACGCGCACGCGTGGGCCATCCGCGACACCGTCGACCTGCTGCTGCGCGTCTTCCCGGTGCGCACCTGCTCGGCCGGCGTCTTCAAGAACGCCTCCCGTACCGGCCGCCCTTGTCTGCTCGGCTACATCGGCAAGTGCTCCGCCCCGTGCGTCGGCCGGATCACGCCCGAGGACCACCAGGATCTGGCCGAGGAGTTCTGCGACTTCATGGCCGGCCGCACGGGCACCTACCTGCGTCGTCTGGAGAAGCAGATGATGGAGGCGGCCGAGGAGATGGAGTACGAGCGGGCCGCCCGGCTGCGGGACGACATAGGGGCCCTGAAGAAGGCCATGGAGAAGAACGCGGTCGTGCTCGCGGACGCGACCGACGCCGACCTCATCGCCGTCGCCGAGGACGAGCTGGAGGCGGCCGTACAGATCTTCCACGTGCGCGGCGGACGCGTGCGCGGCCAGCGCGGCTGGGTCACCGACAAGGTGGAGGAGATCACCACCGGCGCCCTCGTCGAGCACGCCCTGCAGCAGCTCTACGGCGAGGAGAGCGGGGACGCCGTGCCCAAGGAGGTCCTCGTCCCGGCGCTGCCCGACCCGCTGGAGCCGGTGCAGGAGTGGCTGACCGGCCGCCGCGGGTCGAACGTGTCGCTGCGCATCCCGCAGCGCGGCGACAAGAAGGCACTGATGGAGACCGTCCAGCGCAACGCCCAGCAGGCGCTCGTGCTGCACAAGACCAAGCGCGCCTCCGACCTCACCACGCGCTCGCGCGCGCTGGAGGAGATCGCCGAGGCGCTGGGTCTCGACAGCGCCCCGCTGCGGATCGAGTGCTACGACATCTCGCACCTGCAGGGGCAGGACGTCGTGGCCTCCATGGTCGTCTTCGAGGACGGACTCGCCCGCAAGAGTGAATACCGCCGCTTCCAGATCAAGGGCTTCGAGGGCCAGGACGACGTCCGCTCCATGCACGAGGTGATCGGCCGCCGCTTCCGGCGCTACCTCGCCGAGAAGGAGCGCACCGGCGAGTGGGCCGACCAGGACGGCGACGGCGGCGCCGACCGGGCGGACGGCCCGGACGGCCTGCCCGAGAGCCCCGGTGAGGCGAACGGCCTCAAGGACGAGGAAGGCCGGCCCAGGAAGTTCGCCTACCCGCCCCAGCTCGTCGTCGTCGACGGCGGGCAGCCGCAGGTCGCGGCCGCCAAGAAGGCCCTCGACGAACTGGGCATCGACGACGTCGCCGTGTGCGGCCTCGCCAAGCGCCTGGAGGAGGTCTGGCTGCCGGACGACGACGACCCGGTGGTCCTGCCCCGCACCAGTGAGGGCCTCTACCTGCTGCAGCGCGTCCGCGACGAGGCGCACCGCTTCGCGATCACCTACCAGCGCACCAAGCGGGCCAAGCGCTTCCGTTCCAGCCCCCTGGACGACGTGCCCGGCCTCGGCGAGACGCGCAAGCAGGCCCTGCTGAAGCACTTCGGTTCGCTGAAGAAGCTGCGCTCCGCCACCATCGACCAGATCTGCGAGGTCCCCGGCATAGGCCGCAAGACGGCCGAGACGGTCGCCGTGGCCCTCGCCCAGGCGTCCCCGGCCGCACCCGCCGTGAACACGGCGACCGGAGAGATCATTGAAGAGGAACCCGGCAGCATGGGTTCCGACGGGGAACCCGTGACGACGGGGGCCCCGGACGACCGACGGGGGCAGGAGACATGAGCGTGAACGAGCACGACGGGCAACAGGGCCACGACGCGCAACAGGGCCACGACGCGCAACAGGGCCACGACGGGCAACAGGGCCAAGGCGGAGACGGAGCACACGTGAGTACGGGCACGAACGGCGAGACGCCCGGGGTCCCCGACGCGGCCATCCCCGAGCTGGTGATCATCTCCGGCATGTCCGGAGCGGGCCGCTCCACCGCGGCCAAGTGTCTGGAGGACCTCGGCTGGTTCGTCGTCGACAACCTCCCGCCCGCGCTGATCCCCACGATGGTGGAGCTCGGCGCGCGCTCGCAGGGCAACGTCGCGAGGATCGCCGTCGTCGTCGACGTACGCGGCCGGCGCTTCTTCGACAACCTGCGCGAATCCCTCGCCGACCTCGACAGCAAGGGAGTGACCCGGCGGATCGTCTTCCTGGAGTCCTCCGACGAGGCGCTGGTGCGCCGCTTCGAGTCCGTGCGCCGCCCGCACCCGCTGCAGGGCGACGGCCGGATCGTCGACGGCATCGCCGCCGAGCGGGAGCTGCTGCGCGAGCTGCGCGGCGACGCCGACCTGGTGATCGACACCTCCAGCCTCAACGTGCACGAGCTGCGCGCCAAGATGGACGCCCAGTTCGCCGGTGAGGAGGAGCCCGAGCTGCGGGCCACCGTGATGTCCTTCGGCTTCAAGTACGGCCTCCCGGTCGACGCCGACCTGGTCGTGGACATGCGGTTCCTGCCCAACCCGCACTGGGTGCCCGAGCTGCGCCCGTTCACCGGGCTCAACGAGGAGGTCGCCGCCTACGTCTTCAACCAGCCCGGGGCCAAGGAGTTCCTGGACCGCTACACCGAGCTGCTCCAGATGGTCGCCGCCGGCTACCGGCGCGAGGGCAAGCGGTACGTGACCATCGCGGTCGGCTGCACCGGCGGCAAGCACCGCTCGGTGGCCATGTCGGAGAAGCTCGCCGCGCGGCTCGCCGCCGAGGGTGTGGAGACGGTGGTCGTACACCGGGACATGGGACGGGAATGACACGACGTACTCCGCGGCTGAGCCGGCTGCGCCAGGTGATGCCGGACGGGCGGGCGAGCCGGTCCGTCGAGGTCCGCGGCGCCCGGCCCCGCCGCCGGGGCGCCCAGCCCAAGGTGGTCGCCCTGGGCGGCGGCATGGGCCTGTCCGCCTCGCTCGCCGCACTGCGCCGGATCACCGGCGACCTCACGGCCGTCGTCACCGTCGCCGACGACGGCGGTTCCAGCGGCCGCCTGCGCGACGAGCTGGGCGTGCTGCCGCCCGGCGACCTGCGCAAGGCGCTGGCCGCGCTGTGCGGCGACGACGAGTGGGGGCAGACCTGGGCGCGGGTCATCCAGCACCGTTTCCAGTCCCAGGGCGACCTGCACGAACACGCGGTCGGCAACCTGCTGATCGTCGCCCTGTGGGAGCAGCTCGGCGACCACGTCAAGGCCCTCGACCTGGTCGGCAAGCTGCTCGGCGCGCACGGCCGCGTGCTGCCCATGTCGGCCGTGCCGCTGGAACTGCAGGCGCTGGTCAAGGGACACGACCCGGAGCGCCCGGAGGACGTGGACACCGTGCGCGGGCAGGCCACCGTGGCGCTCACCCCGGGCGAGGTGCAGTCGGTGCATCTGGTGCCGCACGACCCGCCGGCCGTGCCCGAGGCCGTCGAGGCGGTCCTGGACGCGGACTGGGTGGTGCTCGGCCCCGGCTCCTGGTTCTCCTCGGTCATCCCGCATCTGCTGGTGCCCGAACTGCTCGACGCGCTCACCCAGACCAAGGCGCGCCGTGTGCTGTCGCTGAACCTCGCTCCGCAGCCCGGCGAAACCGAAGGCTTCTCACCGCAGCGTCATTTGGAGGTTTTGGGGCGACACGCCCCTAAACTCGCCCTCGACGTGGTGCTGGCCGACGAGGCCGCCGTGCCCGACCGCGACTCGCTCACCGAGGCAGCCAAGCGGCTCGGCGCCGCGGTCGAGCTGGCGCCGGTGGCGCGGACGGACGGAACTCCCCGGCACGACCCCGAGCTGCTGGCCGCCGCGTACGACCGTATTTTTCGGATGCATGGAAGGATCGGCCCATGGCGATGACGGCAGCGGTGAAGGATGAGATCTCCCGGCTTCCCGTCACCCGGACCTGCTGCAGGAAGGCGGAGGTCTCCGCCATTCTGCGGTTCGCCGGCGGCCTCCACCTGGTGAGCGGGCGCATTGTGATCGAGGCGGAGCTGGACACCGCGATGGCGGCGCGCCGGCTCAAGCGGGACATCCTGGAGATCTTCGGCCACAGTTCGGAACTGATCGTGATGGCACCGGGCGGGCTGCGCCGCGGCTCGCGCTACGTGGTGCGGGTCGTCGCGGGCGGTGACCAGCTGGCCCGCCAGACCGGCCTGGTGGACGGTCGCGGCCGGCCGATCCGCGGCCTGCCCCCGCAGGTGGTCTCGGGGGCCACCTGCGACGCGGAGGCGGCCTGGCGCGGCGCTTTCCTGGCGCACGGCTCGCTCACCGAGCCGGGTCGCTCCTCCTCCCTGGAGGTGACCTGCCCCGGCCCCGAGGCCGCGCTCGCCCTGGTCGGCGCCGCCCGCCGGCTGTCGATCGCCGCGAAGGCGCGCGAGGTGCGCGGCGTGGACCGGGTCGTGGTCCGCGACGGCGACGCGATCGGCGCGCTGCTGACCCGGCTCGGCGCGCACGAGTCGGTGCTGGCCTGGGAGGAGCGCCGGATGCGCCGCGAGGTGCGCGCCACGGCGAACCGGCTGGCCAACTTCGACGACGCCAACCTGCGCCGCTCCGCCCGCGCCGCGGTCGCCGCCGGCGCCCGGGTGCAGCGCGCCCTGGAGATCCTCGCCGACGATGTGCCGGAGCACCTCGCGGCCGCGGGCCGGCTGCGCATGGAGCACAAGCAGGCCTCGCTCGAGGAGCTGGGCGCGCTGGCCGACCCGCCGCTGACCAAGGACGCCGTGGCGGGCCGTATCCGCCGGCTGCTCGCCATGGCGGACAAGCGGGCCGCCGACCTCGGCATCCCGGGCACGGACGCCAATCTGAGCGAGGAGCTGGCCGACAACCTCGTGGGCTGACGGTCCGTCAACAAGGCGGCGGGACGCCGGTGTTTTGGTCCGTTCGGGGCCAAGGCACCGGCGTTCGCGTGTCTCTTCCGCGCTCTTGACTCGATCATGCAGTGACATGAGCCTGGCAACCATTCGTCGCTGTGGCGAACCACTGCTAGGGGGGTTCATGAGACCCAGAGCGAGATCGATCCTCGCTGCCGGCGCGCTCCTGCTCGGCGGAGCGAGCCTCGCACCCGTCGCCCAGGCACAACCGTCACCCGCCCACGACACGGACCAGATCAAGGTCTTCCGCGCCGACGTCACCGAGGAGCAGGTACCCCTGCTGCTGGCCGCCGGACAGGACGCCCACGAACTCGGCGCCCGCGCCCCGCAGCGGGGCAGGACCGCCGTCGAGGTCCAGCTCACCGACGAGCAGGCCCGCAAGCTGCGCGAGCAGGGCGTCACGCTCACCGAGCACATCGTGTCCGCCCGCGCCGCACAGCGCGCCGAGAGCGCCGCCCAGGGCGTCTTCCGGCCGTACAGCGGGCCCGGCGGTCTCAAGGAGGAGATCCTGCGGACCGCGCGGCAGCACCCGGGCCTGACCAAGGTCGTCTCCATCGGCAAGACGGTCAACGGCCAGGACATTCTCGCGCTCAAGCTCACCAGGAACGCGCAGCGCACCCGGGACGGCTCCCGGCCCGCCGTGCTCTACATGTCCAACCAGCACGCGCGCGAGTGGATCACGACGGAGATGACCCGGCGGCTGCTCCACCACTACCTGGACCACTACGCCACCGACCGGCGCATCAGGGACATCGTCGACTCCACCGAGCTGTGGTTCGTGCTCTCCGCCAACCCCGACGGCTACGACTACACCTTCAAGGACGCGAGCACGCGTCTGTGGCGCAAGAACCTGCGGGACGTCAACGGCGACGGCGTCATCTCCACCGGCGACGGCGTCGACCTCAACCGCAACTTCCCCTACAAGTGGGGCTACGACGACGAGGGTTCGTCCCCGAACCCCACCAGCGAGACCTACCGCGGCGCCGCCCCGGCCTCCGAGCCCGAGACCCGGGCCCTGGACACCTTCGTCAAGCGCGTCGGCTTCCGGTACGCGATCAACTACCACTCCGCCGCCGAGCTGCTGCTCTACGGCGTCGGCTGGCAGGTGGCCACCCCCACCCCGGACGACGTCCTGTACAAGGCGCTCGCGGGCACGCCGGAGCACTCCGCGATCCCCGGCTACCACCCGCAGGTCTCCTCGGAGCTGTACACCACCAACGGCGAGGCGGACGGCCACGCGGAGAACGTCAACGGCACGGCGATGTTCACCCCGGAGATGTCGACCTGCCAGACCGCGTCGGACGCCGACCCGAACGACGCCTGGAACGCGGCCGACTGCCGTTCGGTCTTCACCTTCCCGGACGACGAGAAGCTGATCCAGCAGGAGTTCGCCAAGAACGTCCCGTTCGCGCTGTCCGTCGCCGAGACGGCCGCCCACCCCGACCGCCCGTCGTCCTCGGTCGGCCTGAGCGCCGCCGACTTCACTCCGGCGCCGTTCACCACGTCGTACTCCCGCGGCGCGGACCAGGAGGTCTCCGTCGTCGTACGCAAGTCCGTGCGGGACAAGGAGCTGAAGTACCGCGTCGACGGCGGCCGGGTGCACGACATGGCGCTGCGGCCGTGGAAGGGCGGCGAGCGCTACGGCGGCGCCGACAACCTGTACTTCGACGAGTACCGGGCCACGGTCAAGGACGGCGACCCGGGCGACAACGTGGAGGTGTGGTTCACCGGCGAGACGAAGCCCGGCAGGCCCACGTCGAGCGAGCACTTCACCTACACCGTCGCCGAGCGGCCCCGCGCCGACACCCTCGTCGTCGCGGAGGAGGGCGCGAGGGCCACGCAGGCGCAGAGTTACGTGGACGCCCTCAAGGCCGCCGGGCACCGGGCCGCCGTCTGGGACGTGGCCACCCAGGGCGCCCCCGACGCGCTCGGCGTACTGAAGCACTTCCGGACCGTCGTGCACTACACGGGCGCCGCCGTGCCCGGCAACGCCACCCGGCTCCAGCTGCGCGCCTACCTCAACGAGGGCGGCAAGCTGATCGAGGCGGGGGAGCAGGCCGGCGGCAGCGTCGACCTCGGCGGCGGCACCCTGTCCGACGACTTCAGCCAGTACTACCTGGGCGCGTACTCGCGGACGTCGACCCCGGGCGCCACCGGATTCACCGGCTCCGGCGCGTTGAGCGGGATCTCCGGTCCGCTGGCCGCGGCGCCCGGCAACCCGCTGGACAAGGCGGGGACCTACGGCGTGACCTCCGAAGAGCTGCCCGTCGGAACCTATCCGCAGTTCGCGAGCGCGGGCGCGGGCCAGTTCGCCGGGACCGTCAACCCGTACGGGCCGTACGCGGGCGCGGCGATGGCGGCCGCCGTGCACACCGACGACGCCTACAAGCGGCTCACCCGCACCATCGACCTCACCGGTGTGACCGCCGCCGAGCAGCCCGCCCTGCGCATGCGGCTGCTGTGGGACACCGAACCGGGCTACGACCACGCGCTTGTCGAGGCGCACGGCGTGGGCGCCGACGACTGGACGACGCTGCCGGAGTCCGGCGGGGCGACCAGCCAGAAGGTGCCCGAGGAGTGCGGGGGCGGGTTCTACGTCGGTGAGCACCCGTGGCTGAAGCACTACCTGACCCTGACGGGGAACGGCTGCACCGCCACCGGCACCACCGGGACCTGGAACAGTCTCACCGGTTCCTCCAGCGGCTGGCAGCAGGTGAGCTTCGACCTCAGCGCCTACGCCGGGCGCACGGTCGAGGTCTCGCTCGCCTACGTCACCGACCCGGGCACCGGCGGCCACGGCGTGCTCGCCGACGACGTGCAGCTCGTCGCCGGCGGGAGCGTGCGCGAGACCGAGGGGTTCGAGACGTCGCTGGGCGCCTGGAAGGCCGCCGGCCCGCCGGCGGGCAGCCCGGCCGTCCTGAAGGACTGGGCCCGCACCGGAACGCTGTTCCGCACCTACGGCGCGGTCACCACCGGGGACACCGTGCTGCTGGGCTTCGGACTGGAGCACCTCACGTCCGCGGCCGACCGCGCGGCGCTCGTGAAGAAGGCGTTCGCCGCCCTGCGCGGCTGACGTTTCGAGCGCGTGACGCAGGCAACGTTGACAGATGCGGCCCCGCTTGTTCCACAGGTGAGCGCAGCCCGTCTCAGGGGTGCACGAAAAGGGGCCGCATCAGGTGAGCCGACGCGCTCACGAACGAGTGACAACGGCGTCAACAGGGGTAGGCATTTCGCAGTAAACCCCGGCAAAACCATCGCCGATCCACGTGGTCCGTACCCCTACCGGCGGGTACGGACCGCCTGCCCGCGTATGTGGCATCTCGATGTCACTGCGGGGGTCTCGGAGAGGTAGGGTCGGGGGTGGTCGGGGACATCCCAAACAGAGCTCGCCGGCTCCGCATGGCCGGCGTACCCAGCGAGGAGATCGGTTCGTGACGATCCGCGTAGGCATCAACGGGTTTGGCCGCATCGGTCGGAACTACTTCCGCGCGCTGCTTGAGCAGGGCGCCGACATCGAGATCGTGGCTGTCAATGACCTGGGTGACACCGCGACCACCGCACACCTGCTGAAGTACGACACCATCCTCGGCCGCCTCAAGCAGGAGGTCACGCACACCGAGGACACCATCACCGTCGACGGCAAGACCATCAAGGTCCTGTCCGAGCGCAACCCCGCCGACATCCCGTGGGGCGAGCTGGGCGTCGACATCGTCATCGAGTCGACCGGCATCTTCACCAAGAAGGAAGACGCCGAGAAGCACATCGCGGGCGGCGCCAAGAAGGTCATCATCTCCGCCCCGGCGAAGAACGAGGACGTCACCATCGTCATGGGTGTCAACCAGGACGCCTACGACCCGGCGAACCACAACGTCATCTCCAACGCCTCCTGCACCACCAACTGTGTGGCGCCGATGGCCAAGGTGCTCGACGAGAACTTCGGCATCGTCAAGGGCCTGATGACGACGGTGCACGCGTACACGAACGACCAGCGCATCCTGGACTTCCCGCACAAGGACCTGCGCCGCGCCCGTGCCGCCGCCGAGAACATCATCCCGACCACCACGGGCGCCGCGAAGGCCACCGCCCTGGTGCTGCCGCAGCTCAAGGGCAAGCTGGACGGCATGGCCATGCGCGTCCCGGTCCCGACCGGCTCGGTCACCGACCTCGTCGTCGAGCTGTCCCGCGAGGTCACCAAGGAAGAGGTCAACGCCGCCTTCCAGAAGGCCGCCGAGGGCGAGCTCAAGGGCATCCTCGAATACACCGAGGACGCGATCGTCTCCTCCGACATCGTCAACGAGCCGGCGTCCTGCACCTTCGACTCCTCCCTGACCATGGTCCAGGAGGGCAAGAACGTGAAGGTCATCGGCTGGTACGACAACGAGTGGGGCTACTCCAACCGCCTCGTCGACCTCACGGTCTTCGTCGGCAACCAGCTCTGATCGCCTCTTTGTAGGCATCTCGATGCGCCAGCAGGGCTCGGTCGGTGCGCACCGTCGCGTACCGGCCGGGCCCTGACGCACGTACGGGACCGGCCCCCTTTACGATCACGGAGCACCACGAGCCCTCCTCAGGAGAGTCCCCAGCAATGAAGACGATCGACGAACTTCTCGCCGACGGCGTGAGCGGCAAGCGGGTCTTCGTCCGCGCCGACCTCAATGTGCCGCTCGACGGCGACACCATCACCGACGACGGCCGCATCCGCGCCGTGCTGCCCACCGTGAAGGCCCTCGCCGACGCGGGCGCCAAGGTGGTCGTCGCCTCGCACCTCGGCCGCCCCAAGGGCGCGCCGGACCCCGCCTTCTCCCTCGCCCCGGCCGCCGCGCGCCTCGGCGAGCTGCTCGGCGCCGACGTCGCCTTCGCGACGGACACCGTCGGCGACTCCGCCAAGGCCACCGTCGCGGGCCTGACCGACGGCCAGGTCGCCGTCCTGGAGAACCTGCGCTTCAACGCCGGTGAGACGTCCAAGGACGACGCCGAGCGCGCCGCCTTCGCCGGGCAGCTCGCCGCGCTCGCCGACGCCTACGTCGGCGACGGCTTCGGCGCCGTGCACCGCAAGCACGCCTCCGTCTTCGACCTGCCGAAGCAGCTCCCGCACTACGCCGGCTACCTCATCGCCACCGAGGTCGGCGTCCTGAAGAAGCTCACCGAGGACGTGCAGAGGCCCTACGTCGTCGCCCTCGGCGGCGCCAAGGTCTCCGACAAGCTCGCCGTCATCGACCAGCTCCTCGGCAAGGCCGACCGCCTCCTGATCGGCGGCGGCATGGCGTACACCTTCCTCAAGGCCAAGGGCTACGAGGTCGGCATCTCCCTCCTTCAGGAGGACCAGGTACCGGTCGTCAAGGAGTACATGGAGCGGGCCGAGAAGAGCGGCGTCGAGCTGGTCCTGCCGGTCGACGTCCTGGTCTCCACCCAGTTCCCGGACCTGAAGACCAAGGCCCCGGCGACGTACACCACCGTCGACGCCGACGCCATCCCGGCCGACCAGGAAGGCCTGGACATCGGCCCGAAGACCCGAGAGCTGTACGCCTCGAAGCTCGCCGACGCCGCGACCGTCTTCTGGAACGGTCCCATGGGCGTCTTCGAGCACCCCGACTACGCCGGAGGCACCCGGGCCGTCGCCCAGGCCCTCGTGGAGTCCAAGGGCTTCAGCGTCGTCGGCGGCGGTGACTCCGCCGCCGCCGTGCGTACGCTCGGCTTCGACGAGAACGCGTTCGGCCACATCTCGACCGGCGGCGGCGCCTCCCTCGAATACCTCGAGGGCAAGACGCTCCCCGGCCTCGCCGCACTGGAGGACTGACCCCGTATGACCACTCGCACGCCGCTGATGGCGGGCAACTGGAAGATGAACCTCAACCACCTCGAGGCCATCGCGCACGTCCAGAAGCTCGCCTTCGCCCTGGCCGACAAGGACTACGAGGCCGTCGAGGTCGCCGTCCTGCCGCCCTTCACCGACCTGCGCTCCGTGCAGACCCTGGTCGACGGCGACAAGCTGAAGATCAAGTACGGCGCCCAGGACATCTCGGCGCACGACTCCGGCGCCTACACCGGTGAGATCTCCGGGTCCATGCTGGCCAAGCTGAAGTGCACGTACGTGGCCGTCGGCCACTCCGAGCGCCGCCAGTACCACCACGAGACCGACGAGATCGTGAACACCAAGGTCAAGGCCGCCTTCAAGCACGGCCTGACCCCGATCCTGTGCGTCGGCGAGGAACTGGACGTCCGTGAGGCGGGCAACCACGTCGCCCACACGCTCACCCAGGTCGAGGGCGGTCTGAAGGACGTCCCGGCCGAGCAGGCCGAGACCGTCGTGATCGCCTACGAGCCGGTGTGGGCCATCGGCACCGGCAAGGTCTGCGGCGCCGAGGACGCCCAGGAGGTCTGCGCCGCGATCCGCGCCAAGCTCGCCGAGCTGTACTCGCAGGAGCTGGCCGGCAAGGTCCGCATCCAGTACGGCGGCTCCGTCAAGGCCGGCAACGTCGCCGAGATCATGGCCCAGGCCGACATCGACGGCGCCCTGGTCGGCGGCGCCTCGCTGGACGCCGACGAGTTCGTCAAGATCGTGCGCTTCCGCGATCAGTGAGGCGAGCTGTGAGTATGCGGTGACGGCGTTTCGTCGTACCCTTGCGGGGGCCGGTGCATGTCCGCCGGCCCCCGTCGTCCATCCGATTCCGAGGAAGTTGGTCCAGCCGTGGTTCTGGGGTTCTCGATCGCCCTGATCGTCTTCAGCCTGTTGCTGATGCTGCTGGTGCTGATGCACAAGGGCAAGGGCGGCGGCCTCTCCGACATGTTCGGTGGCGGCGTGCAGTCCTCCGTCGGCGGCTCCTCGGTCGCCGAGCGCAACCTCGACCGCATCACCGTGGTGGTCGGTCTGCTGTGGCTCGCGAGCATCATCGTCCTCGGCATCGTCATGAAGTCGAACAGCTGACGGTACACATCACGCACATCACGCACATTCCGCTACGTAAGGCCCCATGACCGGTCCGCGCCCCGGAGCGCGGCCTATCATGGGGCTTGCGTCTGCGTGCCGGGGGGCTGTAACTCCCCTCACTGGACGCGCGTTGGGCCTTACGTACACTGAGGCGCTCGCGGCGAAGCGAAACGCCGACTCGCTTCGCGGCACCATCACGCAGGGAGTTACGACCGTGGCAAGTGGCAACGCGATCCGAGGAAGCCGGGTCGGGGCTGGGCCGATGGGCGAGGCCGAGCGCGGCGAGTCCGCGCCCAGGCTGCGCATCTCCTTCTGGTGTTCCAACGGGCACGAGACGCAGCCGAGCTTCGCCAGCGACGCGCAGGTGCCCGACATGTGGGACTGCCCGCGCTGCGGCTTCCCGGCCGGGCAGGACCGGGACAACCCGCCGGACCCGCCGCGCACCGAGCCGTACAAGACGCACCTGGCGTATGTGCGCGAGCGGCGCAGCGACGCGGACGGCGAGGCGATCCTCGCCGAGGCGCTCGCCAAACTGCGGGGCGAGATCTAGCACTTGACGACCGGCCGGGCACCTCGGGGCGCCCGGCCGGACGTCTGTGCCGCCCCGGCGGCCGCCTCCCCGGCACCCGCGCGCCGACCGGACCTTCCCGTTGCCGCGCCCGGACGACCGCAGATGCACGCGGTGCTCGACAGGTGCTGCGGGCCCGCAGCGCGCGCGAGTTGACGTTCCGTTTGGTGTCCCACCAGGACGGCTGGTGTCCCACGAGGACGGCGCCGACCTGCACGAGGCAATGGGTGCGGCGGTGGTGGCGCTTACGCCACCGCGCTCAGCGTGTCCGCCAGGCGCCGGCGCGCCGCGCGGGCCGCCGGCAGCGCGGCCAGGGCGACGGCGCCCGCCGTCGCGGTCGCCGTCAGCAGGAGCAGGACCGTCGGCGACGGGGTCTGGGCGATGCCCGCGCCGATGCCGCTCGTCGTGCCCTGGACGTCGACCAGCCAGTGGGACAGCGGGACGCCCAGGGCCAGCGACACCAGGACCGCCGTGAGGGTGGTGAGGGCCGTCGCCGTCACCGTGATCATTGTGATCTGACGCGGGGAGAGGCCGATCGCCTTCAGCGCGAGCAGGTCCCGCTCGCTCTCACGGACCGTGGCGCCGATCGCGGTGAGCAGTTCGACGACCCCGATCAGGGCCAGGATCGCGATCAGCCCGGCCACCACGCCACGCAGCGGCGACAGGCCGTCCGCCGGGTTCGTCACCCGGTGCACGTCCAGATGGCCGTGGCCGGCCGCCGTCAGCGAGGCCGCGACCGCGCCGGGGTCGGCGCCCGCGCGCAGCCGGAGCTGGTACAGGCTCGGGCGCAGGCCCGGGTCGTTCTCGCGCAGGGTGTCCAGGGACGTGGAGATGACCCGGCCGGCGTTCTCCGGCTCGATGCTGCGGCCCACGATGTGCAGGATCTGCGGCTGGTCGCCGACGGTCATGCGGACCCAGTCGCCGACGCGGACGTCCAGCAGGTCCAGCAGGCCCTGACCGGCCACTGCCTCGTCCGGGCCGTGCGCGGCGCGGCCCTCGGCGAGGGTGTACGGGTAGGGGGAGGCGTGCGTGCCCAGGCCGCGCAGCGCGATCGTCGCGGTCTGGCCGGGGACCAGCGCCGCCACCTCGACCCCCGGGTAGGCCGCCGCGACCTGCGGGGTGCGCTCCAGCAGGGCCCGCGTGGCGGCGTCGGTCATCCTCGCGTCCGTGCGGACGGTCAGTGCGGCGGGCAGGCCCATCCGCTCGGGGGCGGTGTGGAAACGGTCGATGGTCGTCCAGGCGCCCAGCGCCACCACGATCAGCAGCAGCGGGAGCGTCAGGCGGGCGATCGTCGCCGCGCTGCGCGGGCCCCGGGTGAACGCGCGGTGCCAGCCCAGCACCAGGCCGGGCGGCACACCCAGACCCAGCGCGCGGCGGGCCGGGCCCGTCAGCCGGCCGGCCGCCGGGGACGCCGGGCGCGGCACCGGCACCGGCGGGACGCGGCCCGCCCGCCAGGCCGCGAGCCCCGTGACCGCGGCGATGAACAGCACCGCCGCGACCGGCACCCCGGCCAGCGCCGCGGTGTGACCGGGCAGGCCCTGCCACACGCCGACCGCGTCGCCCAGCCGGCCCGGCACGCCGTTGCCGAGGCCCTGCACCAGCACGGCCGCCGCCACCGCGCCGAGCAGCGCGTAGGCCACGTGCTGGAGCAGGAAGATCCGTACCACCTGGGCGGGCGTGAAGCCGATCGCCTTCAGCACCGAGATGTCCCGCAGATGGCCGCGGATACGGGTGGCCAGCGCGCCGTGCACCGCCAGACCCGCGGCGAGCAGCGCGCCGAGGCCGAACAGCCCCAGCACCTGGCCCAGCAGCCGGGTGCCGCCCTGCGCTTCGGCGCGCGCCTGCTGCCAGGTGGCGACCTCGCCGACCGTGCCGGCGCCGAGCGCGGTCACTGCCCGCTGCACGGCGTAGTCCGTGTCAGCCGGGTCGGTCAGCCGCAGCCCGACGACCCGTCCGAAGGGGGCGTGGACGGCGGCCGGCGGGGCCCAGACCAGGCCGGGCCGCTCACCGGGGCGGTAGCCGGGCTCGGCGCTGTCGGCGACGCCGACGACGGTCAGGGTGCGGTGGGTGCCCGGCACGGTGAGCGTGTCCCCGGGTTCGGCCAGCAGCGCGTGGGCGAGCCGGCTCTCCAGCACCACGCCGTCGGGGTCCGCGGGCCGCAGCCACTGCCCGGAGGTGAGCAGCGGGCGGCCCACCGCGGGGCGTCCGTCCGTGGCGCGCAGTTCGACGGCGGCGCGGGTGCCGCGGGCGGCGACGGTGACCGACTCGGTGGCGTAGGGCCCGGCGACCGCGGCGACGCCGTCGAGCGCGGCGAGCCGGTGGGTGTCGGCCGTGGCGGTGGTGTGCAGCCACACGTGGGCGCCGCGGGACTGGGTGAACACGCGCTGCCAGGGGTTGGTGGCGTACCCGAACAGGGCCGTGGCCAGCAGCAGCGACGCGACGATCCCGGCGGTGGCCAGCACGATGAACAGGGCCTCGCCGCGGTGCGCGCGCAGATCGGAGTGCGCCCAGCGCAGAGTCGCTCGCACCGCCCTCAGCCCCTCACCCCGGCGGCCCGAAGCCCGCCCCGCACCACTGCCCCGCCGCCCGAAAAGCCACCCCGCACCCAGACCCCGCCGGACTGGAGCCCGGCGCGCGTCCGTGCTCGGGCGGGCTGGCCCCCGACCGGCACCTGGGGCCCGTCGGACTGGAGCACGCCTCGCGTCTGTGCTCGGGTGGGCCGATAGGCGACCGGCACCCGCGCCACGGTGGGCCGCCACCCGGCCCCCAATCGGGCCGCAGTGGGCCGGAGCCCGCCCCGCGCCCGTGCCCCGGCGGGCCGGCACTCGACCGGCACCCGGGCCCCGCCGGACTGGAGCCCGGCTCGCGCCCCGGCCGGCAGACAGCCCACCTGCCTCCGGGCCCTGGCGGGCCGGAGGCAGGCTCGCGTCAGCGGTTGGGTGGGCCGGCACGCGACCGGTACCCGCGCCCCAGTGGGCCGGAGCCCGCCTCGCGCCCGCGCCGCAGTGGGCCGGTACTCGACCGGCACCCGCGCCCCGGTTGGCCGGCACTCGACCGGCACCCGGGCGGCGGTGGGCCGACACTCGACCGGTACCCGCGCCGCAGTGGGCCGGTACTCGACCGGCGCCCGGGCCCCGGTGGGCCGGTATCCGGCCCGCACTCGGGCCCCGTCGGGCTGGATTCCGGCGCGCGTCCTTGCTCCGACGGACCCGGCGGGCCGGCGCCCGACCCGAGCCCCGGCCCCGGCTGGCTGGAGCACGGGACGTCTCGTTGCCTCGTCGCTCACCCGTTCGTTCACCGGGCTCATTCCGTCAGCTCCAGTACGCCCGAGGTGCCGCGGCCGTGGGCCGGCGGGGTGCTGTCCAGGGTTGCGTCGTCCGCGATCCGGCCGTCGAAGAAGCTGATCACGCGGTCCGCGGCGCTGGCCAGCCGGGCGTCATGGGTGACCAGCACGATCGTCTGGCCGCGCTGGTGGAAGCGGGACAGCAGCCGCATCACCTCACGGGTGCCCTTGCTGTCCAGGCTGCCGGCGGGTTCGTCGGCCAGCAGCAGCGGCGGGTGGTTGACCAGGGCCCGGGCGAGGGCGACGCGCTGCTGCTCGCCGCCGGACAGCTCGCCCGGCATGCTGCGCTCCTTGCCGGCGAGCCCCAGTTCGCCCAGCAGTTCCTCCCGCTCGGCGCGGGCCCGCTTCGGCGGCACACCGGCCAGCAGCGCGGGCAGCTCGACGTTGTCGGCGACCGACAGGTTGGACACCAGGTTGAAGAACTGGAAGACGATGCCGATGCGCTTGCGCCGCTCCACCGCCCAGCGGGCCTCGCTCCAGGTGTCCGTGCGGGCCTCGCCCAGCCATACGCTCCCCTGATCCGGCCGCTGGAGCCCGCCCAGCAGGTGCAGCAGCGTCGACTTGCCGGCTCCGGAGGGCCCGGTGACCGCCACGAACTCGCCCGGCGCGACCCTCAGGTCGACGCCGCGCACGGCATGCGCGGGGGCGCCCTCGCCGTGGTGGGTCTTCACCAGCCCCTCGGCGCGCAGCACGGAGGCCGAAGTCTGCGTACCCTCGCTCACTCCAGCTCCTCCAGCTCTTCCTGGCACCGCTCCAGCCAGTCGAGGTCGGCCTGCAGATGCAGCATCGCGCCCTCGATCAGCAGCTGGGCGATACGGTTCTCCCGGCTCTCCGACGCCGCCAGCTTCGACAGGCTCCGCATGGTGTTCAGGTACTGGCGTCGCTGGCGGTTGATCAGGGCGATCTGGTCGGCGAGTCCGGTCTGCGGGGCGAGCGCGAGCTTCATGAAGAACTCGTCCCGCACCCGCGGCTCGTCCTCGGTGTCCTCGAACCAGGTGCTCAGCGCCTCGCGACCGGCGTCGGTGAGGTGGTAGATCCTCTTGTTCGGCCGACTGGACTGCTCGACCTCCTCGCCCTCGATCAGCCCTTGCTTCTCGAGACGGCCGAGGGTCACATAGATCTGGCCGATGTTCGGCTGAGGGTACGCGGAGCCCAGCAGTTGCTCAAGGTCCTGCTTCAGCTCGTAGCCGTGGGCCGGACCACGGGCCAGGAGTGCCAGGAGGGGCAGGCGCACGCCGTCACTCCTCCTGTCTCGCCCAATGTGCTCCAGGCCCTAGTATCGCGCATTACCTAACAGGTATACATGGCCTCTGACTCCGGGCGAGGGTGCCCGTGGCCGGTGTACAGGGAGGAACCTATGCGGTGGATACGCGCCGCCGGTAGGGGCCTCCTCGTTCTCGCCGTCGTACTCACCGGTTACCTCGCTTCCGGAGCCCGCGCCGGTGAGGGTGGTGCGGGTGGCCGCGGGCCGCTCACCCTGGCCACGGCCGGGGATCTCACCGGCTATCTGGGCCCCCTGCTCAAGGGCTGGAACGACAGCCATCCCGGTGAGAGGGTCACGCTCGTCGAGCTGCCCGACTCCGCCGACGAGACCCGCGCGCAGATGGTCACCGACCTGCGCGGCGGTGACCGGGGCCGGTTCGACGTGCTCAACATCGACGTCGACTGGACCTCGGAATTCGCCGCGGCCGGCTGGATCGCCCCGCTGCCGCGCGCCCGCTTCCCGCTCGGCGCCTTCCTGCCGCCGGTCGTGGACACGGCCACCTACGACGGCCGGCTGTACGCCGTGCCGTATGTGACCAACGCCGGTCTGCTGCTGTACCGCAAGGACGTCCTCGCCAAGGAGGGCCTGCCGCCGCCGCGTACCTGGGCCGAGCTGGAACGCGAGGCGAAGACGGTCGCGCCGAAGTACGGCCTCGACGGCTACGCGGGCCAGTTCCTGCCGTACGAGGGGCTGACCGTGAACGCGGCCGAGGCGGTGTACTCGGCCGGCGGGACCATCCTCGGCGACGAGGGCGCCCGGGTCACCGTGGACTCCGCCGCCGCCCGCGAGGGCATCGGCTTCCTGGTGCGGGGCCTGCGCGAAGGCTGGATCCCGAAGGCGGCGCTGACCTACAAGGAGGAGGAGTCCAAGCAGGCGTTCCAGGACGGCCGGCTGCTCTTCCTGCGCAACTGGCCCTACGCCTACGCCGTCGCCTCCGCGCCCGGCTCGAAGGTCGCCGGGAAGATCGGCGTCGTACCGCTGCCGGGGCCGGACGGGCCCGGCACCAGTGTCCTCGGCGGGTCGAACCTGGCCGTCAACGCCCACGCCCGGCATCCGGAGTCAGCCGAGCGCCTGATCGCGTACCTGACCAGCGAGCGCGTCCAGCGCCAGGTCCTGACGCAGGGTGCGCTGCCGCCCGTACGCGCCGATCTGTACGACGACCCGGCCCTGGTGCGGCGCTTCCCCTATCTGCCGACCCTGCGCGAGAGCGTGCTGAACGCCGCGCCGCGCCCCAAGAGTCCGCACTACGACCAGGTCAGCCTGGTAGTGCAGGCGGTCGTGCACGACGCGCTGACCGGGCGCCAGACGCCCGCCGCGGCGGTACGGCGACTGGCCCGGGAGCTGGCCGCCACCTCCCGCGGATAGTTACCTGTTAGGTAACGCGGACATCTCATCTGGCCGCCGGATGCCCTGATCTGTCCGCTTTTGTCGCACCAACTAGGCAGTAGCCTCCGTTCTTTTCATTGACACCTCCGCGACACGGCTACCTAACATGCATGCATGTTGAGTAAGTACCGCTGGTGGCGTGACGCGGTGATCTACCAGGTGTACGTCCGCAGCTTCCTGGACAGCACCGGCGACGGCATCGGCGATCTCGCGGGCGTGCGGGCCGGACTGCCGTATCTGAAGAAGCTCGGCGTGGACGGGATCTGGCTGAGCCCCTTCTACCCCTCGCCGCAGCACGACCATGGCTACGACGTCGCCGACTACTGCGACGTCGACCCGCTCTTCGGCGACCTCGCCGAGTTCGACCTGCTGATCGCGGCCGCCCGGCGCCTCGGCGTCAAGGTCCTGCTGGACATCGTGCCGAACCACTGCTCCAGCGAGCACCCGTGGTTCCGCGAGGCGCTGGCGAGCGCGCCCGGCAGCCCGGCCCGCGCCCGGTTCCACTTCGCCGACGGCCGAGGCGCCGACGGCAGCGAGCCGCCCAACAACTGGCACGCCATGTTCGGCGGCCCGGCGTGGACCCGGACCGGCGACGGCCAGTGGTACCTGCACATGTTCACGCCCGAGCAGCCCGATTGGAACTGGCGCAATCCCGAGATCGCCGCCGAGTTCGAGCGCGTCCTGCGCTTCTGGCTGGACCGGGGCGTCGACGGCTTCCGCATCGACGTGGCCGCCGGCCTGTACAAGCACCCCGAACTGCCCGACTCCGACGACCCGGAGGCCGACGCCCGCACCCGCGACTCGGTCAACCCGCTCGCCTGGAACCAGCCCGAGGTGCACGACGTATGGCGGCAGTGGCGTTCCGTCTGCGAGGAGTACGCGCGGCGCGACGGGCGCGAACGCCTCCTCGTCGGCGAGGTGTCCGTGCCCACCGCCCGTGAACACGCCCAGTACGTGCGCCCGGACGAGCTGCACCAGGCTTTCTTCTTCGACCTCCTCGGCGCTCCCTGGGACGCCGACGCCTTCCGCAAGGTCATCTCCGAGGCCATGCAGGACATCGCCGGCACCGGCTCCACGGTCACCTGGGTCCTCAACAACCACGACCAGGTCCGCACCGTCACCCGCTACGGAGAGCCCACCCCGCACGGCAGCGGCCTCGGCGCGGCCCGAGCCCGCGCCGCCGCGCTGCTGATGCTGGCGCTGCCCGGCGCGGCGTACATCTACCAGGGCGAGGAGCTGGGTCTGCCCGAGGTCGTCGATCTGCCCGACGACGTGCTCACCGACCCGATCTTCCGCCGCACCGGCAGCCGGGCCCGCATCCGCGACGGCTGCCGGGTGCCGCTGCCCTGGTCCGGGCAGGCGTCCCCGTTCGGCTTCACCTCCGGAGCCGAGAGCGCGAGGCCCTGGCTGCCGCAGCCGGACTACTTCGCCGAGTACGCCACCGACCGCGCCCTCGCCGACACCCGCTCCTTCTGGCACCTCTACCGCGACGGCCTCCAGCTGCGCAAGGACCTCCCGCAGCTGGGCGAGGGGGAGCTGCGCTGGCTGGACACCCCGCCCGGCGTGCTCGCCTTCACCCGCGGCGACGGCCTGGTCTGCGCCGTCAACTTCACCACCGCCCCGACCGCCGCACCGGCGCCCGGCACGCCGCTGCTCTCCAGCGGCCCCTGCCCCGTCCCCGGCGAACTGCCCGGCTCCACGGCCGCCTGGTGGATCGCCGACCTCTGAAACCCGCTCACCCCCTCGAAGGGACATCAACGATGATGCGACGACGTACCACCCTGCTCACCGGCTGCACCGCGCTCGCCCTCGCCCTCGGCGCCACCGCCTGCTCGGGCGGCGGACCGGTCGCGGCCGGCGGCGGCGACAAGGCGCTCAGCGGCAAGACCGTCACCGTCGCCGGTGTCTGGTCCGGCAGCGAGCAGAAGAACTTCCAGAAGGTGCTGGACGCGTTCAGCGAGAAGACCGGCGCGAAGACGCAGTTCGTCTCCACCGGCGACAACGTCTCCACGGTCGTCGGCAGCAAGATCGAGGGCGGCAACGCCCCCGACGTCGTGATGGTCCCGCAGGTCGGCGTGCTCCAGCAGTTCGCGAAGAAGGGCTGGCTCAAGCCGCTGTCGCAGACCGCCCAGCAGACCATCACCGCCGACTACGCGCCTGTGTGGAAGACCTACGGCAGCGTCGACGGCGCGCTGTACGGCCTGTACTTCAAGGCCGCCCACAAGTCCACCGTCTGGTACAGCCCCGGCGCGCTGACCCAGGCCGGCGTCAAGCCGCCGGCCACGTACGACGAGATGCTCAAGGCCGGGCACACCGTCTCCGACTCCGGGCTCGCCGCGTTCGCGGTCGCCGGGCAGGACGGCTGGACCCTCACCGACTGGTTCGAGAACATCTACCTCTCCCAGGCCGGACCCGAGAAGTACGACGCCCTCGCCGCCCACAAGCTGAAGTGGACGGATGCGAGCGTGGTCAAGGCGCTGGGGACGCTCGGCAAGCTGTTCAAGGACAAGCAGCTCATCGCCGGCGGGCAGAACGAGGCCCTGAACACCGACTTCCCCGGCTCGGTGGAGAAGGTGTTCGGGCCCAAGCCCCAGGCCGGCATGGTCTACGAGGGCGACTTCGTGGCCGGTGTCGCGCACGACCAGTTCGGCAAGAACATCGGCGCGGACGCGAACTTCTTCCCGTTCCCCTCAGTTGACGGCGGCAAGGCCCCGGTCGTCAGCGGCGGCGACGCGGCCGTCGTCCTCAAGGACGGCAAGAACGCCGACGCCGGCATGAAGCTGCTGGAGTACCTGGCCACCCCGGAGGCCGCGGCCGTGTGGGCGAAGGCCGGCGGCTTCCTGTCCCCGAACAAGAAGCTCGACCTCGCCGACTACGGCGACGACGTCACCCGCGCCACCGCCAAGTCGCTGATCGCCGCCGGTGACTCGGTCCGCTTCGACATGTCCGACCAGGCGCCCGCCTCCTTCGGCGGCACCAAGGGTGTCGGCGAGTGGAAGCTGCTCCAGGACTTCCTGCGCGACCCGTCCGACCCGCAGGGCACCGCCGCCAAGCTGGAGGCCGCGGCGGCCAAGGCGTACCAGGGCTGATCACCGATGACCGCCACCCTCACGAAAGAGGCGGGCCCGCCGCGCACCGCGCCGCCCGCCGACCGCGCGCGGCGGCTGAAGCGGCGCGGGCGGATCGTCGCCCTGCTGTTCGTCTTCCCGGCGCTGCTGCTGCTCGGCGCGCTCGTCGTCTACCCGGTGCTGTTCTCCGTCGGCCGCAGCTTCTTCGACGCCTCCGGCACCCGCTTCGTCGGCGGCGGCAACTACGCCGAGATGTTCCGCGACCCGGCGACCCTGAAGGCCATCCGGAACACCACGATCTGGGTGGTGGTGGCCCCCGCGCTGCTCACCGGACTCGGCCTGATCCTGGCCGTGCTGGTGGAGAAGGTCCGCTGGGCCACCGCCTTCAAGCTGCTGCTGTTCATGCCGATGGCCGTGTCCTTCCTCGCCGCGGGCATCATCTTCCGCCTCGCCTACGACGAGGACCCCGGCAAGGGCGTCCTCAACGCGGCCGTCGTCTCCGTCCACGACGCGTTCACGGGCACCTCCACCTACCCGACGGCCCGCGTCCGCGACGGGCAGGGCCTCCAACAGGGGCGGGACGGCTCCTACCTGACGACCGGGAGCGTGCGGCCGGGACAGTCGGCGGCGCTCGGCCTGGTCGGCGTGGCGCCCAAGGACCTGCCGAAGGACGTCCGCCCGGCCTACGGGGCCGCCGCCCGCACGGCCGCCGCCGACGAGGTGCGCGGCGTCGTCTACCTCGACTTCACGCCCGGCGGGGGAGGGCGGCAGGGCCGGGTCGACCCCAAGGAGAGCGGCCTGCCCGGGATGAAGGTCGAGGCGCTGCGCGACGGCCGTACGGTGGCGAGCGCGACGACCGGGTCCGACGGCTCGTTCCGCTTCGCGGGGCTCGACGACGGCACGTACACCCTGAAGCTGCCGAAGTCGAACTTCGCCCCGCCCTACCAGGGCGTCTCCTGGCTCGGGCCCACCCTGGTCACCCCGGCGATCATCGGCGCCTACCTGTGGATCTGGACCGGCTTCGCGATGGTCCTCATCGGCGCCGGGCTGTCCACGCTGCCCCGTGACGCGCTGGAGGCGGCGCGGATGGACGGTGCGAACGAGTGGCAGATCTTCCGCCGGATCACCGTGCCGCTGCTCGCGCCGGTCCTCACGGTCGTCTTCGTCACCCTCGTCATCAACGTGATGAAGGTCTTCGACCTCGTCTACATCATCGCGCCCGGACCGGTGCAGGAGGACGCGACCGTGCTCGCCACCCAGATGTGGCTGGTGTCTTTCGGCGGCGGCAACAACCAGGGCCTCG
The DNA here is from genome assembly GCF_055668065.1 of Streptomyces sp. NPDC097129. Lineage (NCBI taxonomy): Bacteria > Bacillati > Actinomycetota > Actinomycetes > Kitasatosporales > Streptomycetaceae > Streptomyces > Streptomyces sp. NPDC097129. Next base: position 63,468 of record NZ_JBVOQE010000001.1, on the reverse strand, counting down.
GCAGCGCCCTCGGCGTCCTGCTGCTGCTCCTGGTCGTCCCCGCGATGGTCTTCAACGTCCGCCGCTTCAAAAGGAGTCAGCGATGAACGCGGTCAGGCGGGGCCTCGGCAGCGCCGCGGTGCAGGCCTTCCTCGTGGTGATCGCCCTGGTGTGGGTGACACCGCTCGCCGGACTGTTCCTGTCCTCGCTCAGGTCGGCCTCCGACACGGCCAAGGGCGGCTGGTGGACGGCGTTCACCAGCCCCGGCCAGCTCTCCTTCGACAACTACACGGCACTGCTGAAGAACGCCGGCATCACCCAGGCGTTCTGGAACACCGTCCTGATCTCGGTGCCGACGACGGTGCTCGTCGTCGTCCTCGCGGCGCTCGCCGGATACGCCTTCGCCTGGCTGGACTTCCCGCTGCGCGAACCGCTGTTCCTGCTGGTGGTGGCACTGCTGGTGGTGCCGGTGCAGATCGGCCTGCTGCCGGTCGCCAAACTCTTCGGAAAGCTCGGCCTGTTCGGCACGATCCCCGGCGTCGTCCTCTTCCACGTCGCCTACGGGCTGCCGTTCGCCGTGTTCCTGCTGCGCAACTACTTCGCCGAGATGCCGAAGGAGATGCTGGAGGCCGCCCGGATGGACGGCGGCAGCGAGTGGCGCATCTTCACCCGGCTCGTGCTGCCGGTGGGCCGCCAGGCGATCGCGTCGCTGGCCATCTTCCAGTTCCTGTGGGTGTGGAACGACATGCTGGTCGCGCTGCTCTTCGCGGACAGCTCCTCGCAGCCGCTGACCGTGCAACTCCAGTCCCAGATCCGGCAGTTCGGCAGCAACATCGACGTCCTGGCACCCGGCGCGTTCCTCTCCCTGATCGTGCCCGTGGTGGTCTTCTTCGCCTTCCAGAGGCACTTCGTGCAGGGCGTGATGGCGGGGTCGGTGAAGTAGGCGGCACTGGGCGGGTCCGCGCGGCGGGCCGGGCGGGTCACGACCACACGGTGATGAACCCGTCGGTCCAGTCGTCCTGGTCGAGCGTCACCTCGATGACCGAGAAGCAGTTCGGCTCGTCGGCGAACTCGGGCAGCGGACGGGACCGCTCGACGCGGGCCCGCGCCTTCTCCGGGGTCGAGTAGACGCCCAGCAGCCGCACGTCGTCGAACTCCTCGTCGCACCAGAAGTCGTCGGGGTCCTGAAAGTGCCGGACCTCACCGTCCTCCTCGGCCCTGTGGCGGACGTGCCACACCTCGTAGACGCTTCCGGAGGACAGCGTGGTGTCGTCACCGTCCCGCCGGTCGTCCTCGTCGACGGTGACCTCCTCGATGTGGAAGCAGTTCGGCTCGTCGGCGAACCCCGGGAGCTGCCGTGCCCGCTCGATGCGGTGCAGCGCCTTCTCCCGGCCGGCGTAGGTGCCCAGGTCCTTCCGGTCGTCGACGCCGTCGTCGCACCAGTTGTCGTCGGGGCCCTGGAAGTGCAGGACTTCGCCGGCGTCGTCAGCCATGTGGTGCACGTGCGAGAGCAGGTACACCGTGGCAGGCCCGGACATGTTGTTCTCCAAGAACGGTCGGCCCCTTCCCAGGGAAAAAGACGCCGGGCGGGCCGGTACTCCGGCCCGCCCGGCGTCCTGTGTCAGGAACCCGCGCTCACGGTGACGCCGGCGGGTAGAGCGACCTCGGCAGTTGCGAGGCGGCCGCCGTGTCCAGGAGCCACAGGGTGCGGGCGCGGCCCCGGGCGCCCGCGGCCGGGGCCTGGATCTCGCCCGCGCCCGACAGCGCCATCGCCGCGGCCTGCGCCTTGTCCTCGCCGGCCGCCAGCAGCCAGACCTCCCGGGCCGCCCGGATCGCCGGCAGCGTCAGGGAGATCCGGGTCGGCGGCGGCTTGGGCGAGCCGTGCACCCCGACCACCGTCCGCTCGGTCTCCCGGACCCCCGGCAGCTCCGGGAACAGCGACGCCACGTGGGCGTCCGGGCCGACGCCCAGCAGCAGCACGTCGAACACCGGGACGGGGCCATGGTTCTCCGGGCCCGCCGCCCGCGCCAGCTCCTCCGCGTAGGCGGCGGCCGCCGCGTCCGCGTCGGTGCCGTACGGGCCGTCCGAGGCGGGCATGGCGTGCATCCGCTTCGGATCCAGCGGTACGGCGTCCAGCAGGGCCTCGCGCGCCTGGGTGACGTTGCGCTCCGGATCGCCCTCGGGCAGGAACCGCTCGTCGCCCCACCACAGGTCGAGGCGGGCCCAGTCGATCGCGTCCCTCGCCGGCGCGGCGGCGAGCGCCGCGAGGACGCCGTTGCCGTTGCGGCCGCCCGTCAGGACGACCGACGCCGAGCCGCGGGACGTCTGCGCGTCCACGATCTTCGTGATGAGGCGGGCCGCGGCGGCCTGCGCCATCAGCTCCTTGTCGTGGTGCACGACCAGCTGCGGAGTGCTCACTTCGCCGCCGCCTTCCTCGCCGGGGACTTCCGTGCCGACTTGGCCGCCGCCTTCTTCGCCGGCGCCTTCGCGGCCTCCTCGACGGGAGTCTCGACGGCGGCGGCGTCCTCGGAACCCTCCGCGGGGGAGGGCTCGGCGGAGGGCTCGTCCGAGGCGGCGCTCTCCTCGGCGGCAGCCGGTTCCGCGGAGGCAGGGGCGGTGTTCAGCTTCTCCACCCCGAACCGCAGCGCGGACGCGTACGTGTCGTCCGGGTCCAGCCGGCGCAGCTCCTCCGCGATCAGCTCGGAGGTCTCCCGGCGCTTGAGCGCCACCGCCCGGTCCGGCTGGCCCTGGACGGACAGCGTCGCCAGCGTGCCGTCCGCGCGGTCCAGCGTGACCGGACCGCAGTCGGTGTCCATCCGGACCGCGGTCAGCCCGGGGCCGGCCGACACCGACCGCTTCACCGGCACGTCCAGCCGGTCCGCGAGCCACATCGCCAGCAGCTCGCAGCTCGGGTTGAACCCCTCGCCCTCCACCTCGACCGCCTGCACCGTGCAGGTGACCTGGTCCAGCGCTGCCGCCAGCATCGAACGCCACGGTGTGAGCCGGGTCCAGGCCAGGTCGGTGTCGCCGGGCGCGTAGGCCCGGGCGCGCTCCGCCAGTTCCCGTACCGGCTCCTCCGCCGCGTAGGAGTCCGTCACCCGGCGCTGCGCCAGCGTGCCGAGCGGGTCGTTCGCCGGGTCGAGCGGGGCGTTCACCGGCCACCACACGACGACCGGCGCGTCCGGCAGCAGCAGCGGCAGGACCACCGACTGGGCCTGGTCGACGACCTCGCCGTACAGACGCAGCACGACCGTCTCGCCGCTGCCGGCCTCCGCGCCCACCCGCACCTCGGCGTCCAGGCGGGACTGGGTGCGGTCGCGCGGGGTGCGCGAGACCCGCTTGATGACGACGAGCGTGCGCGAGGGATGCTCACGCGAGGCGTCGCTGGCGGCCTTCAGCGCGTCGTAGGCGTTCTCCTCGTCGGTGACGATGACGAGGGTCAGCACCATGCCGACGGCCGGTGTGCCGATGGCGCGGCGGCCTTGCACCAGTGCCTTGTTGACCTTGCTGGCCGTGGTGTCCGTCAGGTCTATCCTCATGGCCGGCGCCAGCTCCGTCCGTCCCGCTTCAGCATCTCGTCGGCCTCGGCCGGACCCCAGGTGCCGGCCTCGTACTGCGCCGGCCTGCCGTGGGCCGCCCAGAACTCCTCGATCGGGTCGAGGATCTTCCAGGACAGCTCGACCTCCTCCGTGCGCGGGAAGAGGTTGGCGTCGCCGAGCAGCACGTCCAGGATGAGGCGCTCGTACGCCTCGGGGCTGGACTCCGTGAAGGACTCGCCGTAGGCGAAGTCCATGGACACGTCCCGGATCTCCATCGAGGTGCCCGGAACCTTCGACCCGAAGCGGACCGTCACGCCCTCGTCCGGCTGGACGCGGATGACGATCGCGTTCTGGCCGAGCTCCTCCGTCGCCGTGGTGTCGAAGGGGGAGTGCGGGGCGCGCTGGAAGACCACCGCGATCTCCGTCACGCGGCGGCCGAGCCGCTTGCCGGTACGCAGATAGAAGGGGACGCCCGCCCAGCGGCGGTTGTCGATGCCGAGCTTGAGCGCGGCGTAGGTGTCGGTGGTGGAGGCGGGGTCGATGCCCTCCTCCTCCAGATAGCCGACCGCCTGCGCGCCGCCCTGCCAGCCGGCCGTGTACTGGGCGCGCACGGTGTCCCGGCTCAGGTCCTTGGGCAGCCGGACCGCGCCGAGCACCTTGGTCTTCTCCGCCGCGAGCGCGTCCGCGCCGAAGGAGGCGGGCTCCTCCATGGCGGTCAGCGCGAGCAGCTGGAGCAGGTGGTTCTGGATGACGTCCCGGGCGGCGCCGATGCCGTCGTAGTAGCCGGCGCGGCCGCCGATGCCGATGTCCTCGGCCATCGTGATCTGCACATGGTCGACGTAGGACCGGTTCCAGATCGGCTCGAACATCTGGTTGGCGAAGCGCAGCGCCAGGATGTTCTGGACGGTCTCCTTGCCCAGATAGTGGTCGATGCGGAAGACCTGGTCCGAGGCGAACACCTCGTGGACGATCCCGTTGAGTTCCTCGGCCGACTTCAGGTCGTGGCCGAAGGGCTTCTCGATGACCGCGCGCCGCCAGGAGCCCTGCTTCTGGTCCGCGAGGCCGTGCTTCTTCAGCTGCTGGATCACGACGGGGAAGGACTTCGGGGGCACCGACAGGTAGAAGGCGAAGTTGCCGCCCGTGCCCTGCGCCTTGTCCAGTTCCTCGATCGTGCCGCGCAGCCGCTCGAAGGCCTCGTCGTCGTTGAAGGTGCCCTGGACGAACCGCATGCCCTGGATCAGCTGCTGCCAGACCTCCTCGCGGAACGGCGTGCGCGCGTGCTCCTTGACGGCGTCGTGCACGACCTGGGCGAAATCCTCGTGCTCCCAGTCGCGGCGGGCGAAGCCGACCAGCGCGAAACCCGGCGGCAGCAGACCCCGGTTGGCGAGGTCGTACACGGCCGGCATGAGCTTTTTGCGCGACAGATCGCCCGTGACGCCGAAAATGACCAGACCCGACGGCCCCGCGATACGCGGGAGCCGTCGGTCTGCGGGGTCACGCAGCGGGTTGCTGCCCGAGAGCAGCGGGTTGCTGCTTGACAAGTTCTCAGCCCTCCGAGGGAGCCAGGCGCTCGAGCTCCGCCTGCGTCGACTTGAGCAGGTCGTTCCAGGACGCCTCGAACTTCTCGACGCCCTCGTCCTCCAGCAGCTGCACCACCTCGTCGTACGAGATGCCCAGCTTCTCGATGGCGTCGAGGTCGGCGCGGGCCTGCTCGTAGGTGCCGGCGATGGTGTTGCCGGTGATCTCGCCGTGCTCCTCGGTGGCGAAGAGGGTGGCCTCCGGCATCGTGTTCACGGTGTTCGGGGCGACCAGCTCGTCGACGTACATCGTGTCCTTGTACGCCTTGTCCTTCACCCCGGTGGAGGCCCACAGCGGACGCTGCGTGCGGGCGCCCGCCTTCTCCAGCGCCTGCCAGCGGTCCGAGGAGAAGACCTCCTCGTACGCCTGGTAGGCCAGGCGGGCGTTGGCGATGGCGGCCTTGCCGCGCAGCGCCTTGGCCTCGTCGGTGCCCAGCGCGTCGATCCGCTTGTCGATCTCGGTGTCCACGCGGGACACGAAGAAGGACGCCACGGAGCGGATCTGCGACAGGTCCAGGCCGCGCTCCTTGGCCTTCTCCAGGCCGGAGAGGTAGGCGTCCATGACCTTGCGGTAGCGCTCCAGCGAGAAGATCAGCGTGACGTTGACGCTGATGCCGAGGCCGATGACCTCGGTGATCGCCGGGATGCCCGCCTCGGTGGCCGGGATCTTGATGAGCGTGTTGGGGCGGTCCACCAGCCAGGCGAGCTGCCTGGCCTCGGCGACGGTCGCCTTGGTGTCGTGCGCGAGGCGCGGGTCGACCTCGATGGAGACCCGGCCGTCCTGGCCGTCCGTCGCGTCGAAGACGGGGCGCAGGATGTCGGCGGCGTCCCGGACGTCCGCCGTGGTGATCATGCGGATGGCCTCTTCGACGGTGACCTTGCGGGCGGCGAGGTCGGACAGCTGCTGGTCGTAGCCGTCGCCCCCGGAGATCGCCTTCTGGAAGATCGTCGGGTTGGTGGTGACGCCCACGACGTGCTGCTCGTCGATCAGCTCGGCGAGGTTGCCGGACGTGATCCGCTTGCGCGACAGGTCGTCCAGCCAGATCGCGACGCCTTCGTCGGAGAGGCGCTTGAGTGCGTCTGTCATGGAAATTACATCTCCTACGTGTCGTATGTGAGCGTCAGCGCTGAGCGGCTTCGAGCGATTCCCTGGCCTTGGCGGCCACGTTCTCGGCAGTGAAGCCGAACTCGCGGAAGAGCAGCTTGCCGTCCGCGGAAGCACCGAAGTGCTCCAGGGAAACGATGCGGCCGGCGTCCCCGACGTACTTGTGCCACGTGAGACCCACACCCGCCTCCACGGCGACACGGGCCTTCACGGACGGGGGCAGCACGCTGTCCCGGTACCCCTGGTCCTGCTGCTCGAACCACTCCACCGACGGCATGGACACGACCCGCGTGGGGATGCCCGCGGCCTGGAGCTGCTCACGCGCCTCCACGGCCACGTGCACCTCGGAGCCGGTCGCGATCAGCAGCACCTGGGCGTCGCCGCCCTCGGCCTCGAACAGCACGTAGCCGCCCCGGGCCGCGTCCTCGTTCGACTCGTAGACCGGCACACCCTGGCGGGTGAGGACCAGGCCGTGCGGCTGGCCCTTGCCGAACTCCTTCGTCCACCGCTTGAGGATCTCGCGCCAGGCGATGGCGGTCTCGTTGGCGTCGGCCGGGCGGACGATGTTCAGGCCCGGGATCGCGCGCAGCGAGGCGAGGTGCTCGACCGGCTGGTGGGTCGGGCCGTCCTCACCGAGACCGATGGAGTCGTGCGTCCACACGTACGTCACCGGCAGGTGCATCAGGGCCGACAGGCGCACCGCGTTGCGCATGTAGTCGGAGAACACCAGGAAGGTGCCGCCGTAGATGCGGGTGTTGCCGTGCAGGGCGATGCCGTTCATCTCCGCGGCCATCGCGTGCTCGCGGATGCCGAAGTGGATGGTGCGGCCGTACGGGCTCGCCTCGGGCAGCGGGTTGCCCTCGGGCAGGAACGACGACGTCTTGTCGATCGTGGTGTTGTTGGAGCCGGCGAGGTCGGCCGAGCCGCCCCACAGCTCCGGGATCACCGCGCCGAGCGCCTGCAGCACCTTGCCGGACGCGGCGCGGGTGGCGACACCCTTGCCCGTCTCGAAGACCGGGAGCTTCTCCTCCCAGCCGGTGGGCAGCTCGCCCTTGGCGATCCGGTCGAACTCGGCCGCGCGCTCGGCGTCGGCGTCCCGCCACTCCTGGAAGGACTTCTCCCACTCCGCCTTGAACTGGCGGCCGCGCTCCAGGGCCTGCCGGGTGTGCTCGATGACCTCGTCGGCGACCTCGAAGGTCTGCTCCGGGTCGAAGCCGAGGACCCGCTTGGTGGCCGCGACCTCGTCCTCGCCGAGCGCCGAGCCGTGGGCGGCCTCGGTGTTCTGCGCGTGCGGGGCGGGCCAGGCGATGATCGAGCGCATGGCGATGAAGGACGGCCGGTCGGTGACCGCCTTGGCCTCCTGGATCGCGGCGAAGATCGCCTCCGGGTCCAGGTCGCCGTTGGCCTTGGCCTCCACGCGCTGCACGTGCCAGCCGTACGCCTCGTAGCGCTTGCAGGTGTCCTCGGAGACGGCCGTCTCGGTGTCGCCCTCGATCGAGATGTGGTTGTCGTCCCACAGCAGGACCAGGTTGCCGAGCTTCTGGTGGCCGGCCAGCGAGGACGCCTCCGCGGAGATGCCCTCCTGCAGGCAGCCGTCACCGGCGATGCAGTAGATGAAGTGGTCGAACGGGGAGGTGCCGGGGGCGGCCTCCGGGTCGAACAGACCGCGCTCGTAGCGGGCGGCCATCGCCATGCCGACCGCGTTGGCGACACCCTGGCCGAGCGGGCCGGTGGTGGTCTCCACGCCGGTGGTGTGGCCGTACTCCGGGTGACCCGGGGTCTTCGAGCCCCAGGTGCGGAACGACTTCAGGTCGTCCAGCTCCAGGCCGAAGCCGGCCAGGTACAGCTGGGTGTACAGGGTCAGGGAGGAGTGTCCGGCGGACAGCACGAAGCGGTCACGCCCGACCCAGTCCGCGTCGGCGGGGTCGTGCCGCATCACCTTCTGGAAGAGGGTGTAGGCGGCCGGAGCCAGGCTCATCGCCGTGCCGGGATGGCCGTTGCCGACCTTCTGTACGGCGTCGGCGGCCAGGACGCGGGCGGTGTCCACGGCCCGCTGGTCCAGTTCGGTCCACTCGAAGTCTGTGGTGGTCGGCTTGGTGCTCACCCTTTTCAGGGCTCCTCTCCACATGTCGAATACCGGTCTGGTCGGGCGTATGCCCACCGGTCGCCGGTGCACTGGGCGCCCACCGGCCGCTGTCGAGCCTACCCTCGTAAAGACGTGCGTTTTTCCCCGTCATTACAGACTGCCGGGACCGAGCGCGATCCGCCTCCTGACTGGGCCGTAAGGCATTCAGCACATGAATACGGAGGCGCTCATCTGACCGCTCAATCGAGCTTCGGTTCGCCCGGAAGAACGCATTCCGCAAATGCGCGGAGGAGGCCGGGAACGATCGTCCCGCGGCGGGGCGGCGCCGGGCCCGGAACGATCATGCGCGCCGCCACTGGAACGATCACCCGTGCCAACACGACCCGACCCCCGCGACGGCCGGGGTATGGGCAACGTCTAAAGTGGCGTGGTACGCGTGAGCCTTTACCGCCACTTCACACGGTCGGGCTCGCTGGGATGTCTCTGTCAGGGGTGTGCGTGACGGCCGTTGAATCCCGTCCTGGGGGCGCCTCCCAGGCCGTTAAGGCTCTGGGGGAGGGGGTGCTTGGGAGTGATGAGCGCCCGACCCCCCGGCCGTTCGGGGCCCGTGTCAAGGCGTTCGTGGCGCTGACCAAGCCGCGGATCATCGAACTGCTGCTCATCACCACCGTCCCGGTGATGTTCCTGGCGCAGCAGGGTGTGCCCGACCTGAAGCTGGTGCTGCTCACCTGCCTCGGCGGCTACCTGTCCGCCGGCGGCGCCAACGCGCTCAACATGTACATCGACCGCGACATCGACGCGCTGATGGACCGCACCTCGCAGCGTCCGCTGGTCACGGGCATGGTGAGCCCCCCGGAGTGCCTGGCCTTCGGCATCACCCTCGCGGTGGTCTCGACGCTGCTGTTCGGCCTCACCGTGAACTGGCTGAGCGCCTGGCTCTCCCTGGGCGCCCTCCTCTTCTACGTCGTCGTCTACACGATGATCCTCAAGCGCCGCACCGCGCAGAACATCGTCTGGGGCGGCATCGCCGGCTGCATGCCGGTGCTGATCGGCTGGACGGCGGTGAAGGACTCCCTGTCCTGGGCGCCGGCCATCCTCTTCCTGGTCATCTTCTTCTGGACGCCGCCGCACTACTGGCCGCTGTCCATGAAGGTCAAGGACGACTACGCGCGCGTGGGCGTGCCCATGCTGCCGGTGATCGCCTCCAACAAGGTCGTCGCCAGGCAGATCGTGATCTACAGCTGGGTCATGGTGGCCGTCTCGCTGCTGCTGACCCCGCTGGGCTACACCGGCTGGTTCTACACGGCGGTCGCGCTGGCCTCGGGCGGCTGGTGGCTGTGGGAGGCGCACGCCCTGCAGAACCGGGCGAAGGCCGAGGTGACGGGCGGGAAGCTGAAGGAGATGCGGCTGTTCCACTGGTCCATCACCTACGTCTCGCTGCTGTTCGTGGCGGTGGCCGTGGACCCGTTCCTGCGGTAATTCCGCACATTGCCGGACATCCCGGGCGGGGTGGGTGGTGTATGCCACGCACCCCGCCCGTCGCCGTTCGATCTACCGCTGAGTAGCATCCTGACCATGGCAGACACGCAGCAGGTTGACGCGAAGGCCGAGCGGACGGCGGACAAGCTCGCCCGGCGGATCAGCGCCTTCTCCAAGGCGCACGGCGGCGCCGAGGGCCAGGTGGCCTACCTCGGCGAGCGCGGCGCGCGGATCGTCCTCGTCGGCGAGGACGGCGGCTGGGGCGACGTGGTGGCCCCGTCGTACGAGATCGCCGAGAAGGCCGTCGAGAAGTCCGGCATCACCGCCCCCGAGTCCTTCGACGGCGAGTTCGCGGCCAAGGTGAAGACCGGGCCGTACGAGTGGAGCCGGATGGCCGGTATCCAGGTCGGCGGACCCGGCAACGGCTGAGTCCGGGCCGGAGCAACACCTGACACCCGGTTCACCCGTTAGGACGTGTGAGGAGCGCACGGTCCACCCACGGGAGTCCGGATGATCGAAACGCCGTCCCTCGTGGACCAGTACTGCCACGGCGTACTGAGAACGGAGCTGGGCCTCGGCACCTTCGAGGCCCAGCTGGCCCGCACCGAGGGACCACCCGCCCCCGGCACCACCCTGTTCGACACCCAGACCGGCTTCGCCGTGCGTCGCTGGTGTCCGCCCCTGCTCGGCCTGGAGCCGCACTGCCCGCCGGCCCGCTATCTGGCCCGGCGTCGTGAGCTGGGCGTCCTGGAGGCCGGCCGCAGGCTGCTGCGCGGCAGCGGCGTCACCACCTACCTCGTCGACACGGGGCTGCCCGGCGACCTCACCGGACCCGGGGAGATGGCCGCCGCCGGGGACGCCGACGCCCACGAGATCGTCCGTCTGGAGCTGCTCGCCGAGCAGGTCGCCGACACCTCCGGGACCGTCGAGTCCTTCCTCGCCAACCTCGCCGAATCGGTGCACGGCGCCGCCGCGCACGCCGTCGCCTTCACCTCCGTGGCAGGGGTACGGCACGGCCTCGCGCTCGCGCCGGAGCCGCCCGGGCCGGGACAGGTGCGCGGCGCCGCCGGGCGCTGGCTGGCCGGGCGCCGGGCCGGGGACGAGCTGAGCGACCCGGTGCTGTTACGGCACCTGCTGTGGATCGCGGTGGCCTCCGGGCTGCCGCTCCAGCTGCACGCGGGGCTCGGGGAGCCGGGGCAGCGCGCCGACCGCACCGATCCGGTGCTGCTGACGGACTTCGTCCGGGCGACCGCCGGACTCGGCACCGACCTGGTCCTGCTGCACGGCTTCCCCCACCACCGGCACGCCGCCCACCTCGCCGGAGTCTTCCCGCACGTCTACGCCGACGCGGGGGCCGCGCTGGTGCGCACCGGGGCCCGCGCGGCGAGCGTGCTCGCCGAGGTGCTGGAGCTGGCCCCCTTCGGCAAGATCCTCTTCTCCAGCGGGGCGCGCGGACTGCCCGAGCTGCACGTGGTCGCGGCCCGCCTGTTCCGCGAGGCACTCGGCCGCGTGCTGGGCGGCTGGGTCGCCGAGGGCGCCTGGTGCGTGGAGGACGCGCAACGCGTGGCGGTCATGCTGGCGTCGGGGAACGCCGTGCGGGTGTACGGGCTGGAGTGACCCACCCGGACCCGGGCCTCAGGCCTCAGGCCCCGGGCCCCGGGCCTCAGGCCCCGGGCCCCGGGCCCCGGGCCTTCAGGCCTCAGGCCCCGGGCCTCAGGCCTTGGCGAGCTTCGCCTCGGCGGACGGCCCCGGCAGGTCCGCCTTCACGGTCTCCGGACGTTCCCGCAGGGCCAGCAGCACCCGCAGCACCCCGATCCACACCAGCGCCGAGCCGAGCATGTGCAGCCCGACCAGCAGCTCCGGGAGCTTGGTGAAGTACTGGACGTAACCGATGACACCCTGGCTCAGCAGAATCAGGAACAGATCCCGCGTCCGCGCCAGCGGTCCCTTGGGCGCCTCGACCGCCTTCAGCACGAACCACAGCGCGAAGGTCAGCGTGACCACGATCCACGCCAGCACCGCGTGCAGCTTGGCGACGGCCTCCCAGTCCACGGGGATGCGGTCCACCTCGCTGGAGTCGCCCGCGTGCGGACCGGCGCCGGTCACCACGGTGCCCACCGCGATCAGCAGCACGGAGGCGGCCACCAGGAACCACACGAGCTGCTGGATGGACCTGCCGACCAGCGGCCGGGGCGCGGCGTCGCCCTCGCGGGTGCGCTGCCACATCAGCGTCGCCACGGCGATCAGCGCCGTGGAGAGCAGGAAGTGCGCCGCGACCGTGTACGGGTTGAGGCCGACGAGCACGACGATGCCGCCGAGCACGGCGTTGCCCATGACGATCCAGAACTGGGCCCAGCCCAGCCGGGTCAGGGCGCGCCGCCACGGCTTCTCGGCACGAGCGGCGATGATCGCCCAGCCGACGGCGGCGCACAGCACGTACGTCAGCATGCGGTTGCCGAACTCGATGGCGCCGTGGAAGCCCATCGCGCTGGTGGCGGTGAGCGAGTCGTCGGTGCACTTGGGCCAGGTCGGGCAGCCGAGTCCGGAGCTGGTCAGCCGGACGGCGCCGCCGGTGACGACGATGATCACGGCCATCACGACGGCGGACAGGGCCGCCCGCTGGACCGTCCTCGGGGTCGGCGTCCAGCGTGCGGCGATGAAGGCGAGCGGGTTGCGCACGGCCGCGGTGGCGTCGGCGCGGGTCAGCTTGGGCACGGGCACCATGGTAGGCGCCTGCTTGTGCACGCTTTCACGAGGGTCCGTCACGGCCTACTCCCAGCGGAAGAACTTCCCCGCGGCCGCGAGTCCCACGACCGCCCACGCGGCGAGGATCCCGAGGTCGCCCCAGGGCAGGCCGGCGCCGTGCTGGAGCACGTCCCGCAGACCGTCGGACAGGGCGGAGATGGGCAGTAGGCCCAGGACGTCCTGGACGCCGGAGGGGAACTTGTCCAGCGGCACGATCACGCCGCCGCCGATGAGCAGCAGCAGGAAGACGAGGTTGGCGGCGGCCAGCGTGGCCTCGGCCTTGAGCGTGCCGGCCATCAGCAGACCGAGCCCGGAGAAGGCGGCCGTGCCGACGATCAGCAGGAGCACCACGGCGAGCGGGTTGCCGTGCGGCGACCAGCCCAGGGCGAAGGCGATCACGGTCAGCAGGATCACCTGGAGCACCTCGGTGACCAGCACGGACGCCGTCTTCGCGGTCATCAGCGCCCAGCGGGGCAGCGGTGAGGACGCCAGCCGCTTCAGCACGCCGTAGCGCCGCTCGAAGCCCGTCGCGATGGCCTGGCCGGTGAACGCCGTCGACATCACGGCGAGGGCCAGGATGCCGGGGGCGAGGAAGTCGACGGCCTTGCCCGCGCCGGTGTCGATGATGTCGACGGAGCTGAAGAGCGCCAGCAGCAGGGTGGGGATGATCACGGTGAGCAGCAGCTGCTCGCCGTTGCGCAGCAGCATGCGGGTCTCGAGCGCCGCCTGGGCCGCGATCATGCGGGACAGCGGCGCCGCCCCGGGGTTCGGGGCGTAGGTGCCGGTGGCGGTCACGAGCGCAGCTCCTTGCCGGTCAGTTCCAAGAAGACGTCTTCGAGGGTGTGCCGCTCGACGGAGATCTTGTCGGGCATCACGCCGTGCTGGGCGCACCAGGAGGTGACGGTGGCCAGCAGCTGCGGGTCGACCTTGCCGTTCACCCGGTACGAGCCGGGGGTCAGCTCGGCGGCCGAGCAGTCGGCCGGGAGGGCCTTGAGCAGGGAGGCGACGTCGAGGCCGGGGCGGCCGGAGAAGCGCAGGGTGTTCTCGGCGCCGCCCTTGCACAGCTCCTCGGGGGAGCCGTGGGCGATCACCTTGCCGGCGTCGATGATGGCGACGTCGTCGGCGAGCTGCTCGGCCTCGTCCATGTGGTGCGTGGTGAGGATCACCGAGACGCCGTCGGCGCGCAGGTCGCGCACGAGGTCCCAGGTGGCCCGGCGGGCCTGCGGGTCGAGGCCGGCGGTCGGCTCGTCCAGGAAGACCAGCTCGGGGCGGCCCACGACGGCCATGGCGAGCGCGAGCCGCTGCTGCTGGCCGCCGGACAGGCGCCGGTAGCTCGTCCGGCCGCACGAGCCGAGTCCGAGCCGCTCGATGAGCGTGTCCACGTCCAGCGGGTGGGCGTGCAGCTTGGCCATGTGCCGCAGCATCTCGTCGGCGCGCGCACCGGAGTAGACGCCGCCGGACTGGAGCATCACGCCGATCCGGGGCCGCAGCGCGGCGGAGTCCCTGACCGGGTCGAGGCCCAGGACACGCACCGTGCCGGCGTCCGGCTTCCGGTACCCCTCGCAGGTCTCGACCGTGGTCGTCTTCCCGGCGCCGTTGGGACCGAGGACGGCGGTCACGCCCGCCCGGGCCACCAGGTCGAGGCCGTCCACCGCGGTCTTCGTGCCGTACCGCTTCACCAGGGCCTGGACCTCGATGAGCGGGTGCGACGCGGAGCGTCTCCTCGAGGGGTGGTGGTCGGGAGACGGGTGGGCGGGCTCATCTCGCATGACACCCGAGTCTAGGGAGCCCTCAGGGGGCTTTGGCGCGCGGGTGCCGAACTGCCGGTCAGGCGGGTCGGTGCGGGATCTCCTCCTCGCGGGGGCGGTGGACCGGCAGCCAGCGTTCCGCGTAGGCCACCGCGTCCGCGACGGGGAACAGGCGGGCCTCGGCCGCGCCGACCCGGCCGCGCACGACCGGGCGGTCCCGTTCGAAGTCGTGGCCCAGTTCGTCGAAGCGGTCCGAGGTGATCGACACCTCGATCACCGTCTCCCAGCCCCCGCCCGGCGCGGGGCGGCCCACCTCGGTCAGGGGCGAGGGGATGCGGTACTCGGCGAGGTGGAAGGCGGTGCAGGAGTCGTAGCCGGCGCCGAGCAGCAGGACCCGGGCGCCGAGCCGCTCCAGCGTCGCCAGCGGGCTGCGCTCCCCGAGCCGGCAGTCGGGCGCGTGGCCTTCGACGATCTGCGCCGCACGCGGGCCCACCGCCGCGAACGACGTCTGGGGGTGAGCGCTGCGCAGCGCGCCCGGCCAGGTGCGCACGGTCTCCGGGATCACGCCGACCCCGCGCGTGGGCGTCACCAGCGGGTCGTACGGCGGCATCGTGGCGCGGATCGTGTCCCACCAGGCGCGGGGTACCGGCGGGCTGCTCCACAGGGCCGGGTCGGACAGGTCGCCGCTCTGGGCGGGGACGACCAGCGTGCCGGCGGGGCCGAGGGCGTCGAGCAGGCCCCGCACGACTGTGACCGGGCCGCCGTTCACCCAGCCGAGGGAACTCAGGGAGGAGTGGACGAGGAGCGTCTCGCCGGGCGCCACGCCGAGCTGCCGTAGCTGTGCGGCCAGAGTGTCCCGTGTGACCAGTGGGCCGGCCGGAGACGGTGTCGCCATGGGTCCGCAGTCTGGCCGATGAGCTGCGAGGACGCCACCCTTTTGAGCGATCAGAGATCGTTTCCGCAGGTCGGATTAGGTTGGCCTAAGTGATGCAGGGCACCGTCCACCCGTCAGGACGCCGCTTGTCACGCTCCGAAGAATTACGCAACAATGGCGTTGTGAAAAACGTCGGCGAGGCTCGGGAGACCCCCACGGGGCCCCCGCAGGAAGAGTTCGCGACCGGGGAGCGTTCCACACGCAACCGGGTCGCGCGGTCGATCCTGGACCACGGCCCGTCGACCGTCGCCGAGCTGGCCACGCGGCTGGGCCTCACCCAGGCGGCCGTACGCCGTCATCTGGACGCGCTCGTCGCCGACGACGTCGTGGAGGCACGCGAGCAGCGGGTGTACGGCACGCGCACGCGCGGGCGCCCCGCGAAGGTCTTCGCGCTGACCGACTGCGGCCGGGACGCCTTCGACCAGTCCTACGACAAGCTCGCCGCCGACGCCCTGCGCTGGATCGCCCAGCAGGAGGGCGGCCGGGACGCCGTCGCCGCCTTCGCCCGCGCCCGGATCGCCGGGCAGGCCGGCGCCTACCGCAAGGCGGTCGAGGCGGCGCCCCCGGAGAAGCGGACCGAAGCGCTGGCCAGGGCCCTGAGCACGGACGGGTACGCTGCTACCGCGCGGAGCGCGCCCGTCGGTGAGCAGCTGTGTCAGCACCACTGCCCGGTCGCCCACGTCGCCGAGCAGTTCCCGCAGCTGTGCGAGGCCGAGACGGAATTTTTCGCCGAACTCCTCGGTACGCATGTGCAGCGGCTCGCGACGATCGCCCACGGCGACGGCGTCTGCACGACGTTCATCCCCAGGAACGACCCCACGATTTCCCCTAACGCATCTGCAAGCACGGCCGGGAGGAACCCCGCATGACTCTCCCCACGGAGACTGCCCACCCTGAGCTCGAGGGCCTGGGCAAGTACGAATACGGCTGGGCCGACCGCGACGAGGCCGGTGCGTCGGCGAAGCGTGGTCTGAACGAGGACGTCGTCCGTGACATCTCGTCCAAGAAGGACGAGCCGGAGTGGATGACGAAGCTCCGCCTCAAGGGCCTCAGGCTCTTCGAGAAGAAGCCCATGCCGAACTGGGGCTCGGACCTGTCGGGGATCGACTTCGACAACATCAAGTACTTCGTGCGCTCCACGGAGAAGCAGGCGGAGTCCTGGGAGGACCTGCCCGAGGACATCAAGAACACCTACGACAAGCTGGGCATCCCGGAGGCCGAGAAGAAGCGCCTCGTCGCCGGTGTCGCCGCCCAGTACGAGTCGGAGGTCGTCTACCACCAGATCCGCGAGGACCTGGAGGAGCAGGGCGTCATCTTCCTCGACACCGACACCGCGCTGAAGCAGCACCCGGAGCTCTTCAAGGAGTACTTCGGCACGGTCATCCCGGTCGGGGACAACAAGTTCGCGTCGCTGAACAGCGCCGTGTGGTCCGGCGGCTCCTTCATCTACGTGCCGAAGGGCGTGCACGTCGAGATCCCGCTCCAGGCCTACTTCCGGATCAACACCGAGAACATGGGCCAGTTCGAGCGGACCCTGATCATCGTCGACGAGGGTGCCTACGTGCACTACGTCGAGGGCTGCACCGCGCCGATCTATAAGTCGGACTCGCTGCACTCCGCGGTCGTCGAGATCATCGTCAAGAAGAACGCCCGCTGCCGGTACACGACCATCCAGAACTGGTCGAACAACGTCTACAACCTGGTCACCAAGCGTGCCGTGGCTTACGAGGGCGCGACCATGGAGTGGGTCGACGGCAACATCGGCTCCAAGGTGACGATGAAGTACCCGGCCGTCTACCTGATGGGCGAGCACGCCAAGGGCGAGACGCTGTCCATCGCCTTCGCGGGCGAGGGCCAGCACCAGGACGCCGGCGCCAAGATGGTGCACATGGCGCCGAACACCTCCTCCAACATCGTCTCCAAGTCGGTGGCGCGCGGTGGCGGCCGTACGTCCTACCGTGGTCTGATCGAGATCGGCGAGGGCGCCGCCGGGTCGAAGTCCAACGTGCTGTGCGACGCGCTGCTCGTGGACACGATCTCCCGGTCGGACACCTACCCCTACGTCGACGTCCGCGAGGACGACGTCTCCATGGGTCACGAGGCCACCGTCTCCAAGGTCTCCGAGGACCAGCTCTTCTACCTGATGAGCCGCGGTCTCGCCGAGGACGAGGCGATGGCGATGATCGTGCGCGGCTTCGTCGAGCCGATCGCCAAGGAGCTGCCCATGGAGTACGCGCTGGAGCTCAACCGGCTGATCGAGCTGCAGATGGAAGGCGCGGTGGGCTGACCCAGCCGCCTGCCGTCCCCATCAAGCCCCATACGTAACGGAAAGCGAGCACTACGACAGCCATGGCTGAGGCCCAGAACATCCCGGTGGGGTCCACGACCTCCGGCGCCATCGCGGTGGCCGGGGAGTCCACCGTCGCCACCCGCATGAGCGCCCCGCCCTCCTTCGACGTCGCGGACTTCCCGGTCCCGCACGGCCGTGAGGAGGAGTGGCGGTTCACCCCGCTGGAGCGCCTGCGCGGGCTGCACGACGGCACCGCCACCGCCACCGGCGACGGCGTGAAGGTCGACGTGCAGGCCCCCGAGGGCGTCATCGTCGAGACCGTCGGCCGCGACGACGCGCGGCTCGGCAAGGCCGGCACCCCGGTGGACCGCGTCGCCGCCCAGGCGTACTCGTCCTTCGAGAAGGCCTCGGTCGTGACCGTGCCGAAGGAGACCGTCCTCACCGGGCCGATCCGCATCGCGGTGCACGGCGAGGGCGGCACCCGCTACGGCCACCAGGTCATCGAGCTGGGCGCGTTCGCCGAGGCCGTCGTGGTCATCGACCACACCGGTGACGCGGTGCTCGCCGCCAACGTCGACTACCTCCTCGGCGACGGGGCCAAGCTGACCGTCGTCTGCGTGCAGGACTGGGACGACAAGGCCGTCCACGTGGCCCAGCACAACGCCCTCGTCGGCCGCGACGCCTCCTTCAAGTCGGTCGTCGTCACCTTCGGCGGCGACGTCGTGCGTCTGCACCCGCGCGTGGCCTACGCCGGCCCCGGCGGCGAGGCCGAGCTGTTCGGCCTGTACTTCACCGACGCCGGCCAGCACCAGGAGCACCGTCTCCTGGTCGACCACAACGTGCCGCACTGCAAGTCCAACGCCGTCTACAAGGGCGCGCTCCAGGGCGAGGACGCGCACGCGGTGTGGATCGGCGACGTGCTCATCGAGGCCAAGGCCGAGGGCACGGACACGTACGAGATGAACCGGAACCTGGTCCTCACGGACGGCGCCCGGGTCGACTCGGTGCCGAACCTGGAGATCGAGACCGGTGAGATCGTCGGCGCCGGCCACGCCTCCGCCACCGGCCGCTTCGACGACGAGCAGCTGTTCTACCTGATGGCCCGCGGCATCCCGGAGCACGAGGCCCGCCGTCTGGTCGTGCGCGGCTTCTTCGCCGAGCTGATCCAGCAGATCGGCGTCGCCGACATCGAGGAGCGCCTGCTCGCCAAGATCGCGCAGGAGCTGGAGGCCTCGGTCGCATGACCTTCGTACGCGCCTGTGGCGTCAGCGAGCTGGAGGAGGACACCCCGAAACGGGTGGAACTCGACGGCACGCCCCTGTCCATCGTGCGGACCGAGGGCGACGTCTACGCCATCCACGACATCTGCTCGCACGCGAACGTCTCCCTGTCCGAGGGAGAGGTCGACGACTGCCACATCGAGTGCTGGCTGCACGGCTCGCGCTTCGACCTGCGCTCCGGAAAGCCCGACAGTCTTCCGGCGACGCGTCCCGTCCCCGTATACCCCGTAAAGATCGAAGGGGACGACGTGCTCGTCTCCCTCACCCAGGAGTCCTGAGGCACCCATGGCAACGCTTGAAATCCGAGACCTGCACGTCACCGTCGAGGCCGACAACGCCACGAAGGAGATCCTCAAGGGCGTCGACCTCACCGTGAAGCAGGGCGAGACGCACGCCATCATGGGCCCCAACGGCTCGGGCAAGTCGACCCTCGCCTACTCGCTGGCGGGTCACCCGAAGTACACGATCACCGGCGGCACCGTCACCCTCGACGGCGAGGACGTCCTGGAGATGTCCGTCGACGAGCGCGCCCGCGCGGGCCTGTTCCTGGCGATGCAGTACCCGGTCGAGGTCCCCGGCGTCTCGGTCTCCAACTTCCTGCGCACCTCCGCCACCGCCGTGCGCGGCGAGGCCCCGAAGCTGCGCACCTGGGTGAAGGAGGTCAAGGAGGCCATGGAGCGCCTCTCCATGGACCCCTCCTTCGCCGAGCGCAACGTCAACGAGGGCTTCTCCGGCGGTGAGAAGAAGCGCCACGAGATCCTCCAGCTGGAGCTGCTCAAGCCGAAGGTCGCGATCCTCGACGAGACCGACTCCGGCCTGGACGTCGACGCGCTGCGCGTCGTGTCCGAGGGCGTCAACCGCGTCCGCGAGACCGGCGAGGTCGGCACTCTGCTGATCACGCACTACACGCGCATCCTGCGCTACATCAAGCCCGACTTCGTGCACGTCTTCTCCGCCGGCCGGATCGTGGAGTCCGGCGGCGCCGAGCTCGCCGACAAGCTGGAGAACGAGGGCTACGAGTCGTACGTGAAGGGTGGCGCATCCGCGTGACACAGCTGCCGGGCCTCCTCGACACCGAGGCGATCCGCAAGGACTTCCCGATCCTGGACCGCGTGATCCACGACGGCAGGAAGCTGGTGTACCTGGACAACGCGGCCACCAGCCAGAAGCCGCGACAGGTGCTGGACGCTCTCAGTGAGTACTACGAGCGCTACAACGCCAACGTCCACCGCGGTGTGCATGTGCTCGCCGAGGAGGCCACGGCACTCTACGAGGGCGCGCGGGACAAGGTCGCGGAGTTCATCAACGCGCCCAGCCGCGACGAGGTGATCTTCACCAAGAACGCCTCCGAGTCGCTGAACCTCGTGGCGAACATGCTCGGCTGGGCCGACGAGCCCTACCGGGTCGACCACGAGACCGAGATCGTCATCACCGAGATGGAGCACCACTCCAACATCGTGCCGTGGCAGCTGCTGGCGCAGCGCACGGGCGCGAAGCTGAAGTGGTTCGGCCTCACCGACGACGGCCGCCTCGACCTGTCCAACATCGAGGAGGTCATCACCGAGAAGACGAAGATCGTCTCCTTCGTGCTGGTCTCCAACATCCTGGGCACGCTCAACCCGGTCGAGGCGATCGTGCGTCGCGCCCAGGAGGTCGGCGCCCTCGTGTGCATCGACGCCTCCCAGGCCGCGCCGCACATGCCGGTCGACGTGCAGGCCCTGCAGGCCGACTTCGTGGCCTTCACCGGCCACAAGATGTGCGGCCCGACCGGCATCGGCGTGCTCTGGGGCCGCCAGGAGCTGCTGGAGGACCTGCCTCCGTTCCTCGGCGGCGGCGAGATGATCGAGACCGTCTCGATGCACTCCTCGACGTATGCCCCGGCGCCGCACAAGTTCGAGGCGGGCACCCCGCCGATCGCGCAGGCGGTCGGTCTGGGCGCCGCGATCGACTACCTGAACTCGATCGGCATGGACAAGATCCTCGCCCACGAGCACGCGCTGACCGAGTACGCCGTGCAGCGCCTGGCGGAGGTCCCCGGTCTGCGGATCATCGGCCCGACCACGGCCGAGGACCGCGGTGCGGCGATCTCCTTCACGCTCGGCGACATCCACCCGCACGACGTCGGCCAGGTCCTCGACGAGCAGGGCATCGCGGTCCGCGTCGGCCACCACTGCGCGCGGCCGGTCTGCCTCCGTTACGGAATTCCTGCGACCACGCGAGCGTCGTTCTATCTGTACTCCACCCCGGCCGAGATCGACGCACTGGTCGACGGGCTGGAGCACGTACGGAACTTCTTCGGCTGAGGGGTGTGAGCTTAAGACCGTGAAGCTGGACTCGATGTACCAGGAAGTCATCCTGGACCACTACAAGAACCCGCACGGACGGGGCTTGCGGGACGGCGACGCCGAGGTGCACCACGTCAACCCGACGTGCGGCGACGAGATCACGCTGCGCGTGAAGTACGACGGCACCAAGGTCACGGACGTGTCGTACGAGGGCCAGGGCTGCTCCATCAGCCAGGCCAGCGCCTCCGTCCTGAACGAGCTGCTGGTCGGCAAGGACGTGGCCGAGGCGCAGCGGATCCAGGAGACCTTCCTGGAGCTGATGCAGTCCAAGGGCAGGATCGAGCCCGACGACGCGATGGAGGACATCCTGGAGGACGCGGTCGCGTTCGCCGGGGTGTCCAAGTACCCGGCCCGGGTCAAGTGCGCCCTCCTCAGCTGGATGGCGTGGAAGGACGCGACGGCCCAGGCACTGGGTGGCGCCGACGCCGAAAGGAAGACGGCATGACCGACACCGCTGAGATGAAGCCGGCCTCGGAGGAGGAGCTCCGCGAGGCGCTCATGGACGTCGTCGACCCCGAGCTGGGCATCGACGTCGTCAACCTCGGCCTGATCTACGGCATCCACGTCGACGACGCGAACATCGCGACCGTCGACATGACCCTGACGTCGGCGGCCTGCCCGCTGACCGACGTCATCGAGGACCAGGCGAAGTCCGCCACGGACGGCCTGGTCAACGAGTTGCGCATCAACTGGGTCTGGATGCCGCCGTGGGGCCCGGACAAGATCACCGACGACGGCCGCGAGCAGCTGCGGGCGCTCGGCTTCAACGTCTGACGGTCACCGGCCGCGAAAGGGCGACACCCCCGGGGGTGTCGCCCTTTTCCATGCCCGTTCACGCGTTTTCCGTGTCCGCTCTCGCGCCGTCCAGGCCCCATGTGTACGGTCGTACACATGGGATACCTCACGCTCGTCGCCGCCATCGCCGCCGAGGTGGCCGCGACCACGGCCCTGAAGTACAGCGACGGCTTCAGCCGGCTGTGGCCCTCGGTGCTGACCGCCGTGGGGTACGTCCTCTCCTTCGTCCTGCTCGCCCAGACCCTGAAATCGGTGTCGGTCGGCACCGCCTACGCGATCTGGTCGGGGCTCGGCACGGCGAGCATCGCGGCCATCGGGCTCATCTTCTTCGGGGAGGGGCTGGGCGCGGCGAAGATCGCCGGGATCGTGCTGATCATCGTGGGCGTGGCCGTGCTCAGTCTCGGAGGCACCCACTGATGGCCCGGCGCTACGACCCCGAACGCCGGCAGCGGATCATCGACGCGGCCCTCAGGGTCGTCGCCCACAAGGGGCTGGCGGGGCTGAGCCACCGCAGCGTCGCCGCCGAGGCGGACGTCCCGCTGGGCTCCACGACCTACCACTTCGCGAGCCTGGACGAGCTGATGGTGGCCGCGCTGCGGCAGTCCACCGAGGGCTTCGGCAACCTGCTCGGGGCGCGCGGCGGCCTGACGGACGCCCGCACCGACCTGGCCGCCGAACTGGCGGCCCTGCTCGGCGCCTGGCTGGCCGGCGAACGCTCCGCCGTCGAGCTGGAGTACGAGCTCTACCTCGCCGCCCTGCGCCGGCCCGCCCTGCGCCCGGTCGCCGCCGAGTGGGTGGACAGCCTCGTCGGCCTGCTCGCCCGCCGCACCGACGAGGTCACGGCGCGGGCGCTGGTGGCCCTGATGGACGGCATATGCCTGCAGGTGCTGCTGACGGACTCGGTGTACGACGAGGGCTACGCCCGCGAGGTGCTGGCGCGCGTCATTCCCGGGCGCCCTCCGGCCCCCTGACGGCCGCCAGCGCGGCATCGACGCTGCCCGCGATGTCGCTCACCGGGTACTGCACGTGCCGGACGACCCGCTCCCGGTCCACCACGAGCGTCAGCCGCTTGAGCCGGCTCGTCCCCGCCGCGCGGAACGTCGGCAGGCGCAGCGCGGTGACCAGTTCCAGCCCGGCGTCCGACAGCAGACGCTGGCCCAGCCGCTCCTTCTCGGCGAACGCCCGCTGCTCGTCCGGGCGTTGGGTGGACACGCCGTACACCGTGGCGCCCGCGGCGGTGAAGTCGGCGAGCCGGTCGCGGTAGGTGCAGGACTCCAGGGTGCAGCCGGGCGCGCCGGGGATCTCGGACCAGCCCGGCGGATAGGCGTCCGCGCGGGCGTAGGCGCCGGGGAAGCAGTACAGGACCGTGAAGGGGGTGCCCGCGGCGACCGGGTCGCGGGGTGCGCCGGTGTCGTCGGGCAGGGTCAGCCCGGGGACGTGCGTGCCGAGGAGTTCGTGCACCCGCCGGGCCTCGGTCGACGCGCCGGCCGCCGTGGCCGACGTGGTGCCGTCGCCCAGGACCCAGGCGTCGCCCCAGTCCTGCAGCGCGACCAGCACCGGCAGCAGGGCGCGGCCGCGCGGGGTGAGCCGGTACTCGTGGCGCACCGGGCGGTCCTGGTAGGGGACGCGGGTGACGACGTCCGCCTCCACGAGCAGCCGCAGCCGCTCGGTGAGCACCTTGCGGGACATGCCCAGCTCGCGCTGGAGCTCGTCGAAGCGGTGCACGCCGCGTGCGATGTCCCGCACGATCAGCAGCGTCCACCAGTCGCCGACCACGTCCAGTGCCTGGGCGATGGCGCAGGTGGAATCCTCCAGGCTCGTTCTGCGGGCCATGCCGCTCCACCCCTTCGTCCACCGGTCGTCGTTGACCCCGAGGCTGCCATGCTGACATAGTCAGTTCCCAAAAGAAACTTACTCGGGGGTGGGCCGGTGCCAGGTCTGAGGGATGTTCCGCGCGCGGTGTGGCTGCTGGCCGCCGGGACCTTCGTGAACATGACCGTGAGCGTGACCTTCGCCTACCTCTTCCTCTACCTGACCGGCCCGCGCGGCCTGGGTCCCGGCCAGGCGGGCCTGCT
This sequence comes from Streptomyces sp. NPDC097129, assembly GCF_055668065.1. NCBI lineage: Bacteria > Bacillati > Actinomycetota > Actinomycetes > Kitasatosporales > Streptomycetaceae > Streptomyces > Streptomyces sp. NPDC097129. The sequence continues at coordinate 39,491 of NZ_JBVOQE010000001.1, read as the reverse complement.
CGCCGGCGCCGGGGGAGTGGGCCTGCTCGCCGGCAACTTCACGGGCGGCTGGTTCGGGGACCGCTTCGGTCACCGCCCGGCCCTCCTCGCCTCCGCCACCACGGGCGGGCTGCTGCTGGCCGCCGTACCCGTGCTGCCGACGCCCGCGCTGTACGCCGCGTTGCCGCTCGCCCAGTACGCGGCCGGGGCGCAGCGCGCCGCGAGCTCCGCGCTGGTCGCGGTGATCGTGCCGGAGGGGTCGCGGCGGCAGGCGTTCGCTGTGATGCGGGCGGCGGGCAACGGAGGGTTCACCGCCGGCCCGCTGCTCGGCGCGCTGGTCGCGACCCGGCTGTCGTACGACTGGCTGTACGTCGCCGACGGGCTCGGCAGCGTCGGTCTGGCGTGCTGGACGGCACGGGTGGTCCCGGCGGCGGTGAACGTACGGCGGCGCGCGAGGGCGCAGATCCGCGGGGCGGCCGCCGGGGAGGGCCTGTGGGCGGCGCTGCGGGCGCGCCCCGCGGTCCTGGTGCTGCTCGCGGCGATCGTGGTCGTGGACGTCGTCTACCGGCAGCAGTACACGACCTTCCCCGTCTACCTCGCCGGCCACGGCCTGGACACCGGCGTCTACGGCGCCCTGCTCGCCGTCAACGGCGGAGTGCTGCTCTGCCTGGAACTGCCCGCCGCGCTCGCCCTGCGCCGTCGCTCACCGCTGCCGGTCGTGGCGGCGGGGCTGCTGCTGGTGGCGGCGGGTTACGGCACCCTGGTCGCGGGCGCGGGAATCGGCACGGCGGTGGCGATGATGACCCTGATGACCCTCGGGGAGCTCCTCTACAAGACCCCCGCCACGGCCTACGTCGCCGACCGCGCCCCGGCGCACGTCCAGGGCCGCTTCCAGTCGCTGTACGCCGGCGCGTCCATCACCGGCGTGGCCCTGGCCGCCCCGCTCGGCGGCGCGCTGTACCAGGCCGCACCAGGGTGGCTGTGGCCGCTGTGCGCGACCGCCGCCGCGGTGGCCGCCTGCGCGGTGGCGGCGGCGGGACGACTGGAGCGGGGGCGCGTGCGCCGGCTCCCCGGGGCGCGGGCGGGGGAGGCGGCCGCCGCCGCGCCGGTGGGTGCGGGGCGGCGCCGCGGCCCCTTGCTGTGAGAGCGCCGCGCCGAAGCTCCGGCGGCAGGCGCACGGGCCCCCGTCCCACCGCCCGCCACCTGAGACAACGGCCCGCTGGTTGGCCTCCGTGGCCCCCGGCCGGTTAGGTTGCCCTCATGACCGACTCGACTGCTTCTCGCACCACCGGCGCCGTCGCCGCCGGCCTTGCCACCATCGCCTCCGACGGCACCGTCCTCGACACCTGGTTCCCGGCGCCCGAGCTGGTCGAGCAGCCCGGCCCCGCCGGCACCGAGCGGCTCAGCGCCGAGCAGGCCGCCCAGCTCCTCGGCGGCGGCGCGACCGCGGCGACCGGCCCGGACGCCCGCCGGGGCGTCGAGGTGGTCGCGGTCCGCACGGTCATCGCCTCCCTGGACGAGAAGCCGATCGACGCGCACGACGTCTACCTGCGTCTGCACCTGCTCTCGCACCGCCTGGTCAGGCCGCACGGCCAGAGCCTGGACGGCATCTTCGGCCACCTCGCCAACGTCGCCTGGACCTCGCTCGGCCCGGTCGCCGTGGACGACGTCGAGAAGGTGCGCCTCAACGCCCGCGCCGAGGGCCTGCACCTCCAGGTCACCTCGATCGACAAGTTCCCGCGCATGACGGACTACGTCGCCCCCAAGGGCGTGCGCATCGCCGACGCCGACCGGGTCCGCCTCGGCGCGCACCTCGCCGAGGGCACCACCGTCATGCACGAGGGCTTCGTCAACTTCAACGCCGGCACGCTCGGCACCTCCATGGTCGAGGGCCGCATCTCCGCCGGTGTCGTCGTCGGCGACGGCTCGGACATCGGCGGCGGCGCCTCCACCATGGGCACGCTGTCCGGCGGCGGCAACGTGATCATCTCCATCGGCGAGCGCTGCCTGATCGGCGCCGAGGCCGGCGTCGGCATCGCGCTGGGCGACGAGTGCGTGGTCGAGGCGGGCCTGTACGTCACCGCCGGCACCCGCGTCACCATGCCCGACGGCCAGATCGTCAAGGCCCGCGACCTGAACGGCGCGTCCAACATCCTCTTCCGCCGCAATTCGGTCACCGGCTCGGTGGAGGCCCGCCCGAACAACGCGGTCTGGGGCGGCCTGAACGACATCCTGCACAGCCACAACTGACCGGCACGCGCACGCGAGCGCCCTTCCACCGGCGGGTGGAAGGGCGCTCGCGTGCGTCGGGGCGTGCGTGTCAGGGGACGATGCTGAGCGCCCGGTAGGCGTAGCCGTCCTGCTCGAAGCCCGGGGCTTCCCAGTGGAGGTTCACCCGTTGGCCCGGGGAGAGGGTGCGGAAGCCCTCCATCCGGATGTGGGAGTAGTGGGCCCAGCATCCCCCCGGTGTCTCGGGCGAGTCGAGGACGCCCCACCCCTCCTCCTCGCGCCATTCGCGGACCGTCGCAGTCACCATGGGGGAACCCTACGGAATGTGCCGGGCGGCGACGAGGTCGTCGTACGTCGCCCGCAGGGTTGTCGTCGTCGGTCCGTCGGCGGGGCGCAGGGGTGGGCGGACGGGACCGGCGGGGAGGGCCAGGGTGGCCAGGAGGGCCTTGGCGGTGACCGTGCCGGGGAGGTCGGTGGCCATCATGCGGGCGATGAGGGGCGTCAGGCCGAGCTGGAGGAGGGTCGCCCGGGCCGTGTCGCCGGCGTCGAAGGCGTCCAGGACCGCGCGGATGTGGCGGGGGGCCACGTTCGCCACCGTGCTGACGCAGCCCGCCGCGCCGACCGCGTACAGCGCGAGATTGTGCTCGTCGCAGCCGGCGTAGTACGCCAGGCCCGTCGCGGCCAGGACCTTCTGGGCGGCGAGGAAGTCGTAGGAACAGTCCTTCACCGCCACGATCCGGGGGTGCTCCGCGAGGCGCAGCATCGTGTCCGGTGCGATGCGGGTGCCGGTGCGGGCCGGGATGTCGTACAGCATCACCGGCAGGCCGGTCGCGTCCGCCACCTCCAGGAAGTGGGCCTCGATCGCGTCCTGCGGCGGCCGGCTGTAGTACGGCGTCACCAGCAGGACGCCGTCCGCGCCCGCCTTCTCCGCCTCCAGGGCCAGCCGCACCGTGTGACGGGTGTCCGCGGTGCCGGCCCCGGCGACGACCGGCACCCGCTCGCCCACCGCCTCGCGCACCGCGCGGATCAGGTCCGCCTTCTCCGCGTCGCTCGTCGTCGGTGACTCGCCCGTCGTCCCGGAGAGCACCAAGCCCTCGCACCCCTGCGCCACCAGATGCGCGGCCAGCCGCTGCGCGCCGGCCACGTCGAGGGCGCCCTCCTCGGTGAAGGGCGTGATCATCGCGCACAGGGCGCGGCCGAAGGGAGGTGCGGAGGAGGCTGAGTACGTCATGGGAGTAGTGTCGGCAGCCCGATCGTGAAGCTCCACTTAAATCTGCTACGAGGTATGGGTAAGCGATGCTGCGGGGTGGGGGGCCAGGGGAGTCCGATAGCCGCCCTATGTCCAAGTCGGCCCCTGATGAGTCACCATGGCTTTCAGAACGGTCATGCACCCACCGCTCATGGAGGCGTCATGAAGCTCGGCAAGGCACTGGCCACCGGCGTCGCGGAGGAAGAGCCGCAGATCCGCGACGAGGAACCCGAACCCACCCAGGAGATCACGGACCGGGAGATCTCCGTGCCCGAAGAGGTGCCCGCCGCCCGATGAGGCTGCGGCTCCCGCAGGAGCGCCCGCCCGAGCCGCCCACCGGATACAAGATCGCCCACCCGGTGCTCTCCCAGGACGGCACCCGGGCCGGCTTCACCGGAATCTCGCTCGGCGGGGCGCTCCCGTACGGCGTCCTGGCCGAGGCGTCCTGCGTCTACGGCCGCCGGCACCGGCCGCCCGCCCGGCTGTGCGACTGCGGCTTCCACAGCGTGCACGAGCGTGCCGACGCCGAAGCCCTGCTCAGCACCACCGAGCACCGGGCGGCCGTCCTGCTCCAGGTGTCGGTCCTCGGCGCCTACATCCGCTTCGAGCGCGGTTTCCGCAGCGCCCGCCAGCGGGTGCGCACGGCGACCGTCGGGCCGTGCGCCTGCGGCGCCCCCGCCGTGGCGCTGGCCGACGCCGGCTGGGGCCGGCCCGGGTGGCGCGCGCTCGCCCCGTCCTGCGCGGGATGCGTCCGGGCGCGTACGTCCCTGTCGCCCGCCGCGTTCGCCCGGCTGGCCGGGGAGGGGCTGCGGGTGGTGGGCGCGGTCGGCGGGGAGGCCCGCCGGGAGCCCGGCGACGGGCTCGACGTGCCCGAACTCGTCGCCGAGGCGGCCCTGTTGCAGGCCCGGCTCGACTGGTTCCAGACCCAGCTGGCCCGGCTCGGCGAGCGCGGCCCCGGGAGCGCGCCGCAGGGATAGCGGGGACGGAGGGCGCGGCGCTGCGGCCGCCCCGGCCGGGGCCCCGGGTCGCCGGGGCGCCCCCCTGCCCGGTCCTCGTGTCGCTGGGTCGCCCGCACCAGACGGTCCCCGCACCAGCCGGTCCCCGCATCGCCGGGGCGCCCGCACCAGGCCGGGTCCCCGCGTCGCCGGGGCGCCCGCACCCGGCCGGGTCCCCGCGTCGCCGGGGCGCCCGCGCGGACCGGGCTCCGCGCGGCCGGGGGCGGTTCGCGCGGGCCGTCTAGTGACGGCCGGTCAGGGTACCCGGGAGTCTCCGTGACCGAGAGGAGGCGGAACACCGTGACCGGGACCTTGGACACCCGGCCCGTGCACGAGGAGCGACGGGCCTCGCACGAAACCGCACACCACTCCGTCGGCGACCTCGTCGGGCAGGCCACCGAGCAGCTTTCCCGCCTGGTGCGGCAGGAGATCGGCCTGGCCAAGGAGGAACTGGCCGAGAAGGGCCGGCGCGCCGGACGCGGCGGTGGACTGCTGGGCGGCGCCGGGGCCTTCGCCTACGCCGGGCTGCTCGCCGCCGCGGGCACGGCGATCGCCGCGCTGTCGCTGGCGCTGCCCGTGTGGGCCGCCGCGCTGATCGTGACGGCGCTGCTGTTCGCGGTCGCCGGCCTGCTGGCCGCCGCCGGCCGTGCCCAGCTGCGCCGTGCCGCGCCGCCCGCGCCCCAGCAGGCGCTCGGCAGCGTCAGGGCCGATGTGGAGGAGATCAGGGAAAGGGCGCATCGATGACGGACCCGAGGAACGACCCTCCCGGCAAGGCCGCCCGGGGAGCCAAAGGCCCCGACGAGCTGCGGCGGCAGATCGCCGAGACACGCAGCCAGCTCGGGGCGACGGTCGAGGAACTGGCCGCGAAGGCGGACGTGAAGGGGCGGGCCCGGGCCCGCGCCGCCGACCTGCGCGACAAGGCCGGCGCCATGACGGTCCAGCTGCGCAGCAGCGCGGCGCAGGCCGGGCACGCGGTACAGCACAAGGCGTCCCACGTCGGCCACACGGTCCAGGAACGGGCGTCCCACATGGGCCACACGGTCCAGGAGCGGGCCTCCCGCGCCGGCCACGCCGCGCAGGACCGGGCGGCCCACGGCCGGCACAGCGTCGAGCGGCAGCTCCCGCGGCCGGTGCAGACCGTCTACGCGACCGGGCGGCGCCATCCGGGGCTGGCCTGGGCCACCCTGGCGGCGCTCACCGCGGCCGGCGCCTGGGGAGCCTGGCGGGCGTACCGGCACATGGACTAGCCGAAGACGAGCGAAGCAGTCGATGACGAGCGAAGCAGTCGAAGAAGAGCGAAGCAGTCGAAGAAGAGTGAAGCAGCCGAAGACGCGGCTGCGGCGGGTCGCGGCCCGGGCCGGGGTGCACATCCGGCCCGGGCCGCGGGACGTCTTCCGATACGGCCCGCCTACCGCACGTCTTCCCCGACGCCCTTGACCTCGACAGCACTTGAGGTTGAAAGGTGATCCCTGCACGCATTCGCTGCCGATCACCGGAGGCCGTCATGACCCGTCGTACCGATGCCCACCCCGACCCGACCGACCCGCGCGCCGGCGCGCCCTTCTTCAGCACCTGGCGGGTCGGCACGCCCGAGCGGCAGCGGCTGACCGTGGAGGCGATCGCGCGGACCTGGGAGCGGCGGCCCTGGCCCACCGGCGACCTGCTGAGCTACCACGTCTACACCGGCCACGACGGCTCCACGCTGATGCACCACTCGCAGTGGGCGAGCGAGCAGGCGTACGAGGCGTTCGTGCGCACCCGGCGCCAGGAACGGGTGGACGAGATCGACACGGCCGTGCCGGACATCGAGCGGCTGGGACTCGACCGCTACCGGCACCACCGCAGCCGTGAGCGCGCCGCGGACGACACACGGGTGCCCGGACTGATCGTCGCCGTGCGGATCGACTTCGACCCGGCCGCCGCCGACGAGCGGCGCCACTGGATCGACCTGGTGCTGAAGGCCCTCGACGACGACCCCGTCGGCCACCGTGGCCTGATCTCCGCCCACTTCCACCTCAGCACGGACGGCGGGCACGTCCTCAACTACGCCGAGTGGGAGAGCGAGCGCGCCTACGACGAGGTGCTCGCCGCCCCCGGTGCGGGCATCGGCGCGCCCACCGAGCAGTGGGAGCGGGTGCGGACGTACCCGGCCGTGACCGGGTTCACCCCCACCCGCTACCGGCACGCCCTCGGTCTCCTCCCCGCCTGACCCCGTCGGCACGGGGGAGGAGACCGGCGCCCGCCCTTACGGGTGGAAGCGCAGCACCTGCGGGTCGTGGTCGCTGATCTGGTCGTGGAACTCCGAGTTCAGGTGCACGCTGTCGTACTCGAAGTCACAGCCGCGCCGGATCGCCGGGCTGATCAGGATCTGGTCCAGCACCTGGCTGTTGCCCTGGTAGTCGTACGTGTACCGCTCGCTCCGCGGCAGCGACTTGATCGCCGACCACAGCTCGCCGTCGCCCTCGAGGATCTTCGCGGTGTCGGAGAACTCGAAGTCGTTGAGGTCGCCGAGCGCGATGACGTCCGCGTTCTTCTGCACCGCGAGCAGGCTCTTGACGAAGGTGTTGACCTCCGCCGCCTGCTGGTGGCGCTGCGTCTCGGAGCTGCGCACCGGCGGCTGGTACTGGGAGGTCAGCCCCTGGTCGCCGCCCTTGGAGGCGAAGTGGTTGGCGATCACGAAGACCGTGCGGCCGCGGAAGACGAACTCGCCGGCCAGCGGCTTGCGGCTGGACTTCCAGGCGTCGGACGCCGGGTCGATCCGGCCGGGGGAGACGGTGAGCGCCGCCTTGCCGTGCTCCCGGGTCACACCGACGGCGGTGGCCGCGTCGCCGCCGGGGCGGTCGGTGAACGACACCCGCTCGGGGTTGAACAGGAACACCTGGCGGATGTTGCCGCCGGGCTCGCCGCCGTCGGTGTCGTTGGACGGGTCGATGGAACGCCAGTCGTAGCGCGGGCCGCCGGCGGCGACGATCGCGTCGATCAGCTTGTTCACCGTCACGTCGGCGGCGGTCGTGCCGTCGTCCTTGGCGCCGTTGTTGTCCTGGATCTCCTCCAGGGACACGATGTCGGGCGACTGGAGGTTGTTCACGATCGCGGAGGCGTGCGCGGCGAAGGTGCCGTCCGACGGGTCGAGGTTCTCGACGTTGTAGGTGGCGACGGCCAGTTCGCCGTTCTTCTGCTTGCGTGTGGTCTCGCGCTCCAGGCCGCCGCTCTGCAGGGTGCCGAGGCTGTTCGCGACGAGGGTGTAGCCGCCGAACTGGTTGTAGTCGAGCGGGCCGGTGGTGGTGCCGGTGAGGGTGTCGCCGACGTTCGCGACGGGGAAGGCCGAGGTCGGGCCCAGGGACTGGATCTGCAGGCGGCCGGTGTTCTGGGAGTCGTAGGAGCCGTAGACGGTGCCGCCGCGGCGGTCGGCGTGCTCGTGCGGCTTCACCGTGACCCACAGCTCGGTGTACGGGTCGCTGGCGCCGACCACGCGGGTGTCGGCGACCTGGACGTTCATGCCCTCCAGGGACTCGTAGTAGTCCAGGGCGTACTGCGCGGGCCGCAGCGGCAGGGTGTTGACCGAGTTGCTCGCGGCGCTGTCCCCGGCGGGCGCGTACGCGTCCGGGACGGAGCGGGCGTCCACGACCACCGGGGCCGGGACCGCGTTGCCGCTGGAGACCACGGTCACCGCCGGCTTGGTGATCTCGGTGATCGACTGGTTGCCGGAGGAGGTGCCGCCGGGGACGTACTCCGACACTGTGCCGGACACCTTCACCGCGTCGCCGACGGCCACACCCTTGGGCGTGGAGCTGGTGAAGACGAAGACGCCCTCGCTGGTCGCGGGGTTGTCGTCCGCGTTCGGGTCCTGGATCCAGAAGCCCTTCGACGAGCCGTAGGTGCGTATGCCGGTGATGATTCCGGCCACATCCGTGACCTTCTGGCCCGCGTAGGGGGAGGTCCGGGTCGTGCCCTGGATGTCGTGGATGCGCACCGAGTCGGCGTGCGCGGCGGAGCTGAGGACGACGGTGGACGCCGCGGAGCACACGGCGGCGACGGTGAGCGCGGCGAGACGCGCGGACGACTTGCTCGGCAAGGGATTCCCTCCGGGGACGTGACTTCAGGCGCCGGGACGAGGGTGGAGCAGGAGCGGCGCATGACGCGCGTAGAAGCGAGTGAACGGTCGTTCCCTTCTTTCTACGCGCGTCAATTTCCAGCCTGGCCGGGGCGGTTGTCAAGGTTTCGGCCATGTACGGCCGGCGACGGAGAGATGAACCGGGCGGCATGGGTAGAAACCCGTCTAGGCTGAACGGCAGAGTGGTACATCGCGTCCTAGGAGAACCAGCCCATGTCAGACAGCTCCCCCCTGCCCCCGGTCCGGCTGACCCCGGAAGCGGAGCTGGCGCGGGACGCCCTGTCCACGCCGCTGCTCGCCCGGGCCGCGAAACTCGCCCGCTGGGCCGGGCCCGACACCCGTGTGGACGCCGGGGGCGGCCTGGTGGAGGAGCAGCTCGAGGGCGCCGCCGAGGCGCTCGGGCTGACCGGGGACGACGCGGCGGCGTACGCGAGCGAGGCCTGGCGGGTCGCCGTAGACACCGGGCTCGTGGAGATCACCGACGAGGAGGCCGGCACCGTGGCCGCCGGGCCGGACCTGGCGCTGCTCACCGGCTCGCCGCAGGACGTGCTCGGCCTCTGGCTCGGCGCCCTGGAGACGGTGATCGCGGACGCGAGCGTGCCCGACCTCGACGACCTGGTCGACGCGCTCGACGAGGGCGCGGAGGTCGACTTCTCGCAGCTGGAGTGGGACCCCGAGGCGGAGGCCGCGTTCCTCGACGGCGTCCTCGGCAACCTCTATCTGCTGTCCGTGAGCGAGGACGGGCCCGGCGACGGACCGGTGCCGCTGCCCGCGCTCGCCGCGTCGATGATCGTGCCCGGCGACATGGGCGAGCCCACCAACGACATGCTGGAGCAGGTCTCCGACGCGATGATGCGTCTTGACGACCAGTTCCGGCTGCTGGAGCCGGTCGGGCTGGTCGAGTACCAGCCGGTCGACGAGGCCCTGATGGCGGACGCCGACGAGGAGCCCGCCGCGCCCGTCGACGACACCGACGTCGCCCGCTACGGCATGGTCCGGCTCACCCCGCTCGGCCGGTACGGGCTGCGGGCCCGGCTGCTGGAGGCCGGGTTCACGGTGCCGGTCGTCGGCGAACTCGCCGACAAGGGCGCCGACGCGCTGCTCGACGGCACCGCCCACTACGGCCCGCGGTCCGCCGGCGCCGAGACCGAGCTGTGGCTGTCCCGGCGCGAACCCCTCACCGCCGCGCGGGAATTGCTCGCCGCGGCGCGCGGCAGCGACGCCGGCGCCCCGCTGCGGCGGCTGCGCTGCCAGGAGGCGCTGTCCCTCGTCGGTACGGCCGCCGAGCCGGCCCTGCGGGAAGTGCTGGACGACCCGGAACTGGGCGGACTGGCCCGGGTCTGGCTCACCGAGCACGGCGCGCAGGACGTGCCCGCGCCCTCCCCGGACCTGATCTTCTGGCTCACCATCGACACCGTCGCCGCCCAGCTCGCCGCCGAGGGCAACTCCGAGGAACTCCAGGGCCTGGTGGAGGGCCTGGCCGCCCAGCACGACGGCTTCTTCGCCGCCGCCTGGCGCGTCGACCACCCCGCCACGGCCGACGTACTGGAGGCGATGGGGCGGCTGCACCCCGACAAGAAGGTCGCCAAGGAGGCGCGGAAGGCCGCGTTCAAGGCGCGCTCGGCGCACGGCGCCTGAGCGCCTGCCCCACCGCACGACCGGGCCCCCGCCGCTTGCCGCGCGGGGGCCCTTTCGTGCGTCCGGCGGACGGGGCCGTGCGGCGCGCGGGCAGTGCGGTGGCCCGCGGGCGGGCCGAGCGGGAGCGCGGGCGCGGCGTTGCCGGATCACCGGCGGGCCCCGGACGGCGACACGGACGGCGACACGGACGGCGACACGGACGCGTGGAGGACGGCGCGGCGAGATCAGGGGCGCGGGCGTACGAGATCAAGGGCGGGGCCGATGGGGGAGCGCCCGTGCGGTCGTGCCGGATCACGTGCGCGCCCGTCCGGCCAGGGGCACGGGCGCAGCCGTACGCGAACTTGGGGGGATCCATACGGATTCATGGGCCGCGCCGTACGGATTCATGGAAGCGCACCCGGTCATGACGCCGCGCGTTCAACCCCCGTTCAGCCGCGGGCGCGACGGTGGCGCCGACGCAGAGGTCCGCCACCCTCCACGGAACACCCACCGTCTCAGGAGACACGCATGTCGCTCACCCGCAGGGACTTCGGCAGGAACACCGCGGCCACCGGGGCCGGGGTCGCCCTGGCCGGCGCCGTCGGCGCCCTGGCCAGCGCGCCCAACGCCCTCGCCTTCGCCGACACCGGGACCGAGACGGCGGACGAGGCGTCGGCCGACGCCCACCACGGAGTCGGCTACGGCCCGCTCCTGTCCGACCCGAAGGGCATCCTGGCCCTGCCCGCCGGTTTCTCCTACCGCGTCATCACCTACAGCGGGAAGACCACGCTGGAGTCCGGCGAGTCCACCCCGTCCAACCACGACGGCACCGCCACCTTCGACGGCCCGCGCGGCGCGACCCTGCTGGTCAACAACCACGAGCTCAAGGGCCCGCGGGCGAACTGGAAGTACCCGGTGCCGCTCACCGAGGGCCTCGTGTACGACCCGGCCGCCTCCGGTGGCTGCACGGTCGTCGAGGTGCGCCGCGACCACGTCGCCGAGTGGGTCGGCATCGCCGGCACCTCCACCAACTGCGCGGGCGGCCGCACCCCTTGGGACACCTGGCTCACCTGCGAGGAGACCGAGGACAAGGCCGGCCAGAACGGCATGACGAAGGACCACGGCTACGTCTTCGAGGTCGACCCCGAGGACCGGCGCGCCAACCGCGACCCGAAGCCCATCAAGGCGCTGGGCCGCTACGCCCACGAGGCTGTCGTCATCGACCCCAAGCGCGGCCACGCCTACCTCACCGAGGACGCCGCCGGCCCCAACGGCCTGCTCTACCGCTGGGTTCCGCCGCACGGCTTCGAGCACGGCCGCGGCAAGCTGCGCACCCTCGCCGCCGACGCCGGTGTGCTGCAGGCCTTCAAGTGCTTCGACTCCGGCGGCAAGTTCGTCGACGACCTCTCCCGCGCCACGAAGACCGGCACGGTCTACGGCGTCGACTGGGTCGACGTCCCCGACCGCGACGCGAAGACCGTCTCCGTGCGCAAGCAGTTCACCACCGGCCAGGTCACCCGCGCCCGCAAGCTGGAGGGCATGTGGTGGGGCGACGGCGGCGCCTACATCGTCTCCTCCTTCGCCCGTGACGAGAGCCCCGTCCAGCACGACGGGCAGGTCTGGTTCTACGACCCCAAGCGGCGCACCCTGACCCTGAAGGTGCTGCTCGGGGTGAACCCGGACCCGGCACAGGACGGCGCCTTCGACGGCCCCGACAACATCACCGTCTCCCCGTACGGCGGCCTCGTGATCGCCGAGGACGGCGAGGGCGTGCAGCACCTGTTCGGCGCCACCGAGAGCGGCCGCACCTACCCCATCGCCCGCAACGAGCTGAACCTCGGCACCGCCGAGGAGCCGCAGTACAGCGAGTTCACCGGCGTCACCTTCTCGCCCGACGGCCGGACGCTGTTCGCCAACATCCAGGAGCCGGGCATCATGCTGGCGATCACCGGGCCCTGGAAGCGCCAGAAGCGGTGACCCGTCTCCTGTGACGGGTGGGACACGACGGCCCGGACGAGCAGCGCATCCGCGCGGATCGTCCGGGCCGCGCCGTTCTCCGGCTCCCCGCATGGCTCTCCGGCCTCCCCGCACGACCTGGCCGAGCACGCGGGGGCATACCATGCGGAGAGGCTCCCCGGTCCCGCCCTCTCGCCAAGGAGTTGCTGGATGACGCAGGTCAAGCCCATGCGCGCGGACGCCCGGCGCAACTACGAGCGGTTGCTGACCGTGGCGGCGCAGGCCTTCGCCGAGCACGGGGAGGGCGCGTCGCTGGACGACATCGCCAAGCGGGCCGGGGTCGGGTCCGGCACGCTGTACCGGCACTTCCCCACACGTCAGGCGCTGCTGGAGGCGGCGTACGTGGACCGGGTCGAGGCGCTCGGAGCGCGGGCCGACGCCATCGCCCGGGAGCTGCCGCCCGGCCGGGCGCTGTGGCAGTGGCTGCGGGAACTCACCGAGGGCATGATCCAGGTCCGGGGCCTGAAGGCACTGCTGGGCTCCGCCGTCGCCGACGGCGGCTCCACGGCGGGCACGGCCTGCGGGACCCTGCTCAAGGGCGCCGGTGAACTCCTCGTCCGCGCGGCTCAGGCCGAGGGCACACTGCGCCCGGACGTCGAGCCGATCGACATCCTGCGGCTCGCCCACGGCATCGCGACGGCCTCGGAACTCGCCGACGACGCCGACCGGTGCATTCCGCGGTACCTGTCCCTGCTGACGGAAGGCCTGCGGACGCGCGGCTGAGAGCCCGGACGCGGGCGCCCCGCACGGGGGCGCCCGGCGTCGTACGGAACCCGCCGGATCGCCGGCGCTACAGGGACTCGGCCGCCGGCTTGACCATGTTGCGCACCGTGCGGGCCTTCACGAAGTCGCCCAGGGCCGTCATCTCCCACTCGCCGGAGAACTGGCGGATGAGCTTGGCCATCATCACGCCGGTCTGCGCCTCGGCGTGGGTGAGGTCGAAGCGGACCAGCTCCTCACCGGTGGCCGCGTCCAGCAGCCGGCAGTAGGCCTTGGCGACCTCGGTGAACTTCTGGCCGGAGAAGGAGTTCACCGTGAACACCAGGCCGGTGACCTCCTGCGGCAGCCGGCCCAGGTCGACGGTGATCACCTCGTCGTCGCCGCCGCCCTCACCGGTGAGGTTGTCACCGGAGTGCCGGATCGCGCCGCCCACGATCGTCAGCTTGCCGAAGTAGCAGCTGTCGATGTGGTTGCGCTGCGGGCCGTAGGCGATGACCGAGGCGTCCAGATCGATGTCCTTGCCCCGGTACGCGGGCTCCCAGCCGAGGCCCATCTGCACCTGGCTGAGCAGCGGGCGGCCGCCCTTGACCAGCGACACGGTCTGGTTCTTCTGCAGGCTGACGCGGCCCTTGTCGAGGTTGATCTTCCCGGCGCCGGGAGCGGGGGCGGCCGGTGCGGCCGGGGGAGCGGGGGGCGCGGCCGGGGCCTGGACCGGCGCGGGGGGCGCCGCCGGCTGCGGCGGGGCCACCGGCTGCGGGGCGGCCGCGGCGGGGGCGGGCTCCTCCACCGTCACACCGAAGTCCGTGGCGATGCCGGCCAGGCCGTCGGCGTACCCCTGGCCGACGGCGCGCGCCTTCCACTGGCCGCCGCGCTGGTAGATCTCCATGACGACCAGGGCCGTCTCGGCGCCCAGCTGCGGGGGCGTGAAGGTGGCCAGGACCGAGCCGTCGTCCGCGTTGCGCAGGGTGGCCGTCGGCTCGATGCCCTGGAAGGTCTGCCCGGCGGCGTCCGGGCTGGCGGTGACGACCACCTTCTCGATGCCCGGCGGCAGCGCGGCCGTGTCGACCGTGATCGCGTCCGGGGCCGTGCCGCCGCCCGAGCGGTAGGCCACGCCCGGGCCGGCGGGCTGGTTGTAGAAGATGAAGTCGGCGTCGGAGCGCACCTTGCCGTCGGCGGTGAGCAGCAGGCCCGACACGTCGAGCCGCACCGGAGCGGCGACGTCCACCGTCACGCGCGCGGCCGGCAGAGGGATGTTCGAGCCAGGGGTCATAGCTGTCATGCCGGGTGAACGAACGACACCCCTTTACCGTTCCCTTACCTGCCGAACGGGTTACGGCACCACCACGATCTTGCGTCCCACCCCCGCCGCGAACTGCTCCAGAGCCTGCGGGTACCGCTCCAGCGGCAGCCGGTCGCTGATGAAGACGTCCGGGTCGAGGATGCCGTTCGCGAAGAGTTCCGCCGCCCGTTCGAAGCTGTGCAGCACCGCCATCGAACCGGTGATCGTGATCTCCTGGTTGTAGACGCGGTACGGGTCGATCGTCACCCGCGTCGCATAGTCCGCGACCCCGAACTGCAGGAACGTGCCCGCCTTCGCCACCCGGCCCAGCCCGTCCTGGATCGCCGCCGCGTTGCCCGTCGCGTCCACGACCACGTCCCAGCCCTGCGGGCGGTCCAGCTCGTCGGCGCCCGCGGCCGCCGCGGACACGCCCAGCCGGCGGGCCGTCTCCAGGCGGGCCGGGTTCACGTCCACCACGTCCACGCTCGCCGCGCCCGTGCGCTTGGCCAGCTCCAGCATCATCAGCCCCATCGTGCCGGAGCCGTAGATCAGGACGTGCGCGCCGAGACGGGCACGCAGCACGTCGTAGCCGCGCACCGCGCACGACAGCGGCTCCACCAGCGCCGCGTCCTGGGTGCGCACCTGCTCGGGCAGCTTGACGCAGTTCGCGACCGGGGCGAGCGCGAACTGCGCCGCGCCGCCCGCCGTCGTCACGCCGATCGCGGCCCACCGCTCGCACAGGTTGTTGTGGCCGCTGCGGCAGTAGCGGCACTCGTAGCAGTACAGGGAGGGGTCGACGGCGACCCGGTCGCCCTCCGCGACCTCCGTGACCTGCGTGCCCACGGCGACCACCGTCCCCGCGAACTCGTGCCCCGGCACGATCGGCAGCTTCGGCGCGAACTCGCCCTGCAGGATGTGCAGATCGGTGCCGCACAGCCCGCAGGCCGCCACCTCGACGACGACCTCGCGCGGCCCCGGCGCCGGATCGGGGACCTCGGTGACGACGGCACGGCCCACGGACTCGATGACGGCGGCCTTCATTTCACAGCTCCCAACGACAGGCCCTGGACGAGTTTGTCCTGGGCGGCGAACCCCGCGGCGAGCACCGGCAGGGAGACGACGAGCGACGCGGCGCACACCTTCGCCAGGAACAGGCCCTGGCTGGTGATGAAGCCGGTCAGGAAGACGGGCGCGGTCTCGGCGACGACGCCGGTGAGCACCCGGGCGAAGAGCAGTTCGTTCCAGCTGAAGATGAAGCAGATCAGGGCGGTGGCGGCGATGCCCGGCAGGGCGATCGGCGCGACCACGCGCGCGAGGATCGTCGGCAGCCTGGCCCCGTCCACCCGCGCCGCCTCGATGACCGCGACCGGGACCTCGGCGAGGAAGGACTGCATCATCCACACCGCGATCGGCAGGTTCATCGAGGTGTACAGGACGACCAGCAGCCAGATGTTGTCCAGCAGTCCCGCGTTCCTGGCGAAGAGATAGACCGGCAGCAGGCCCGCCACGGCCGGCAGCATCTTCGTGGACAGGAAGAAGAACAGCACGTCCGTCCACTTGCGTACCCGCCGGATCGACAGCGCGTACGCCGCCGGCAGCGCCAGCAGCAGCACCAGTGCCGTCGACGCGACCGACGCCACCACCGAGTTGACCAGCGCCGGCCAGGGGCTCGCCCCGCCGCCCGCGCCGAAGAACTCGCGGTAGCCGTCGAGCGTCAGCGACGCGGCGAACGACGGCGGGTTGGTCGCCGCGTCCTGCTCGGAATGCAGGGACGTCAGCGCCATCCAGGCGACGGGCAGGAAGAACACGATCCCGGCCAGCCAGGCCAGCAGCCCCAGGCCGCCTCGGCGCAGTACGGCGCTCATGAGCGCGCCACCTCCTCACGGAACAGGGACGACACCACGCGCAGCGCGAGGGTCGCGATGACGATCGAGCCGATGACGACCAGGACGCCCGCGGCGGAGGCGAGGCCGTTCTCGTGGGCCTGGTAGAAGCTCTGGTAGACGGTGTAGGGCAGGTTCGCGGTGCCGAGCCCGCCGGACGTGATCGTGAAGACCGCGTCGAAGTTCTGCACGATGTAGATCGAGCCCAGCAGGCCGCCCAGTTCGAGGTAGCGGCGCAGGTGCGGCAGCGTGAGGTGGCGGAAGACCTGCCAGTCGCTCGCGCCGTCCACCCGCGCGGCCTCCATCTGCTCCGGGTCGAGGCTCTGCAGCCCGGCGAGCAGGATCAGCATCATGAACGGGGTCCACTGCCACACCAGGGACGCCTCGACCGCGAGCAGCGGGGTGTTCGAGATCCAGTCCGGCTGCGGGCCGCCGACGTAGTGCAACAGGCCGTTGAGCAGGCCGTATTCGGGGTTGTACAGGACGTGCTTCCACAGCAGGGCCGCCGCCACCGGAACGATCAGGAACGGCGCGATCAGCAGGGTGCGCACCACGCCCCGGCCGCGGAACCTGCGGTCCAGCAGCAGCGCGAGGGCCAGGCCCAGGACCAGGCTCGCCAGCACCACGGCCGCGGTGAGCAGCACCGTCGTCCACACGGAGTGGCGCAGGCCGGCGTCGGTGAGGACCTGGCGGTAGTTGTCGAGGCCGGTGAAGCGGCGGCCCTTGGGGTAGAGGGCGTTCCAGTCGAAGAAGGAGATCGCCAGCGTGGCCACGAACGGCAGCTGGGTCACGGCGATCATGAAGATCAGGGCGGGCAGCAGCGGGGCGCGGGTGGCCCATGCGCGCAGCCGCGCGGAGGGCTGCCGCAGCGCCCGGACGGGGGCTGTGGCCACGGGTGTCGTGGTGGTGGCGGTCATCGTCCCTCGTACTCCTTCGCGATGCGCTCGGCGAGTTGCTGGGACTTCTTCAGGGCCGTCCCGACGGACTGGCGTCCGGCGATGGCCGCGCTGATCTCCTGGGAGACCTTGGTGCCGAGGTCGGTGAACTCGGGGATGCCGACGAACTGGATGCCGGGCGCCGGGCGCGGCTGCACTCCGGGGTCGCGGGGGCGGGCGGTCTCGATGGCCTCGCGGGTCATCTCCTGGAAGGCGGCCGCCTCCTTGACGTAGGCCGGGTCGGTGTACGTCGACGCGCGCTTGCCGGCGGGGACGTCGGACCAGCCGAACTCCTTGCCGACCAGCTGCTCGTAGCCCTTGCCCGACGCCCAGGAGACGAACTTCCAGGCCTTGCCGGGGTTGCGGGAGGCCTGCTGGATGCCCCAGGCCCAGGTGTAGAGCCACCCGGCGGAGCGGGTGCGCTCCACGGGCGCGGGCGCGTAGCCGACCTTGCCCTTCACGGGGGAGTTCGCGGCCTCCAGGGAACCGGCCGCCGAGGTGGCGTCGTACCACATGGCGACCTTGCCCTGGGTCATGTTGTTCAGGCACTCGGCGAAGCCGGACTGGGCGGCGCCGGACTCGCCGTGGGCGCGGACCAGGTCGACATAGAACTGAGTCGCCTTCTCGAAGGCGGGGGAGTCGAGGCGCGCCGTCCAGTCCTTGTCGAACCAGGTGCCGCCGAAGGTGTTCACGACCGTCGTCAGGGGAGCCGTCAGCTCGCCCCAGCCGGGCAGTCCGCGCAGGCAGATGCCCTTCATGCCGGGCTCGGCGCCGTCCGCCTTCGCCGCCAGGGCGGCGACCTGCTGCCAGGTGGGGTGGGCGGGCATGGTCAGGCCCTTGGCCGCGAAGACGTCCTTGCGGTACATCAGGAACGACGACTCGCCATAGAACGGCTGGCCGTAGCGCTTTCCGTCGTCGCCGGTGAGGGACTCGGCGATGGGCCGCAGGACGTCCTTCTCGTCGAAGCCCGGGTCCTGGGCCACGTAGGAGTCCATCGCGTGCAGCCAGCCGTTGCGGGCGTAGATCGGTATCTCGTAGTTGGACAGGGTCGCCACGTCGTACTGGCCGGCCTGGTTGGCGAAGTCCTGGCTGATCTTGTCGCGGACGTCGTTCTCCGGCAGGACGGTGAAGTTGACCTTGATGCCGGTCTCGCGGGTGAAGTGGGTGGCGGTCAGCTTCTGCAGCTGGACCATCTGCGGGTTGTTGACCATCAGGACGTTGAGGGAGTCGCCGCCGGAACCGGACCCGCCCGCGCCGGCCCAGCAGCCGGACAGCAGCGGGGCGAGCAGCATCCCTGCGGTGGCCATGGCGAGCGCGGCTCGCGGCCTCCGTCGGCTCGGGGTGCGCATGGATCGCTCCTGGAGGTATGGGGAGATAAGGGGCGCCGCGGGCAAGGCGGCGTCCCGGGAGGGGAGTTGGCTTGGTTCAGACCCGGACGACCTGCGGGCCCAGCAGGGAGTAGCGGTGGGCCTCGGCCGCCGGGAGCTGGGTGCTCGTCACGATCGCCTCCAGCGCGCCGGCCTCGGCGAACCGGCAGAAGCTCACCGCTCCGAACTTGGTGTGCACGCCCGCGAAGACACAGCGCCGCGCGGCGCGCATCGCCTGCGCCTTGACCTCGCCGACCGCGGGGTCGGGCGTGGTCAGGCCGTACTCGCGGGAGATGCCGTTGGCGCCGATGTAGGCGAGGTCGAGCACGAACCCGGCGAGCATCTTCGTCGTCCAGTGGTCGACCGTGGCCAGCGTGCCGGAGCGGACCCGGCCGCCGAGCAGCAGCACCGAGGTGTTCGGCGCCTCGGCGAGCGCGCCCGCGACCGGCAGGGACGCGGTGACGACGGTCAGCGGCCGGTCCCGGGGGAGGGCCTCGGCGATGAGCTGCGGGGTGAAGCCCTCGTCGACGAAGACCGTCTCGGCGTCCCCGAGCAGCTCGGCCGCGGCGGCCGCGATCCGGCGCTTGTCGGCGACGTGGCTGGTGGCGCGGAAGGCGAGCGTCGTCTCGAACCCGGCGCTCTCCACCGGGTAGGCCCCGCCGTGGGTGCGGCGGACCAGCCCGTGGTCCTCCAGGGCGCGCAGATCCCGTCGTACGGTCTCCTTGGCCACGCCCAGTTCGGCGGCGAGCGCGGTGACGTCCACCGACCCGGTGGCGCGGGCGACCCGCACGATCTCCCGCTGGCGTTCCTCCGCACTCCTCGTCGTCATGACCGGTTCACCTCCCTCACCGCGGTGCCCGTTCGGGCCCTGGGGGAAGTTCTACAGCGGGTGCCCGGCGCTGACCAGGTCTGTTGCGGGCCCGATGCTGCCCGGATGTGCCCGTGTCCGCGGCGCGGCGCCCGCCGCGGACCTGCGGGTCAGCGGTGCGCGGGCGTGGGATCGGGCACGTCCGGTGCCCGGATACGGCGGCGGGCGGGCCCGTTCGGTGCCCGCCCGCGCCGGGGACGGACATTTTCCGCCGGATCAGTACGGCCAGATCGGCGGGTCGGTGACGAAGTGGCCGCCCAGGTACGCGTGGGCCTCGTCGTCCGGATCCAGTTCGCCCTGCTCGGCGATCAGCTTCGCGGCGTACGGCTCGGAGTCGTCCTGCGGTGCGTAGCCGAGCGCGCGGGCGGAGGTCAGGTCCCACCACAGGCGGGTGTTGGCGGACGAGCCGTACACCACGGTGTGGCCGACGTGCTCCGCGGTCAGGGCGGCGTGGAAGAGGCGGGCGCCGTCGGCCGGGCTCATCCACAGCGACAGCATGCGCACGCTGGTCGGCTCCGGGAAGCAGGAGCCGATGCGCACCGAGACGGTCTCCAGGCCGTGCTTGTCCCAGTACAGCTGGGCGAGGTCCTCGCCGAAGCACTTGGACAGGCCGTAGAAGGTGTCGGGGCGGCGCGGGGTGTCGACGGGGATCACCGGGTCGTCGCCCCGCGGCCGCGGGGTGTAGCCGACGGCGTGGTTGGAGGAGGCGAAGACGATGCGCCGCACGCCCTCCTGGCGGGCGGCCTCGTACAGGTGGTAGGTGCCCTCGATGTTCGCCGAGAGGATCTGGGCGAAGGGGGCTTCCAGGGAGATGCCCGCGAGGTGGATGATCGCGTCGACGCCCCGGACGGCCTCCCGCAGGGCGTCCGCGTCGGCGAGGTCGGCGGTGATCGCCTCGGGTGCGCCCTCGACCGGGCGGACGTCGAGCAGGCGCAGCGCGTAGCCGTGGGCGGGGAGCAGGTCCCGCATCAGGGTGCCGAGTCCGCCGGCGGCGCCGGTGAGCAGAACGGTGCGGGGAGCGGGCATCCTCGGACTCCTTGCGTCAACGGCCGCATGGGGGGCTGGCATTCACATGCGTGGACACGCTAAAGATCGGTGCGCCGCGTCGTCAAGGGGCGCGCGGAGCGGTGGAGTCCGTATGGCCTCACGTTGTGACCGGCGCGTTCGGCCCGGCCCCCGTGCTTGACCGTCGCCGAAGGGGCTCCCTAGGCTGATGATGTTCATGCATATGGACGCTGGTCAGGATCGTGGGCCGGTCGGACTCATGAGTCCGGTCAGAATCATGAGCCCGGCCGGAATCATGAGTGCCGCGCCTCCAGGGAGTGCCTGTGACGTCAGTCCCGCTCGCCGCTCGACTCGGCGTCCCCGGCGGGCCGTTGTTCTTCCCCGTCACCGCCTACGGCCCCGACGGCTCCGTCGACCTCGGCACCTACCGCACCCATGTGCGCCGGGGCGTCGAGGACGGGGCCGCCGCCGTGTTCGCCTGCTGCGGCACCGGGGAGTTCCACGCGCTGACGCCCGAGGAGTTCGCGGCGTGCGTGCGCACGGCCGTCGACGCCGCCGGCGGGCGCGTCCCCGTTCTCGCCGGCACCGGGTACGGCACCGCACTCGCCGTCCACTACGCCCGGCTCGCCGAGGACGCCGGGGCCGACGGGCTGCTCGCCATGCCGCCCTACCTCGTCGTCGCCGGGCAGGAGGGGCTGCTGCGGCACTACCGCGAGATCGCCGCCGCGAGCGCCCTGCCGGTGATCGTCTACCAGCGCGACAACGCCGTGTTCACCCCGGACACCGTCGTCGAACTCGCCCGCACCGAAGGCGTCATCGGTCTCAAGGACGGCCTCGGCGACCTCGGCCTGATGCAGCGCACCATCAGCGCCGTGCGCACCGACGCGCCGGGCGGCTTCCTGTACTTCAACGGCCTGCCCACCGCCGAGCTGACCCAGAGCGCCTACCGGGCCGTCGGTGTCCCGCTGTACTCCTCCGCCGTGTTCTGCTTCGCCCCCGCGATCGCCCTCGCTTTCTACCGGGCGCTCCAGGACGGCGACCAGGCGCGTGCCGACCGGCTGCTGGACGGCTTCTACCGCCCCTTCGTCGAGCTGCGCGCCCGGGGCCGCGGCTACGCCGTCTCCCTGGTCAAGGCGGGCGTACGGCTGCGCGGGCTGGACGTGGGCCAGGTGCGGCCGCCGCTGCACGAGCCGGCCGAGGAGCATGTCAAGCAGCTCGCGCGGCTCATCGAGCGCGGACAGGCCCTGCTGGAGGAGGACGAGTGAAGGCGTCGGCGTTCGTCTACCCCTGGGACGTGACCGGGGACCCGCGGGCGGCGGCCCGGATCGCCGCCCTCGGCGTGGAACAGGTGACCCTGGCCGCCGCCTACCACTCCACGCGCGCGTTGACGCCCCGCCACCCGCGGCACCGCGTCGTCACCGCCGAGTACGCCGCCGTGCTCTACCCGCCCGGCGAGGTCTGGCAGGACCGTGTCCTGCGTCCCTGCCCGGCCGGCGACTGGGCGCCCGGCGACGCCTACGGCGAGGCCGCCGCGGCGCTCGCCGACGCGGGCCTGGAGGTGCACAGCTGGGTGGTCCTCGCCCACAACTCCCGCCTGGGCGCCCGCCATCCGCACACCTCGGTCGTCAACGCCTACGGCGACCGCTACCCATGGGCCCCGTGCATCGCGCAGCCCGCCACCCGCGCGTACCTCGTCACGCTCGCCGCCGAGGCCGCGGTACGCCCCGGGGCGCACGGCACCGAGCTGGAGTCCCTCGGCTGGTACGGGCTCGCCCATCTGCACGCCCACGACAAGACGGGCGGCGTCGGGCTGAACGAGGCCGGGCAGTACCTGATGTCCCTGTGCTTCTGCCCCGCCTGCCGGGAGGGCTACGGCCGTCACGGGCTGGGCGCCGGTGAGCTGGCCGAGGCGGTGCGCACCGCGCTGGAGCCGGTGTGGCGCGAGGAGCCGGGCGAGCCCGGGTGGGCCGGTGTCGAGAAGCTGCTCGGCGAGTCCACGGCGGCCGCCACGCGCGCGTACCGCGTCGAGACCGCCCGCACCCTCCAGGAGGAGGCCGTCGCCGCCGTCCGCGCCGCCGCGCCGCAGGGCTTCCAGGTGCTGCTGCACGCCGACCCGGTGTCGTACCACTGCGGCGCCAACGCGGGCGTCGACCCGGCGCACATCCTCTCCGTCGCGGACGGCGTGGTCGTCCCCTGCACCGGCGGCCCGGACCTCCTGGCCCCGTTCGCCGAACAGCGCCGGGGCGTACTCGCCGCCAACCTCACCGTGGTCACCGGCATGGGCGGCAGCCCGGACACGCTGGCGGCGGACACGGCACGCGCGCGTGAGCTGGGCGCGACCGAGCTCCGGCTGTACCACGCGGGCCTCGCGTCGGACGCCGACCTGGCGGCGGTGCGGGAGGCGTTGAGCGGGGGCTGACCGGTCCACGCCGGACGCGCGGCCCCGGCGGCCCCGCGCGGGGCCCACCGTGCGGGCTGCGGCGTCCGGCGCGGTGACGGTGCCCTGCAGGAAGCACCGATGAACAGCGGTCCGCGGGGGACGCGGGCGGCGAGGCGGCATCGTGCGGCTGAGGCCCCGGGACGGGTCGGGAAGGTGCCGTGCTCCGTACCGTCATCCGCCGCCCCGGCACCGATGAGTTCCGCGGCTCGCCCCGGTCCACCTTCCGAGTGGCCCACGACCCGCGTGGCCCTCGATCCGCTCCGGGAGCACCGCATGAGTGACGACACGCCGACCTTCGACTTCGGACCGCAGGCCCGGATCGTGGCCCGCCTCGCGGAGGGCGTGCGCGACGAGCAGCTCGCGGATCCCACGCCCTGCCCGGACTACGCGGTCCGCAACCTGCTCGGCCACCTCGCCGGCCTCGCCGTCGCCTTCCGGGACGCCGCGCGCAAGGATCTCGGGCCGACCACGGACACCCCGCCGGGCGCGCATGTGCCGGACATCGCCCCCGACTGGCGAGCGGCACTGCCCAAGGCCCTCGACGAACTCGCCGACGCCTGGCGCGATCCGGCCGCCCGGACCGGCATGACCCGCGCGGGCGGCATCGACCTGCCCGCCGCGGTCACGGCGGCCGTCGCCATCGACGAACTGGTCATCCACGCCTGGGACCTGGCCCGCGCCACCGGCCAGCCGTACGATCCCGACCCGGTCGCGGTCCAGGCGGCGCACACCTTCCTCCAGGCATCCGCCGCCGACAACGGCAACGGCGTCTTCGGCCCGGTGATCCCGGTCCCCGAGGACGCCCCACTCCTGGACAGCGCGGTCGCCCTGAGCGGCCGCGACCCGCAGTGGACGCGACCGGAGGGGTGACGCAACGGTGTCACGGCCGGCCACCGGGCGGGCGTAGTGCCGGGTCGTCAGGCTCGTGTTCGCTGCCCGAGCCCGAGCCCGAGCCCGAGCCTGAGCCCGTGAACGGTTCGGCCGGCTCCGCCGCCGATCGCTCCTGGTCTTGACGGGTCCGCGTCCACTGTGAGTAGATCGCGCGAACCAGTCATGATCATTTCAAGGAGTAGGCCGTGATCTTCCTTGCTGTCGCGCACCAGGCGAATCAGGGCGTCGAATATCTGATCACTGCTCTGGCCGGCCTCTGGAGCGCGTCGATGATCTTCAGGCTGCGGCGCAAGAAGATGACAGGGGGCGAGCCGGCCATGGCTGCCTCCCCTGCCCGACTGCGTTCGCTCGCGATCTCCGGCTGGCTGGTCATAGGGCTGAGTCTGTTCCTGGCTGCTGCAGCCGTTCTCGTCCTCACCACCGGTCCCGTGTAGTCGCCGTCCGTACGATCGTGCCCGACGGCACCAGTGATCTCTCGTCCGTATGCGAGACCGTCAGCAGCCTGGAGACCACTCGCCCCTGCGTCGGGCGTTCTCGGGGCTCCTCACCGGCCTCGGTGACGTGAGTCAGTCGAAGAGGGTGACGAGCCCGGTCACCCAGATCGCGAGGAACGCCAGGGCCGCCATCAGGCAGCCGGCGCCCGCCAGTACACCGCCGACCGTCCGCGGCTCGGAGGGCGCCGCGTACTCCCCTTCCAGGTCGTCCCGGTAGGAGGCGGGGTGGTCCCAGTCGACGGGATGCCCCAATGCCTCGGCGCAGGCGGCCCGCACCGCTACCAGCTGCCGCTCCGCGAAGGCGGTGGCGGCCCTCGTCTCGGGACCGTGCCAGGCGAGGGCCTTCATCCGCCACCCGGGAGACCCGTATCGCGCCTCGAAGGCGGCGGTCTCGTCGGCGTCCCGGTCCTCTTCGAGGTACATCCAGCGTCCGGCCTCGGCGGCGTCGCCGTAGAGCCGGTACACCTCGGCCAGACGCCGGCGGAGCGTCAGGTCGTGCGGGAAGGACGACACGAGACCGCGCAGACGCTGGCGTGCGACAGGGATCCGGCCGGCGGCCAGGTCTGCCTCGGCTCGGGCAAGGGTCTCGCTCAGGGGCATGAACGCATGATCGAGTATCGCGCTGACCTGCGTCGACCTGATTACGTGGCCCCCGCGCGGTGCAGGTACCCCGAGGGTGAGGTCGACTTCCACGGGGCCCGGCGCCGTCGTCTCCGTGCCGGAGAACCGGCCGGAGCCCGACGCGGAGGCGGCCCGGCAGCACACCCGGCAGACCTGCCTCGGCGACTGGAGACCGTCGGTGTAAAGGCGTCACCGGGTCAGGGAGGGCGTGAGACACGTGACTTGACCGGATCTTTGCCTGGGAAAGAGGTATCGATCGGGCCACGGGCCTCGCGCCCGAGGGGGTGACGCGCGTAGAAACCTGTCATGCATAAGCCACTGCGTTTCGCGGCCGCCGCGGCCGCCTGTGCCGTCGCCGGTGCCGCCCTGTACGGCGCCGGCGCGGCCACCGCCGACCAGTCGACCGCCAACTCCACGCACGAGCCGTACAACATCGGCGTCCTGGCCAAGGACATCGACACCTACTACGGCACGACGCTCGACGCGGGCGGCGTCTACCAGGCCTCGCCCACCAGCCCGTACGCCAAGGACCTCGCGCAGATCGACGCGGCCGCCCGGAAGTACATCGACAAGGCCGCCCGCAAGGCGCTGAAGAAGGGCGAGAAGCCGGCCGTCGTCTTCGACATCGACGACACGCTGCTGCTCAGCCTCGACTACGAGAAGAAGACCAACTACACGTACAACGGCGCCACCTGGAACGCGTACGTGGACAAGGCCGACCGCCCGGCCGTCTTCGGCAGCCCCGAGCTGGTCCGCTACGCCGCGTCCCAGGGCGTCGCGGTCTTCTACAACTCCGGCCTGACCGACGCCCAGCGCACCGCCGCCGTCGACAACCTGAAGAAGGCCGGCGCAGACGTGAACCTGGACGCCGGCCACATGTTCCTCAAGGACAAGGCGAACCCGCCGGCGTACCTGAGCGGTTGCGCCACGCCCGGCACCTGGAACTGCACCACCGTGCAGTACAAGGCGGGCACGCGCCGGCACATCGAGGACGACCTCGGCTACGAGATCATCGCCAACTTCGGCGACCAGTACTCCGACCTCGAGGGCGGCTACGCCGACCGGACGTACAAGCTGCCGAACCCGACGTACTACGTGGGCTAGGCGCGGCGCACGTCAGCAGGGAGGAGCGCCCCAGCCGGTCGTCACCGGCGGGGGCGCTCTCGGGCGCTATGAACCACGCCGTCGGGCGAGGGGGCCACGAGGTGAGGGGGCAGCCCCCGAGCGGCTGCCCCCAAGTCCCCACGCCCCGCTACTTATTCAGCGCCGCCTTCATCATGGCCTTGGCCACCGGCGCGGCCAGCCCGTTGCCGCTGACCTCGGAGCGCGCCGCGTCGGACTGCTCGACCATGACCGCCACCGCGACCTCCTTGTCGCCGGCCTTGGCGTAGGAGGTGAACCAGGCGTACGGCGTCTTGCTGTTGTTCTCGCCGTGCTGCGCCGTACCCGTCTTGCCGCCGACCGTCGCGCCGGAGATCCGGGCGTTGGTGCCCGTGCCCTCCTCGACGACCGTCTGCATGGCCGACTGGAGCTGCTCGGCGGTGCGGGAGCTGACGATCTCCTTGCTCTGCGCGTCGTTGTCGTAGTTCTGCAGCACATCGCCGCCGCTGTCGGTGACCTGGGACACCATGTGCGGCGCCACCAGCTTGCCGCCGTTCGCGATCGCCGCCGACACCATCGCCATCTGCAGCGGGGTCGCCGTCACGTCGAACTGGCCGATGCCGCTCAGGCCGGTCTGCGCCTTGTCCATGTCCTTGGGGTACACGCTCGGGTACGCCCGCACCGGCACGTCCTGCTGCTCGTCGTTGAAGCCGAACTTCTCGGCCATGGCCCGCACCTTGTCCTGCCCCAGATCCACCGCCATCTTCGCGAAGACGTTGTTGCAGGAGTACTGCAGGGCGACCCGGATGGAGGCGTTTTCGCAGGGCGCCGACGGGTTCTCGTTGCTCAGGTCCTGCGAGGTCAACGGCAGCCGGTACGGGTCCGGGCTCACCGTCCGCTGGTCCACCGACGAGTACAGCCCGTCCTCCAGCGCGGCCGCGGCCACCACCAGCTTGAACGTGGAGCCCGGCGGCAGCGGCTGGCGCAGCCCCCGGTTGTTCAGCGGCTTGTCCGGATCGGCGTTCAGCTCCTTCCACGCCGTGCCCGCGGTGTTGGCGTCGGTGAGCGCGGACGGGTCGTACGACGGCGTGGAGACGACGGCGAGGAGCCGGCCCGTCTTCGGGTCGATGGCGACCGCCCCGCCCTTCTTGCCGCCGAGGGCCTTGTACGCCGCCTTCTGCACGTCCGGGTCGATGGTCGTCAGCACGTCGCCCGGATCGGCCCGCTTGCCGGTGACCGTGTCCATCACCGTCCGCAGCCGCGGGTCCGTGCCGTTGAGCAGGTCCGAGTAGATGCCCTCGAGCTGCGTCGGGGCGTACGCCTGCGAGGCGTAGCCCGTCACCGCCGCGTACAGCCTCCCGTCCGTGTACGTGCGCTTGTACTCCAGGTCACCGCCCGACGTCCGGGTCGAGCCGGTCACGGAGCGCCCGGCCACGATGATGTTGCCGAGCGGCTCCGCGTAGGTCTGGATCGCGTTGCGCCGGTTGTCCTTGTCGTCCGCGAGCGCCTTGCCGTCGTAGAACTGCACCCAGGTCGCCCGCACCAGCAGGGCGAGCACCAGGAGCAGCGCGAAGACCGATGCGCGCCTGATCGTCTTGTTCATCCCGATCAGAAGACGAGCAGGAGGGCGTCGATCGTTCCCTCGCGCCCGGATTTCTCATCGTCCGCTCAGGAAGCCCGCCGCGTACGCGGCGATCACAGCCTGGGTGCGGTCCCGGGTGCCGGTCTTGGCCAGCACCGACGCGACATGGGTCTTCACCGTCGCCGGGCCGACGCCCATGCGCCCGGCGATCTCCGCGTTGGTCAGCCCGGCCGCCATCAGGCGCAGCACCTCGCGCTCGCGGTCCGTGAGCCGCGCCACCCAGGCGGGGGGAGCGGCCCGGGCTCCCGCGTGGGCGGCCGCCAGGGTGCGCACGGCCGCGGGAAACAGCAGGGTGTCGCTGTGCGCGACCAGCCGTACCGCCTGCACCAGCGTGTCGGCGTCCACCCGCTTCAGCAGGAACCCGGCGGCGCCGGCGCGCAGAGCGTCGTACACGTAGGAGTCGTTCTCGAAGGTGGTGACGACGACGATGCGGGGCGGGTCGGCGAGCGTGGCGAGGATCTGCTCGGTGGCGCGGATGCCGTCGATCTGCGGCATGCGCACGTCCATCAGCACCACGTCGGGCCGCCGGTCGCGCACGACGGCGACGGCCTCGGCTCCGGTCGCCGCCTCCCCGACCACCTCCAGGTCCGGCTCCGCGGACAGGATGGCGTGCAGCGCGGTGCGGACCATGCGCTCGTCGTCGGCGAGGACGATCCGGATCGGCTTGACGCTCATACGGGACCCTTCGTCGCGGTCATGCGGTTCCTCTCGGCGGGGTCGTGCGGCCGCTCGGCCGGGTCATGCGGCTTCCCGCATCGGCAGGTGGACGTGCAGCCGCCATGCCTCCCCGGCCGGGCCGGCCTCGGCGGCGCCGCCCAGCAGCCGGGCCCGGTCGGCGATGCCGCGCAGACCGTGGCCGCCGCCGGGCCGGACGGCCGGGGTGCGCGAGGCGCCGAGGGGGTTGGTCAAGGTGATCTCCAGATGGGCCCCGGCGGCCGCGATCCGCACGTCCACCGCGGTCCCCGCGTCGCCGTGCCTCAGGGCGTTGCTCAGCCCTTCCTGCACGATCCGGTACGCCTCCCGGGACACCAGGGCGGGCAGCCCGGCGGGGTCGACGCCGACCTCGGCGCGTACCCGCAGTCCGCCCGCGCGGGTGCGGCGCAGCAGGGCCTCGAGATCGGCGGCGAGGGTGGGCGCGGGCGCCGTACCGGGCGCGTCCCCGGCGCGCAGCACGCCGAGGACGGCGTCGAGTTCACCGACGGTACGCCGGGTGGTGTCCTCGATCGCAAAGAGCGCCTCGCGGACGAAGTCCGGGTCGCTGTCCAGCACCCGGCGCGCCGCGCTCGCCTGCAGGGTGACCGCGCTGAGGGCGTGCCCGACGGAGTCGTGCAGCTCGCGGGCGAGCCGGTTGCGCACGGCGAGGTCGGCGGCGCGCGCCTCGGCGGCCGCCAGCCGGTCCTCCGGGGCCGGCCCGAGCAGCGCGGGCGCGCACCGGGCGAGCAGCGCACCGCAGACGGCCGCGCACCCGGCGAGCGCCAGCAGCATGGCGAGCCCGCAGACGGGGGCCAGCACCAGGCCCCAGCCGTGGACGAGGACGCCGGGCAGCCCCAGCCCGTCGCCGCGCAGCCCCGCGAACAGTGGCAGCGTCATCAGGACGACCGCGAACGGCGGCACGGCCAGCGACATCCCGGACAGGACCCCGCCGAGCCCGAGATGCAGCGTGAACCAGGTCGCCGACCGGCCGCGCGCGGCACGGCCCCGGGCCGGCGTGGGGGACAGGGCGTCGGCGTCGATGCCGCACAGGGCGCGCGCCGCACCCGCCTCCAGCGGCCGGGTCATCGGGAACACGGCGGCCGTGAGCGCGGCCAGCGGCAACCCCACGGCGAACGAGAGCAGTTGCAGCGGCAGATCACCGAAGACGTACCGGGAGCCCAGGGCGGGACCGATGATCACCTCGCCGACGAGGACGTACGGCATGGCGAGCGCACCGCCGAGGATCAGATGGACCCAACGGCGGCGCGCCCGCCTCCCGAACAGCAGCCGGGCCCCGGATCTCACGCGCCCGGCCCCCCGGTCGCCGTCGCTCCGGTGTCCGACGCGCCCGCCGTGGCGGCCGGCCGCTCCTGGCCCCCCGCCGGCCGGCCCGGGGCCGAGCGCACCCGGCCGGTGCCGGAGGCCGCGCGCACGATGCCCGGCGTCGCCCGCCCCGCGCCCGCACCCGCCCCTCCGGCGGGCGCCGCCGCAGGCCCGGCGCCCGGCGCGGGCCGTCCGCCGAGCCGCGCCGACCGCTCCGCGAGGAAGGACGCGCCGGCGGCGGCGACCAGAAGCCCGACGATCATGTGGCCAGCGTAGGTGAGGTTCATCAGGGGCGTGGGCCGGTCGGCGGCCTTTCCCACGCCGGTCAGCGAGGCCACCGCCAGCCAGCCGCCCCAGCAGGCCGTCGCGCCGGAGCCGAGCCAGGCCGGCGCCAACGGCAGCGCGGCGGGCAGCCGGTGGCTCCGGCGGAACGCCGGCAGCAGGCCACCGGCGACGGCCGACGCGAGGAAGACGACGTACAGGGCCTCCATGACGTAGAAGCCGCTGTCCCGGCCGGTGACGCGGCCCGCGCTGAGCCCGGCCGTGCCGCCGCACAGCCAGACCAGATGCGGGGCCATGACGGGCAGCGCGAGGACGGCTGCCGCACCGGCGGCCGTCCGCCGGGCGGACCCCGCAGCTCCGGACGGCCGCAGCCCGATGCGGCCGCGCCACAGACCGCCCCATCGCTCGCCGGCGTACCGCACGAACAACGCGCCCAGGCACAGGCCCTGCGCGATGAAGCCGGTGTACACCACGGCGAACACCCAGGCGTCCAGGAAGGGTTCACCGCCACCGGCCGCGTGTGCGCGCCCGCCCAGCGCCGTGACCAGCAGCTGGAGCGGGTATCCGGCCATGATCGGCGCGAGCAGCCCGGTGGCCACCCAGGCGGGGAGGACGAGCAGCCAGGCCGGCACCCGCCGCCCCCACGGCCGGGTCAGCAGCAGCACGAGCACGATCACCGCGCCGTCCATGAGAACGGTGACCCCGTTGGCCACGGCCATGGTGGTGGGGTGCTCCAGCAGCGGGCTGCCGTCCGGGATCCCGAGGCGGCTCCCGCTGATCCAGACGGCCTTGAGGGCGAGATACGGCACGCAGGCGGCGATGGCGACGGCCCGCAGCAGGCGGCGCGGCCGGTCGGCCGGTGCAGGGGTGAGTGACCGGGTCATGCCCCCACGCTCCCGCCTCCCGTGCGGCCTCGCCTCCTGCGCGGTGACGATCCGCCTCCGCCGCGCGGGGGAGAGAGGGTCAGCCCGGCGGACAGGGCCGCCCGGCACAGCGGACCGGCTGCCGGACTCGTCAGCCCGGCAGCCGGAGCACGACCTCCTCGATCTCCTCGCCGCGCGCCTGCGCGAACCCCGTGGCCCGGGCCGTCTCCAGAAAGCCGCACCTGCCGAGCACCCGCAGCGAGCCGACGTTGTCGGCGGCCGCCCGCGCGTACAGCGGGCGTTCGGGCACCTCGCCGATCAGGGCCCGCAGCGCGGCCGTGGCCACCCCGCGCCCCCAGTAGGCCCGGTCCACCCAGTACGTCACCTCGCGCTCACCCGGCTCCCCGTACACCGCCGCCGAGCCGACCACGTCACCGTCGGCGAGGATCGTACGCAGCACGACGGAGGACGCCCTCATCCTCCGCCAGCGTGCGTCGAAGGCGTCCCGGTCGGCCGGGTCCTTCGGCGTGAAGGCGGCCATGCGCAGCGCCTCCGGGTCGTTCATGTGCCGGAAGAACACCGGCAGATCACTGTCGTGGACCTCGCGGATGACGACGTTCATGCCGCCAGAGCCTACGGGCCGCCCCGCGGGATTGCCGAGGTCTCAGAGCCGGCGGGTGGCCAGCGTCAGCCGGTCGCGGGCGTCGAACAGGGCGTCCTTGACGAGCTGTTCGTGGGCGGGCGTGAGGCGCGCGACCGGCACCGAGCAGCTGATGGCGTCCCGCGCGGGGGTGCGGTAGGGGATCGGCACGCCGAAGCAGCGCAGCCCCAGGGTGTTCTCCTCGCGGTCCACGGCGAAGCCCTGCTCACGCACCTGGTGCAGCTCCTCGATGAGCTTCTCGCGGTCCGTGATGGTGTTCTCGGTCAGCGCCGGCAGCGTCTCCGGGAGCATCTTGCGGACCTGCTCGTCGCTGTACGTGGCGAGGATCGCCTTGCCCAGGGAGGTGGAGTGGGCGGGCAGCCGGCGGCCGACCCGGGTGAAGGGGCGCAGGTAGTGCTGCGACTGCCGGGTGGCGAGGTAGACGACGTTGGTGCCGTCCAGCCGGGCCAGATGGATGGTCTCGGTGGTGTCGTCGGAGAGCCGGTCCAGCGTCGGCCGGGCCGCCGCGACCACCTCGTCGCCGTCGATGTAGGAGGTGCCGACCAGCAGCGCCCGCACCCCGATGCCGTACCGCGTGCCGGTGGCGTCGGTCTCCACCCAGCCCAGGTCCACGAGGGTGCGCAGCAGCATGTAGAGGCTGGACTTGGGATATCCGACGGCCTCCTGCACCGATGCGAGGGAGTGCATGCCGGGGCGTGCCGCGAAGTACTCCAGCAGCTCCACCGTCCGTACCGCCGATTTGACCTGCGCCCCGCCGCCCGTCTCGCCTGCCGACATCGCCCTTGACCCCTTCGTTCGACGGGAAATAGTCTCCGAACTGTTCATCATCGAAGACAGTGTTCAGTATATCGAACGCCCTGGTGGGCGGAGACATACTGGGAGGGACCCACGGTGGCAGCAGCACCAGTCTGGAGTGTCGACCCCCGAACCGGGAAGCAGCGGGAACAGGTTGCGGTGGAAGCCACAGCCCAGGAGGTGGACGCCGCCGTCCGCGCCGCGCACGCCGCCCGCGACTCGCTCGCCGACCGCACCGTCCGCGCCGCCTTCCTGCGCACCGCCGCCGACCGGCTGCACGCCGCGAAGGACCACCTCATCGAGGTCGCCGACGCCGAGACCGCGCTCGGCCCGGTCCGGCTCACCGGTGAACTCGCCCGCACCTGCTACCAGTTGCGCGCCTTCGCGGACATCGTCGACGAGGGCGCCTTCCTCGACGTGGTCATCGACCACCCCGACGACACCGCCACCCCGCCGGTCCCGGACCTGCGCCGCTACAAGATCCCGCTCGGGGTGGTCGCGGTCTACTCCGCGTCCAACTTCCCCTTCGCCTTCTCCGTGCCCGGCGGCGACACCGCGAGCGCGCTCGCCGCGGGCTGCCCGGTCGTCGTCAAGTCCCACCCCGATCATCCGGGGCTGTCCGAGCTGGTCGCGAAGGTCCTGCGGGACGCCGCCGCGGAGCACGGCATCCCGGGAGGCGTCCTGGGTCTCGTCCACGGCTTCGAGGCGGGCGTCGAGCTGGTCAAGCATCCGCTGGTCGCCGCCGCGGGCTTCACCGGTTCGGTGCGCGGCGGCCGGGCACTGTTCGACGCGGCCGCCGCCCGCCCGGTGCCCATCCCGTTCCACGGTGAACTCGGCTCCCTCAACCCGGTCGTGGTGACCGAGGCCGCGGCCGCCGAGCGCCCGGAGGCCATCGGCACCGGGCTCGCCGGATCGATGACCCTCGGCGTCGGCCAGTTCTGCGTCAAGCCCGGCCTGGTCCTCGTACCCTCCGGCGCGGCCGGCGACGGACTGGTCAAGTCCCTCACCGACGCCGTCAGCGACACCGACGCCGGCGTCCTGCTCGACCACCGGATGCGGGACAACTTCCTCGCCGGGGTGACCGAGCGCGCCCAGCTCCCCGACGTCGAGACGCCGGTGACGCCGGGCGCGGGCGGCGAGCACACGGTCAGCGCCGGTTTCTTCACGGTGCCGGCGAGCAGGCTGGCCGAGGAGGGGGCGTACGACCTGCTCCTGGAGGAGTGCTTCGGCCCGGTCACCGTCGTGGCCCGCTACGAGGACGAGGCCGAGGTCAAGGGCGTGCTGTCCCGGCTGCCGGGCAACCTCACCGCGACCGTTCAGCTGTCGTCGGAGGAGGCCGCCGGGGAGGGCCGCGGGGCGGAGCTCCTCCAGGAGCTGACGCCGCTGGCGGGCCGCGTGCTGGTCAACGGCTGGCCGACGGGCGTCGCGGTGGCGCCCGCGCAGCACCACGGGGGGCCGTACCCGGCGACGACGTCCACGTCCACGTCGGTGGGCGGCACCGCGATCGAGCGGTGGCTGCGGGCGGTGGCGTACCAGGGCGCGCCCGAGGCGCTGCTGCCGCCGGAGCTGCGGGACGACAACCCGCTGGGACTGCCGCGCCGGTTCGACGGGCGGCTGGAGCGGTAGCGGTTTCACCGCAGGGGCGCGGGACTCCTCCGGCCGCGGGTTCGCCGCGGCGGGTCGCGCAGTTCCCGCGCCCCTCGGCGGCGTTGCCCGAGCCGTGTGCTCAACACAGCCGTCACCGCGAAGAGTGCTGCCGCGGCAACCAGGCTCCAGCGCATGGGAGCCGGCCGGTGAACTGCTGGAGACCGCCGCACCCCCGATGGACCAGGTGGCCCGCGCCTGCGGCCTGGGCACGGCGGACTCCCTGCGCGCCCCCACCTGGTCCGCCGCACCGGCCCGACCCCGGGCGCGTACCGGGGCCCGTTCCACCGCCTGGAGGCTGTGGCCTGATCATTCGCCGGCGGCCCGGCTGAGCCGCGCCCCGGCGGACGAGGTGTCGCCGAGATGGACGATGACGACCGCCGCGAGGCCGATCGCCAGGCCGAGAGCCGTCTGCGCGCCGAACGGTTCGCCGAACATGAGGGCTCCCCAGACCGCCGTGACCGGAGCCATGAGGAACATGAGCGTGTTGACCCGGGTGGTTCCGGAGCGCTTCAGGATGAGCCAGTACAGCCCGTATCCGCCGAAGGTCGGCAAGGTCACGAGCCAGGTGATCGCTGCCCAGAACGACGGCTCGACGGGCGGTTCCGCGGCCCCGAGGCTCACGGCGAGTGCCGTGAAGACGACGCCGCTGGTGGCGCAGTGGACGGTCAACGACACCACGGGGGCGACCCGCACGCGGGAACGGCCCTCGATGAACGTGGCGCCCACGAGCGAGAACATGCCGAGGAAGGGGATGAGATACGCCCACCAGGCGACTCCGGCGCCGACCGAGGCGTCGGCCAGGGTGACGACGGCGACGCCGCCCACTCCCAGGCACAGGCCGAGCCACTGCACACGTGAGACGTACTGACGCAGCAACGGTCCGGCGAGCGCTCCGGCGACAAGGGGCTGAACGCCGTCGATCAGGGCCGTGGTGCCGCTGGAGACCCCGAGTTGGATCGCGTAGTAGACGGTGAGCAGATAGCCGCTCTGCGAGAGGACGCCGATCACGACCTGCCGGGCCACATCCCGCCTGCCGAGCCCTTGCCACGCGGCTCTGCGGACGCCGGCGACGGCTAACAGGGCGATGGTCGCCGGCAGGAAGCGCCACATCAGGATCGTGACGGCGGCCGCGCTGCCGGCGCCGAGCTTCGCGCCGATGAACCCGGAGCTCCAGCAGAGCACGAAGGCGGTCGAGAGAAGGATGTTCACGCCCCACCTCCACTAAACAGATCGGTATACCCGCCATCCGTCAGCGTACTATACAGATCGGTATACTCTCGAGGTGTGAGTACCACTGAAGGGCCGCGACGGATCACGATGACGCCTGCCGCGCGACGCGTCCTGGAAGCCGCCGCGAGACTCTTCTACGAGCGCGGCATCCATGCCGTCGGGGTGGACCTGATCGCCGCCGAGGCCGGCGTGACGAAGAAGACCCTCTACGACCGGTTCGGCTCCAAGGAGCAGATCGTCGTGGAGTACCTCGCGGACCGTGATGAACGCTGGCGGGCCTTCCTCGCCCCGTACCTGGACGCCGCAGCCCTGCCGGTGGCCCGCGTCCTGGCCGTCTTCGACGCCTCACGCGCGTGGGCGGTGCTGAACAGCCCCAAAGGCTGCAGCATGGTCAACGCGCACGCCGAGATCAGCGACCCGTCGCATCCTGCCCACGCGATCATCACCGAGCAGAAGCGGTGGATGCTCGACCTGTTCACCGGCCTCGCCGCCGGCATCGCCCCGGACCGGGCCGGTGAACTGGGCCGCACGCTCATGCTGCTGCACGAAGGGGCGCTCGTCGCCCACGGCCTGAACACCTTCGCGGACCCCATCGAGCACGCGCGCGAACAGGGACAGGCTCTCCTGGCCCGCGCACAGGACCGGGGCGCGAGACCCGCCGGGGAATGAACCCCTCTCCTTGAACGTTCACATATCAGAGGGCGGTGCATCCCGTTCCCCCCCCCACGCGACCCCTGGAGTGAGTGAGCCGTGACCCTGCGCGTCGAGATCTGGAGCGACCTCGCCTGCCCCTGGTGCTACGTCGGCAAGGCCCGCTTCGAGCAGGCGCTCGCGGCCTTCCCGCACCGCGACCAGGTGGAGATCGTGCACCGCTCCTTCGAACTGGACCCCGGCCGGGCCAAGGACGACGTCCAGCCCGTGCTCACCATGCTGACCAAGAAGTACGGCATGAGCGAGGCGCAGGCGCAGGCCGGCGAGGACAACCTCGGCGCCCAGGCCGCCGCCATGGGCCTGGACTACCGCACCCACGGCCGCGACCACGGCAGCACCTTCGACATGCACCGCCTGCTGCACTTCGCCGAGGAGCAGGGCAAGCAGGACGAACTGCTGGACGCGCTGTACAAGGCCAACTTCGCCGAGGAGCGGTCCGTCTTCAACGACGACGAGCGGCTCGTGGACCTGGCCGTCACCGCCGGCCTCGACGCCGACGCCGCCCGCGCGGTCCTCGCCGACCCCGAGGCCTACGCCGACGCCGTCCGCGAGGACGAGCGCGAGGCCGCCCGGCTCGGCGCGCGCGGGGTGCCGTTCTTCGTGCTCGACCGCACCTACGGCGTCTCCGGCGCCCAGAGTGCCGAGGTCTTCACCCAGGCGCTCACCCAGGCATGGGGCGAACGCTCCCCGCTCACCCTCCTGGACGGCGGCGGCGCCGAGGCGTGCGGTCCGGACGGTTGCGCGGTGCCGCAGCACGGCTGACGCGGAGAAAACGGCAGGTCAGCGCGTACCTATAAGGATGCCTTGACGGTACCGCGCGAAAATACGCGATGGACGGCGACTTCACGGGGCCGCACAGTGGTCCCATGGAGACCTTCGAGAGCCTCGTCCGCGCCGAGTTCGCCCCGGAGAACACCTATCTGAACACCGCGAGCAACGGCCTGCTCCCGGCCCGCACCGTGACCGCCCTGCACCGGGCGGTGCGGCTGCGCGCCGAGGGCAGGCCGCTCGGTTCCCTGTACGAGGACGTGGAGGCCGTCCGCGCCTCCTTCGCCCGGCTGACCGGCGTCCCCGCCGAACGCGTGGCGATGGGCGGCTCGGTCGCCGAGTACGGCGCGCTGATCGCCGCCTCGCTGCCCGCCGGAGCCGAAGTCCTCACCGCCGAGGCCGACTTCTCCTCCCTGGTGAACCCCTTCCACATGCGCGCCGACCTCACCGTGCGCGCCGTACCGCTGGAGGAGCTCGCCGCGTCCGTCCGGCCCGGCACCGCGCTCATCGCGGTCAGCGCCGCCCAGTCCGCCGACGGCCGCCTCGCCGATCTGCCCGCGGTGCGGGAGGCGGCCCGCGCGCACGGGGCCCGCGTCTACGTCGACGCCTCCCAGTCGGCCGGCTGGCTGCCCGTCGACCCGGGTGACTACGACTTCCTCGCCGCCGTCGGTTTCAAATGGCTCCTCGGCCCGCACGGCGCCGCGTTCTTCGTCGCCCCGGACGCCACGCGGGACTTCGGCGGGCTCACGCCGCTGCTCGCCGGCTGGTCCTCCGGCGAGCAGCCCTGGGACAGCTGCTACGGCCCCGTCACCGAACTCGCCCACGCGGTGAGGCGTTTCGACGTCAGCCCCGCCCTGTTCTCCTACGCCGGACTGCGCACCTCCCTCGAACTGATCGAGGAGATCGGCGTGGACGCCGTCCACGCACACGACGTGGCGCTCGCCGAGCGGTTCCGCAAGGGGCTCGGCTCCCTCGGCCACGAGCCGGTCCCGGCACCCGGCTCCGCGATCGTGTCGGTGCCCGGACTGGGCGGCCGCCAGGGCGAGTTGAGCGACGCGGGCATCGAGGTCTCGAACCGGGCGGGCAACCTGCGCGCCGCGTTCCACCTGTACACCACGACGGCCGACGTGGACCGGCTGCTCGACGTGCTGTCCGGCTGAGCGCACCTGCCCGGCCCGGCGCACACGACCGGGCCGGGACCCCCCGTCCCACACGAGGAGGTCCCGGCCCGGTGGTCGGTGTCCGGTCAGCTCACCGGACGGGAGTGAAGTCCCGCGCCCCGATGAACTCCGGCCGCCGGATCGGCGCCGCGAACGGCTCCACGGCCGTGTTCTCCACACTGTTGAACACGATGAAGACGTTGCTGCGCGGGTACGGCGTGATGTTGTCGCCGGAGCCGTGCATGGCGTTGCAGTCGAACCAGGTCGCCGAGCCCGGCTTGCCGGTGAACAGCCGGATGCCGTACTCGCCCGCGAGCGACGTGAGCGCCCCGTCGGACGGGGTGCCCGCGTCCTGCATCTGCAGCGACTTCTTGTAGTTG
Organism: Streptomyces sp. NPDC097129; assembly: GCF_055668065.1. Classification (NCBI taxonomy): domain Bacteria; kingdom Bacillati; phylum Actinomycetota; class Actinomycetes; order Kitasatosporales; family Streptomycetaceae; genus Streptomyces; species Streptomyces sp. NPDC097129. The sequence goes on along the minus strand of NZ_JBVOQE010000001.1, from coordinate 1,533 downwards.
TCCTTCGGCGTCTCGCCCGCACAGCCGAGGAACGTCTTGTGCGACCCCGGCATGATCATCAGACCGCCGTTGGTGTCGAAGTTCTCGGTCAGCGCGATCGACACGGACACCGTCCGCATCCGCGGCAGACCGTCCTCCGCGTGCCAGGTCTCGAAGTCGGAGTGCCAGTAGAAACCGCTGGCGCCGAAGCCCGGCTTGACGTTGATCCGGGACTGGTGGACGTACACGTCCGAGCCGAGGATCTGCCGGGCGCGGCCGACGACCCGCTCGTCACGCACGAGCTTCGCGAACACCTCGCTGATGCGGTGCACCTCGAAGACCGAGCGGATCTCCTTGGACTGCGGCTCCACGATGGACCGCTCGTCCTCGCGGATCGCCGGGTCGGTGACCAGCCGGTCCAGCTCACGCTTGTACTCGGCGACCTCGCCGGGCGTGATGATCTGGTCGACGGCGATGAAGCCGTCGCGCTCGAAGGCGCCGAGGTCGGCCGGCTGGAAGGGGCCCGGGGCGTCCGGGGCTCCCCAGACGACCGGGTCCTGCCGGGGCACCGTCACCTCGGTGGCGCCGCGGGTGGGGTACAGGTCCGTGACGGTGCTCCTGGTCGTGGTGGCCGTCATGCGGTTCACACCTCCTCGGGTTCGGTGAGCAGCGGGTAGACGCCGTTCTCGTCGTGGTCCTCCCGGCCGGTGACGGGCGGGTTGAACACGCAGATGCAGTGGAAGTCCTCCTTGACCTTGAGCGTGTGCCGCTCGTGGCCGTCCAGGAGGTACATGGTGCCGGGGGTGATCGTGTGGGTCTTCCCCGTCTCGTGGTCGGTGAGCTCGGCCTCGCCCCGGGTGCAGACCACGGCCTCGATGTGGTTGGCGTACCACATCGACGTCTCGGTCCCGGCGTAGAGGATCGTCTCGTGCAGCGAGAAGCCGACGCGCTCCTTGGCGAGGACGATGCGTTTGCTCTCCCAGGTGCCGGACGCGGCCTTCACATGGCGGTCGGTGCCTTCGATCTCCTTGAACGAACGGACGATCACGGTGGTGCGATGCCTCCTAGATAGGGGTGTACGGGTGCGGGCGGGTGAGGGGTGTCTCAGGCGGTCTCGCGGACGGCGCGGGCCAGGGTCTTCAGACCCTCGTCCAGCTCCTCCGGGGTGATGGTCAGGGCCGGCAGCAGCTTGACGACCTCGGACTCGGGACCGGAGGTCTCCACCAGCAGCCCCAGCTCGAAGGCGCGGTGCGCGATGCGTCCGGCGCGGGCCTTGTCGTGGAACTCCATGCCCCACACCAGGCCGCGGCCGCGGTACTCCTTGACGTCGGCGAGGTTCTCCTCGGTGATGGAGATCATCCACTGCTCGACCTGCTCACCGCGGGTGCGGGTCTGCTTCTCCATGGCGGCGCCGTCGGCCCAGTACGTCTCCAGCGCGGCGGTGGCGGTGACGAACGCCGGGTTGTTGCCGCGGAAGGTGCCGTTGTGCTCGCCCGGCTCCCACACGTCCAGCTCGGGCTTGAACAGGCACAGCGACATCGGCAGGCCGTATCC